>CAVYOW010000005.1:0-473174 GCA_963770235.1 uncultured Acidobacteriaceae bacterium | reverse complement strand
ACCCTGGTGATCCATGGGGAGTCCGACCGGCTGGTGCCGCCGGGCAATGCCAAATTAATCGCAGAACGTATTCCAGGTGCGAAGCTCGTGATGATTCCGCATGCCAGCCATCTCTTCTTAACTGACCAGACGGAAGTTTCACACCACGCTATTCTGCAATTTCTTAACGAGCAGGCCGGAAGTGCGGGAAGCGATGCCGGGTCGGAGAAGGAGAAGGTTTCATGTTAAAGGAGGCCGCCAGCACCACGCGGGATTCCACGGTGAATGTGAAGCAGCTTTTCGATCTAACCGGACGCGTTGCAATCGTCACCGGAGGGTCAATCGGACTGGGCCGCCAAATGGCGGAGGGTCTGGCGGAAATGGGCGCCGACCTGGTGTTGTGCGCTCGCAAGAAGGAACGCTGCCATCAGGCCGCCGAAGAATTGCAGCAACTCGGCGTCAAAGCCATTGCCCTTGGCTGCGATGTCAAGAACCCGGACAGTATTCAGGAGATGGTGGAAGCGACCCTCTCCCAGTTCGGGCGAATCGATGTACTCATCAATAACGCGGGAATATCCTGGGGCGCTCCCGTCGAGGAGATGCGGCTCGAGGATTGGAACAAGGTCATCGAGACGAACCTGACCGGAACTTTTCTGTGCGCCCAGGCGGTCGGCAAAGTCATGATCCGCCAAGGCAGGGGTGAGAACGGCGCGTCAAGAACAGCGCGGGAAAAATCATTAATATTGCGTCAGTGGCTGGACTGGGTGGGGCTCCGGCGGAACTTCCAGCCATTGGCTATCACGCCAGCAAGGGTGGAGTCATCAGTTTTACCAAAGACTTGGCCTGCAAATGGGCAAGTCACAACATTCAGGTAAATGCAATTGCTCCTGGCTGGTTTCCCACACACATGTCGAACCGCGTCCTGGAGCACCATGAGGAGCTTTTTCTCTCCCACATTCCGTTGCGGCGTTTTGGCAATGAACATGACTTGAAAGGAGCTGCTGTGTTTCTCGCTTCTGCCGCCTCGAACTATGTCACCGGTCACGTGCTGGTGGTGGATGGAGGTCAGTCAGCCTGGTAAGCGGCGAGATAAGGCCATGAATATTCCGCTTACTCCCGTACGATTCCTGCGTTATGCCGAACAGCAGTTCCCCGGCAAGACCGCCGTGGTTTGTGGAGACCGTCGTTTCACTTACGCGCAGTTCGGTGAACGTGCCAGCCGTCTCGCCGGTGCTCTGCGCGAAGCGGGGGTGAAAGCGGGCGACCGGGTTGCATTTCTCAGCCTGAATTGCCATCGGCTTCTCGAAGCGTATTACGGCGTACTGGAAGCCGGCGCGGTGTTGCTCCCGTTGAACTTCCGGCTCGCTCCTCGGGAACTGGCCTACATTCTGAATGACGCCGGGGTGAAAGTGCTCTTCCTGGAAAAAGAGTTCGCTGAGGTCGTGGATTCTTTTCGGCAAAGTGTTTCAACTGTGCAGACTTTCTTCATGCTTGACGCTGCACCGCAGGGAGCCTGGCTCTCGCCAAGAAATTATGAAGACATTCTGGCGGCGGCGACGCCTTACCGGGCGGATGTGATGGACTTCGACGAAAACTCCTTGGCTGAACTGTTCTATACCAGCGGCACCAGCGCCGATCCCAAGGGAGTGATGCTGACCCACCGAAATGTTTATCTCCACGCTCTCTCGGTTATTGTGACGTTCATGACCAAGCCGGATAGCGTAAATCTGCATACCATTCCACTGTTCCATGCCAACGGTTGGGGTACTGCCCATTCAGTCACCTTCGTGGGCGGGAAACATGTCATGCTTCAGCGCTTTACCTGCGCGGAAGTCTTCCAGTTGATCCAGCGCGAGCGCGTCGACTCGCTGAGCCTTGTGCCGATCATGGCAACGGCATTGGTGAATTCGCCAGACCGGCAAAAATACGACTTGAGCAGTCTGGAGTGGATTTCGATCGGAGGAGCGGCTTCTTCTCCAACCTTGGTGCGCGAGACCGAGGAAAAGCTTGGCTGCGCGTGTTTTGCCGGATACGGCCTAACGGAAACTGCGCCGGTTCTCTCCACCGCCAAACTGAAGCCGGGAGAGCAATTCGATGGTGGAGAGCTTTACGTGGCACGGGCGATGACCGGGTACGCGATTCCGGGCGTGGAGCTTCGGGTCGTGGACTTCGAGGACAACGATGTTGCCCGCGACGGAAAAACCATGGGGGAGATTGTCGCTCGTTCCGACGGTGTGATGCAGGGCTACTGGCAACAGCCGGCGGCCACAGCGGAAGCGATGCGCGGTGGCTGGTTTCATACCGGAGACATGGCCACCATCAGCGAGGATGGACGCATCCTCATCGCTGATCGCAAGAAAGACATTATTGTCAGCGGCGGTGAGAACATTTCATCGCTCGAAGTGGAGAAGGCGCTCCTGGCGCATCCCGCGGTTTACGAGGCTGCCGTCATTCCAGTCCCAGACGAAAAATGGGGCGAAGTGCCCAAGGGGCTGGTTGTAGCGAAACCCGGATCAAACCCAACGGAAGCGGAACTGCTCGAATTCTGCCGCTCTCGTATTGCGCACTTCAAGTGCCCGCGGTCGATCGAGTTCCTGGAGAGCTTGCCCAAGACTGCTACCGGGAAAATTCTGAAAAAAGGATTGCGCAAAAAGTATTGGAGCGAACAGGAACACAACGCGCACGAATTTACGGCGCGCAAGTGAACCTTTGAAGATGCTGGAGAGAGAGTTCAGTGCCATGGACGATCTAGTTCAACTTACCAGAGATAAAGATGTCGCAATTATCACCATCAATAACCCGCCAGTGAACGCTTTGAGCCCTGGGGTCGCGAAGGCGATTGCACAAACTATTGCGCAGGTGGGCCATGACGATGGCGTCAAGGCTGTGGTGCTGATTGGTGGCGGCCGTACGTTCATCGCCGGCGCGGACATAAAAGAATTCGGCAAGATCACGTCCGGCAAGACCCAGCGAGGCGCGGGCCTGCTTCCGCTCCTGCTTCAGATAGAAGATGTGCGAAAACCAGTGGTGGTGGCCATCCATGGCTCTGCCTTTGGCGGCGGTCTGGAACTGGCGATGGCCGGCCACTATCGTGTGGCGGCTCCGAATGCACAGCTGGGTCAGCCCGAAGTGAAGCTAGGCATTATTCCCGGCGCAGGTGGCACCCAGCGGCTGCCTCGGCTGGTGGGCGTCGCCAAGGCCGTCGAGATGTGCGCAGAAGGCAATCCGATTACCGCTCAGGAGGCGCTGAAACTCGGTCTCGTCGATCATCTGATCGAAGGCGATCTGTTGCCGGGCGCCATAGCTTTCTCGCGCGACATCGCTGCGAAACCACTGCGCAAAACTCGCGAGCGGAACGAAAAAGATAAACTCGGCGTTCCCGAGCAGAACGCATCGGTCTTCGCTGCCGCGCGCGAAAAGGCTCACACCAAACAGCGTGGCATGATGGCACCGCTTGCGGCCATCGATGCGGTTGAAGCCGCCACCAGGCTCTCTTTTGAAGAAGGATGCCAGCTGGAACGAAAACTGTTCGACGAGTGCCTTTTCTCGGATCAATCCAAGGCCCTCATTCATGCGTTCTTCGGCGAGCGCGAAGTAGCCAAGATCCCGGACATACCAAAAGAGACCGTGATCTCCCAGTGAACTCGGTGGCGGTGGTCGGTGCCGGAACGATGGGCGGCGGAATCGCGATGGTCTTTGCTAATGCCGGGTTTCCCGTGTTGCTCAAAGAGGCTGACCAGCCGGCGCTTGATCGCGGACTGGCCACCATCCAGAAGAACTATCAGAGTTCGGTTAAACGCGGCCGGCTTACGCAGCAATTCGTGGATGAACGCCTGCAACTCATCAAGCCGACGCTCAGCTACGACGATTTCGGCAAGGTCGATATGGTCGTCGAGGCCGTGTTCGAGGGCATGGCGCTCAAGAAAGAAGTCTTCGGCCAGTTGGATCGCGTGTGCCGGCCAGGCGCGATCCTGGCGAGTAACACATCAACGCTCGACATAGACGAGATAGCCTCAGCCACTTCGCGGCCCGGTGCCGTCATTGGCACGCATTTTTTCAGCCCGGCGAATATTATGCGCCTGCTCGAGATCGTGCGCGGCAAGTCGAGCAGCAAAGAAGTGATCGCGACCTGCATGCAACTCTCTAAGAAACTGGGAAAAGTCGGGGTGCTCGTCGGCAACTGCCGGGGCTTTGTGGGAAACCGCATGTTCGGCCCCTATCGCCGTGAAGCGCAGTTCCTGGTGGAGGAAGGCGCCAGTATCGAAGCCGTGGACAAGGCGCTGTTCGACTTCGGCATGGCGATGGGGCCCATGGCTACTGGCGATCTGGCAGGCCTTGACGTGGGCTGGCGTATCCGTAAAGAGTACCGGCACCTTGAAAAGCCTGGAGTGCGTCAGCCGTTCGCGGAGGACCGCCTCTGCGAACTTGGGCGCTACGGCCAGAAAACCGCTGCGGGCTGGTACAAGTACGACGAGAACCGGCGTCCGATTCTCGATCCTGAAGTCAACGAGATGGTGCGCAGGTGGGCCCGCGAAGCCGGCATCGCGCAACGCAAGCTTTCATCCGAAGAGATCGTAGACCGCTGTATCTATGCCCTGGTGAATGAGGGCGCCCGCATTCTTGAGGAAGGCATCGTATGGCGCGCCGTCGACATCGACATCATTTATCTAAACGGCTACGGATTCCCGGCCTATCGCGGCGGTCCGATGTGGTATGCGGATACCGTGGGACTGGATAAGGTCTACCGCCGCATCTCAGAATTTCATCAACAGCACGGCGAACTCTGGGAACCTGCCCCTGTGTTGAAGCGTTTGGCCGAGGAAGGCAAGACCTTCGCCGAACTGAACCGGGAACAGGCCGTGATGGCGTAAGAATAAGAGCACGACTGCGAGCTTAGCAACTCGATCGCCACGGATACGATACGCGTTGCGGATTTTCGCTCGTGGCGTTTGATTGTCTGCGCGGGAGAAGATATGCGAGAAGCGGTAGTGGTTGCCAGCTCACGGACCGGGCTGGCGAAATCGTTCCGCGGTTCGTTCAACATAACCCGCCCCGAAGATCTGGCAGCACATTGCATCAAGGACGTCCTGCGCAAGGTGCCGCAGCTTGACGCGGCCGAAATAGACGACGTTGTGTTGGGATGTGCACAACCACACGGTCCGCAGAGTCACAACATCGCCCGCACTTCCGCCATGCTGGCCGGCCTTCCCACTTCGGTCGCGGGCACGACCATAAACCGGTTTTGCTCGTCGGGATTGCAGGCGATTGCTGTGGCCTCGCACCAGATCATCAGCGAGGGCGTGGAGGCGGCGATTGGCGGCGGCGTCGAGAGTATCAGCATGACGCCGGCTGCCGGCAATCCTCACCCGGAACTGCAGAAACGATTGCCCGGGTTGTACATGGGCATGGGTGACACCGCGGAAATCGTCGCCAAGCGCTACAAGGTGAGCCGGGAGGTGCAGGACGAGTACGCACTGCTGAGCCAGCAGCGCACTGCTCGCGCTCAGCGAGAAGGTTTTTTCGAGGGCGAGATCGCGCCCATGAAGGTCACGATGGCGCTCCTCGATAAGAAAACTGGCGAGAAGGTTGGGACGCGGGAGGTCTGCTGCGACCACGACGAGTGCAATCGGCCCGACACCACGCTGGAAGGCCTGCTCGCGCTGAAGCCTCACTTTGATCCGCACAGCGGCGAGGGCACCGTGACGGCCGGCAACTCCTCGCAACTTTCCGACGGCGCTTCGGCCACTCTGTTGATGTCCCGCCAGCGCGCTGATCAGCTGGGTGTGCCGTACAAGCTGGTGTTTCGCGGATTTCAAGTTGCGGGTTGTGATCCGGACGAAATGGGTATCGGTCCCGTCTTCGCGGTGCCCAAGCTGCTCAAGCGCACCGGCCTGGAGATGGATGATATCGGCCTCTGGGAACTGAACGAGGCTTTTGCAGTGCAGGTGATCTACTGCCGCGACCGCCTGGGAATAGATCCGGAAAAGTTGAATGTTAATGGCGGGTCCATCTCCATCGGTCATCCGTTTGGCATGACCGGTTCGCGCATGGTCGGAACGCTCGCCAATGAAATGGCGCGCCGGAAAGCGCGCTACGGCATCGTGACCATGTGCATCGGCGGCGGGCAAGGTGCTGCCGGTCTGTTCGAAGCGGTTCATTAATTTGCCGAATCCTACTTCTGATGGAGGAATCAGAGATGAAAAACAGCGAAAAGGCGAACAAGCGACTCGATCACTGTGGGTTTACTTCCAGACTGCTGTTTGGAGCGGCGGCTATCTGCGTCTTCACGCTGATCTCGGTAGCGACCGCATCTGCCGACAACTCATCCCACCGCCCGATTGCTTTCACCGAAAGTGGACTCGTGATTGGCTCAACGACGGATGGCGGAAACGAATTTCTCGGCATCCCGTACGCGGCTCCGCCGGTGGGAGCGCTGCGCTGGAGGCCGCCGAAGCGCTACGGATTCTTTCCCGGATTTGTCCTCCAAGCGACTCAATTCGGTAGTGCGTGCACGCAACCTGGAGGGATTGGCGGCGAGAATTGCCTTTTCCTGAATGTCTTCACCCCGCAGGTGAAATCGGATGATGGATGGCGTGATCGTGATCGCGATCGGCACGGCCTGCCTGTGATGTTTTGGATTCATGGAGGAGGACTCATTAACGGGAGCAGCACCCCTTACAATCCCGAGCTACTCGTAAAAAAAGACGTGATTGTTGTCACCATTAATTACCGCCTGGGTTTCTTGGGATTCTTTGCCCAGTCTGCGATAGATGCCGAAGGGCATCTCAACGGCAACTATGGGTTGATGGATCAGCAATTCGCGCTCGGGTGGGTTCGCAGGAACATCGCGAGTTTTGGCGGCGATCCGGATCGAGTAACAATATTCGGCGAGTCGGCAGGCGGACAAAGCGTCTATGCCCAGCTCGCATCCCCCCTTGCAGCCGGCATGTTCCGTGGAGCGATATCGGAAAGCGGATCCTATGCGGAATTCCAAAACTACTTTTCGAACATTGTTACGCTGGTGGTGGGGGAAACGCAGGGTACCACAGCCGTGCCGTCCGGCGCCGCCATTGCCGATAGTGTCGGATGCACGAACCAGACAGCTTCCTGTCTGCGTGCCGTGCCCGCCGCGACCATGGTCGCAGCAGAGCCTTTTCCTCTGTATCCGTTCGTCGATGGAACGCTCCTTACACAGACGATGGGCGCAGCATTTGCCAGCGGCGAATTCAATCAAGTGCCGGTGATCTCGGGCACTAATCACGATGAATATAGATTGTTCGTAGCTCTGGACTACGACCTCGTAGGAAATCCAATACTGACTTCGGCGGAGTACGATACTGCTGTTACTACTTTGTGGGGACCGGCCCTGGCGCCGCCCGTCCTTGCTTTGTACCCATTTGCCAGTTACCCGACCGGCGGTCAGGCATTGGGGGCCTCGGGTACGGACGGAGTCTTTAGCTGTGCGGCGCGCATTGCGGATCAGTCACTGGCGAAATTTGTGCCGACCTATACCTATGAGTTCAACGATGAGAACGCTCCCCCGGCGCAATCTGCGTTTGGCGGATTGTTAACCTTTCCGTTGGGTGCCTATCATAGCTCTGAGCTTCCATACCTGTTCCCGGGCATCGATGTGTTCGGACTGCCGGTGACACTTTCAAGCCAACAAATCGCAACTCTCCGATGCGATGGTCAGCTACTGGACGCAGTTCGCGAAGAAGGGAGACCCCAATTCCTCCGATGAACCGCTCTGGTCTCCCTACAGTGCGTCAACCGACGAGTTCCAATCGTTGATACCACCGGCGCCAGTGGTCGAGTCCAACTTTGACAGTAGTCACCAGTGCTCAACGTTTTGGGACACTTTTTAACAGCGAGCAATAGGCGGGCGCGCGGTGCCTTACCGGAGGTTTCGCGCGTCCGTCTGCAGGATTATTGCTCTAACCGCGCGGACAGCCGGAACTGGTGATCCCGTCAATCATCTGAAGCAAACGAAATTACAAAAAGATGCCCGCTACCACGTCAACCGAAGCCACAACCGCCGCTGCTCAGACCACCGCTGACTCTACCGCGCATTCATTGCGGTACGCGTGGTACGTCGTCGGAGTCCTAACACTTCTGTACGCATTCTCGTTCATCGACCGCCAGATCTTCAGTCTGCTGGTCGGCCCGCTTCGTCGCGACTTACACATCGGCGACGCTAAGATGAGTTTGCTGATCGGATTCAGCTTCGCACTGTTTTATACATTCTTCGGAATCCCTCTCGGCAGGCTGGCCGACATTTACAGCCGCAGGCTGATCATCGCGGCCGGCCTGGTACTGTGGAGCGGGTTCACAGCCAGTTGCGGACTGGCGCAAACGTTCGAAACAATGCTTTTGCTGCGCATGGGCGTCGGCGTGGGAGAAGCAGCGCTTTCCCCGGCTGCCTATTCGCTGATCACCGATTATTTTCCTCGCGAGCGGCTGGCTACGGCCCTTAGCGTCTACTCGATGGGCATCTACGTTGGCTCTGGCATGGCTTACTTGCTGGGCGGACTGGTTGTTGCCTACGCATCGACTCAGGCCATGTGGACGATTCCCCTGCTCGGAGCCGTGCATCCCTGGCAGATCATCTTTCTCCTGGTTGGCCTTCCCGGCATTGCAGTAGCACCGCTACTCTTCACAGTGAACGAACCTGCCGTACACCGCGGAGCTAGCCGACGGTCGACTGTTCCGATGAGGCAGGTATTCTCATACATCTTCGAAAACCGGCGGACGTTCTTGCTCCACAATATTGGTTTTGGGCTACTCGCGCTCTCTTCATACGCCAGCGCCGCTTGGGTGCCGGAATTCTATCGGCGACACTTTCACTGGAGCATTGGAACCACGGGCGTAATTTACGGTTCCTGCGTCGCGGTCTTTGGCTGCATTGGAATCGTCAGTGCTGGACGGTTCGCTGATTACTTGCGCAAACGCGGCCGAGGCAACGCGACCTTGTTCGTAGGTGTGCTGATCGGATTAGTCTGGCTGCCCGTCAACTGTCTTTTGTACCTGGCGCCCTCCGCGACTTGGGCCACGATTTGGCTGGTTCCCGGATGCGCACTGGCGGCCGCTCCGTTCGGCATCGCCCCCGCCGCGATTCAGCAGATGATGCCGGCCACCATGCGCGGACAGGCCTCGGCTGTGTATTTGTTTTCCATCAACCTCATCGGGCTCGGAATCGGACCTACCGCTGTGGGAGCATTAACGCAATACGCATTTCGAAGCGACGACGCCGTGCGATACTCGCTGGTGATCGTGACATCTGTCGCATGTGCGCTCGCTGCGGTACTCCTCTATGGAGCTTTGAAACCGTTCGTTGCCAGTCTCGAGCGGGTGCGCGTTTGGAATGCCGCACATTCTGGTTGAGTTGACGTCTCGTGGGAGACACTTTCCGTCGGAAAGGCTTATCTCGATTGCATCTCGATACTGGCCCCGTTCGCCCAGGGGAAGAACTGAATCTACCTTCGCTTGCCGACTGGCTGCGCGGACGAATCGCAGGCGCTGAACGAGGTATCACGCTCGAACAGTTTCCGAGCGGGCACTCGAACCTTACATATCTGCTGCAGATTGATGGGCTCGAGTACGTCCTGAGGCGCGGCCCTCTGGGGCCAGTCGCCCCGAAAGCTCACGACATGGGGCGTGAGTTTCGAGTGCTTCAGATGGTGCATCCGCATTTTCGAGAAGCTCCAAACGTCTTTCACTTGTGCGAGGATACAGCGGTGCTGGGGTCTGTGTTCTTCCTTATGGAGCGGCGGCACGGGCTTATATTGCGGGA
The DNA here is from genome assembly GCA_963770235.1 of uncultured Acidobacteriaceae bacterium. Taxonomy (GTDB): domain Bacteria; phylum Acidobacteriota; class Terriglobia; order Terriglobales; family Acidobacteriaceae; genus Sulfotelmatobacter. The sequence continues at coordinate 463,405 of CAVYOW010000005.1, read as the reverse complement.
TGAAATTCCGCCACAACTGGCGAAGATGCCGAATTATGCGGAGCGAGCCAGCAAGGGATTTGTCGATTGCCTAATACGCCTGCACGCCATCGATATTTCCCGGACCGGTTTGATTGCCCTCGGTAAGCCGGAAGGATTTCTTGAACGCCAAGTGCAGGGTTGGGCAGATCGTTGGAAACGGGCCACAACGGATGACATGCCGAAGATGGATTGCGTGATTCGATGGCTCATCGATCACCGACCGTCTTCTCCCGCGCCGACCCTGGTGCATAACGATTACAAGTTGGATAACGTTATGCTCAGCGAAGACTCTGCCGAGCGCATCGAGGCGGTGCTCGATTGGGAGATGGCGACGGTTGGCGATCCATTGGCCGATCTGGGCTTGACGTTGTGTTACTGGGCTTGGGTTGAGGCGCCGCAACTGCGCGCTCGCGGAGTGCCCTCGCTCACATCGCAGCCCGGTTGGTACACGCGAGATCAGTTCGTTCAGCGTTATGCGGAGGGAACCGGACGCGACCTCTCGCAGATCGGTTACTACGAAGTACTTGGCATCTTCAAGCTGGCAGTGATTCTGCAGCAGATTTACTACCGCTTCCGGCGTGGCCAGACGCAAGACACACGATTTCAGAACTTCGGAGACCGCGTGAAGGGATTGGTGGAATTGGCGGACTCGCTCGCGGGGAAATCCACTTGAGCACCGTCTATCTCGTGCGCCATGGGCAGGCGGGCACGCGCGACGCTTACGATTCGCTTTCCGAGTTGGGAGAGCGTCAGGCACGGCTGTTGGGCGAGCACTTCATTTCACAGGGAATCCGATTTGCCTCCGCCTATGCAGGAGCACTGACGCGGCAGCAGCAAACCGCCGAGCAGATCCGTGCGGTCTATGCCGACGCGGGGGTTGGCTTCCCCACAGTTCGCGTCGATTCTGGATGGGATGAATTCGATCTCGGGCGAGTGTATCGCGAGATTGCTCCGCTCTTGGCTGCCGAAGATCCGGAATTTCTGCACGAATACGACGAAATGCGCGAGCAGGTTCGCGTTAGCCAAGGCGCGCACGGGGCACGAATTCATCGCAAATGGATGCCTTGCGATACAAAAGTGGTGGAGGCATGGCTCTCCGGTCGTTATCCCTATGGCGGCGAAACGTGGGACCAGTTTCGTGAGCGCGTTGCGGCCTGCCGGTTGAAGATGCTCGACGCGCGGCAAGGAGCATTCTCGTGGTTACGTCGGCCACGCCGCTTGCGATTTGGACTGGCCTGTCACTGGAGATTTCCGATGAGCGGATCATGCGGCTCGCCGGGGCAGTGTATAACGCATCCTACACAATCCTGCGTTTGCGAAAAGAGCAGCTACGGTTATTTACCTTCAATGCGGTGCCGCACCTCGCCGCCCCGGGGCTGTGCACCCACCGCTAAGAGGATTCCGCGCACTGCTTAGAACGGACCGCTACCTTAATGATAGTAGCGAACTACCCACTCAGCTACGCAGCACGGCTTGTCGCTACCCTGGACTTCCACTCTCGCATCAAAGACTGCTTCCAGCGCATCAGGCACGTCTTTTAGCGATTGAAGAGTGAAGAGAACCCGAATCTTAGAGTCGGCGCGGACAGCAGAAGGAAATCGAACTCGATTCAAGCCGTAATTGACGCTCATGCGGACACCGCCTCGGATCTGAATTGCCTCCTTCATAAACCGGCTCAGCAGCGACAAGGTCAAGAACCCGTGAGCAATTGTGGTCCCATAGGGAGACTCACGCTCGGCACGTTCGCGGTCCACGTGGATCCACTGGCGATCCTCGGTAACTTCAGCAAACTGCTCAATTCGTTCCTGGGCGATGGGGAACCAGTCCGTCAGGGTGAGTTCGCGACCTACCAAATCTCTTAAGGAATGGGGTGTTTCCAGGACAAGCGGCACTGGTGTCTCCTCTCGATTTTGCCGCATCTCTTATCTCTGTCGAAAAGATTCACGCGAGAGCCTTCCGTCACTGGGTAGAAAGTAGTTGATCTTCAACTCCACGGTGGTGATCCGACGCCCCCCACCGAAGTGGCGCTGGATGTGCACCGCCCACAGCTGCGTCAGCCATGGCTGCAGCCATACCACCGTGGGCTACCCCAGCGTTGTTTCGCAAGTCGTTGCGAAGCGTGCAGTCGATCGCAATGCCGCCGCGGTGCACTCGGTGGAGTCGCATCCCGAGCACGGTATTGAACGGCACGCTGGTTAAGGAATCGCGGAGTTGTCGAAGGGTCATTTCTTGTCACCCAAGGCCTGCGGAACACCCCACTTCCTGAGTTCCAGCTTCGCGATAGCTTCGGTGTGCACTTCGTCCGGACCATCGGCCAAACGCAGTGTGCGCACATTCGCCCAGGCGTCGGCCAGAAAGGTATCCTGGGAGACGCCCGCACCTCCGTGAGCCTGAATCGCGCGGTCCAACACTCGCAGACAGGCATTCGGCGCTACGACCTTGATCATCGCGATCTCGGCGCGTGCTTCTTTGTTTCCGACCGTGTCCATCATGTAGGCCGCTTTCAAAGTCAGAAGACGTGCCTGCTCGATCTCCATGCGGGATCGCGCAACGTCGGCCCGTAGGGTGCCTTGCTCGGCCAGCGGCTTACCAAAGGCCACCCGCGCCTGCACTCGCTTACACATGGTTTCAAGGGCCCGTTCGGCCACGCCGATGCAGCGCATGCAGTGGTGAATGCGCCCCGGACCCAGCCGCCCTTGGGCAATTTCGAAGCCTCGTCCTTCACCGAGTAACATGTTCGAGACGGGCACGCGAACATTTTCAAAAGTGATCTCGCCGTGCCCGTGCGGCGCATGGTCATAGCCAAACACCGTCAGCATGCGCTCAATCTTGAGCCCGGCGCTATCCATCGGCACCAGCACCATCGACTGCTGTTTATGGAGCGCGGCCGAGCGATCTGTCTTTTCTGTGTCAGTTCGGTCTGCGTCAGTTCGGCCCATAAAGATCGCGACCTTGCAGCGCGGATCGCCTGCTCCAGAGGACCACCACTTGCGGCCATTAATGACATACTCGTCACCCTGGCGAACAATACTCGCCTGGATGTTGGTTGCATCCGATGACGCCACCGCAGGTTCAGTCATCGCGAAGCACGACCGAATCTCACCTGCAAGCAGGGGCTTCAACCAGCGTTCGTTCTGTTCGGGCGTGCCGTAACGGGCGAGTACTTCCATGTTGCCAGTGTCCGGCGCCGAGCAATTGAACACCTCGGGAGCGATCACGCTGCGCCCCATAATTTCGCACAGCGGCGCATACTCGAGATTCGTTAACCCCGCCCCATTTGGTTCATCCGGCAAGAACAGGTTCCACAGACCAGCCGTGCGGGCTTTTGGCTTGAGCTCCTCAATTACGCGTGTCGGCGACCAGCGGTTGCGCTCAATCTCGTCATAGAAGCGCTGCTCATTCGGATAAATGTGCTCATCCATGAAAACCTGCAAGCGCCGTTGCAGGTCCTTCACTTTGCTGCTGAACGAGAAATTCATGTCTGCCGCCTGTCTCCTATTTACCAGTGAAAGCAGCGGGGCGCTTCTCCACAAAGTGCGCGACACCCTCTTTGAAATCCTCTGTGCGGAAACACGCCATCATCTCGCGCACGGAAATGTCGAAAGCTTCCGCGAGCGGTTGCGACATGGCCTCGTATACCTGGCGCTTGATGATGCGCAACGAGCGCGGACTCACACTGGAAGCCAGGTCATGGGCATATTCCTGCACTTTGGCGAGGAAGGCTTCCTGGGGAAAAACTCGATTCACCAATCCCATCCGCAGTGCTTCCGCGGAATCGATGGTCCGGGCAGAAAACAGCAGGTCGAGAGCGTTCGCAGTTCCAATCATCCGCGGCAACATCCAGGCCATTCCATACTCGGCAATCAGCCCGCGCCGCGCGAATGTGGTGCTGAAGCGGCTTGCGTCCGAGGCCAGCCGCAGATCGCAATAGAGAGTGATAACCAAACCAAGGCCAACCACCGGCCCGTTGATGGCGGCAATCACCGGCTTCCCGATCGCCGGGAAATACGAGTATTTCGTCTGAAAATCCGGGGCCGCGCCTTCACGGCGGTTGGCGCCGTCGCGCAAAACCTGCTCGCGGCCCCGGTCATCCAAGTCCCGGTAATCCAAGCCGCGATCCGCCACCGCGCTCAGCAGCGACATGTCAGCACCTGCGCAAAAGCCCCGCCCAGCGCCTGTCAATACGATCACGCGGACCTCGTCGTCCTGCTCGGCGTTCTCCATGTGCGAACGCACTTCGCTTTCCATCAGCGCCGTCCAGGCGTTGAGTTTGTCCGGCCGGTTCAAAGTAATCGTGGCCACTCGATTGGCTACGTTATAGAGCGTCTCCTGAGTTGGCATGACGCGCGATTATATAGAATCAGCTTGCGTTAGTCACTATCATGTCATAGCGACTATCGAGATACGGAAGAGATCAGTCGAATGGGTCGGCTGAGTGTGGCGCCCCGGAACTTCTCGGAACTGACGCTCATCGCGGAGAACGCGATAGTCTTCTGTTCCACAGCTTTCAACAACACAGAAGAAGAAAGGCTCGGTGCCTGTTTCGATCCGGAGTTCGCGCTAAGTTCGCCGCGCGGAGAGCTCCATTGCAGAAATCAGGCCGTAGACTACTTCCCTGGCGAGCTTTTTTCCCCTGTCCCCCAACGCTCTGAGCGCGGATGGCCGGCTGCTGCACGCGCTCGGGGAGAGCGACTCCTGGTTCAATGCGCCCGGCGTCCTCGACACCGCCACAGGCCGGGTCACCCGCATCGCCTCCGATGACGTGAGCGACTATCACTCCATGGCCTGGCTGCCGGACGGCCGGATTCTGGCGATGCACATCGGCCTGCGCTCCACGCCCTGGAAATTTCAGCCGCAGAAATAGCGGACCCTCGATACTGACGAGTGCTGGATTACTGACTTCAAGGCCCAGCCATATCGGATTTCAGAGGCAGGCGTAGGCGAAAGACGTCTCAGGAAACTTCCTTGGCATGAGTCCGTAACCGACAGATAACAGTGGAGTTAGCACAGGCTAGATCCTATCCCTGCCCCTCAGAAGCCACTCGATTGTCTTTCCCGACTTGCGCGCTAAGCGGAGGAGAACCGCTGCTCCGACTTCGCTGCTCCCCTGCTCGTATCTTGAGAGCTGTCCCTGGAGAGCTGTCCCTGGTTAACTCCGAGTTCACGTGCACGCCAAGGACAAGCTCGAGAAGACGACTTCGTTAGCTTCCCGCTCAATCTCTAAGAGCGCAATGCGCCTCTAGCCCTGTGCGGATCTTGGTCCATAGCTCCTTTTTCTAATAAACCCAAAGTGAAGCGGGGTTAAGATGCTCTGATGCGGAAGAAAGAAATTCTGCGCCGCCGGAGATTGACAAGTTCGATCCGGAAAAGGATCACTTCCTACTACATTGCGAGCGAGCAAGAGGAAATCGCCACCGCCGCAGCCTCTCAGGGCGTCAGTTTGAGTTCATTCATCGCCTCCGCTGCTCTTAGGGAAGCCCGCAAGATCAATCCTCCTAGACGATCTAAATAGCCACCGGTCGCATTGACTCTACCGCTTAGTAGCGCTACAATAGTAGCGTCACTATAACGATACAGTAGTGACCCCGTTGACTATTTCAGAAGCAGTGGGGAAAAATATATGAAACGAATGTCCCAGGCTTTTCGACTAAATAAACGCCTTGCGGAGCGCATTTGGGGGAGCCTCTCGCCACACCTCTTGACCTCGCTGCAAGGCCTCACATCTACTTATGGGCTTTCGGTTGGCAGAGGCGACCTTATCTGCTTGGACGGCCGCTGGTTTGTTACCCACGCGGGGCTCTTGCGGTTGTCGTCTCGGCGTGGCTGTTCTGGTATGCATACCGAGATAGTTTCCAATTTCTGCGAACCATCGAATAACCGTTGGACTTTCAAAGCCACGGTTTTCCGCACCGGAAGAAATGAAGGGTTTGTAGCCTACGGTGACGCCGATCCCTCTAATGTCTCTTTTCTTGTCCGCGGCGCCGAAATGCGAGTAGCGGAGACTCGTGCAGTGAACCGCGCGCTGCGGAAGGCGTACGGCATCGGTATCTGCTCCGTCGAAGAAGTTGGTTCGTTTCCCGAACTGGCGCAATCTTCCCGAGAGTCGAAGAAACTCCCGCCGCAACCGTCCAACGGCAACGGAAACCACGGACCCAGCACAGTTCGTGATCGCCTTTGCCAGATCATTCGCCAGCATCAACTAGATCCCAACTTGGTCAAGGCTTACGCTACCGAATTCTGCAGCGTCAAAGCGCTCCGCGATGCCACCCGCGAACAAGTAGAAAACTTCGTCACGCATCTGGCCGATTGGGCGGAGAAAGACCGCAATGCTCTGCTCTGCCAACTCAACAGCTATCTCGGCCAGAAGGAAGGCGCCGCATGAGACGCCAGATCACCGGTTTGCATGCCGCCGATCGCTGTGCCGCCGACCAGATCCCCGACGGAGTCTTCCTGGTTCGCGTACAACGAATCCAGTTTCGTCGGCAGGCACAAAAGCCTTATTACGCAGTCACTCTGGTCATTCTTGAGCCCAGTCGCTTTTCTGGCCACATCCTTTCGAGCCGGATCTATTGCAACCCGAAAGCCCTGTGGAAGCTGAACTGGTTCCTGCGCGACTTTGGCTATGACACCGAACTGCTCGGACGGGATGAGATCGACGAAGCTCAGCTTATCGGTCTTCAGGGCGTCGTCAAGATCAGCCACATCGTTTTCAACAGCGCTTCCCTGCTCCGGCTCGACGGCTTCGCTCCCGCCGGCCGTTGGGAAGAACTTTCTCCGGCAAATCTGGACAGCCCACAGGTGGCGTGAATGACCTACAGCTACACCCAGATTAGCCAGTACCTCACCTGCCCTCGGCGATATAGGCATCGCTATCTCGATGGCTGGAAGGAAAAGGACACCCGGGCAGCGATGCTGTTCGGCCGTGCTTTCGAACAAGCTCTGGGCGCCTTCTTTCGCCGGGAAGATCCAGGCGCAACCTTGTTCGCCGAATGGTCCGCCTCTCAGAACCAGGGCTTGCACTACTCTAACGGAGACTCCTGGGATCGCATGCTCCGGCAAGGCATCATGCTATTGACCCGGTTCTGCCAGGACGATCGTATCCGGGTCCCCCAGCCTCGACAGAATCTGCAGATCAAGTTCACCCGCCAGGTTGCCGGAAAGAACGACTTTGTCGCTTATATCGATGCCATCGGCAAACTCGACGGCAGGCGCTGCCTGCTGGAGTGGAAAACGTCTTCGAGCCGATTCCCCGAAGAGCCTGAAGGACTGCTCTCTCTGGATCCGCAGCTGGTTTGTTACTCGTGGATGACTGGAATCGCGGAAGTTGCCCAGGTCGTGTTCGTCCGCAAACGCTTGGTCGAGATTCAGTACCTGCGTACTACCATCACCGACGAGCACCGACAGGAATTCGGTCGTTTGGTAGGGGACACGATCAGAAGAATCGAATCGGCACAGTTCCTGCCGCACACTGGCATCCGCTTTCCGCAGAATCCCTGCAGCACATGCCCCTATGTAGGACTTTGTCTAGGAAAGCAGGAGATGGTTGACGCCGCTCTGGTGCGGCGTCCAGGAGCAGACAGTCTTGATTGGGTTGACGAGCTTAGTTACTAAGAATCCGCCCATGCCCCCGAAGTTCAATCGCCGCCGCGCCCTCTTCGTGCTGGGCAAGATTGACGAGATTCTGGCTTGGGAGGAACGGAAAGAGGTGGAGCGGGACACCCGGTGGGTGGAACTCGGGCGTTATCTGTGTGAGGTGCGGGCGGGACAGTACTGGCGGCTGGAGGATTTGAAGTGTTTCGACGAGTTTCTGGAGAGGCGTTTCCCGGAATCGAGGAGGAAAGCCTATTACCTGATGTCGATTCACGAACACCTGCCGCCGCAGGCGAGAAAACAGTTGAAGGAAGTGGGATGGGCGAAGGGGCTGGAGCTAGCCAAGCTGGCCAGGAGGGACGGGCAGCACTTCGATTGTGCAACCTGGTTGCACCGGGCACGGGAAATGCCCAAAGAGCAGTTCAAGCAGGAAGTCGAAAAAGAACTGACGGGGCGGGAAACGGAACCGTGGGAGATTATCTACTTCAAACTGTACCAGAGCCAGATGCCGGTCATTGAGAGAGCGATCGAGACGGCAGCTCTGATGCTCGGAAGCAACCGATCCCGAGGCTATTGTTTGGAAATGATCTGTGCGGACTTTCTGGCCGGGGCGAACCTGGACCACGGAGATCCGGAGATGCTGCTGTTTTCAATGACGAGATTTTTCAGGTTTCTGCCTGAGGAGCAGCAGCAGGCATTTCTCGGAACCCTGAGCGAGGCATCGTGAGCTCGATTAGTCCAAAGCCCACGCCTTTACGACTGGATCCGGCATCGTACGAGACTCTGCGCCAACAGGTGCTGCGGCGCGATGGCTGGAGATGTCAATCGTGCGGCACGATGTCGAACTTGGAGGTTCACCATAAGGAATTTCGCAGCCATGCGGGCGAACATCTGCGGGCAGATTACAACGGCCTTCTATCGGTGTCTGCTCAAAATTGGACAGTTTTGATAAATAGCGCACTAGTATGAGCCGAGTGCTAGACTCTAGGTGTCCCTTACACATCTCTCCGCCGGACCCCCATCCAGGGCGTCGGTTTCCTGTGCAAACGATGATTCGCATCGGAGGCCGCTCTATGCTGGTCAATGGCACGCAGACGATCCCCAGGTCGCAACATGAAGACGATTCTGCCTTGTTGCGATACAAGATGGAGGAATTGAACAAGAACACCGTGCGTTTGATCGCTGAGACTCAGAAACTAATCCAAGAATCGAAACAGCTATCGGAGCGGATCAAGTCTTTTCGCGAAAGCCAAAATTAGCCGAGGAGTCATTCTGAGGCTCTTCAGGGCGGATACTTGAGACTGGTGCAAACTCGCGGAACTGTGCCTGATTATCTGCGCCACGCATGAGCGAGCTCTCCGCTATCAACGAAATCCTGCTCCGGGGTGTTTTTCTGCTGCTCTTAGATCGGCTTCGGGCCTTTCGTAGCGACCAATACCTCCAACAAAGTGGCTGTATTGCGAAGGGTTCCCGCGATGGTTATGAGTGGTTCTGACAATGGCAGATGTTGCTCCGCCAGCACTTCAAGGCGCGTACTGACTTTGTGGAGTAGATCGACTTCGCGCAAGATCGCTTGAAAAGGCATCAGCACACCGCTCTCGCTAAAAACGCCTAAGGCTATAACACGCCAGAAGATTGATTTGCACTGATCAAAATTGACCAGTAGACGCCCCGGGCTCGTGAAAGCATGGGATGTTGGGTAAAAGAAAAACAAGAAAGCAATCCGCCAAGGCGACACTTGCCGGAGTCATCAAGGAAATGGCGAAACCGACGGTGGCTATGTCTGCGCGAGGGCATTCCTACGTTGTCCGAAAAGGAAAGTCTAGTCGTGAAGAACAATGTTGAGAAGTGAACTGTGGACTTGAAACCCACTCCCGCCGTCATAGTCGATGAAGCCTAACTGCCTGAACCTGTTCATGAAAAAACTAACCCGCGAGCGAGTTGTACCGATCATTTCCGCCAGCATCTCCTGACTGATCTTGGGGATTACAGTCTCGGGCTTACCTTCCTTGCCGAAATGAGCCAGCAGTAGCAGAATCCGAGCTAGTCTTTTCTCGCTGGAATTGAAAAGCTGGTCGACCAAATCCTCTTCGTATCGGATGTTCCGTGTCAGCAAATAGGCCACGAACATATCGGAAAACGCGTGTTCCTGGTGCAGCACTTCCATCATGGACTTCTTGTCGATCCGCATCACAGAGCAATCAGTCATTGCGGTTGCGGAGCACATGCGGATAGGCTGCCCTCTAAGGCAACCTTCTCCAAAGAAATCGCCCTCGTTCAGGATGCCTATTGTGGCTTCCTTCCCGATCTTCGACACAACGGTGAGTTTTACCTTTCCCTTCTGTATATAGAAAACGGCATCGCCAGAGTCGCCCTGAGCAAAAATCGTCTCCTTTCTTGGAAAACCTGCGATCTTTCTACCGCCGTCGATGGTCGAAAGGAATGTCTTAGTATCAAACTTGATGAGTTTCTGGGACGCTGCCACGAGTGGCATGAGTGACCCCCTCTCAAGAATTCCAAATGCCCAGAAGGCAACTGCCTATGAGGAAGGATAGATAAATGCGCAAGAAGGGCGAGAACAACATCAAGCCTCCCGCGGGGTAAAGCTGCGATCCGCTCGATGAAACAATGATTTCACTGTTGGTGTTGAAAGTCAAACCGAACCGAAAAGCCTCTGAAAAGACGTTCCAACGAGCAAAACTTTTTCATGGGCTGGTCAGGGAGTGAATGAGTTCCTGAAACCAGGGAAGCAGAGCGCGAAAGAACCCGACCACTTTACCCCGCTCTGTTGGCCACTCAATTTAATCCGCCGCAATCAATCGGCGGTCACGATGCGGTTCTGTGCGGGGCAGGCCAGTACTAAGTTTACACTTCTCCCCTGGAGCAGCGCCGCAAGTCGGGCAACGGATCGCCAGCACCTGTTCTGGGCTGAGTTCTTTTTTCAAGACCTAGGGATAGTGTCACAAGCGCCTCACATCGGAATGGTCAATTTTGACCGATTGTGGGGCAATCGCCTATGACCGGCCGAACTAAGCGGCCCCTCTCGGGAAGTCCCGTGGCTTTGGCGGAACTCGCTTTTTCTTGACGAGGATCGCGGACAATCTTTCTACCTGCTTTGTTTCGCCTTCCCGTTACTTGCGGGTCTCTGCATGACAGCGCTGCTCTCGGCGCGGTCTGCGCGCGGCGGCTCGCACCACGGTGTTAGAACAATAAAAGTCCCGACTCTCCCCCCACAGAGAATAATCGGGACCGGATCGCAACTTCGTCGGAGAAGAATAGTGTTCCGCTACAGCAAGAGACTGTTCACTTTTATACACTTCCAAAAATTAACCCGTGCGAAACCAGAGCGCTTTGCAGAACAGCCGCGAATTTACGAAAGGTCGTCACATGATTAATCTGCTGGTTCCAAGACATGATTAATTGGTGTAGCCAGCCGCCCCCGTAACAGCCGGGCGACACACACGCAATACTTTGTTCCCTTGTATCAGCTCAACCGGACCCAGAAGATACGGTTTGAGACCGAGCATTTGCATCTCTGGAGCGGGCCGCACGGCAAGCCGTGCAAAATTCCGTGCCCGTTTCATTGGCAGAGGACTCACATCGTCCGGGATAACGGTGCTGTTCGCTGCTGCATCCATTGCATTGGCATTGCGGAAGGATTGGACTTGTAATTTCCCTCATAATGGACAAGTCTCCTTTTGCTTGATTTCAGTTTAAGGCCCGGTTCTGGCGAAGCACAAGACCGCTCTGGCACTTCTTTAGATTAATCTGGTATCACGTTACGGAGGGCAAGGGTGCTCAATTCCCGTTGAACTCCCCGAAACTCAGAGTCATCTCTTCCCGTCCTGAAAAAAGCGAGGGTGTCGGGCAGGTAAAGAATCTTCAGCCACTTGAGGCCCTTCTATCGACATGGTCTTGGTACCAGTCGCAGAGAGCGCGCGCTTCGCGTAAGAGGGAGTCGTACACTCGCTCCGGCGTCAGCTGGCTCGCCGGCACAGATAGGACGGTACTTATCGGAAGTTGATGTGAAATTCTCGTGACTGCCAAGAACGCAATGCGTTCGGCGTCAGACTTCGGTTCCTTCTTCGATAGACTCTCGAATGGCTCCATTTCCCCTTCCTCCTAAGTCCTAGCCTATACCAGTTTTCTGCGCAGGAAAGGACATGGTTTAGTTCACACCTCTCGTTGCACGAAAGCATAGCCACATTTTCGGAATTAAGCTCTAGTCGTGGAGAACAATGTTGAGAAGTGAACTGTGGACTTGAAACCCACTCCCGCCGTCATAGTCGATGAAGCCTAACTGCCTGAACCTGTTCATGAAAAAACTAACCCGCGAGCGAGTTGTACCGATCATTTCCGCCAGCATCTCCTGACTGATCTTGGGGATTACAGTCTCGGGCTTACCTTCCTTGCCGAAATGAGCCAGCAGTAGCAGAATCCGAGCTAGTCTTTTCTCGCTGGAATTGAAAAGCTGGTCGACCAAATCCTCTTCGTATCGGATGTTCCGTGTCAGCAAATAGGCCACGAACATATCGGAAAACGCGTGTTCCCGGTGAAGCACTTCCATCATGGACTTCTTGTCGATCCGCATCACAGAGCAATCAGTCATTGCGATTGCGGAGCACATGCGGATAGGCTGCCCTCTAAGGCAACCTTCTCCGAAGAAATCGCCCTCGTTCAGAATGCCGATTGTGGCTTCCTTCCCGATCTTCGACACAACAGTGAGTTTCACCTTTCCTTCCTTTACATAAAAAACAGCATCGGCGGAGTCGCCCTGAGCAAAGATCGTGTGCCTTTTGGGAAAAGTCCCGATCTTTCTACCGCCGTTGACGGTCGAAAGGAATATCCTGGTATCGAATTTGACCTGCCCCCCATTTTTAGTCCAGGGATAATGAGACTTTCTCCGGTTTTGGTTCGCCCCACATGCCTTTCGGCGTAGCGGGGATGGGGGTCTGGGGCAAGGGGCCGGCGTTTGAGGCCTCTTGCCCCAGTCCATCTCTGTAGAAGCCCGCAGCCTGAGCTGCGAACTCGACTGGAGTACGATACTGCAAACTGCTGTGCGGACGCGCTTCGTTGTAGTCCTGCTTCCATTGCGCGATCTTCTCCCGTGCGTCGGCCAGATCGCGGAACCAGTTTTCGTTCAGGCATTCATCGCGAAAGCGCCCGTTGAAACTCTCCACGTAACCATTCTCCATCGGTCGTCCGGGTTGGATCGTGTGCCATTGCAGGCCTTGCTCGTAGGCCCATTGATCGACGGCGCGGCTCACGAACTCGGGTCCGTTGTCGCTGCGGATCTGCCGCGGCAGTCCGCGTCTCTGCTTCAGCTCTTCCAGCACGCGCACCACGCGCACTCCGCCCAGCGAGGTATCGACCTCGATCGCTAGGCACTCCCGTGTGTAGTCATCCACGATGTTCAAGGTACGAAACCTCCGCCCCGAGCTGAGCGCATCGGTCATGAAGTCCACCGACCACACCTGGTTCGCTGCCACGGCCTCCGGCAGCGGTTGGCGCACCCGGCTGCGCTTCCGCCCACGCTTGCGCCGCAGTGACAGCTTCTCCTCGACATACAGCCGGTAGATGCGTTTGTGATTCACCTGCCATCCTTCCCGCTGCAGCAGAACCTGCAAACGGCGGTAGCCGAACCGGCGCCGCGCTTCGGCCAGCTCGCGCAGCCGCACTCGCAGTCGCTGATCCTCGCCTCTCCGCCGGCGATACCGACACGTTCCACGATACAGTTCCATCAGCCCACAGGCGCGTCGCTGGCTCAGCTCCACTTCGACCTGCATCACCAGCACTGCTTCTCGTCGCGTCTGCGGGCTCACCACTTTTTTGCGACTACCGCCTTCAACGCCCGGATGTCCACCGCCTGTTCGGCCACAATGTGTTTCAGCTGTCGGTTTTCCTCCTCCAGTTGCCGCAGGCGCTTCGCCTCGCTCAGTTCCATCCCGCCGAACTTACTCTTCCACCTGTAAAAACACGCCCGCGTGATCCCGTGCCGACGGCACAGTTCCCCGGTTTCTACCCCGGATTCCGACTCCTTCAGTACGGCGATGATCTGTTCTTCACTGAATCGACTCTTGCGCACGACTCCTCCTCCGACCCTTGAGCGGGTCATCCTAAATTGGAGAAGTCACATTTCCAATGGACTAATTTCTGGGGGGCAGGTCAAATTGGCTGAGTTTCTTGGCCGCCGCACGGGGACCCATTAGTTTTCCCCTATTGGACTAATATCACACGCCAATTGTGATCTCTGTTGGGCAGACTACATACGTAAAAAGGTTTCATTCGTGGGAACGTCTGATTTTCGGGGTCTGGACTGAAATGAAGCGGAATCGTCTTGACCGTTGGGCACGCTTCGTGTGTCTCGATGCTTGCGCCTCGCAGCGGTGAGGCCAATGTACGATACCCTACAGAAGCGTCGCGTTTGGCCCTGTATACTCCGCCGAGGAGCGCGAATCAACAGAGTTCCTGTTTCGCACAACACGACGGTGAGTTCATCCCCGCTCCTGGAGGTTTTTTCGTTTCTCGCTTGTGGCGCGCAAGGAACTCCAAACCGTGCAGTCTGGCGAGCGGACAAACGCCGCAGGGAAGCCAGTCAGCAACAAAATACTTCTATCAATCTCCGATGGCGAGTACAACTTCCTTCGCCCTCACCTCGAATACGTCCGCTTGCCAAACCATCTAGTCCTTCACGAGAGCGGCGGAAAGCTAGAATTTGCGTATTTCCCGAATCGAGGTCTGATTTCTCTTGTCGTCGTAATGAGAGATGGAAAGACCGCCGAAGCTGGCGTAGTTGGCAATGAGGGCTTTACCGGAACACCAGCGGTTGTTGGCCTGAGCAAGGGCCCGCTGACGGCTGTGGTTCAGGTCACGGGGGACGGATTTCGGGTAAAAGTCGGGGCTTTGCAAAATACGTTGGAATCCACTCCACACCTGCGATTGATGTTGAACCGCTATGCGGTAGTTCGGAGTATGCAGGTTGCACAAACCGCCGCGTGTAATCGGCTGCACGATATTAAGCAGCGCCTTGCGCGGTGGTTGCTAATGACTCAGGACAGAGTGGACTCAGGCGCGCTGCCCATCACACATGATTTTCTGGCAACGATGCTGGGGACAGATCGGCCTAGCGTGAGCTTGGCAGCTGGTGGCTTACAGAAGAAGGGGATCATTGAGTATACCCGTGGCGCAGTGAAGATCGTGAACCGTAAGAAACTGGAGGACTCCGCCTGCGAGTGCTACAGGGTTATCCGAGAGTACGATGGCGAGCTCGGCTCGAAATAAGTCCGGCAAGATAAGACTTTGCGTGTGGTTAATTGCCGACTCGAAAACCTTGTTGTTGATAAATCGCGATTACTCTCATTGACCTTATCGCAGGGTTTTGAGTTTAAACACCTGCTTGCGACAGTTACCCGCCCGCGCGAGAAGTGGTGCAAACCTCATATTTGTTCGTTTGATCTGCGTTACATTGGAAGGGCTCTGGGATCACCTTTCTTTTGGGGAGTGTGCAATTTTGAACATCTTTGGGTCGGCTGTGGCTTGTACCATCCACGCCCGATACAGGGTTGCTTACTTTGATGATGGCGCAGCCCTTCTTCTCTCACAGGAGCTGCGCCACATTTTCTGGTTGGACGGTGGATCTAGGAGTTTGCTGTGCCTAGGATTGGATTGCAGAGCTGCCCTTATTGCTGCGAGGCTGAAATATACGCGTCCCGAGCAAGAACGTGGCGCGATGAAGTGTGTTGCTTCTTCTTCCTCCAAGTTGTGCGATGCCATTCCTGCATGCGCCGTCACTACCGTCCGCTTTTCTTGCCGCCCGTCCCTACCCCGGCTGCGAAGAAGCCCGTCCAGGCCGCAGCCAATGACGAACAAGAAACAGCTTTGTCATGCCGAACGCTCCTGTTGCTGTGACCCAAAGCACTGCACTAACGGTCATCCGTCACTGAATTGCTAAAGCTGATTATGGTAACTTTTGGCTCGACCCGAGCTTTCGGCATTCGGGAAACACTAAAGCCTCTTTAAACCGAGGGCTCCCGCCTAGAACTACCTTTTAAACATCACAAGGAAAAGGAGCACTCCCATGTTTGCACGTATTCTCAATTACGAAGTGAAACTGGAAAAGAAAGAAGAGTTCGTCAAGGTCATTAAGAACGAAGTCCTGCCCATCCTCAAGAAACAGACCGGCTTCCTGGAGATTCTGCCCTTTTTCGCGGAGAAAATGAGAGAGGAGAAAGTGATCAACATCAGCCTCTGGACGACCAAGGTGGATGCCGAGCGCTATGAGAGAGAGTTCTATCCCAAGGTGCTTGACATCCTGAAGCCATTCCTGACCACGCCAGTCAACGTGAACTACTACAAACTCGAGACCGCAGTCTGCGAGCACTTCGTCGAGGCGTTGGCCGTCTAAGACAACGAACGTCTATCAGAAACCCCGGGGAGAAGGCTCCGGGGTTCCGTTTCTTGCAAGCTGCCCCTGCGACCGACCCCAGCGCGGCTATGCGTCTCCCTGTGGGTTCGGGTTGCAGGCGTGCTTTTCGAAATCTTCTTGCGCAAGGCGGTTGAAAGCGAGTGCAGCAACTGTGCTTTCCAGACGCGGCGCTGTCATTCCCCATGTACAGTGGGGGCAGCACCAGCCGCTAAAATCGTCGCCGTCGACCCAAACGAGGCGCTTGTTCATGGAAATCTACCTTTTTTGGATTGTGAGCTCAATCCACTACCGACGGGATATCAGTCGTGGTCTTAGCTGTTGTCGGTAATCTCCCACAGATCCCGAAACGCGCCAAGTATCAAAGGTGCATCTCCACCCTCTCGACCGAAAGGCCATGTTACCAGATGCGTAGATTTGAACCTCCGCGCCGATAACGCTCGGAGGTTTCGTCGTGTTGAAGATGCCGAGGTTCAGCACGTCACATGAAGAATTGTATTGGTGACGGCGCACCTCTCTACGCTTGGGGTCGCGTCCGGGACAGGGTTCTCAATGAGTGTAATCGCCGGTTTACAACAGTTACTTCTACTTCCGGTTTGCCCGTCACCCGTCCATAACCGTTGCGAGCGCCAAATTGAGCTTCCAAATTCCAGATGTGTCGGCTATCGGCTGAAGCCCACCAACAGGGCAGCCGTGCTACCCTGTTCAGTTGATGCCGTCCAATCCCAACTGACCGGGCTCCCAAGCCGCAACTCCTTTGGAGCATTACCCATGAGATTCACATTTAGATTCTTGCCCCGGAGCGCCGCCGGATACACTCTCTTGGCCCTCGCCCAGCTTACCGCCTATTCGCAACAACGCACCTGCACCAGAGACCCACGGCATCGTCGTTGCAAACATGGATCGCTCGGTCAAACCCGGTGACGATTTCTACCGTTACGCGAACGGCCACTGGATCAAGCGCACCGAAATCCCCCCGACCGCAGCGACATTGGCATCGACGACTCCTTGGACGACTTGAGCCGCAAGCATATAGCTGGCCTAATTGAAGAAGCAGCCAAGGCCAACTCGCCTGCCGGTTCCAATACTCGCAAAAATTGCCGACCTCTACCACCCCTACATGGATGAGGCCGCCATCAAGAAGAAGTAGATGAGGAACCTGGGGACAGACGGGACGTTTCCCGATTTCTACGTCAAGCCTTTAAGCGTACGGAAATTAGGGAACGTCCTGTCTGTCCGCGCATTTCATGTTAGGTTGCTACTGAACCGTCACTTGAATGCTCACGGCAGATGGATTTGTCACTGTGACCGAAGCCGCCAGTGCCGACCCCGTTGGAGTCACCGTCACCATGTACGTCCGCGCGCTCTGCGTATGAGTCGAACTTCCCGTCCCGCCGCAGGCCGTCAAGAAGCCCGCCAAGGAGATTGCCAGTAGCATAGGAAGCCCCGCAAGGAGGCGTTTTCGGCGGAAGGCAAAGGGCACTCCCAGCAGAGCCGAACAGAACATCACCGTGCCGCCATTCCACAGAGCCGACGGGTCGTGATTCGCCGCACTTGCATTGGCTGTAATGGTCACCGTGGAATTTCCGGAGCCACCCGCCGTTAGCGTGACTGAGCTCGCAGTGGCGGTCACGTTTGCGGGAGTGCCATCCGTCGAACTGACGGTGGTTACAAAAGAAACTGTTCCCGCGTAATTGCTTGACTTCAACGTGAGCGTAGCCGTGCCGTTGCCGTCGGCGGCAATTGAAAGCGTCGGCGTGCTGGTCGTAAGCGTATAAGTCTCGCTCTGCGCCAACGCTGTACCAGTCAAGGCAATTGTCTGGGATGCCGGGTTCGAGTTATCGGAGAGAACCATGCTGCCGTTTATGCTGCCCGCGGTCGCCGGAGTAAATTCGATGCCAAGGATGCAGCTTGTCGCCGGGTTCAGCGTCTCGCCGCTCGACAGGCATGAGGTGTCGGAGCCTCCGAGCGAGTAATTCGTTGGCGCGGTGATCTGGCTGATCGTCAACGGCGAGTTGCCCAGATTCGTCACGGTGACATTTTGCGCGGAGCTGACTGTGCCGATCGCGACATTGGTAAAGGTAAGCGAGGGCGCATCGGAAACCTCCAGCTTGCGAATGACCGCGCTTTGGGAATCGGCGACATAGAGATCGCCGATTTCATCCAACAAAAGGCCGGAGGGAACATTCAATTGCGCGCTGGCGGCAGGGCCTCCGTCCCCACTGGAGCCGGCCGTCCCGGTGCCCGCGATGGTCGCGATCTGTCCAGTAGCTATATTCACCTCACGAATGACGTGGCTATCGGAGTCGGAGATATAGATATCCCCCGCGGGGTCCACTTGTACGCCATGAGGGTTATTCAGTTGGGCGTTGATGGCTGGCCCGCCATCACCAGCATTACCGGCGCTGCCCGGCGTTCCGGCGACAGTTGAAATCGGGTTCGGAGTAGTCCCAGTCAGCAGAGTCTTCCGAACGATGTGATTGCCGCTGTCTGCGACGTAGATGTAATTCGCGGCATCCATGGCGAGACCTGTTGGGCCGTTAAGTTCCGCACTGGTATTGAGTTCACCGTCGCCGTTGTAGCCGGCTACGCCATCTCCCACCTGTGTGATGGTGACGTAAGTTGTCCTCATGACCGTGCGAACGCTATTGTTCAGCTTGTCTGAGATGTGAAGGTTTTGAGCATGACAAAATACCAGGTCCACGGGCGTATTCATTACCATCTGATTGCCAGGGCACCCATCGCCTATAGAATTTGTCGCCGCGGCGCACACCGGCGGCGGAGTGGTGCCGGGCGCATAATACTGCCCCGCATAGGTCGAGATAATCCCCTTATTATTCACCATACGAACCACATTGTTTCCAGTGTCAGCGATGTAGACAAATCCAGCACCATCCACGAGGACGGACATGGGGCCGCTGAGTTCTGCGCTGGTGGCGAGTCCACCATCGCCTGAGTAGCCCGCGGTTCCAGTACCCGCAAACGTGGAGATGATCCCGACCGGCGTCACCTTACGAACTTTGTTGGCCTTCTGGTCTGCTATGTAGTGATTGCCAAATCCATCTACCGTGATGCTCGTGGGACCACCCAGTTGCGCATTGGTCGCCGTGCCGCCGTCGCCACCTGTGCCTCCGCCGGCAAAGGTTGATATCACTGGTCCAAAGGTCGCCATCGCCCCGTTCCCGGCGCCATCCAGCGAAACGCTCAGCAGTACGTTGCCGCTCGGGTCGCTGAGCACCACCGATCCCTGCCGTCTGCCAGGAGCTATAGGCTGAAACAGGACTTCAATCGTGCATGTACTGGCGACCACGTTAGGGCAGGTGGTTCCCGCCGGAACCGAAACATAGTCAAGGTTCGGCGCTCCCAGAGTCAAAACTGAGAAGCTTCCCAGAGTGGCGCCAGACGGAACTGTAATAGTAAAAACCACCGTTGTGCCCGGCGCACTGAAGATCTCCAAAGCAGGGCTCGCGGTTACTTGGGCCGACAACCGCGCCGCAACCAGCAAAAGGATGGCGAAGGTACTTACCAGAATCGAGCGGTGAACCAGCGCAAGGTGGACATCGACGCGCCGAATTTCATTCACTGTTTTGAGTCTCCTTGTGATCTGGGCGGTCTGGAAACGACTCCTACCCGTGAATCCAAAATCCGCATTCTTGCGCAGCCGCTACTTGCTGTTTGCTATACGTCCTGAAGGTCGCGAAATTGAGGCAAAATCGCACTTATTTTACCTTCTACGTTAAGTTGTAGAACATGTAAATACAGCTAATCCACTATTGGCTACCACGCAGGGAACAGAGACACGTGAGGAGGTCACGGATGGACGTGATCGCCGTCACATCCCAATGCCAAGCTAATTGCTACTCTGATCCAGAAGGAATCGACCGCTTTCTGCGCGGGAGGTCCGACTCGACGGGCGGTGATGAATCGCGTCCGTCGGAGAGGAAGGACATTATTGATGTACCTCGAAACGATTCAGACACTTTACAGAAAGTTTTTGCAATGGTTGAAAGGTCAGATCGCGCAGGACGTACCGGAGGCGGACGGGTTGTGCGAATATGACTGCCGTAAGCTGCAATGTACCGAGGAAGAGTGGGCAACCTGCGAGCGGCGAATCCACAAAGCTGCAGGAGAACTGTGGCCTGAATCCAGCCGCGCAACGAAGACTTCAGCCAAACCGCTGCCCGGATCGTGAGAGACGCGACTACTAACTGTTGGAGCATCGCCATTACACTCATTGACCAATGGTCACGATTGTCAATGAGTGTAATCGCCTGGTTACGTCAACCAGCACGAAATCATCACAACTTCGCTTACAATGGGTGCCCATGACGGCCGGTGGAATCTAAGAAAGCCGATGTCGCGCGCGGGCCTTGCGGGGATAAGGAACAAAGAGTCATTCTTCGACGAAAGCAGCATTCCAGAGATGCCCCGCTGCCTGTCCGAGACCAGAGCCAGAGTGAACGTGCTCAAAGCGTTGATCCGTCATCCGGTACTGGCCAGACCAAAAAGACGTACAGACCGCGTTTCGGCCGATTTCGGGTGCATATGATCATTCCGATTCACTTCCGCTACACCGGGCGCTATCCTTCCGGTGGAGGTCGGCAATGAGACTCTTCGCTTCCCTGATCGTGCTAGTGGTACTGTTCGGTTCAATGGCTCACTCGCAGACCACCGCAGCCAGCGCATTGGGTCTGAAACCGGAACAGATACCTGCCGAGTGTAAAGCGGTAGACGGCTATTTTTCGACAGACATCCAAACCGCCATACTCTGGCAGAAGACTGACCTGTACAAGAGCGTGATACCGCTTCCTGTAAGCAAAAGCGCGCAATCCTTCATGTGTCAAGGCAACAAGGGGACGGTCTATTTGTTCCAGTTTGGCAACGAGGCCGATCGAAAGACTGCGGCAGCGTTCATAAAACCGTTGCTTTGGGGTGAGTCAGGTCCGAGCGCAGACCACCCAGAGCTTGTGCTTGAGGCTGGCGATGTCGTGATCGTCGTTTCATTTCGGAAAACTCCTAAAGCGTTGCTCGCCGCACTCCAAATCGGGACAGCCCACAGGTGATCGGGCTTGTTGAATCCTTTGGTCGCAGCGGTCAGTGAGTGTAATTGATTCCATGACAATGTCGGCTCCCAGCCCCGAGTAGAGTTGGTGGTGCTAAGCCAACCAACAAGGCTCGGGAGAAAGGAGCCGAAGATGATCATTATAGGAACAGATTTCCACCCCGAGTTTCAACAAATTGCTTGCGTGGATACCGACACGGGAGAGTTGCAGGAAAAGCGGTTAGCACATCGCGAGGAAGCGGAGCAGTTCTATCGTGACCTAGTGGCTGCTCGCCAGCAGGTGCGTGTTGGTATGGAGGCCAGCGGGCACGCACGCTGGTTCGAAAGGCTCTTGGCCGAGTTGCAGTTTGAGTTGTGGATTGGAGACGCGGCCGAGATCCAGACCAAGCGAGTGCGCAAACAGAAGACCGATCGACAAGACGCACAGCTGATTCTGAAACTGATGTTGAAAGATGACTTTCCGCGAATCTGGGTGCCAAGTTGGGAGAACCGGGATGTGCGGCAGCTGCTGTGGCACCGGCACCGCATGGTACAGGCACGTACCCGCATCATGAATCAACTGCAAGCCCTGGCACTCAACGAAGGAGTGCGCTGTAAGAAGAGGCTGTGGCGGGAACGCGGACGGCAGCAGCTGGAATCATTCCCGCTGGCGCCGTGGGCGAGCCGGCGAAGGCGCGATCTGCTGGAGCTACTGGATCGGCTGAATCCGACGATCGCGGAGCTGACGCAAGCGATCGAACAGGAAGCAGACAAGTGTCCTGAGGCAAAGCGATTGATGACGCATCCCGGAGTGGGTCCGTTGACCGCGCTGGCCTTCGTGTTGATTGTGGGAAAGGCCAAGCGCTTTCAGTGCGGGAAGCAGATTGCAAGCTATCTGGGACTGGTACCGCTGGAAAAGTCCAGCGGGAATCGGCGACGACTGGGCCACATCACCAAACAAGGGAATTCGATATTGCGCTTCTTGCTGGTGGAAGCAGCCCAGGTCACGGTGCGCAGTCTTCCAGAGTGGCGCAGTAAGTATGTCCACCTGATGATGCGGCGAGGACGCAAGATCGCCAAGGTAGCGATGGCGCGGAGACTGGCGGTTGCCCTCTACTGGATGTGGCGCAAGGGATGGAGTTACGAGCAGTCGAAAAGTTCGGTTCGCACGCGGGCCAGCTCGGAACAGGCGATGGTGTGCAGTAAAGCACCGAGTAATTGAGTGGGCAGCCCGCTCCCCTGCAACGGGGAGTTCGAAGTCGTAATCATGATCGAACGTGTGACCGAAGAGATGCATGGGTCGAACTGAGTTTCCGACCTGAATACTGATTAGGAAGCGAGCCTGGGTTGGATTTAGCACTTCTTCAATTAGAGCGAAATGGCGCTCTTGTTCGAGTGCATGCTGTAGTGTGCTCGGAAACTACTTGACACCGCCGGCATTGTCAGAGACGCCTGTTGACAACAAATATGGGCCAGAGAAGTTTGCACGTCTACGTTTTATGTCAGTGCTGGCGTATGATTGGACCGTGACCGCCCCCCAACGAACACTTTTCAAGACGCGGCTCGTGCTCATCGCTGTCGCCCTCGTTGTTGTTGGCCTAGCCATGGGCCTACACAGATTGATCCAATAGCGTCGCTCAACCAAGGACTGGAAATGCCGGTGATTGGCGAAAGATCGCCCATTGCTGCCGACCGGATTGGCGGATTCTCAATGAGTGTAAACGCCTGATTGCATCAACAATCGAGCGTTTATGGTGGTACTTCACCTGATCTCAGCTTAATTTTCCCGGAACTTTCATTCGCCAATCCTCGTATAGAGCTTCAGGCGAGGTGTGTATGAAGCGTCTCGGTTTCTGGCTTGTCTTGCTAGTTCCCGGCTTGCTCCACGCTCAGCAAGCTCTCGAGACTTCGGCACAGCAGAAGTTCATTTCTGGAGGCACGATTCGCTTGCACCTAGAAGCCGGCGGCTACACTATCACTCCCGCCGATTCTGAGAACATCGTTGTGACCTGCCGCGCTCATACGGAGGAACAACTCAAACGCGTCAAGGTGGAGATCAGACCGACAGCCGCAAGCGCCGACGTTTACGTTTCCGAGACCCCGCACAATAACTTCCAGGCCACCATCGAGGTTCCTCGTCATTCCAATCTTTGGGCCAGACTGTCGGCGGGGGAACTGGACGTTGAACGTGTGGAAGGCGATAAGAATCTCGAAGTTCTTGCTGGACGCATTCAGATCGACATTCCCCACCCTGAGCTGTACGGTCATCGCGATGCTTCGGTCACGACCGGCAGCATCGAGTCCTCGGCGTTCGATGTCTCCAAGGGGGGTCTGTTCCGGTCATTCGAGCAGCAAGGTCCGGGGAAGTACCGTCTGCATGCGCACGTGATGACGGGAGAGATCGATCTGCGCGGGAGCGACTAAACTCCGCACACAGGACGACAGAAACCAAGAATACCGTACAAAGCACGCCAACAGGAGTTGAACGCGCCGCGCTACGATTGTCGTTGATAAATCGCCATAGCACTCATTGACCCCGCCTGACTACGCCATTAAGGAAACAGCTGTAGACTTCCGCATGTGATGAATATGAGGAGGGGTTTATGTCGAGCATCCATAACATTGCGTTCCTCGTCGGGCGGATCATCGCTGGCGGCTTTTTCCTCATGAACGGCTTCAACCACTTCGCGCAACTCAACATGATGAGCGGATATGCCAAGACCAAAGGCATACCCGCTCCCGCGCTGGCGGTGGGCGGTTCGGGCGTACTTCTTTTCTTGGGTGGATTGAGCCTGCTCCTTGGGTATCACCCGACCATCGGAGCGGTACTGTTGGTGATTTTCCTTCTGGGTGCCTCGTTCGGCATCCACAATTTCTGGACGGTTCAAGACCAACAAGCAAAGCAGGGGGAGATGGTCAACTTCCTAAAAAACATGGCCATACTCGGTCTGCTGCTAATGACCTTGGCCATCCCGCGGCCGTGGCTGATGAGTCTCGGTCGTTGATACGAGACAACTGTCGAAACATCTCTATTACACTCATTGACCGTTGGGTGGGCCAATTCTCAATGAGTGTAATCGCCTGTTTGCAACAGTTACGGACTCGGCAAGACGCCAGTCTAGAACCCCGTGAAGATGGTCGTTTCAGTGAAAACTCGCCCGTCCGTCACCATAACTGGCTTGGCATGAAATAGGCTTGAGTAGAGTTCGAAGTAGGCTGTCGAAGTCGAATGGGCTGACTCCTCGCTCATCCACCATCGTGAGATCGTGTGCACGAAATTCCGGTGGAGGAACAATGCGTGTCAGGCTGATTGCGTTCTGGCCAAAGGCAGGCTGAGGAAAAGGATTCTTCCACGGACTCTGCTCCGTCTCCGGCCCAACAACGCATTCGTATACGTTGCCGACATGTCGTACATGGCCGGACACCTGCGCCGCGAGGCTTACTGAAACCCCCAACAGCAGGATAAGAAGGCGGGGGATATACATAAACCCTCCTCGTATACCACCAGGCATTGTAGCTCTGATGTTGCCCACACGGAAAAAAAGCTGTGGCTGTCGTAACATCGTTATTACACTCATTGACCGGGATTCGCCGCTCCTAGGGGTCAATGAGTGCAATCGCCTATTTTCAACAGTTATCGCTAAACAAGGAACGAGGCTGTACAGCTACTGCAGCTTCGCGTACTCCGCCTTGGCTTCCTTAAGGGTGGGGATGTCGGGCGCGGCATCCTTCCAGAGGGCGAAGAAATCCTGATAGGCCGCTTTGGCTTTGGCGGTGTCGCCAGAGACGGCGTAGGCGCGGGCAAGTTGGAGGTGGGCGAGCGAGCCGAGCAGGAAGTTCTGCACAATTCCGGGATGATCGAGAAACTTTTGGAATTCGGCGGCCGCAGCCGAACTATTCCGCTGCGCCAGGTAAGCCAGGCCGCGAATGTACGGAGGATACATTGTGGTTCCGGGAGGAGGCCCCCCGAGTTCGTAGGGTAGGGCGGGTTCGAGGGCGACGATCGCCCGGTCTGGCGCCTGTTGCGCCATCGCAATGGATGCCTCGATCACTGGGAACCAGTACACCTTGAGATAAGTGTTGGTGGGTTCGGATCTTTGCAGCGCCTCGAGGAGAGTCTTGGATTGAGAGGTCTCGCCGGTGCGTGCCAGCGCTAAAGTTGCCAAGACTTTGACATCACGCCCGGGAGCGAGCGCCAACGCGCGGGTAACGGCTTGCCGCGCAACAGTGACATTGCCCAGCTCAGCTTCACGGAGCCCCTGATAAGCGAGCCACTGGGCGCCAGTCTCTTTGGCATCTGATCGCACGGCGGAGTCAGAAGCCCGGCGGGCGAGGTCGCGGGCTTTTTCAACGCGCCCGTAGTAGGCCTGTGTGTCGGCGTGGGCATTGAGCATCTGGTCTTCTTCGCTGGGGCGGCCAGCCGACCATGCGACTTGGCGCTCCATTTCGGCGGCATTCCCCGACAGAAATGCCAAGCTGTAGAGATCGGCCCGAATGAACAAGTCATCGAAGCTCTTCTGCTGTGCTTCCTGGAGCGTCTGCCGAGCGTCCTCGAGCCGATTGACGGCGATGTACATGCCTGCCAGGTTCGCATAGCTGGCGATCGTGGGTTCCAGCAGCTGCGCCACCTTGGTCTCCGTGATCGCTTTGTCGTATTGGCCCAGAGCGGAATAGAGATTACCTAGATTCGTGTGAGGCACCGCGTCGCGCGGGTAGCTCTTCGCCCAGAGTTCGTAGGCTTCCGTGGCCTTCTCCACTTCACTGGTGACCTTTTCAAAGTACAAGGCGGAGATGCGGTATTTTTCGCGTTCACTGACCCGGTCACGCAAGTCATAGGCCTTCTTGGCATAGTCTGCAGAGAGACTCGCCTGTCCAAGGTTCCCGTAATTAACAGCCAGACCGGCATAGGCTATGGCGAAGTTGGGGTCGAGTTCGAGGGCACGCTTCATGAACGGAATAGCTTCAGCGTTGCCCTTGGTGCGGCCGGTTGTGATGCCCATGCTGTAAGCCTTCAGGGCTTCGAGGGAGGGCGTAGTGGCTTCCACGGGCACATCGAACTTCTGCACCGAGGCGAGCGATTCTCCCAATCTGGCGCGCAGGCTGGTTGCCGCCGTACCCATCGCCTTGAGCACACCTTCTTTGCTAGCCGCCTCAGCTTGCTCCTTGGCCAGCGTGTCCCCGGTGCTGCAAGCCACCGCCTCCAGACCGATTACATACTGAGTGCCAAGGCTGGAAACCGAACCGGCCAAAATGGCCTTGCTTCCCGTGCGCAGGCAGAGTTCCTTGGCCAATTCGGCGGTGACGTGCTCAGTGGGAGCACGGCCCATCAGCTTCAGAGTCGCGCCGATTTTGCGGTCTGAAAGAATGTTGAGGAAGGGAGACTGTTCGAGATCGACGGCGAGGGCCTGTTTGAGGGTGCCGTCGAAGACCGGGTCGCCGGTGGAGTTGGTGAATTCAGTGAGAACGACCGTGTCTTTCTCGGTGAGCGGGGTCGCCTCCGTCGCCGACGGCGTTGCGGACCGCCAGCGCAGGTAGAGGCCACCGGCAATGAGTGCAGCCACCAGGACTACAACCGAAGGGAAAACTACCTTCCAGAGCTTCCTCCTCCCAGTTTCAGGAACTTCGACGACCTTGGCAGCAGCCGATGGAGATGACACACTGACGGCAGGAGCCGACCCCGAGGGCGGCGGTGATGTGGCGGCTACTGCCGGAAGCCCAACTTCCTGCGCTGCCATCACCGTGCCGGAACTGGCTGATGCGCCTTGCCGCGATTCCGTCTCCCGCTTCAGCCGCTTTAGGTCGGCCCGCATTTCCGCCGCGCCTTGATAGCGTAGCTCACGGTCTTTCTCCAGTGCCTTATTGATGATCCGTTCCAATTCCGCGGGCAAGTCGGGATTCAGCCGTACCGGAGGCACCGCAGTCTTATGCAGGATGGAATCGAATAAGTCGGTGGTCGTGGCTCCCCGGAACGGCAACTGGCCAGTGGCCATCTCATACAACACCGCCCCGAAGGAGAACAGGTCAGTTCGCGTGTCAAGCTCGCGCCCGCGCGCCTGCTCCGGAGACATATACGCGGCCGTCCCCACCGCGGTGCCAGGACTGGTAAGATGTGCTTCGACCGCCTCGGTTCGCGTGGCCTCATTCTGCACACTGGCGCCCGACGTCGTGACCTTGGCTAAACCGAAATCCAGCACCTTGGCGTGGCCGCGCTCGGTCACGAAAATGTTGGCGGGCTTGATGTCGCGGTGCACGATTCCCTTGGAATGAGCAGCATCAAGCGCGTCCGCTATTTCGATGCCCAGCGACAGTAGTGTCTCTATCTCCAGCGGCCGAACCCCGATCAAGTGCTTCAGCGTCAGCCCATCCAGGAACTCCATGGCGATGAACGCTTGGCCCTCGTGTTTGCCGATGTCGTGGATGGTGCAGATGTTGGGATGGTTTAGCGCCGAGGCTGCGCGTGCCTCCCGCCGAAAGCGTTCCAAAGCCTGTGGGTCTTGGGTTAGGTCTTCAGGAAGAAACTTGAGCGCGACGAAACGGCCAAGCTCGGTGTCCTCGGCCTTGTAAACGACGCCCATGCCGCCGCCGCCGAGCTTTTCGACGATACGGTAGCGCGAGATGGTTTGGCCGATCATCGGCGCAAATCTTACGTGAGCAGAACAGGCAAGTCAATGAAAGCCATGGAGATGGCGGTAGCACAACAGGTCAGATGTTGATAAATCGCCATCTCTAACAATGTCGGCGACTGTCAAGCACTATGCGAGCACACGACTGCATGCGCTCATTGAAGAGCGCCATTTCGCTCTCGTGGCTGATCTGCGCTTTCCAACCTGGGCTCGCTCCTAATCGTTGGGGTTAAGGACTCAGTCCGACCCATCCATCTCTTCGATCACAACTGCGATCATGATTACTTCTTCGAACTCCCCTGTACAGGGGAACGGGATACCCAATCATTACGTCGGTGCTTTACTGCGCACCATGGCGATTTCCGGGCGCTCCCGCGTGCGAACCGAGCTTTTCGAACTGACCGTAATCCCAGCCCCGGCGCCACATCCAGTACAGATGCACCGCCAGTTTCCGGGCCATCGCTACCTTCGCGATCTTTCGTCCTCGGCGCAGGGCGAGGTGAAGAACTTGCTCCGCCACTGCGGTTGGCTGCGCACCGTGACCTGGGCCGCTTCCACCAGCAAGAAGCGCAACAGTGAGTTGCCCTGTTTGCTGATGTGCCCGAGTCGGCGACGATCGCCGCTGGACTCTTCTGACGGAACCAGTCCTACATAGCTGGCGATCTGCTTGCCGCATTGAAAGCGTTCGGGTGTTCCAATCACTAACTCGAACGCTAAGGCCGTCAGCGGACCACGCCGGGATGGGTCATCAGTCGCCGCGTCACCGGTCGCCTCTCCACCTCCTCTTCCAAGGCTCGGGTCAGTTCCTGGACCTTCGGAGTGAGCTGGTCGAGTACGTCGAGCAAATCCTGGCGTCGTCGACTGGCCCAGGGAGCCAGCACTAATGACTCCAGTTCGCTGCGACCCGCTGGCCGCCACAGTGCTTTCTTGCGCCGCAGACCTTCGTTGAGTGCCACCACATGCAGTTGATTCATCACCCGGGTGCGCATCTGCACCAATCGGTGGCGATGCCACAGCAGTTGCCGCAGATCCCGATTCTCTGCGTCTGCTACCCAGATCCGCGGGAAACGGTCCTCGATCATCAGTCGCAGCAATAGCTGCGCATCCTGACGGTCCGTCTTCTGCTTGCGCACCCGTTTCGTGCGAATCTCCGCTGCGTCCCCGATCCACAGCTCAAACTGCAAGCCGATCAACAGCCGTTCAAACCAGCGTGCATGCCCGCTTGCTTCCATCCCCACACGCACCCTCCGCCCTTTGAGCGCGCTGTAAAACTGCTCGGCTTCTTCGCGGTGAGTCAGCCGCCGTTCGCCGCACTCTCCGGTTTCTGTGTCCACAAAAGCAATTTGCTGAAAGCCCGGATGATAGTCACAACCTATAATCAGCATGTTCGGCTCCTTTCCTCCGAGCCCTTTGGTTGGTTTGCGCCTCCAAAGTCTACTCGGGCCTGGGAGCCGACATTGTTATGGAATCATTACACTCATTGACCTCGGCTGAGGGTTTTGAGTGTAATCGCCTGATTACAACAGTTACTGCGAGAGATAGAATCCCTGCATGCAATCGACGAGTTCTGACCGTTTGTACGTACCGTGGACGAAAAGGATGCTGCCGCCGACCCGCCCCACCCAGCTAAGAAAGTCTAGAGAGCTGGCGCTACCATGCCGCCAAGGGGAAAGGCGATGACACACAATGCCGATTTGACCGGGACAGGTCGCGTGAGGCATATAGGATACTTGGCCCGGGGACACTCCTACACCAAGGGGACGACCTCAGAGACCTTCTTTGATCACCTTATGACCTTCCTGCGCCGCGTCGTAATGCTCTCTCGCAGCCTCAAGTTTGGCCGGTATCCAGAGGCCAGATGGGCGAATTGCGCCTTTGGGACGATTCAAGCGTCCATCACTTTGCTAGTGCTGTTGTCGCTGGTGCATCCATCGCGGGCCTTCGCGGCGAATTCTGACCTGGAGACTGTGCTGACTGGCTCGCGCCAGCGTATTGAGAAATTGGACTACCGCGTGACCGGGCGGCTCACACGGGTGGAAGGCGATGGCAAGCGCACGAGCTACAAGTTTGTCGCCAAGGCTCACTGGTTTCCCGATGGTCTGCGTCTGCTATGCGAGATCTCGGGGCCTGGTTCAGAGAAGACAAGCCTTCTTCTGCATATGAG
Organism: uncultured Acidobacteriaceae bacterium; assembly: GCA_963770235.1. Lineage (GTDB taxonomy): Bacteria > Acidobacteriota > Terriglobia > Terriglobales > Acidobacteriaceae > Sulfotelmatobacter. Next base: position 433,544 of record CAVYOW010000005.1, on the reverse strand, counting down.
CGTGAGCGGGCACGCGACCATCCAGGCTGTACTTCCTGGCGAGAAGGCCGCTAGCGAGTTGCCATTCGAACGTTGGAACGACCCACTAGTGGGAACAGGCTTCTCCTATGAAGACATGGTAGAAAGCTATTTCTTCTGGAAGAATCAGGAACTGCTGGCACCGGAGAAATACGGCGCACGGGATTGCTTTGTCCTCAAGAGCATGCCCGGCTCTCAGGACCGGACTTACTATGATTCGGTAACATCGTGGATTGACCGCGGCATTTTGTACCCTGTGCACGTAGTGAAGACGCTTCGCGGGACGGGACAGCAGAAGGAATTCATTTACTATGGGCTGCGGCAGGTCGGCGGCCTTTGGTCTGCGACGCAAGTGGAGGCAAAGCTGCAGGGCAAGCCCGGCTCCTCGATTCTTGCAATCGAATTTGGCTCAGGAAAGGCAAATCTTGGACGCAAGGACTTTGAGATCAGCCAGTCCAGCACTCAAGGAGAGAAAGTAAAATAAATCGAATCGCTTAATTAGGTTCTTGGGAGGACCTGTGCTGTTGGAGCATCCACGGTATTCACCGTCATGGGATAAGCTCCTTTTCACAGGTTGCCGGGGCCCCATATAAGCCAAAGGGCCACCAATTCCAGTCGCCGGCAAGTCGCAACAGTGCCGGCCCGACGACCATCCGCACCACTGTAGCGTCAATGAACACGGCCACGGCGAGTGTAAAGCCCAGCATTTGGACGACCAGAAAGCTTCCCACGGTGAATGCGGTGAAGACGGCGATCATAATTGCCGCGGCGCTGGTGATGAGCCCGGCCGTCCGTGCCAGGCCCTCGATCACCGCTGATCTCTCGGATAGACCGCGTCGCCGTTCTTCGAGGACTCGCGCGACCAGGAAGACCTCATAGTCCATGCTCAATCCGAAGACGATGGCAAAGGAGAGAATCGGCACGATCGGGTATACGGTGCCGGTCGGTCCGTCGAGTCCAAAGAGTTTGCTACCGTGGCCTTCCTGAAAAACGATAACTAACACACCGAATGAAGCGCCAACGGAGAGTAGGTTGAGCAGAATTGCTTTGACCGCTGCAAACAAAGAACGTAAGCCGATCAGGAGCGCCAGCAAACTCCCCAATACGACGCCAAGGACCACCCTCGGCAACCGCTCTTTTACTACCGAGTCATAATCCGCGTCGAGTGCGGAAACCCCGCCGACGCGCAGCACAGCGCCGGGCACGCCGGTTATCGCCGCGACATCGGAGGAACGCACCTCTCGTACCCATCGTATCTGTTGGTTGGGCGAAAGAGTGGCGGTGGGCAGCAACTCAATCAAGGTAGCCTGGCCATCGGTGCGAAGAAAACTCTTGCGGATTGCCTCGGGCACATCGTTGACCGCATCCGCAGTGTCAGACATTCCCGTGAGGGTCGGAAGGGATAGGACCTCTTCCGCTCTAGGATCGGTCTGGAAGCGCTTCGTCAAGCGACTGACGGCAAGCCAGCCAGGCGGCGAGAGCGGCGGACACTGTGGCGGCAACTCCAGGACCACCCGCAGAGACTGCACAATACCCGACCGCCCCATGCGTTGAAGCGTGTGCAGTGCTTGCACCGACTCGGCCGCGGCCGGAAGCGAATCATGGTCAGGAATCCCGGGAGAGATGTTCCGTGCCTGAAATGCAAGGATCAGTAGTGGAACCCCGGCGACCAGCAGAGCTGTCCAGGGCCGGCGAGTTATGATGCTACCCCACCGCACCCACCGCTCACTCGCCGCGCATAGGCTCTCCCGCGTTTTGAATCGTCTGGTTGGACCCACTCTGGCGGCATCGATGCGATGCCCTAGCAGACCAAGCACCCAGGGCAGAATGAATGTACACAGCATGACGCTCAAAACGGTTACCAGCAGGCCAGCTATCCCGATGGAGCGCAGTTCGCTGATGGGCACAGTCAGCAGGGCTGAAAATCCGATTGCAACTGTCGTGGCCGAGATTATCAGCGTCCGCCCCGCTTGCCCGGCAGCAATATCGGCAGCACAGCCGGGATCATATCCCTCGTTCAATGCTTCGCGAAACCGGCTCACCATCAGCAATGCGTAGTCTATGCCCAAGCCCAGGCCGAGCATCGTCGCCAGATTCTGCACCAGAATCGACAGATGCAGATAATGCGCGAGTAGCGCAGCCGCACCCATCGCCATCGAGATTGAGAGTACTCCAACTCCCAGCGGCAATAGCGCGGCCACAAGACTGCCGAAAGCCAGAAACAGCAGCAAGAGAGTTACCGGCATCGCTCGTTCCTCGGCATGGGTGACGTCATCTGCACTGACCTTGCGAAGATCGAAGGTCAGTGGCGTTTCACCCGTAATCTCCAGTTTGATATTGGGGTATTGCGACCTCAACTGGCCCTCCATCCAGTCTGCTCTTGCCCTCAGTTTAGGCACCAACGCCTCGACAGCTTCATCGTGCGGGTCCAACCCGACGATGATCAGGGCTCCGCCATTGTTCCCAGTGAACAGAGGATCTGGCCAATCCAGACTCGAAACGGCGCCCGACACTCCTGGCACGCTGCGCAATGAACTGGTCAAGAAGCCCAACGCATCTGCCCCTTTGGCTGAGTCCGGATCGGGAACTCCGCTGACCACCAGAACCAGGCGGTGGGCGTACGGAGACTGGAAACGCTGCGCCAGCTCCACGTCAACTTTTTCGGATTCTCCGCCCTCGATGTGAGCAGCTGTCTCCAGGCGACGTTCGACTTTGTAGGAAAAGGGCAGCAGCGCAAGCGCCATGACAAACCCCGACATCGCCAACCAGAATCGGCGACGAGCGGCATGGCCAGTCTTCAAGCTTGGCATTACCATGGAAGATCCACGTCGTTTCCTGGTACGTCTGAGAGCAATGAAATGACTTCGGTGATCGGCCAAATCCATGATATACGGTCAAGATGGATGTTCATTGGGTTCGGCATTGAGCTAGTTAACGATAGATGTGGGGAACTGCCCCTTAAGCCCTTGTCAATCGAGGGACGTGGCTGACGAAGACTTCGCTCTAAGAGGATTAGAATGATAAACGCCCTTGTTCTCAGCAACCGAGACACTTGCCGGCAACTCTGAAATTGGGAGTCTTGGCTCGTAGTTGACGTTAAATCGCCATATCACTCATTGAACCTAGTCAGCCCGTTCTCAATGAGTGATAACGTCTTGTGGGTGTTGAAAAGGGAGATCTCTGCTTAAAACCGCACAAATTGCCGCTTACAAAAGGGGAGCAACAACGGAAGAATCAGCAGGAGGTCGTCGACAACTCTTGGGGTGCTGGCTCAGTTTTCGGTATCCCGCCTCACCTACGAGCAGCTGAATTTTTGCTTGCTAGATCCAACTCACGGGACCGGAAACATTATGTTTACCAGCCTGCTTTCTCGCAATTTGGTGCCTGAGAAGGGCACTAGAAACAGCCCGCGAAACACGTCTTTTAATAATGCCCGGTGTTGGTTGAAGCAAACCAACCCGCGCCATCCGAGCTTTCTGAGAAGCGCAAGCCGCAAACGGGCAAGGTGGAATGCCATCTTCGACAAAGATGCCGCAATGTCCTCCTCACGGTGGTGCTCGTAGTACGAAAAGTTCATCGATGCGCCGGACTGCACTTTGATGAAGTTACTGACCGTGCGGTTCTTCGGATTGGCAGCAACCTCGCGAATAAGCTCTTCGATCCTCTTGGAATCAGCCTCAAGTGTTTCAAGGCTGGAAAACCTGTTGATCAGTTTCACTCCCAGCGGATCCCAGAGATAATCGTTCATAACCAGTGGGAGCCCGAGGTGAAAAAATTTTGTCACTAGCAGATGCACACGCAGATGGCATTGGTAAGCATCCCCCATACACTCGTACAGTCGTGTAGTGTCCCGGGTCACGCTGCGTTGAAACCCGGCGATAACGGTATCGAGGTCCTTCGTGAACTCTTTGGTGTCGCACCCGTCCAATTCCCTTTGGATGATCGCTGCGATCTGACGTATCTGCAGCGAGGACAGAGCCAGCCCAACGCTGTACAAGGGATCAACTGTATCGCCCGCATCGCCGATGATGTACCAGCGATTGGGTGAATACCTCTGGCGGCATTCCCACATGTAGGATCCGTAAAAATTCGTGTCGACTACCGTGCCGCTGCGCACCAACTCCACGATGACTGGGTGTTCCCTCTCGACGCACTTCAGGAACTGCTCCATCGTGCGCACCTCGCCGTGCGGATACACGTCCTTACGGTAGGTGATGCCGACGCTGATGAGCGGCTGGTTTTCCGGCGACCGCATCGGGATGCACCAGATCCAGTTGCCCTTTCCAAAAAAATGGTGAGTCGCGAAGTAAGGAACATAGGCCCGGTTTGGCTTCTTGAGTGCCCGGATACGGCTCAGAAGTTCAGGATTGAAATTCACTAGCCGGAACCAGAAAACATCTTTCTGTTCCTTAACAGTCTCCTGGAGTTGCAACTGTTTCGCGAGCACGCGGTTCCGGCCGGTCGCATCGACAAGCCGGCACGCTCTCAGCGTCTGTTTTCCCCCGGCAGGGTCCTTCACCGTCACCGCGTGCAGCCCGTCGCCGCCGTTGATTTCGATTCCCGCCACAGTGCCGTCGATCAACTGCACGCCGTTCTCCAGGTTGCGGTCCCGCACTTCGCGATCGAATGTGAATCGGTTAATCTGGAACGAGAGTATCGGCGGCGCCGTCGGAAGTTCGTCGACAACATACGTTCGATCGGCGGGATCGTCGATATTGGGTTTGAAATAGTAGGTCAGGCCGTATTTCGGATAGTGCTTTTCCACGAGATAAGCGCCGAGCCCGAGTTCGAACAGAAAATCGACACTGGCCTCGACAAGCGATTCGCCGACAATCGGACGATTCTTGTGCGGGCCCTCAACTACGGCCACACTTAGGTTCGGGAAGCGCATCCGCAGGTAAGCGGCTGCAAGTTGGCCCGTCGCTCCGCCTCCCATTACTAAGAGATCGCGCGTCATCGGTCTCCGAGTTTCAAATGCGTCGGCTTGCTGATTTTGCCCATCGCGCTTTCCGACTTGCCAAGAACTGAACCAGCCGCATGAACATGTTTAAGCTGATTGACCAGATTCGTTCTCTCTAAGCGCCGCCATTCCGACTATTAAACCCAACAACCCAAGCGATGAGTCCTCTTAACGGCGCCCTGCATCGGAAGCCTCAGACAAAACGAGGCTAACGCTCCGCTTAGCGCACCCGCCGCCTTTCCGACAAGAGTCCCAATGACAAGGAAAAGGACGAGAATGGGCCAGGGGGTCGGAAACACCGATCCATACTAGCACCGAGAGGCTAAGACAGCCCCGAGGTTGGAGCAGTTTGCATACCAAAGGCGCCAGCACAGCCAGTTCCCTGATAACCGTGAACTGACGCCGAGCTTTCAGTTGGCGATAAATCCCGATATCGCTCATTGACCTTCGCCCGGGGGGCGTACTGATAGAATCCTCGCGAGGGGGATTCAAAAAGTTCAAAGCCTCGCAGAAGAAAGCCACATAATCCATTTTCCATATATGGGCATAGAATGAAACTCTGGAAGGATCAAGGAGAGATTATGTTCAAAGTCAATGTGCTTGCTTTCGCAGCTCTCACAACCGCTGTCGCTCTTTTATGCTGCGCACCTGTGGCGCGAACCCAGGTTGCGGTCGGCGTAAACATCGGACCCGCTCCCGGGTGCCCTTACGGGTATTTCGACTACGCTCCATATGACTGTGCTCCGTACGGCTATTATGGTCCCGATTGGTTTGTTGGCGGGGTGTTTCTTGGAGCTGGTCCCTGGTTTCATGGCCCTCGCGGCTTTTACGGCCATGTTGACAACCGCTTTGATCCTCACCACGGTTACGCTGGACCGATGCCGGAGCGCGGGGCGCAGCGCTTCAACCACTTCCATGCAAATGAAGCGCGGGATGGGCGAGGCAACGTAGGCAACCCTGGCCATGACGGGGCGGCTGAACACGCCCTCCCCGGATATCGGGGTGGTGCGCATGGCGGCGGCCACCCCCGCTAGATATCCGCTTTCCGCACATAGAAAAGCCCGCCAATCCAGCGATGGAGAAGCGGGCTTTGCTTTCGAAGAGGAGTTCGCCTGTCGTAGTCAATGAGTGTAATCGCCTGTTTACAACAGTTACTTCCGGTTTGCCCGTCACTCGGGAACTATCGTCAAGTCGCAGGGATGGCTAGTACTGATCGCCACTTAACTCTTTAGCAGTCCAACTGTTCGAAATGAGCGTGGGCGTATGGCACGCTCGGGCCTGTGGCAAACTTCCATTCACTTCCCGGAATATCGCCGGACGCTCTTCCGATACCGAGATTAGGAACTGCGTGGCGGCGCGGTCATACGAGATCGCGCAGGGTTAGAGTCACTTCACGGGTCGCGCCGCCGCTAGAGATCTGCAAAGCCAACTTGGAGCCTGGTGCGCCGGAGCGGAGACGCTCGCGGAACTCGGGAAGCGAGATTTGGGTAGCAGGCTTCCCGTCCACCCCGAGGACACGGTCGCCGACCTTCAGACCGGCCTCCGCGGCGGGCCCTCCGGGAACAACGTCGAGCACTTCAAATCCGCTTTCGGCCATATTCAGCCACCATCCAGCACGCTCGTAAGCGTCGCGCAAAGCATCGTTGGCGTTGCGCTCAAAAATGAGCTGCTGGCGGGCGTAATCGAAAGTGATGTTGAAGCGCTTCAGGACGCCGGCGCCCACGTTGCCGGCCACGTACTGGCTGGTCAGCGAGCCTTTCTTTTGCAGCGTGAGTCCGGTGACCGGATTGCGAACCTCGACCGATCCAAGCTTTAACAGCGAGGCGCGCGAAACGGCGGACCGCGCCGGCCCTCCGAACCCGAACCCAGTCGTGGCTTCAAACTTGGGCTGGTATTTCGCCGACAGATTGTGGACTTCGATGAAAGATGTCATCAGGTCGAGGGAGGAACGGCTTCCGGTGTCGATGTCGAATGTGCCGGCGATTCCGTCGATTTCCCCGTCCACCTGCGGAATGTGATCATTGAAGCGGAACGGCACCACCGTGCCCGCGCCGTGATCGACAGGAGCGGAGGGCAGCGTAAAAGTGAGGTGGCTATTGGCGTAGTCGACTTTCACCGTAAACCGCTTGAAGAGTTCGTAGCCCACCAGGCCGTCCACCTGGATCCCTTCCACCTTCGATAAATCAGCTAAAGGAAAAACCGCGAAGACCTGACTCGAAAGCGTAACACCGCCCAGCGCCACGGAGTCCACCTTGGTGAGCCCCACGTCCTCCGATTTTTCGCCGACTCCGTTGCCCTGGAGTGCACCTTCCGCTTTCAGACCCAACGCGCGGGCCACCTCGGGAGTGATTACGTTCTGGCCTCCCGTATCGCACAGGAACCGGTAGGGGCCCTTGCCATTCACCTTCACCTGCACATAGGTGTGATTGTTAAGCAACTCGAAAGGCACGGTTGCGGAAGAGCCGCCGGCGATTGTGAAATCGGGGGCCGGCGGCGCTGGCATGGCGAATCGGGCGGCGTCCATGGCTGGGTTGATGGTGACGGATTCGACCGTGAGGAATTGGTCGTAGCGGGTCTCGCCGTTGGTGACACGCAGGGCGAAGGCCACTTTCGCGCCCTGAACCTCGCGATAGTCGGAATAGAAAGTGGTATGTGTCTCGGTCTCAGCCTTTTCGATGGTGCGATCGATCAGGGAAGTGTTCGCGTCGAGCCATAACTCGAACGGCCGACCGTCCTTCGGGGTGATGCGAAGCACGTCGAACTTCCTGCCGGGCTCCGCGCGTTGCCCGAGGGTTTCGATGACTCCCGGCCAGCGCTCGGGGTACCAATAGGCCATGGTGCGTCGGTAGGCGTCATCGGCGTTACCTTTCACAGCGTCATCGCCTTCGCTTTTGACCGGCTGCTTTGCGGAATCGAGGGACCAAGCGGTGGTTCCGTCAAAGCCTTCCGCCTCGCTCGCCGGACCCAGTTGTAACTCCGAGCGGAAACGGCCCGTGCGCACGTCTTCCCAGAACTCTCCGGCGCCTTCGATGCCGCCGAGTCTAATTTTCAGCCGGGTGTGGGTCGTGCGGATGTGATCCACGGCCTCGCCGCCCGCGGCCTGTTTCGCGTGAGCCAACAGACTCTGCGTGTCGTCGGCCGCCCACCCGGCTGAAACCGTGCACAGAAGCAGGAATATGCCCTCGGACAGGTAAAAGAGGGGTGATTTCATGGTTATCGTCTCCAAAGGAAGACCGGAGAAGAGCAGCGGACCTAATCTCCGGTACTAATCTGAAGAACGAAGGAAAAGAGTGAAAAGTTCCGTGAACAAACGGTAACTCCCGGATTGTTTGAATGCTAAGTCTAGCGAGGAGCACGTGGTGTACAAAATGCTGAACTCAACGGGAACGTTGATTCAGAGAACAACCACGGAGGCTCCTCAACGGACATTATGTATTACATCGGGCTGGATGTTCACAAGAAGACGATCAGCTACTGCGTCAAAGATGCGAGCGGGCAGGTCCATCAAGAAGGCAAGGTGGGAGCGACCCGACGCGAACTGGATAGCTGGATCAAGACTCTTCCACAACCACGGACGATGGCCATGGAAGCAACGATTTTCACCGGCTGGATCTACGATCATCTGCTCCCGCACGCACAGCAGGTGAAGGTAGCGCATCCCTTGATGCTGCGCGCCATTGCGGCCGCCAAGAAGAAGAACGATCGGATTGATGCCAGCAAGATCGCGGACTGCCTGCGCTGCGATTTCCTGCCGGAATGCCACATGGCATCGACCCCGATTCGGGACCGACGACGAACCCTGCGCTACCGCCACCTGCTGGTGCGGCAGATGGTACAGATGAAGAATCGAATCTCGGGTTTGCTGATGGAAACCGGAGTGAGCTATAACAAGCAGCGGCTGCACAAAGTGGGTTATTTCCGCGAATTGCTCTCGACCAACGAGGACGTGCATGAGAGTATCCGTCCTCTGCTGAAGCTGAGCCGGGACACCGTCGTACGACTGCAGAAAACGGAATATGCCCTGGTCAGCTCCCTGCAGCGGGACCCCTTGCTGGCCGACCGCGTCAAGAGGCTCAGAACCGTTCCCGGAGTAGGACCGATCACGGCGCTGGCCTGGGCGCTGGAGATCGGGGACGTTGGGCGCTTTCGGTCGATCCGACAAGCCATCAGTTATTGCGGACTCTGCGGTGAGGAAAAAAGCTCCGCCGACAAGGTGATGCGCACCCCGCTTTCCAAACAGCGCAACAAGCATATCCAACGGGTGCTGGTGGAAGCCGCGAAGTTGGCGCCCAGACAGGATCACGATCTGGCTCTGGTCTATGAAACAGAAAAGCAGAAAGGGAATGCCAATCGAGCGACACTGGCCGTAGCTCGAAAGATGGTCGCGTATCTGCTCGCCGTAGATCGGGAAGAACGGGACTTCGTGCCCGCAGAAAATTACCAGAGAGCGGCGGCCTAGAAACCTCCGCCTGGGGAAGAACAAAAGATCACACAGCGCGCAGGCTGCCAGGTCCTGCCGTTTGCCGACTGAGCGACGGAGATCAAACTCTCGAGGCTCTCTTCGGATTGTTTCAGGACTGGCAGCGAACCCAGACTCAATCTTCTGTGACGGCCTTCAGGGGCCCGAGACAGCGAATGGATGTCCGGTTCTGCGAAGGCAGGAACCACCGCCGAGAGGCACAAGCGCGAGCTGCGGATACTGGCGAGTACGGTAGTGCGCGCTCCTCCGAAGCGCGCATCAGGAGAACTGTGTTTTCCCTTGACAAAGACTTACATGGATGTCGGCAAACCGGAAGTTATCCAAGCCGCCAACTGGTGGCAATCGTCTCAGTTGGCGAAAAATCGCCATTTCACTCATTGATCCCATCCAGCCGGGTTTTGAGTGTAAACGCCTGGTTACGTCACTTCGGCGAGACGGTAATCTGCCGATGCCTATGGTTCTACAGTTAATTGCCGGCGTGCTTGCGGCTGCCGCCCTTCTCTTAGGGTACCTACCCCGCAACAAAAGATTGCTCCTAAAGCTGACCGCAAGGATCCTCGCCGGCTCATCGATTCAAGTCCACCGGGAGCGAGCACCCAAACGTGGAAAGAACCGCGGGAAGTGTACTGCTGAACGCGTCCCCCTTTCCTAAAACAACGGCGCCTGATCGATAAAGCCCGACCGAGTATCTAAAAGTCTCGCCAGATTTCATCCAGACACTAAGGGTTGTGGTTTTCCTCCAACCTCCGCGTCTGGGCTCAAACCACTGGGTAGAATTGAGCGAACCAACGACGGCAGCTTTCTCAGTCTCGCTTTTAAGCACTTCCCCGCACACACTTATTTGTTCCACCGCTTCTGGCCGAAGATCGTGCAGGCCTCGCAGATAAGAAAAATGGACTATGTCTCTTGCGACGAGGAGGACGATTGTTGACGTGAACATCAGAGCTAGAAGGACGTTGACCACGCTGCGCTTTTTTTTAAGTTGCCCCATCGCCGCAAACGCGAAAGCAACGAACGCTCCAGCCACACCCACCTGGACTAGAATTCCGGACCACCCGATCATGAGTCCCTCCTGTCAAGATGTGTCTGTCAGAATAGATTTTCCCCGGTTAGACCAGCGCAGCGATCTCGATGGTACTTCCAGAACGAACCGCCGATAAGTACACGGAACGATGCGCAGCGATCAGAGCTGTGAGCGACGGCGGCGCGACGTACAGTAATGGAGAAACGACATTGGGCGGATACGGAAGCTTAATCGCACGCCTGTCATGGTGCCACGGATTTCCATTGCTTGGCGAAATATCGCCATATCACTCATTTTGCGGGATCGGCCCAATTCTCAATGAGTGTAACCGCCTGGTTACGTAAACCATCGGCAAAACAGCAAGCAACGTGGCAGGATCTTTACCCGCTCATTGCAGCTTTGCGTACTCCGCTTTGGTTTGCTTCAGGGTAGGAATGTCGGGGCGGTTCAGAACACCAGCCCCATTCGGCGCGCCTGATTTTATGCCTGACGGGTTTCCCATCGAAAGACCGATGCGTCGCGCCAAGTCCCGAAAGCGGGGCAACGAGTGCAGGCTGTCGAATTCCTGGTCGGCCGCAACGAAAGTGAGGAGCATGGAGCGGTCCGCATACGCCTTTTCGAGCATCGCGAGAGCATTTTCTTTGTCACCCAGGCCGACATAAACTTCAGCAAAGTTATACGCCGGCACATAACTCTGTTTCGACCAGCGCTCCAGCTCTTTCAAGACATTTTCCGCATCGGTTTTCCTGCCTGCGAGCGCATAGGAGTGGCCGAGTTCGGCTAAAGGCCAAGGTATCGTGGACTCGACTTCGCGCGCTTTCTCGTACTCTGCGACTGCGCGGGGAAGGTCGCCCTTCGCCTCGTAGGCCGATCCCAGAAGCATGCGAGCAAGCCAGTAATCGGGATCCATGTCGAGGGTCTTGCGGAGTTGTTCAATGGCCTGATCGTATTGACGGGCATTGTACAGATTCTGGCCCACTGTTTCATTCACCTCAACGGAAAGCGGATCGAGCGCCACGGCTCGTTTACTCTCCGCGATACCTTCACCAATCCGTCCAGCGAGGATTAATTCCCAGCCGTAGTACGCGTGAGCATCGGCAGAGTTGGGTTTCAGGTCGACGGCACGCCTGAGTTCGGCCTCCGCAGCGTTCCAGTTATAGTCATACCAGAAGAGAATCATTCCCATGTCGGCGTGAGCTTCGGCAAGGGTGTCATCTAGTTCTAAAGCCTTTCTTGCTGCTTCCCTCGCCTTAGGCATCGATTCCTGCGGGGTTAAGAAGAAATCATTGCTGGTGTAGAAGGCGTAAGACAGTCCCTCATACGCCAAGGCATAGTTTGGATCGACATCGATGGCCTGATTAAAATACTTGATGCCCTGGTTCACTCCGTCTTTGGTAAGCCTTTCCGCAAAGTAGCGCCCCTTGAGATAGAGCCGGTACGCTTCGGGGTTGGTGGTCAGGCGTTTGGCGAGCTGCCTTTCATCTTCCCCGCTCAGCTTGCGGCGGAGCTTATCGGAGATGTCCTTGGTGATTTCCTGCTGGATCGCAAGCAGGTCGGCGAGCTTTCGGTTGTACGACGCACCCCAGAGGTGGCTGTTGTCTGCGACGTTGACGAGCTCAGCCTCGATCGACAGATCGTTACCGCGCTGAATGATCCGGCCAGTCAGAACTGCCTGCACCTTGAGCTCGTGGCCGGCGGCTTGCGCGTCGATTTCTCGGCCCCGGTACCGGAGAATCGAATTGCGGGACATTACGGTGAGGCGGGGCAGTTGCGAAAGGTTGTCAATCAGACTTTCGGTGATACCGTCGCTCAGGTATTCCGTGTTCGGGTCGGCTCCCGCATTGCTGAAAGGCAGAACTGCGATGGAATCGAGCACTGCATCCGTTTGCCTGGATCGGAGGTAGATACCGGTCCCCAGCAGGGCCGTCAAGGCGAGCACGCCAATGCCGAGCCCTGCTCGCCTTCCCAGTCTTTTCGGGGATGGGGCTAATCCTGGAATTTCAGGTTGAACGGAAGCTGCGCTGCGCTTCACCCGCTTCAAATCAGCCCTCAGCTCCGCCGCAGACTGGCAGCGAATTTCGCGATCTTTCTCCAGTGCCTTGTTGATGACTTGCTCAAGCCCCGCTGGAATATCTGGATTCAGGCGAACGGCTGACGCTGGCGCACGATTCAAGATCGCATCAAACGTCGCGCCCGACGTGTCGCCCCGGAACGGTAACCTACCCGTGCACATCTCGTACAGCACCCCGCCGAAGGAAAACAGGTCTGTGCGGGCGTCGAGTTCCTTTCCTTTTACTTGCTCTGGCGACATATAGGCAACGGTTCCCAGTGTTGAGCCCGGGCTGGTGAGGCGTTGCTCCGAATCCACCGTCGCCGCGCTGAGATCGGACGTTGCCGTCGCCGCATAGGAAAGCTTCGCCAGCCCGAAATCTAAAATCTTTGCCTGGCCTCGATTCGTCACGAAGATGTTAGCGGATTTGATGTCGCGATGCACAATGCTCTTCGCGTGCGCGGCATCCAGCGCATCGGCAATCTGAATGCCCAGATCGAGCACCGCTTCAATCTCCATGGGCTTGCCGGCGATGCGGTGCCGGAGCGTCTGCCCCTCCAGCAGTTCCATGGCGATGAAAGTTCGCCCATCGGCCTCGTCAATCTCGTGGATCGTGCAGATGTTGGGATGATTCAGAGATGACGCGGCTTTGGCCTCCCGCTGGAGGCGGCTGCGGGCTTGTGCGTCGTGGGCCAGTTCGTCGGGAAGGAACTTCAGTGCGACGTTTCGGCCCAGCTTAAGATCTACCGCCTCGTAGACCACGCCCATCCCCCCGCCGCCGATCTTGCTGAGGATGCGGTAGTGGGAAATCGTCTGACCCACGGGTTGGGAAGGCGTGGACACTGGGTAGCCATGTTAGGTGGGAGCGAGGGGCAAGTCAATGAAAGCGATGGGTTTGGCACTGTCGCCCAATGATTCTTGTTGCAAAATCGCCATCTCACTCATTGACCGGGTGAGATTCTTCCTCAGGCTTCAGGGTTCCTTGGCTCTCGCGGCAGACACTCGCATGGGGCAAATCTCGAATCGATTCAGCCCGCCCATGACGGATGGGTCGCCTTCGCCAAACCGTCGAGCCTCAGCTTCGCCCTCGACTTCCAGCACTGCAAGCCCGAAAGCCCCGCTTGTTGCCATGACCGGACCGTAGAGCAAAAGTCTGCCAGCCGCAAATTGTTCGTCAAAGTAACGGGAGTGCGCCTCCATCAATAGCCTCTCCTCCTCCGTCATGTCTTGCGGGAACGTAGTTCGAGGAGGGATTAGCTTGAAAAAGTAGTTTTGCTTGGACATGACAATTGAATTCTAGCAGGGGCTCCTGTGGGCATTGGACACCAGACAAGTGCCAGTCAATTGATGAAAAATCCCGATTTCACTCATCGACCAGGTGACCGGGGCTTTGAGTGCGAACGCGAGTTTGCACGTTTCGACGCTTTAGACAGAGAAATTGTGAATCTCGGTGATTGTTCGGGCAGCCGACTTAGGGCGCAAGGAAGGCTCAACTGGGTCAATCCCCCGCTGGATCATTCGATCTCAGGGAAGAGGAACGCGGTAAAGGTTGCGCTGAATCGTGCGGCGACTGAAGGCGTAGACATCGGGCGACGGACCTGAAGCAAACTCTTCTGCCTGACGGGCAAACGGAACGACCGTAGCCAGTTTGGCGATATCTACCTCGGTTCGCGGATTCCCTCGAAATAATGCTTCCAGACTTGTGCCGGGTTTCCAGGGCAATACGTAAGTCTGCCCGTGAGTTTTCGACTCATCTTTAGCAATGACTGCAAAAGAGAGGTATAGCCTCTTGCCGTCTGGCGACCACAACGGGAAGCAGCCTTCACAGATCGCTTTTGCGGTTCCGTCACGCAAGTTGTGGATCATTACTCGAGGGGTGTCGCCCTTGTTGTGGGACAAGATGGCTAGCCAGCTTCCATCCGGCGATATCGCCATCATGCCCAAAACGGGGTTGGGAAAAAGCTTTTCGATTCCACTGCCGTCCGGCTTCATGCGATACACGAACTCGGAAGCATTTTCCAGCCGGCTAAAGACTACGTCGCCATTGTCGAGACACCAGATATTATGGTCGTTGCTTTCACCAGGCGTGATCGGCTTTGGGGGAAGCGCGTGGTCGATCGGCACCCGCCAGATTTGGGAGCGTTTTTCGGAATTCTTGGCTGTGTAAAGCAGCTGCTTGCCATCCGGAGGAATGCAGTAGTCGCCAACATCGGGGCCGGCGAGAATTACCCGGCTGGCTCCAGTGCGCATATCCACCCTGATGAGCTTTGTCTCCGGTCGCACGCTGGTCTGGGCCGAACCGTGACGTTTCTCTCGATCCTGCTCCAAGTAGGTCAGCCAGGTGGTGTCGCGGTTGAGGTATGGAGAGTAAGCATAGCCCTCCGAAGAGATCTGCCGATCACCCTTTTCATCGTGAAACCATACCGTTCCCTGGGCCGTGCCGACCGATGTGATGAACGAGTTGCCATCGGGAGCGAGCGCGATACCATCCTCCTCGGTTGGACCAGAAGTTAAGCGTTGCGCAGGACCGTCCGGAAAATGCATCCGCCAAATGTGGAATGAGGATCCGCCGGCATTACTGGTTAAATAAATCCATTTGCCGTCCGGGGACCAAGCCGCCGACGTGCAACCACCCTCGGGACCGATGGCTGTACCGGGTGAATTTCCGTCCGCGGGAAGAAGCCGGCAGCGCAGCCAGTTGAAATCATCCATCTCGACGACCACGATCCACTTGCGATCGGGCGATGAGTAGGAGTGGTGCGCCATGCCATTTTTGTGTGCGGGGAAATATACGTCGCGTTCGTCACCACGGGTAGGTGAGGCTGTGACCAGACCCATGTGAGGTGCTTCTCTGAGTTCGCTGAACAAGAGTCGTTGATTATCCAACCACGATAGTCCCGTGGCGTTGGGCAGCAGCAGTTTCGGATCACCTCCGGTTACCGGAACCTCGAAGGTGTTCCAATGGAACCCATCGAGGGCGGTGTAGGCGATGCGGGAGCCGTCGAAGGAAAAAACCGGGCCAAGCTTTTTCCAGTCGTCATGAGTCAGCGCAACCGGCGGTCCGTCGGGCAAGAACTTCACATAAACTTGTCCCGGGGTGACAAAGGTCTCCGGGCCTCTAATGAAAGTGAGGATGTGACCATCGGGCGAGAGCGCAGGTTGAACCGCAGAGTCGGGAAAGTCGGTGATCTGTTGCCATTCCGAACTGGACACAGCCGTGGGCTGCCGCCACTTGTAAACAGTGGCCAACCCTGACAATACAATTAGCATTGCGACAATGCCGACGTAAGTCCAGGCACGTTTTCGTCCAGCTGGCCACGTCTGAGCGACTGCCGTGGAGACGTGTCCCGATTCTGTGTCCCGATTCAGCCGCTTCAGGTCGGTGCGCATCTCCGAGGCATGCTGGAAGCGCAGATCGCGGTCTTTCTCCAGAGCCTTGTTAATGATTCGTTCGAGTTCGGCTGGCACGTCGGGATTCAGCCGCACAGGAGCCACGGGAGCACGTTCCAGAATAGCGTGGAAGATCAACGCCGAAGTGTCACCCCGGAACGGCAGCGTTCCGGTACACATCTCGTACAGAACCGCGCCGAACGAGAACAGGTCGGTACGAGCATCGAGTTCCTTCCCTCGAACCTGCTCGGGCGACATATAAGCGACCGTTCCCAGCGCACTGCCGGGACTCGTGAGATGTTCCTCGGACTCGATGGTTGGGGCGCTCAAGTCAACACTTTCGAGCTTCAGAGTGATTTTCGCGAGCCCGAAATCGAGGACCTTCGCCTGACCTCGATTCGTCACGAAGATGTTCGCGGGCTTGATGTCCCGATGGACGATGCCCTTCGAGTGGGCCGCGTCCAGAGCGTCGGCGATCTGGGCGCCCAGATCGAGCACCGCCTCGATCTCCAGCGGCTTGCCCGCGATCCGGTGTCGCAGCGTCTGCCCCTCCAACAGTTCCATGGCGATGAAGCTTCGCCCATCGGCCTCGTCGATTTCGTAAATCGTGCAGATGTTTGGGTGGTTCAGAGACGACGCAGCCTTGGCTTCACGCTGGAAGCGGCTGAGTGCTTGCGGGTTTTTGGCTACGTCGTCGGGGAGGAATTTGAGCGCGACGAAGCGGCCCAGTTTTGAGTCTTCGGCTTTGTAGACCACGCCCATCCCGCCGCCACCCAGCTTCTCGATGATGTGATAATGCGAGATGGTTTGACCGATCATTGGGTTGAAATCTTAGGACCACAGGTAGCGCAAGTCAATGAAAGCCGTGGGGTTGGTGCCACAACAGGAAGATCGTTAGCGATAAATCGCCATCACACTCACGATTACAGAGACGTGGTAGAATTTCCGCGGAGGTTGCTATGTATCTACGGCTCGCCTTTTGGACTGGGTCGATGGCATACGTTTCCCTCCTCTTTGTCCACTTTGCCCCAAACAATGGTCATTCGTCACCGGGCGTCCTGCCCAGTGCCGCGTTTGTCGGAGCCTTGCTAGGATTTGCCCTCGGGTGCATGTTCGCCAATAGAGTTAGGCGTAAGCACACGAAATCATGATTGCTTTTTCGTTGCATACTCCGCGTCTTGCCAACTGTTGTTGTTGACCTTTCAATTGCCATTTCACTCGCGACTGGGTCAATGAGTGTAATCGCCTGTTTTCGCCAGTTCGGGCAACTTTCCGGCGCAACAGTTTGACCTGCCTTCTGGGCTTCAAGCTTGGCTGGCACAGAGGTTGGACGAACAACTACTCCAAGCCGTGCCTCAGAAGTTCAACCTTTATACTGCATCTCGCGGTTTCACTGTGTGAATCTCAGCTTCTTCATCAGAGCGATGTAGCGCGGCTCGGAACGATGGGGATCGAACACATGCTCGATTAGAATGAGTAGCGATATTCGGCGCGGACGATCTCCCTGTACCACACAGCGTGTGCCAACTGATGTCCATACCCGATATAGAAAGAGCTGTGGGCGCCCACCGCCGTGCGTGCTCCTACCTTGAGGTTCACGATGTTGGTACCGTCTGCGCTCACAGCTTGCTGGATGTCGTTGTTGGGGTTGGCTACGGGCACATTCTTGGTCCAAAACCCGCCCAGCACCCTCCAGCCGACCAGCTCGGCCACAGGCGCGATCTGGACCTCTTCGCCTCGATAGAGGACGTAGCTCGGGCCCACGCCGTAGAAGAAGACGTCGCCTGCGAACTCCTCAGAGGCGGGCGGCTGCGCTGGCTGTAAGCTTGTATTGCAGGAATCTCCGGCAGGAGGAGTGAGAGGAGCGGGTAGGTGTCCTGGTCGCAGACAACGTAGATCCTCCGACCGGATGCCAGTCCCCTACTTGCGCCTCCAGCGCTACCCTATCTGAAAGCCTCTGGTAGTAGAGCAAAGCTGGCTCGACGCTGTAGTGGTCTGTGCCGAGCCCTATCGAAGCATTCCCGGAAGGGAAGTAGGCTTGGAACTGGAAAGTGAGATACCGATTGGAGGATGCAACCGCGGCCAGTTTAAGTCCAGCTGCCAAGTCGCTGAGCCCAGCCTCGTTTGTCAAAATGGGGCTTCCGGGGGCCGCAAAGATATTAGGCTGGATCCAACGCACCGGAACCTCCGTGAAAAATGAAAAGCGCTTAGTCGGTGCATATTCGGCATGCATGTAAAGTTGCTGGAAATTCAGGTCCGTCACAACCGGATTCGGCCCGGGTCCGACGGGGATGCACGAGCACTGTGCATAGAAGAACTCCGCCCGATCCGGAGCATTGTCGTGAAAGGCCGCGTCGAAGCGAATGCGGATCTGAGATCCGACGATGGCATTGTCGATGTATCCGACCATGCTGCCTGGAATCTTTCGCTTGGTCTCGCCGCGAGCCGGAGTGGACTGGCTCGGCTTGGCGTTCGGCTGCTGTGGACCATTCGGGTCCGGATCGGAGGGAGGTCGGCGCTCGAATCCGTTTGCGCGGAGGCAGCTTCGTCGCCTGCTGTGGACACCTTTGCTTGCGCCGCGGCTGCCGTTGCAGACTGATTCTTCATAGAGCTGGGATACTTTTCCTGAGCCGCTAGGGCGATCGAGAAAAGTATCAGAGGACCAATATCACTCGCTTCATTGGTTGCTTCTTTTTAAGGAAACTTGGTTACTGTTTACGCTTGTTCTTGCTTTCTTGCAATTCCTTATGTAAATCCTGGTAAGACTTCGCAAGCCTGGTTCGGTCCGGCTCCGCCACCTCCGGTAAAACATCTCGCAGGGCCTCAATGGCTAGACGCGCTGCGTCCAGGAAGCCAGAGTTGAAATACTCGGTAGCAAGCTTCACGTACTCATCGCCAAGGTGCTTATACAACATATGGAATTCAGGATGCTCCGATGGACCCATCGAGAGATGAAGTATGTGAGCCTTGGCCCGCTCGCTCTCAAGCGAGGACGCCGGGGTGGCCAGTTCCTCGAGAAGGTCAAGGGCCTGGTGGTTTCTTTGCGCCGCCAAGTTCCCCTCGCCCTCGCTCCACAGCAGAAAGGAGAGGTTATTGTAAAACCTGGCTAATTCCACCTTATATTCCCAGTTCTCTGGGCTCTTTTTCGTGAGACCTGCTTGGATTCTAATTGCCCGTTCGAAAGACTCTTGCGCCCGGGATGAGTGTCCCTGGTCGCTAAGTAAGATACCGAGATTGTTGCACACACGCGCCAGGTCGTGCGACGGCGGATTTTCACCCATCCTTCGTTTCTGATTCTAGTTCTTTCTTAGCCAGAGGTTCGAGCAGTCGAACCGCCTCGCGGAAGTCTGATTCCGTCGCAGCGAGGTCTCTGCCGTCATAGCGAAGAATGCCGCGGTTGTAGTAAGTGCGAGCCAGCGCTTGCGCGTAGTCGGCATTCTGCGGGCTCGCTTGGTGCAGGTCTTGTTGTAGGCGCAAGGCGCTGTCGTATTCCGTCTCTGCATCGGAGCGCTTATACGGCGGGTTCGGCGTTTCTTCAAGCCAAAGCCGGAGTGTTTCTCCCAGCCAGTGATGAGCGTATGCCAGCTCCTTACCATATTCAGCATTGCCGGGCTTCTCCCGGTGGAGTTCCTCGAACCCGCTGATGGCCAATCTGTATTGCACGACTGCATCTTCACGCTTCTCGAGCAAGCGATTGATGTCGCCTAATTTGGAATGCACCAGCGCACTGTCCGCTCGAAACCTAGGATCGTTCTTACTCTGCTTGGCCAGAAAGTTTGAATAGAATTCCTCCGCCTTCTTCAGCAACTCTTGTCGAAACTGCTCGAGTTGAGGCGGGTCGGGCGACTCACGCCCCTGCTGGTTGCCGGCGGAGGACAAGCTCTCGTCGACGGCTTTCGATGCCAATTCGAGATTCGCCTCCGCGCGGGCCCGTTGGGCGCGGGCAATGTGAGCTTCCCGAAGAGTCGCGGCCATGCCTCCAATCAAGCTGAGAGCCAAAAGCGCCACTGCCGCCAAACCGGCCGTATGCCGCCGGATGAACTTGCTGGCGCGATAGCTGGCGCTCGGCGGCCCTGCCAACACAGGTTGATCCTGCAGGTGCCGCTGGATGTCGGCCGCCAGATCGGAAGGCGAACCATACCGTCTCGTCCGATCCTTCTCCAACGCCTTGATCGTGATCCAGTCCAATTCGCCGCGCAGATGCCGTTCCAGCGACTCAGGTTCCTCTCGGCGCTTTCCCGCCGAGTCCTTCGCGGACTCGCCCAAAGACCTGAGTTTCGTGCTGGGGCGGGGCGGCTCCTGCTCGCAGATCTTCTGCAGCATAGCTTCCCTTCCCGCCTCTCGCAGTTCCTGCGATCCGAAGGGCAACGCACCCACCAGCAATTCATACAGAATCACGCCCAGGGAATACACATCGGTGCGAGTATCAATGTTGCGCTCATTGCTGTCGGCCTGCTCCGGACTCATGTAGTCAGGCGTGCCCAGGATCGCGTCCGCTTCCGTAAACATCGTCATCTCGGTCAGCCGCTGCCCTGTAGCCTTGGCCAGCCCGAAGTCGATGATCTTGGGCACGGGCTTGTTGTCCACCTCTTCGACCAGCACGTTGGATGGCTTCAGATCGCGGTGGATGATCGCCTTCTGATGCGCGTGCTGTACCCCGTCGCATACCTGCATGAACAGCCCCAGGCGCTCCTTAATCGTGAGCCGGTGTTTGTCGCAGTAGTCGGTGATGGCAAGGCCGTGCACGTACTCCATTACGAAATACGGCCGCCCTGCCGGGGTTGCGCCTGCGTCGAAGACCTTGGCGATGTTGGGATGCTCCATCAGCGCAAGGGCCTGCCGCTCCGAGTCGAAGCGCGCCACCACCGCTTTGGTATCCATCCCTGCCTTGATCAGCTTGAGTGCGACGACCCGATGAAGGGGCTCGGTCTGTTCTGCCCGCCAGACTTCACCCATGCCGCCTACTCCCAGCATCTGGATTAACCGATAGGGACCGATCCTAGTGAGAGACACTTGGACTGCGCTCTGGCTCAGAGTCGTGTCATCGGGAGTGGGCATGCGCGTTCCTCCAAAAACCTTGGAAGGGAAATTTCCTGATTATCGCAACGCAACCCAATGAAATCGAAATGACAAAAGCAGGAAAACCAGATCATGATAGGGAAGGATTGACGGTAAGGCAAACGTGACACGGCCGGTTACGGTAGCTTGGTCCGCACCACGTCAACGGACTGACGAGAATTCGCGGCGCGGTCCCTTCGGATTCTGCCGAATGATTGGAACGGGCAGAGTAGGGGCAACGTGGTATCGAGGAACCCAATCTTCCTCTCCCGCGCTGTCGAAATATTCTTAGACAACGTGCTTTTTTTCTCCGCGACAGTCGGTAGAGCCCGCACATGGGAAGATTATGGCAGATCGGGCGGCCCAATTCTCAATGAGTGTAATCGCCTGTTCTCGTCAGTCATCGCCCACCGCCTAGAATCAGGGATCATGAATGACGTGGGATTCATCGGTGATGTGGATACTCCTGATTGTCACGAGATTGCGTCGTCGACTGCTTTCAGAAACTGGGCAGGCGGCAAATAGCTGTGCGCTTCGATGTAATGAACAATCAGGACCGGCGCTGCAAATACAATCCCTTCGCTGGACACTCTAATCTCTCCGTTACTTGAGCGTTGGCCGACCCATCGCGCCCACGAACAATTCGGATCGAGCACAGCCTTTTTGGGCAGGGTTGTTTTAAGGAGGTCCGGCGGTTCAGCGCACGGTTCACAAGTATGCTTGCCACGATAAAGTTCCACGGGGTTGGAGGCCAGCGCTTTCATCTTTTCAATTAGTCGGGCATCGACATTCCCTTTGGGATAAGGATGAACGTTGTCCAACCAGCCCACATGAACCACACCTGGATGGGCTCGGTGCCCATACGTATATGGGGAATAATCGGCGAAATGCGTCATTACGCTATTGAGATTATCAAAGGAAATGGTGGATTTGTGCTCAGCCCCGTGTTGGTTGGCGAAACATCCCCATTACACTCATTGACTCCGGTCGGCCAGTTCTCAATGAGTGTAATCGCCTTCCATGAGAAGGCCGGCCGGAGTCAAGTGAGTTCTTTGTTTTTTCTTTGAACAAGGTTTTTCTCCCGCCCCGTCGCCACTGTCGCCACCCTTCCATCCGCACTCTTCAGTGAGCGATTTTGTTTCGCTCGGTGCAAGTTGGGTGTTCTCGTTTCAGCCGGTGCTGCCACCTGATTTTCGACCTCTCGTTCCATCGCTAGGATGGAGCCGGGCCAGGCCATTAACGCAGTCACCGGAACTCGGCGCTTGGGCTTTTGTTTTTTCCTTCCTAAGAAGATTTTGACTTTATGCAGCTGCCGCCATTGCTTTCTGCTGGCTGTTGCGCAACGGTTCGTAAGCTTCTCCGCTCATCCACAATCGATGCAGCAAGACCGCCAGCTTGCGCGCCGTTGCAATCACGGCTCGTTTCTTCCCGTTCTTCCCGCCACGCTCGGCCAGCTTCAGTCCCCAGCGCCGCAGATCGCTATCCGCGCCAAACGGACCCAAAATGTGGTGCGCTCCCTGCACCAGCAGCGTTCGCAGATACGGATCACCTTCCTTGCTGATGTGCATTTGCGGCTCGCTCTGGCCCGAGTTCCGCCGTCCCGGTTGCAATCCCACATAGCAGCCCACGTCGCGGCTCTTGCGAAAACGGTGCGGATCTTCCAGCGTCAGCAGGTAGGTCAGCGCGATCAGCGTCCCCACTCCCTTCACCTGTTCCAGTCGCGCTGCCTGCGGATAACTTTCCTTGGCGATCTTCGCGATCTGCTGGTTGTATTCGTAAATGCGCTCGCTCACTGATTCGATGGCTGCCAACAGTGGCTCCAGGGCGCTTTGCAGTTCCGGGCTCAGCCCCTGGCTTTTCCCCGGATTCACATTGCGCGGATTGCATCCCCGCAAGCGCTCTCCGTATGACTTGGTCAGCCCGCGCGCCGTATTGATCAGCGCCGTCCGTGATCGCACCAGCCCAGCTCGCGCCCGGATCACGCTGAGATGAGCTTGCGCCTGGGCGCTGCGATGCTTCACCGGACACAGCAACTGCGGATCGATTCGCGCCAAACGCGCCAACGTTCGCGCATCCAGCCGATCATCTTTCTTTCGACTCTCCCCGATCAAACGCACGCTGCGCGCATGCGCCACAATCACTTCGTGTCCCAACTCGCTCAACAGTCTGCTCCCCCACGGCGAGTGCATTCCGGTCTCTAGCGCGATGCGGCAGCGCGGCATGCTCCCGAACGCCTCTCGCATCGCCTTCGGACTCGTCGTCAGTCTTTGCTCTTGCATCACTTCGCCCGCTTCGTCTAGCAGACAATACCAACTCGAGCGATCGCCCAGGTCCAGCCCGATCGTCAGCTTCGACTGGCAAAAATTCTTCGTCGCCTTTACCGCAGCAGTGCTAACCTTCTTCATTGCCGGTCTCCTTTATCTCTTGTGCCTTGAGCACGTCGATAACTTGGGAGCGTACAGCATCCCGTCGGAGACCGGCCTTCTCATCCCATCTGATTTCAACAAGAACGCGGCGCGGAATCACAAAATCTCGCTCTTCAGTGCTTCGGGGATGAGTTCCCTGTGCCGTCGATACACAGGGTGTAGGAGGTTTTCACCAAGTTCCCAAACTACGCTTCCCCACGCACGGGTGAACTTCTTGTGCTCATCAGCCGGTTCCAACTCCTCGGACTTCTCAAGTAGTTTTCTGAGCCGCTCCTCGAACTCCGAGACCGCCTGAAGCAGCTCTTTCGCCAGTTCGGCGTTGGAAAACAGATTGTATGGCGATTTGGAGGACGTGCGGGCTTCGCTCGGCTCGTTTCCTTCCCCCTCAGGCAACACCCGCAGCTCCACGACATCACCGACTTTCAACTCGACGCTCGGCCATTTCAAATGAACGGTTTCGGTTTCCCTTGTTTCATGTCCGCCGAGCCTTATTGTTTTCTTGCGTTCGTTGTCCTTGGGACGGTCGCTCATATTGAGGTGGGCGCTGAGGTAGCCCGGATGCGGTAGTGAAGCGACGATGGGATTACCGCCATTCACAGCCATGGATAGCCGCATGTCTCTTATACTCCTGGCTTTAATCATAACCACAATTGGCTGGTCGTGGATGGTTGGCGATAAATCCCGATTACACTCATTGACCAATGGTCACGATTGTCAATGAGTGTAATCGCCTGACTACATCAAACACGGAAAGCGCCGCGCCGAAGCGAGGCCTGCCCTCGACCTCCTTGGGCCGTCCTCTCATGTGCTACGCTCCAAGGCATGCACGTTCTTGTGCAGGACGACGAAGAGGCTATTTGTGAAATCGTCGCTTTCGTGCTGGCGCAAGCTGGATATGAATGCCTACAAGCTGAGACGCCTCAGGAGACGTTGGACATCCTAAAGGCAGAGAAAGTTGATGTTGTGATCTGCGGGATATTCGAGTGGGATGGGAAACAGTTCGAAACAATGCTCAACGACTTCCCGAGGGTTCCTGTCATAGTGTGCAGCGCTGTTCCGCGCAAGCATGCGTTGCCCGCATTGCGAGCTGGTGCTTACGATTTTCTACCAAAGCCGTTCGAGGCGGAGCAGTTGATCTCCATGGTTGAACGGGCGTTTGAGCATCGCCGTCGATAGTTGGCGAAGAATCGATGAGTGTAATCGCCTGTTTACAAAAATTACGCGCAAGAGTATTCACATAGGGGTCAAACAATAACTTTTCTATTGAATGCCAGGTTGGCGACACTCTCTAAATGGTTGAACGAGCACGCGCTGAGTCGGTACAACAAACTGGTCGAAAGAGCGGTGTTCCAGGATACGGAATGTGAGGCGGACTTTCACGGTTTGCGACCACTGAGTGTGTGGGTACGCAGTAAGTGGGCGGCGGAGGACTTGTGCGAAGCTGTGCCACACGAGCGGGGGTGAGCTGGAGCAGATTCAATTCTTGCTGGGGCATGCATCCGTGCAGACGACAGAACGCTATCTCGGTTGCAAACAGGATCTCGGACACCCGGTGAACGATCTGTTTGACCTCAGAACATCCGTGCGGCCGCAGGAGTTGAAGGGTGAATCGGTCGCGGTGAGAGACTTCACGCCGGTAGAAATGGCATCTCGCCAAGGGCCAGAATGCTGCCACGGACGGTCTGAACACGAGCAGCCAATCCCCTTCTGCGATCACACGCTTGCGTCAAGTCAATGAATGTAATCGCCTGTTAACCCAACATGCTTCCGATATGGTCGGATGCGTAAGATAAGAGATGCTGTATAGAATTGAGAGGTACAACGGAGCGAGTGGCCATGGACACACAGAGCAAACGCAATCCTGAGCAAAATCCATCCCAGGCAGCAGCGCATATTACAAGTGCTCACGAGATTCTGAAAGCCCTGGAAGAGAAGATTGGAACGCATCCGGAACTCGGTGCCGCCATTACGAAACTGGAGATGGCGCTGAATATTCTGGCAGTAAAGACAGGCGGGATGCTGTAAGGGCGTGAACATCGTCGCTTCCACTCGTTAAGGCAGCCCCCGCCTCAATGAGTGTAAACGCCTGGTTACGTCAACTATATGCCGCTCTTTTCCCCCTCGACAGTTCAATTAGGATCGCAATCTACCTATTTTTGCTGAATTGCCTCCATGTACTTGGTGATTGCGTCCAACCTTACTTCTCCCCAGTCTTGGTCCGATTCGACCTCATGGAAGATTGGTCCCCAAATTGGCATCTCTCGATCGCCGTGGGCGAGGGGCCCAGGTTGTTTTCCTTCGATGATTTCCTTTACACGCTGGTACGGGAACTTTCCGCCATTTCGTTGCGAGATTAGGGTTAAGTCTGGAACGGCATGCTTTAAGGCAACTGATGCTGGTCCATGCCCTCGTCCGTCAGCTCCGTGACACGCGGCGCAGTAGTAGCGAAAAATCTTCGGTCCCTCGAGGGGGGGACGCGCCGGCGAGGTCGTCTTATCCTGCTTCGGCTTCTGAGCTGCGGGCAAGAGAACAGCCGATAGAAGAAGCATGAACAGAAGCGGCATTGACCATCGTTCTTGCCCGTACATACGTGCCTCCGTGCAGTAACAGCGACGATACTATCACGACTGCGCGAGCAGCTCAGTGTGGCATGATGTCACCGTGCCGGATGAATCCCACTCCGAACGACTTCGCCGCGAATCCGATGAGTTGCTGGAAACCGCAGCCAAGCTGATAGCACGCGGCGACTCTCCCCTCCAGCTCCGATTCACGAGGTCGGCCCGATGCAAATTAGTTCCAGCCACGATTTGACATCGGTTGGGCAGAAGCCTAGCATTTTAGTTGAGCAAGCTACCTCTTCTTACTCTTTCAGGTCCCCTGAACTAAGTCAGCCCATCTGAAGCTTTCTCCCCTTAGATTTCTCCAAGGAGGAACTACGTTATGACCCTATTGACCCGTTGGGAGCCTTTCCGTGAGTTGTCCACCATGCAGGACCGCATGAACCGGATGAACCGTCTGTTCCGTGAGTCGTATAACCCCGGAGGCCCGGAAGAGGCGTTAACCACCACCAACTACGCACCCCCGGTGGACATCTACGAAGACGAGCACAACATTACTCTGAAGATGGAAGTCCCGGGCATCGACGAGAAAGACATTGATGTCCGTATCGAGAACACCACCCTCACCGTCCATGGCGAACGCAAAATCGAGAAAGAAGAGAAAGAGGAGAACTTCCGTCGCGTCGAGCGGCAGTACGGAGAGTTCACCCGCTCGTTCACGCTGCCCAGTTCGGTAGATCCGGGGCAAGTGAGCGCCAACTATGAAAAAGGCTTGCTTAAGATCAAACTTGCCAAGAAGGCGGAAGCCAAGCCCAAGCAGATCAAGGTGAATGTTGGCAGCGAGAAGACCGTCGAAGCCAAGGTTCATGGCAAGGCCGCGTAACCATTAGCTAACGAGAAAAATGGGAGGCGGCTTATCTCGCCTCCCGGTTTCGTCAACTATCCCTTACAATCTCCATGCTACAAAAAATCGGTCAGGTCAATACAGGAGGAAGGAACCATGGCCACCAATAAAGTCTGGCTCATCACCGGCGCCGGCCGCGGCTTGGGCGTGGATATCGTCAAGGCGGCTTTGGCTGGCGGCCATAAAGTCGTCGCTACCGGCCGCAATACTGACAAAGTGGCCAAGGCCCTTGGAAAATCCGCCGAACTGCTGGTCGTGAAATTGGACATCACCAACCCTGCCGACGCGGGGTCCGCGGTTAAGGCGGCCGTTGACCAGTTTGGCTGCATAGATGTGCTGGTCAACAATGCCGCAAACTTTTGTGCAGGATTTTTTGAAGAATTGTCGCCGGAGCAGATCGAGCGGCAGTTGTCGACCAGTCTAGTCGGCCCGATGAACGTAACCCGCGCCGTTCTGCCGGTTATGCGCAAGCAAGGTTCAGGGCTCATAATCACGATCTCGTCGACCGCAGGACTCATCGGTTTTGAGTTCGGCACCGCCTACGCCGCGTCGAAGTTCGGCCTTGAGGGCTGGATGCAGTCGCTGCAGGCTGAGGTCGAACCGTTTGGCATCAATACGATCACTGTCAATCCGGGCTTCTTCCGCACGGAACTCCTCACGGAAGAATCTACAAATTTCGCAGAGCGGACCATTGAGGATTATAACGAGCGCAGAGCGAAGCAAATGGAATTCTGGAAAGGCTACAACGGCCAGCAGTCCGGCGATCCCGCCAAACTTGCCCGGGCATTAATTATGATCTCCGGTCAGGAAAAGCCGCCACGGCGCTTCATAGCAGGTGCAGATGCCGTTGGCACCGCAGACCAAGTGGCCGCAACCCTTCGGCAGCAGACTGACGCTTACCGTGAGCTGTCATCTTCCCTCGCATACGACGATGCGGCATGAGCAGGGCTGATGACGCCGTGGTTGGTGATAAATCCCCATAGCACTCATTGGCCCCCGCCAAGGGGGTTTTGAGTGTAAACGCCTGTTAACAACAGTTACGCGGAGAATCCGCCGTCCTTTAGCTCGTCTGAGCGTGCCCCACCAGCTATGCTGGTGGGCCACGAACGATCATCCAGCAGATCAAATAGGGCACAATTACAGATTTGCGCTCTTGCGGAAAAGGGGCAGGCATCCACTTCAATCTTCAATCCGTGGACAACTGCCCTTTCCTTTTATACGTTCTCGATTGGGCCTCTTGATTGAGATACAGGCAACGGCTGGTACCGGCTAGCGTTTGCCCCCAACTGCGTGACCGCGTCCATCCCGCACTTCGTTTCCCTTGAAGTGGGAAACCTTATCGAGACGCTTTCCCGGCTCGGGTTTGTCGCCACGGTTTGGCTTTGGGCCGTTATAGCCGTGCTCAGGATGGAGACGGTTATTTACGTGGCCTTGGAAGTTGGAAGCGCCATGAAACCACGGGCCAACACCAATGAATACGCCACCTGTAAACCATTCCGAGCCGTAGTAGCCGTAAGGGGCGCAATCGTACGGCGCGACGTCATAGTAACCGTAGGGGCAGTCAGGCGCGACTCCGATGTCGACGCTTACTTGAGCCTGTGTTTTGGAAGTAGTTGTTACCGCGAAGCAGATTGCAGCAACAGCAGCTAACGCAAAGAACTTAAATGTATTCATAAATTATCCTTTCCATCATCGGGGCGGTCATCTACCTACCCCTGCGTTACTGTAACGACTCAGATCATCTTGATCTGTGCAATATCGAACACATACGTGTGAGCTTGTGGTCATCATGCCGGTAGTTCTTGGCTTCGAGGTTCAGGATTCCAAGCAGTAGGGACAGCCACAGAGCGCTCAGTTCACCGCCGCCCGCCGCAGCATTTCTTGTACTTCTTCCCGGAGCCGTCCAGTCTCTTCGCAGACTTCCGTTGGGCGGATCAGTTCAGCTACGCAAATCGCGGGAAGGTGACGGCCAAGGAACCAGTTCTTGACTGTTGAAATATTCCCATATCGCTCATTGAGGTCAATGAGTGCTATCGCCTATTCACGACAGGAATCAATTTCCTACTCCCCGGTTAGCTTCGAGTACGCCGTCCAGGAAGCTGGCAGGGGACTTAATCGTGGCAACAGTTCTGTGCACCTAGAAGTGTGCAATTGTGACCAGTCAGAGTTGGGGAAGTCGGCTATTCTTCCTGGTAATTCTTGAAAAGCACGACACCTCTCAGGGCGGGAGGTAAGGAGTTGGAGTATGCCCAGAATCTTATTGGCCGAGGATGATGACGCTGTCCGCGAGATGTTACAAGCAGCGCTGGAACGCGACGGCTTTGAGGTAGCTGCCGTAGCGAACGTGCGCGACGCACTCCGTTGCATAGCGACAGAGAACTTTGAGGCACTGCTTTCCGACTTACACATGCCGCACGCCGGTGATGGTTTTACCGTCGTTAGCGCCATGCGCCACACCCACCCGCAAGCAGTCACTCTGGTGCTAAGCGGCTACCCAGCGATAGATGAGGCTTTATCTGCCATCCGCTTACAGGCTGACGAAGTCCTGATGAAACCCATCCAAATGGCCACCCTTCGGAAAGCTATCCGCAACAAGCTCGCGAACCCGGTAGCTAGCAGGCCGCTGCCTACGGAGAGCGTGGCCTCCATACTAGAGCATGACTTGAATGCTACGATTCAGGACTGGATGGCACTGGTAGACCACGATGAAGAGCTGAATTGTATCCCATTGAGCTTTGAGGACCGTACCGGTCATCTCCCTAATCTCATCGCTGATCTGATTTACCGCTTACGCCTCCCTCAGGCTGAAAGAGCATGCATTTCCATCCCAGCACGCCAGCACGGAGATCTACGCCGTCAACAAGGCTACACTGCCGCGATGGTGGTCGAAGAATCGCGAATCCTACAGGTCAGTATCTTTAACACCCTACAAAATAATCTAGGTAGAGTGGATTTCAGCAAGGTGCTGCGAGACGTAATCACGATCGCCGACGAAGTGGATTCGCAATTGAAGCAGGCCATGCTCGGTTACACCACCCCGGGTCCCGGCTCCGCGCGGTTCGCGGCATAGAGCACTGAACGCAAAAAGCCCTTGCCGAACACAAAGGGTCGCCGGGTGGCACTCCTCTGGCAACTAACGGAAAACGCGTACCCAGCATTGCCCCCGCCTCCGTAAACATCGTCATCTCGGTCAGCCGCTGCCCTGCGGCCTTGGCCAGCCCGAAGTCAATGATCTTGGGAACGGCCTTGTTGTCCACTTCTTCAACCAGCACGTTGGATGGCTTCAGATCGAGGTGGATGATCGCCTTCCTTCCCGCTCTTCGACAGAACGGTGAGTTTTACTTTTCCTGTTTGTATATGAGAGACAGCATCGGACTAATCGCCCTGAACAAAGATCGTCTGCTTCTTGGCAAACGGATTGTTCGCTATCGAACAGTCCTCCAGACATCGAGCGTCTATAGTCACTGGCAGCGAGCAAACCGAGTGCGGGAGTATCCAAGTTCTGACAGGGAAAAAGGCGAAACAACCTCGCTGCCCCTACTGTATTTTGGGCACGGGATTCAGGCCGATGAAGGTTCTCTCCAATGGGCGACAGATTTGTGAAAAGTGCGGCCACATTGTTTTTCCGAACGACACGGCTTTTAGGTGTCCGTGCCCGAAGTGTCTAGACGTGAATTTATCGCCTAGAATTCGCCGCTTGCGGCGACGGTAGATCGTGCCCCGAAGTCATTTTCCGACAATGTGTGCAATTTTGAACAGACGTGACTCCGCTGCTTGGATTGAAATCTCGGAACAAACTTCGGGGGTTTCGTCATGCGGAGGATTGGATTGAATCACTGTCCTTATTGCGGCGAGGCAGAAATATACGCGTCCCGACCGAGGACGTGGTGGGATGAAGCGTGTGGGTTTTTGTTCCTACAAGTTGTGAGATGCCATGCATGCCTGCGCCGTCA
This sequence comes from uncultured Acidobacteriaceae bacterium, assembly GCA_963770235.1. Lineage (GTDB taxonomy): Bacteria > Acidobacteriota > Terriglobia > Terriglobales > Acidobacteriaceae > Sulfotelmatobacter. The sequence continues at coordinate 402,723 of CAVYOW010000005.1, read as the reverse complement.
TTACCGTCCGCTTTTCTTGCCGCCTGTTTCTACAGCGGCGGCGAAGAAGCCCGTCCAGGCCGCAGCCAAAGACGAGCAACGGGAGCGTTCGGCATGACAAAGCTGTTTCCTAGTTCAGTGGTATGCAGGTCTGATTGGCCTGACAACCAATCTACTTCCAAATCAGATTCATGGCCGTGTTGTGATTGTTGAAGGTAACCTGCAAGGTCCTGCTATCCCCGCCGGTGAAAGCGACGGAGATGGTTCTGGAGAGGTCGATGGATTGGTCGGTGGATTGAGCCCGCAGACGGATGACATGAGCCCCCGATGGAACCTGGACGGTCTCGGAGTTGGCGCCATGGACGCCATTGAAAACGATCAGGTGCTTCCGAACACTTCCATGAAGGGGCTGAGTGAGCGTCAGCTTGTTGTCAATCCATAATGAGAGAGTCGCTACCTTGAACTGATGCTGTACGGCTAATTGGAGACTGGCGGTGGGCACCGGGGGCAGGTCGCTGAGGGCGGATGACGTTTTGACCAGATTCCGGGGAGATTTGGCGGCGAAATTCTCCGCCGGAGCTTTGAGGGCAGGGGTAGTTGAGCGAGCCGAGGAGGTCGCAGCCGCCCGCGCCCCGGTTCCGGGTGTCGGTGGCGCGCTGTCCACGTTCTCCCCCGAACGGTTCGGACTGGATTGGGACCCGATCTGTATCCCGGCGACAGGTTTCCGCGAAGAGGCCAATTTTTCGAAAGGGTTTCCGAGAAATAAGACGAGCATGAGCATCAGTGCAGCGCCCAAGATCAGCCCCCGCAGGGGAGCTTCGAGCATCGCGGCATGAATCCGTCGTTCTCCAGCCGTAGGAGCCTGGTTTGCCGGTGCCGACAAGGCCTTCGGCGAGCTCGTAGTTCCAGCCTGCAAGGTGGCACTCAAGGAGGTTGTGGTCGATCCCGGTTGATGTTGCTGTTGCAGTTGCTGTAGGTCGGCGGCAAAGTCCGAGCCCCGCTGGTAGCGGCTATTGGGGTCTTTCGCCATGGCGCGCGCTATGACGGCATCCAGGCCCCGGGGCAGATCGAGGTCGAAGGCACTGGCCGGTACGGGCTCTCGATTGACCACTTTGAAGCAAACCGTGGCGGCGCTGCTTCCGGGAAATGGCGAATGCCCGGTAACCATGGCGTAGAGAATCACGCCCAGGGAAAATAGGTCGGAGCGTCCGTCGGCGCCTTCGCCGGAGAGTTGCTCAGGAGCCATGTAGGCAGGAGTGCCGAGAACGTGGCCGTGCAAAGTGTAGTGCGCCAGATTCAGCTTGGCGATGCCCAGGTCAGCAATCTTGGCGCCCCCATCCTCCGTGATCAGTATGTTGGCCGGCTTGATGTCGCGATGGACAACGCCTTGCGCGTGCGCATAATCCAGGGCGCTGGCGATTTCCTCGGCCAGGCGCATGGCGTTGGCCGGCGGGAGCTTCTTCTCCCGGGAAAGAATCCGGGCAAGAGACTCACCGGCGACATACTCCAGCACGATGTAAGGATTGTGGGACTCTGGATCTTCGCCGGCATCAAAAATGGCGACTATGCCGGGATGCTGCAAGCGTCCAGCAGCTTGTGCCTCATAGAAAAATCGTTGGCGGAATTCCTCGTCTTGCTCCGGTTCCTGCCCCTGCAGCGAGACGGTCTTAAGTGCGACCAGGCGATCAATCTGGGGATCGCGCGCCTTGTAGACAACACCCATAGCGCCGCGGCCTAACTCGCCGACGATCTCATACCGGCCAAACCGTCTGGTCTCTTGATTTTCCATTGGCAAGCGTGTGACTGCGAGCAAATTGGTAGCCTGTTTTCGTGGGAGAGACTCTTAGCATGGTATCGCGGCGTGATTGTCGCTCCCACAACATGTTGCAATGGGACTGGTTACGCCAGTAACACCGGGCAGCATTACCCTGAAGGTATTCAGGGCAAGAAATCGAATCGCAGATGAATCAAGATATATTGAATCGCCCTCAGGACTAAATGGCTGTGTCCCTTCAAACGCAAGAACGCCCCGGCGCTTAAGCCGGGGCGCTTCATTCTTACAATGTTTGTTCCCAAGAATTGTTCAGGAAGCACGCCGCTTCTCATCTTCTGGTTTCTCTTGACCCTGGTGCTGAGGGTCGCTACCCTGCGATGGGTTCTTCTTGGCAACGTCCTGTGGACGGTTGCCCTGGCTCTGAGAAGAATTGGGCTTCGGATCCGAGGTGCTCGCCGATCCGGTTGAGTTGTGCTTGCCTTGCTCCTGTTTCTGCTGTGGATCTCTTTCATCTTCGTTAGTCATATCGCTCCTTTTTAACTCATCAGTGATTTGGGTGCCTCCAAGGGAGGGTTATGTTGTCATACCAAAATGCATCCCGAGAATCGTTACACCTTGAAGAGGGGCGGTCGTGAGGGTCCGAATGTCAGCTACCCGACACTAACCCATGACCGCCCTAAAGGGCCGTCCGCCTTCTTAGGGGACTGCCGCGTCAAGCAGATGCTAGAGTACTGTTCCCACAATCGCGTGACTGTTCAAAGTTGCTCACTTCCTCAGATCGTCGGAAAGTTTTCACAGCCTGACCCCAGCAGGCTTTTTTCAGTTTGCGGCATCAATCAATTCCTGACAGGTGATGCAATAGCGAACCCAGGAAATGGCCTCGAGGCAAGATTGTGCATTTGACGCATCATGGGAAAGGCGGCGAAAATGAAGGCCAGCCGTGACAGAGAAAAGAAACGGGCCGGGAAGAAATCCCGGCCACAAGGAACTATTGATTCTGAAGTTTTTGAACAAGTTCTCGAAGGCCAAAGGTGAGATTGAGCGTCTCGAAATTCTCCGCAAAGAATGTAGGGATCGCTTCCGTCGGACACGGATCGAGGCTTGGATCGAGGCAGAGAAAAAGAAGCTGCTGTCCGGTGAAAATTCACAGCAGCCAACTGCCCAATCCTAGCAGCGCGTTACTGCAAGAAAAAAGGCCCTGACTTAATACATCGCTAGTCAGGGCAGCCACAGTCTTCGTTGTTGTTCCCTTGTGGACGCGAGCGTAACTCCGATGCCGAACAAGAACAAGAGCCGAAAGACTCCAGTGGTCCCAAGAGCGCGTGGCGCTGTGAAGCATCCCATTCAGCGACCGAGCCACACCCTTCTCGCTATCATGCTTGCGACTTTACCTTTCGCCATGATTTTCTTTGGCGGTTCGCGTCCAGGAGTTTACCTCTTTGGTGGCCTCGCATTATTCGCGGCGGTGCTGGGCGCGGAGGAAGTCCTGAGGAAAAAAGGTGCTTCTAAGAAACTCCTGTGGCGGAGAGAATTCTAAGTTAGGTAATATCGGGTAGAGGAGGAACTGCGGTGACTCCGGGAAATCCACTCTGGTTTCTCGATCTGGTTTCGCTGCTGTCGCAGCCTGCTCCTCCACCAACCCCGCCGCCCGTCAGAGTAAATCTCATTTCCGTCCGGGAGTGGAGACGCGACTGGAAGGTGTATCGGCTATTGCGGCAGCCCGTCAGGAGGAGGCGTCGCCGTCTGATCTCAAAAATAGGACGCTACACATTGTCCATTTCGGACAAGCAGTACATGTTCCTCGGCGCAGTTACGCTTCTGATGGCCGCGGTCGACCAGAGGGGAGCTTCGTTCCTTTATTCTCCGACCGCTTTTTCGGCGCGACCAATCCATTTCTGCACTTTTCCAGCTTTCTTTTCCGCGTTCCCTGACACTTCCAAGTCTGGGTCGTTCGTCGCCTTTCCAACCTCCTCCTTGATTTTTCCCTTCACCTCGTGGAGCTTGCCCTCGGTCCGGTCTTGCGTGCTTGGTTTCATTATGTTTTCCTCTCCTCCTTTAATGAGCTTCGATTGCATCTTGTGTTTGTCGCCAGGCCGTAGTCGCCACTGGCCACTACGCTACTTCTTTTCTTTCAACAGCCACTGGCACCTGTACCAGTTCCTCAAATAAAGAGCGGTAGTGAATCATCGCCGTTCTCAACTCTTCCGTCGTTGCCTCGTCTTTCCCGACCCGCAGCGCAATCGCATGCGCAGAGCGGTAGTTCTCCATCACCCTCGGATGATCGACAGAAATGTCGGCGGCACGTTGATCGAAATCGGATACGGGATAGCCACGAGCTTTCATCACATAGGACACGAGGTCATCAGCTTCTGTAACCGCCCCCTTCGGGGAGTCAACAAAGCGAGACTGCACAACTTCCCACCGTTTGGAAAAGCGGTCGCGTTCCATCGAATCAAAATCGCGGATGTTGAGCTTTTCAACCCGTTTTTCGCGATCCGCTAATTGCGCTTCTGCTTTTCGTTCTGAGCCGTGCGTCAGGACTGCCCGCTCGTACTCGGGCCCAAACTTTTGCCGCAGGCTTGCAGTCGTACTCTTGCGTTTTCGCACGTACAGCCAGGCAACCACCGCGATGATCACAATCACAGCGGTGACGAGGGCAATCAGCTTCGGATCCAGCAGACTTAGGTTCATTGAAACCTCCACAAATCCAGGGTTGTTCACGAGATTCCCCTTGTCGTCGGAACCTTGTGAATCGCCAGTATCAAACTTCAGGCTTCGGAAAGCTGGTCAGAATTGATCGTCTTTTGAATCGGACCCTTATGTCAGCTAAGAATCTCAGCTAAGACGCAGAGTGGTAGAGAGACTCCCGAAGGCTCGCAAAATGTGCTCCCTCACAAAGTGAGCGATTCTGCACAGCGCTGTCGAGGCAAGTGAGTGAGTCTGTAGACGTCGCTTCACGCGACGGGAGTTGTCTCATCCCCGGGAACTCAGTCGTAGATCTTACGGAGCTCACTCGAAAAGGAGGTGCCATGTCGTTCGGACTTTACGCGATTGGGTTCGCCATTATGATCGGTGGACTGATTTACGGTGCACACCTGATGCATATGCCCACGCATTGGATCGTCGTGGGCGCGGTCGTACTCCTGGGCGTTGGGATTCTGTCGGGGGTGAAGGCGACCCGTCAGAAAGATTAGTCGGACGTCTAACCTGCGCTCATCGTAGAACTTCTGCTATCGCTGACGAGAAGATTAGCGTCTCCCAAGTCGAATGTGAGCCTTTTTGAACAGACAATCAATGCCACGCCAAATAGAGTTTGTGCTGTTCCACTCTGGATGCTCCAGGTTCCCGGGCCGGATGCTCGACCGGTACACGACGCGAGAGTTCTGCGTAAGGATCGGAAGCCAAATCAAATCCTAGGTGAAATTCCAGCCCGCACGTACAACGATCAACAAGAATGCTTTTTTCATGGAATCCTCCTGGGGTCTTCGTACCCTGATCACCTGCTATCCGACCCACTATGTTGGACCAGCACCGAAGAGGCTGGTGGTGGTAGCGCGCTGGATAGCAACGCAGAAAACCGTTGGCGAACAGATTCTGAAATTCCCTGACCAAACCATTCCAATACCACTTCTCACGGGACGGCTTAATCGCGGAGAATAATGGCATAGTCCGCGCTACCCGTTGCATCAAGGTAAATTTGTGCGCCTCCTAACACTTCGCCTTACCATCTCGTTGATCGTCGGGATCACACTGATCTCGCTATTGTCCTCCTACTATGAGGTACGGTTTCAAAAGCGGGGTCTGCGCCGGGATCTGGAGCACCGAGCGGAAGTATTGGGAGATAGTCTTGCCGACAAAGTCGAACCCTATCTCAAGAAGGGCTCGCGCAAGGAACTTCAGATAATCGTTGACCGGTTCGGCAACCGGGAACATCTGGCCGGAGTTGCCATTTATAACGCGCAAGGCAAATCCATTGCCACAACTCCCGAACTGGCGCCACGACTCACAACCGAACCTGCGGTGGTCCAGCAGGCGGCAACGAGCGCGCAAAGCGCAGGACAATTCATCCGGCTGGGAGAGGCTTCCGTCTATATTTATGCGGTCCCTCTGCATCAGGATGAAGCGGTTGTGGGCGGGCTAGCGATTGTTCACGACGCCAGCTACATCAATGCCCAAAGCAGGAGGATATGGCGCGAAACGTTCTTGCGCGTGCTCGTCCTCGTTTTCCTGATCACACTCACCACCCTGCTGATTGTGCGCTGGAGCATTACGGGCCCCATTGCCCGGGCAGCGCAGTGGATGCGGGCACTGCGCACGGGCAAAGCTTCTTTCAGGCCGGCTCTGCCAGATCTGGATTTGTTCCGCCCCCTCGCCAACGAAATGGCAAACTTCGCCGCAAGTCTCACGGCGGCTCGTTCCGCAGCGGAGAAGGAGGCCCAGTTGCGCCAGACTGCCGATGCTTTCTGGACTGCGGAACGACTCTCAGTCCACGTTCGCGACAGACTGGGGAACAGCCGCCTGTTCGTAGTTGCGAACCGGGAGCCTTACATACATCGACACCAGGGCAAGAGCGTGGAGGCAATCGTTCCCGCCAGCGGACTGGTGACCGCTCTCGGCCCCGTCTTGTGCGCGTGTGACGGAACATGGGTTGCGCACGGGAGTGGAGATGCGGATCGAGAAACCGTGGACAAGCATGACCGCTTGCGCGTTCCGCCCGACGATCCCCGCTATACGTTGCGCCGCGTCTGGCTCAGCAAGGAAGAAGAGGAAGGATACTACTACGGTTTTGCCAACGAGGGGCTCTGGCCGCTCTGCCATATCGCCCACACGCGCCCTATGTTTCGCGTCTCCGACTGGGAGCACTATGAAAGGGCCAACCGCCGGTTCGCAGACGCGGTACTGAAGGAAATGGAGGGCATGGACCGTCCGGTGCTCCTGGCACAGGATTACCATTTCGCGCTTCTGCCCCGCATGATCAAGAAGGCGCGCCCGGATGCGCGAGTGGCGATCTTCTGGCATATCCCGTGGCCGAACCCGGAGGCGTTCGGCATTTGTCCGTGGCAAAGAGAACTCGTGGACGGATTGTTGGGAGCGGACTTGATTGGCTTCCACATTCAATCCCACTGCACGAACTTCTTGCAAACGGTGGATCGCACGTTGGAATCGCGTATTGATTGGGAACATTGCACGGTCAATCGCGAAGAACACCGCACAGTGGTAAAACCGTTTCCCATCAGCGTGGAGTTTCCGGAGAATCCTGCTCCCGCCGAGGCCGTGGAATCCGTCTACATGGAGCGGGTCGCCTTGCTGCGCGAGTTAGGGGTCGAAGCCGTATTCCTGGGCGTGGGCGTGGATCGCGTGGACTATACCAAAGGCATTCTGGAGCGCTTCCTGGCCATTGAACGGCTCTTGGAAAAGTATCCGACTTATCGCGAGAAATTTACGTTCTTGCAGATCGGAGCGCCCAGCCGCACCCACATCAAGCGTTACCACGATTTGCTGGCGGAGGTAGAGTCCGAAGCAGAGCGCATCAATTGGCGCTTCCAGACCGGCAAGTGGAAGCCCATCGTCTTCATGAAACGGCAGCACAGCCACCATGAAATCCAGCGGTTTTACCGGACTGCGGATCTTTGCCTGGTTACTTCTCTGCACGATGGAATGAACCTGGTGGCCAAGGAATTTGTAGCCGCACGCCAGGATGAACAAGGAGTGCTCGTCCTGAGCCGTTTCACCGGCGCTGCCCGCGAATTGCCGGACGCGCTGCTGGTAAACCCGTACGACATCGAGCAGACGGCCGAAGCCCTCCGTTTTGCGCTTGAGATGGACACCGAGGAACGGAAGACCAGGATGCAGCGCATGCGCAGGGTTGTGAGAGAACACAACATCTATCGCTGGGCGGGCGCTTTGATTGCAGAACTCTGCGAAGTGCGGCTCGACGAGGCGGCAAACAGGGTGGAGCCGCAGTCGAGGTATACGCCGGGTGAGCAGTCAGGAGAGGCGATCGGTGTCGATCAATCGGTCGATGACTTCCGTGACGCCGGCCCCGTAGCTGCCGCTGGTGACCAGGTCGGCACGTTGCCTGAGCGTAGGTATGGCGTTGGCCACGGCCACTGAGCAGCCGCAGCAGCCTAAGAATTCATGATCGTTCTCTGCATCGCCGATTCCCACGACGCTCTGACTCGAAAGCCCCAGGTCAGACAATACGGCGGAAAGGCCTGTACTCTTGTCGGTCCCGCGGGGCAAGATCATCACCGATTCTTTGTTAAAGATTACTTGCAGGCTGAGGTTCAGCTCCCGGATCGCCAGAAGGACGGCTGCATCATGAGGTCTCACCGTTGCCACAATGCACTTTCCCACGGAAAGCGGAATCCCCTGCTTCCGCAGATTGGCCACGAGTTTGGAGGAGGCGGCCGGGCACAAGAGTCGCTCCTCGCGGGTTGCCGGGTTGTGAAGCAGAGCGCCGTTCTCGGCGACAATCCAGTCAAAGAGATGGAAGCTCGAAAACACATCGCGCAAGCTGGGAAGTTCGCGGCCGGTGACCAAGATCACCTTTCTTCCCGATTGCCGCGCCCGTTCCAGCCCAGCCAGGGTGTCGCGGTCGACCCGCCCATCGCGGGCCAGAGTCCCATCGTAATCCGAGGCTATCGCCCGAAATCGCATCGTTTCTCTCGTTCATACCATAATAAATGCTGATCGTGCGGCCACACCCGAGACGTTCGACTGCCTGACACAGGGCTAAACGAATGCGAAAATAGCACTCTGGTTCGAAGAGCACCGCATTGAGCGAGGAGGAAGCGGTTTGCCATTAGAGCAGGATGTGCTTTGGTACAAACGCGCGATCATCTACCAGGCTCACGTTCGCACTTTCTACGACAGCAACGGAGATGGTGTTGGCGACTTCCCAGGGCTTGATCAAAAGCTGGACTACCTGGAGGAATTAGGGATAAACACAATCTGGTTGATGCCATTCTTTCCCGTCACCTCTGCGCGACGACGGCTACGATATTTCGGATTACTACTCAGTCCATTCCAGCTACGGAACCTTGGAGGATTTCAGGAGGATTCCTGGGCTCGGCTCACAAGCGTCAGATAAGAGTGATCATCGAAATGGTGCTGAATCACACATCGGATCAGCACCCGTGGTTTCAGCAGTCCCGAAGTTCGCAGGAAAACCCGCGCCGGGATTGGTATGTCTGGAGTGATACCGACACCCGGTATCACGAAGCTCGGATCAATTTTGTCGACACCGAGATGTCCAATTGGGCGTGGGATCCGGTTTCGAAATCCTATTATTGGCATCGTTTCTTCAGCCACCAGCCCGACCTCAATTATGACAATCCGGCGGTCCGGGAAGAGATGTGGAATGTCATGAAGTTCTGGCTGGAAATAGGGGTTGACGGCTTCCGGCTGGATGCGGTCCCGTACCTGGTGGAACGCGAGGGCACGAATTGTGAGAATTTGCCCGAGACTCACGCCATCCTAAAAGAGTTGCGGCGCAAACTCGATGAACAATTTCCCGGCAAGATGCTCCTGGCGGAAGCCAATCAATGGCCTGCGGATCTTCGGCCTTACTTCGCCGACGGGGATGAATTCCACATGGCATTTCATTTCCCGCTGATGCCGAGGATGTTCATGGGAGTGAAATTAGAAGACCGCAAACCTATTACTGAGATCCTGCAGCAAACCCCGGCAATTCCGCCTTCATGCCAATGGTGCCTGTTCCTGCGCAACCATGACGAGCTAACCCTCGAAATGCTTACGAACATGGAACGGGACTACATGAACGACAGCTACGCCCAAGACAAGGCGATGCGGCTGAACCTCGGAATTCGGCGCCGGCTGGCCCCTTTGCTCGACAACGACCGAAGGCGGATCGAGTTGATGAACGGAATGCTGATGTCGTTGCCGGGCACCCCAAGCATTTATTACGGAGACGAAATCGGAATGGGTGACAACACTAATTTGGGCGACCGCAATGGAGTGAGAACTCCAATGCAGTGGAGCGGAGGCTGGAACGGAGGGTTTTCCGCCGCCGATCCAGAGAAACTGTATGCGCCGTTGATCCAAGACCCACTGTATGGTTATCCGGCAGTCAATGTATTGTCGCAAAAACGGACCCAACATTCTCTTCTCAACTGGATGGGGCGCATCATAGCGGTTCGCAAGACGACCAGTGCGTTCGGTAGCGGATCGATTGAGTTTCTCTATCCGGCCAATCACAGAATACTGGCCTACGTGCGACAGTTGGGCGATGAGACGATCCTGGTGGTCAATAATCTTTCGAATGCGGCACAGGCTGTCGAACTGGATTTGCGCCGTTACAAAGGAAATATTCTGATCGAGATGTTCGGCAAGAACATCTTTCCGCGGGTGGGCGAACTGCCGTACCTGCTGACCCTGGGCCCTTACCAGTTTTACTGGTTTCGGTTGCGAAGAATCTGAAGTGTAGTCGGCAGGGAAACGACGCCACGAATATGACGGAGGCTAGATTGGCGGAGGAAAGTTTTCTCACCGATGATTTTCTCGGCCAGCTAATTAGTGTCGGTGAAGTGGACATCCTGGTGGGCGTGCCCACCCACAACAACGCCAAAACCATCGGCTCGATCGTCGAAACGATTCAGGCCGGCATCCTGACATTCTTTCCCCGGGAGAGAGCAGCCATCATCAACGCCGACGGAGGGTCGCGGGATGGCACGCCCGAATTGGTTGTGCGTGCGGCGATCGGCGATGCGCAGCGTAGCTCCAAGCCGTACGCCCTCCGTACGTTGCCCTCGATCAGCACGCAGTATGCGAGCAGCCCCGCCAACGGGACGGCGCTGCGGACCATTTTGGCGGCTGCCGAATTGTTGCGCGCCAAGGCGTGCGCGGTGATTTCACCCGAATCCACTCAAATTACAGCAGACTGGCTGGCAGCTCTGCTGCGGCCCGTTTACGCAGAAACATTCGATCTTGTGTTGCCCACATATCGAAGGCACAGGTTTGATGGAATCCTTTTAACGAATCTCCTCTATCCCATGACCCGTGCGCTTTATGGGTTGAAAATCCGCGAGCCCTACGCCTTGGAGTTCGCATTCTCTGGCCGCCTCGGAAGCCAATTTCTTGCCCAGAACCCATGGCACGAAGAAACCGCTCGGGCTGGTTCGGAAATTCAATTCACCCTGGCTGCGATTGCCGGAGGGTACCGTATCAGCCAGTCCTTCCTGGGAACCAAGGAGCATGTTGAGAGGCATTCCGCCGATTTGGTTCCAGCCATGCGACAAACCGTCGGGGCGTTGTTCTCTTCATTGGAACCGAACTTTGCGTTGTGGAACGCCAAAACGGGCTCCCAGCCAATTCCGACGACCGGCGCTGAGCAGGAGTTCACTCTCGAGCCACTGCGAATAAACCGGAAACGGCTGCGAGAAATGTTCACGACCGGAGTCGCCGAGTTGGAATCCGTATTTCAGTCAATTCTTTCCCCCTCGACGCTGGCAGAACTTCAGCGAATCGCTGGTCTGGAAGAAGTGCGCTTTCGTTATCCCGCGGAGTTGTGGGTTAAGACGGTCTACGAGTTTGCCGCGGCATATCACAAATCGGTCATCAGCCGGGATCACATCATCCAGGCGCTGGCACCGCTTTTTCGCGGCAGAGCGTTCACGTTCCTGATGGAGAATCGCAACGGTTCCGCCGACGACGTCGAAAACAATATCGAAGGCTTATGCCTTGAATTCGAACGACTGAAGCCGTATCTGCTCGAGATATGGAACGGTAGAGAGTGAGGTCATCATGCGGGAAATGATTATCAGCGAATTAACGCAGGCCATGCAGGAGCTCACCAGAGGCTTCGCCCACATCCTTCCCCGGATCATCGTACTGGTGATCATCGCGTTTGCCGGGTGGGTAGTCGCTTACCTCTTAAAGGTGTTGTTGCGCAGCTTCCTGCGGCTTATCAAGTTCGACAAGCTCTCGGAAAGTGCGGGCGCGTCCCAACTGCTCAGCAAGGCTGCGTTACCATCGGCGACGGAACTGTTAAGCCGGTTCGTGTTCTGGGTGGCTTGGCTGGGCTTCATTCTGCTGGGTGTAAGCGTGTTGGGCATTTTTGGCTTTCAGGAACAAATCGCCAAGTTCTTCCTTTTCTTGCCCCGTATCTTTGCAGCACTGCTTACTATGTTCTTCGGTTTACTGGCCGCTGGGTTTTTTTCCCGCGCCGCGCTGCTAGCCGCAGTGAATGCCAACCTGCCTTCTCCCCGCCTGCTGAGTGTTTCCGTCCGCACGATCATCATTATTTTCGTGTTGTCCATGGTCTTTGAGGAAGTGGGAGTAGCAGAAGAAACGGTGCTGGTTGCTTTCGGAATCGCTTTTGGAGCTTTGATGCTGGGCTTGGCAATCGCATTCGGGATGGGCGGCAAGGACCTGGCACAGCAATTTCTAGAGAAAAGGTTTGGTCAAGGAAGGAAGGATGAGGGAAAAGAAGACGAACTGTCCCCACTCTAGCGGTTTCGCACGAGTGGGTTAGGAGAGGCTCTTTAGTAGGCTTGCGCCACAAGTTGCACTGAAACCTCCATTGGGTGGGATCCAGGGCAGGTTGTTGATTGGCGGGGCCACCCTTGGGCTTGCGCGCCCGGAAGCTGGGAGCGGTCCTTGGCGCAATCAAGTGCATGTCGTTGTTTGGCCGAGAAGGCGGAAGTCCCGCCTCCTCGTGCCAAAAAAACTCCGAGCGTCCTTTACGCTGTTACGAGCTCGCGCTTCTGGAAGGTCGAAGTGACCACGTCAAAGGTGTGAACCTGGGGCGTGCCTTCGATAAATCTGGCCAGCGTCTTCAACACTTGCGGATAGGTATTCGTGTTGTAAGCGTCAGCGTCATTCTTGTTTTCCCACAGACTGATCGCGGTCACATCAACTCCGCCCGAACCGGCCAGGGTGATTTCGTCCTTAAAGCCATTCTGCTTACGCAGTAAAGGCAGCACGTCTTTGTCAAAGGCTCGCGTGTAATCGGACAGCATATTGGATTTCAGACGGATAGAGATATTGCGTGCAAACATATTCAACCTCCTAAGGTTGTGGTCGCTAAGAGGGGAGAACTTCAGATGGGCTGACTTAGTTTCAGAGGACCTGAAAGAGGAGAACCGTGCTCACTCTAATTCAAGTGGTGCACTTTAGTGGCCCCTCAGCGTCGACGCGCAACTCGTTGTATCGATACGCTCAGAGCACACACGGCAACGCCGAGTCTGAGCTTCCAATCGTGTACTTCCTGGCGGAGAGCGGGCACAAACGGCCAAACTTCAGGACACAGGACACGCATGCCGGCCAGTATCGAAGCTGTAATGCTCGTAGTCGATTTGAAATCTCACTACGGGGGCATTTAGGAAAGTGGTCAATTTTGGTAACTATCCAGAGGAGATTTGGCCATGGATTCCCCTCTTGTGTTGTGCGTCGACGACCTTCCACAGGCCTAGGAACTGCGCAAAGAGACTCCGGAATATCACGGGTATCGCGTCCAGATCGCATCGAGCGGCACACCGCGATGAAGTTGCTGGAAGACGCGCCGGTGGCCGCGGTTCTGCTGAGTACAAACAGTAAGGCATGGATGCCGAAGCCGTGGCCTGGCACGTCAAGCAGCGGTTTCCCAACCTGCCAATCATCCTGCTTTCAACGTATTCCGAGAAGCCCGAGCGGATCCTAGGTTGGTGGATGATTACGTGCTGGAAGTGCGAGCTGCCGGAACCGCTGCCGCCGATCATGGAACGAACGCACCGACGCCCCCGCGTTCTGACGACCGATGCAAAGCGGGGCAGCAGCATAAAAGCTGTGCTACTTGGCTGCTTCTGGCCTCTCTGTGCCTTGAGCCTGATGGCATTCTCCCGCGCTTGTAGTTGCGACCCAAGGGCCGCTCGAGTACCCCGCCCCGAAGTTACCTGAGCTTCCGCGTTTAGCCAAACTAATTCTCAGAACTGTGCAGTTTGGACCAGCCGAACCATTCTTTCCAAGCCTACGCTGTATCCATCGAGGAGTTGAAGAGCCTCAGCGAAGGGCACTGTGCTGGCCTCTTGGAAAGAAACAATGGGATATGACCCGTAGTACCGATAACCCGCCGCACAGATTGCGTAAAGCTCCCCAACCACCCCTGTCACACCTCGGAGCGACCCCTGACTCCGACCGTGCCAAGAAGCCGCGGCTCGCCGAACCTTCCGCCAACGACCAGGAACTGAGTCCGGGAGATCGTGTCGAGGGTTTGGGTGACTTCGGCAAGCCGACTGGAGAATTCGGCACAGTTGAGCAAACTAACGAAGAGGACGCGGTCGTCAGGTGGGATGATGACCGTCGTAAGAGGCTGCACCAACCCTGGCTCAAGAAGGTTTAGCCCGCAACAAGGCAGGCCGATCTGCCGGGTCTGAGGCACGTTTTACCTCACCTCATAGTACGTCAAGGAAGATGCGTATTTTTGACCAGTTTCTTGGGCGGACTTCGTCCATGCTTAAAGCCTGAGGAACTCAACCCTGCGGACACGAACCCTCGAGTCGTCCGCAGTGTTGTTTCATACGAGGAATAGCGAGATGCATAGCTGGTCTAAAACGTGCAACCGACTGGCGTCGTCATTGCCTGTGAGACTGATAAACAACTCCCTAGCCCTGACCCTGACTCTCCTTCTGCTTGGTATACCGGCACGTCCCCAATCCATTCCCGGCAGTCCAGTGTTGTCGGCCAACGACCTCGCGCGGCGGGTAGTCACTAACGAACTAAAATTCCAGGGTGACCACACCAACTGGATGTACCGATTGGAAAGAGAACAGAATGGCAGGAAGCGGGTCGAGGAAGCTGTTGAGACCAAAGAAGGTTCAGTCAGTCGACTCCTGTCCATTAACGACCTGCCTCTTACCTTGAAACAGCAACTGGAAGAAGATCAGGCCGTGCGGGAGCTAATTGCCAGTCGAAGTGCGCAGCAAAAATTGCGGCGAAGTCTTGAAGCTGAAACCCTTCAAGGGAGGCGGTTGTTCAAGATGCTGCCGGATGCATTCTTGTTCAGCTACGCGGGTGGTGAGGGAAACCTGGTGAAGCTGAGCTTTAGGCCAGACCCCAGTTTTCACCCGCCATCCATGGAAGCCCGCGTTTTCCACGACATGGAAGGCGAGATGTGGATCGACTGCAAACAGGAGCGTCTGGCTGCGTTTGATGGTCATCTCACGCAGGCCGTGAAATTCGGATTTGGCCTGCTGGGACACTTGGACAAGGGAGGCCACTTTGAGGTCAGGCAGGCAGAAGTTGTCCCAGGCCATTGGGATATGACTTCCCTGAGTTTGGAGATAACAGGGAAAGCTCTCGTGTTTGCGACCATCGGTGTGCAGAAGAAGGAAAACCATCGGGACTTCCACCGCGTACCTGATGATCTGACGCTTGTGCAGGCCGCGGATATGCTCAACCGGCCGGAAGTTGTAGCGAATAATCGCTAGTTCATGCGGCAAGAGCTACGGTAACAGCGCTCTTATCGCGGTTCGAAGGGTATTCGACATCGAACCGAACGATCGAGAAGAAGGAATGTTCTTAGCCGGTAAAGCCGCGTGCACTGGGGTTGCCTTCATGCTGTTGATGATAGCGACCTCGGGACCACGCCTGACGCGGTTACCCTCGGAAGCCAAACTCAGCACAGACCTGCCAGGGCCCGCGCCTCCAAACGATGTAATAAAGATGCAGCAAACTCTACAGGACAAAGGACAATATCGCGGGAAGGTTGATGGCGTGCTCGGTCTAC
Organism: uncultured Acidobacteriaceae bacterium; assembly: GCA_963770235.1. Taxonomy (GTDB): domain Bacteria; phylum Acidobacteriota; class Terriglobia; order Terriglobales; family Acidobacteriaceae; genus Sulfotelmatobacter. The sequence goes on along the minus strand of CAVYOW010000005.1, from coordinate 387,244 downwards.
GGACCCGAGCCAGTATTCGCGCGTATCAGAAGGCTCAGAATCTACCAGCCACTGGGCAACTTGATACCCAGACTGCCGGGGGACTCGGTATCGCAGCAGAGATTCGCGAAGAAACCACCTTCGAGACTACACAAGATAAGCCTTCGGCAGGCGTGAAGTGGGCTGACGGTTCGAGGCGCAAAGGCAAGCAACCGCGGAAGACAGTCATGAGATCGGCCCGAACAGTCCCGCCGGCGTAAAACGATGGAAGAAATCACCGATGAAGATAGAGCGGGCTTCCCAGGCGGGTTTGGCTACGGCGCAGCCTTCGCGTATTTCGTGTTATCCGTCACTCGGGGAAGAATCCCGCCTAGAAGGCGAGCGAGACTTCGCAAACCGCCAATTTCCGTCAATTCTTGGTCGTGACACGGTCTGCAATTTTGTCATATTCGGTCTTCGGCACTATGCGCCGCGTCACCAGTTCGCCGGGTTTGGTGTAGGGACGCTCGGCGATCACACGGTCTGCTTCTACCGCTGTTACACCCGGCAGGCTCAGCAACTGCTCTTTTGTAGCAGCGTTCAAATCGAGTGGCTTGTCGCGGGTCCAGCCCTCGCGTATGCCTGCCGCCACCGCTTCGGCATCGCCCTTGACTTCCGCTGTTGCTTGCGCGGTTTTCTCCTTCAGCTCCTGCGTGTTTTGTTGTTGGGTGCAGCCCGCAAGCGCGGCCAGCAGCAGAATTGTGAGAACGTATCGATATCTGAGGAAATCCATTTTGAAGAGACTCCTTATCCGCAGGCTTGAACGATATGTCAGCCCTGTGTGTGATGGGCCATTCTTATGACGATGGCTGGCTTCCTTCGCTCTCGTAGAGAGCAGATCGTGACTCTTCTGAGTCTCTTTGAGGGCTCCTGCTTTTGTAATCTCCTCGCTTGCAGAGGTCTGAGCAGAATTGACCACCTCAGGAGCGGGACTCGGTTCTCATCCCGAAAAAACAACGTGGAATCCTTCATATCAACGCACTACGAGTGTGCACAATTGCTCAGAACTCTTAATTCCCGATTTGCTATGGTCGGAATCGACCTGGTGCGCCTTGTGTGCGACTGTGCACAACAGCACGAAGCAAGAGATGCGGCGCACAGGCAACAGAAACGAGGGTTTTCCGTGAAAAAACTAATGTTCGTACTTGCGATGTTGAGTCTCGGTACGTTGTGCTGGGCGGGATCGGCGGGGGAAGATGCCACCGCCCGACTGGAAAACGCTACCAGTGTGATTCACGAAATTATGGGGACGCCTGACAAGGGAATCCCGGAAGAAGTGTTGGAGCACGCAAAGTGCGTGGCGGTTATACCGCACATGGTCAAAGGCGGCTTTGTCTTCGGAGCTGAAGGAGGCAAAGGTGTGGCCACCTGTCGCACGGCGAATGGCTGGAGTGCACCGGCGTTCATCACGATCTCAGGTGGAAGCTGGGGGTTACAGATCGGTGTGGAAGCTGTGGATGTGGTAATGATCTTTCAGAATGACAAAGCAATGCAAAGGCTGCTCGAGAGTAATTTCCAGGTTGGAGGGGACGCTTCCGCGGCAGCGGGTCCAGTTGGACGGCACGCCACGGCCGGGACAGATTGGAAGATGGATACAGAGATCTTGACCTACTCCCGTGCCAAGGGTGCGTTCGCTGGGCTCACTCTGACAGGCGCCTCGCTCCGTCAAGACAATGATTCACGGCGTGCGTTCTACGGAAGCGACGTCACAACTCGGGCTTTGCTGTCGGGCAAAGTGCCGGTTCCAGCCGCGGCTCAGCCGTTCCTTGCGGAGGTTCGCGGCGCAAAAGCCGAGGCCCGAGCCGATAAGCAGTAGGGCTTACGGACTTCGACCTTCGGTTGCTTGTCTAAACCCCTGCGTACTCCAGGGGGCAGAGTCCATCGTTGTTTTCTTAACCGTTCGCGCAAAGCAGTTTGCTCGCGGACGCTGGAAGAGATTGACGTTTGGTGTGCTCGAAATGAGCACAGGAGGCTCACACGCTTTGGACGCCGAGCGGTTGGCGCAACGCCTGGAACTATGCCAGACTATCCGCGCCATGGCTGAGCGTGACTTCGTGATCCTAAGGTATCAAGGCAAGGTCCCAGCGATGGCATCCTGCGCCAAGTGTCAGCGCAAGTTCTTCACCCCCACTACATCTTCTCGTGATCCTGTGGGAGCAAAAGAATATCTACTCAGTAAATTTGATCGGCATGATTGCGAGGAAAAGCCAAAGAGAAACGCTTACGCGCGGTGACTGGATTTAATATTCAGGTGCTGCCCGCCAACCCAAAGGCGATTGTCTGGTCTCTGTCCTATAATCTGTGGTCAGTGTAATTTCTACTCAACCCTGCGGCGTTTTTGTTGCCCTTTCTTCGATTAAGTGGCGCCCTCGCGGAGTTCCGCTGCACAATCGGTTGCCTGTGCAGTCCTTGAGGTGGCTCGGATCGAATGAACCCGCAAGGCACAAGATCGGAAAATCTCTGAGTCGGAGAAGTTCAGTCGATGAGGGCAGTGGCCATAAGGAAGGGTCAGAGCCGAGAGAAAGTTGCTGGGTTCCAGGAAATGGGTACCCTCCGGTGTGACGGTTGTGGGGAGGAGTTCGTCATCGGTCACCGGCCCGCGTTCGTGGATAAGAAGATTGCCGAAACACAAGCAGCGTGGCTGGAAAAGGTGCTTGCTGAAGAACACGAGCGCGACAAGAAACACCCGGACCGAATCGAACTGCCGGACTGATCTGCAGCGAGCAGCCAAAGAGGGTCCAGACCATGGATCTAAAATCAGTCGAAAAATGATAGTTTTCGACTGATTGGCAGCGTGTCATCTGAATTCCGAGCTCCAGGCTGCGCTGGCGGCTAATACTTGTGCGCTCGCACGACGAACCGCTTCGGCGACGGCCCAACAAAATAAAATGGGTAGCAAGTCACCAGCGTGAGCGTATTTTCTATTGTCGAAGGCTCCAGAACTGTGGTGTCACCGGGCTCGACGACCTTCGCCCACTCGACGTCGTAGCGAAATAGCCCAGTTGCCGTCTGAAGCTGAATCTCATCATCCTTGCGGATGTCTTTCAGCTGACGGAAGAAGGTGTCGCGGTGCCCGGCGATCCCGCTGTTCCCCGTCTCCCCTGGAAGCGCAGTGCCTTCGATATGTCCCGCACCCAGCCGCAATATTCGCGAACTAGTCCCTTGTAGGACTGCGACGGAAATTCCCAACCTCGGGATATCCATACGGCCTAGAACGTCACCCTTCTTGACTGCTGGTTTGAGCTGTGGTTTGTGTGTGCTCTGCTTCCACTTGGATCTGACTTTCCAAGGACCGTTTTGCAGATGCCTGGTAGAGTCTGGCGTCGACCAGAGTGAAGCCGACGTAACCGAGCGCCAGGATGCCAGTCATGAAAAAGAGACGTTGACTCCAGCCCAAGAACCTTTGGACTCGCGTGGGGAACATCTCGTTCTTAGATGTGAGCTTCATGGTTGATCGACCTTCGCCGTCGGCGATGGCTGAGATTGTGCCGGTGCGAAGTAACCGGTTCGGGTGCGGACGAGCAAACGTCCGCGGCTCGGTGCGTTTGCCTTCACCTGTATGACCCGATAGCTTCCGTCACGATTTCTATTCGTAGGGACGTAGGCAATGGTGTATTGGCTACGAATATCGTGAGCGATCCGTTCGCAGGCGGGCGCAACGTCCTCTAATGATTCAGGCAAGAAAGCCTCGCCACCCGTATCCTTGGCAAGCCGCTTGAGTACACGCGGGTTTCGATCGGAGTCCTGTCCATCAAATATACCGATGGTGTAGATGATCACATCAGGCTTCCCTGCCAGGGCCATGATGTCGGCTAACTTATGCTTGCTGGCGTTGTCGCCTCCATCACTGATTACGATCAGCACTTTCTTGTCGCGATCGCCCTTCTTCAGATGCTCGATCGCGACAGCAACGGCATCGTACAGTGCGGTTTCCCCATCAGCTTTGATTGTGGAAAGGGCAACTTCCAATTGACCCACCTGGTCTGTGAACGGCACGCTGTCCGGAAGGCCAAACGAAACCCTTTCGTTGAAATTGACCACGAACATCTGGTCCTGCGGGTTACTGGAACGGGCAAATACCAATGCAGCGGCGACCACGTGATTGCGCTTCGGCTTCATGCTTCCACTGTTATCGATGACCAGACCGACCGTGACCGGGATATCCTCGTGGCTGAAGTATTTGATCGGCTGAAGCACTCCGTCCTCGTAAACCTGGAAATCGTCTTTGGAGAGTCCAGAAACCAGCGTGTTCTTGCGGTCCTGGACGGTTGCCCGCAAGACCACCATGTCCACATTTACTTTCATGGTGAAGGGCTCGGCCGGGAGATTCTGCGACGGAGAGGATTCTTGCGCCCACGCAAAACTCGTTACAGCGATCAGGAGGACAAGACTAACCAGACACCGGAGCGTCGGAGGCCAACTCCTCAAAGATGCGCGCCCCGGTTCCGAAACCTTCTGCGGCGTGCAATTTCACCTGGCCCTGCACACATGTCGCGGATGAAGGCATGCCTGTCATCCGTCTGGTCCTTTCACGTGCGGTCTAAACACTGCGGAACCGGCGACGAAGAGGCGGTACTCGCGTACCACCTCCTTCGCCGTCCAGAATTAAGTCGACTCACCGGGGTTCTTCTTCCACACTCTGTTCGATTGCTTCTCCATTGGCTCCACTCAGACGGCTCGCTTCGAAACAGCCGAGAGAGCAAGGCCGGCGCCGATCATCATCAGCCCAATCAGTGCAATCATGGGCAGCGAGCTGGCGGTTTGCGGCAAAGGATCAGCCGTAGGCTGAGTTGTGGCAGCCACAGGGGCAGCCGCTGGGGGTGGTTCAACAACCTGAGCTAGTTCGATTGGTTCTCCCGTAGGCGCAACGGCCTCGACCGGCGCCGTCTTCAGAGTCTCGATGGGAGCCGCTGCCAACTCGACAGGGGTCGCGAGCACGGGCTCATTTACTTCCTTAGCCAACTCAATAGCTCTCGATTTTGCGTAGACGAATTCCTCGCCCCATTCACGTCCCGGGTAAAACCATGCTCTCAGAGCCTCCGGCTGTCCGGCCGGCCGTTCGCGAAACGTTATTACCGTCTTGTCAGTCGTCTTTAATCGGTAATTCGGGATTGCGAGGATCGTGGTAAAGACATGCGTTTTGTCTTGGCTGAAGATCTGAACGATGTGGCGGTCGCCTTGTGAATCAAAGATCTTGAAGACATACGTACCGGCCGGCAAGATTTGAGCGCCCACGCCCGGAACTTCGACGGGCCCGCTGAAGGTGATTACAGTTTCCCTGTTCCAGTCATCAGCCGTTGCGGTCGGCACGACGAACGCACAGAGCGCAATAAGGCAGAATAAGGTTGCTAACATCTTAAACAGTTTCATGTTCTCTCCTGTAGTTTTCTCCGACTAGCTCGCACGGCGTTGGTAATTCTGGGAGAACTCTTTATGTTGTCGGCTCACAAGAGATCTACGCCCGGAAGATCCGGCAATTTCTCAACCGTCGGGAGTTATTCCACATCCAGTATCAAACCTTGGCCCGTCGGATTACTGGTCAATATTGACCGCACCTGAAGAGGAGTCTGCGGCGTGTGACAGACAGATCCCGCCGCAGGCTAAAACTCAACATGCGCGGGCGGCCCGCGCCAACCCGCAGCAACGACTTCGTGATGCTGAGGTATCAAGGCAAGGTCCCGGCCATGGCATCCTGCGCCAAATGTAAGCGCAAGTTCTTCACCCCCACTACATATTCTCGTGATCCTGTAGGAGCAAAAGAATATCTACTCAGTAAATTTGATCGGCATCATTGCGACGAAAAAGCCAAAGAGAGAGCAAGGCGCGGTGACTGGATTTAATAGGCAGGTCTGGCGTAGCCAAAATGGTCCCTGAACACGAAAACAGCATTGCCATGACTGAGGACTCCATCACGATCTCGCCGGGTGGCAGGGTGCCGATCGAAACGACAACTCCTGACGCCGGGACGGTGGTTGAGCGGCTATTACATCAGGCGCAAGAATCCGAAAGCGGACTTTTGGTTAGCCGTTAGAGACAAAGAGCGCCGCACTTCTCCGAGGATGCTCACGCAGGATTTCTTCGACATGCGCTTGTAGTTCCGTTGCCATATTCTTTTTGGCATCTTCGAAACTACTGCCACTGACCGTGACCCCCAAACTCTGGCAGAACCCCTTCCAGCCTTCATCTTCCGACCAGAAATCGCAGTCTATTGGTACGCTGGCAGTCACCTGTAGGTTCACTATTTGAGAAGTCATGACTACTCCACTCGAATCTTGGTTCCGTAACTCGAATCGCTGTTCAGTCGCGATTCAGGCCACATAATAAGCAGACAAAGGACGCGTGTCTGTTTAAAATCGACGGTTCCGGAAGACATCGGGCATCTGGCTGCTCGCTTTGACGGGTTCGATACGCCATCTTAACCGATCAATGCAGCTGCACAAGAACTCTTAGGGCACTGCGCCACTCAAGGTCCGGCGTACCTGGAGTGAGCTTTCGGCTTCTTCGCTGTGGCCTCCGCCCTGTTGCTCCGCTTCACCGCTCCGTGCGACAAACCTTGACCTCGGACTTCAGTCGGCCTAGCACGTCCATGAACAGCTTCCCCACTTCCCCATCGAGCGCGATTGTATGCTCGGGCTGAAAGGAGATGCTGACCCTGCCGGCCACTGCGTCTTGGCTTACTACGCGAATTTGGTCCAGGTTGATCGCCTGTTGGCCTCCGCTACCGCCTGTGAAGAAGAAATTTGCCATCGTCTGGCGCTCCTAAATGGTAAGCGTGACCTGTTGTTGTGGGCTTGGCAAGAAAGTATTGAACCGAGGAGTTCAGGCTTTCCCGCGCTGATCTCGATAGATGTTATTCCCGTTAAGAGTAAAGGCAGGCTCGGTAGGCTGAAATGAATTCCCATGATTCAAGACAGATCATCTGGACGCGCATTTCGCACGCCCAGAGGGTTCACAGAGCGCGGACAATCAGCACAATTACTGCGATCACAACAATCGTTCCCAACAAACCGTAACCTAGCATCGTCCCTCCTGTGGGAAATCTGCACCGAGTATGCCCGAAGGTGATGAGGCTTCGCTGCTCAGTTTTGCTCACCATGTCGAAGTTCGCACGCCACTCGGAATGAGCTCCACGGACTGAGCATCAGCACGTCGTGTTTCCAGTGATTTTCATCACTGACAACGAGGAGGCTACCCCCATTAATTTAATGTTGCTGAGGGGCGCGCTTCTCTGCTTTGGCCTTCGGCACGTAGCACTCTTCGTGGACAGGCTTTCCATCGTCATTCAGCATGGCTTGAGCTAGCTGAACGGGCTTGCCACAGGTAACGCATTTGATCGGGGCCTCAGGTGTTATCACGGCGGCCATGTCCTAGCGCTGAGCGGCTAATTCCGCTACTTGCCACTTCTGCAAACTGTCGGCAGGAAACAATTCGAACGTTTACGCTCAGTCGAATGCGCTGCCGTTTCGGCGGCGACTATCCCAATGTTCTTCTGGGGTAGTAGGCAGTGAGCACTTCCTTTCATGAAAGCTCGACCTAGCCGAACAATACCTGGTGCGAAACAGAACAGTCTGTCCACTATTGACCAGTCTGCGTAACAGCTCATTTAGGCAAACGAGGGCGCCCGCCTCGAACTGCCATTCTTTGGGCCTCCGGCAAGCGAAGCCAATTTCCTCAAGCTCTAGAGCTTTAGAGTTCCCGGGACTGAACGCCCAAAGTGCTCTACACTGTTGCCTGGCCATGAAACCCTTCTCCTTATTCCTTCAAGGTTTCACCCGCGCCACGGTGAGCAGCCCCGTGTTTCAACGAAGATGCTCCAATGCTGGGGCGGAACGCTGCAGGAGTCTCCCGATGATCAGGCTTCTGAGCGTGGTGGGGGCGCGGCCCAACTTCATGAAGATCGCGCCCATCGTGGCTGAGCTGAAGAAGCATCCTGCCATCGAACACTGCCTGGTGCACTCCGGGCAGCACTACGATGAACTGCTTTCCGGCAACTTCTTCGCCGATCTCGGCCTGCCGCAGCCCGACGTGAATCTTCAAGTCGGTTCCGGCAGTCATGCGGCGCAGACTGCCGAGATCATGAAGCGCATCGAACCCGTCCTGCTCGACTACAAGCCGCAAATGGTTCTGGTGGTGGGCGACGTGAATTCTACGCTCGCCGCCGCGCTCACTGCCGTCAAACTCGGAATCGGCGTGGCCCACATCGAAGCCGGATTGCGCAGCTTCGACATGACCATGCCCGAGGAGATTAACCGCAAACTCACGGACGCAGTCTCCAGCCTGCTTTTTGTGACCGAGCAGAGTGGAGTGGAGAATCTGAAACGCGAAGGCGTGCCGGCGGAAAAAATTTTTCTCGTCGGCAATGTCATGATCGACAGCCTGCTGCGGCACCGCGAGATCGCCTCCAGATCGCCGCTTCTCGACCAGCTCGGCATGCGGCAGAATGGATCGAGCTGCCGTCCCTACGGAGTTCTCACCCTGCACCGGCCCTCGAATGTGGACGATCCTGAAACGCTGCACGGGATTCTGCGCGCAGTGAGCGCTCTGGCTGCGGAGCTTCCCATCTTTTTTCCGGTTCATCCCAGAACCCGGAAGAATATTGAGAGTTTTGGTTTGCTGCGCTATCTGGCCAGCTCGTCCGAAAGAAGCGTCGACCGGAAGCCCGGCCGGAAAAAACGATGCGGGCATCTTCCCGCTCGATCCCCTCGGATATCTCGATTTCCTTTCACTCAACGACCGGGCGCGCATCGTGCTCACCGATTCCGGCGGCATCCAGGAAGAAACCACCGTGCTCGGCGTGCCCTGCCTTACGCTGCGCGAGAACACGGAACGCCCGGCAACGGTTGAGCACGGCTCGAATCAGGTTGTAGGAGTGGATTCGGATCGCATTCTTGCGGCGGCAAGATCCATCCTCAGCGATCCCACGCGTCCGTCCCAGCGTCCTCCGCTTTGGGATGGCAAAGCGGCGCAGAGGATCGTTGCGATCCTCCGCGAACATCTTCGGCCTGATGACTCTGCGTAGAAGGTCGCGCTACTTTAATGCCGATTGCGACGCCTGCACCGCGCACCCGCCTGTTCCCGAGGTCCCACAAGGCTGATCGCTAAGCGTGGAGAAATAAACCTGAGAAGCTCCCGCCTCCGTTAACGCGCTCACGAAGTTGTCGATGATAATGCCGCTCGTGCCGCCGGCCGCGGGCATGGCAGCGGTTGCGATCGCACCCACGTTCGTCCCATGTTGACTGTGCCGTCGGTTGTGGTCGCCGCCTGGCGCAAGGTTGAACGTGACCGAGGCACCAGAGGTGCCTGCGCGTCGTTACCAACTCGATGTTGCCGTTGCTGTCGAGGATTTCCGAACCCTTGCTGTAGGCATGACGTCGCCGCCCAAGCAGCCGGGGTGACGGCGGTCGCCGGCCCCTGATCCAGCCATTTCACTGCGTCGGTCGTAGGCCGCCGTCGTGGTTCCGAGGGTGCCAGCACCACGTCGTGGCGCTTGCCCGAGGTGCCCGCTGTATTCACAACCTCGATGTGAAAATTGGTGTCAAGGACCTCCTGGCCCACCGAATATGCGGTCGACGGGAGCCAAGGTGTGTCCTTGAAATTGAAGACGCACCCCCCGGAGGCACACGCCGAGGAGTCCCGCTCGGTCTGCAGCGCTGGCGAACATCCACTCCGTTGCGCCTCCGGAGACATTGGGGTTCAGAACGTCGGTCACCGGAGAGCACGGCGTACGGCGGCGCTGCTCGAAAGAGACTGGCCCTGTGTTCACCGTACCGAGGATGCCGCCTTGAATGGCAACCTGGTAGATGGTCGGAGCGCCGCCAGTGTTCCCGCAAACGTAAAGGTGTCCCGTGGCGTCCACGGAGCTTTCGTAGGTGCTGTCAAAAGCGCCAATGTACATGGGACTTGGCGCTCGCAGGTTCAATGGTGCTGTTTCCGACCACCGCCTCAGAGTCCAGTATCGTCAGCAAGGAAAGTGGTGGGCAGCTGGTAAACCGCCGGTGCAGTCGGCCCGCGACGCAGTCCGCGATGCCCCCGCTGCCGTCGCTCGTCGCGAACACGTACACCTGTCCAGATACGGAATCGACGATCGGACCTTGCACGAAGCCCGGGCCAGCATCGAACTCGCTCGGAGAAATCCAACTGACCGGACTGGAACGGGGACGGCTGCACCGAGGAATTGACCGAATACAAGAACCCGCCCTTGTCCTCCACAAACACATTCCCCGACACAGCATCGTGAACCGGGCTGGTGAGAGGCGAGTGGGGAGCCGGGATTCACCTGCACAGGCCAGCCTCCCGTTGTCACTTCAGCGGGAGTCCCTTCGAATACCGGCGAGAACTTGTGAAGATAGCCGAGGTCATCTCCCACATAGGCGGCATCGTTGTGGTAGTCGAGGAATACGGATGACCCCGTGTCGCTAGCCGGCGTGCTCACACTGCGATCAGATCATTGAGGAAGAACAGAGTCTTGCAGGGCGCGGTGCAGGTGGGGAACGAAGTGGCCCTCACTTGCCGGGGCCGGCCTGGGGTTGTGATGGTTTCAGTGGTTGAAGATTTCCATTTCAACAGCATCAAGACCGCATGCCCCGCCCCATTTTGTTGCACAACCGCAAGGCGCGTGCCATCAAACGAAAATATCGGGGAGGTCCCGATCGTGGCGAAAGTGTCGTACGCCCAGTAGACCGAAGGTACCGTGCCGCCGCAGCCGGAATAGAGATTGCTGTAAGCCACCAGGCTGGCTTGCGCGCCTCCCCCGGGCAGGCCCGTGCTGTAGACCACGAAATCCGTGGCGCAGCTGGCTTTGTTAACGAAAACCGAATACTTTGCCGGATAATTCCCGGCGCCGACCGTCGCGCCGGTGCCCATGTCCTCCGACCAGAACCCATTGAGTCCTTGATTCTTGACGGTGCGGGAGGGCCTGGGACGATGGGCTAACGAGGACGCCACCACTCGGTCCGTCTCTAGACGATCAGTCTCTAGACGATCAGTCTCCACCGCGGGCAACGCCGGCGACTGGCGGCGGATCTGCTGCCAATAGCGGGGATCCTGCTCTACGCGCTCGGCCTGTTCCGCAGTGGCGGGCCGGGAGAAGACAACGTGGTGGTTGCTCCAGTCAGAGATTGCAGGTGCGGCTGCTTCGGAATTCCGGGATGCCTGACCCAGTAATGCCGAAGACAAAGTTAGCACTGCGAGAATTGAGATACCCAACCAAAGTAAGGATCGCTGGTTCCTTCTCATTTTTTCTCCTAATGCTTGAGGGGCGCGGGCGCCATTTGAAATCATAGCGGTTTGAAACCCCGCCCCTGCGGGCGTCTCCACCTGGACGCTGGGTCTTGTTGGAAACTCATCATACACCCGCGTGTTTTGAAGAAAGCCCGAAAAATTTGGTTGTATGGAGGCAGATTTCCACAAACCTCCCCCGGGCCGGCCGCCAACCTCAGGCGTAAATCCAGGCGGAAACCGCCCGATGGCAGCCTCCGGACGCAAGAAAGCAGTACTTCGAGCTTGGACTTGAACTACACTTCCCCACTACACTACGGTTCAAACGGCGTAGCGTTCGAAACGGCTAGGGTTCAAACGAATGAGACTTTCCGTCGTCATGCCGGTGTACAACGAACGCGCCACGCTGCGGCAGGTGGTTGACAGAGTGCTTGCCGTTCCGCTGGAGATCGAATTGATTTGCGTGGACGACGGATCGACCGACGGCTCACGCGAAATCCTTGCCCAATTGCAGGCCGAGCGTCCCCAGATTCGAATTCTGCTGCAGCCGAAAAACATGGGGAAAGGTGCGGCCCTGCACCGCGGCATCAAAGAAGCTACCGGAGACTTCGTCATCATCCAGGACGCCGATCTCGAGTACGATCCGGCAGAGTACACGGTGCTGCTGGAGCCGCTGATCGAAGGGCGCGCCGACGTCGTCTACGGCTCGCGCTTTCTTTCCGCCCGCCCGCATCGCGTGCTTTACTTCTGGCACTCGGTCGGCAACTGGATTCTTACTCTGCTCTCCAACGCACTCACCGACATCAACCTCAGCGACATGGAGACTTGTTACAAAGCTTTCCGGCGTGAGGTCATCCAATCCATTCCTCTGGAAGAAAAGCGTTTCGGATTCGAGCCTGAAATCACGGTGAAGATCGCCAAGCGGAAGCTTGCGCATCTACGAAGTCGGCATCAGCTACTGGGGCCGCACCTATGAAGAGGGCAAGAAAATCCAGTGGAAGGATGGCGTGCGCGCCCTCTGGTGCCTGCTGAAGTACTGCATCACCGAACCCGCAGTGCGCGCGCCAGCAAGCGCTTCCGCCCGATACCGACCGCACTGGCGGCTCACGCCCAGAGCAAGTTGCCGCCGGAGGACTAGCGGTCGGGCATGAGTGCGACTGATGAGTCAGACCTGATGAGCCAGATCATGAACATCACCGACTCCGCCTTCCAGATCGAGGCGCCTCTCTCACTACCCGAAGACGAAGTGCAACTCTGGCGAATCGACCTGGAGGCGGTCGGCGCCGACGAATCCCGTTGGCAGAAAGCTGCTTTCGTCTGACGAGTTGGAGCGGGCTTCCCGCTTTCACTTTCCGCGGGACCGTCAGCGCTTCGTTGCCTCGCGTGCGCTTTTGAGGACAATCCTGGCCGGCTATCTGGCAACCGATCGCGGGCAGCTTGAGCTTCTCTTATTCGAAGAAGGAGAAACCTTCCCTGGGGCCGGCGCACGCGGGTAGCGACGTCGCATTCAACATTTCGCATTCCGGCGGAATCGCGTTGTTGGCCTTCACTCGCGGGCGGGAAATCGGCGTCGATGTGGAACAAGTTCGCAGCGATTTCGACCTAGAGGCCATCGCCCGCCGATTCTTTTCCACGCACGGAGCAGAATCAACTTGCGGATCTTCCCGCGGAAAAAAGAGTTGAAGCCTTCTTCCGCTGCTGGACACGGAAAGAGGCGTATATCAAAGCAACTGGGGACGGCTTGTCGCTTCCCTTGAGCCAATTCGACGTCGTCGCTCGATGCCGGGGACGTCGAACGCGCTGCTGGCCACTCGGCCCGATGCGTCAGAAGCAGGTCGTTGGCTGCTCCAGGAAGTGCCGGCGGGACCTGGCTACATCGCGCGCTCTCTGCGTGCGAGGTCAAGATTGGAAACTGAATGACTGGTCCCGAATCCCACATTCTCCGCGTCGGTGACGTGAGCACTAAGTCCGACCTCCTTCGCCTAACCTCGCGAGGATGGAATTTGCTCTTGCCATTGTCGCAATTCTTTTCATACTCCAGGCTTGAGGCAGGATTTGCGCTTCAAGAACTCCTCAAAAACCGCTTCTTTTCATTTGCTTACATGGATAGATCCGAGCCCTAAAGGCCGGAGCAATTGCTGCACTCGTCTAGTCATTCATGATGTCCAAATCGAGCTTTCTCACCGCCGGGTCAGAGTGTTACTCTGTACGTAATCTGTCGGGGTTTCCTCTCCCGTTAAGGATCCGCAAAGCGGTTTCGCATGGCTCCGATGAAGTCTGGGAAGCAATCCAGGCAAATACAATAGACGTAGTAGACAAAAGAGTAAGAATTCCAGGAGGCTTAAGACTTGACAGCTGCGACCAGCCATCTCATCCCGCCGCACGGCGGAGAACTTGTTCGACCTCATCGCCCAGCCCGAGAGAATCGCCGAATTGAAATCCCATTCGAAAGAGTGGCCCTCGTGGGATCTGACCGCCCGCCAGCTTTGTGATCTCGAGTTGCTGCTCACGGGCGGATTCTCTCCGCTGCGGGGCTTCATGACCCGCGCCGACTACGAAGGCGTCTGCCACAACATGCGGTTGGCCAACGGAACGCTCTGGCCCATGCCCATCACCCTCGACGTGACCGAGGAATTTGCCAAGAAGCTGACTCCGGGAACCAGCAAAGTCGCGCTGCGCGATCCCGAAGGCGTGATGTTGGCGGTGTTGAACGTGGAAGAAGTCTGGCAGCCCGACCGCAAGGCCGAAGCCCAGGCGGTTTTCGCCAGCACCAGCGCCGCCCATCCCGGCGCTGATTACGCCATCAACAAGGCGAATCCCTGGTATGTCGGAGGAACTTTAGAGGGGACCCAGATTCCCTTCGCACTACGATTTTCGTAACCTGCGCCTGACTCCGGCCGAGGTGCGGGCCGAGTTTGCCCGCATCGGCTGGCGGCGTGTGGTCGCCTTCCAGACTCGCAATCCCATGCACCGCGCTCACGTCGAGCTCGCATTCCGCGCCGCCAAGCAAGTCGAGGCCAGCCTGCTGATTCATCCCGTCGTGGGCATGACCAAGCCCGGCGATGTGGATTACTACACGCGAGTGCGTTGCTATCAGTTGCTGCTCTCCAAGTTTCCGCAGTCGACCGCCAAACTTTCCTTGCTGCCGCTCGCCATGCGCATGGGCGGACCGCGCGAGGCCATCTGGCACGCGCTCATCCGCAAGAATCACGGCTGCAGTCATTTCATTGTCGGCCGCGATCACGCCGGCCCGGGAACGATCCCGCAACGAAGCAAGCCCTTCTACGGTCCCTATGAGGCCCAGGAAGTCTTCAAGAAACACGAAGCCGACATCGGCGTGACCATGGTGCCTTTCAACATGATGGTCTACCTCGAGGGTCAGGACAAATACGTTCCCGACGACGAAGTCAAGAACGGAGACCGCGTGCTGAACATCTCCGGCACCGAACTTCGCCAGCGTCTGAACGAAGGCCGCGAGATTCCGGCGCTGGTTTACCTATCCCGAAGTTGTCTCGGAATTGCGCCGCAGTTTCCCGCCCCGTCACAAGCAAGGCGTGACCATCTTCTTCACCGGACTTTCCGGTTCCGGCAAGTCGACCATCGCCAATGTGTTGCTGACGAAGTTCCTCGAAACCGGCGGACGTCCGGTCACCCTGCTGGATGGCGACCTGGTGCGCAAGCATTTGTCGTCCGAGCTCGGCTTCTCCAAGGAGCATCGCGACATCAACATCCGCCGCATCGGCTACGTGGCCTCGGAAATCACCAAGAACGGCGGTATCGCCATTTGCGCGCCCATCGCGCCTTATGACGCGACCCGCAAGCACGTCCGGCAGATGATCGAGCCCTACGGAGGGTTCATTCTGGTGCACATCGCAACCTCCGTGGAGGTCTGCGAACAGCGCGATCGCAAAGGCCTGTACGCCAAGGCGCGCGCGGGAATTCTCAAAGAGTTCACCGGCATCTCGGATCCTTACGAAGTTCCAGCCGACGCCGAAGTCACCATCAACACCGGCGACTTGTCGGCCGAAGAGGCAGCACAGGAGATCATCCTGCACCTCGAAAGGGAAGGCTTTATCGGAACCGCAGCGGAGTCGATTTAATCGCTCCGTACGGTTATGGATCTACTGAACATGGATCTGCTGATCAAGAGCTTGGTGGGTTTTGGAGTCGGGGCCCTCATCGGAATGACGGGAGTCGGAGGCGGCGTTCTGCTGCTCCCGATCCTCATTTTCGGTTTGGGTGTGCCGCCCATGCTGGCCGTGGGCTCCGACGCTCTTTTCAACTTCGTCACCAAGATCGGCGCCAGCGTTGTCCACCTGCGCAAAGGCACGGTGCGGCGCAAGGTAGTCGTGGCGCTCGCGATCGGCAGCGCTCCGGGCTCTTATCTGGGCGTAAGCTTTCTGGTTCACTTGCGAAACGCCTACGGCAATGGGGTCAATCACTTCATCACTGTTGCGGTCGGAGTTTTGCTGATTTGCATTCCGACTTTCCTGTTCTTCCAGAAGAAAATTGAAGATCGGGCCGCGGCGCACCCGCCGACCATGAAGTCCTTCGCCTGGATGTCGCTCATCGGCCTGGTAGCCGGTTTTCTGGTGGGCATCACTTCAGTCGGCTCCGGCAGCATCGTCATGATGATGCTTCTGCTGTTCTACAGCTTTCAGCCGAAGGTCATGGTGGGCACCGACATTGTTCACGCCCTCATCCTGACCGGCGTAACCAGTCTTCTTCATTTTCGCTTGCACAACGTTGATCTCCACCTGGTGGGAGCGCTCTTGATCGGCTCGATTCCGGGCGGACTGCTCGGTTCTTACCTGAGCACGCGGGTCCCGGTTCCGTGGCTGCGTCGCATTCTTTGCGCAGTGTTGCTGGCGACGGGCGCGCGCATGTTAATGGCTTAATCAGATTATGCATTCAAATTCGTACGCACAAATGTTGGAACGCATTCATTCCGCGCTCGAAGCTTCGCGCAAGGTTTTTGCCCGCTTCACGCCGGGCGCGATTGAGGCGGAATACAAGGTCGGGCATGATCCGGTCACCGAGGCAGATCGCGCTCTTGACGCCGTTCTGCGCAAGGAACTGCTGCGCAGCGGAGAAGGCTGGCTCTCGGAAGAGAGCGTGGACGATCCCATCCGCCTGCAGCACTCGCGGGTCTGGGTGGTTGACCCACTCGATGGCACGCGCGAGTTTGTGCAGGGCATTCCCGAGTTCTGTGTCTCCATTGGATTTGTCGAGAACGGGCGTCCCGTTGCCGGAGGAATTTGCAATCCTGCCACGAACGAGATCTTCCTCGGCTCGATAGAATCCGGAGTGACTTATAACGGCAAACCCGCGCACCCGAGCCAGCGCAACACACTGGACGGCGCCCTGGTTCTCGCCAGCCGCAGCGAAGTCAAGCGCGGGGAATGGAAGACGTTCGAGAATTCCGGTTTCAAGATTCGCCCCATGGGTTCGGTCGCCTACAAACTCGCGCTGGTTTCCGCAGGCCTTGCCGACGTCACTTTCACTCTGACGCCCAAGAACGAATGGGACGTCGTAGCCGGCGCGGCCCTGGTGCAAAGCGCAGGCGGTTTTGTCAGCACTCTGGAGAGAACCCCCGTGACGGCCAATCGCCGTGATCCACTTCTGTCAGGTCTGCTGGCAAGCGGACCGCTCCTGAAAGACGAACTGTTCTCCCTTGTGGAGCCGCATATCAAGCTGGCCTCGTCCTCGATCGAAAAGTAACCCGCCTGGAAAGCCGATTCACCCGGAAAACTTTCATCTTGCCCCCAGCCCTCGTCAGTGGTATTCCTGACTCTCCTTAGCGCAGTAAGAATACTTATCGCGAAATACCGGGCTCGCGAAGTTGCATCGCAACCTGACCACGGGGCAACCGATTGCCTGACGAAAACGCCGACGTCGACCCGCTAAGCCGAATCTCATTCGTGTCTTCCGGCGTATCGATCGCCGAAGCCGAAGATCTCCAACCGCCCCAAGCGCGTGCTCGGCTTCCGCGACCTCGTGTTGTTCTACGTGGTCACCGGCATCAGCCTGCGCTGGATCGCCACCGCCGCCGCGGCCGGCCCCAGCTCGATCGTCATCTGGATCGGCGCCTGGCTCTGCTTCTACACCCCCCTCGCGCTTTCCGTGCTCGAACTTTCTTCCCGCTATCCCAGCGAAGGCGGCCTCTACGTCTGGAGCAAGCGCGCCTTCGGAGACTTCTCCGGCTTCATGTCGGCCTGGACCTACTGGACCAGCAACCTCCCGTACTTCCCTGCCGTCCTCTACTTCGCCGCCAGCAACATCCTCTTCATGCGCCAGAACGCATGGGCGCATCTCTCGAACAACGCGACGTTCTACATCGTCTTCTCTCTGCTGACGCTGGGTGCCGCAACGCTGATGAACATCGTCGGACTCGACGTCGGCAAGTGGCTGCACAATATAGGCGCACTTGCCATGTGGATTCCGGTCGGCATCGTCATCGTGCTGGGATTAATTGCCTGGCACCGCTACGGCTCGGCCACATCCTTCACCGTGCACTCAATGACACCCAACACGCACCTCAACGACATAATTTTCTGGTCGGTGCTGACCTATGCCCTCAGCGGATGCGAGACGGCTTCCTTCATGGGAGAAGAGATCAAGAATCCCCGCCGCTCCATCCCTTTCGCTCTACTAATCGGCGGCGCGAGCGTGGCCTTTTGCTACATCCTGGGAACGGCAGCTCTCCTGCTGGCCTTGCCCTCAAGCGAAATCAGCAGCCTGCAGGGACTGGTGCAGGCCATCTCGAGAACCTCGACGCGCCTGGGCTTTCCGGGCGTGTTGCCGGTCGCAGCGTTCCTGATCGCCCTCAGCAACATCGGCGCCGCCGGAGCCTTCCTCACGGCGGTCGCGCGCCTTCCCTTCGTCGCCGGTATCGACCGCTTCCTGCCGCCAGCCTTCGGCGCACTCCACCCGCGCTGGAAAACCCCGTGGGTAGCCCTGCTAACCCAGTTCTTTCTAGGCGCACTCTTCATTTTTCTGGGCCAAGCCGGAACCAGCGTCAAAGGTGCCTACAATGTGTTGGTCAGCATGGGCGTAATCGTCAATTTCATTCCGTTCTTGTACCTGTTCGCCGCCATGATCAAGCTGCAGCGCGATCCCGCCGGCCCGGAAGTAATCCGCGTGCCCGGGGGAAGCACTGTGGCCAAACTGGTTGCCGCGCTCGGATTTGTCACGACCACGCTGACGATTGTTTTGTCTCTGATTCCGCAACCAGATGAGCCCAACAAACTGCTCGCACTGCTAAAAATTGTCGGAGGAACGGGAGCGCTTGTGCTGATGGGAGTGTGGATTTATGTCGCGGGTAAGCGCTCTGCAGCGAGAGCCTGACTTTTCAGCGCAGCGCTTCCATAGAGGCAAAGGTCCGCCCGTTGGCGGTCTACACGCGAGGTGACACCGCACGTGTGGGTTGCCTAGTGTACGCGTCAGTTTTTCAAAGTAGAAAGAAATCTTATTAGCTTGTTGCGCTCAAGGTTTTGGCGAACTTCAAGGTAGATCCCAGCAGCAGTTAGTTTCAGTGAATGGTTGTAGCGCGATGAGAGGTGTCTCTACTTGCCTGAGTCGATCTTGAAAGATCACGCAAGGCAAGGGACAAACGTTCTCATCTTCAGCCTCTGCGGACAATCACGACATGCATTCCGGAGGCTGCTGCGTTGGTGTCCGTCTCCCACCGCATGTTGTGCTCGTCCCAAACAATTTCCTTGCGGGCAATTCTGAATGTGCATTTGTTCCAAACCACCGCTTGAATCCACTTGCCGTCGATCACCTCGACTACAGCTATGCCCCGCCCGAGGATCGCCACGCGGTCGCCCCTCTTCAGGGTTGGGTCCCGCTGGCGTCGGTCGTAATACCTTTTGCTCCTCTCGATCAGGTAATCGAGTCCGGCTGGGTCAAAGCCAGAACGCTTGCCCCATAGAGAAGTAGTCTGGTCGTTGTAAAGGACAAAGATGTCGCTACCGTAGAGGGTCAAAGCTTGGAGCCGAGGCCAAATTTCCGCCAGCGTGAACGGCAGGGCGTCCGGCGACAGGAACAGATTCTTGGGGTACGCAAGCTGGGCACGCCATCCCCGCTCGTGCTCTACGACGGCGCCCCACAGGTAGACCTCACCGTGGATTCCGTACTGCTCATATCCCGCGCCGAAATGGTGGAGCGTTTTGGCGGCGTAGATGCCGCAGGTGCAATTCTCTTGCGGGGCATCGTGGGAATCATTGCCTTCGACGCGACTAGCGATGGTTCCGACGATAGCAGAAGCCCTGCATCTCGCCGCCAGCGACTGGTTAGGGTGCCATCGCTCCCCGCAGAGTGACTTGAGCCCCTTGGTGTCCCACGTCCAAACACGGTAGCCGACAATCGGCGAGATGTAATCTGGGATGCTCACGGCGTGACTGGCACCTGCTGTGGCTCAGGTTCTGGCGACTGAATCGGCTCGGGCTGAGGTTCGCGGGTCGGCTGTTCCACTGGAAGTTCCAACGGCACCACGACGATGGTTCGCAACGGCTCACCGATTTGCATCACTTTGCTCCCGCTTACAGGCTTATTCCCGGAACACAAGAACCACCGCTTGCTCGAAGGGCGCTGGCCGCGTGGACAAAACTTCGCACATCAGCATCATCGGCTAGATGCCAGTCACTTTGGTTTCGTCGCAACTAGCCCAGGCAGGCGGTTGCCGGAGCCGATTCGAGATGCATTGTTGTCGTACGTGTAGTTGGTGCGTGGCTTGTAAGTGGCAATCGCCTTGCCTGCTCGGTCGTAGAGACGCTCCTGGCCACCAGCAATCTCGCGGATCATGCCTTGGGGCCTGCCGTTCTTATCGCGCAGAATCTCCATGTCTAGTCTCCTCTTTGGCTGAAGGTTGGGTGAAAGGCTCGCGGCTGCCGACGATGAGGCATTCAGGTTCGACGCTCGACAAGCTGGACAGCACACCCACTCAGGGGCTCAATCAGCGCGGCTAGTGAAATCGGGCTTAGGCGAAAGCCGGCACGTCGGAGCACGATTCGCGCCTTCAGTGCGCTCGGCACAACGAAGACCGTGCCCGCAACTCGGTGGGGCACACGAGCTTCGTGCAGCACCTTCTGTACCTGCCTTACACACTCATCGTGGCCGGTGAGTTCGCTCAGTCGTGGCGATCTTCGGTGGGGAATGTCAATGGCGTCAAGCCGATCGAGCAGCCGGCGCTCTGCCATCTCGGAGGCCTTTGGTAGGTCCTCAGCTTGCAAGAATTCGCTGCGCTCGGTAAGGGTTTTCGTCAACTGCTCCAGCGTCAAAGGCTGCCAGGAATCCTGTTCTCTTATCTCGAGCTCGAACGCGCTGGTCAGCGAGAACCTTCCGAGTTGAGGATCCGTCATGAGAATCTGAAAATCGTCCGAGGCAGGAACGCTCCGGATCTGCACAGATTGCACAGGAATGCCGTTCACTTTAAGCTCCCACGGCAACTCGTCAATGATTATGGGCTCTGGGATCACGTTTGACTCCTCCTCATAACACCTGAATCCGTTGGTCGCAGACGCTAATTGAGCCACGAGACGAGCTTGGGGGCCCTCTATAATACCCGCGCGAAGGCAGGAATCTCTAGGAATTGGGAGAAAAGCTCTGACTTCGTAACCACCTACCCGGTTACTAAAGCGCCCCTAACGCAATCGGCTGACGCCTGCCGGCTCGTACCAAGGCAGAACCGGCGCCGAAGGTCCATTCATTCAGTATCGACCTGCGCTTATTGTGCGCTCTGCGGTGAGCCACGAGCTCAGCCTTCTCTGCCGGCTTCTCGGACGTGTAGAGAATCTCGTCATCAATGCAACACTTGGCATCAGAACATGCTCTCATGAACGTCCGACACATTCTCATAGATGAGGCGACCAAGCTTGCGCAAAGCCTCTTCTTCCTCTGCCGTGAGGCGCAGGTGCGGATTAGAGCCTCGGGCATTCGTCCGAAAACGGCTGTGCAGGCGTTCTTGTAGACGTTCGGTTTCTTTGAGCAGGGGCGGTTGTTTTTTGTTCTTCTTCATAATGATCCTTACTGTAAGCCGCTGTGGGCGGTCCCGATGATGAGCGCGCTAATTCTGAGCGGAGAATTTTTCGCCCCGGCGAGCAGGCTTAATCGTCGCGTGTTAACATTCGTCTGTTGTTGCCGCTTCCCCCAAGAAAGCGGTGGGTCCATGACTGAGCGGTTCGGTTCATCACTCACGAAGGGAAACAAATTCTCCGAGTGAACCTATCAAACTGTCCGGCCAGCGAAGTTGAAAGGATTGTCCGCGCTCTTCCCGAACTTGTGACCACCCGACCGCGCAATTCGGTCTTGATACTTTCCGATTTCACGGGAGCGTCGTTCGACGAAGAAGCCTTTCGAGCGATGAAAGAAACCGCCGTCTTCGACAAACCCTTTGTTAAGAAATCGGCCTGGGTGGGAGCAGAAAACCTTGAGGCATTCTCCGAGAAAATGAGGGACTTCTCTCGGCGCGACTTTCCTGCTTTTGAGACCCGCGAAGAAGCGTTGACCTGGCTGGTGAAGGAGTGAATGAATTCCCTAACCGGGGAAGAGATGGCTACAAATCCACCGCTACCGCTAAACTGTGCCATCTGCGGCAAACCGATCTTGCCTGAGGACTTTAATGTAACCGAAGATGGAAAGCCTGTTCATGGGGAATGCTGGTTGGCGAAGGTCAAGGAGCGAAAATCGCAGCAACCCCAAAATACGCTCCCTTGACTGAATATTTGGGCAGACTTGGGATTATTCGGCAAATTGCTAGAATTCCATCCAACAAGGGATAGCCACATTTTCGGAATTAAGCTCTAGTCGTGGAGAACAATGTTTAGAAGTGAACTGTGGACTTGAAACCCACTCCCGCCGTCATAGTCGATGAAGCCTAACTTCCTGAACCTGTTCATGAAAAAACTAACCCGCGAGCGAGTTGTACCGATCATTTCCGCCAGCATCTCCTGACTGATCTTGGGGATTACAGTCTCGGGCTTACCTTCCTTGCCGAAATGAGCCAGCAATAGCAGAATCCGAGCTAGTCTTTTCTCACTGGAATTGAAAAGCTGATCGACCAAATCCTCTTCGTATCGGATGTTCCGTGTCAGCAAGTACGCCACGAACAAATCGGAAAACGCGTGTTCCTGGTGCAGCACTTCCATCATGGACTTCTTGTCGATCCGCATCACAGAGCAATCAGTCATTGCAGTTGCGGAGCACATGCGGATAGGCTGCCCTCTAAGGCAACCTTCTCCGAAGAAATCGCCCTCGT
Source organism: uncultured Acidobacteriaceae bacterium (assembly GCA_963770235.1). Classification (GTDB taxonomy): domain Bacteria; phylum Acidobacteriota; class Terriglobia; order Terriglobales; family Acidobacteriaceae; genus Sulfotelmatobacter. The sequence continues at coordinate 364,752 of CAVYOW010000005.1, read as the reverse complement.
TCAGGATGCCTATTGTGGCTTCCTTCCCGATCTTCGACACCACGGTGAGTTTCACCTTTCCCTTCCTTTATATAAAAAACAGCATCGGCCGAGTCGCCCTGAACAAAGATCGTCTGCCTCTTGGGAAAAGTCCCGATCTTTCTACCGCCGTTGATGGTAGAAAGGAATGTCTTGGTATCGAATTTGATAATTTTCTTGGACGCTGCCACGAGTGTCATAATCTGGCCCCCCCTTCAAGGGTTGCGAATGCCCAGAAAGAACCTTCCTATGATGTAAGGATGAATGAGTGCGCAAGAAGGGCGAGAACAACATCAAGCCTCCCGCGGGGTACAGCTGCGATCCGCTCGACGAAACAATGATTTCACTGTTGGTGTTGAAAGTCAAACCGAACCGAAGAGCCTCTGAAAGCAGACGTTCCCACGAGCAAACTTTTTTCATTTATGTAGGAGATCCGACAGACCGTCCAAATTGGCGCGTGTACACTTTTGCATCCACGTCATGCATCTTCTGCCACGCCCAGACTGGGTGACGTTTTCTGCTGCACGTTTTGATTTTTGACTCGCACGCCTAGCCTAGGGGGAGAAAAATGACAAATGCAATGACAGACCTAGACTCTTATACAGATGATGGGCTGGAGCAGGCGTTGGCCAGCATGCTCGCGCACGCGGGGGAGAAGTGCTGAGCGAAGCTGAAATGCGGAGATTCTTGCAGCTCTATGGAGAGATTCAGCGGCGTGCGCCATCTGTGAACCCCGCATAGTTAACTAATCTTGCCGCTGGCATCACGCGGACGATCTGGACGACTCGGAATTATTAGCCGCCCGGCTAAGATATGGCTGGCATGACAACACCTGAAGCCCCAATCGTATGCGTTGCCTGTGGCAAGCCCGTTCAGCTCGCACAAGCAATGTTGAATGACGATGGGAAGCCTGTCCACGAAGAGTGCTACGTGCCGAAGGCCAAAGCAGAGAAGCGTCGCCCCTCCGCAAGATTAAATTAACGGACGTAAGAATCGGGCAGTGGGACAAACGTGCGAACATGAGGCATCTTCTTCGCGGATGGCTACCTAGCGACGCCCGGTCACTGGGCCTAGGACGACGAAGGATGCTCAACGTCCGTTGAACTCGGGAGAGTCAGAAGAGTCTCTTTACTTGCTGAAGGGATACCACAACGACGATCTAGGTGAAACCATGGTGTTGTTTTTGCTTGAGAACAAGATTGACATAGTCGATAAGCACATGCGTGCGGGTGGGGTTACCCATATTTCCCTAAGAGGATCACCGCAAGGGCTTCAGAAGTTTGTCACAGCGGACGAATCACCTGTTGTTTGCAACCTATTGTATCGTTAAGACTGGATCACACCCTGGGTGAGCAACAGAGAGGGAGGGGCTATGAGGAAGGTTTACTTGGGGGTCTTCTGCTTAGGTTGTCAAACGCCTTTGTTTTGGAAGTGCCTTGGCCCGTATTCCGTTCATGATCCTATAGAGATAGTGGACACACCTGACAACATTGGGTTGCCTTGTGGTGCATGTAGGCAGACCTTCCAGGAAGGTTAACCATCGTCCATTTGTATTCTAGAAAATCGCTCTCGGCACCGCGGATTAATTCATGCGCATCGTGCTCAGTCAGTTCCGCGGCTTGCAGTCTGCTAAATACAATGTGATATGTAAATGCGGTCTGTTCGCTCAAACGTTCTGCATATAGCCAAGAGCCACTTTTGCAACCGAAATCAACTTAAGCGGATGATTTTCCCGGAGGGACCCGATGAATTGGCGCGAGCAACTTAAGGAGATTGGTGAGCGCAGTCCTCAACATGCGTTGTTCGTGGAACACGTGGTTGGCTGCGAAATGTGCAGGTCTGAAATCGCAGACGACTTTGAAGCCTGGCAGTCGAGCAAGTCTTTGATGTGTGAGGAAGGCTCTAAGCTCCTACAAAAGGCGGAAGGGTCGCTGTGGAAAAGTAAGACCGGGCCACAACTCATCAGGTGATCCGAGGGACCATGCGGCCTTTCCGCTGTTAACTCACTTCCCCTATTTGCTGAACTCCTTGTAAAGGTCTCTGTTGGATGGTGAGAGTTGCCCCGAATCGTGCAATCGAAATTCGGCCATCTCAATCGCCCACTACGACGTATACAACAGCGGAGTACCAAAGGGGACGCGCAGGGCAGAGTTCATGGAGTTGTCAGCGACGGGTAAGGTGGCAAGAGTTGTGGCGAACTACGGCCGTTGACCCGGGTGGGTCAATTCTCAATGAGTTCTATAAAAAGGGATGTCAAGAAAAAAGTTCTGTCTCGACCGGAGGGCGAGGGTTCTGTCTCGAGACCCAGCCCACTGTAGTTTCGCTTCCCTGGAGAAGCCTGGCCGATTGCCCATGCTCATAACTTTCCTCAGTGGATGGTGGACAATGTGATCAGGATCATTCTGACAGAGTGTGGATGCGTGTGTATTTTATTGGAAATTGGTGTGTATAATATGTGTATTATGTGTTTCATGTAGGGAACGCGAAGAAAGATGCATAGCCGGGACGTCATAAAGCAGCTACGAAAAGACGGCTAGTATGAGGTGAACCAAGTTGGGAGTCACAAACAGTTCAAACACTCGACGAAAAAGGGTAGGGTGACGGTGCCGTATCCGAGCCGGGACATCCCAATAGGCACCCTCAAGAGTATCGAGAAGCAGGCAGGGGGATCAAACTGAGTTGATCCCCCTGAGCAAAGGATCGAAGTCATGGAATATATCGCTTATCTTCATAAGGACCGGGATTCGGATTACGGCGTGAGCTTTCCGAATTTTCCGGGCTGCATTACCGCCGGAAAGACCCTCGATGAAGCGAGTCGGATGGCGGCGGAGGCGCTAGCGCTCCATATCCAGGGCATGATCGAGGACGGAGACGCAGTGCCGGAGCCGTCGAAGCTTGATGATATCGCGGAGGACGCAGCGAAGCACGGCGCCATCGCCTTCATGGTGAGGGTGGACGCTCCAGATGCAACAGTGCGCGTTAACATCACGGCGCGGGAAAGCCAGATTGAAAAAATCGATGCGTTAGCCGAAGCGGCCGGCATGACGCGGTCAGGCTATATGGTGCGTGCGGCCATCGGTGAAGAGAAGCGGGCCGTGCGCGGTCAATCCCGAGGCGCGCGGGGCTAGTTGAGCATAGCATGCTCGGTTCCGACCCACTGGGTCAGCTAAGGACCCTGCCCGACGATGAAGAACAAGGGTCGATTACGAAACCAACTCAAAGGAGGGTGAACCTGCCGTGAGCCAGCAAAAGGTGGACGACTACCAAATCGAGCTGAAAGTGAACGGGATCTCTGTCACGTCAGTACGGTTCTGTATCTCTGTCGACGCGCCGAACGGTTTCGATGTGATGATCGATGATCCGGCAATCGGGGCCTTCAGCCTGCACTGCGGCTTCGATCTGGAAGTGCGAGAAGAGGGCTCACTTTGGCGGCCCGTATCTCTGGTTGAGCTGAAGAAGTGTCTTGCCGTGAAAAAGAAATGTCGCGCGACCATAAGCCTCTCGAATTCATTGGAGAGCGTGGAGCGCAAGCGGTTCTTCCGCCTCGAAGGTGTCGATTTGCCTCAGCCGGGGTGGTCTCGCGACTGAGAAACTCACTGGCCACGATGCTTGCGTGCGATTCGTACAGACGATTTTCCACGAAGGCGGCATTCCCCACGTCGTAGCCGGCACCTTCTTTCTTTATGGTATCTAGCGTGGTGAAAGCGCGAATTTGCTTGAGGCACGCCGGCTTTCAGGAAAGTCAGATCTACCCTGCAGCCTTGATTGATCCACACAGCCGATGTGCGATACAGCTTGTTGAGCGTTGAGTGGAAATCCCGGCTGGAACGGACAAGAGCCGTCCCGAGTGCCAACCCAGCCTATTTGGTTTTTTACTTTGGTCACTGTTCCATTACCAACGTTATCTTCTCTCCGACGAAAGTTCCCTACATGCTGTGAGTCGGTCGTTGCATGTGATGACTGGCGAGTGCCGGTGACCTCACGGACTCAGCTGGCGATGTGTCCCAGCAAAACCAGCGAGGTTGCCTTGTGAAGGCAAATAGTATGTCGACGATCGAAACGGCTGAGGCGAAAGCGGTTCCCACTTTGGGAGAGCTTTTCCCCGATGGCAGCGTCATAGATCAGCTGCAAGGGAACCAACTTGTTCTTTGGCAGCAAGGCCGAGAGGATATCGCACCCTCTCATGAGCACAAGGGTCGAACCTACACCGCGAACCCTCTTGACCCTCGGCTCGAACAGCTGCTTTGCCTGCCATTGCGGAGCGCGGACTTCGGTACGGGGGACGCGTTGATCTCCGATCTGTCCAAGTTACTCAGCGCGTATCTGGCACTAGACGATTCAGCGACTCTGCTCATCGCCACCTTCATCTTGAGTACTTGGGTCGTCGACTGCCTCCCCGCTGCCCCATGTCTCAACCCGTGCGGGGATGCGGAAATTGAACCCACATTGCTTGATCTCATGGCATGCCTGTGTCGACGGCCGCTGCGAGTAACCGAACCATCCCTTGCGCAACTCGCCAAGCTTCCGGCTGGTCTCTGCCCGACCTTGATCGTGAAGAATCCGAAACCACGGTCCATGGTGCAACTGGTCGCAGCTCTAACTGATCGCGATGCGAATTTCCTCCGATCGGGCCGTGTTGTGAACCTGCAGTGCGCAAGTGTGGCTCATACCCAGGAACCCCTCAGGCTTCCCGCACTGCCGATACTATTGCACGCGAGTTACGCGCCTTATCGCCGCATGCGCAGGTCGGAAGCGCAGCAATTGGCCGATGAATTCCAACCCCGCCTGCTTCGCTATCGTCTGGTGCAACATCAACTGGTGGCACAGTCGCAGTTTGATTACTGCGCCTTCGGGCCCCAGACTCGCCTGCTGGCCCGTATGCTGGGGGCGTCGGTCGAAGGCATGCCTAAGGTACAGCAAGCCATCGTGGACGCTCTGGTACATCTGGACGAACAGTGCAAATCGGACCGCTCCCAGGGGACGGATGCAGTCGTGCTGGAGGCTCTGCTGGTGCTGTGCCACGAGGGAAAACCGGAGGCTTTCGTGGCGGAAGTCTCAGAGCTCGCGAACGGAATATTCCTCGGACGCAATGAACGCCTGGAGTTGTCTCCCAAAGCCGTGGGCGGGATCCTTCGCGAACATCTAGGGTTGTACACGGAACGGCGCGCAGCGGGGTACAGACTGATGCTGACCGAGAACCTTCGTCGACGGATCCACCAACTGGCAGCTGGATACAATGTCCTTTCCATGCTGAAATCCGCCGATCGTTGTCCTTTTTGTTTTGAGGTGCAGGTTCCAAAGGCCGTTCGATATCCTTTGCAGACACTCAATGTTCACCACGTGCATCAAGTTCACGAATCGGGAGGGAGCAGTGTTGACGCGAACAACGAGGGCTGAACAGTGGAAGGTGCTTCGCCGCTTGCACTCCGTTGGTTGTCCGCTGGATTGGGACCATGTGGCGGTGCCCTCGCGCCCTTTGCGAATCTCTCTGACTTCCTCCATCGAGGGGACAAATATCTTCTCCGTTCCAGGAGGCACGGGAATTGCACTGGGTCTCCTGGTTTTTGCGTCCGCGCCGGTGACCATTGCCGAATATATGCTCGAAGCCGACTGGCTCAACACGCCGGGCTCTTGCATCGAACCGTGTAGCGAGCACAAGGGTAAGTATTGTTTTCATGAATGTTCTCTTGGGCACAAGGGAGAGAGAATTGATGCTGAGTTCGTCCTCAACCGCAGGAGGTCGAGTCGTCAGCAACCCGATGTCGGAACGTTCCGGAGGGGCGATTCCATCGAGGAACTTCTCCTTGCTACTTTCCCCGAAGTCACACCACCGACGGCTGCAGCGTTGCTTCCAGCAACTCTTTGGATTGAAGACAGGTTCGGCGACTCATATCCTTTCCGTTTGCTTCTCGACAATAAGAAGACTGACTTGCCCGCGAGACTTGGCGGCGAAGAGAAGACTCAAAGTTCTCAGTAACTGTGTGGTCAAAGCGTTCCTCAACCGGTCTATAAACGACTTGATCCTCGCAACCTGGCGAAGGACGAGGCTTTGTCAGACATTTTCGATCACTACACCGGTGTCGCCGTCTTCCGCGCCGGATTAAAAAACGGCAGCCCAGTCACCTGAACATTCGTCTTCAGCCGGATCGCCTCAATCGTGATCTCCATCTGCAACTGCGTCCCCAGCTTCGAATGTTCGGTCTCCACGCTGGCCAGCGCGATCATCTTCTTCAGAATCGGCGACCAACTCGTAGTCGTAGCCTTACCAACCTGCTTTTCTCCGGAATACAAAGGCACAGCCACGCGCGAAGCCTGGCTCGGCGCAGCCGGAGTGAGCCCATAACGCTCATAGAGCGCCTCAACATCGGTCCAATCCACTTCCACGCCGACCAGTTGCCGCGGCACGCCATTCATGAAGTCCTGCTCCAGCGCACGCTTGCCGATAAAATTTTCTTTCTCCAGATGCACCATCTTGCCGAAGCCCAGCTCATACGGCGAATATTTCTGCGACGGAATCAGCGCCTTCTTCGAACTCGAGTAGTCCACTTCAATCAGCAGCAACCCAGCTTCCACGCGCGCCACATCCAGCGCCAGCATGCCCGCCGCATGCAGATCAAACTGCTTCCCCTTTTCCGCCAGCGCATCCCAAACCTTCACCGCGTCGTTCGCTTCTTTTAATGGAACCCAGATCTCATATCCCAGATCGCCGGTATACCCAGTCCGCGAAATGTCCACCGGCACGCCCGCAATCTTGCCTCGAGTCACGCGAAAATATTTCAGATTCGCAATGTCGGCGTCAGCCACAGTCTTCAGCAGCTTCGCCGAGGTCGGCCCCTGCAAAGCCAGCGCCGCAACTTTCTCGGAAATATCTTCGACCTGCACATCCATATTCAGGCCGTTCTGCCGGAACCAGCGCAGGCTCGGATCGGCCGCCGTCCAGCGATAAACATTTTCCTCCAGCCGCGAAATCGTTCCATCGTCGATGACCTTGCCCTCTTCATCGCACCAGCAGCAATAAATCACCTGCCCCACTTTCACCTTGTTGATGTCGCGCGTGATCACGCGGTTCACCAGCCGGGTCGCGTCTTTGCCCGTGATCAAATACTTGTAGAGCGGCGAAATATCGATCAGCGCCGCCGCATTGCGGATGGCGTTGTACTCGTGCTCGTGATGCACCTCATACACGCTGACCGTGTAGTATCCCGACCACTCGCGGTAATTCAAGCTGTGGCAAAGCGGAAAAGTTCTCTCGTGAAACGCGGTTCCAATGGGCAAAGAGATACCTCGAAAGAATTAGGTCGAAGCCGGATTATACGCAGACCCCTCATCAAAGGCGTCATCCTGAGCGCAGCCGTTCTTCAGGCGGAGCGAAGGATCTCCCGCGCCACGAATCTCTATGGCGACTAATCTTGCAGACAAAACCACTCATTCCCGATAGAATGACCCTTCGACTCCAGCCATGCGCTCACTGATGCCAATCTTATCGACTGTCCTCCGCAGCTGGAGCGTCCTTCCCAGCGGCCTCTAATACGCGCACCCCAAAACTGCGCTAATATTCCTCGTTCCCATTCTCAACCAGCAAGCTAACAGCTAAAGGCTAAGAGCTTATGGCCAATTCATACGACGTAATCGTAATCGGCGGCGGCCACAACGGCCTCGTCAACGCCGCCTACCTCGCGCGCGCCGGAAAGAAAGTTCTCGTGCTCGAACGCCGCCACATTCTCGGCGGCGCGGCCTGCACCGAAGAAGTCTTTCCCGGCTTCAAGTTCTCCGTCTGCTCTTACGTCGTCTCGCTGCTGCGGCCGGAAATCATCCGCGACCTCGATCTCCCGCGCCACGGCCTCGAAATTCTCCCGCTCGACGGCACCTTCACGCCCATGCCCAGCGGCGATTACCTGTGGCGCGTGAACGACCACGGCAAGACTCACCGCGAGATCGCCCGCCACTCCCGCGTCGACGCCGAAGCCTACGACGAATTCGGCAAAGCCATGCAAGCCATGTGCCGCTTCGTGAAACCGATCCTCAGCATGGTCCCGCCCGACCCCAACACGCTCAACCCGCGCGAACTGATGAAGCTGCTCTTCATCGGACGCCGCTTCCAGGGCATGTCGAGCTACGACAAATACAACCAGGTCCAGCTCATGACCATGAGCGCCATCGATTTTCTCGATCAATGGTTCGAGACCGACGTCCTCAAAGCCACGATGTCAGCCTCCGGAATCATCGGCACATTCCTCGGCGTGCGCTCGCCGGGCACCGCCTACGTTCTGCTCCATCACTACATGGGAGAAATCGACGGCGCATTCCGCGCCTGGGGCTTCGCCCGCGGCGGCACCGGCGCAATTTCAAACGCCATCGGCGACGCCGCCCGCGAAGCCGGCGTCGAGATTCGCACCCAGGCCGCCATCGCGAAAATCATCGTCAAAGACGGCAAAGCCAAAGGAGTAGTTCTCGCCAACGGCGACGAAATCTACGCCGAAACAATTTCCTCCAGCGTCGATCCCCGCCTCACCTTCAACAAATTCATCGAAGCCGAACATCTTCCCGCCGACTTTCTCGAAGACATCAACCGCTTCAAATACCGCGGATCTTCCGGCAAGGTAAACATGGCGCTCGACGCGCTGCCGAACTTCAAATGCATGCCCGGAGCCGGGACCCCATCTGCGCGGCGCGATCTCCATCTCGCCCTCAGTCGAATACATGGAGCGCGCCTACGACGACGCCAAGTACGGCAACTTCTCGCGCCGGCCGTACATCGACATGGTCATCCCGTCGCTCACCGATCCTTCGGTCGCGCCGCCCGGCAAGCACGTGCTCTCCTGCTTCGTGCAGTACGCGCCTTACAAGCTGCGCCCCGGCTTGAACTGGGACGACCAGAAAGAAGCTTTCGGCGATACCGTCGTCAACACCATCGCCGAGTACGCGCCCAACATCAAAGACATCATCCTGCACAAGCAAGTCATCACTCCGCTCGATCTCGAACGCGAGTGGGGACTGAGCGAAGGCAACATCTTCCAGGGCGAACTTTCGCTCGAACAACTTTTCTTCCTGCGTCCCGCGCCGGGTTACGCGCGCTTCCGCACGCCCATCCAGAATCTCTACATGTGCGGCTCGGCCACGCATCCCGGCGGCGGCATCATGGGCGCGCCCGGACGCCTCGCAGCTCTCGAAATTCTGAAAGACATCAAGGGAGCGGCCTAACCATGCCGGAGATGAAGCGCGACATCGTCATCATCGGCGGCGGCCACAACGGACTGGTCACCGCGTTCTACCTCGCGAAAGCGGGATTCAAACCGCTCGTCCTCGAGCGCCGCGCCGCAGGTCGGCGGCGCCGCCATCACCGACGAATTTCATCCCGGCTTCCGCTGCTCCACGCTGGCGCACACCGCCGGACCAGTTCGTCCAGACATCGTCCGCGACATGCAACTGGAAAAACACGGCCTGAGGCTGATCACGCCGGACACCTGCGTCACCGCGCTCTCGCCCGACGGCCGCGCCCTTTCGCTCTATCAGGACGAAAACAAGTCCGCGCAGTCAATCGCCGCCTTCTCGCAAAAAGACGCGACGAAGTATCCCGAGTTCGAAAAATCTCTGGGAAAGATCAGCAAAGTAATCGCGGAAGCGCTCGCCACCACGCCGCCCGACATCGATCACCCCAGCGGCGGCGATCTCTGGAGCATGCTCAAGACCGGCCGCGCCCTCCGCAACCTCGGCAAGCGCGATATGTACCGCGTCCTGCGCTGGGGACCGATGGCCGTAGCCGATCTGGTAGCGGAATATTTCGAGACCGAACTATTGCGCGCCGTGATCGCGGCGCGCGGAATCTTCGGAACTTTTCTCGGACCGTGGTCAGCCGGCAGCAGCCTGCAGTTGCTGATTCGCGCCGCCGGCGATTCTCATCCCGCAGGCTCGGCCTTCTTCGCCGCCGGCGGAATGGGCTGAGCTCACGCAAGCCATGGCCTCCGCCGCAAAAGCCGCCGGCGCCGAGATTCGCACCGCCGCCGAAGTCATCGAGATTCGCGTGAAAGACGGCGCAGCCACCGGCGTGCTGCTTTCGACCGGCGAAGAAATCAGCGCCAAGGCCGTAATCTCCAACGCCGACCCCAAACGCACCCTGCTCAAGCTCACCGATCCCACGCATCTTTCCCCCGACTTCGTGCAAAAGCTGCAGCACTACCGCGGCAACGGCACGGTCGCCAAGGTCAACCTCGCGCTCTCCGGCCTGCCGACTTTCACCGCGCTGAAAAACGGAGACGGCAGCCGCGCTGAAGGGACGCATTCACATCGGCCCCGAAATCGACTATCTCGAGCGCGCCTTCGACGAATCGAAGTACGGCAACTTCTCGCGCCAGCCCTATCTCGAAGCCACCATCCCATCGCTCACCGATCCCACGCTCGCGCCCGCCGGCAAGCACGTGATGTCGATCTACATGCAGTACGCGCCCTACAAGCTGAAAGGCGACTGGGAAGACCAGCGCAAAGCGCTCGGCCAAACGGTGGTGCAGACGCTCGCGCAATACGCGCCCAACCTGCCCGAGATGATCCTGACGCACCAGATCATTACCCCGCTGGATCTCGAAGAAGTCTACGGACTAACCGGCGGCCAAATCTTCCACGGCGACCTCGCGCTCGACCAGTTCTTCACCATGCGTCCGCTGCTGGACTGGGCGCGCTACCGCACGCCGATCGAAAACCTGTATCTTTGCGGCAGCGGCACGCATCCCGGCGCAGGCTTAACCGGAGGCTCGGGCGCGAACGCCGCGAGAGAGATTTTGAAGCATTTGCGGAAGTAATGAGGTCAGTGTGTGAAGAAAAAAAGAGTGGCAAACCGACAAAGGTCCCTACAACAGTAGACGAATACCTCGAGCGCGTCCCGGAACCCGCCCGCACCACCCTGAAGAAAGTTCGCGCGATCATTCGCTCCGTCGCACCTGCCGAGGCGACCGAAGCCATCAGCTACGGCATCCCGACGTTCAAGTACAAGGGCATGCTCGCGAGTTTCGCCGCATTCTCAGATCATTGCAGCCTGTTCCCCGGCGCGGGGCCGACCATAGAGTTCAAGAACGAACTCAAGAACTTCCAAACATCGAAAGGCACCATCCGTTTCGCACCGAACAAGCCTTTTCCAGCAACTCTTCTGAAGAAGCTGGTGAAGGCGCGGATCGCAGAGAACGACCGCAAGAAAGGCCGCTGACCGGCTGCGGTCCAGACTATGAAGAACTCCGCCATCCTCCTCGTCTCGCTGCCCCGACGCCAAAGGCGAAGTCGCCACCATCGCCGACTTCGTCTACCGCCACAACGGCAACATCCTGCACGCCGACGAACACGCCGACGAAGAATCCGGCCTCTTCCTAATGCGCGTAGAGTTCGATCCCAAAGACTTCGACATCGATCTCACCGATAAAGACCTCGCCGACTTCGCCAAACATTTCTCTCCCATCGCCGACAAATTCCAGATGAAGTGGCGCCTGGCGCAGTCCTCGCATCGCCCGCGCATGATCATCCTGGTCTCGAAATACGATCACTGCCTCGTCGATCTTCTCTACCGTCACCAGAGCGGCGAACTCGCCTGCGAGATCCCGCTGATCATCTCCAATCACCCCGACAACCAGCCCATTGCCGACTTCTACAAAATCCCCTACACGCGTCGTCTCCATCACAAAAGACAACAAGCGGCAAGCCGAAAACCAAATTCACTCCCTGATCGAAGCCCGCAAGGCAGATTTCCTGGTCCTCGCCCGCTACATGCAGATTCTCTCCAACGATTTCGTCAACCGCTATCCGCAGCGCATCATCAACATCCACCATTCGTTTCTGCCCGCCTTCGTCGGCGCCAGGCCATACCATCAGGCCTTCGAGCGCGGCGTAAAGCTGATCGGCGCAACCAGCCACTACGTCACCGAAGTCCTCGACGACGGTCCCATCATCGAGCAGGACGTGGTCCGCGTCTCCCACCGCGACACCGTCGAAGACCTCATCCGCAAAGGCCGCGACCTCGAGAAAGTCGTCCTCTCCCGCGCCGTCCGCTGGCACGTCGAAAACCGCGTCCTTCTTTACGGCAATAAGACCGTAGTGTTTTGAAAGGGCGTTCCCTCCTTTGAAAGGTGCGCCAGCGCCTCTCAGCCGCCACGCCCCCGGAAGTCCATGTACCTCCAGAAAACGGAAGCGGCACGTAATAGTCCCCCTCCGGTGGTAACTTGCGGCACCGGTGACTTTCGTCTTTACTTGAACAGCAGTAAAGAATTCCCCCAACCGACGGGGAGGATCTCGCTCGCGGAGCGTCTCTTGGCCGAGGATCTTAAGTTTGAGCTGGCAATCCTGGCGACAGTCCAGGGTTTCTACCAGAAGCTGATGCGAGACTCGCTCGGCGGAGACGTCCCCATTCCGAGCGGGCTCGATGAGGTCTCGCTCCGCCACTCCGAAGGCGACCTGCCCGAAACTCTTTCCCGGATGTATCGCTGGCTGCATCTGCTCGACATGGCCATCACGCCCGCCATGCTGCGCCAGGCGCTCACTCCAGACACCGATTCCGAAGTCGCCGAGGCCCTGCTGCGCTACTTTGTGCGCCGCCGCGAGGCCAGCGAAGTCAACCGCGATAAGACCGACCTGATTGCGACATTCCTTTACCGCCATCCTCGAGTGCAGGGTCAGTGGCAGCAGCACGGCTACGGACTGGACGGAGCGCTGCCGCTTTCTCCTTTCGAAATCGCCCTGATCGAGATTCTCGCCGATACCGACGTGCCCTCGCTGCCCGAAGAGCACGTGCAACTGCTGCGCAACTTCGATCCTTTGCGGGAAGAGATTTCCCGCTATCGCGATTTCAATTCGCTAATCGATTCCGGCATCGTTTCGCGAGTGCGCGAACTGAAGCGCTGGTTGGACGCTTCCTTTTATCATCCCGGAGTGCTGGCCACGGTCGCCGCCCACAACGCCGCGTTCGGCGCGCGCTTTGATCAGCTCTTCACCAAGGCCCTCGGGGAGATCAAGCAATTCGCTCAGGCTCTGGACGAAATGGGCGGCAGCATTCTAAGCACGGTCGACGGTGTGGAAGTCACGGTCGAACACGTGGCCGCGATCGAGCAGAAAGAAATGCTCCAGGCCGACTACAACGGTGCGCTGGAGAAATTTCGCCGCGTCTCCCGCTTGAAAAAAGAACTGGACCGCCGCCCACCCATCCGCCGGTCGCTGCTCGCGCCTGCTGCCGGAGACAAACCGCGGTCCGGCGGAGGAGCCGCCACCGCTGCCAAACCCGCCCGGACTGCCGCTGCCAAAGTGGCCGTTCCGGCTCCGGCATTCCAGCCTCCGGCCATCACCGCACAGCAAATCTCCGCCGAAGAAAGCAAACTGCGTCGCGTCGAGGAATCGATCCGCGTCTTTGTCCGCGTGGCCGATCCCAAGTACCGCCAGATCGTGCCCATGCGCTTTTTCAATCTGACGCTGACCGCCCCCGAAGCCGACGCCTACAACGCCAGCTTCCTCGAAGAGAAAAGCCTTCGCGCCGATGTCGCCCGCACTCTGATCCGCCTGGTTTCCTGCGTGGCTCGAGTCAACACCGAACTCGAAGAACTCAAACGCAGCCAGAGCATGTCCTCGCTCTGGAAGCTGCACGCCGACGCGCTGGTAGTCTTGCTCGACATCGCCAGCACCGCGACCGAAGAAGCCGCAGGAGTAGCCAAGGCGGCCGAAACCAAAGACGCCGCATCCGCCAAAGCCATCCGCGAAACCGTGCAGAAACTCCGCGACCGCTCCGATCTGGCCGTGAAAGCGCTTGGCGCATCCTGGAAATTAGAAGCGGTTCTCCTGAGAAATTTAGGCCTTTTTGGTGAGGGCCGCGCGAATACGCCGGCCCACGATCGCATCTTCGCCGGGCTGCAACATCCATACTCCAACCACGAGCGTGTTTGCATCCGCAGGGATGCCTTGGTTGGGCTTTTGGCCGGTGTTCGGGTTCAGTTCAATCGAAGGCGTCTCCCTACGCAAAGCGTCGACGATCTGCCCCGTGGTGACGCCAGTGGTGGCCGGGTCGAAGCGTACGAGGAGATGGGGAACATGGTTGGCAATCTTCGGAACCACCGTCTCCGTCGTGACCGAAGGGATGCCCTTCATCGCACCCGCTATGAGATCAACGCGCTTCTGGTAGTCGCCTTGCATCGACTCTTCCGTGTGCGAGAGAACCCAGTCGACCGCGGCAACCATGCCCACAATCTGCTCCTTAGCCACCTTCATGCCGCGACCGATTCCGTCTCCCGGATTATTGTTCTCATGGGCCAGGTCCGTCAGAATCTTCCTGCCTAAAAGCAGGCCTGCGTTTTGTGGGCCGCGCATTCCCTTACCTCCGGAAAATGCTACAAGGTCGAAGCCCATTCCTGTGTACTTCCACAGATTCGAGATTGGAGGCATGTCCGCGGCTGCGTCCAGGTGGCACGGAATCTTGTACTCGTGCGCCACCCGCAGCCACTCTTCTCGACCGATCTGCGCGCTCGCTGCGATCCCATCCTCATCTTCCGCCGCGTTGAAAAAATTCGTCATCACCGCGTTGCCTGCGCCGCATGCGCGCTTATAGTCATCGAGCGTGACCACCTCCGTCACCCGCGCCCCGCAGAGATACATGGCGCGGTCATACTCATAGCGGTGCGCACGCTGCACGATGACCTGATTCTTCATGCCGTCAATCGCCTGCGGCATGTCCAGAATATCGATCTTGTTTGCATACTGCATGCAAGCGGCGGCCGCCAGGCTGATGGCTCCCGAGGCTCCCGAAGTCACGACTGCCCCCTCACACCTGAGGCGACGCGCGATGTACTCGCCTGCCTTCTGCTGCAGTTCGTGCAGACGCACAGGATGCAAGCAGCCTTCTGCACCGCAGCCAGAACCTCCGGCGGCATGCAGGCAGCGGTCAGCGTGGTATAGGTGCCGGCGGCGTTGATAATCGTCGGGACACCGAGCTTCGCATAGTAGTCCTCACCATCTGAAGATGCCGTCGGCGAGGAAAGAGCCTTGGCAGACGAGACCAGAGGCGCCGCGCCCAGCGCCGCGGCCAGCGAGCTAGCCCAGCGGAAGAAGCGGCGGCGGGAGAGAAAGCCTGCGTGAAATTCAGTCGATGCTGACATGCTGGTCGCTCCTGATTTCGAGGTGTTGCAAAGAGAAACATTATCGCGCATAGACTGCTTCCGCACGTGGGATTTGGGTGTCTCCTCCGGCGACACTTGTGGCGCAGGCAAGAGCCTGGATTCCTCGCTTGGGGATGACCTGCGTGTTTAGCCACGCTTTGTCTTGAGTCGGTCTAGGCGGCGTTTCTGCTTCGGGAAGATGGCTGTTTACCTTCTTGCAACTGGGGGCATACCCCCTCCCCCCTGATCTATTGGAATCTTCGGCTTAGCGCCAAAATCGAAAATAATCTAAGGGCTGCAACAGCTTGCGGGCAAAATCTTGAGCCGCAAGGAGTTAGGAGGCCGGATGGGCGGGTCAAAGAGCTTACCTGAAACCTCCAGCATCGGCCGATGAGAGAGATTACGTCAAGTCCACGAAAGTAGGTAGGCGGACTTCGGATTTCGGATTCAGGTTCGTCAACAGTGCCAAGCTAATGTGCAGCTCGGAGCACGACGTCCCGCAGAATGTAGTCGTGCTCGGATTCGACGCCGAGCCTTTCAAAACGCCGCCAATACCAAGCCGGATGCAAGTGCGAAGAGATAGTCGTTGTACGGGTCAAGAGAGTCCTAAGCCCGTCTGCTTGAAGCCGATATTCAGCATTCTCGAACCCGAGCCAGTGGCGACCGGGCATGTGCGTCCGATCAATAGAAAGTCCCAGGTGGTAGGGTGGGTTCCATTCCGTAACCGTCTCTTCGATGTAGCCCACATTAAAGTAACAAGTACGTTTCGCGCCGATCCCGCGCCCCTGCATTATGCAACGTTCGGGAATGGGCAAACCAACGTACATCAAGATGGGCTTGCTGGCTTGTATGCTGTCGATTGAGAGAATGCGACCCCACGCCTGTTGCGGCGTCTCGTTGACTTCTACAGTCGTCTGAATCACCTCGGTCCGCGGATTTTGAAGAATCGGACGTTCAATTCGATCACCAGCAAAAATCAGGGCGGGGCTTACGAGAAGCAGAATTCCTGTCGTTGTGGTCTGGTTCTTAGCGCGATCGACAACGAGCTTGCGAAACAATATTCCGATCCCAGCGCCGATAGCCAGGCCAGCAACAATGATCGGAAATGCCAGAATCGCACACAGCACTCCTTCCTTTCCCAAAGCGACCAGCAAAACTAGAGAACACAGTACTGATAATAAGGCAGCAGCCGCTGCACTGTTGGGTTGACGCGCTACCAGGACAATAGAAAAGCCTGCTGCGACCGGGACCAACAGAAACAAAGTCGCACCCATGCTCGGGTATTGGTGCGAGGTAAGCAAGGAGAACGCTATCAGCCCGATGGCCGTGCCTGATATTGCGCCGACTGCCGTCGCTTTGAGCGAAGCCTTCCAGTTCATCACGGAATTGCGCTCCGGCAACATACGGACGTTAGAGCAGCAGATTGCTTCGGCTACTGTTGAAATATTCAGGGGCTAAAGCCCCGGGCCTTTATTGGCTCGGGGCGGCACGGCTGAAGCCGCGCCCTTCCCGAACCGTTTCGAAGCCAGTCCCGTTGTGCAGTACCACGAGTTCTAGTTGATATCGAACTGCTCCTGGTGCAGCGCCGGATCGCTCTTCACGATGATGGTCCGCTTAGTCAGTTCTTCCATCTCGTTCAGCAGGCGGCCGTTATTGGCTTTCAATTCCTTGGCCACGTCCGGATTCACGCGCAGCATTACGTCTTCGTGCTCCAGGTGCTTGGCGATCTTGCGCATCTCCACGTAAATCTCGTTCGCCACTGTAGTCAGCGACTTCACGTAGCCGGTGGATTGGCAGTAAGGACAAGGCGCGCCGATCGTGCGTTCGAGCGATTGCTTCACCCGTTTGCGGGTGATCGCAACCAGGCCGAAATCGTTGAACTGCAGAACTTTCGACGGCGCACGATCATGCCGGAGTTCCTCTTCCAGGGCCTGCATTACGCGTTGCCGGTTGCGGCGCTCATCCATATCGATGAAATCGATGATGATGATGCCGCCCAGATCGCGCAAGCGAATCTGCCGCACAATTTCCTTGATCGCGTCCACGTTGGTCTTGACGATCGTATCTTCGAGGCGCGAGGTCTTGCCCACGTACTTGCCGGTGTTGATGTCGATCGCCACCAGCGCCTCGGTCTGGTTGATCACGATGTAGCCGCCGCTCTTCAGCCAGACTTTCGACTTGAGCGCCTTGTCCATCTCTTCTTTCAGGCCGAACTGCTCGAACAGCGGCGTCTCTTTTGTATAGAGCTTCACGCGCTTCACCAGCCCCGGCTGGAAGCGATTGAAGAAGCGCAGAATGCGCTCGTATTCCGGTTCGGTATCAACCCAGATCACGGAGAAATCGGAAGTGACCTGATCGCGCAGCACGCGCTCGACCACGTTGAGATCGTGGTAGATCAGCGCCGGGGGCTTCGAAGCCTCCGAACGCGTCTTGATGTCATTCCACAGGCCCTTCAAGAAACGAATGTCTGCCCGCAGCTCGTCTTCACCCGCGTTCTGCGCCGCGGTGCGAACGATGAAGCCGCCATGGCCGTTTTCGCGCTCGCTCATCACGATGCGCTTCAGCCGCTGGCGCTCCTCGTCGGATGCGATCTTGCGTGAAACTCCGGTATGGTTCACCGTCGGCATGTAGACCAGGAACCGTCCCGGCAGCGCGATGTGGCTGGTAATGCGCGCGCCTTTCTTGCCGATCGGCTCCTTGGCAATCTGCACCAGGATTTCCTGGCCTTCTTTGAGCAGGTCACTGATCTTCGGAACTTCATGCGACTCGCGACGCGGGAAGCGGCGCCCACCGCCCCGGCGTCCACCGCGCTGCCGGTCGAAACCAGGACGCGGACGGGGCGCCCGCTGCGTATAACCCGCCGTACCCGCCGGAGCCCGAACTTCCGCCCGGGCATCGACGGCGCCGGTTCCGCTCGCCTCAGCGTCGAGAAGAGCCTCCGCTTCGGCCTGCGCCTCCTCCAGTTCCAATTCCTCGGAGTCTTCCTCGCCCTCGGCCGCGCTACCTTCCGCCGCAGGCGAAACACCCGCGTCGGCTAACGACGACATGTGGATCTCATCCACGGTCTCGCGGACTTCGGAAATTTCGCGTCCCATCTCCGAGCGCCCTGGCTGACCGGCCGCCCGGGTCTCTTCCTCGAATTCGTCGTAGCCCTCATCGGACGATTCTTCATAACGGACGGCGTCGGCTTCCTCTTCGTCGATGGTTTCTTCCTCCAGCGTCCCCGGAGCCGCAAAAATCGTGGCTGCCGGCTCAAGAACCGGAGGCACTGGCCGACCCGAAAGCTCGGGTCGAGCTGACTGCCGTTCCTCTTCCTCCTCGATAACTTCCTCAGTAATCTCAGCCGCATCGCTGGCCCCAATCGAAGCAGCCTCGCTCGCTAAATCCCGCCGCCGAAATTCGCGGTTCCAGTCCACCGGAGTCGAAGCCGCCGAAGTCGAGGCCGCTGCAGCTCGAAGTTGCTGTGCTGGTCCTGTCGCTGGCTGCTCATGAGGTATTTCGACAGCCGGAGCGGCGCTGGCACTAGCACCAGCAAAGATAGGTTCATCGTCGGGAAAAGTCGCTGCCACGGGAGCCGCGGGCGTTGAGACCGACGCAGCGGTAATGTCCTGCGAACGGCGCTCCTGCACTAGTGGTGCCTGAGCCAGGCCGCGGTACTTGGAAATCGATTCTCCCGGAAGCAACATCGGTTGGTATCCCGCCGGCGGTCCAAACTGAGTCCTGCCTGATTCCTGAGCACGAGGAGCAACTGGAGCAGGAACACTCTCGATCGAAGGCCTGGCAAAGCGCGGTTCCGGGCTCCGCTCACGCCCTTCGCTTCTTCCATCGCCACGTCCATCACGACGTCCGCCGCGGCGACGGCGGCGTCCCCGCCAGCCTCCCCGCTCCCGGTCCCCGCCGTCGGAAGACTCTTGTGCCGCGCCCGCAGGCGCAGAATGGCGGGCTCCGGTGTCGTGTTCCCCGGGCTCTGAAGCTTGCTCAAACTCGGGTTGGCCTTCTCCGGCGCTTGCAGTCGCACTTTCGAGGTGCGATTCCGTCTCCTGAGGCGTTGTACTCTGCCCCGGTTGCGGCCGTAGGTCCTGCACCCCACGATTGGCCGGCACGACGTCGGTCAGATCCTCGTCGTGCTCTTCCAACTCCATAAAGTCGGAAACATACAGGAAGGCATCGCGCTCCAGGCCGATATCAACGAAGGCAGACTGCATTCCAGGCAGCACCCGGGTCACACGTCCTTTGTAGATGGACCCCGCCAGGGTGTATTCATTTTCGCGCTCGAGGTAGATTTCCGCGAGCAGATCGTCTTCCAGCAGCCCCACCTTGGTCTCGTGAGGTGTGGAAGAGACAAACAATTCTTTATTCATGGACACTCCGGTCCCGCCCTGACTAATTTAGTCGGGCGAGCTTCACCGGGGCGGAGCGAGGAAGGAAACGGGAGGATCGAGCGTCGCGATGCTGGCCCCGCATAGGGGACGGCTGGGGCCGGGGAGGTTTCTCCCTGACCGAATCCGCTGCACAAGCTTGGGTATCTTCTGCACTGTTTCGCTTTTTGCGCCTGCCGGCTTTGTGACCGCACTCTCAGACCGTTTCCGGTCGGGGGGCCGTTTCCCTGCCAGCGGCGTTATAGCTTCAATCCTGCCCGGCCTTCTACTCCTCGACTGGCCGGTAAAATGCCCCCTTTACGCGAGGGCGATCGATATTTTTTGGGGCTGCGCCTATCGGCGCAGCGACTACTCCCCGCCGTCTTCCCGTGTTCAAGAATCCAGTTCAAGAATCATGAACCTGGCTTGTTACGCCTGTTCACTTAGCTGGCTCTTCCTACGCTCTTGTTCTGTTGCCAGCTAATTCACAAAGCGGCGCATTCGAACGTTCATCACCATTCCCAGCGCCAGGAACATGAACAACACGGAAGACCCACCGTAACTCATCAGAGGCAGGGGTATTCCGGTGACCGGCATAAAACCGACCACCATGCCGACATTGACCAGGATATGGAAGCTAAGCACAGCAACCACACCCATCACCACGAACGTGCCCGCGCGGTCGGGCGCGGTTTGCGCGTTCTGGGTCAAACGCATCAGCACTATGAAGTATAGCAGCAGAACCCCCAGCGCGCCCACGAATCCATGCTCCTCGGCAAACGCCGCAAAAATAAAATCCGTTTGGGGAATTGGCAGGAAAGCTCCGTGTGTTTGCGAGCCTTTCCCTCCCCAAAGGCCTCCGGAACCCACGGCGATCATGGATTGCTTAACTTGATACCCTGATCCCTGCGGGTCAGAATCTGGGTCCTGATAACTCGTAAGCCGCTGCTTTTGATACGACTTGAGAATGTGAATCTGCGGAACGTAAAAGGCCGCCGCGATCCCGACAGCCGCAAGCAGGGCAACAGCCAACCCCTGTTTCCATTGGAGGCCACCCAGGAACATGCCCATGGCCGCGATCGGAAGGTAGGTAAGCGCGGTCCCCAGATCAGGCTGCTTCAGCACCATTAGCATCGGAATGACAACAATAGCCCCGGCCTTCACGAAGTCCGGCCACGACAGTTCGCGATGCCGTAAGTCGGTAAAATATTTCGCTACAGCCAGAATCAGAATCAGCTTCACCCATTCCGACGGCTGAAAGTGATTCCCCCCGGGCAGCGAAATCCAGCGCTTCGCCCCCAGGGCCTTCGTTCCAAATACCAGTACCGCCATCAGCGAGGCAACCGCCGCGATATAAAACCAGTGGATCCGGTCCAACAACGCCTGGTAGTTCACCGCGCTGACGGCAAACATCGCCCCTACGCCGCCCAATATCCAGTAAATCTGCCGGAGGTGGGAGCCGGCAAACTTGGTGTGCATCGTAGCGCTGCGGATCTCCATCACCCCCAGCCCGCAGATCATGAGCACAAAGACCAGCAGGAGCCAGTCAAAATCGCGAAATGAAACGTAGCGTGACATCAGTATCCCGTACCCAGTACCTAGTACCGAGCAAACCCCTCCCTGAACTTGATCTCGCTTAATCCCTTCACCGCACTTTCCCGGTACTGGGCACTAGGTACTGGGTACTGGCAATCCCCGGCGCAGCCGCCGCAATGGCTGCTGGCTTCCTCGCAACCTCGAGAAAGAAACGCCCCGCCCTCAACTCTTCCTTGTCCAGACCCTCGCTTGTTTCCGGTGTCGTCCAGACGGCTCCAACCTCAACTTTTCCGGACTTCGGTTTCTCGGCCAGCTTCGAAGGCACCCGCCGTTCCTCGTCAACGAATGCCTTGATCACCTTCGCAGCGGTGCGTGCAGCCAGGTATCCATGCTCACCTTCTTCGAGCAGCGCGCAGACGACGATCTCGGGATTCCGCCGCGGTTCCACTCCTACAAACCAGCCGTTGTCTTTGAAGTTCGCCTTGCCTGCAGCGCCCAGCTTCGCTTTTAATGCGTTGCTGATGGTCTGCGCGCTGCCTGTCTTGCCCGCGAAGTCTATGCCCTCGAGATGGGAAAGTTTCGCGGTCCCTCCCATTGGGTTCTCGGGACTCGCCGGATTGACAACATCCGCCATAGCATCGGTGATGATCTCCCAATTCTTGGGGTCGATCGGCACGGTCGTTTCGTCGAGCACATTGGATGCTGGAATCACCCCCCGCGGAAGATCGCCGGGGTTGGTCACGTGCGGCCGCATCAGCCGTCCTCCGCTGGCGATGGCGCCAATGGCTCGCGCCATCTGGATCGGCGTGGCCGCGATCGCTCCCTGTCCAATACCGACAGAAATCGTTTCTCCGGCAAACCACTTCTGTTTGAAGTTGCGGATCTTCCACTCCTCCGACGGCATCACCCCGCTGACTTCCTGCGGGAGATCGATTCCCGTCTTCTGCCCGAGCCCGAACGCCATCGCATACTTGGCAATCTTCTCGATTCCGAGTTTTTCCGCCAGAGTATAAAAGAACACGTCGCAAGACTGGTAAATCGCCTTGGTAATATCCGTAATCCCATGTGTACGGTGCTCCGCCACCACCCAGCACTTAAAGTAGCGTCCGTAAAACTCAGCGCCTCCGGTGCAATCGACCTTCATGTCCTGCGCAATCCCTTCCTGCAGCCCCGCCGTCGCCATGATGATCTTGAATGTGGAACCGGGCGCCAGTTGCGCTTGAATCGCCTTGTTCAGCAGCGGATGGTCTTCATCATTGACCAGCTTGCTCCATTGATCGCGCGACACCCGCACCGCAAAATCATTGGGATCAAATGTCGGCCGGCTCACCATCGCCAGGATTTCCCCTGTCCGCGGGTCCATTGCCACAATTGCGCCGTTCCTCCCCTCCAGCGCTTCCTCGGCGGCAATCTGCAAATCGATATCCAGCGTCAGCTTTAGCTGCTTTCCTGGAATCGCATCCGTTTCCCCCAGCAATCCCACTTCGCGGCCATGGCTGTTCACCAGCGCCCGCCGGGCTCCGTTCGTGCCCATCAATACGGTGTTGTACTGCCGCTCCACGCCCGAAACTCCCACCACATCGCCCGGGCTGTAGAGCTCGAACTGCGGCTGGTTCAGCATGTCCTCCGTCACTTCGCCCACGTAGCCGATCAGATGCGCCATGAACCCGTTGCGCGGATACAGCCGCCGGTGGGCCACGATCGTGTCCAGTTCCGGCAGTTCGTTGCGATGCGCGTCGATGAAGGCCAGCTCATCCGGAGTGATGTCTTCTTTTAGGAAGATCGGCTGGTACTGCGGCATCGCGGCGAAGTGGCGAATCCTGGTGCGCACTTCGTTCGGATCCAGGTGCAGGCCTTGTGCAATCAGGTCCGCGTCGGCATTCAGGTCGCGGGAAGAATCGCGCAGCAGCAGCGCCGAAAATGACGGATAGTTGTCTACAATCACGCGCCCTTCGCGGTCCAGGATCTTGCCCCGGGGCGCGAGAATCGGCACATTGCGGATGCGGTTCTTTTCCGCCGCCGACGCATAATAACCGCTCTCCATCACCTGCAGCTTCCACAGTCCGTAAGCCAGCACCAGGAAAATACCCAGGATCACGTACTGCGCCGCCGTCAGGCGGATTGCCGATACTTTGTCGTCACGGCTGAACATAAATCAGTGGCCGGTGGCCAGCGACCAGTGGCCAGCCGAACACTCGTGAGAGATTCGCCTGAGCCGCAAGAAGTCACAACCTCGCAGATCTGAATGTATGGGAGCTTTCGTATTCATTGTACTGCGGTGCGGCCGCCGAAGGATTGCTAGGGCGGGTAACGGAAGTCACAGCATGCACAGATTCACTGGCCACTGTTCACCGACCACTGGCCACTGGTTTCAGGTTCTTTGCTTGAGCCTGTCCAACACAAAGTACAATGCCACACCGACAAATGCGTTCGCCAGACCGGCCAGGATTCCTCGGCTCCAGCTCCAATTCAGGGTCAGGTTCACCATGCCTCGCGCCACCGTGAAATAGACCGCGGCATGAATCAGGTAAAACCCCAGCGTGACCAGCAGACGCGTGCCGGCGTTCTCTACGTCCAGTTTGACGCCCAAAGACGACGCTAAGTAGCCCACCACCGTCTTGGCGATCCCGTAGATGCCGATCGGATAGGGGCCCAGCATGTCCTGCACCAGCCCAATCGCCGCTCCGGTCAACAGCCCCGAAATCGGGTTGCGCCGCGCCATGCCAAAGTAAATCGTTACCAGCAATGGCAGGTCGAGATAAGAAAAGGATGGAAACCGTCTCGGCAGGAACGCCTGCAGAAACAACGCCAGCAAGGGCACGCCCACCGTCACCGGAATGCTGAACCGGTAAACCTCAATCTGCTCCTCTGATGTGTAAGTGATGGGCACGCTAGTGGGGATTGTCTTCGTTTGCAGCGGGTTGTGGAGCAGCTTGCGGAGCCGCAGGCTTGGGCTGGGCCGTGGCCGGTTTTGCTAGAGAATTCGCAGAATTCGGATTAGCGCCCGAAGTACCAGTCGAAGTGCCGCTGGAAGTGCCGCTGGAAGTGCCGCTCGAAGCGTCGTTAGCAGCGCCGTTCAGGGCCGCGCTCCCGATTCCACCATTCGCAGCCGGATCGCCAGAAACCGGCTTCTGGACAACCCTTTTCAAAACTTCGCCGGTCGTCGTTTTGTCCGCGCCGTTGGGCTGCGGCTTTACGCTGGCAGCATTCGCAGCCGGAACCGCGCCCGCAACCTGCGCCGGCTTGTCCGGGACCGAAGGCAGCCTCCGTGCCAGAATATCCGCCGCGCGCACCCTCGTGCCGCTCTCCGCCACCGCTTCCCGCTCTTCCTTTTCCGTCACCACCAGCACTTCTTCCAGCCGGCTCAGGTCGGCCGCCGGCTTCACCTTGATGCTCAGAAACATCTCTCGCCCCGGACTCACTTTACTCACCGTACCCACCGGCAGTCCCTTGGGAAAGATCTGGTCGCCTCCGCTGCTCAGCACGGCTTCTCCAGGAGCGACTTGCTCGTCACTCATCACCCGTTCCAGAATCAACTCGCCATTAGGGGTTCCGCGCAGCACACCCTGCAGCCGCGACTTTTCCATAAACACGCCCACACCACTGCTTTGATCGTTGATCATCAGCACCAGCGAGGTCGAAGGATACACCAGCCACACCTTGCCCACGATGCCGCCCGCTGTAATCACCGCCATGTCCGGCTTCAGCCCGGCATTTTCGCCTTTGTCGATATAGATGGACCGGGAAAGATCGCTTCCACTCGAGCCGATCACCTGGGCTGGCACAGTCTTGGCAATGAACTGCTCCTTGAACGCCAGGAGAGACTGTAACCGGTGTGCCTGGATGGCGTCTTCGCTCAGCCGCGCCTGCTCCAGGCGCATCTGCTCGATCTGATCCTTGAGTTGGCGGTTCTCGGCCCGCACCCCCCGCAGGAAGAAATAATTGTGCAAGAGACTGCTGCCGCCGCCCTGCAGCCAGACCACCCCGCGTTCGAGTGGAGTAATTGCGTCCACCGCCCAGATGCGGATCAGCCGCG
Source organism: uncultured Acidobacteriaceae bacterium (assembly GCA_963770235.1). Taxonomy (GTDB): domain Bacteria; phylum Acidobacteriota; class Terriglobia; order Terriglobales; family Acidobacteriaceae; genus Sulfotelmatobacter. Next base: position 339,694 of record CAVYOW010000005.1, on the reverse strand, counting down.
TGTTCTCCACGTCAGCGCTGCGCTTCACCTGCACCGCCAGCCCCAGCACCTGCAGAAACAACACTCCTACCAGAATGGTCAGGTTGCGGTAACGGCCAAGTACGGATTCCATAAAAACAGGTTTCAAAGTTTCAAGGTTTCAAAGGTTTCAAAAGTCACAAGGAACCAACTGCCAGCGTCGATCCGAGCAGTCACTCGCAACACTGGCACCTTGAAACATTGAAACTCTGAAACCTTGAAACTTACTCAATCGAAATTTTTCTAAGCAGCTTGAAGTCCGAGAGCATCTTGCCCGTGCCCAGCACCACGCTGCACAGCGGATCGTCGGCAATCGAAACCGGCAGCCCGGTTTCTTCCCGGATGCGCTTGTCCAGATTCTTCAGCAGCGCCCCGCCCCCGGTCAGCACAATGCCGCGGTCGCTGATGTCGGCCGAAAGCTCCGGAGGTGTACGCTCCAGGGCCACGCGAATCGCATTCATGATCGTTGAAACGCACTCGCTCAGCGCCTCACGGATCTCGCCATCATCGACTGTAATAGTTTTCGGCACACCTTCAATCAGGTTGCGCCCTTTAATCTCCATGGTCATCGGCTTGTCGAGCTGGTGCGCCGAGCCGATCTCCATCTTGATCTGCTCGGCCGTGCGCTCGCCGATCAGCAGGTTATATTTCCGCTTCAGATAATTCATGATGGCTTCGTCCATCTGGTTCCCGGCCATCCGCACCGAACGCGAGTAGACGATGCCGCTGAGCGAAATCACCGCGATGTCCGTCGTCCCTCCGCCAATGTCGACCACCATGTTGCCGCTCGGTTCCGTAATCGGCAGCCCGGCTCCAATCGCCGCGACCATCGCCTGTTCCACCAGATGCACTTCACTGGCCTTGGCGCGATAGGCCGAGTCCATGACCGCGCGCTTTTCCACCTGCGTGATTTCCGAAGGCACTCCAATGACAATCCGCGGATGCACCAGCATCTTCCGGTTGTGCGCTTTTTGGATGAAATAGTTCAGCATCTTCTCCGTGACCTTGAAGTCGGCAATCACGCCGTCCTTCATGGGCTTAATGGCCACAATATTGCCCGGCGTCCGGCCCAGCATCTCTTTCGCCTCTTTGCCCACGGCCTCCACTTCGCCCGTATTCTTGTTGATCGCGACAATCGAGGGCTCGTTGACCACAATGCCCTTGCCGCGCGCGTAGACCAGAGTGTTGGCCGTGCCCAGATCGATGGCCAGGTCGCTTGAGAACAGGCTGAAGAGCGACCTGAGGTTGTGAGAATGAGATGAATGAAATCCGTTCTTTGACATTTACGAGACTCTTCTCGCGATCCACGTTGATCGCATTGTTTCCGGGCGAACCCGGTTTGCGCCATCCAGCGCGGCTGCATCCTCTCTCTAGTCTATGAGAGTCTCCGCCACCGTGCCGGGACCGAAGGTTCCTCGTACTCCTGGCCGGAACCTCATTTCCTGACTGCTGCCGTGCACCTAGATTGTCATCCTGAGGCGGGCGCTTTTTGCCCGCCGAAGGACCCGGGCGAGCCGCGCGATGCGCCGCGTTCTTTGCGGCGCAATACTCGCGCGTTTGGCTCGCTTCCCTATTACGACCGCGCCACTGCTCCCACCATAACCCTACTGAATAATGATCTTCTTTTGCTGCGTATTCACTCCGCCCTGCGCCGTCTGCGCGGTCACCGTAATCACGGCTTCGCCCGTCGTCAGCGGCGGCGTGAAGTAATGGAACGTCCCGTCCGTCGACACCATCGGAACTTCCCGCCCATTCACCATCACCCGCGCCCCCATCTGCGTCTTCCCCGTCACTTCAATGACGTGCCCATGTTGAATAAAGGGATCCAGTTCCAGATCAATGGCTTCCGTCTGCTTGCCCTTGGGAATGATGGTGAAACGGTTCTTTTCGCTCTCCACCGATTCCTTCCCCGACGCTTCGTACGACTGTACCACCCAGTAGTAGGCTCCCTCGCCAAGGCTTGTAACCGTAACATCTGCCGTGTTTACCTTTTTGTCAACTAGGGTGGAGGAAAAGTATGGGTTCCGAGAGATCCGCAGCCGGTAACCCACTGCATTCGCCATCGCCGTCCACGAGAACTCCACGTCCTTGGTCGCCTCCCCGGAAGTGAAGATCGGGGCCATGTTCGCGGGAGAAATCGGCGTCGGCGGCCCTGTCCCCTTCGCCTTCTCCATATGCGTCTCTGCCGCCTGGAAGCTCACTTTCTCCCAGTTGGCCAACTGCACGGTCTCGCCGTTGCGCGTAACCTCGCCGGTACCTTTCTTCATCAGGATCTCGTGCTGATCCGCCTTGGGATCGTTATGCACCTGCGCGGTCGATTCCGGAGCCAGTGATGCCGTTGCCCCCGCCACGATCACCTGCGACTTCGATCCCTGGGAATAAGTGGCTGTCGAAAGATCCACGGTTCCCGTGCTCACCGCCACCGCCACATTTGTCTGCTGCTGATCGTTGGCCGAGTTTTCCTCGATCACGATCAGCGAATCCTGCTTCACGGTATAGCTGGTGCCGTCGTTGAACACCACCTTTGCCATACCTTCCGAGGAGGTCTGCACCACATCGCCCTTTTCCAAGGGGATGTTGTAGTCCGCTGTCACCCAGCTATTGCCGTTGCCCTTCTTCACCCGCACCGTGCCATCGAGCGCCGTAAAGTGCGCCTGCTGCGCCGTGGAAACGCCGCCGCCCGCCGCCGGCGCCATGCCCGCCACCCGCTCCAGAGCTCGGTTGGCCACGCCGCTGGCCGCCTTGATGCCGCTCTCGGTAAACTGCGGGAAGGTGAAGCGTACCGCGATAAAAAACACCACGGCACCAGCCAGGATCAGCAGTGCCACACTGCGGTACGTGACCGTTTTCCACGCGACGTGGATGCCCGGTTTGCGAGTTGACGAAGACACGTGTGAACCTAAAAACCTTATCGAAGCCTATTGAATAAGCGGTAGTTCCAACGTTATCACAAGCCTGTAAGCACCAAAAATGGGTAATCCCCGAGCAACGTTACCTTCGTTTGTGCCCCCGCCTAAGGTTTTTCCAAGTGTTCCTTCGTGTCCTTCGTGGTGATCAAGGACGCAACGCGCCGTCCATGGCATCGCCCAGCGCCATTCCGTTATTCTCTTCTCCATGGCCAGCCCTCCAACCACTCCCTCCCCACCCAGCCTTAGCCTAAGGTCAGTTTTCGCCGGAGGCATGCTGCTCATCTGGCTGATCGCACTCGCCAAGCTGTTCTTCCACATCTATTTCAACAACCGCTACGGCTACTTTCGTGACGAGTTCGACTACATATCCTGCGGCGACCACCTGGCTTGGGGCTACGTCGACCAGCCCCCGCTCATTCCCTTTCTCATCCACATCAACCGCGCCGTACTCGGAGACTCCCTCCGCAGCATTCGCTTCATCCCTGCCCTGGCCTCGTCTCTTCTCGTGGTGCAAACCGCCCTCATAGCCCGCGAGTTCGGCGGGCGCCGCTTCGCCCTGCTCCTCAGCGCAATTACCATCGTCATTGCGCCGCAATACCTCTCTAACGGAAGCTTGCTCGGCACCAACTGCCTCGAACCGACCCTCTGGATGGGCTGCGCCTACTTCGCCATCCTGGCCATTAAGCGCGGCCAGCCCCGCTACTGGCTCTGGTTCGGCGTCGTCGCCGGACTCGGCATGCAAGAGAAGTATTCCATTGCGGTCTTCGGCTTCGGCATCGTAATCGGTCTTCTCCTGACCCCACAGCGCCGCGTCTTCCTCAACCCTGGATCTGGCTGGGCGGTCTCGCCGCCTTCCTGATCTTCCTTCCCAATCTGCTCTGGAACGCGCACTATCACTGGCCCTTCGTCGAGTTGATGCGCAACATTCGCGCCGAAGGCCGCGACGTTGTCCTTCCCTTGCCCCAATTTTTCCTCCAGCAGACGTTTTTGGTCGACCCCGTCACCGCGCCCATCTGGCTCACGGGATTGTTTGCGCTCCTCTTCTCAGCGCGCCTCAAGCCCTACCGCGTGCTTGGCTGGTGCTACCTGGCTTGCTTCACCGTTTTCTTCATTCTCCACGGAAAGAGCTACTACCTCGCTCCCGTATATCCCATGCTGCTGGCGGCGGGCGCGGTAGCGATCGAATCCGCCATCAATGGAAAAGCAATTGGCGAGCCGGAGAACGCCCGCCCGCGCCGCTTGTGGTTGAAGGTTGTGATTGTAGTTGTGTTGCTTGCCAGCGGCACCCATCTCGCTCCCATAACCGTGCCCATACTTTCTCCGGAACGTTTCCTCGCCTACGCGAAGACTCTTCCCTTCAAGCTGCCTGTGATGGAGCACAGCCATGCCCGCGCCGCTCTGCCGCAGTGGTACGCCGATCAATTCGGGTGGCAAGAAATCGTCGCCGAAACCGCTGTGGCCTGGAATCGCATCCCCGTAGAAGATCAGAAAGACTGCGGCATCTTCGCCCAGGACTACGGCCAGGCCGGCGCCGTCGACTTCCTCGGACGCCGCTACGGCTTGCCCCCGGCGCTCAGCGGCGACCGCACCTATTTCCTTTGGGGACCGCACGACTACTCCGGCAACTGCCTGATCGTCCTGGGTGACCGGCGAGAGCGGCTGGAAGAACTCTTCGATCACGTCGAGTACATAGGCACGTCCGCCGACAATCCTTACGCTCTGGAAGATGAGATCGGAGTTTTCATCTGTCGCGGCGCAAAATTCGGCACCCTCGCCGAACTCTGGCCCAGGCTCAAACACTGGCACTGAACCGGCCCACAACGGCATCGAAAGCCAACAGTCCCCAAACCTTGTCACTCCGAGCCGGGCTGAAAGCCCGGTGAGAGCCTGGCCTGAGCGGAGCCGAAGGGAACCTGCTGTTCCCGCCGCTCGAAGCAAAGCCCAGTTCCCTCCCTTGCCGCACCTTCCCCACCCGCTGTAGCATCAATATCCAGGCATTCATAAGGAGCAATCATGGCCACCGACACCCTGGCTTCCCCCGCGATTCTGCGCTACAACCCCACCAAGTATTCAAGAACTTCATCGACGGCGAGTGGGTCGAATCCTCGACCGGCGAAACCTTCGAAGACCGCAATCCTGCCGACACCCGCGACGTAGTCGGCATTTTCCAGAAATCAGCCAAAGCCGATGTCGATGCCGCGGTCGAAGCCGCCAAGCGCGCCTTCGCCAAGTGGCGCCTGGTTCCGGCCCCGCGCCGCGCCGAAATAGTCTTCCGCGCCGCCGAAATTCTCATCGAACGCAAGGAAGAATACGCCCGCGAAATGACCCGCGAAATGGGCAAGGTCCTCGCCGAGACCCGCGGCGACGTGCAGGAAGCCATCGACGCCGCCTACTACAACGCCGGCGAAGGCCGCCGCCTCTTCGGCCCCACCGTGCCCTCCGAGATGCCCAACAAGTTCGCCATGGCCGTGCGCCAGCCCATCGGCATCTGCGGCATGATCACGCCCTGGAATTTCCCCATGGCGATCTCCTCCTGGAAGCTCTTGCCCGCCATCGTCTGCGGCAACACCTGCGTCATCAAGCCCGCACAGGACACCCCACTCTCCACCTTCAACCTGGTTCGCGCCCTGAGTGACGCCGGCCTTCCCAAGGGCGTAATCAACATCGTCGCCGGCTTCGGCGCCGACGTTGGCACTCCAATCGCCGAACACGCCGACGTACGCGCTGTCTCCCTCACCGGATCCTCCGCCGTCGGCCGCATCATCGGCGGCATCGCGGCCAAGAGTTTCAAGCACTGCTCGCTCGAACTCGGCGGCAAGAATCCCATGATCGTGCTCGACGACGCCAATCTCGACCTCGCCATCGAAGGCGGCCTCTGGGGCGGATTCGGCACCACCGGCCAGCGCTGCACCGCCACCAGCCGCATCATCGTGCAGAAGGGCGTCTACCGCGAGTTCGTCGAACGCTACGTCGCGCGCGCCAGGAAACTGAAAGTCGGCAACGGCCTCGACGAAACCACAGAGATGGGTCCAGCCATCAACGAAAAGCAGCTCCAGACCGACCTCAGCTACGTCGAGATCGGCAAGAACGAAGGCGCAAAGCTGCTCTGCGGCGGCAACCGCCTCGACCAGGGAGACTACCAATACGGCTGGTTCATGGAGCCGACGGTCTTCACCGACGTCGATCCCAAGATGCGCATCGCGCAGGAGGAAATCTTCGGCCCCGTCGTTTCCATCATCCCCTGTGACGACCTCGAGGACGCCATCGAGATTGCCAACGGCATCGAGTACGGACTCTCCTCCGCGCTCTACACCAAAGATGTGAACAAGGCCTTCGCCGCCATTCGCGACCTCTATGCCGGCATAACCTACATCAACGCGCCGACGATCGGCGCCGAAGTCCACCTGCCCTTCGGCGGCACGAAAGCTACCGGCAACGGCCACCGCGAAGGCGGCATCGGCGCCATCGATTTCTACACCGAGTGGAAGTCAGTTTACGTCGACTACTCGGACAAGCTGCAGAAAGCCCAGATCGACAGAGCGGATTAGAAACTTCGGTAGCAGAAGTCGCCGAGGCGCTCAATTCTATCCCTCGAAGCTTGAGCGGCACGTGGTCCCGATTCTTTCCGGAAGTACCTTGGTAATCTTGCCCGCAGCACTTCCAGGCCCTACCGTCACGACTGGGGTTCAAGCTTGGTGATGGGTCTCGCGCTTTACAACTATCTGCGGGCGGAATTTAGGAAGAGCAATCCAGCAAGGCTCGCTTCCGCGACTCTGACGCTGGCGCTCTGCTTGATGGCCGCCTTCGTTCCCGCTTCCCTGGCCCAAAAGGCTTCGAAGCCGGAACGTAAAGTAATTGTCCTTGCCAAGCCCGATTACCCCGACATCCTGCGGCATGCGCAAGTTGGCGGCGTGGTCCGCCTGAAGGCGACTGTCCTCCCGAATGGGACGGTCAGCAACGTCGAAGTTCTAGGGGGCAATCCCATTCTCGCCGAAAATGCGGCCGCGGCTGTCAAGAGGTGGAAATACGCCCCCGCCGCCACGCAAACCACCGAGGATGTTTCTCTCAGCTTCACCCCGCACTGAGCTCGCCAACCACCAGAATTCCTCCAGCAGGGGCACAAAGTTCAGCCGCTCAAGGTCGGCGAGGTTTCTGGCTATTCCTCGACCACAAGTTCTGCCTTCATTCCGCGATGTCCAAACCCGCAAACATGCGAACAGGCGAAGCGGAACGTCCCCGCTTTGTCGGGTGTGAACTCAATCGTGGTGGTGTCGCCTTGCTTAAGCTGTTGCTCGATGTCGAAGGCCGGCAGCTTGAATCCGTGGTCATGATCGACGGCGGTGATCAGCAGCTTCACATGCTCGCCCTTCTTCACGTGGATCGAACTGGGAGTGAATTCGTATTTCTTCGCCGTCACGGGAATTTCGTGGACGCCCGCCGCGGCGCCGTTCGAATCCCGCGCCTCGGCAAGCAGTAGAAACACTGCCAGCAAGCTGAAAATCAGGACCACAATCTTCGATGTCTTCATCATGTAAACCTCAATATGTATTTTTGCAATCTGCAGCCTTGCAATCATTCTAGAATTCGGCGCAGACGCTGCGTGTCACCGTCTTGTCAACGTTTTGTCACGTCTTGACAGCATTCCGCCTCTGTTCAAAGAGGCAACGAAGGACGTTGGCGACGCCAACGCTTCTGAGTAGAATCAAGGCAGCCAATATCATGCCGATCACGCAAGCCCGCGAGATCTCCGCCGCCAAGCGTCTGGAGAACGTCCGCTACGCCATTCGCGACCTGGCCTGCGTGGCTGACGAAGTCATAAAGCAAGGACACAAAGTTCTGCCGCTGAATGTCGGCGACCCGCTCAACTTCGATTTCCAGACCCCGCCGCACATCATCGAAGCCGCCTACAAGGCCATGCGCGACGGCAAGAACGGCTACGCGCCATCTCCCGGCATTCCCGAAGCCCTCGAAGCAATTCGCGGCGAAGCCGCGCGCAAAGGCATCACCACTGTGCGGGATGTCTTCGTCACCTCCGGCGTCAGTGAGACGGTCGATCTCTGCATCACCGCGCTGGTGAATCCCGGCGAGGACATCCTCACCCCGAAGCCCGACTACCCGCTCTACTCAGCCGTCCTGTGCAAGCTGGGCATCGCACTCAACGCCTACGATCTGAATGAAGACGACGCCTGGCAGCCCGAACTCGCCGATATCGAACGCAAGCTCACTCCGCGCACCCGCGGCATCGTGCTGATTAATCCTAATAATCCGACTGGTTCACTTTGCTCGCGGCAGATGCTGGAACAGATCGCCGAAATAGCCCGCCGCCACAACCTGGTAGTCTTCGCCGACGAAATCTACGACAAGCTAATTCTGCCCGATTCGAACGGAGACGTCACTCCGCACATCGCCTTCGCCGCAGTCGCCCCCGACGTGCCCTGCATCACCTTCGGCGGAATGTCGAAGAACTACCTGGTTCCCGGATGGCGCATCGGCTGGGGCATCGTCTCCGGAGACGCCGCCGCAGTAAAGCCCTATACCGAAGGCATTCACCGCCTGCTGCGCGCCCGCCTCTGCGCCAACCATCCCGAGCAATACGCCATCAAGCCCGCGCTCGAAGGACCTCAAGACCACCTCATCGAAGTGCAGCGCAAACTGCGCTCGCGCCGCGATCTCACCCAGAAATGGTGCGAGTCCACGCCGCGCGTAAGCTGCGTCGCCCCCCGCGGCGCGTTCTACGCCTTCCCCCGCATCGACATCCCCGAGAGCGACGAAGTCTTCGTCAAAGAATTAATCCGCCAGAAACACGTCATGGTCGTCCACGGCTCCGGCTTCGGCCAAAAGCCCGGCACCCAGCACTTCCGCATCGTGTTCCTGCCGGATGAAAAGACGCTGAGCAGCGCTTACGCCGGGATCGCGGAGTTCATTCGGGAGCGGTACGGGAATGCCTGATCAGTCGCGAGTGTGTGCGATGAAGACAATCCGCCGGGTTCGAGTAAATTGCAATAACGTCGGCGAAGTGATGCGATAGTCGTGAGCGTCGTCAGCGTGCATTGCGGAATGGCGAGCGTAGGTCTGCTGTGCCCGTCGGGGACTGGACACTAGTCTGGCGTTTGGCAGCGCTGCTGCCGTGTTCGTAATCTGCCAGATCGTACTGGGCAGCTTCGGATGAGACTTTCGACGATAAAGACTCCCACCGGCTATTGGCCACTGAAACCGATTGATCTGGACGGCACCCCCAAGGAGCGACGTGCCCGACAGAAATGCCGACGGCACCGAAAGTTAGATTTGGGTCGCGACGAATGTAAACGTTGCCAGATGACCATGGTATAATGACCATGATCTTTAGGCGTAAGAAATGAAAACCAAAACCATCCCCGCCGGCGACTTCAAAGCCCGCTGTCTCGCCATCATGGATGAAGTTCAGGCCAAGCGCCAGGCTGTCGTCATCACCAAGCGCGGCAAGCCGGTGGCCAAGCTCGTCCCCGTCGAAAAAGAAAAAGACGACATTTTTGGCTTCTTCAAGGGCAAAGGCAAAATCGAAATCAAGGGCGACATTGTCTCCCCGGCATTCAGTCCCGAAGAGTGGGGCGATCTTTATTGATCCTGCTCGACACTCATGTGGTGATCTGGCTCGCCCAAGACTATCGGCGGATATCCCCGGCGGCACAGCAAGCGATTGGGAAAGCGCGCGAAAAAGACTGCGGCCTCGCGGTTTCCTGCATCACTCTCGTCGAAATCGTCCGTCTTTCCAGTCACGGACGAATCCACCTGACGCCCAGCGTCGAGACTGTTCTCTCAGAAATCGAACACCGCTTCGTCGTGCTTCCGATTACGGGGAATATCGCCTTGCAGGCGTTCGAGCTGCCAGCTGGTTATCCGAATGATCCAGCCGACCGCATTATCGGAGCAACCGCTCTGGTCGAAGACGTACCCCTTGTCACTGCTGACCGCGAAATACACAAGTCGCGGGTGGTTCCGACCATCTGGTGAGGATTGTCCATCTTCCTCTTTCCCCGCGAATCTGCTTAAATCAAACCAGACGCAACCTGCACCGCGCGCTTGGGTTTCTACAAATCGTGGTCGACATTCATTCCCATATCCTTCCGGAAGTAGACGACGGCTCCAAGTCCTGGGAAACCTCCGTCGCCATGTGCCGCATGGCCGCCGAAGACGGCATCACGCACCAGGTCGCCACGCCTCATGCCAACGACCGCTACCCCTACGACCGCGACTATCTTCAGGGCCTGGTCACCCAACTGCAGCAAAAGGTAGGCGATGCGCTCACCATCAGCCTGGGCTGCGACTTCCATCTCTCCTACGACAATATGCAGGACGTGCTGGCGAATCCCGCCCGCTACGCCATCGACGGCACCCACTACATGCTGGTCGAGCTGAGCAATTACAGCGTGCCCCAGCAAACCACGGATTGCTTTACCCAGCTGGGCGACCGCGGCATCACCGCCATCATCACCCATCCCGAACGCAACCCAATTCTGCGCGAGAGTCCGCAGCGCGTGCTGGAGTGGGCCGAGCAGGGTTGCGTGATCCAGATGACCGGCTCCGCGCTCACCGGATTCTGGGGAGATCGCGTGCGCCGCGCCGCCCGATGGCTGCTCGAGCACGACGCCGTCCACGTGCTGGCAACCGACGCGCACGATACCGAGAAACGGATCCCCGTACTCTCCACCGCTCGCGATGCCGCCGCGGAAATCTGTGGCGACGAAGTGGCTGACGCCCTCGTCGAGGCGAACCCCGCTGCCATCGTTCATTCGCAGCCCCTTCCCTATTTCCCCCGGCCAGTGCTCGGGAGCTACCGCAAGACGTCCGGAGCATAAGGGCAATCAGCAATTGGCATCTAGCCAAGCGGTCCTGCTTTGTAGGTTCTTGAGCTGAGACGAAGAAGCTGCAAGGATAAATGCTAATTGCTAAATGCTAATTGCTGCCTACTGCGGTTCCGATTGAGGAGTCGTGACGGGCGCTGCAGGAGTCGCCGGAGTCGTATTCATGCGCGGTCCCGGATCGGCACTGTGCGACACCGGGGTCAAAGACGCCGCATGCGTAACCGGCTCCGTAGTCATCGCGCTTTCCGGATTCAGAAGATGATCGTGGCTTGGCCCCAGACCCAAGCTGATCAATGCACGCGCATCGGGCACCGTCTTCGATTGCCAGCCGTGATCGGCCTGATAGCGCCGCATCGCCTCTTCACTGGACTGATTCCAGGTTCCAGCCGCTTCGCCGCCTCAGGTAATGCTCGCGAATCAGCGCTGCCTGGATCTCCTGCGCCCGCTGCGGATCAATCTTCTGCTGTCCCCGCGCCGTCGCCTTTTTCTTACCGCTCCGTGCGCACTTGAGCGCTTCGCGTTGCTTTTGTGAGCCGCAACAGCGGTATTTGACTTTGCCGTCGGCGTAGCCTTGTCGCCGCCAGAATTCGAAGCAGCCTTCGCGGCAGGCTCAGAGGCCTGCGCCAGCGCCGGTCGCGGCCATCCGCAGGCACACATCAGCGCCAAAGCGCAGCCTGCGCCCAACCATCTCCGCATTCCCGCGCTATGCTTCTGCATGTGTTTCGACGCATGCACCCGAAGCTTCAGATCGCGCTGCCGCATAGGTCAAGAAATGATTCACCCAAAAACAAAAGGCCCAACTAGAACTGGCATTGTAATCATCCTCCATCACAGGAGGCAATGCCAGTTCCGGTTGGGCCAGCTCCAGGTTACGGAAGTGTCCCCGCCATAGAAGATGGTTCCATCCTGACGCGTCGAACCTCGCGGGCGCACCAGGAATACCACGTCCTGACCGCTCTTCATGCTCGACTCCACCTTGGCGAAATCCTCTTCGCTGTTCACCGGCTGTTTGTTGATCTCCAGGATCACGTCGCCGCGTCCCACATTGATGTCCTCGGCAAACGATCCCGGCTTCACGTCCTGCACGATCACGCCTTTGCCGGACGGCAATATCCAGCCGGTCGGCCATCTCCGGTGTCAGCTTGCGAACCGTCACGCCGAACTTGCTCTGCCGGGGCGTGTTTTCGTCGTTGCCGCTGTCATCTTCGTTCAAGCGCGCCGCGAACAGCTTGGCGCGGTCCGCGATGGTTACGGTTGTCTCCTGCGCCTTGCCGTTGCGCAGGAAGCCGAGCGCCACTTTCGCTCCCGGTTTGCGTGCCGCAATTTCCGCCACCAACTCGGTCCCTTTCGTGACTTTTTTCCCGTCCACCGTAGTGATGGTGTCGCCTACCTTCAATCCAGCCTGATCCGCCGGACTCCCCGCCACCACGCTCGCCACCGTGATGCCGCTCCCGGCGCCATACACGCGATTGATCGCAGGATTCTCGACCGCATCAAACTGAATTCCGATCGATCCCCGTGCCACGCGATGGTCAGGTCCAATCAGCTGGTTGTAAACCTGGACTACAGTGTTCGAAGGAAGTGAAAAGCCCACGCCGGCGTAGGCATTGGTCTCGCTCAGAATCGCTGTGTTGATCCCGATCACTTCGCCGTTCATATTCACCAGCGGCCCACCCGAATTTCCGGGGTTAATTGCCGCATCGGTTTGAATGAAGGTCTGGAACTGCCGGCCGGGCACGATATCCCGGCCCTTGGCCGAAACAATACCCGCCGTCACGGTTCCCACTTGCCCAAACGGGCTGCCGATCGCCAGCACCCAGTCGCCGACTTCCATGCCATCAGAGTTGCCCATCTTCGCTGATGGCACAGCCCGGTCCATATCGATCTTGATCACCGCCAGATCGGTTTCCGAGTCTTCCCCGATCACCTTGGCGTCATGCTGCACGCCCGGCGGATCGTCCTGCAGGCGCACCCGGATGCGGTCCGCCTTCTCCACCACGTGCCGGTTGGTCACGATATAGCCCTTCGGATCCACGATCACACCCGAACCCAGCGACCGCTCGCGAATCGAACCGTCGCCACTTGTGCCACCCTGGCCGCCCGGCCCGCCAAAGAAATGATTGAAGAAGTCATCCATCCCGCCATTGCCACCGTTGTCGTCGTCATCGGGATTCTGCCCGCCCCGGCGACGGCGCTGCGTCTTGATGGTCGATTCCGTGTTGATGTTGACCACGCTCGGCCCCAACTGTTTAGCGATTTGCGAAAACGCATTGGAAAGCTGCTGCGGCGCGGGGACCGAGAGTGGCGTCGCATCGGAAGACCTTCTGCCCTTCCTTGCCCTTCACTCCGGAAGAAACCACCGTGCCGATCAAAATGCCGAGCGTCAGCGTAGCCACAATGCTGAACGAATAAACCCACCGGTGCGTCTTCAAACGCACCCAAATTGCCTGCGAATCCATATGCCTGCTTCCCTCCAGAAACTATCAGAACCTTTAATTATACCCGTTTGCAAAAGCCTCAGCCCCAGCTCTAAGACTGCCCCTGGGCATGCGATCACCGTTAAGCGATCACAGGGTATTAGACGCAGGAACCTGGCTTTTCGTTTTACGGGAAGGCAGAAATAACTATCCTGCAAAGTATTGATAATACGAAACGATTAGCTGCTGGCCGCCGGATCTCAAACTCTCATACCAAGCAATCTGCTGTTCCGCTTAACTTATTTCGCCTCGTACACCGTCTTCCCACCCACCACGGTCCGCAGCACCTTGATTGCCAACTCTTTCTCCGCCGACGTCGCCGTCACGTCGCGGTCCAGCACCACGAAATCCGCCAGCATCCCCGGCGCCAGCTTGCCCTTTTTCTTTCTCCTCGAACTCGGCAAAGGCCGAGCCAGACGGTGTAAGCCGTGATGGCCTGATCCATGGTCAACTTCTGCTCGGGGAAGATATTCCTGCTTGCCGTTCTCGCTCTTCCGCGTCACCGCCGCATACAGCCCGCGGAACGGCGACACCGGTTCCACCGGATAGTCCGTGCCAAAGGCCAGGGTCACACCCTTATTCACCAATGCCGCCCATGCGTAGGCAGTCGCCGCCCGCTTCGGCCCCAACCGGTCCTGCTCCCAGCGTATATCGGTAAGCAGATGACTGGGCTGCACCGAGGCAATCACCTTCAACTCCTTGAAGCGCGCGATCTGTGCGGGTGTGGTGACCTGCGCATGCTCAATCCGCAGGCGGAAATCGTCGCCGCCGTTCGCCGCTTTCACCTTGGCGTCTCTTCGCCGCCTTCTCCGACTCGGCGAAAGCATCCAGCGCCATCTGGATGCCCTTGTCGCCAATCGCATGAAACCCCAGCTGGAAGCCCGCCAGCACGCGCTCCTTGGCCATTTCATTCAGCTTCGCTGCTTCGTACGCGGCAATCCCGAATTGCTTGTCGATCGTCCGCGTAAGGTTCGAGCAGCGCCGCCGTATGCCCGCCCAGCGAGCCATCGATGAAGCCCTTCACCATCCCCGTGTGCAACATCAGGTCCGACGGGGATGCAAGTCGCGCTTAACCTTCAACTCATCGACTAGCATCGTCAAAAGGCAACCACTCGGAAATGCGCACCGTCAGCTTGCCTTCTTTTTCAAGGTCCTCGTAAATCTGGAAATTCTCAAATTCCGGCGAATAATCCTGCGCCGAGGTCACGCCGTGCTCGGCCAGGTCCGCGAGTGCCGACTTCAATTGCCCGCCGTCGCTCGTCGCGTGTCAGCTGCGGAATCGCCGCCCGCACCGCCTGTTTCGCGGTCTCGCGCAGAATCCCCGTAGGCTGGCCGTTGGCATCGCGGTCAATCTTGCCGCCTTCGGGATCGCGGCTGGCAACAGTGATGCTGGCTAGTTGTAGCGCCCGCGTATTGGCCAGGGCAAGGTGCCCATCCACGCGATCCAGAAACACCGGATGCCCGTCTGAGACCTGATCAATGATCCCAGCGGCTTGGCAAAGTCGGTATTGGCCAGAGGGTCTCGTCCCATCCTCCGCCCAGAATCCATTCGTCGGGCTTGGCCTTCTCCACCCTGGCCTGGATCCGCGCTCGCGAAATTCATCCAGCGTCTTCACCCCGGTCAAGTCGACGCTCAACCTCTGCATCCCGGCGTCTGCCAGGTGCAGATGCGCATCGTTGAATCCCGGCATGACAAAGTGTCCGCCCAAATCAATGACCTGCGTCTCCGGCCCTTTCAGCTTCAGGACGTCCGCCGTCTTACCCACGGCTTGAATGCGGTCGCCGCGCACCGCCATGGCTTCTTCGCGCTGGATCGAACTGAACGGCGAATTCGAGGGCACACCCGTGTAGACATTAGCGTGTAGGTAGATGGCATCCGCCCTGGGCCTGGTGTCTGTCTTCTCAGGCGCACTAGTAGGGGCGGGTGCCTGCGCACCGCAGACGATGGCAATAAATACAACCAAGAAAGCCGGGTGCCCCATTTCTCGCGTTCTTTGCGAGAAGTGGGATTCCACAACTGCGTGCAGCGTCTGGGCGGCGCAGCGCTTCAGCGACGTGAAGAAACGCGCGCACTTGCAAAGGGCGTTAGCCCCCGAGGTTTCGGGTCTCCTCGTCATTCCCCCACCCCCGCTCCCGCCAGCGCCATCATCGTCAGCAGAATCCGCTTCAGCCCCAGCTCGCGTCCATTGCTGTCGAACCATTCCTGCAAGGTATGCGCCCCTCCGCCCGAACCGCCGCCGCCGATGGCAATCGGCCTCGAGGCCCAGCGACAGCGGAATATTCGCGTCGGTCGACGCCCGCTGCACCTGCGCCGCATTGTTCAACTGCGCATCCACCGCCCGAATCACATGCAGGATCCGCGCCCCCGCCGCCAGTTCTCCTGCCGGACGGTTGCCGATCGCCACCACTTCGCAATTCACTCCCGAAGGCCGCTTCTGCACCGCCGACCGCATCTCCGCCGACATCGTCTCATCTTCCACCGCCCGATTCAGCGCCAGCCGCAGCGCCTGCTCCAGCCGCTCCATCTCCGCCATCGAGGTCGAGCGGATATCCACCTTCATGCTGGCCGACTCGGGAATCGAATTCACCGAAGTCCCGCCGCGAATCACTCCGATGTTGAAAGTAGTCTTAGGCGCAGTAGGAACCGGCGTCGCGGTAAACGTATCGACCGCGCGCGACAGAATCACAATCGGATTGGGCGCGCCAAAATCGCTCCACGAATGCCCGCCCGGACCGCGCACGATCACCTCAAAACGCCGGCTGCCCAGAGCCTCAGCCACAATCGTGTCCGCGCCCGCGCCGTCGAGCACCACGCTGTAAGCGATCGAATCCTTCCAGCGCGGCGTCGAAAAAATGTGCCGCATGCCGCGCAGGTCGCCCTCACCCTCTTCGCCCACGTTGCCGATAAACACAAACGGCAGCGCGTGCCGCAGCCGCACCGCGCGCAGCAGCGACGCAATTCCCAGCATCGCCGCCACACCTGCGCCGTTGTCGGAAACCCCGGGCCCATACAGCCGGCTGCCCTGCTGCCGGATGTTCAACGGCGTGTTCGCCGGAAACACAGTATCGATGTGCGCACTGAGAGCGACATAGCGCTGTCCGAATCCGGGATGCACGCCGAACACGTTGCCCACATCGTCGATTCGAACATCGTCAAGCCCGACTTCGCGGAAGCGCTCCGCCAGCCAGGCTCCCGCGCGCCGACTCCCCAAACGGAGGCGCCGGGATCCGCGCCATCTCCATCTGCCACTGTGCCAGTTGCGGCTCCTGCGTGCGCAGCCAGTTATAAGCCGAGCGCACCTCGGGAGAGGCCGCCAGACGCGCCACGTCCTGCTGCACCGTAGGCGCAACATCCGGCATGTCCGTACGCGGGGGAACGGGGCTCATGGGGGTTATCCGCCCATATTACAACGTATAGGAAAGAAAGGGGATTACCTAGGACGGGAACCGAAACCTGCCGTTGACGTAGAAGTAACCAGCCAGCCGGCCTGAAAAGAAATGGACGTTGGTAACGTCCGCGAGGGACGGCAGAAAGCGCTGTCAGTAAGGCAGCCGGGAAGGGCACGACTTCAGTCGTGCGGCCCAAGACCCGGAAGGATGCGGGCTTCAGCCCCTGAGGTTCCCCCTCCGGTCGCCGACGCGTCCAAACCCGTTCCGGGGCGGACACCAAGCCTAACCGAAGATTCTTGTCATTCCGAACCGGGCTGAAAGCCCGGTGAGGAACCTGCTGTAATATAGCGCCACCGCGGTCGAGAAACAGCACGCTGTTGATATTGCTTCTTCCTTCCGCCCACACCTTTCCACAGCCCGGTGTGACCTCCAACCTTGCCTTCAACAGCCAATCGCCACGATCATGGTCACTGCGGACGCAGTGCCGCCGCTCCCAAACATCAGAGCAGAGGTTCTTTGACAACTGAACGCAGCTCGACTCAGCGAAGACACCGCGTCCCTAAGCCATTGATTGCAGAGATTTTACGACTAAGTTACTTGCAATCAATATTTTAGGTGGAT
This sequence comes from uncultured Acidobacteriaceae bacterium, assembly GCA_963770235.1. Classification (GTDB taxonomy): domain Bacteria; phylum Acidobacteriota; class Terriglobia; order Terriglobales; family Acidobacteriaceae; genus Sulfotelmatobacter. Next base: position 322,438 of record CAVYOW010000005.1, on the reverse strand, counting down.
CTCGAAAAAGAGTGGGTCTCTAAGTGATTGATTCGAGATATTTTATCCCGTCGATCTGTGATTTTTTTCGATCCAGATCTCTACGCCAGTCGGCTCTCCACGAACCCGGCCCGCCGCTCCACCGCGGCCACCAGCTTCTTCGTCGCCGGAACCTCAATCCCGTGCCGCCGAGCCCCACGCAGAATCGGCCCCGCGATAGCCTCCAGCTCCGGAGTCTTATGCTGCTCCACGTCTTTCTGCATTGAGCTGCGCATGTTTCCCGGCATCTTCATCACCCCGGCGATCACAGCATCCGCATCAACTTTTGCGCCCTCAGCCACGGCGACCGCACACGCCTCCCGCAGACAGCCCAATCCCAGCTGCCTCCACTCCGGATCAGCAAGAATCTCGCCGGTGGTCTTGTCCGCAGCGGTTGTGCTCAGCGCAAACGGCGCCAGAAAAACCAGCTTGCCCCACATCAGCGTCGGCTCATCGTCGACGAACCGGCACTCGAAGCCAATTTGCTGCAGTTGATCGACGGTCGTTCCCAGCAGACCACGTCCCGCCGACAGCACATTCAGCCGCGCAAAAGGAGAACGATGAACGATGTGTCCGGGACTGACCCGCTCGGTTTCAACCGCAATCGTAGCCGGGATCACCCGGCCAGAACCGTACCGGGCACGAAGCATCGAGACATGGTCAATGCCATTGAGCAAAGGAACGATATCCCGCACCGCATCAGGATTCTTGAGAGCGCTCAGTGCCGGCTCCAACTGCGTGGCCTTCACTGCAATCCAAAGCACATCGATGGCAGGCACATCCATAGCGACAGAGACATTCACCGTGAAATTGCCAAAAGGACTTTCCAAATGAAGTTGTCTGGGATACTGCGCCAGCGCCTCGCGCCGCACGACCAGTGTGACGGAGTCTCCCGCGTGCGCCAGACAAGCGCCGATCAGCCCTCCAACCCCGCCAGCCCCGAGAATCCCATGTTGCATTGGTGTGGACATTCAACCCCCACTTCAGTTCTGCTTCACTCCCGCCGCCGGCAAACACTCCGCAATCTCAACGTCGCTCAGCGTGTGGTCGCTCGCCTTGGCACGTTGAAAGATGCGTTCGACCAGATCGTCGGTCGCCGGAATGCCTCGCCGTTCCAGCCAGAACAGCACATTCGATTTCCCGCTCATGGGACCAATGTCGATGATCTGCTCCAGCCCGAACACATGCGAGGGCACACCCGAGTAAACGGTATTGGCCAGCACAACGTCGTTCTTGTGATACGCCTTGATGATCGCCGCGGCATGCACGCCCGTGGCCGTGCGAAAAGCATCGTCCCCCACCACCGGATAATTTGCTGGAATAGGCACGCCCGTAGCCCGCGAAACCGCCTGGCAATACTGCTTCAGCTTGGTCAGGTCTTGCTCGGCCCACGGCCTTATGCCCATCAGCTTCAGATTCACCAGCATCTGATCCATCTGCGTATTGCCCACGCGCTCGCCCAGGCCAATGGCGCACGCATGAACGCAATTTGCCCCCGCGATAATCGCCGCTATCGAGTTGGCAATGGCGAGGCCGCGGTCGCTGTGCCCGTGCCAGTCCACGCGAATCTTTTCGCCGGAGGGTTTCACCACTTCCTCGATCACAAACTTGACCAGCGCGAACGCGCCCATGGGCGTGGCATGCCCGGCGGTGTCGCAGATCACGATGGCCCGCGCCCCGCAATCAATCGCCGTCGAATACAGCCGCTTCACCGTCTCCGGATCGCAGCGCGACGTATCTTCGGTGACGTACATCGAGTCGAGGCCCAGCGAAACCGTATACTTCACGGCCTTCTCGGTAGTCTGCAAAAGAAAGTCGTCGGTCCAACCTTCCGTAAAGCGCCGGATGGGACTCGATCCAATGAACGTGGCAGCCTCGATGCGCAGGCCCGTCTTCTGCACGATCTCAGCGATGGGACGAATATCGTTTTCGTGCGTCCGCGCCGCGCAGTTGGCGCGAATCTTCATCTTGTGCGTGACGATCTCCCGCGCCAGCGCCGTCACGTGCTCGACTGCCCGCGCTCCCGCACCAGGCAACCCGAGATCGAGAGAGTTGATCCCGAGGGCCTCCATCAGATGAAGAATCTCAATCTTTTCGGCAATCGAAGGATCGCGCACGGAAGGCGACTGCAACCCATCGCGCAGGCTCTCATCATTAAGCAGAACCGGCCCCACCGGCTTCAACCCCGGCGGATGATTTTTGTTCCAGTCGTAGATGAGTTCGGAGGTGTTCATGAAGGTCGCTAGTAGCCAGTACCTAGTACCGAGTCAACCCGCTTCTAGCTGGATACTAGGTACTAGGTACTAGGTACTGGGTACTTTCTCTTTCGGCGGCAAGGTCAGCCCGAACACCGAAATCATTCCCTGCCCGGCAACGTTCACCTTCGCTTCCGCAGGATTCGGCAAATAAAGCGTCTGGCAATGCTCGCAGCGGTAGACCTCGGCATCCGGTCCCCAAGCTTTTTCTGCGTCGCCGCAGGCCTGCTCGATCACGTCGGTCCAGTAGGACCAGCGTTTCAAATGGCCGCCGCAGAACTTACCTTTCTCGTTCTTTTCGTTGCAGGCGCGCTGCCCGGCCTTCTTGATTTTGACTTTATGATGGGGAAGCTGAGGAGGAGTTAGCGTGCCAGAAGTGGTGATTTCACCAGTCGCCAAAGGACTTACCCTCGTTCGTGCGGCGCTCGCGCCGCCGGATTCGGCCCTACGAACGTCATTGTACTCGAAGGCGAAACGCGAGGCCAAAGCCCGCGATGTCGTATCCTAAGCCTGCGGTTGCAACCGGTGTGGCCACACCAGAATGAGTTCCTTATGAATCATGAACCGTTCCCTGCGAAAAAGACATTCCTGACCTCCGCGGCAATCCTTGTCCCGCTCGCCTTTCTGCTCGGCCCAGGCAGCGCCCAGACCACGCATAAGAACGATGCTCCAAACGCCGGTCGAAGCATCCAACTGGAACTGGTGCGCACCGAAACCGGCTTTTTCGAAGCCTGGAAGACAAAAGACCAAGCCTACTTCCGCGATCACATACCGGAGAACGGAATCTTCTGGAACGAGGACGGCACGTTCTCCCGCGACCAGCAACTGGCCGATCAGCAAACCTCAGCCAAGCTCTGCACCGTGGAAGGCTATGGACTTTCCGATTTCGGAGCGCTCCCTGTCGCCGCCGGCGCGTACCTGCTTACCTACAAAGCCGAGCAGTACGCCACTTGCGATGGAGAGAAGATTCCGGTCCACATCAACGGCAGCTCGATTTACATCTTCAAGGCCGGCCGCTGGCAGGCCATCTACCGGGCGCAAGTGCCGCTGAACAACCCGAGCTAGCTCGTTCCAGCTGGCAACCTAGAACTCCTTCTTCGGCGGGGTCTGTTCCGCTCCTACGCGTCCAATCACGATCTCTGCCTTGTAGAAGTTCTCTGCCTTCACCGGTTCTCCCGCCAGGCGCCGAAGTATCGCGATTTGGCCAACGTGAGTCAGCGCGTCGGCAATGGGCCCTTGAAAAAGTTTTTCCACGGGCGCCTGCAAGGGCTCCGCGGAAGCCAGATAATCGTCGAACCGCTTCAGCGCGGCGAAAAAGCGCTCGACTTCTTTCTCCCAGGCCAGCGGCTTGGAATCATGCCATTCGCGTTTTCCGTTCGCCATGGAGAGCCCCCAATCCAGCAGATCGCCAATGTGGGCCAGAATCTGTCCCGGCGCGCGCACGCCCTCGTCGACGTGAAATGGGGCAAACCCCTGAGGAGCGTCGCGGACTGCTTTGCCCCCGCGATAAGCCAGCGTGGCCAGGGTGTGACGCAGCAATTCGCGTTTCGGATCTGCATTTGAACCGTTGCTCATGGGCATAAGATTACACTGGTCTCCGGGAGACGAAAAGCATGCCGAGAGATGCCGCCCAGCCAGATTTTCTTCAGTCAGGTTCCGTGAGCCGCGCCAACTCCGAGCATTACCGCTGGGGAAACGATTGCGACGGCTGGCATCTGGTGAAAGATGAAAAGCTGAGTGTGATCGAAGAGCTCATGCCCGCAGGGACGCGCGAAGTGCGCCACTATCACCAGAAGGCACAGCAGTTTTTCTACATTCTATCGGGCGAAGTAATGATGGAGGTGGAAGGGCAAACCACGTTACTCCCGGCTGGCACCGGCGTGCGCGTGCTGCCGGGAACTCGCCACCAGATCAGCAATTTGTCCTCCGGTGACGCGCGCTTTCTGGTGATCTCACAGCCGCCAAGCCATGGCGACCGGGTTTCGGACTAGCGTTGCCGCCTGGGTCCTCGGCTTTCACAACTGCTTGCGCCTCGCCACCCCGGCTGCGCGCAACATCCCGCGCAGCCGTTCTCCTAACCCGCGTGCAAACTGGAAATCGATAAACCCTTCCATCTGCCGCGCAAACCTTGCGCCGTATGCGTACCACCAGACTTTTTTCATTCCGGGCATAAGATCCGAATCCAGATACTTCAGCCGCACCATTTCTTCGAGGCCAAAGCGTCCGTGCGCCCGGCCCACGCCGCTTGACTTGACGCCGCCATGCGGCGCCTCGCTGATGCCGAAACACGAAACCACATCATTCACCATGACGGTGCCCGCCTGAATGCGTCGCGCCAGGACCTCGCCACGCTCCCGGTTGCGGGTCCACACACTTGCCGCCAGCCCGTACTCCGAGTCATTGGCCAGCCGAACCGCTTCTTCGTCGCTGTCGAATGCCATTACGGGCAGCACCGGGCCGAATGTTTCCTCGCGCATGATGCTCATCTCGTGGGTAACACCAGCCAGCACGGTGGGTAGATAGAAGTTCTTCCCCAGCTCCGGAAGCCGCGATCCGCCCGCCAGAACCCGTGCTCCGCGGCCGACGGCGTCTTTCACGTGCGTCTCCACAATCCGCAACTGCCGCTCGTGAATCATCGGCCCCACATCGGTCTCGTGATCCCGTCCGTGGCCCACGCGTAGCTTCTTCGTCTTCTCAGCGCAGGCGCGAAGAAACTCCTCATACAGACTGCGATACACGTAGCAGCGTTCCACCGACAGGCAAGCTTGGCCGGCATTGACGAACGCTCCCCACACTGCCGCGCTCGAAGCCACGTCCACATCGGCGTCGTCAAGCACCAGCATAGGATCCTTGCCGCCCAACTCCAGCACCACCGGCAGCAGTCGCTCCGCGGCGGCCGCCGCAATGCGCTTTCCGGTGGCCACGCTGCCGGTGAATACCAGTTTGTCGATCTTTGATTCTCCAATGGCTGATTGAATCAGCGCCGTCCCAGTTGCACCATCCCCGACGACAACCTGAAAGACCCCCTCTGGCACGCCTGCCGCGTGAAGCAGCGACTCCAGCTCCAGCGCGACCAAAGAAGTAAATTCTGACGGCTTCAGCACCACGGCATTTCCCGCGACCAGAGCCGCGAGCGTCTCCGTCGCAGGAATCGAGAACGGATAATTCCACGGCGAAATGATCCCCACTACTCCGTAGGGCTCGCGCACCAGCCGTCCGCGCTTGAGCTTGGTGGCAAGATTTCCGTGGGGCAATGGTTCATCGCGCAGCAGGCGATATGCGTTGTCGATCAGAAACCGCGCCGCATCCAGCACCACCAGCACTTCGGTGGTCAGCGCTTCGGCCACTGGCTTGCCCGCTTCTTGTGTAATGGCATAGGCGATCTCTGATTTCTTCTCCCGCAGCCGACGTTGAAACTCGCGCACCACCGCGATCCGCTTCCGTACGTCGAGTTCACCCCAAGCCGTTTGTGCCGCGCGCGCCCGCTTGACCGCCGCAAGAACTTCGCTGTCGCCCGCACACTTCAGCTCGCGCAGAATTTCGCCCGTCGCCGGATTCACCGACGAAACCTTCCGCACAGCGATTTGTAGATCAGTAGCCAAGAAAAATGTCCCGTGGAGACGTAGCTTGCTACGTCTTGCCGCCTCTGTCCACCGTGAGGTGCGGGCAAACTCCTCGATACAACCGCGGTTCAGTACTCCACATTCACCAGACACAGCCCGCCCGCCGGCGCCGTCGCCCCCGCGGCCGAACGGTTGCGCGCCTCCAGTATCCGCTTCAGATCCTCGGCCTGCAGCGTTCCTTTGCCCACAAGGATAAACGTCCCAACCAGATTTCTCACCATGTGGTGCAAGAACCCCGACCCCCTGACCGTATAGACGAACTCGTCTCCTTGCCTATCCCAGCTCGAAAAAGAGATGCGCCTGATGTTCGAGACTTGTGCATCTTCGCGTCCTCGGGCATTCTCGCCACCTGCGAAAGCCGGCGGGATGCCGGCGCGACGCTCGGGATCCACCGCCGCAAAAGAAGTAAAGTCGTGCTCGCCCTCGACCAGTCCCCCTGCCCGCATCATCGCCGGCTCATCCAGAGGAAACGGATAGTGCCAGACATACCTGGCCAGAAACGGCGGACAGATGGCCGCGCGGTAAATCCGGTACCGGTAAGTCTTCGCCCGCGCTGACTTGCGCGCATGAAAGTCCGCCGACACTTCTTCCACTTCCAAAACGCGCACAGACGCCGGCAAGACGTCGTTCAGCGCCTTCACAAAATTCGCCGCCGGCACCGGCGACTCCGTGGCGAATGTCACCACCTGCGCCAGGGCATGCACTCCCGCGTCCGTTCGCCCTGAACCTTGCGGCAATACCTTTTCGCCGGTAACTCGTCCAATGGCTGAGGCCAGCGTGCCCTGTACCGTCACGGCGTCGGGCTGCACTTGCCAGCCGGCGAATTCCGAACCGTCATAGGAGAGAATCAGTTTGAGATTGCGCATGGGATCTTTCGAGTCCCCCAGCCGCGTCAGTTCATCCAACTCATTTCATGGGATGGGTTTGCCGCGCAGTCTGCGCTCCGCGGAGACGCTCGACCATCGCCAGCACTTTATCAGTTTCAACTCCCCGGAGCGCTCGAAAGACACGCAGCGGGGTCGGATATACTGGTGCGTTTAATCAAGCATTCGTCTAGCGGTCGTTTTAACCAGCTTTCCAGAGACGTATTTTCAGGAACCAAGGCGCCGCTGCCTGCGTATCAATGAATGATCGAGTAGAACCGCCGTTTTGGATGAATCCGGCTGTCTCGCGTACTACCTAAGGTTTCTTGTTGCAAGGTCTTAACGAACTGGTCCTAAGGAATTCGTCTTAACGAACGGAGATGAGTAGATGCCATTCGCACGCTTAACCTCAAACATCCGGCTGACCACCGCCGCGCTCTTATTCGGAATGCTGACGATCGCAGGTTGGGCCGTAGCAGGTTGGGCCCAGGAACCACCCGCCGCGCCCATCCCGCAAAATACGCCGGAGACGCGGCCGCTTCCCGTTCTGAATTATTCCCAACCGGTATCGCATTTTCCCAACCCGATTGGGCCTTACAAGGCGCGGCACCTCGCGGATCCACGCTTGGCCAACACCGCGCGCATTGACCAGTTCATGCATGATGGCAAGCTGTATCTCTCGCTTAACGACGCCATAGCGCTCGCACTCGAGAACAACCTCGATATCGCCATCGCGCGTTACAACCTCAACATCGCCGACACCGACGTGTTGCGCGCCAAAGCTGGAGCGAGCATCCTTGGCATCAATGCGGGAGTCGTGCTGAACACACCTGGCGGCGGGATCGGCGGGATCGGTGCAACTGCCGGAGCTTCCACCGGCGGCACCAGCCTTGGAGCTGGCGGTATTGGCGCCGGCACCAACGGCTTAGTTAGTTCGACTCTCGGCCTCGGACCCGTCATCAATAGTTTCGATCCGGTCGTCACCGGCACGCTGCAGGAGGATCATTTCAGCCAGCAAGCCACTAGTATTTTCCAGGGCGTCCTTCCCGGAACTAGTCTGGCTCAGAACACCGGCACAGTAGACTTCGCCTACAATCAGGCGTTTCAGTGGGGCACGAATCTGACAGTGGGTTTCAACAATACGCGCGCAACCACGAACAGCTTTTTCTCGAGCCTGAGTCCCGCATTGAACTCGAATTTCAGGGCAACCGTCACTCAACACTTGCTGCAGGGATTCGGGTTCGCGCCCAATACGCGCTTTATTCGTATCGCCAAGAACAATCGCGAACTCTCCGACGTAGCCTTCCGCCTGCAAATCATCGATTCGGTTGACCAGATTGAAAACATCTACTGGGACTTGGTCTACGCTTACGAGAACGCCCGCGTACAAAATGAATCGCTGGCCTTTGCCCAAAAAACTCTTTCCGATACGCGAAAGCAAGTGGAGATCGGCAGCCTGGCTCCGATCGAAACGGTTCGCGCACAGAGCACCGTCGCTCAGGACCAGCAATTGGTAACGGCGGCGCAAACCAACCTCCAGTTGGAACAACTGCTGATGAAGAATGCGCTCACCCGCACCCTGAAAGATCCCACGCTTGCAACCGCCGAACTCATCCCCACCTCCACCATGGACGTCCCGGCTCAGGAACCTGTGGTGCCGACCGAGGACTTGATCAACGAGGCGCTTCGCCATCGCGCCGAACTGGTCGAATCCCGCATTGACTTGAACAGCCGGGAACTGAGCAACAAGGCCGTGCGCAGTGCGCTGATGCCCATGCTCGATCTGTTCGCCTACTACGGCGGAGCAGGCATCGGCGGCTCGCAGAATCCGTCCAATCTTTGCTCGAATTTGAGCGCGGAGTTACAGCAGTTCGGCTGCGCCGGAACCGATCAAGCCGCCGGGCAAGTTCCGATTGCGGCCACCACGAGTCTCGGAGGAACCTACAATCAGCTCGTCAACTCGACTGCGCCCGATAAAGGGGTTGGCCTGCAGCTCAACATTCCCCTGCGCAACCGCGCCGCGCAGGCCGTGCAGATCCGCTCCGAACTGGAATACCGCCAGGCCCAGATGCGCCTGCAGCAGATCGAAAACCAGGTCGGGATCGAGATTCGGAACGCGCAATACACCGTCCAGCAGAACCGGGCCAGCGTCGATTCCGCCGAGGCAGCCGTGGAACTGGCTCGCCAGTCGCTTGACGCCGAGCAGAAGAAATATCAGTTCGGCACTTCGACCACAACTCTGGTCCTGCAGTACCAGAGCCAGTTGGCGACGTCGGAATCAACCCTGGTGAATGCCACGGTCGCCTACGAGAAGTCACGCATCGAGCTGGACCGTGCTACTGGGACGCTGCTCGATCATCACGGCATCAGCGTCGACGATGCAGCAAGAGGTCAGGTCACGCGCATGCCGAGCGTGCCTTATATCGCCCCGCGCAAGGATATGCCGTCCGTGGCCCAGCCCGCGCCGCAGGCCGCGCCTCCGCAGCAGCCTCAGTAAGAGGGTGCGAACACAACAGGCGCCGTTCAAGGCGGCGCCTTATTCTTCCTAACAATTCTTTACAATCTGCGCCCACTTCCCGCGCCCCCTCCCGCTAAGATGGAGTGACGCTCTAAATGTTCGCCGCATACAATTCTCGAAATCTATGTCGTCCTTTTAACACCATGCACGACTGTTTGTACTCAAGGAGCCGAACCATGTCTTTGCCTTTGCCCCGAATGACCGCGGCCAACCGACGGACAACCCTGCTGTTCGCGGCCTTTGCCTACCTGGCCTGCCTGCAGCTGCAGCCGTTCCTGGGCGCTCAGGATGTTCCCCCGGCCCCAACACCGCAGGCTGTGCCAGCTCCCGCCCAGCCGCAGGCGGTTCACCTGCAGGATTACTCCAAACCGCGTTCGGCTTTCCCCCATTTCCTTCAGCCCTACCGGGCGCAGGAGGTGGCGGCGCCGAACCTGGCCAACGCGCCGCGCATCGACTCTCTCATGCGCGACGGCAGGATTTATCTTTCGATTGATGACGCCGTCGCCCTCGCCCTGGAAAATAATCTCGACATCGATATTGCCCGCTACAACCTGAATATCGCCGACACGGATTACTTGCGAGCCAAGTCGGGCGCCAGCATTCTCGGCGTCAATGCCGGAATCGTACAGAACACTCCCGGCGGCGGCGTGGGCGGCCTGGGTGGCACGGTTGGTTCGGGCACGGGAGGCACCACCGTCGCCCCCAGCGGCATAGGCACCGGCACCAATGGCTTGGTGAGTTCCACGCTCGGAATTGGTTCGCCTATCACCAGCTTCGATCCCATCATCACCGGCACGCTGCAGCTTGACAAAAACGACACCGAATCGGTCAGCGTTTTTAGCCCGGTCCCGGTCGTAAGCCAGAATACATACACCGCCAACTTAGCCTACACTCAGGGTTTCCAATGGGGCACCAGCATCACTGCCGGGTTCAATAACACCCACGTCACCACCAACAACCCAACCAGCCTGCTGAGTCCAGACTTGAGCTCGAATTTCCAGTTCAGGATCACGCAAAACCTGCTGCAAGGCTTCGGTTCGCTTCCCAACCTGCGCTTTGTCCGCATCGCCAAGAACAACCGGGAAATCTCCGACGTAGCCTTTCGCCTGCAAATCATCACCACTGTTGATCAGATCGAGGATATGTATTGGGATTTGGTCTATGCCTACGAAAACGTGCGCGTGCAGCAGGAAGCTCTCACCTATGCGCAGAAAGCGCTGAACGACACCAAGCAGCAGGCGCAAGTCGGAACCGTACCCCCCATTCAGGTGGTGAGCGCGCAGAGCACGGTTTCAACGGACGAGCAGAACCTGATCCTGGCGCAGAACAATCTGGAACTGGAAAAGTTGCTGATGAAGAACGCGGTCAGCCGCAGCGTCGAAGATCCGGTGCTGGCGGAAGCTGACGTGATTCCCACCTCCACCATGCTGATTCCGCAGGAGGAAGCGGCCGTTCCCACGCAAGACTTGATCAATCAGGCCCTCGATCACCGAGCCGAACTCGCCGAGTCGCGCCTCGATCTCAATTCCCGCGACCTCAGCAGTAAGGCCGTCCGCAACGCTATGCTCCCCACGCTCGATGCCTTTGCCTATTACGGCGGATCGGGAGTTGGAGGAAACATCAATCCGCTCGTGCCTGCATGTTCAGCCGCTCCAAGCGCGAAGTTCTGCTACACCCCAGGCGAAAACCCGCCGCCGTTCCAAACCGCAACTACAGTCGGCTATGGCGGAACCCTGAATCAGCTTGTCAACTCGACCGCACCTGACAAGGGCATCGGCCTCACGCTGAGCATTCCGCTGCGCAATCGCGAAGCCCAGGCCAACCAGGTACGCGCGGAACTGGAATACCGCCAGGCCCAAGTCCGGCTGCACCAATTGGAGAATCAGGTCCGCATCGAAGTGCGTAACGCGCAATTTGACGTGAAGCAGAACCGCGCCTCCGTACAGGCGGCCCAGTATGCCGTCGATTTTGCCCGTCAGACGCTCGACGCCGATCAACAGAAACTGAAAGTCGGACTCACCACTACAACCGCAATCCTGCAGGATGCTTCCGTCTTAACCACTTCCGAGTCGAATCTGGTTTCGGCCAAAGCGGCGTATGAGAAATCGCGCGTTGAACTGGATCGCGCCACGGGATTGCTGCTCGATCACTCCGGCATCGACGTAGCCGACGCCACCCGCGGCCAGGTCACGCACCTGCCCAAGGTTCCTTACGTCGTGCCGCGGCAGGACGCGATTCCAGCCGGGCAGCCTGCACAGTCGCCGCCGGCAGCAGGGCAACCTTAGAGCTCGCGACTGGCCAGGGCTGGCGTAGCAAATGCCCATGTGCGGACAGCCGCCTCGGCTGTCCAGCAGGGAGAAGCCCAGGCTCGCGTCCGCTTAGACCTGATAGACTCCCCCGTGATGGAACGGCCGAGCCAGCTTGCCATCCCGCGGTCCGTGCTGTGGATGGCGCTGCTGTCGTTTGTTCTGCAGGTGGTGGCGATCGGAGTTTTCCGCGAATACCATACCCGCCCCGGAGAAGATAATTTCGGGTTTGGCTTTGAGATGGGCCGCGTAGGACGATCCATCGCCCTGGGGCAGGGTTTCAGCAATCCTTATGGAGGAAACACGGGTCCTACCGCTTGGGAACCGCCACTTTATCCCTACCTGATTGGCGGAGTGTTCAAAGTTTTTGGCATCTACACTTACACTTCCGCGTGGGTTCTGCTTTCGATCAACAGCCTCTTCGCGTCGCTCACCACCATTCCGGTTTTTCTGATTGCGCACAGAACCTTCGGCCCTCGCGTCGCACTCTGGTCGGCGCGGGCTTGGGCGCTCAATCCCTATGTCTGGTATTGGTCCGTTCATTGGATCTGGGATACGACCTTCACTCCGCTCATGCTGGCGTTGATTTTTTGGCTTTCTCTGGAATTGCAGCAGTGGCCGGGTTGGCGAGGATGGGCCATCTTCGGCGCATTGTGGGGTGTGGGAACTTTGGCTAATCCCGCGATGCTCTCTTTTCTGCCGTTCTGCGGTCTTTGGGTGTGGCGGCAGAGATACCGGCGCGTCCTGCCGTCGCTCGCCGGTGTGGTGCTTTCCTCGGTCGTGTTCTTTCTGATTCTTTCCCCCTGGCTGATTCGGAACTGTGAGGTCTTTGGCCGCTTTGTCTTTATTCGTGACGATTTCGGGCTGCAGTTTCGTCTCGGCAACAACAACATGGCCGACGGCATGCTGATTGCCACACTGCAGCCCAATCTCAACAAGCTGGAGTTTGAGAAGTTTCAGCGTATGGGGGAACTCGCCTACGAAGCCGACTGCAGGCGGCTGGCATTCGAGTGGATCCGCTCGCACCCGGAGCAGTTCGCACTGATCAGCATGAAGCGTTTCTTTTACTACTGGAACGGCGTGCCCAGACCCACGGACGGCACGGCCCCCCTGGATTTCCGCAGTTCGCTTTTCCTGGCCTCATCAGTGCTGGCGCTCTGGGGACTCGGCCGTGCGCTTCGCCAAAAGCGGCCCGGGGCGTGGCTTTTCGCAGGACTCGTCGCAACTTATCCCACGGTCTATTACTTCGTATTCCCGCACGCACGCTACCGCCATCCCATCGAACCTGAGTTGTTCATCCTGATGGTGTTCTTGTTATGCGAAGCTCGCAGTCGCACCACCCGAGGCATTGTCGATGCTTGACGTTTCATTGATGATTGACGATTGAAAAGCAGATTGACTTGGGTTGCAATCATCAATCAGGAATCGAAGAATCAGGAATCGAAGACCGCAATTCCTTATGACCATTTCTGTGGCCATCGTGGCGATGGATGAAGAGGCGAACATCGGCCGCACCCTGGCCAGCGTCCGCTGGGCCGATGAAATCGTGCTCGTCGATTCCGGCTCGAAGGATCGCACCTGCGACATCGCCCGGGAACGCGGAGCCCGGGTCGTGCTTGAACCATGGCGCGGCTACGTGGCGCAGAAGCAGTATGCAATCGACCTGTGCACCAAGGATTGGGTGCTCTTGCTCGACGCGGACGAGGAGGTGAGTCCGGGCCTGGCCGGGGAAATTCGTGCCGCCATCGTCCGCCCGAATGCTGCAAGCGGCTACAAGCTTCCCCGCAAGAATCTGTTTCTTGGCCGATGGATTCGTCATGGCGGTTTCTACCCCGATCCCAAGCTGCGGCTGTTCAGGCGGGGGCAGGGATTCGTCACCGGCCATGACCCGCACGACAGGTGCGAACTGAAGCCAGGAGTGCCGGGGGAAGCAACGCAACAGACGCAACAGTTTAAGCACGCGCTGATTCACTACACCTACCCCAACCTCACGCTCTACCTCAGCCACATGAACCGTTATTCCTCGCTGGGCGCGCGGCTGGCGGTTGCCAAAGGCCACCGCAGCTTCAGCTTCATCAACATCGTTCTGCGCCCTCTGGCGACGTTCATCTACAACTACTTTATTCGCCTCGGCTTCCTTGATGGCCGCGAAGGTCTGTTGCTGCACCTCTACCACGCGGGCTACGTCTCATGGAAATACGCCAAGGCGTGGGAACTCTCGCGCCAGCCGCCGAAATGACGCTGCGGGGCACTGACCGACCGGTCGTGCTGGTTGCCCGCCGCCGTCTTGCCCGCGGGCGCGCGCTTCCCTATCATCACAACAGAACATTGGGGTCATCATGCCGGAGAAGAAACCTTCCAAGCCGCGAGTTGCCGAGAGTCCCATCGCCGAGGTTTTCGAAAATCGCCATCCCTCCGCCGGCGAGAAGAATTGGGCAGAGCAGACGCTCGCGCCCACGCTCGAGAAATCTCCCGAGCGGCCGATTGGTGCGGCCACTGGAGTGAATCTCGACGAGCAGGGGCACGCCCGCTTTACGACGATTTCCGGCGTCCCCGTGCGCCGCCTCTATACCCAGACCGATCTCCCCGAGGACTGGAGCGAGGAAAAATATCTCGGATATCCGGGCTTGCCCCCGTTCACCCGCGGCATACACCCTACGGGATATCGTGGGAAGCTCTACACCATGCGGCAGTTCTCCGGATTTGCATCCCCCGAAGAGACCAACCAGCGCTACAAGTATCTGCTCGAGCATGGCGGCGGCGGCCTTTCGGTCGCCTTCGACTTGCCCACGCTGATGGGCTACGACTCTGATCACCCTGCCAGCGAGGGCGAAGTGGGCAAATGCGGCGTGGCCATTGACTCCCTCGAAGACATGGAAATCCTTTTCGGTGGCATCGATCTCGAAAAGACGACTGTCTCGATGACGATTAATTCGCCCGCGTCCGTGTTGTGGGCGATGTATTTGGTGGTGGCGGAGAAGCAGGGGGCGGACTGGAAAAAGATTTCTGGCACGATTCAGAATGACATTCTCAAGGAATACATCGCGCAGAAGGAATATATCTATCCGCCGGCTCCGTCGATGCGGCTGGTGATCGATACTTTCGAGTTCGGATCGAAGTTCACGCCCCGCTTCAACACGATTTCGATCAGCGGATACCACATTCGCGAGGCGGGTTCGACGGCGCTGCAGGAACTGGCGTTCACTTTGTACGACGGCGTCGAGTACGTAGAGTGGGCGCGCCGGCGCGGACTTGACGTCGATGATTTCGGTCCGCGGCTCAGCTTCTTCTTCAACGCGCACAACGACTTCTTCGAGGAGATCGCCAAGTACCGCGCTGCCCGCAAGATTTGGGGCCAAGTCATGAAAGAGCGTTTTGGGGCCAAGAACCAGCGCACCTGGCTGATGCGTTTTCACACCCAGACGGCGGGAGTATCGTTGCCGGCGCAGCAGCCCATGAACAACATCGCGCGCGTTGCTCTGCAGGCTTTGGCCGCGGTGCTCGGCGGCACCCAGTCGCTGCACTGCGACTCCTACGACGAGGCGCTGGCGCTGCCCACAGAGGAAGCCGCCCGCATTGCGCTGCGCACGCAGCAGATCATTGCCTATGAATCAGGAGTGACGCAAACCGTCGATCCTCTGGGCGGATCATACTTTCTGGAAAACCTGACGCTCGAAATGGAAAAATGTGCGCTCGAATACTTCAGCAAACTGGATGCCATGGGTGGCATGGTGAAGGCCATCGAGCGCGGCTATCCGCAGAAGGAAATCGCCGAAGCTTCGTACCAATACCAGCGCGCCGCCGAGGCGAGAGAGAAAATTGTCGTAGGCGTGAACGAGTTCGTAATCGAGGAAGAGTCCCCGCACATTCTCTACATTGACGAGAGTGTCGCCCGGCAGCAGTCAGCGAAGCTGAAAGCGCTGCGGGCGCGGCGATCGAATGACGAAGTACGGCGCACGCTCGACGCGCTGAAGAGAGCCGCAGCGCAGGAACCGAAGGCGGGAACGAATGGAAACATATCTTCAGCGAACACGATGCCCTACATCGTCGACGCGGTGCGGGCCTACGCGACAGTGGGCGAGATTTGCGAAGCGCTGCGCGAAGTGTACGGGACCTATACGGAAGTGAGCATCACGTAGCGAGGTATCGCATCCTCTGCTTCAGAAAATCGAGGATGCATTCACCTCGAATCCCGGGACGAATCAGACCAGAACGGGAAATCAGCTGAAAATTCAATCCGTCCCCGTGAATGGATTGCAATCCCTTGGACTATGATTTTGAGGTCGCAATTTGCGACCTCAAAATGAAAAACTCGAAAAAAGCAACTCTGCTCAGGATGCCAAAACGCCGTGGGACACCGGCTTTTGTCGTGGAATCGCGCATTTTAATTCTCCGCCATCGGCGGGTCATCGTCGACGCCGACCTTGCGCGAGCTTTATGGCGTGCCGGTGAAGCGGCTCAACGAACAAGTGAAACGCAATCAGGAACGGTTCCCTTCGGATTTCATGTTCCAGCTCACCCGCAAAGAGCACGACGCTTTGAGGTCGCAAATTGCGACCTCAAAGAAAAGCCGTGGTGGACGCCGTTATACCGCCGTATGCATTCACCGAGCACGGAGCCATCATGGCGGCAACCGTGCTGAACTCGAAGCGGGCCGTCCAGATGAGCGTTTTTGTGGTGCGCGCCTTTGTGCGCTTGCGCGAAATGCTGGCCACGAACCGTCGACTCGCTGGAAAAATCGCTGAATTGGAGAACCGGTTGGACACGCACGATTCCGTGATTCAGGAATTGATCGAAGCTATCAAGGAGCTTATGGTTCCTAAGGAGCCGCCTCGCAGACGCATTGGATTCCAGCTTCCCTCGGCTAAAGCAAGCGGATAACCCTCATCTGCGCGCCGACGCACGCCTGAGTAGGCCGAGTCTTTAAAGCCGCGCTGCAATCCTTGCTTGACTCAACCGAGCCCAGCTCCCGGCGGCCGTGCGACTAGGCTTGAGTCGACCGTTGGTTCGTTTTTTATTCGCCTTACGACAGACTTTGTGATAGGTATAAATCCATGCGCAAAGCGGTCAACCATCTCAAGAAGTCCGACCCAGTCATGCGGGCGATCATCGGGCGCCTCGGGCCGTGCCGCATGCAGTTTGGGCCGCCGGAGTTTCACAGCCTGGCTGAGGCAATTGTGTACCAGCAGCTGAACGGCAAGGCCGCGGAAACTATTTTCAAACGCTTTGCCGCATTGGCAGGCGAGCCGCTCACGCCAGAGGGCATCCTCAAGCTGAGTGATGAACAGATGCGTGGCGCGGGGTTATCGAAACAGAAGTCGGCATATTTGAAAGACCTTGCGGCGAAGAGCGCGAGCGGACTAGTGGATTTCGCGCGGCTGCCGGCGCTGCCGGACGCGGAAGTTGTCGAGCATTTGACCCAGGTGAAAGGCATCGGCGTATGGACTGCTCAGATGTTTCTTATGTTCACTCTGAAGCGCGAGAACGTGCTGCCCACGGGCGATTTCGGCGTACGGATGGCGATGTATAAGCACTATCTCGATCGGCCGCGGGCGAAGGCTGCGAAGAGGTCTGCGGTCCCACGAAAAGGCCGCAAGCGAAAGATCAAGCTGCCGAGTCCGGAGCAGATGGAGAAGATCGCAAGGCGCTGGGAGCCTTACCGCAGCGTGGCTTGCTGGTATTTGTGGAAGAGCCTCGATACAAAAACCCTTTAACTGGAGAGGGGACCTGAACGCATCCTCTGTGCTCTCGCTGGCCGCTGTGTTTAAATGAATGGGATGGCTGATCTCAAGATTCGCGTGCTGGTGGCCAAGCCGGGACTCGACGGGCATGATCGCGGCGCGAAGGTGATTGCGCGCGCGTTGCGCGATGCCGGCATGGAGGTCATTTACACCGGGCTGCGGCAGACGCCGGAGATGATTGTCAGCGCGGCGCTGCAGGAAGATGTGCAGGTGATCGGGCTGTCGATTCTGTCGGGGGCGCACAACGCCATCGTGCCGCGGGTGATGGACCTGCTCAAGCAGAACAAAATGGATGATGTTCTGGTGCTGGTCGGCGGCATCATTCCTGATCAGGATATCGATGCCCTCAAGAAGCGCGGCGTGGCCGCCATCTTCCAGCCGGGCACCGCCATGGACGACATCGTGAAATTCATTCGCGCGAATGTGAAGGGCGCTGGCGTTCCCACCGCAGGCTGATCGTGCCCACTCCCAATTTGGCCAGCATCCGGCAACAACTTGAGCATACCGTTGGTCCTGCGCCCTGGTATTGGAAGACCTTTCCTGCGTTTCAGTCTGTCGCGGGGCAGAAGTTTGCCTGGACGCATCACGGCGAGCAGGGACCGGTTGGATACGTGGTCTCGCTGGCTCTGGAACAGGAGCCGGACAAGGTGCGGCTGGCGTTGAATACTTATTGCCGGCCATTTCTTGCCTCGCCGGGTCGCCTCGGGATCTGGTGTCCGGAGGGGCGGAACATTCGGGTTGCCGGTTTTGATCCGGATCGGCTTGAGGCGTTTGACTTGGCTGAGATTGCGGGATGGTTCAAGCAATCCTCCGATCGCATCTACGCTAAGACCGCGCCGGTTGCCGAGTTTGAGGTGCCGCTCGGGCTGGGGCCGGGCATGCACAAGATGGAGGTGCCGCCGGAACTGGCGGCGGTTGATGAGTTGATCGTGCCTACCAGCTACAAGGCGATGTCGGATGACGATCCCGCGTTTGCGCTGTTTGTTCTGTATCTGCAGGCAGGGCTGGTGGAGGTGCTGCCGCAGAAATGGTTTACTGCCTCGCAGTACGAGGTGGGGAAGCAGTGGATTTCGCGCGCGGGGCGCGATCAGGCATCGCATCGCATCTTCGGGGAATGTTTTGGCGCGGGAACTTTTTTGCTGGAGGAAGATGGGTGCCGGCTGGGGGAGTGGATTTAGGTGGCACTTGAACAAACCGCTCTAATGTTCCGACCGGAACATTTGTGAGATATGTTCCAACTGGAACATTTGTGCATGCAGCGTTGTATAGGCGAGAATATATTTACAATTGCCCTAGATAAAACGAACGATGGGAGTTGAAGCCGCCCCGGGTTGGGGCCGGAAGTGGCGTATGGACTAGCACTCACCGCTGCCGAGTGCTGATTACATAGACTTACGGCAGGGCGGGGCTGGCACTCTAGAGCCTCTGCCAAGGACGGTGGTGCGCCTCCGTTGCGTGCTCCGGCGGGAGTGGTATACCGTAAGCAGTCCGATCTCTTCGTTGATACCATGGCTGATCGCAGCGAGACTCCCCCAGATCATTCGTCGAAGGCGTTGAACGTGCTGGCGACGAAGGTCGATCCCACCTCGGCACGATTCGAAGCCAACATGCGCTTTCTGGCCGACCTGATGTCTCAGGTACGCAACGAAAGCGAAAAGATCAGCGAGGGTGGGGGCGCGAGGGCGATTGAAAACCAGCATGGCAAGGGACGCCTGACCGCGCGCGAACGCATTGAGCTGCTAGTGGACTCCGGAACATTTTTCGAGCTGGGAATTTATGCGGCCCACGGCATGTATGAAGAGTGGGGCGGAGCGGCGGCTGCAGGCGTAATCACGGGTCTGGCGCGAGTTCATACGCGCATGGTGATGATCATTGCGAATGACGCCACGGTGAAGGCGGGCGCGTTCTTCCCCATGACGTCGAAGAAAGTGATTCGCGCCCAGAACATCGCCATCGAAAACCGTATTCCGACCATCTATCTGGTGGATTCGGCGGGCGTGTTTCTGCCGTTGCAGGAAGATGTTTTTCCGGACACGGACGACTTCGGGCGCGTCTTCCGCAACAACGCCGTCATGTCAGCCCTGGGCATTCCGCAGATCGCGGCCATCATGGGCATGTGCGTGGCCGGGGGCGGGTACCTGCCGGTGATGTGCGATCACGTTCTGATGACGGACGGGAGCGGATTGTTTCTGGCCGGCCCGGCGCTGGTGCAGGCGGCGATCGGACAGAAAGTTTCGGCGGAAGATTTGGGGGGAGCAGCCATGCATGCGGGCATCAGCGGCACGGTGGACTTTCGCGAGCCGGATGATCCGACGTGCCTGGCGCGGATTCGCTCCATCGTTGAAAAGTGGGGATACCGGCGGCAATCGCCCTGGGATCGCAGGAAGCCGGTCGAGCCGGCACTGGCCGCCGAAGAGATTTATGGGATTTACGATTCCTCGCCGGCGCGCCCTTACGACATGAAAGAGATTCTGGCGCGCCTGCTCGATGGCAGCCGCTTTGACGAGTACAAGGCGGAATACGGCAAGACGCTGATCTGCGGTTACGGGCGCATCGGCGGGTTCGCTGTGGGCATTGTCGCCAACCAGAAACTGCACGCTCAGCAAACTGATCACGAAGGCCATAAGCGAATCGAGTTTGGGGGCGTTATCTACACGGAATCGGCGGAGAAAGCGGCGCGCTTCATCATGGACTGTAACCAGAATCTGATCCCGCTTGTTTTTTTTCACGACGTGAATGGCTTTATGGTGGGCCGCGATGCGGAGTGGAGCGGCATTATCAAAGCGGGCGCGAAGATGGTGAACGCGGTGTCGAATTCCGTAGTGCCGAAGATTACCGTGATTGTGGGAGGATCGTTTGGCGCGGGGCACTATGCGATGTGCGGCAAGGCGTTTGATCCACGGTTCGTTTTCGCCTGGCCAACGGCGCGTTATGCCGTGATGAGCGGCGATTCAGCGGCGGGAACCTTGGTTGAGATCAAGGTGAAGCAACTGGAACGCGGCGGCACGAAGCTGGGCGAAGAAGAAAAGAAGGAGCTGTACGAATCAGTGAAGCGCACCTACGACGAGCAGACCGACCCGAGATATGGCGCGGCGCGGCTGTGGATTGACAAGATCATCGATCCCGCGGAAACGCGCGATGCCATTACCCAGGCTCTCGAAGCGGCGGCGCTGAATCCGGAGGTACCGGAGTTCAAGGTGGGAGTGCTGCAGACATAAGAGATTGAGTCATTGAGTGATTGAGTCATTGACCCCCATTGTTGCGCGTTCTTAAATTACTCAATCGCTCAATTGCTTAATATGCCTGATTCCGTGAAGCTTATCGAGTGTCCGCGGGATGCCTGGCAGGGGCTGAAGGGGCTGATTCCGTCTGACATCAAGCGGGCCTACTTGCAGGCCTTGATCAGCGCCGGGTTCAAACATATTGATGCGGTCTCGTTTGTGTCGCCCAAAGCTGTGCCGCAGATGGCGGACTCGGAAGAAGTGTTGAAAGAACTCGATCCGCCCGACGACGTGGAGCTCATTGCCATCGTCGTCAACGAAAAGGGTGCGCAGCGGGCCATCGAGACGCATGCGGTGCATACTTTGGGATTTCCTTATTCGATCTCGGAGACCTTTTTGCGGAAGAACCAGAATCAGTCCGCCGAGGACGCGCTCGATGAACTGGAGAAGATCCAGAAAAAAGCCGACGATGCCGCGCTTGACGTTGTGGTCTACATCTCGATGGCATTCGGCAATCCCTATGGCGACTTGTGGAACGTCGAGGAAGTGATTGAAGCCATCTCTCTGCTGGAAGTCGATAACCTGCGCATGATTTCACTGGCCGATACCGTCGGAATGGCTACTCAAGCACAGATCGGCGAACTGGTGGGCGCGGTGATGGCGAAGTACGATTACCTGGAGATCGGGGTACACCTGCACAGCCGTCCCGAACACGCTGCGGCAAAGATTTTGGCGGCCTACGACGCCGGTTGCCGCCGCTTTGATTCGGCCATAGGCGGGCTGGGTGGCTGTCCTTTCGCGCAAGATGCGCTGGTGGGCAACATTGCGACCGAGAAAGTGATTGAGGCCTTGAAGCAGCGTGGGGCTGAGTTGCCGCCTCTGAAGCCATTGGACGCTTTGCTCCGCGCGACCGCTGAAATGGGAGCAAGGTATACGAATTCCGTCGACGACGAGTAGCCTTTTCCAGATATGACTTACAAAACGATCCAACTCGCGAACGAATCCGGCATCGCCACCATCACCTTGAATCGCCCGGACAAGCGCAACGCCATCAGCTTTGAGCTGATTGACGATCTGCTCGGCGCGCTGCAGGAAGTGGAGACCTCCGACGCGATTGTGCTTATCGTGACGGGTGCAGGCAAGGCTTTCTCTTCCGGTATGGACCTGGACAATTTGAAAGCGCTGATTGGCAGGTCACCTGAGCAGAATCTGAAAGATTCGGAGACCATGGTCCGCCTGTTCCGTACGCTCTACGAATTTCCCAAGGTCACGATTGCGGCGGTGAACGGCGCGGCCATCGCGGGCGGCACGGGACTGGCGTTGCTGTGCGACTTCACACTGGCGGTGCCGGAAGCCAAGTTCGGCTATACCGAGGTGCGCATCGGATTTGTGCCCGCGATTGTTTCGACTTTTCTGCTGCGGCAGGTGGGAGAGAAGCAGGCGCGCGATTTGTTGCTGACGGGGAGAATTATTGGCGCGGAGGAAGCGGCGCGCATGGGACTGGTCAAGGAGATCGTCGCGCCGGAAGCTCTGATGACGCGGGCTCGTGAATTGGCGGCGGTGCTGATGGAGAACAGTCCGGCTTCGCTGAGAGCGACCAAGAAACTGCTCAGCGATCATGCCCGCGCCGAATTGGACTTCCAGATTGAAGCTGCGGTGCGGGAAAATGCCGCGATCCGCGCTACCGCCGACTTTCGTGAAGGTGTGGTTTCGTTTCTCGAGAAGCGCAAGCCAGTCTGGAGCGGGAAATGAATTCGGTTCATCCCCAGGCGGTCAACGAAACCCGGCTGCGGGTGCGGTATGCAGAGACCGATCAGATGGGCGTGGTCTATCATTCCAATCATTTCATCTGGTTCGAAGTGGGCCGCGTCGAATTGTTGCGGCAGATGGGGTTTTCTTATCGCGACATGGAAACCGACGATAACCGCTTCATCGCTGTGGCTGAGGCCAAATGCCGCTATCGTGCGCCGGCGCGTTACGACGAAGAGGTAGTGGTGCGCACGCAATTGCTGAATGTGCGCGAATCGGTGGTCCACTTTGGTTACGAATTGCGACGCGCGCAAGACGGCTCTCTGCTGGCCGAAGGTGAGACCACGCATATCGTCACCGATGCAGCTATGAAGATTGCTCCGCTGCCAGAGAAGTACTTGAGGGCCTTTCGGGCAGCCCTGGGAAAACAGGACGGGAAACTCTCTTGAACGCACTTCACATTAACGGCAACGATCTTACTCTGGAAGCGGTGCGCGAGGTCGCAGCGGAAAGGCGTCCCGTGCTCTTGTCGGCGGACGCGCGCGAGCTTGTGGATCGGGCACGGGCGGTGGTCGATGAGATCGTCGCCAGCAACAAAATGGCCTATGCCATCACTACGGGCGTGGGCAAGCTCAGCGATGTGCGCATTTTTGGCGAGCAGATCCGTGAGCTGCAAGTCAACCTGGTACGCTCACACGCGGCGGGAGTGGGCGAACCGCTTTCCTGGGTGGAAACGCGCGCAATGACGCTTTTGCGCGCCAGTTCGCTGGCCAAGGGCTACTCAGGCGTGCGTGGGATCGTTATCGACACGCTGTGCGAAATGCTGAACCGCGACGTCACTCCGTTCGTGCCGTCGCAGGGCAGTGTGGGCGCGAGCGGTGATCTGGCCCCACTGGCCCACCTGGCGCTGGCGTTGATCGGCGAGGGCGAGTGCATCGATGCAGCGGGCACCCGCATTCCGAGCGGTGATGCGCTGAAGCGGGCACAGATCAAGCCTCTGGTGCTGGAAGCGAAAGAATCCATCTCGCTTATCAACGGGACGCAAGGCATGCTGGCGGTAGGCGCGCTCGCTTTGCTGGCTGCCGAGACCTTGGTGGATTCCGCCGACGTGTTGGGCGGGCTCTGCTGTGATGCGCTGAAAGGCACCGACACGGCTTTCGATGAACGCATCCACAAAGCGCGGCCGCATGCCGGACAGATGAAGACGGCGGCGAATCTGCGCCGGATGCTCGAAGGCAGCCAGATTCGGGAGTCGCACCGCGACTGCGGCCGCGTTCAAGATGCCTACTCATTGCGCTGCATTCCGCAGGTGCATGGCGCGGTGCGAGACACGCTGACGCACTGCCGCGGAGTGTTCGAGACCGAGGCGAATTCCGCAGTGGACAATCCTCTGGTATTCATCACCGACGCCAGGAATTCCGAGGGCGATGTGATCTCGGGAGGAAACTTTCACGGCGAACCGCTCGCATTTGCTTTGGACTTTCTAGGCATCGCCTTGAGCGCGCTGGCGGGGATCAGCGAGCGCAGGATCGAGCGCTTGGTGAATCCCGCGCTCAGCGAGGGTCTTCCGCCATTCCTGGCACAAGGTGCAGGGTTGAATTCAGGTTTCATGCTAGCTCAAGTTACGGCGGCGGCACTGGTCAGCGAGAATAAAGTGCTGGCGCATCCCGCGTCGGTGGATTCGATTACGACCTCGGGTAACAAGGAAGATTACGTCTCCATGGGCATGACGGCGGCGCTTAAGTTGAAGCGCATCGTTGAAAACACGCGCAACGTGCTGGCGATTGAAGCCATGGCGGCGGCCCAGGCCATCGACTTTCTCGCGCCGTTAAGGACATCGAAGCGGGGCCAGGCCGCGGTCGCGGCGATCCGCTTGGTATGTCCTGCGATGGAGAAAGACCGGATCATGTACAAAGACTTCGCGCGGCTTGCGGAGTTGATTGCCAGAGGCAAGGTGGCGGAGGTCGTGCGCTGAAAATCCGTGCCCAGCGTTTTTGGGTTGGACCACACATTGACAAGGGGTTCATTGATATCTAGTCTTACTTCACTTTCCGATGGCACCGCCTGTCGAGAGCTTCCAAAACAATCGTTCGCACCTTAGTTCCTACATGCTTCTTGCGGTGGCCGTGCTCGCCTGCCTCGTCCCTTTTTCTGGCAAGGCTTTCAATATTGATGACACGTTGTTCGTTTATGAGGCGCGGCAGATCGCACAGCATCCGCTTGATCCTTTCGGATTCAAAGTGAATTGGTACCTCGATGCAATACCGATGGCTTACGAAACCAGGAATCCCCCTCTGGCGTCCTACTACAGCGCTGCCGCCGCGATTTTTGTCGGGTGGTCAGAACGGGCGTTGCACCTCGCGTTTCTGCTGCCGGCGATCGCCACGATATGGGGCACCTACCGCCTGGCGCAACGGCTTACAAATTCGCCGCTGCTGGCTGCCGTGGCTACGCTTCTTACGCCGGGGTTTCTCGTATCTGCCAACAGCGTGATGTGCGACACGATGGCACTGGCGCTCTGGCTTTGGGCCATCATTTTCTGGGTCGAAGGACTTGAGCCGCGGAAACCAAGCTATCTGGCTATTTCTGCTGTTCTGATCACTTTATGTGCATTGACGAAGTATTTTGGCATAGCTCTGATTCTGCTGCTGGGGGCGTATTCGTTTGTCCGGCAGCGGCGTCTGGGAAACTGGGCTTGGTATCTGCTGGTGCCAATTCTGGCCCTGACGGAGTACCAGCACTGGACGAAAGCAGTCTACGGACTGCGCATGATCACGTTCGCTGCTCATATCGCCACCGGCGTTCGACAAGGAAGGCACGCTCCACTCCTGGCCAATGCTTTGGTTGATCTCGGCTTCGTCGGAGGATGCGCGCTGCCCGCGCTGAGTTTCGTTCCTTTCATCTGGCCGCGCAAGAAGATTTTCGTAGTCTGCGTGCTGAGCGCACTTGCGGGGTTTCTCATCAGCACGGGCCGAATAAGTCTCGGCGAAACCCTAGGGCCGTCCGATTTTTATCGACACTGGTTCCTCCTCGGCATTCAGTTAACGCTCTTCATTGCCGCCGGGTTCTCCGTGCTGGCACTGGCGGCTGCAGACGCATGGAAACGCAGGGACGCTGACTCCCTGTTGCTGATGCTTTGGGTTTTAGGGACATTCATTTTTGCCGGCTTTGTGAATTGGACCATCAACGCCCGCTCCGTGCTCCCACTGATTCCGGCGGCTGGCATCCTGCTGGCGCGGCGCGTGGATACGCTGCGCGAAGGTTCCGCGAGCTGGCGTCCGGCCATGTTGGCCATAGCGTTAGCCGTGGCGGGCGCAGTGTCGCTCTGGCTGACATGGGCTGACACTGAACTGGCGAATTCGGCGCGAACCGCAGCCACGCTCATCGAACAGAAGACCATGAACCAGCCCGGCGCGGTCTGGTTCACGGGGCACTGGGGATTCCAATATTACATGGAGTCATTCGGGGCGCATGCCGTTGAGCTTGATGACCCGCCGCACCGCACGGGAGATTTTCTCGCCGTGGTGGAGAGCGGTCAGCTATTCGAAATACGGCCCGTGTTCGTGACTTCCCGCGATGTAATTGAAATCCCCCTGCGGCTCGGAATTACCACCACCCAAGGCAAGCTGGGCGCGGGCTTTTACTCCTCCGACGTGGGGCCTCTGCCTTTTGCCGTCGGGCCGGTACCGCCCGAGCGCTACGAACTGATTCGTCTCGGACCCGGAACTGCGCCATGAATGCCGGAGCAGACCACAAGACTCAGGAAGGGTTCTTGTCTCCCACCTTCTTTTGGGCTTTCGCGCGGACGAAAGCGTAATTCAGTTGGGGCAGTGAATTGAATCCCGCGGCCCTGGTCAAGAACTCCTGCGCTCTCGCCGTGTCACCCTTGGCTTCATATGCCAGGCTCAAACGATAGAGATTGCGAGGATCTTGCAGGTTGGCTTGTTCGAGCTCGGCAATGGCCTTGTCGTTGTCCTTCTCGGCGAGCGCCATCCTGCCATCCAATTCGTGGGCCTGCTGCACCTGTACAGAGTTCTTGCCGGCCTCGGCTCCCCGACGAAATTCCTCGGTGTGAGTCTTTGCGGCGGCGTAATCCTTCTTTGCTATGGCAATCCCAGCCAGGTCGTAGTGGTGCAGGAGCGTCGCGTTGTCTTTGATGTCCTGGGAGAGATTTGAGGCCTGGATTATCTGCAGGGAGCGATCGAATTGGCGCTTGGCTTCGTCGTAGTTCGGGATTTCGACGAGAATGTTGCCCTTGGCTTGAAGATCGGCAGCCATCGACGCTACGTCATTCTTCTTTTCCGCGACCTCATACTCTTTGTCCATGGCTTGCAGTGCCTGGTCCATCTTGCCCCGATCCGCGGCTACCACAGCCATACCAAAAAATGCAGTTCGGCGTTCGCCGTCGTTGCGTGCTTGCTCCGCCATCCTCTGCAGTTCGGCGGTTGCTTCTTGCGGCTTGCCCAGGTACATCTCATCGGCGGCAATCCCGAAGTGTGAAGGGATGAAGTAGGGATCGATCGAGAGGGCTTTGTGATATTGCACGAGCGAATCGTCGAACCGGCCCATCTTCAGCAACAATTCTGCGTAGGAGTCGTAGGGATTGGGATCCTTGGGGATCAGTTCAATGTATTTCTTGAAAGCCTGCTCGGCGTCGACATAGTTGCCCTGCTGCCGGTAGGCATAGCCGAGAATGTTGTAGGCCGGGGAGTAGGTGGGGGCCAGTTCAGTCGCCTTTTTGTAGTGCTCGACAGCCTGCTCCAGTTCCTGCTGGCCGAAGTAATAGTTGGCCAGATTGAACTGTGCGCGTTCGTCGTTCGGGTAGGCTGCCACGAGTTTCTCCAGGCAGTCTTTCTGCTTGGTTACGTCGCCGTTAGCCGCGGCTTCGTTCGCGAGAATGAGGAGTTTCTCGCCTTCTGAAACTTTGCCGACGAGGCTCATTGCTTTCTTTTGATGATCGAAGAAGTCCTTGGCCGTGGCCGCGTTGTTGGCCAGGGCCAATTCGGCGGAGGCGAAATCCGGATCGAGCGCGATGGCCTTGTCAAAGTGCTGGAGGGATTCCTGCCCGAGAAGCCTTTCGGAAAGATCGCGGCCCAGCAGAAATTCGTTTCTCGCCTGGTCTGAAGTGGTTGTGATCGGGACCTTCGCCGCGTCCGATGCGGCTGCGGAAACTTCTCCGACTTTCGCTTTGCTGCAGCCGGCGAAGCCTGCGAGGCTCAGAACAACGGTAAGGGTCAAGACAGAATGTGCAGATTTCATCGGACGCATTGAATTACCTCCTTCGGGTGTGTGCTGCTAATAGAGTGATCTCGAATGACTGGCACGAGAGCCGCCGCGATCATTTACGACAGACGTCATCCTGTGAGGTTGGTTGGTGGATCTGGGATATATGGAGGTTCTTCGAGGATGAATGCTACACAACCGTCCACAAACGACGTTGTGGCTTGAAACAAACGCATAACCGCGATCTACCGGGGCAGGGGTTTGAGCTTCGATAAAGCGTGTCAACCTCGTCTAGTTGGACGGGCAGGAGACTCGCTCCCAAAGGTCTCAACTAAGCCGATTTCGCCGCGCTTCCATCCAAACCCAGCTTGTCCGCGATGCCTTGCAGCGCTGCGATGCAGAAGGCGATGTGCTCGTCGAGATCCACTCCCAGCGCGGCGGCGCCGTTGATGATGTCGTCGCGGTTCACTTTGCGGGCGAAGGCTTTGTCTTTCATCCTTTTTCGCACTGACTTTGCGTCTACCTCGGCCAGCGATTTGCCCGGCTTGATCAGGGCTACGGCGGTGATGAAGCCGGCGAGTTCGTCACAGGCGAACAGAGCTTTTTCCATTGGCGTATCGCGCGTGACGCCGGTGTATTCGGCGTGCGACATGACGGCACGGGTGATCACTTCAGGCCATCCGCGCTCTTTCAGGATCTCGTTGCCCTTGTAGGGATGGTCTTCGAGGCTGGGATACTTTTCATAGTCGAAGTCGTGAATGAGTCCGACGACGCCCCACAGGTCTTCTTCGGACATTCCCTCGGGGGCTAAAGCCCCGGCTGATGAAGGCGGATTAACGGCACGAGTAAACTCGTGCCCTTCCCGATCGTGCTCTCGTCCGAGTTGTTCGGCCTTCTGACTTCCTCCAAACTTGCTGGAGCAGGCGCGCATGCAGGCCTCCACTGCCAGCGCGTGCTTGCGCAAACTTTCCGACTGGGTGAACTCAGTTAGTAAACACCACGCGGTCTCGCGATCAATCATGCTCGTTGCCCTGTTTCTGCGGGATTTCGCCGCTTAGTTTCGGTTTTTGCCGGCAAGGTTCGCGGCTTTATGCATTTTAACCTTGACATCCACAGGGCTTGTACCGCAGATTGACACTGCGGTCGGAACCTTCCCCCAATTTCAGGTTCCTGGTTAGTAGTAAGGAGTAGCCGGCTCTGGCACTCCCACAACCCGATGGCCACGACTCTTGCCCCGGTAGATTCAAGGGAAGTCGTCCGTTGCGATCACTGCCTGCTGGTTCAATTCCGTACGGTCAATAACAATTGCCGGCGCTGCCACTCGTCCCTGGACGAGGAACCCGAGCCCGAGCCGGTGGTGATGGTACCGCCGGTGATGATGCCCATGCCGGGCAACGGCCGCGGGCACTTGAACCTGGCAACCTCGATCCGTTCGCTGCGTTTGCGGAGCGGGTTGAGCCAGCGACAACTGGCGGGACGCATGTCAGTACCGCGGACTTACGTTTCCAAGATCGAAAACGAGAAAGCCACGCCTACGCTGTCGTCCCTGGAACGGCTGGCGAGAGCCCTGGAGGTAACCGTGCCGGAACTGCTTAGTGGCGGAGAAAAGAGCCGCCAGGACGAAATTAGCGAACTGGTGAAAGACCAGTTTATTGCGGAGATCCTGCCGTTTGTGTCGCAACTGAACGGGATGCAGATGTCGAGCGTCCTGACACAGCTGCGGGATTTGACGGTGCGGCCGAGACGGACCGCGTAGGAAAGCAAGTTTCAAGGTTTCAGAGGTTTCAAAGTTTCAAGACTGGGAGTGCCCGGGCTGTTCACTTTGCAACCTTGCAACCTTGCAACCTAAGTTTTATCCGGGCAACCAGCCAACTCAATGCCGGGACCAACCTCTGGTCCCGGCTTTTTTCGTGCTTCCGGGCTGTGTGAATCCGAAATAGATTGACTGACATCTATGCAGCATGGACCTGGAAGAAGTTGGGAGTGTTTTCTCTGTTTTGTCTACCCGCCCTGCGTCTGTGAACCAGCCGGAATCGAATGTGTGGGGAGAAGAGTCTCCGCGAGAGACAGCACCGGCCGCGAGTTCCACCCCTGACGACGATTCGCTGCTGGATGCGTACTCCCGCGCGGTCACGGGAGCTGTGGGGCGCGTCACTCCCTCGGTGGTGAACGTTGAAGTGCACCAGGAAGTGCATCAGGCTGCTGGCCGTACGCGTTCGGGTGAGCCGCGCGAACGGCGTGGCGGGGGCTCGGGTTTCGTATTCACTCCGGATGGCCTGATTCTCACCAACAGCCATGTCGTGCATGACGCGCGCCGCATCGAGGTGACGCTGGCGGATGGACGCCGCATGCCGGCCAGCTCTATCGGGGACGATCCGGCGAGCGACCTTGCCGTCGTGCGTGTGGACGAGCCCGGGCTTACCGCGGCTGCGCTTGGCGATTCGCAGCAGCTTCGCGTGGGGCAACTTGTGGTTGCGATCGGCAACCCTTATGGGTTTCAGTCCACCGTGACGGCGGGTGTGGTGAGCGCTCTGGGGCGGTCGTTGCGGTCCTATTCCGGGCGGCTGATTGACGATGTGATTCAAACCGACGCCGCGCTCAACCCGGGCAACTCTGGCGGGCCTTTGGTCGATTCGGCGGGGCGAGTCGTGGGAGTGAACACGGCGACCATCTTGCCGGCGCAGGGGATCTGCTTCGCCATCGGAATCAATACGGCGAAGTTCGTGGCCAGCCGCCTGCTGCGCGATGGACGCATCCGCCGCAGCTTCATCGGAGTCTCGGCACAGACTGTGCCGGTGCATCGGCGCGTGGTGCGCTTTTATGATCTGGCGAAGGAATCCGGGGCGCTGGTTCTGTCGGTCGAAGAGAATAGTCCGGCGAAACGGGCAGGGCTGCGGGATGGCGACATCATCATGGCGCTGGAAGGCAAGCCGGTGGCCGGTGTTGACGACCTGCATCGCGTGCTCACTGATGTTCGCGTAGGTGTGAGCTCCTCGCTGACCGTGTTGCGGCGGACCGAGAAGCTGGAATTGAAGATCGTGCCGGAGGAAGCGAACAGTGGTAAGTAAGACATAGCCCCGATTCTTTCCAGCTGCATTGCCCAAAATGGTGCATTGTTCGGATTGAAGTACGTCCTCAATTGCAACCCGCTTCCCGGCTGTGTTAGGTTCAAGTCGAAGGGGATCACTTTGCAGCACAAGGTTCCCGCCGGGCTGGATCGCAAGGAAGCCGACGTCTACCGGCATATTGATCCAGGGCGGCTCCCTAAACACATCGCCATTATCATGGACGGCAATGGACGCTGGGCAAAACGGCGCCACATGCCGCGCGTGGCCGGACACCGCGCCGGAGTCGCGGCGGTGCGCTCGACGGTGGAAACGGCGGCGCGCGTCGGCATCTCCGCGCTCACGCTTTATGCTTTTTCTGAAGAGAATTGGAAGAAGCGGCCCAAGAGCGAAGTCGACTTTCTGATGCGGCTGCTGAGCCGTTACCTCAAGGCCGAAGTCCCCACGCTGAATAAGAACAACATCCGTCTGGAATACATTGGGCGGCAGCATGAACTGCCGGACGATGTGCAAGAGCGCATGGCATGGGCGCGAGAGAGCACATCGCGAAATACGGGCACGGTGCTCACCCTGGCGCTGAACTATAGCGCGCGCAGCGAACTGGTGGACGCCTTCCGCGCCATGGTGAATTCCGCTTCGCAGAACGGCGGCTTCGAGCATTTGCGGATTGACGAAGATACGGTCGGACGCCATCTTTATACGTGCCACCTGCCCGATCCTGATCTGGTAGTGCGTACCTCAGGCGAGATGCGGCTGAGCAACTTTTTGCTCTGGCAGTTGGCCTATGCCGAGATCTATGTGACGCCGACTTTGTGGCCCGATTTCCGCGGCGTGCATCTGCTGGAAGCCATTGCCGAGTATCAGAAGCGGGAGCGGCGCTACGGCGGGCTGAACCACGGCGAAGCGCATGCGCACTCCGAGCCGGCGAAAGTTGCCAAATAGCCTCCCAGCATGCTGAAGCGCATCGCGA
Organism: uncultured Acidobacteriaceae bacterium; assembly: GCA_963770235.1. Classification (GTDB taxonomy): domain Bacteria; phylum Acidobacteriota; class Terriglobia; order Terriglobales; family Acidobacteriaceae; genus Sulfotelmatobacter. The sequence goes on along the minus strand of CAVYOW010000005.1, from coordinate 290,886 downwards.
CCGCGGTCGTCTTGATTCCGATTGTGCTGTTGCTAATGCTGCGCGCGCCGGTGCCGGTGCTGGCCGTGGTGGCCGCGGCCGTGGCGCTGATCACGGTGCAGGAGTTTCTCAAGCTGACCGAATCCTATGGGGTTCAGCCCCTGCGCCTGCCGACCTACATCTTCGTGGGATTGCTCTTTGTGCTTCTGGCGGCCAGCGCGATCGGCGAAACGCCACAAGTCTCCGGATTGAAATTCGTCCTTGGGTTGGGATTCGCCTGTGCAATCGCTCCCTTTCTGTTTTTGACTATCAGCATGCGGAGGGCGCAGATGAGCGGCGCGTATCCTGCAGCGGCCGCCTCGGTGTTTGCCTTTGCCTACATCGCGCTGCCCATGGCGATGCTGGTGCAGATCCGCCAGCAAGTGGCGGGAGCGTTCTGGCTGCTCTACCTTCTTCTTATCGTTTGGGCCGGGGACGTTTTTGCTTACTTTGTGGGCCGCTCCCTGGGACGGGCCTTGATGGCGCCGCGCATCAGCCCCAAAAAAACCTGGGAGGGCGCGGCAGCCTCGCTCGCCGCAAGCCTGCTGGTGACGAGCCTGCTTTTCAGTCACTCGCTTCAGATCAGCTCTTTCCTGCTGCGTGTGGGACTGATCGAGCGACGCGACGGCATGTTCGGATTGGAGAAGCCAGAGATGTGGCCCATCATCCTGCTGACGGTCGCATTGAACATCGCGGCGCAGCTGGGCGATCTGGTGGAATCGCTGATCAAGCGCGGGGCCGGAGTGAAGGACTCAGGCACCATTCTTCCCGGCCATGGCGGCATGCTGGACCGCATCGATGCCCTGCTCTTTGCCACACCGGTACTATGGTTCTACGTAGCAGCACTCTTCCCACCCGCACGGCCCTGGTAACGCGTAAAATGGGGATTCGGTTCTTCGAAGAACCTATTTAGGAAGAACCTATTTAGTATGAAGCGCATTGCCATTCTTGGGTCCACGGGGTCGATCGGCCGCAGCACGCTGAGTGTGGCTGAGACCTATCCCGAGCGCTTTCAGATCGTCGCACTGGCCGCGGGCGCCAACCTGGAGGCAGCCTTCGAGCAGGCGCGGCGCTGGCGTCCGCGCGTACTTTCGATCGCGACTGAACCCGGTGCCGATGTGCTGCGCGCGCGTCTGAAGCAAGCAGGCCTGGGCGAAATCGAAGTGGTCTATGGAGCGGCTGGCGCGGTGAAGGTCGCAACTCATCCTGAAGCCGACTTCGTGGTAAGCGCCATTGTAGGTGTGGCTGGGCTTGAGGCCACCTACGAAGCGGTGAAGGCGGGCAAGACGGTCGGCGTGGCTAATAAGGAGTGTCTGGTCGCGGCGGGAGAATTGATCACCGCCGAGGCGCGCCGCCAGGGTAAGCCGCTGCTGCCTATCGACAGCGAGCACAATGCCGTTCACCAGTGTTTGCGAGGCGGGCGGATGGAGGAAGTGGATCGCATCTGGCTGACGGCTTCCGGCGGGCCATTTCTGCATACGCCACGCTCGGAGTTCAGGTCGATCACGGTGGAGCAGGCCCTCAATCATCCCACCTGGAAGATGGGCAAGCGCATCACCATCGACTCGGCGACGTTGATGAACAAGGGCTTTGAGGTGATCGAGGCATGCAGATTATTTCACATACCCCCGGCGAAGGTGGAAGTCCTGGTGCATCCGCAGTCGACAATTCACTCGATGGTGGAGTTTGTGGATGGCAGCATACTTGCTCAGTTCTCAGTGACCGACATGCGGCTGCCGATCCTGTACGCTTTGACCTATCCCGAGCGGATTCAGTCGGATATGCGCTTTCCGGTGGGTAACTTGCGTCATCTGGACTTCAGCCCTCCAGACATGAATAAATTTCCATGTCTGCGTCTGGCATACGAGGCGGCGGAGGCAGGCGGGTCAAAAACGGTAGCCTTAAACGCGGCCGATGAAGTCGCGGTAGCCGGGTTCCTTGAGGGCAGCATCACTTTTGATGAGATCCCCAGTATCATCGAAGACGCGGTTTCAGCATCCAATTGTGGGATACTGGAGTCTATTGCGAAGGTGCTTGAGGCCGACGCCGAAGCCCGCCGATATGCTCAAGAGCGAGTTCTGGGAATGAGTAAGAAAACCCCGCGTCCGCGGGCAACATCTGTGGTCTAGTAAACCGAATCTAAAGGGGAGCCGGTTCCGTATTTTCTCTTATGCCTGATTTCCTTATCTCTATTGGTGCCGATGTCGCTGCCGTCGCTGTCGTCCTGGGCTTCATGATTCTGATTCACGAGTTCGGCCACTATGCCGTGGCCAAGCTGCTGGGGGTCCGGGTGGAGCAGTTCGCCATTGGATTCGGCAAGCGGCTGGTCGGCTTCCGCAAAGGCGACACGGACTATCGCATCAACGCCATCCCCCTGGGCGGCTATGTGAAAATGAGCGGCGAGAATCCCATGGACGAGCGCACCGGGGATCCGGGCGAGTTCATGTCCCACCCGCGCTGGCAGCGCTTCCTGATCGCGATTGCCGGCCCGGCGATGAATATTCTGCTAGCCATCTTCTTGCTCACCGCGGTTTACATGGTGCATTACGAATATCCGGTTTTTCTCGACAAACCGGCGGTGATCGAGGGTGTAAAGCACGACTCTCCCGCGGACAAGGCCGGCCTGCAGCCGGGCGACCGCATCGTAAAGATCGACGATATTGAGAATCCCACCTGGGAACAGCTGCAGCCCCGGGTGTTGCTGAGCCCCAATCAGCCTCTGACCGTCACTATCCAGCGTGGAGATCAGAGATTCCAGAAGACCCTTGTGCCCAAGGCCGTGACTACTTCTGAGGTGGGTTCCGCGGGATGGTTTCCAGAGGATCCAGTCATAGTCGGCCAGATCGAGCCCAACACCCCTGCCGCCAATGCCGGGTTGAAGGAAGATGACAGAATTGTTGCCCTGGACGGCAAGCCGCTGGTTTCCCTCGAAGCTATGATTGATGGCCTCCAGCAAACCAAGACGAATCCCGTCGATCTCACCGTGATTCGGGGCACCCAAAAACTGAGCTTTCAAGGCTTGATACCGGTACTGGGGAAAACAGAAGACCCGAAGGAACAGAGATATCGCCTGGGGTTCGTCGCCAGGAGCGAAACCAAGGTTACGACGTTACCGTTTACCCAAGCCCTGAGTCGTTCGCTTCGCGAGAACAAGAAATACTCGTTGCTCATTCTGGAACTGGCCAAGAAGATCGTGCAAGGCAAAGTATCGCTTCGCGCCATCTCCGGCCCGATCGGCATCGCGCAGGACGCCGGCTACGCGGCTCAACAAAAGGGCTGGACACCGCTGATGGAGTTGACGGCCGGTATCAGCCTCAACCTTGGCATCTTCAACCTGCTGCCGATACCCATTATGGACGGCGGGGTCATCCTGTTCCTCTTCATCGAAGGGCTCATGCGGCGGGACGTCAGCCTGCGCATCAAAGAACGCGTCTACCAGGCTGCATTCGTTTTCCTGGTGCTGTTCGCCGTCATGGTGATCTACAACGATCTGATGAAGACCCTGCCCGGATTCATGGACCGGATGCCGTAGGGCTATTCTCAAGAGATTTCGACTCTCGGTGGGCTCTACAAGCTCGCAAGAGTAAGGCATTCGCATTGCGCCTATGCCTGGAAGGTCGCCCTCCTCGCTAACCTGCCCTCACTTTGATCTTTGTACCGCGATCCATTTGTCGGTGCGGGCCTCAAGGAGATCGAGGGGGAGGGTTCCGCCATCGAGCATCTCATCGTGGAATTTCCGGATGTCGAACTTGGGACCTAATTCTTTCCTGGCTCGTTCGCGGAGTTCGCGGATCTTGAGCTGGCCCAGCTTGTAACTGAGAGCTTGCGCCGGCCACGCGATATAGCGGTCGGTCTCGGACTGGATCGTCGGTTCATCGACCGCGCCCGACTTGCGCATGAAGTCCACGACTTGATCGCGGGTCCATCCTTTCGAGTGAATTCCCGTATCGACGACCAGGCGCACCGCGCGGAAGAGTTCGGAGGAAAGTCGACCGTAGTCCGAGACGGGGTCCTGGTAGAAGCCGACCTCTTTGCCGAGTTCCTCGGCGTAGAGGGCCCAGCCTTCGATGTAGGCGTTGAAGCCGAGGCCATGCAGACGGAATTTGGGCAATCCCGTGAGCTGTTGCTGGACCGACAGCTGCATGTGATGTCCGGGGACGCCTTCGTGGTAGGCGATCGCCTCGTCGTCGATCAGCGACCGCTCGGCGAAGTTGGAGGTGGCGACGACCACGCGGCCGGGGCGCTTGCCATCGGGCGTGCCGGTGACGTAATGAGTTGCAGCAGCCGCCTGAAAGGCCGGTATGGCCTCGACCGTGACCGGCGACTTGGGAAGAAGGGTGAAAAGCTCAGGAAGTTTAGGCTCCATCTGAGCGATGTAGCGCCGGAAGTCGTCGAGGATCTGATCGGCCGACGTCGGAATGTATTTGGGATTGGTTTTGAGCGAGGTGCGGAAGGAAGCAAGGTCGGCGAAGCCTTCTTTCTTGGCGATAGCCGTCATCTCCGCCTGGATGCGGTCGATCTCACGCAGCCCGAGTTGGTGGATCTCATCCGGCGTCATGTGGGTCGTGGTACGGGCATAGATGTCGTTTTCATAGCGCTTCTGGCCGTCCGCCAGAGAAGTGATGGAGAGAGTGGTACGGCCTTCGGGTGCGTATTCGGTACGGAGGAACGCGGCGAAGGTCTTGTAGGCGGGAATGACGTCGGTATTGATGGCGTCGGTGATCTGCCCGGTCAAGCGCTTCTGGTCTTCGGGCGAGAGCTCCGCAGGATACTTCTTTGTTGGGAGTAGAAAAGGATCAGCGTCAATGATTCCTTGACACTGCACGGGAAGTTTCTCCGCAAGAAATCGGACGGGCATGAGCTTGTCCTTTATGCCGGCGCGAAGCACTTCGGTGGTCTGGGTGAGGACGCGAGGGATCTGGTGAAGGCGCGCGATGTAGTCCTCGTAATGCTTGACGGAGTCCAAGGGGACGGAGAGCGGCAAATCGGCGAGGCTGGTGTGGATGCCATTCTGCTGATTGATTGGCATCTCGTACTCCTTGAGGTCGAAGTCGGCGATGCGCTGCTGGAGCACGCGGACCAGCAGATCGTGGGAGAGTTGGTCCTGATCGGAGAAGCCAGTGCTTGGGATGGCTTCAAGCCGGGCAAGGAAACCTTCATCGGTCTTGTGGCGCCGGAGGATGGCCTCGAGTGAGTACTCGGCGAGCTTGTCGTTGTAGCGGTAATCGCCGTAGGCGGTGGCGCGCTCAGGAAAGTTGCGGAGATCGGCCTCGTACTGCTCTTCGAAAAGAGCGTTCTGGGCGGCGAGGCGGTCGGCAACGGGTTTGAGGTCTTGGGCGAAGAAGGAGCTGGACACGGCGAGCAGGAGTAAGAGGGCTTGGGGAAGTCGCATGATTTAGGCAGAGTACCAGAAGGCTATGGCTTCGTGTTGAAAAGCGGGTCACGATTCAGATTCAGGCCGCCAAAGCGTTAGCTATGGAAGACCTGGCTCCAAACCAGTGACGTTTCGGCGACCGGCACGTCTGAATGATTGATCGTGCGCCGCACCTCTATCACTTCCGCGCTACTGGTCCTGCTACTCGCCACGTCGGCATCGGCTTGCGTGGCTGGCTGGGGCGGCCAGCTAGCGGCTTCCTGCTCTTATCCCAGCACCCGCAAAGCGTGTTCCCGTAAGAAGCTGGGCATCACAACTGCTGGGGGCCCTGAGTGCGGCCACATCTTGAAATCGCTGCCTGGCCAGTGCGGCGTACGCAGTTTCGCCCAGTCTCAATTCGTCACCTTCCACGCATTTGAGATTTCCAGTCCACTCTGGCGCGCATCCGGCCGCGTTTCGGCGCCGTTCGGCCCAGCAAAGACAGTTTCCTCGATCGGCTCTCCTGAGACCGACCGCGGCCCGCCCCGCTCCTAAGAATCAGCCCAGTTTTGCGCATTGAGCCACACGTGTTTCTGCTCATGCGTTTGTTTCTTGCATCCAAAACCCGGTTCTAAAGGAGCTATTATGAAAAGTGCTTTCCGCATTCTGTCTTGCCTGCTTCTCACTGTCACCAGTCACATTGCCCTGGCGCAAACCAGGCTCACGGTCGGCGAGGCGCTCGACTTCTGGATTACCAATACCGAACACGATGTCGTTTCCGCTGCCGACGCCATGCCGGAGGAGAAATATTCCTTCGCTCCAACCGCGGGCCAGTTCGCCGGGGTCCGCACTTTCGGCCTGCAAGTCAAGCACCTGGCCGCCAACAACTATCGAATGGCCGCGCGCATACTAGGCCAGACGCCCACCGCGGAACAGGAGGCCGAGACGGGGCCTGAGTCGGTCCAATCCAAGCCTCAGATCATGGACTACGTCAGAGGCTCGTTTGCGGCTCTACATCAGGCTGTGGCTGCCATTACCGCAGAAAACGCACTGACGCCGGTGCTTCGAACCCGGTTCGGCACGGCCATGCAGAACTCCCGTCTTCAGTTCGCGGTCGACGCGGTGGCTCACTCCTACGATCACTACGGCCAGATGGTGGAATACCTGCGCATGAACGGCATTGTTCCGCCCGCTAGCCGAAAGTGAGAGGGATCGGTAAACCAAATGCATGCCACCCAACATTTGGAAGTATTGGGTGGCATGCTTCGCCGTGCGGGGCATGTCCTGATTGCTGGCGCCGGACATGCCCCACGCACGTGTTAAAATGGAGGTTCCCATGGCTATGATTCCACGCGGTATTCCACGCAGAAAGACCGTTACCGTCGTCGTCGGCGGTGTGCGCGTTGGCTCGGATGCACCGATCGTGGTGCAATCCATGACCAACACCGACACCGCCGATGTACCCTCGACCGTCCAGCAGTGTGCCGCGCTGGCCCGCGCCGGGTCGGAACTGGTGCGCGTCACCGTCAACAACGAAGAGGCCGCCGCCGCCGTTCCCCGCATTGTCGAGGAACTCGACAAGCAGGGCTTGCGCGTGCCCATCATCGGCGACTTCCATTACAACGGTCATGTGCTGCTCACCAAGTATCCCGAATGCGCCCGCGACCTCGCCAAGTACCGCATCAATCCCGGAAACGCCAGCATTGGACGCACCGGCGACTCGAATTTCCGCACCATGATCGAAGTGGCGGTGAAGTATCAGAAGCCGGTGCGTATCGGCGTGAATTGGGGTTCGCTCGATCAGGTTTTGCTCACCCGCATGATGGACGAGAACTCGCGTCTCGACGATCCGAAGGACGCCCGCGAAGTCACCATGGAAGCGATGGTGGTCAGCGCCCTGAACTCAGCCGACCTCGCGCAAAAATTTGGCCTGCGCCCCGACCAGATCATCCTGAGCGCGAAAGTCAGCGGCGTGCAGGACCTGATCGACGTTTACCGGGCTCTAGCCGCGCGCTGCAACTACCCCCTGCACCTCGGCCTGACCGAAGCCGGTATGGGAGCCAAGGGCGTGGTGGCCTCAAGCGCCGCCATGGGCGTGGTGCTGCAGGAAGGCATCGGCGATACCATCCGCGTTTCGCTTACCCCGGCGCCCGGAGGCGACCGCACGGAAGAAGTTCGCGTGGCGCAGCAGATTCTGCAATCCATGGGGATTCGCAGCTTTACCCCGCAAGTCACCGCCTGCCCCGGCTGCGGACGCACCACCAGCACCTTCTTCCAGGAAATGGCCGAGCAGATTCAGACCTACCTTCGCGAGCAGATGCCGGCCTGGAAGGGCCGCTATGTAGGCGTGGAAGAAATGAAGCTCGCCGTCATGGGCTGCGTGGTCAACGGTCCCGGCGAATCGAAGCACGCCAACATCGGAATCTCACTACCGGGAACGTTTGAGGAGCCGAAGGCTCCGGTCTACGTGGATGGACGCCTGTTCACCACGCTCAAGGGCGATCGCATCGTCGCCGAGTTCATCGGGATCCTCGATGAGTACGTCGACTCGCACTACGCTGCCAGAGAGACCCAAAAAGAAGAAATAGCAGCCCGAAGTTAGGCTTTCGAGAGACGCAGCCGCAACGGCGCGTGGGAATCTCTCACTCCTGGTAACCGGGGAATATGTCCGCTATTGCCCACTCAGCATGAAAATAGGATTTAGGTTTGCGGGGAAGCCGTTCGCTTGAACAGGCCCGGCGCTGAAAGCCTCGGGCAGGTCGGTGACCAGCGTATCGGCTGGAGAGGCGCTACCTCCGCTGGTGTTGCTATTGCTGTTGGTGGTAATAATGTCGGCGATGGCGCCGGCGTCACACATGCTCACATAGACGTGGCTGCTGTCCGCAGCGGCCGTGGTGAAAATCCTGAAGCGGGTGGCGCCGGGCGCGTAGAGACCAGGCAGCACGGGCGAAACACAAGAGGCGACGGATGGAACAGCATATTGACTCGCTGCGAATGGGGAAGTCAGCAAAGTCAGAATCGGCGCGTTCGGATACTTTAAGCTGAGACTATTGGCGTCAAACACGGTGACGCTGGGGATCACGCAGGGGGAAGACGCCCCCACCACTGGGTCAGGGCAAGACAAAGCCGTCTGGTAGCTGGCTACGTAAAACCGGCTGCCATCAGGCAAAGCGGCCACCGAAACCGGAGCCGCGGTGCTGCATCCCTGGCACGCAGGCGTTGTAGTTGCGCTCAGCCCGGGAATCGCCAGCTGCGCCAGCAAGCTTGGTGTGTCGTTGGCTCCGTCAGTGTCGGAAAAAACATAGACTGCGCCGGTCGAAGGATTCGTTACATAAAGACGGTTCAGGTGGGCATCAAAGGACATGAAGTTGGCTCCCGCACCCACCGGCAGGCTGCTCGTAACCGTGTCCGTGGCAGTGTCGATCGTTACCAGTTGCCCGTCGCCTTGCGTGAGCACGTAGACCTTCTGACTGTCGCCCCGAGCCACCACCCAGACGGGGTTGACTCCGGAGAAACCGGCGACGAGTCCGTTCGCCGTGTTCGGGGAGAGATCCACAGTGCTCAAAGTGCTGACGGAGTTGTCCCCCTGGTTCGCCACGTAGAGCTTGATGCCGTTCGGAGTCTCGGCCAGCGCTACGGGATTGATCCCGACCGAGACCGTATTCGCCACAACATTCGCGAACGCGTTTACAGCGCTGACTGTATTTTTGCCGAAGTTCGCCACATATACCGCATTGTTCTGGGTGGTGTTCACAAAGACAGGCTGCGACCCGGTTGGCAAAGCAATGGTATTGACCGGGCCAAAGCCGGTCGCGAAGGGGGCCTGGACTGCCGTCGTAAAGGAAGAAAGCACATCGAGCCCGCCCGGAAGAACACTAGCCGCACTTGCCACAAACACTCGTGAATTGTTGGGAAGAATGGCGCCATGAGTAGGAAGGTCGCCGAGATTGGGCTCACTCTGGTCGGAGGTGGGAGTTTCCGCGATGATAGAGTCTCCGGCAACGTCAATCTGCAGGGCTCCGCCCGGGTTGTTCGGCGCGTTAGTACTAATCGCAAAGACAGCGTGGAAGTTGGCCGGGATTGCAGGCGTTTGCACCGGGCATCCAGGAATTCCACCTACCGAGCAAGGCAGGACCACCGGACGGTAGACCTGGCCACAAGACACGCACAGCAGGGTTGGAAGCACCAAGGCGACTAATCGGCCCACACGTCGAAGACTCATCAGCACCCCAAAAGGAAAGTTCTGGCTACACAAGGAATCAAACATTCTAACGGCTGGCCACGATCTATGCCAATGGGTCAGCGCCAGTCTGCCTGCGTCTTAAGAGTTTGGCTACAGTACACCGGTGGGATGCAGATGGGGCGAAGCAAGTTGGATAGCCGACGCGGGAACGCCACGATCCCGTCCCCCGATCCCGTCCGTAGAGACGTTACCTGCAAAGTCTTTGCCGCCAGCAAGACGTAGCCAGCTACGTCTCTACCGTCCGCGCCGAGATTTGCCGCCCGCCGCAGCGGTAGGCTCGTCTGACTTCGCCGCAGCCGCAGGCTTTTTCTTGCCTTCCATCTGCGCCAGACTCTGCTTGAGTGCGGCCATCAGATCGATGACGGGAGCCAGCTTCTTGGGCTTCTCGACCGCGGCCACTTCCCCGCCTTCGAGCTTGGTCTCAATCATCTTCTTCAGATTTTCCTGGAAGCTGTCTTTGTATTTTTCCGGATCCCATTCATCCGCCAACGCCTCGATGAGCTGGTGCGCCACTTTTACCTCGGCTTCTTTCAACTCCACATCCGGCGCTCCAAAACCTTCCACCTTCTTCACCTCTTCCGCATAATACATGGTGTGCAGCATCAGTCCGCCTTCGTGCGGCCGCAGAAACACCGTGTACTCGCGGTTATGCATGGTGATCTTGGCGATGGCAACATACTCGCTCTCTTCTAACGCCTTGGTGAGCAGCGCATAAGGACGCCGCCCAGCCTCTTCCGGCATCATGTAATACGAAGACTCGAAATACACGGGGTCCACGTCCCCCGCCTTGACGAATTCCAGAATCTCCATGGTCTTGGCCGTCTGCGGCTCGATCTTCTTGATCTCCTCCGGCTCGATGATGATGTATTCGTCCTTGCGGAACTCGTAGCCCTTGACCATGTCAGCGCGATCGACGACGACGCCCTCCGCCTGACAAATGTACTGCTGCTTGAGCCGGGATTTGTCCGTGCGATGCAGCATGTTGAAAGAGATGCCGCTACTGCGCGCGCCCGAGAACAACCGCACCGGCATGGAGATAAGGCCGAAAGTTAAGTGTCCAGACCAGACTGAAGCTGCCATAATCCCCCTCGTAAGGCTTGTCATTCCGACCGAGTTGATGGATTGGCGACAGCCGATCCATCGGCCCGTTGAGGAACTTGCTGTTTCTCAATCGGGCGTCGGTGTCCTGGAATCGCCGCCTAAACTGCCCAGAACTGGGAGTTTAGCCTAGAAACAGGCTTTTAGTTGCACAAATCTTAGGGCAGGGGGAATCCAAATCCGAAGCCGGAGGGCATGGGGTCAGGAGCGGGCAAGCCCTAGGGGTTGTAGTTAACTGAGGGGGTTCCACGCCCTCTACGCCTGGCACGGACGCCACCATGTCGCGCACATCACCAGCCTGCGAGAGAGAAACGGCTGGTAGGGAACTGTCTCACGTCATACCCAGCTTCCACAGCAAATAGCTGCTAGCTTCGCGCATTACCGCATACGCGCGCTGCCCGGCGCCACGCGGACGCGAATCGGGCCGGGGCGCGACATACACCGGACCGATGCCCTCGTGCTGCAGCAACCTCTTGATGCGGAACACGTGATACGCGTCGCTGACGGCCACGCAACTGTGCAGTCCGTTGGCGCGCATGATCACAGCTACTCGCACCGCCGACTGGGCAGTGTCGGAACCTTGCGTCTCGGCGATCAGACTGCGCTCGGGAATTCCGCGGCGCATCAGATAATCGCTGCCCACCCCGCCTTCGCTGAAGCTGGGATCGGACGCGGCCCCACCGGTCACAATAACGACGGGAGCAATGCCCTGGCGAAAGAGATCGAAGGCGTGATCGAGCCGCGCTCGCAACACGGGCGAGGGATGGCCGGAATACTCCGCCGCACCGAACACGACGATGGCGTCCGCCGGGTGCACCTCCTGCAGGCGTCCTTCGCGCACAATGCCGGCCGCGGTCAACGCAAGAAAAGAAGCCCCCGAAGCCACCGCGGCCAGCCCGAACGCCCCCAGCCACAGCAGCCATCGGCGTCGCGGATGCCGGTTAACAGGATCGTCGCTCATCCTTTGGCAAAGAAGGTGGAAATCTCCTCGGCAGGGATCGCGCCTTCGCGGATCACCCGCCAGCGCGCCCCTTCGTCGGTGAGATCAATAATGGTGGAAGCGACGTCGCGCGGAGAAGTCCCGCCATCCACGATAATGCTGATGCGCCCCTGGAGCTGGTCGCGCACCTGCTCGGCGCTGGTACATTCCGACGCCCCGCTCAGATTGGCCGAGGTCGCTGTGATTGGAATGGCCGCGGCCGCAACCACCGCTCGCGGAATCTTGGCGTTCGGCACGCGCAGCGCCACGTTGCCGGTATTGGCAGTCACCTTCAGTGGCAGGCGTGATCCCGCTTTCACGATGATGGTCAGCGGCCCCGGCCAGTATTGCCGCGCCAGGGCATAAAACTCCTCGGGCAGCGATTTAGCCAGTTCCTCAGCCTGATCCACGCTTTCGATCAGCAGCGACAGAGGTTTGTGACGCGAACGAGTCTTGATGTCATACACGCGGTCGACCGCGCGCAGGTTGAAAGGGTCAGCGGCCAGCCCGTAGAACGTGTCCGTTGGCATGCCCAGCACTTCGCCCGCGCGAATTTGGTCGGCGGCGTACTTTACCAAAGAAACCTCAGGCATCTCACAACTGATTTTTAGGATTTCAGCGCGCACAGCGCTCCCTTCCTGCCCGCTTCCGCTTGGAACATTTTGTCCGTGGAACGTACCATAATACGGCAAAAGCTCTCAAGGCACGAACATGATGCGAGCGCAGTGGGAGGGATGGGCTGCCCAGAGGGAACGGCGAGAGCCTAGGCCAGCCTCCACGTCATGCCGAAGTGGCACTTGGCCGAACGGAGTCCCCTGGCGACAATACGCCATTCGCCGGCCGCGAGTACAACTGAAATCCGACGAGGATGAACCAGATGGCTTGGCCGAGCCAGATAACTGCCATGCCGTGGACATCGGGCCGCAAGTGGCCCATGCCGATGCCCAGAATGGTGAGTGGGGCAACGACGCAGCCGTAGATGGCGACACCACGGCCGAGCCCTCGGTTCCGCAGCGAGGAAACGGACCAGAGAATAATTGCGATGGAAGCGGCCACGGAATAAATGCGTGCAAAGGCTTGATTGATCTGAAAAATGCCGGCCATCACGATTTGCCATTGATGCGCTTCGGCAGAAACATCTGCCGCCATGCGCTTCATAATAGCGGGGATGATGAATCCGCTGACCGCCATGGCAATAAGCACGGCGACGCACGCGAATCCGAAGGTGACGATGGCAGCGAAGGAGAGCCGGTCCGCGGCGGCGATCCGCCCGGTAAGGCCACACGCCCCTAAGAACAGCAACAGCAGGCTTACCATGCCAATCGAGTGTGCGATCCCGGAGATTTCCATCAGGCGTGACACTTGCTCGGCTGACAGCGAAGCCGATCCCACAGGGTGGAGAGCCATCGTGAGTATGCCGCCCAGCGAACCGGCGATGAGAGCAATTCCAGCTTTACGATCGTCCGTCATGATCGACACTCTAGACAGAGTTAGTCGGCCTGTGAAAGTGTTATTTTCAAAACCATCGCGATACGGAACAAACACGCCGGATATGTTCAGAAATGAGGGATTGTGAAGGCCGGGCGAGCCAGGAAAAAGTCACGAGGGTCTCATCCGAAAACAGATCGCCCGAAAACAGACCGCCGCGTTTTGCGAACAAGAGGCACCCTGGGCGACGCGCTCGTCGCGCTGATGCAAGAGAAACCCTTCGCGGAAATTACCGTGCAGCAGGTGCTGGACCGCGCCGGAGTGGGCCGTTCCACCTTCTACGTACATTATCGCGATAAAGATGATTTGTTCCTGAGCGACGTGGAAGATTTTCTTGAACACTGTTCGGCCACGTTGACGCGCCAGGGTGCGAGCGCGAAGCGGCTGCTGCCAGTTCAGGAGTTTTTCACGCACGTCCGCGATGCACGTGAATTCTACGGGGCGCTGGTGAGATCCGGAAAAATGGACGATGTGCGGGCCCTGGGCCAGGGATTTTTTGCCCGCTCGATTGAAGAGAGATTGAAGATGGCCGGCAGGGAGATGGAGCCGTCGCAGCGATCTGCACACGCCTACGCCCTGGCGGGAAGCTTTTTCTCGTTGCTGGACTGGTGGGTCGACAAAGGAATGAAAACCGATCCCAAGGAAATGGATGACCTGTTTCATCGCATGGCGTGGAGCGGATTGACCGTCCGGTGAGCGTGGTCGGGGGATGGGGGACTGGTCCAGGCACAGTCCCATCCTCGATCTCTGGTCTCAAGGGTACCCCCTCCAAATCCTGCCCTGTTTCGCCGAAGCCACGAGCGAAGCCGAGGGGGAAGCCAAATGGGCTCCGCTCGGGTGGGGTTTTCTGTATCATGAATCGTCCGTTAATCCATGAGAAAAACAGCGGTAAACGTACTCTCTACTCAAGCCCGCCTGCGCCGCATCGAGGGCCGCCACAATCCCTTAATTAAGCAACTCCGCCAGGCCTTCTCCCGGGCAGAACTCACCGAATCCGGAGACTGCGCCATCGAGGGCTTGCGCATCCTGGAAGAAGCCATCCGCAGCGGGCTGCGTTTCAGCGCTGTGTTCTTTCGAGAGTCGGCGCAGGACCGGGCCGAGCGTCTGCTGCCGCAGATTGGCGCCCAGGTCGAAACCTTGCTGCTTCCCGACAAGTTATTCGACAGCCTCGTGCCCAGCGAATCGCCTCAGGGCGTGGCCGCGCTGGTGCGCCTGAAGGAATTCTCGCTCGAGAATGTCATTGAGAAGGAGCGGCTGCAGGTCGGCCCGATCGTTGTCTTGGCCGGACTGCAAGACCCCGGCAACCTGGGCACGATTCTTCGCTCGGCCGAAGCATTTGGAAGCGCGGGAGTGGTGCTGGGCGAAGGCACGGTCAGCCCCTTCAACTCGAAAGTTGTTCGTGCCTCTGCCGGATCAGTGTTCCGCCTCCCCGTAATTCATGGGCATGGGAAATCAGGGACCGCAAAGCTGGAGGAAGTTTCAGAGAAGCTACGGGCAAAAGGCGTGCGCCTGATTGCGACCTCCTCGCACAAAGGAACATCGCTGGACCAAGCAGATTTGAAGAGCGCAGTTGCGATCTTCTTCGGCAACGAAGGCGCCGGCCTGCCGCGCGAAGTGATGGCTAGAATGGATGAAGTCGTCGCCATTCCGCACACCGCGCAGGTGGAATCGCTCAACGCCGGCGTGGCCGCTAGCATCGTCTTGTACGAAGCTGCGAGGCAAAGGAAATGAAAGGTCTACCACGGAGACACCGCGTCACGGAAAAGTCCCTGATTTTTCTCTGTGACTCAGTGCCTCCGTGGTGAAAAGCTTCCAATGGGACTCTTCCAACCCGCTCCCAGCGCCGATAGCGCCACCGACCGAACCAGGCCGCTGGCAGACCGCATGCGTCCGCGCACCCTCGAAGAATTTGCCGGCCAGGAGCACCTGATCGGTCCCGGCAAACCTCTGCGCACGCAGATCGATCGCGACGATACTGGCTCGCTCATTTTCTGGGGGCCGCCGGGCACAGGCAAGACGACGCTCGCGAAGATCATGGCGAGAATGACCAAGGCGGAATTCATCGAGTTCTCCGCCGTCCTCGCCGGAATCAAAGAGATCAAGCAGGTCATGGCCGACGCTGAACGCGCCCGCCAATACGGCACACGCACCATTGTCTTCATCGATGAGATTCACCGCTTCAATAAAGCCCAGCAGGACGCCTTCCTGCCCCACGTGGAGAAGGGCAACATCCGCCTGATCGGCGCAACCACCGAAAATCCGTCCTTCGAGATCAACGCCGCTTTACTCTCGCGGTGCCGCGTCTACGTGTTGCAGCCCTTGACCGAAGGCCAGATCGTGCAATTGCTGAAGCGAGCCTTGACAGATGAAGAGCGCGGCCTGGGCACAATTAAGTTGCGCGCATCCGACGATGTCCTCAAGAGAATCGCCAGCTACACCAGCGGCGACGCCCGCAGCGCCTACAACGTGCTGGAAGTCGCCGCCGGACTGGCGCAGCAGGCCGGAACCGGCCCCCTCGAAATCACCGACGACATCGTTCGCGACGCGCTGCAAAAGCGCACTCTGCTCTACGACAAGGCCGGCGAAGAGCATTACAACCTGATTTCAGCCCTGCACAAGTCGGTGCGCAACAGCGATCCCGATGCCGCTCTCTACTGGCTCGGCCGCATGATCGAAGCCGGCGAAGACCCACTCTACGTTGCGCGTCGCATAGTGCGTATGGCGGTGGAAGACATTGGCCTGGCCGATCCCAATGCGCTTTCTATTTGCATGGCCGCGCGCGATGCGGTGGATTTCATCGGCATGCCCGAGGGCAATCTCGCGCTGGCGCAAGCCGTCGTCTACCTCTCGGTCGCGCCCAAGTCGAATGCACTTTACACCGCATACGGCAATGTGCAGCAGGATATCGAACAAACCGCTGCCGAACCCGTGCCCTTGCATCTCCGAAACGCGCCCACTGGACTGATGAAGGGATTGGGATACGGAAAAGATTATCAATACGCTCACGACGTCGAAGGCAAGGTCGCCAACATGCAATGCCTGCCGGAGAACCTGCGGGGCCGCGTCTACTACCGGCCGACCAACGAAGGCATCGAAAAGCGTATCCGCGAACGGATGGAAGAGATCAAGAAACTACGTGTACCCGCTACGGGAAGCAAACCTTCGCGTCCCAGGAAAGAATCCTAGAGATACCGCGCGGCATCTTATGAGGGAACAGACGTGTATGGTTTGTGCCCGCCTGCGAGCTAAGAAGGGCTGAATCCCATGGTCACCGTTCCTGGAGCCGTCGCCGCCGTTCCCGTTCGACCATTGCTCATCGATCAGGTAGAAGACCTGCAAAAGCTGCAGAAAGCAGCACAGAAGATCACTTCCATCCTCGATCTCGATCAACTCATCGACAACATAGTGAACGACGTGGCCCGTTCTTTTGGCTGCGTAGAGGCCGGCATCTACCTGCACGACGAAGAGCACGGCGAGATGGTGCTGGCCGGCGTGCATGGATGCAGCGTCAACCACAAAGGCCACCGCCTGAAGATTGGCAAGGAAGGCATGGTTGGCTACGTCGCTGCAACCGGCCAGATGCGCTATGCGCCCGACGTCCGCAAGGACGCCTACTACATTAGCTGCGAGCACGACACACTCTCTGAAGTAGTCATTCCACTTCACGTTGGCGATCGCCTCGTGGGCGTCTTCACCGCCTCCCATCCCGAACTGGATGCCTTCCCTCGTCAGCAACTGAGAATTCTTCAGGCGCTGTGTGATCACGTAGCCGTGGCCGTAAGCAATGCCCGCCGCTTCCAATCGGAACGCGCGGAGCGGGAAACCATGAGCCGCGAGGCTCAGGAAGCCCGGGTCATGCAGCAGGCGCTGTTGCCCAAGAGTTCGCCTTTTATACCGGGCTTTGTGATTTCCGGTCTCAGCGTCCCCGCCGGCGCCGTCGGCGGAGATTGGTACGACTTCATCCCGTTTCCCGATGGCCGCTGGGGACTGGTGCTGGCGGACGTCTCCGGAAAAGGCACTGCCGCCGCCCTGCTGATGTCGGCGACGCGTGGAATGCTTCGATCTCTGGCGGAAGCCTGCTCCAGCCCGGGCGAGGTTTTGACCAGGCTCAATGGCTTGTTAGTCGAGGACTTTCCCGCAGGCAAGTTCGTCACCCTGGTTTACGCCGTGCTCGATCCGGCAACTCGTACGGTAGTCTTTGCCAACGCGGGACATTTGCATCCTCTCTTTATCAATGACGATGGTGCGCAGTTCCTCGATACCGAGCGCGGATTGCCTCTCGGCATCAACTGCGGAGATTATTCCGAAACTCGCATAACTCTTTCCCAGGGTTCGCGACTGGTTTTCTACAGCGATGGCATCACCGAGGCGGTAAACACGGACGAACAGGAGTACGGCCTTGAGCGGCTCGCAGAGCACGCGGCTGGCGCCGGGGCCTCTGCCGTCAGCATCGTTGACGATGTCCGCGCCTACGCCAATGGCTCTGGCGTGCGCGACGATGCTACCGTGGTATTCGTCGGGGTTAAGCGCTAGAAACCCGGCTCATCGGAATCGTGCCCGATGCTCCTTCAGAATGCAACGGTCCATGACGACGAAAATACCCGCTCGCCGCGCCTTCTCGGCCGCCTTTTCGTGAACCACGTCTTCCTGCATCCAGATCGCCGGAACCTGCAGCTGAATGGCCTGGTCGACCACTTCTTCCACAAACTCCGGTCGCCGAAAAATATTCACGATGTCGATCTTCTCGGGCACATCAAGCAAGGAAGCGTAACCCTTCTCGCCCAGGCAGGACTCGATCTGCGGATTCACCGGAATGATGCGGTATCCCTGGCTCTGCATGTAAGCCGACACTCCATAGCTGGGACGCATCGGATTGTCCGAGAGCCCGACCACGGCGATGGTTCGCGCCTGTCCCAGTAGTTCCGTAATCGGATCTGTTTGCGGAGAAGAAGCCATGGTCATCTTCTATTTCTTATTCGCCGAGTCCTTCTTCTGTTTATACATCTTGAGAGCCAGCGAGCGGACGGTCTCAGAGACCTCCTTGTTGGCGGAAATGTTCTTCAGGTCCTGCATTTGCAGGTGCTTCATCAACCCTAGCCCAAGGTCGAGCGGCGTGCGCGGGTTAGCCACCAGATTCCGCACCACGATGTAATTCTTCATGAAGCGGCGCTTCAGCGGGATCTGCCGCAGCACCGCTTCCAGCACATTCTTCTGCAGCGCAAACTTTTCCACTTCCCCGTCGGAAATCTTAGGAGCATCAAGCACCGCCAACGCCACCACCTTGGTGCCGTCGCGAATCAGTATCGACCGCTCTTCCTTATTGCCTTTCATCGCCAGCTGGATGCGGCCTTTCACATCCAGGCGATTGATCTTCTGCAGCGTGTTTTCGCGCCGGGCAAGTTGAGGTTTCGCGCCGGCGGCAGATTTAGCCCTTGCCGCCGCTGCGGAAGCCGCGCTGGCAGACTCAGCTTCGGCTTTCTCCGTGCTCCCGGCAATCTCTGTCATCTCTTTGTTTTCCGACACCGGGAAAAAATCAGCGCCCAGCAGCTCCACCACGCCTCCTACCGGCTGGAATGGCTTGTCCTGCTCTGCTGCAATCTCGGTCGCGTGCTCGGCCAGGTAAGCAGAAATAGCCTCCTCAGGAACTTCTCCTGCCTCGTCGCTCTCCACCGTCTCTGGGGCAGGTTCGGCAGCGTTAGCAGCAACTGCTTCGCCCGTCCTCCTGTCGTCTTGCCAGCGTTTGAAACGGAGGGCGTCTCGCTCTTCCCTCCTCGCAGCAATTCGGCGACTGTGGATGCTTCCGCGCCCTTCAAGTACGGGTTCGATCGAAGGCAATCCAGAATGCCCGCCGAAGCCCGAACCCGCGGACTTTGCAGCATGGCCGCGATTGCTTCGGGAGACGCCGCCAGAGCGAACTTGGCCAATTCACCATCGGCGACCGAGGGATTCTCCAGCAACGCCGGCAGCAGCTTAGGACGAAGATTCTCGGGCGCAACCAGGTAGTCGAGCACCTCGCGGGAAGTCTTCGGATCGGAAGCCGCCGCCAGCGAAGCATTTTCGTCCCAGCCCGCCAGCGTCATGCGCGCGACGTCGCCAAAAATCTTATTGTGTTTGGCGAGGTAAACCAGAATCTCAATGTTTTCGTCGGGTGGAACGGAGAGCGCGCCCTTCGCCGCAAACTGCATCATGTTCGACGGCAGCTTGGAGGTGCGAATTAAATCGATCGTCCGCGGCATCAGTTCACCTCCCGGCAGGATCGCCCAGATCCCCTCTGGCTTCGAGTTCCCGGACCGCCAGTTCCAACTCTCGAATCAACCGACTAGGCTTGCGAAGAAATTCCTCCAGCAAAGCCCGATAGTACCAAAGGGTTCCCTCGCGCCCGCCATTGAAACGTGACCAGATCGATTCCCCGACTTCCCGATAGTCGGAAAGAATGGAGCGCACATTGTTGAGTTTGTCCGCAGCCGATACCAGCCTGGTTTCCGCATCGGCATCCTTCAAATGCCGGATGTAACTTTCCTTGCGTTCACGCCACGGCGGCTTGGGCTCGGTGTCCGAATCCGTGCAGCCATCCACAACCTTGGCCACCCGGCTCCCAAACCTCCGCCGCACTTCTTTCAGCATGGGTGCGCCGCCACAGTCTTCCACTACATCGTGCAGCAGTGCCGCGATCGCCAGGTCCTCGTCGCCACCGAATTCCAGCACCAGCGAAGCAACCCCCATCAAGTGCGCGATGTAAGGAGTGCTTGAGGCCTTGCGCGTTTGCCCAGCATGTTTCTCGGCGGCAAACTGAAACGCGCGCAGGAACCGGGCCCCAAGCTTTACCCCGTGCTTCCTCTGTGCCCTCCGTGGTTGAGGTTTTTTTTCGGCCCGCGCCGTCCTCACGATTTCTCCCCGCGCCGCGCCAGCAAATACGCCCGGATGAACGGCTGCAGGTCGCCGTCGAGCACGCGGTCCACGTCGCCCACCTCGGTCTTGGTGCGGTGGTCCTTGATCATGCGGTAAGGCTGCAGCACATACGAACGAATCTGCGAGCCGAAGTCGCTGTCGAGTTTTGAGTCCTCAATCTTTTTCGTAGCCGCGCGCTTTTTCTCCATCTCAAACTCGTAGAGCTTGGAGCGCAACATGCTCATCGCGCGTTCCCGATTCTTGTGCTGCGAGCGTTCATTCTGGCAACTGGCCACCAGGCCCGTGGCAATGTGCGTGATGCGCACCGCCGAATCCGTCGTGTTGACGTGCTGCCCGCCCTTGCCGCTCGAGCGGTAGGTGTCGGTACGAATGTCCTCCGGCTTGATCACCACTTCAATGCTATCGTCAATTTCCGGGGAAACATAAACGCTGGCAAACGACGTATGCCGCCGCTTGGCTTGATCGAACGGCGAAATCCGCACCAGCCGGTGCACTCCGATTTCGCTGCTCAGAAGCCCAAAAGCATATTCGCCATTCACCGCAAAGGTGGCCGATTTCAGGCCCGCTTCTTCCCCCGGCTGGTAATCGTAAAGAACCGTCTCAAATCCCTGCCGCTCCGCCCACCGCAGATACATACGCAGCAGCATGTCCGCCCAGTCCTGCGATTCCGTTCCGCCCGCCCCCGGATGAATCGTCACAATCGCATTGAGCGCGTCGTTTGGGCCGGAAAGCAGCGTCTCCGTCTCCAGCTTGTCGACCAGTTCGCGCAGCGAGTCGATGTCGCGGCGCAATTCGACGTCGACGTTCTCACCCTCCTTGGCCAATTCGAAGTAGGCGGCAATGTCATCGCCCCGGCGGCCCAGATCGGCGTCAGTAGCCAGCAAATGCTCCAGCCGCTTCTTCTCGCGCATCACTTGTTGGGATCGTTGCGGATTCGACCACAGATTCGGCTCAGCAGCCTGCTTCTCAACCTCGGCTAGTTGGGGACGGAGCTTGTCCGCGTCAAAGATACTCCCGGAGTTCGCGCACCTTCTTGTTGAGTGATCCGTATTCCTGTTCCAGCTCTTGATTCATGAGGACGTTTCTACTTTCTTGCGTGATTTCCTGGTAAGCCCGAAGCGCGTGACCAACGCCCCTGCTGAAATTATCGCACACAGCCACGCGAACCAATCGCCGTGGCGCGTGTAGAACGTGGTTACAGAGGTCAGGGCATAAGGAGCAACCAGCGCTCCCCGCACTTTTCGCGGAAGCCGCGCCACGGTTCTCCCGTAAGGGTCGATCGAAGCCGTCACTCCCGTGTTGGTTGCACTCAAGATCCAGCGGTCGTTCTCAATGGCGCGCATGCGCGTTTGATTCAGGTGCTGCGCGTAAGCCCCGCTGTCGCCATACCAGCCGTCGTTCGATAGATTCACCAAAACTTGCGCGCCCTGGTCCGCAAACTGCCGCACTTCGCCGGGAAATACGGACTCGTAGCAGATGAAGATTCCCAGCCGCGTATCTCCCGTCTCCAACGGCGCGCGCGACGTTCCTGGCGTAAACTCCCCCACCTCCTTGGTCAGGCCTCCGGCAAACGCGAACAGCCGCGGGAACGGCAAGTATTCTCCGAAAGGCACCAGATGCACTTTGTCGTAACGTGCAGTCCAATCGCCGGACGGGCTGACGAGCGCGGCCGCGTTGAACACCTGCGAAGCTGTTTCGCCACCTGGCATCCTCGACGTACTTCCGATGGCGCCCGTCACCACCCAAGTATGCGTGTCACGGGCCATCTGGCTCACTGGCTCGCGAAACAGCGGATCATTCGTGAAAAAAGGCGCAGGAGATTCCGGCCACACGATCAAGTCTGGGGGAAACACCTTCGAAGTGATTACAGGGGATGAAGAAGACTGCTTTAATGCGCCTTCGCTCAGATCAGTCAGCTCGCGCAGCATGTGCTCGAATGTATCGCGCGTCCAGGTTTCATCCACCGGAATATTTTCCTGCACCAGCAGAGCGGTATGATCCCAGTGAAGTGCCGGAGCATCTACTAACCTCCCCGCTTGTAGCACACCCGCGGCGGCCAGCGCGGCCAGCAACAGCGTGCTTCGCTTCTTTCTCGGAACCAGGAACGCGGCTGCGACCGCGACATTCACCAGCATGATCTCAAACGAAACCCCGTAGACCCCTGTCCACGTCGTGATGCGGCTGAGCGAAATATTATCCACTTGCGCGGTGCCCAGCAGGTTCCACGGAAAGCCGGTGACCAGCGTCCGCGCCAACTCAGCGGCGACCCAAAGAAACGGCGCAGCCAGCAGAGCCCCGCGGTTGTCACGGCCCGGTCCAACCGTCAGGCTCAGCAACAAGCCGAACAAGCCGTGATAGAGCCCCAGATAAAGACAGAAGAGAAAGAGAGCGAGCAGGGCAAACGGCACGCTGAGGCCGCCATGTTCGTGCATGGTGTTGTAAATCCAGTAACACGTGCCCGCATACCACAAAATCCCGGAAGCGTAGGCCATCAGAAAAGCCTGCCCCGGCTTCGCGGCCTGAAGATTGACGGAGCCGTCCATCTCCAGCACTCCCGCCGGTCGTGCCCGCAACAGAGCCACGATCAGCGGGGCAAACGCCACCCACGAGAGAATGTACAACCCGGCCAGCGGAAAAATGAGTACTTGCAGGATCGATGAGAGGACTACCAGCAACCAGGCGCTGAAATGAATTTGCCGCACGGGAAAGGATAACAAAGGATAACAAAAGAGCTTGTCATTCCGAACTGGGCCGAAGGCCCGGTAAGGAACCTGCTGCCCTCGCCGTCAGCACGGAATTCCGCACAAACTCGACAATCTCCGCCGTCACATAGGGTGGAGGCGTGATCCGGAACACCGGCCGCTCAGCCACCGGCTTCAAGGAAACACCGCGCCAAGCCGATCCCCCGGCTTTCGAATCATTGTGAAGAATCACGGCCCCGGCGCGGTCCAAAAATTCCCGCGCCGAATTCTTGAAGTCTTCTGTGCCCGGGTCGAGCACGGTCAGATATAAGTCGGGACGCAAGAACTTCAACACGCTGTTCGATTCCACCATCACGTGCCGCGACCGCTCGAGCCGCCGCCGCAACGCCGGCATGGCTTCGGCCAGCCTGCCCTGCTCCGTGCGCACCCACAAGGCTCGTTCCGCGCCCGCCACCAGAAAGCGTGACGTGTCAGACTCTCCGCTGTGATCCTTCTCCTCTGAAATCGCCCACGTGTGGTCGGCCGTTGCGCAATCGCACGGCGCTCCATTGGCCGAGCAAACTCCATGTCCGTATTGCGTAATTTTCACGGCAGTCCAATCGTACTCACGCAATGCGGAAATCAGCCCCGCGACCACGCTGGTCTTCCCCACGCTTCGCGAATGCCCGCCAATCACCACGATCGCCACGTCTACCTCTTCTTTCCCAGTCGCGCCAGCGCCGCCAACTGCTTCAGATACTCCCTAACCGGCTGCGCTGGAGTTCCCCAGAATGCCACACCCTTGCCCCGCAGCACTTTATTAGGCAGCACACCGCCTTGTCCGCCCAGCATCACTCCCTCCTCAATGCGCGCATGTTCGCCAATCCCGACCTGTCCTCCCAGCACGACGTCGTTCTCAATCACAATGCTGCCGGAAAGCCCGGTCTGCGCCGCGATCACCACATTCTGCCCCAGACGGCAGTTGTGGCCGATGTGCACCAGGTTGTCGATTTTCGTTCCCCGCCCGATGCGCGTTTCCTCCAGCGCCCCGCGGTCGATGGTGGTGTTGGCGCCGATCTCAACATCGTCTTCAATCACCAGTCTGCCCACCTGAGGAAATTTCTCGTAGCGTCCGCTCTTGGCGTCGCGCACATATCCGAAGCCATCGCTTCCCAGAACCGCACCTGCATGCACCGTCACCCGATCGCCCAGCGTGGTCCCCGCATAAATCGTGACTTTCGGATAAATCTCGCAGCCCCGCCCAATCTTCGCTCCTCGGCCAATGACGCACCCGGCGCCAATCCGCGTGCTTTCACCGATTTCAGCATCCGCCCCGATCACCCCGTACGCCTCCACCACTACACCCGGCGCCAGATGAGCCGAAGGATGAACCACAGCAGTTGGGTGTATGCCCGCGTTACTTCCGTCGCGATTCCCATCCTGCAGAAAGCGCGCTGCACGCGCGAAGCTGAGCTTGGGATAACGGCTGACGAGCAGGGGCTTACCGGATGACGCCGCCGCGAATTCCCCCGCGATCACCGCGGCCGCGCCTGACTGCAGTGCCCGCGAAAGATGTTTCTCTTCTTCCACAAACACCAGGTCGTACTCGGAGGCCGATTCGATGCTGGCCACGCCCCCAACCTCGACGCTTCCATCCCCTTGCAGACGGGCGTCAACTGTCTCGGCGATCTGTTGCAGGGAGCGCTTCATGGCTCTCACTCTATAGCAGACCAGCTATAGCAGACCAGAGACGTGACGAAAGTGCTGGTCCGACCGCACTGCTGCCTTCCCGCATCCGTCAGCCTACAATCACTCTATGGAGAAGAAAGTCTTCTGGACAACCTTCACAGTGCTCGGCCTGCTGGCGGATTTTCTGCTGCCGATTTGGTGGGGCCTGGCCGCTACCGTTCCCATCCTCTTCCTATCATGGTGGGTTGCTTACCGCAGCGACTGGTTCTGAGTTAAGGCAATTTCAGGACTCGGTCATGGTGAAACTGCCACCCGACCCGTTGCAGCCGGTGCCACCGGTCAGCGACCAGTTACCTGTGATCGTGGCTCCAGTAAGCGAAGCCGAACTATTATTCGAGGTCACAACCGCCGTTCCGGTCACAGTTCCGCTCAGGGCAAGGGTGTTGCCGTTCGCCTTCACGACATACTTAATTATGCCCGTGACAGTGTCGTTAGTCTGAAGCTGCAAGGTGACTGACCCGGTCGGTGTTACTGCAGAAACGGATGTGAAACAGGCCCCTTGGCCCTGGCTAAGGTTAAGGAATTGAAAGGTCGTGATGTTTAGCGTGCCATCACTGTTCACCGTAAACTGCGTGATAAAACTGAACCCTCCCCCGGTGCCTCCGAGCAGCTCCGCTTCCCATATCCCGCCGGTCGTCGACTGAAGAGTCGGCGTGCTGTTGCCACAACCGTTGAGCAGAAGCGCCAGCAGCAGCAGAATTGCGACTTCCTTCATGAATTTTCCTTGAGCCCCGAATCTGGTCAAAAATCGCTCAGTCAAGATTACAGAGATGCGGGCTGGCCGGTCAATGGATGTAAGCGGGTTGACGATTCCCGCGCAGGCCGTCGCCGCCGTCGCAAGGGAGCGCAAAGAAAAGCACCCCCGGCTCGCCCAGGAGTGCTGGTGCTCTCTTTAGTCTCTTGTCCTACAAAATCATGCGCCGGTTATTGACGTCGGCCGTTGTGCTTGTCCTTGTAGATCTGGCGCGACTCGCGGTTCTGCTGGCGGTTGACCTGCGCTTTTTCCTGGGCGGTGAGCTTGCCACCGTTGGCCGCGCGGTCGTTGTGCACTTCATTGTTGATCTTCGCTTCATTCTTTTCCAGATTGGCGGTTTCGCCAGCGGTCAACTGGCCACTCTTGATGCCTTGCGCGATGCGCTCCTGCTGATTCCTCGCGCGCTCGCCGACTTCGCTCTTCGGGTCGGTGTTTTGCGTGGCCGCGTTGTGCTTGTCGTCGTAGATCTGATTGGAGAGCTTGTTCTGCTGTTGGTTGAGCGTGGCTTTGTCGGCAGAAGTGAGATGACCGTTGTCCAGGCTGCGCATGTCGTGCTCTTCCTGGTTCAGGTTCGATTCCTTCTTTTCCAGGTTGGCGGTTTCGCCGGCCGTGAGTTCGCCGCTCTTTACGCCGTTGGCGATGCGGTCCTGCTGGTTTTCTTTACGCTGGTTGATGGTTTGGCCTGTGACTTGGCCGTTGGCCGATGCATCGGTGCTCTGGGCCATAACTGGCAGTGCGAAGGCGCTCAGCGCTGCGGTCAAGAATACGATCTTAATCTGGCTCTTCATAACAATCTCCCTGGGCTCGTTTTGAGGCTTTCTGAATGTCGTGCTCGGTCTGTGAAAGAAACCCAGAGTGTAAAGAAATGTTGCGAGTTTTTTATGTGGTTTGGCATGAATGACTTAGGGCCAGATGGCGCGACTGGAGCGGGTTTTGAGCGAAATCCCGAGCTGACCTACAGACCGGCTTCGATGCGGGAGCGGGGATCGAGGTAGTCGCGCAGGGCGTCGCCGATGAAGTTGAACGACAGCACCGCCAGCATCACGGCGAGCGCGGGAAACAGGACGAGATGGGGCGCGTCGAACAGGTGGGCGCGGCCGTCGTTGAGCATGGTGCCCCAACTGGCTGTGGGCGGCGGCACTCCGAGTCCCAGAAAGCTCATCGTTGCTTCGGCGAGGATGGCTCCGGCCATGCCGATTGCGGCCTGCACGATCACGGGCTGAATGATGTTCGGCAGAATGTGACGGACGATGATGCGCAGATCGCTGGCGCCAAGGGCGCGGGCGGCCTCGACGAATTCGCGCTCGCGCGCGGCGAGGACCTGTCCACGAACCAGGCGGGCGTAGCCGACCCAGCCTCCGAGCGAGAGCGCTAGAACAAGATTGAAGATGCCAGGTCCGCGGAAAGCTACGAACGCGATGGCGAGGAGGATTCCAGGGAAGGAGAGGAACGCGTTCATCAGGACTACGTTGACGAAGCGGTCGATGCCTCCGCCGTAGTAGCCGGCGATAGAGCCGATGATGAGTCCGAGCGCGAGCGAGGTGGCGACGACGCAGCTTCCCACCAGCATCGAGATGCGCGCGCCGTAGACGATGCGGGAGAGAATGTCGCGGCCGAGTTCGTCGGTGCCAAACCAGTGGGCGTGGGACGGAGGGTCGAGACGCGCAGGCAGATTGATGGCGGCGGGATCTTGCGGCGCGATCCAAGGAGCGAACAGGGCGAAGATCACGAAGACGAGGACCAACACGACGCCGGTAGCTGCCAGCGGGTTGTGGCGCGCGTTTCCGGCTACTGAGCGGCGGAACGAGATGGTCGTCGTGGACAAGTTCGCTTGTGGAATTCTACCCGTCAATAATTCTGCACTTCATTGCTTCCGAGGTGCTGCGAGGATCGGAAACACTTTGATTTTATTGATACCCCCTCCCCCCTGGGGTCTAGTGGAATCATCGGGTTAGCAAGAAATTCCCCGCAAAATCCGGAGCGCAAAAGAGTTAGAAGTCAAAATCTAGAGAACGCAGTACTTACGTCCGTTCTGCTCCCGGCGGGCTGTACTGCCTCCGCTTTGACCATGATGGGCTAATTGCGGATCGATGGCAAGGTTGGATGTCACAACGGGACTGTGGAAGAATAACAATCCCGGCCTTGAGATCGGTCACAAGTTGTGTTTCCATAGAGGCGTGCCGGAATCGTATCTGCGTTCGGCATTCGCGCTGCGAACCTCCACTCTAGCCAACATTCCCAAGGAGGAAAAATCATGAGCAAAGTTTCGTACGTTCCCAAGGACTACAACTCCGTCACTCCCTACCTCATCGTCAAGGGCGCTGCCCAGGCAATCGAATACTACAAGAAAGTTTTCGGAGCGACTGAAACCGTTCGCATGAATGGTCCGGACGGCAAGGTCGGTCACGCCGAGTTGAAGATTGGCGATTCGCACATCATGCTGGCCGATGAGAATCCCAGCATGGGGGAGGGGCACACCAGCGCGACCACCGTTGGCGGGAGCCCGGTGAGCCTGTATGTATACCTTCCCGACGTCGACAGCGTGGTTAAGAAGGCGGTAGACGAAGGCGCGAAAATCCTGAAGCCGGTGCAGGACCAGTTCTACGGAGACCGCAATGGTTTTATACGAGATCCATTCGGACATCTGTGGGGCATCGCCACGCATGTGGAGGATGTGTCGCCGGAAGAGATGAAAGAACGGATGAAGAAGATGATGCCGGCAGCGTAGGTTGATTTGGATGGAGGCGGGGCGGCGTGCCCGCCTCTAAGCTCTCGATTTCGAGCCTCACCAAACTTCGAGATTGATCTCACGATAACGGTTAATCAGCTCAAAATCTGTCCGATCAGTCGTGATGAGGCAGGCTCCGTGGGAGCGGGCAGTGAGGGCGATGAGAATGTCGAAGTGCAGGTCGCGCAACTTGTTCGGCGCGAAGCCGTGATCGTCGCGAATGCTGGAGAGTATTTCACCCGATTCCAACCAATTCTTTTGCGTCGGAGTCAGGATTGGGTGGTTCCTCGCCAAAGCCATCAGAAACTTGCGATCCGATGCCGTCGCTGCGCCTCGCCACAACTCCGCCAACACCACAGAAGATGTCCGGATGACGCCAACCAGGGACTGAATCCTCTGTCGATGACGCAGCGTCCTGAGATCGTCAATGATAACGGACGAGTCCAAGACGAAGATCAATCAACGTATCCCTGAAATGTGGCCTTGCCCTCATACTTCTTCATCAACTTTTTGAACCGCTTGAGCGCGACAATCTCGCGGAGGGCGATGTGGACCGCGTCGGTTCGGGACTTCGCGCCGAGGACTTTCACCGCCTCGTCGGCGAGTTGGGTATCCAAGCGGATTGAGGTCATGGTCACAGCCATAGGGACATCCCTCGCTAGTCCGTATATACAGGATAGGATAATGATATATACACGTCAAGGGCTAATTTGGCGCTCCCTAAGTCAAAACCTCCACCCTGTCGCAAAGAACGCGATAGGGACGGGGCACCCAGCTATGGCCCTTCCTTCGTCCTCGACCATCTCGAACTTGTCATAAGCGGCACGTGCTTTAATAATCTTCACTTCGCCGGCGAGCGGCCCTAGCGCCGACTGGATCTGCCCTTTCGAGACCTCGCACCTCTGTCCGATGATGACCTCCCTAAGCCGCATGGTATCGCCAAAGAGCACGAAATAGAGGCCTTCATCTTCATTGGTTAGCTGAGCCCACACGCGTATTTCCTTTTCGTAGCCCCAATCTTTGTACTTTGTGAAGAGGGCGAAACGCGCGAAGGAGTCGTGTTCCAATTCCGACAAGCCTTCGAAATTAGAAGGAAAACGCGAAAGATGCTGGACGTATTTCACGAAACCGGCATCGCTCTTCGGATCCTCATTCATCTCTGGGATTTCGAATCCGAGACACAACCCTCTGTGCTTATCGCTGTAGTGGGCCCAGATGACTGGATTCTTCCAGTCCGCACTGAAACACAGCAGCCCTCTTGCTTTGTCGACATCTTTGCTCGTCGTTAAGAATGCCATCCGAAGAGCTAAGTCAGTAACGTCGTAAGACCTTAGCTCGAATGGGTCGTTGAGGTCAGAGACGCGCGATTGCTTCAGCCGTCTGTTCTTTATGTTTTCAAGACCGAATTTGCCATCCAGAAACTTATAAGCGCGCATCAAAGCGAATCTTAGCACCCGATCTACTGTCTGATCCTCGGGTTCGCCACCGAGTACAGCACATCCGTCAGGAAATTCACTGCGACGTACGTTAATCCGATCGCCAGGATGCAGCCTTGCACCAGGTAGTAATCGCGGTTCGAGATGGCTTGGATGGTCAGGCGGCCGATGCCGGGCCAGGAGAAGATGGTTTCCGTCACGATTGCGCCTGCCAGCAGCGCGCCGAATTGCAGGCCCAGGACGGTGATGATGGGGATCATGGCGTTGCGCAGGGCGTGTCGGTAGACCACCGTGCGCTCGGGCAGATCCTTTGGCGCGGGCGGTGCGGATGTAGTCCTGGCTTAGCTCTTCGAGCATGGAGGTGCGGACCATGCGGGTGAGGATGGCGGCCAGGGCTCCGCCCATGGTGATGGCGGGGAGGATCGAGGTTGGCGAAGGAGCCGGCGCCGGAGACGGGGAGCCATCCGAGCTTGATGGCGAAGAGAAGAATCAGGATTGGGCCGAGCGCGAAGTTGGGGAACGACAGGCCGAAGAGGCTGACTACGCTGAGCAGGCGGTCGTCCCAGCGGTTGCGGCGCTGGGCGGAGCGCACGCCGGCGGGGATCGACAGGATGATCGCTACGAACAGCGATGCCAGCGTTAGTTGCAGCGTGTAGGGATAGCGCTGGGTGAGCAGGCGCGTCACGCTTTGGTTGTAGCGGAACGAGGGGCCGAGGTCGCCGTGGAGGACGCCTTTCCAGTAGTGGAGGTATTGCTCGCCTAGCGGGGCGTCGAGGCCGTAGGCGTGGCGGGTGGCTTGGATGTCGGCGGGCGGCGCGCCTTCGCCGAGCATTTGCTGGATGGGGTCTCCGGGGACCAGGTGGATTAGGAGGAAGACGAGGCTTACTACCAGCCAGATTACTGGGAGGGTGTAGAGGACGCGTTGGAGGAGGAGCTTCAGTTGCCAGTACCCAGTTGCCAGTTGCCAGTTCTAACGGCGAGTGCGTGGTAGAAACTCCTTGCGGAGCTGGTGGCGCTGCACGCGAGTAAGGGGTCCTTCCGGGCCGCTTAAACCCGCTCCTCAGGATGACAGGGGTGTGCATCTTCAATCTCCGGCCTGCTTGGCTGACTCTGCTTTGTCTTCGACGTTTTCTAGCTTTTCGATCTTTACTTTGGCGATGCGGTGACCTTCCATCTCTTCGACGGTGTAGCGGTGGCCTTCGTATTCGAAAGATTCGCCGAGGTACGGGATGCGTTGCAGACGGGCCAGGACGAATCCGGCCAGGGTTTCGAAGCCGGCGTCGCGGGGCAGGAGCAGGCCGTGCTGGGTTTCGAGGTCGCGAATGTTGACCGCGCCTTCGAGCACCAGGACGGACTCGTCTTCGAGCGTAGGCTCCGGCGGGGAGACGTCGAATTCGTCTTCGATGTCGCCGACTAGCTGCTCGAGAATGTCTTCGACCGTGATTACGCCTGCGGTTGAGCCGAACTCGTCGACTACCACGGCGAGGTGACGGCGGCGCTCTTTGAATTCGGCCAGCAGTTCCGCCAGGACTTTGGTTTCGGGAACGACGAGAACATCGTGCATGATCTGGCCGATCTGGGTGCGGGCGATGCGCGAGGCCAGGGGCTGGCCCAGATTGACCAGCCGGAGCCGCACCCAGCGGACCAGTTCTTTGTAATAGAGGACGCCGACGATGTGCTCGGGGCCGCGCTGCGGGTCGTAGACCGGGATGCGCGAGTGCTGGCCTTCGACTACGCGGTTCAGGGCTTCGTCGAGCGTGAGGTCGGAGGGCAGGGAAAAAATATCGGGGCGGGCGACCATGACTTCGCGGACGGTGATGCTGTCGAGTTCGATGGCGTTGTGGATCATTTCCTCCTGCGACTCGGGGATCTGGCCGAACTGGCGGCTGGCGGTGACGATGAGCTTGAGTTCGTCGGGGGAGTGGACGGCGCCGCCGCGGCGGGCGTCGCGGGCGCCGAAGAGGCGCAGGACCAGGCCGCCGGAGCGGCGCATGAAAAACAGCACAGGGCGGGTGAGGGTGAGGAAGGCTTCCATGGGAGCGGCCACGGCCAGGGCAATCTGCTCGGCAGCGCTGCAGGGCCAGAGTCTTCGGGACCAGCTCGCCGAGCAGGACGTGCAGGTAGGTGATCAGGCTGAAAGCGATCGACGATGGCGATGCCGTGGGCGTAGACCGCGGCGTGCGGAACCTCTTGCACGAAGCGGAGGGATTCCACCAGGCGGGCGACCATGGGTTCGCCGATCCAGCCCAGGGTGAGGCTGACCATGGTGATGCCGAGTTGCACGCCGTTGACGACTTCGTCGAGATGCTGATGGAGGCGCTGGACGATGCGGGCGCCGATGCGGCCGGAGTCGATGAGCTGCTGGATGCGGGTGTCGCGGACGCTGACCAGGGAGAACTCCGCAGCCGCGAAGAACGCATTGGCCGCCACCAGGAGAAGGATCAGGAGCACGCGGAGCAGCACGAAGGCGATCATTGAGGAGTAGTTCTGATGGGCGTAATTCTAACATTCCAAAGGGGCTGGCAGGCTTGGGGCCGGTTGAGATTACGGCCTAAGTCTTTCAACACAGGGGACACTGCGTAGGGCAGGTCCACACGGGTAAAACTTTTGGACCTGCTGGGCTACCTTTTTTCCATGAGGGTGGTCTAACTGGCAGGTGGCTGGTCGTTTACGCCGCTCAGTCATTCCGGCTTCAGGTCGAAATCTCTGGAACAAAGGCAACTCCGGCTGCGTACAAGATAATGAGAGCGCTGGACGGCGCTCTCTTCGGCAAGCATTTTCAGCAGCATTTCCAGCAGGCATTCAGGAGGCGGTTGTGAACGGAAACGGAAATAATAAAGAAGAAGCGTCGCAGACTGTTTATCTGGGGCGGCATTGGGGTGGGGATCGTCCTGCTGATTGCGATCGGCGTGTTCGCAGCCACGCGTGGCGGCACCAAGATTGATCCCACGAAGCTGGCGAAGGTGGAAAAGGGCGACCTGGCCAAGAGCGTGGTGGCGACCGGCAAGGTGACGCCCATCACCAAGGTCGAGGTGAAGTCGAAGGCCAGCGGTATTGTGAAGAAGCTGCTGGTGGACTACGGCGATCACGTGAAGAAGGGACAGTTGCTGGCGCAGCTCGACAAGGTGGAGATCGAGGCGCAGGTGGCGCAGTCGCGGGCGGCGTTGGATGCGGCTGAGGCCAACCTGAACAGCTCGCAGGCGGACTATGAGCGCGCCAAGGTGGACGCGGAAGGTCCGGACGTGCCGCTTGCTGAAGCGCGCCTACGACCGGGCAGTGGGCATGGCGAAGGACGGCGTGGTTTCGGCCTCGGCGCTCGACGATGCCGAGAAGAATTATGAAATGTCGCTGAATAAGCAGAATGTATCCAAGGCGCAGATGATCGTGCTGAAGGCGAAGATTGCGCAGTCCAAGGCGCAGTGTGGCGCAGGATCAGGCCAACCTGAAGCAGTTGGAGGAACAGCTCAGCTATACCGACATTATTTCGCCGATCGATGGCATTGTGCTCTCGCGCGATGTGGAAATGGGCGATGCGGTGAGTTCGATCCTGGTGCTGGGGTCTTCGGCCACGCTGGTGATGACGCTGGGCGATACCAGCGAAGTCTATGTGAAGGGCAAAGTGGATGAGAGCGACATCGGCAAGGTTTATCTGGGCCAGCCGGCGCGCATCAAGGTGGAATCGTTCAAGGACAAGACCTTTACCGGCAAGGTGACCAAGATTTCTCCGATGGGCGTGGAGAAGGACAATGTCACCACGTTTGAAGTGCGGGTTTCGATTCAGAATCCAGGCGGCGAACTTAAGGCCGAGATGACCGCTAACGCTGAGATCATCCTCGAAGAACACAAGAACGTGCTGCAGATTCCGGAAGGCGCGATTCTTTACGACAAGGACAAGAAGGCCTCGGTGGAGATCCCCGATCCGAAGGGCAAGGAAGGCAAGGATAAGATCGCGGTCAATATCGGGATTTCGAATGGCGCGAAGACGGAAGTGCTCAGCGGGTTGAAGGAAGGCGATCAGGTAGTGCTGCAGTAGGGCGGGCTTCTGGCGTCGGCTGGCGGGCTTCGGCCTTCACGAATTTACGTGGAGTCGCTAAGACATGAATAACCGGCAAATGCATGTTCCGATTTCCGTTCCGGCTCGATCTTCATTCCTGGCGATCGCGCTGGTCGTGCTGTTGGCTACCTTTGCGGCAGCTTCCACTCCGCAGGGACACTTTGAGAAGACATTCCAGGTCACGGGCCCCGTGGATCTGGAGGTACAAACGCATTCCGGCGACATTATTGTGCGCAGCGGACCGGCGGGCTCGGTTGTGGTGCGCGGCAAGATCTACGTCAGCGACCGTTGGAACATTCTGCCAGGAGTTGGAATCGGCGGACACAAGGAGGGCGTCAGCGAAATCGAACAGAATCCTCCACTGCGGCAGGATGGGAACAGCATCCGCATCGATTACGTGAATGTCCGTGACATTTCGGTGGACTACGAAATCATTGTGCCCGCCGACACCACCGTCCGGGCCCACACCGGATCGGGAGATCAGACTATTGAAGACATTCACGGCAATGCCGACCTGCAGAGTGGATCGGGAGACATGAGACTGTCGCGGCTTACCGGGGAGATTCGCCTGCAGACCGGGTCAGGCGATGTGCGGGCGCGCGAGATCGCAGGGCCGGTGCGCGGAGGCGCGGGCAGCGGTGACATTGAGGTAGAAGAGACGGCAGCGGGCGAGATTGATCTGCACACCGGCTCCGGCAACATTACGGTTCGGGGCATTCAAGGCGCATTTCGCGGCGAGGCGGGCAGCGGCGACATCACGGCCGAGGGTACGCAGACCGGGGCGTGGGTGATCCGCACCGGATCGGGCAATGTGCGCGTGCGGTTGCCCGCGAATGCCGCTTTCGACGCCGATCTTTCCACCAGTTCGGGCACGCTGGACGTGGATGCGCCGGTCACCATGACCGTGCAGGGTCGAGTGCAGGAGACGCGCAAGTCGATCGTCGGCAAAGTGCGTGGAGGCGGTCCATTGCTTACTCTGCGTACGGGGTCGGGCGACATTCATATCGAGTAGCAGTGGCCAGTGGTCAGTGGTCAGTGGTCAGTAACCCCAATTCAAGAAAGTGATGTGTCTGCCGGCCACTGATCACTGATCACTGATCACTGGCCACTGTCTTATTACCTCCGTGCCTTGACTCTGCAGTCACCAGCAGTTAGTTTCGACATTCTGGGAGCACTTCGTCTTCCCCCGCGAGGAGAATCTTGGCCCGTCCGATCATTACACTGACCACCGACTTCGGCAGCAACGATCATTTTGTAGGCACCATGAAGGGCGTCATCCTGGATATTGTGCCGGAGGCGCAGATTGTCGATATCTGCCACTCGGTGCAGGCCTTCGACGTGCTGGATGGAGCGCTCACCATTTCGCAGGCTTATTCCTACTTCCCTACACGAACGATCCACGTCGTAGTCGTCGATCCCGGCGTAGGCACGGCGCGGCGGCCCATTCTGGCTTCATGCGACAAATATCATTTTGTGGCGCCTGACAACGGAGTGCTTTCGCTGGTGTATGCGCGCGAAGAACGCATGCACGTGCGGCACATCACTTCCGAGCATTACTTTCTGCAGCCGGTGAGCAACACCTTCCACGCGCGCGATATCTTTGCCCCCGTGGCCGCGTGGCTGGCCAAAGAAGTTGATTCGCAGAAATTTGGGGACGAGATCGAAGAGTACGTTCGCTTTAATGCGCCCAAGCCGAAAGCCGTCGATAAAAATTGCCTGCGCGGGGTTGTGCTGAAGGTCGACCGGTTCGGGAACCTCGTCACGAACATCACTCCGAAAGACGCTCCTGTGCTTTTCGGAGCCGAAGCCAAAGGGTTCAAGATCGTTGTGGGCAGCCGTGAGATCACCGAGATCCACAGCACCTACGGCGAAGGCGCTCCGGGAGAAGTTTTCGGCATTCTCGGAAGCATGGGTTTCCTCGAAATTGCCGCCAATCGCGGAGCTGCGGCGCAGTTGACGGGCGCTGGCAAGGGCAACGAAGTGAGCATCATTCTCGGCGAGGCCGCTGCAGCAGGCAAGGCGTAAGGGAAGGTTTCAAGGTTTCAAGGTTTCAAGGTTTCAAGGGCGCAAGGTTTCAGAGTGTCAGTTTCTAGTGACTCTTCTGGGTGAGCCTTGAAACATTGAAACTCTGAAACCTTGAAACTTGCGTTAGGAGCTTTTCGGCTTGGGGTGGGCGTAGCGCTCCATCTCGGCCGTCCACTTCAGAAAGCGCCAGAGACTGGCGCGCTCCCACCAGAGAAATTCCCAGAACTCAAGAAAACCGATCTGCGTCATCTTGACGCCACAGTAGGTCTCGATGCGCCACAGCAGATAGGGGCTCCGCCACGGGGCCAGGCGATGGCCCTGGGTGGCGTTCCAGAGAAAGCGGAGCCTATAGCGCATGGAAGCATCATAACCCATGTTAGAATCCTGACTCCGCCAGGAACTTCCTTTCATGTCCGACGCAGACACCCGCCAAAAGGCTGAAGACCACTACTATGCCGCGCTGGATTTAATGGCGGATGGGAAGCTGGATGAGGCGGTCGCGGCATATCGAGAATCATTGGCCATCGATCCCGCGTTCACGGAATGCATGCACGGGCTGGCGCGCGCCCTGCAGGATCTGCAGCGCTACGATGAAGCGATTGCCGTGGCGGAGCGGATTGCGGAATTGGATCCGGATGACGTGCTCGCCCACACCAGCTTGTCGGTGCTTTACCAGAAGAAGGGAATGATTCCAGAAGCTGAGGCGGAGGGAGCGAAGGCGCGGGTGTTGGGGTGGAAACAGCAGCTGAAGAAAGGCAGCTGCTAGCTGCTAGCTCCTAGCTTCTAGCTCGACCAGCCGGACACCAAGTCCAGCGCCTAAAGGCACATTCGTAGGACACTACTTTCGGTACGCCTGAAGGCGTGCCCTGATACGAACCACTTGCACCCGAGGTTGAAGAGAGCTAGAGGCTAGGAGCTAGAAGCTAGACGCTTTCTACAGCTCGTACTTCTTCATCAAGTGCCGGAACGAGCGGTAGGAGATGCCGAGCAGGTCGGCGGCTTTGGTCTGCACGCCGTTCGAGCGGTCCAGAGCATTTTGCAGCAGGGTGCGCTCGATGTTTGCCACATAGACTTCCATACCCACACCTTCGGGAAGAACTGCACCCGGCGCTACTTCGGACATGCCTGCAGCGCCCACGCCGGCAGCGGCGGCTCTGGCCTTGGGACGTTCCGCTGGTAACTCGACGTGGAGTTCGTCTGTCATTTCCAGGGCGACGGCGCGTTCGACGGTGTTCTCCAACTGGCGGACATTGCCCGGCCATTCGTAATCACAAAGAGAATCGAGCGAGTTCTTGTTGACGCGCAGGATGCTGCGGTTGGCGGCGGCTGCGTATTTCTTCAGAAAGTGATTGGCCAGCAGCGGGATGTCTTCGCGGCGCTCGCGCAGGTTCGGCACGCGGATGGGGATCACGTTAAGACGGTAGTAGAGATCTTCGCGGAACAGATTTTCGGCGACGGCTTTATCGAGGTCGCGGTTGGTGGCCGCGATGACGCGCACGTCGATGGGAATTTCGCTGGTACCGCCGACTGGGCGCACCGTGCGCTCCTGCAGCACGCGGAGCAGTTTCACCTGCATGGCCAGCGTCATTTCGCTGATTTCGTCGAGGAAGATGGTGCCGCCGCCGGCGACTTCAAATAATCCGCGCTTGTTCTGATTGGCTCCGGTAAAGGCTCCCTTTAAATAGCCGAAAAGTTCGCTCTCCAGCAGAGTTTCGGGGAAGGCTCCGCAGTTTACCGAGACAAACGGATCGGTGGCGCGCGGCGAACAAATGTGGACGGCGCGGGCTACCAACTCTTTGCCCGTACCGCTTTCGCCGTGAATCAGGACGGTGCTGGCGGTTGACGCGACGGTGCGCACGGTCTGCTTCAGTTTCTCCATCGCTGAACTGGAACCGATGATGTTGTCGAGCGAGTTGTGGGAGGCGGCGTCGCGGCGCAGGGCAAAGTTTTGCTTGCTCAGAGACACTTTTTCGAGAACGCGGTTGATGGTGAGCTTGATTTCGTCCACCAGGCCGGGGCTCTTGCGAATGTAATCCGACGCGCCTCCGGCTTTTACCGCTTCCACCGCAGCTTCGTAGTCGTCCACTGCGGTGATAAGGATGACCGGGGAATCGGGCGAAACGCGATGGGCATGACGCAGCACCTCGATGCCGTCGATGTTCGGCATCTTGATATCGGTGATGATCAGATCGTAGAGCGCGCCATCAATTTTATTTTTCGCGGCCTGCCCGGAATTCACGGTTTCAACGCGGTGTCCATCGCGGCGCAGGGCGATGTCAAGCATTTCGCAGATGGAGCGCTCGTCGTCGCAAACCAGAATGTTAGCCACGCAGCCTCCCTTCCGCCGCGACAGAGGCGAACTGCGCAGCCGCGGGCACGCCATGTGTGGCGAGGGTTTCAGCCGGCCGAGCGGCGGCGGACCTTTCTGCATCGAGCCGGCGCAGCCTCAGAACGAAAGTGGTCCCCTGTCCTGGCTTGGACCGGGCCCACACTTTGCCTTCATGCGCCTGTACGATCTGGTAGACGACCGCTAAGCCGAGACCGGTGCCGCCTTCGAAGCTCGATTGGAAGGGCTCGAAAATCTTTTCGCTTTGTTGCGGGGTCATTCCGGTTCCGGTATCGGCAAAACTGACCTGCCAATCGTCTCCCAGGCGCTCGATGCCGACGATCAAGGTGCCGCCGTCGCGCATGGCACGGACCGCATTTTCGGCGATGTTCCAGAAAACCTGTTTGATCCTGTCTCCATCCGCGATTACCCACGCTTCGGAAACGGCAAACCGGCTCTCGATGGCGATTCCGGTATTTTCCGCGGTCATGCGGTGCCGCATCAGAGTGAGTGTGTCCTCCAGCAAAAGGACGAGGTCGGCCCTGTCGAAGTGATACTTCTTGCCGCGGGAGTAAGCCAGAAAATCGGTGATGATGCCGTTCAGCCGCTGCGATTCCCGAGTCACAATATCGAGCAGGTGGCGGTGCTCCTCGCTCATTTCGGGTATTGCGGAAAGCATGCTGACGGAGCCGGCGATGGAGGTGAGTGGATTGCGGATCTCGTGGGCGATGGCGGCCGCCAGGCGGCCCACGGCTGCCAGGCGATCCTGCATGCGGACTTCGCGCTCCAGCCGCCGGATCTCGGTGAGATCATCCATGGCATAGACGTAGCCCAGGGCACCGCGCTCCGAGCCGTGCAGCGCGGCTACTCTTACTCGAACCGTCTTGCGGAAGGTTCCCGCGGGGTCGAAGCGAACTTCGGCGTGGGTCTGGGATTCCGCATTGGGCAGGGCATCGAGAAACAGTTCGGTGACGGCTTTTCCCAGCAACTGTTCCTGGGTACGCTCCAAAAGTTTCAGCGCCGCGTTGTTGACCAGCGTAATGCGCCCGTCGAGACCGGTGGTGATCAATCCACTGCCGATGGACTGAATAATGTTTTCGTGCAGGATTTGAAGATCTTCGAGCGCGCCGCTGGCGTCTTTCAGCTGAACCCGCGCCTGGCGCAGCTTGGCAACCAGCAGGCCAGCCAGGTAGGCGATGGCCAGGAAGGCGAACAGGTTCACGAAGATGATGCCCTGCAGCGCCTTCAGTTCGGGATGGGTGGTGCAGTAGGACCGGACGACTCCGTAATAGTTGAGTTCAAGGACGGTGCCGTAAAGAATGAAGGCCAGCGCCGCGACCAGTTGCGCCCACACCCGCGGGAGCAGAATGCCAGCCACGATGATGACCAGAGGGTAGAGAAAGTTCAACGAGCTGTCCCAGCCTCCGGTCTCGTGCACGATCAGACTGACCATGACCAGGTCGGTGAGGACCTGCAAGGACGCCTGCAGGCGATGCTCGTGCCAGAAGGAGAGCAGGACTATATAAAAGAGCGAGACCGTAAACCACAGCAGCATGGTGCTGAGGAAAAGGCGCAGGGGCAGACGCGTGGGCGTCAAGTGCACCACTGCCAACTGGATTCCGAGCAGGAAGGTGAGGATCAGGATCCGTACTTTGACCAGCCAGGCCAGCCAATTCCGCTCGTCAAATGTTGATTGCATGGTCAATCCAAGGTTTCAAGGTTTCAAAGTTTCAGGGTTTCAAAGTTTTTCAAAAGCAGCGCTCCTTGAAACCTTGAAACCTTTGTCACCTTGAAACCTCGCCTTTATCCCGCCAATTTTGCGATCATGGCGAACAGCGGCATGTAGAGCGAAATCACGATGCCGCCGATGGTTACGCCGAGCAAGCCGATGATGACCGGTTCCAGCATGGCCAGCATGTCCTTGGTAGCGGCGTCCACTTCTTCTTCGTAGAAGTCGGCGATCTTCTGCAACATGCTGTCCATGGCGCCGGTGGCTTCGCCGACGCCGATCATCTGGGTCACCATGTTGGGAAACACTCCGCATTCCCGGAGGGGATCGACGATGGTGCGGCCTTCTTCGATGGCCTTCCGCACTTTCATCAGCGCTTCTTCCAGTACGGCGTTGCCCGAGGTCCTGGCGGTGATGGCCAGACCTTCCAGGATGGGGACGCCGGAGGTGATCAGAGTGCCCAGGGTACGGGTGAAGCGGCCGACGGCGATCTTGCGCAGCAGCGAGCCGACCACGGGTAGATGGAGCAGGAATTTGTCGAAGTAATAGCGCCCTCTGGGGTGCTTGCGGATGGCCTTAAGTCCGAAGACGAATGCCACTACGGCCACGATGAAGACCCACCAGAAACTCTGCACGAACCCGCTCAAGCCCATCACGATACGGGTGGGAAGAGGGAGGGCGACACCCAGGCCAGCAAACAGATTGGCAAAAATGGGCACAACCCACTTGAGCAGGGCGCCGACGATCAGCCCAGCCAGGCTGACGACAGCGACGGGATAGATCAACGCAGATTTCACGGCCGCTTTCAGGCGAACCGCCTTTTCCACGTAGATGGCCAAGCGCTGCAGGATGATATCCAGAATACCGCCGGTTTCGCCGGCTTCAATCATGTTGGTGGTGAGGTCGTCGAATACGACCGGATATTGGCGCATGGCGTTGGCCAGCGTCGCACCGCCTTCCACCGTGGTGCGGACGCCGATGAGCGTCTTCTGGAAGGACGGGTTCTCCTGGTTAGCGGCCAAGATTTCCAGACACTGCACCAGGGGCAAGCCGGCATCGATCATGACCGAGAACTGGCGGAAGAAAATTGCGATGTCCTTGGTCTTGACCTTGCTCGATCCGAAGGTGGGCATCACAAACTCTTTGCCCTTTTCCCGGACTGCGCCCGGTGTAATGCGCTCGCGCCGCAATTGCTGCTGCAGCGCCTGCTTGTTTGGTGCTACGCGCTCCCCGGAAATTTTCTGTCCGGAGGCATCCTTGCCGGAAAATGTGAAAACTGGCATGGTGTTAGCCTCTCCTCAGTGTTCGTCGCTGATTCCTGAATCTCTTGCGGCTCAAACTTGTTGTGCTCTGCCCATCGCGCCCGCCGCCAGGCGCGGTGTGCCGTCAAAATGTTCTAACCTTTGGACTGCGCCGCTCCTCGCGCCGCCGCTCCGGCCGCGCCGCCCCGGTTCAACAAGCTGGCGCCGCGGTTAATCATTTCCTGGAGCTCTTCCTGATTGCTGGAGCGCGCCATGGCGGTTTCCAGCGCAACCTGCTTCTGGAAGTACGCCGTAGCTAACGCCTGGTTGAACGTCTGCATGCCGAACTTGTCTTGTCCGGACTGCATGGACGAATAAACCTGATGGATCTTGTCTTCGCGGATCAGGTTGCGCACCGCGGGGTTGGGAATAAGGATTTCCATAATCATGGCGCGGCCCTTGCCACTTGGGGTCGGCAGCAGGCTTTGGCACATGATGCCTTCGAGCACCAGCGAAAGCTGGGCACGAATCTGGGGCTGCTGGTGCGCCGGGAACACGTCGATGATGCGGTTGATGGTGGAAGTCGCCGAGTTGGTGTGCAAGGTGCCGAAGGTCAAGTGACCGGTTTCGGCGATGCGCAGAGCCGACTCGATGGTTTCCAGGTCGCGCATTTCGCCGATCAGCACAACGTCCGGGATCTTCACGAAGCGCGGCGCGCAGAGCATCAGAAAAGCTCTTGGTATCGGCGTGCAGTTCGCGCTGGTTGACGACGCAGTTCTTGTTCATGTGCACGAACTCGATGGGATCCTCGATGGTCAGGATGTGGTCGTGGCGCTCGCTGTTGATCTTGTCGATCATGGCCGCCAGCGTTGTGGATTTGCCGGAGCCAGTTGGTCCCGTGACCAGCACCAGACCGCGCGGCTTGTCGCACAGCTTGCTCACCACGGCGGGCAAGCCAAGCTGGTTGAAAGACTTGATCTCGAAGGGAATCAGACGAAACACGGCCGCCGTGGCGCCACGCTGGTTGAACACGTTGGCGCGGAAGCGGGCCAGGCCTTTCAATCCGAAGGAGAAGTCGAGTTCGAGGCTTTCCTCGAAGCGGTGCTTCTGGGAGTCCGTCATGACGCTGTAGGCCAGCTGCTTGGTCTCGGCGGGAGTCATCTGCGGAAGATCCAGCGGCACCAGGTGCCCGTGGACGCGGATCTGGGGCGGCGAATTGGTGGTGATGTGGAGATCGCTGCCATTCATCTCCAGCATGCGTTTCAGCAAATCACTTAATGACAGGCCCATAATCGTGTTCCCTTCTTTAACTTCGTAACCTTTCTGAACTAGTGAATGGTCTCGCGCGCCACTTCTTCCAAAGTGGTGATGCCCGCGGCCACCTTGATCAGACCGCTGCGCCGGAGCGTGATCATGCCGCGCTCGATGGCTTTCTTCTTCAATTCCACTGCGGAAGCGCCTACCAGCACGAGCTCCCTGATTTCATCGTCCACTTCCATGACTTCGTACAAACCGCAGCGGCCCTTGTATCCTGTGTTGTTGCAAACGCCGCAGCCCTTGCCTTTCTGGATCTTGATGGTCTTGGCTTCCTCGGGCGAGAATCCTTCTTCAATCAAGGTTTGAACCGGAACTTCCACGGTCTCGGAGCAGTCCTTGCAAATTCGCCGGATCAGGCGCTGGGCGCAGATCAAGTGAACCGAGGTCGCCACCAGAAAGGGCTCAATGCCCATATTCATCAAGCGCGTGATGGTCTCGGGCGCGCCGTTGGTGTGCAGAGTGGAAAGCACGAGGTGGCCGGTGAGAGCAGCCTTGATGGCGATTTCCGCCGTTTCAAAATCGCGGATTTCGCCGACCAGAATGATGTTGGGATCCTGCCGCAGGAAGGAGCGCAGAGCCGCAGCAAAGTTCAATCCAATCTGCTCCTTCATCTGCACCTGATTGACGCCGCCCAACTGGAATTCGACGGGATCTTCGGCCGTCATAATGTTGGTGTCAGGCTGGTTGAGGCGCGAGATGGACGAATAGAGCGTGTTGGTCTTTCCAGAACCCGTGGGACCGGTGACCAGCACCATGCCGTAGGGCTTGAGAATGGCTTTCTCGAACTTGACCAGAGACTCGGGCTCGAAACCGAGCTTGGTCATATCGAGCCGCAGGTTTTCCTTGTCGAGCAACCGGAGCACGATTTTCTCGCCCCACAGCGTGGGCAGGGTGCTGACACGGAAGTCGAGTTGCTTCTTGCGGCCGCCGATATTCATCTTCAGCATGATGCGGCCGTCCTGCGGCAACCGCTTCTCGCTGATGTCGAGCTTGGCCATGATTTTCAGACGGGACGTGATCGCGTCCTTTAGCTTCATCGGCGGAGACATGATTGCCTGCAGTACGCCGTCAATACGGAAACGCACACGGAACTCTTTTTCGTAAGGTTCGATGTGAATGTCGCTCGCTCCGCGCTTTACCGCGTCGGTGAGCACCAGATTGACCAGTTTGACGACTGGAGCTTCGTCCGCTGCTTTTTCCAGCTGCGACAGCTCCATCTCCTGCTCTTCCGCCTGCACTTCGATGTCGCTCTCGTTCAGTTCCGACATCGACTGCATCACGGTTTCGAGATCTTCCTCCGCCTTGCCCCCGTAGGCCTTATCAATGCCCGTCAGGATGGAGCTTTCGGAGGCCACGACCGGCTCGATATTGAAGCCGGTCATGAACTTGATATCGTCCATGGCGAAGACGTTGGTGGGATCGACCATGGCGATGGTGAGCGATGCGCCCACGCGACTCAGCGGAAGAATCTGGTAACGCTTCGCGGTTTCAAACGGAATCAGCTTGACCACGGCCGGGTCAATTTCAAAATACGAGAGGTTGATGGCCGGAACGCCATACTGGCGGGAGAGAAAATTCGTGACGTCCTCATCGGTGAGGAAGCCGAGCTTCACCAAGGCGGAGCCCAGGCGGCAGTTCTGCTCCTTCTGGGCCTTAGTCGCTTGTTCCAACTGCTCTGGGGTTATGATCTTCTCTTTGACGAGAAGGTCACCCAGCCGTTGAGACATACGTCGATCTCCTATCCACGTAGTGGAACGAATGCCCGGCAGCTGCACCGGC
The DNA here is from genome assembly GCA_963770235.1 of uncultured Acidobacteriaceae bacterium. GTDB lineage: Bacteria > Acidobacteriota > Terriglobia > Terriglobales > Acidobacteriaceae > Sulfotelmatobacter. The sequence continues at coordinate 246,979 of CAVYOW010000005.1, read as the reverse complement.
ATTTACACAAATCGCTGCTTTTACTGTGGGAGGAGAGCAGTGTCTTTGTGGTGACATAAATTGTCACAGCAAGTCGATTACCGTACCAGTTACCGTGGTACTTGGACTTGTCGCTATCCCCTATGCGCTGCAAGCTAAGTTTCAGAACCCGCGCCAGATGAGCTTTTTCTCCGGAAAAACCCAAATCTCAGGCTCAGGTACATGCACTTCGGTAAGCACCGGCGGACGTGCCGCAGCCGGCGTGGCCAGGTTTGCGGGCGGCGTACACTGGGCATACGCTGAACGGCGAGGGCTTGCCAACTTTGCGGGTTGACGCAAAAACGCATCAGATTCGAACCTACTACCGCGCTTTATTTCAGGCTTGGGGACCGCAGCATTGGTGGCCGGCGCAGTCGCGGTTTGAGGTAATCGTCGGGGCTTATCTCACCCAGAACACCGCATGGACGAATGTGGAAAAGGCACTGGCGAATCTTCGTGCGGCGCGCCTGCTCAGCATGAGCGGGATCCGCCGGGCGTCGCTGGCTGAACTCGAGCGCCTGATTCGCCCCTCGGGCTATTTCCGCCAAAAAGCGAAGCGATTGAAGCTTTTCGTCGCGTTTCTGGACCAGCGGTACGAAGGCTCTCTGGCTAAGTTGTTTGCGCGTCCCACGGAGAAACTTCGCGAAGAACTGCTCAATCTGCATGGCGTTGGCCCCGAGACGGCAGATTCCATGCTGCTCTATGCCGGGAACCATCCGATATTTGTTGTGGATGCCTATACCCGGCGGATTCTCGCCCGCCACGGGATTCTCCCCGAAAAGGCCGATTATGAAGAGATTCGGGAACTGTTCGAGCGCGGACTGGCACCCCTGGCGGAGTCCGTTACCGACTCCGGCGAAACTTTGCAACGCCCTTTGGTGAAGCGTTTTCCTGGCGCCGCGCATCCTCCGTCGGCGATGAGCACGGCGAAGCGCACGGCTCTGGCGCAGGTCTACAACGAGATGCACGGTCTCATTGTGGGAGTGGGGAAGAATTACTGCAGAAAATCACAGGCCCGGTGTGACGAATGCCCTTTACAGAAGTTCCTGCCTCGGTCTAAGTAGAAAAGGTCTTCGAAAAAGTCTGTGTTTAAGCAATTTTGGCGGTCTGCAATTCTCGCGGGAGCGATGGCTTCTGTCTGCGGCGCTCAATCGCTGCGGGAGGAAGCGGAGCAGGCAGGACTGCTCATTGGCGCGGCCGTCCGTCCCTCACAACTTTCGGAGACTGCCTACGCCTCGACCCTGGCTGGCGAGTTCAACATGGTGGAAGCGGAAGACGCCATGAAGTGGTGGGTGCTGCGGCCGGATCAAGCCAGCTACGACTTTCGCCAGGGCGACGAAGTGGTTCGCTTCGCAGAGGCGCACCAAATGAAGGTCCGCGGCCATTGTCTAGTCTGGGGCCGCTTCAACCCGGCTTGGCTGACACAGGGTCACTTCACGACCCGGCAACTGTCACAGCTTCTACACGAACACATCACCCGGGTGATGAAGCACTACCGGAATCAGGTTTTCGCGTGGGATGTGGTCAACGAAGCTCTGGACGAGAATGGAGATTTGCGCGATTCCCTCTGGTACAACCAGCCCGGCATTGGATTGTCGGGGAAAGGAACAGCCTACATCGAGCAGGTGTTCCGCTGGGCGCATCGAGCGGACCCGCATGCATTGTTGTTTTACAACGAAGCAGAAGGCGAAGGAATGAACCGCAAGTCGGACGCCATCTACGCCATGGTCAAGGATTTCAAACGCCGGGGCGTTCCCATCGATGGCATGGGATTACAGATGCACGTGCCCACGGTCGATGCGGACATGCCGGCGATCGCTGCGGACATCTCCTCAAACATCGCCCGGCTCACGGCGCTTGGTCTGCAAGTTCACATCACAGAGCTGGATGTTTCTCTGCCGCTTGATTCTAACGGCGGGCCACGGGCTGAGGACTTGACGCGCCAGGCTGAGGTCTATCGCAGCATCGTAAGGGCTTGCTTAAGCAGTCCGGGCTGCACCGCGATCCAGACCTGGGGGTTCACCGACAAGTACTCCTGGATTGGATCGCATTCGCGCGGTGCTCGCGGGCACGCGCTGCCCTTTGATCGAACGTACCAACCCAAGCCCGCCTATCGCGCGATGTTGGAGGAACTCTCGGCGGGACGGTCATCCACCGTTGATCTCGGTGTTGAACCCCACCTCGACCATTGAGCCCCCGCAGCCAGTGAGTCATCTCCAGCGACCGCGACTGCATCTATAATGACTTGCGGTCCATTCACGGCTTGCAGTCCGCAATTGACCTGCAGCGGCTGGACCGCTGGATTCGCGTGGTGCAAACCGTTCCAACTCGACCTCCCAAGACTTCCAACCGCAAGCGGGTCATTATCCTGCTGGCGATGTCGGTTTTTCTGTTATTCGCCATCCTGGTTTCCCAGACCGCGTTTGATCTCACTTTCTTACGGCCGGGAAATAATCAGCAGATCGTGGTGTTCGCCGCGCTTTCGGCGCTGATATTCCTGCTGTTCGTGGCTCTTACCATCGTCCTGTTTCGCAACCTGTTGAAGTTGTTCGCGGAACGCCGGCTGGGAGTGTTGGGGTCGAAGTTTCGCACGCGCATGGTGGCGGGCGCGCTGCTGCTCTCCTTCGTACCGGTCATGGTGATGTACTGGTTCTCTTACGGGCTGATGAACCGCTCCATCGACAAATGGTTCTCCACGCCGGTGGAGGAAGTTCGCGCCGATACTCATGCCATGGCTTCGCTGTTGGGCGAATACGCCGCACAAAATGCTCGCGCCGAAGCCTTAGCGATTGCTTCCGCGAGCGAAACCCAGCGAGGTTTCTCGGGACACGGATTCTCGCCGGTGGTAAGCGAATTCCAAGGTCATGAGATTACTCTGCAAGGCGGATTCGCGGTGGCCGTGCAGGATGGCAACGCCGAGGCCAGCTTCAACGCGCCTGCGCCGTGGCCGCTCTTGAAGTCCAGACTTCCGCTGGCGGAAGCGGCTGCGGCCAAGCCCGCGCCATTCACCTGGGATCAGACGGAATACACCTTGGGTAGCGCTCCCGTTGGAACGGATGGCCTGATCCTGGTGGCGATCCCGCTTCCCAAGGAATTCTCCCGGACGGTCAAGCAGGTGGAGGACAGCCAACAGCGTTATTTCGAATTGGCTCATGAGCGCAGACTTGTACGCCGCACCTACATGGGCCTGCTGCTTCTACTCACGATGATGGTGCTGTTCGTGACGACGTGGCTGGCGCTGTTTCTCTCGAAACTGGTGACTCGTCCGCTGGCTGCACTGGCCGAGGCGACGCAGGAAATCTCCCGCGGGCGACTTGATTACCGGATCGACGTGCGCGCCGCCGATGAGATTGGGGACCTGGTTCGCTCCTTTAACCGGATGGCGGAGGAGCTGGAGACCAGCCGTCGGCAAAACGAGGCCTCCAGCCGCAACGCCAGCGCGGCCAACGCCGAACTCGACCAGCGCCGCCGCCAGATGGAGACCATCCTCGAGAGCATTCCCACCGGTGTGCTTTCGCTCGACGCCGCCCGCTGCGTTACTCATGCCAACCACGCCCTGCTGCGCATGTTTCACCCGGAAGGCTATGCGGAGGGCGAGCATGTACTGCGCGGGGCGCGCCTGGCGGATGTATTTCTACCGGAAGTTCTGCAGGACCTGGAACCGCTGCTGCGCCGCGCCGACCGTATGGGCATGACCACCAGCCAGATGGAGATGCCGCTGCAGCGTGCGTCTCTGAACGTGGCCGTGACTGTGGCCACCCTGCGCCACCAGGACGAGCGCTCGGGATATGTGATCGTGTTCGAAGATCTCTCCGATCTTCTGAAGGCGCAGAAGCAGGCCGCCTGGCGCGAGGTGGCGCGCCGCGTCGCGCATGAGATCAAGAATCCGCTCACGCCCATCGCACTCTCTGCGGAACGCATTCAGCGTCATCTGCAGCGCGGGATGCCTCTCGACAAGGCATCGTTGGACATTGTTCGTTCCTGCGCCCAAACCATTGCCAGTGCGGTCGAAACAGTTCGCCGGCTGGTGGACGATTTCTCCGCGCTGGCTCGCTTCCCGGCATCCAATCCGCATCCGGCTGATATCAACGAAGTCATCGAGAATGCGCTCTCCATGTTTAATGGAAGACTGGACGGCATCGGCCTCCACAAATCGCTCGCTGCAGACCTGCCGAAAGTCATGGCCGACGCGGAGGCAATTAAGCGGGCTGTCGCCAACCTCGTGGACAATGCCGCCGAGGCCATGCAGGATTCGCTGGTGCGTGAGATTCAGATTTCAACTTCGCTGGTAGCCAGCCGCGATGCGGTCGAAATCACAGTCGCAGACACCGGCCATGGCGTGACCCGTGAGCTGAAGGAAAAGCTCTTTCTGCCCTATTTCTCCACCAGAAAGCGCGGAACGGGCCTCGGCCTGGCAATCGTGAGCCGCGTCATCGAAGAACATCACGGGTCTATCCGGGTGGAGGAAAACCAGCCGGTTGGGGCGCGCTTCATCGTGGAGCTGCCGGTGGTTCCCGAGCCCACGCTGGCTACCGTCACGGCGCAGCATGCATAAAATTCTCATTGTTGACGACGAAACCGGTATTCGGGACTCGCTGCAGGGGGTGCTGGCAGACGAGGGCTACGAAACCGCGTCGGTCGAGAGCGGTGAAGAGTGCCTCAAACTGCTGCGGCGCGAGCACAACTATGAAGTGGTGCTGCTGGATATCTGGCTGCCCGGCATCGACGGCCTGGAGACACTGGAAAGAATCCACGAGATGGATAACCCGCCCGAAGTGATCATGATTTCGGGCCATGGCACCATCGAAACTGCGGTCCGCGCCACCAAACTCGGCGCTTACGACTTCCTGGAAAAGCCGCTCTCCATCGACAAGACATTAATTCTGGTCAAGAACGCGATCGAATCCAAGAAACTGCGGCACGAGAACGTCGATCTGAAGAAACAGCTTCACGGCAAGAGCGTGATCGTTGGCGACAGCATTCCCATGAAAGCGCTGCGCCAGCAGATTGGCCTGATGGCGCCGGCCAACGGCCGGGTTTTGATTTACGGCGAGTCGGGCACAGGGAAGGAACTGGTGGCCCACGCGATCCACGCGCAAAGCCTGCGCAAGGATGAGACTTTTGTCGAAGTCAACTGCGCGGCCATTCCCGAAGACCTCATCGAAAGCGAATTGTTCGGCCATTACAAAGGATCGTTTCCGGGAGCGGGAGCCGACAAGGAGGGCAAGTTTCAAAAGGCGAACGGAGGCACGCTGTTCCTTGACGAAGTGGGCGACATGAGCCTGAAAACGCAGTCGAAAGTGTTGCGCACGCTGGATGAGCAGCGGGTCGCCCCGCTGGGTGGCAATGAGACCATCGTTGTCGATGCGCGCATCATCGCCTCCACCAATAAGGATCTGGAAGAAGAAATCTCCCGGGGAAATTTTCGTGAGGACCTGTTTTACCGGCTGAACGTGATCCCTTTTTTTGTGCCCCCGCTGCGCGACCGGAAGGAGGATATTCCGCTGTTTGCACGGCACTTTCTGAAAGAGCTGGCCGCAACCTACGGACGTCGCCCGCGCGAGATCACGGATGACGCCGTCGAGGCCCTGATGCGCTATTCCTGGCCGGGCAACGTGCGCGAATTGCGCAACGTGATCGAGCGCATCGTGATCATGAATCCCATGATCACACGATTCGACCGCAAGCATCTGCCTACGCTGGTCTACCGGGACGGCCATCGGCGCGCGGCGCGCACCGAATTCTCTACACTGCACCAGGCACGCGACGCCTACGAGCGCGACTTTATTCTCAAAAAGCTCGACGAGAACCACGGCAACGTAACCCGCGCCGCCGAGGTGCTCGGCCTGGAGCGCAGCCACCTCTACCGCAAGATGAAAGCATTAGGTATTACGGTAAAGGAGTGAGATCGCCGCGGCGGAAGGATTGCAGAGCTACCGTTTCACCATGTGGATTTCGGTGCCATTCTTCCTGAACTCCACCTTGTCCATGAGCTGGTTGATGAGAAAAATCCCGCGCCCGTGATTGGAATAAACGTTCTCCCCGACGGTGCAAGCGGGAATGGCCTCAGGCGCAAAACCGGTGCCTGGATCCCGCACCACGATCAGCACGCCCCGCTCGTCGTCGGTGCTCACCAGGCACTCGACCGTCTTGGTGGGATCTTCTTTAGCGCCGTGAATTACGGCGTTGGCCAGTGCTTCCTGCAGCGCTAACTCGATCGCATCTTCCTTGCCGCTCAAGCCCTTCATCTGGCGGACTACGGTCATTACTTCCTGTAGGACCGGATCCACGGCTTTGCGGTCGGCGGCTAGCGTTACCCGCAAAAGCAAATGCAACTTATCCGGATCAAAGTCTTTCTCGGGAAGAGGTTCTTCGGAAGAGTCCACCTGTGGCATGTATTGGGCTCGTTCGTGATTTAATGCCGCGTCTCGATTGATTCTAACTGCCAAGGCCTCGGTAGGGCAAACTCCAGAGGACGATAGGCGACGAACTGCAAGCAAGCTGCGAAACAGGCGCAGGCAGGCTAATCCGCTCCATCGCCGCGTGTATGGCCCCTCGTTTCCTGGGGCATTTTATTCTTTTGCCACGCCTTGGGCAACGCTTTCGGCAGTTCAACCCGGCCGTCCGTCAGATGCTCCAACTGCCTTCTCCAGTCGAGTTCTTCCACAAAACCACGCGATTCACGCCAGTTGGGCTGCACCTTGACGTAAAGCTCAAGAAAGACTTTCATTCCCAGCATGCGTTCGAGTTGCAGGCGAGCCGAGGTGCCAATCCGTTTCAGCATCTGTCCCTTTTTGCCGATCAGGATGCCCTTCTGGCCTTCGCGCTCGCAATAGATGGTGGCGGCAATGCGCGTCAACCTGGCACCCTCCTCAAAGGAGTCAACGATCACCGTGGTTGCGTATGGCAGTTCTTCCTCGGTCTCGACCAGCACGCGTTCGCGAACGATTTCAGCAGCCATGAAGCGCGCCGGCTGGTCCGTAACCTGATCGGGTGGGAAATAAGGCGGGCCCGCAGGTAGGGCGGCCGTAACCTCCTTCAGCAGTAGGTCGAGCCCGTCCCGCTTGAGCGCAGAAATCGGGATGATCGCATGGAATTGATGCAGCTTCTTGTACTCTTCGATCAAGGGCAGCAGCTTGCTTTTGCCGCCTCGCAGCAGGTCAACTTTATTAAGGACGAGGCAAACTTTCGTCGACGAGTGCTTCAGCATCTGTATGGCGAACTCATCACGCCGATCCAGCTTGCGCGTCGCATCCATGATCAGCAGGACAAGATCACAGCCTTCCAGAGCCTCCCGCACCTCGACCATCATCTTGCGGCCCAGGGAACTATCCGGCTTGTGTACGCCCGGCGTATCGATCAAGACGATCTGCGCCGCGTCCCGGCCTTTGCCCTTGGGCAGGTTGACGATGCCCTGAATCCGGTTGCGTGTGGTTTGCGGCTTGGGCGAGATGATGGCGAGCTTTTCGCCCACGAGCGCATTGAGCAAGGTGGACTTGCCAGCGTTAGGACGACCGAGGATGCAGACGAAACCGGAGCGGAAGGGCATAAGAAAAAGCTTCTAGCTTCTAGCTCCTAGCTACTGCCAAAGGCAGAGTTCGTCATCACTTAGCAGTATCCCACGAAAAGTCAGCGGGCATAGGACGTGTTTGGCTAGAAGCTAGGAGCTAGAAGCTGCCTTCATATCAGCTTCAGCTGCCGCGGCTGCATCGCTGTGATTCGCACGCGCTCCACCTTGCGGTCGGTCGACTCCAGAACTTCGAAGCGCAGGCCGTCGTCATCCACGGTTTCGCCGCGCTGCGGGATGTGCCCCGCCAGTTCGCTGACCAGGCCCGCCACTGTGGCCGATTCCCTTCCTTCCGGCTTGGATCCGAACAGTTCGGCGAGGCGGTCCACGTCCATTCCACCGGGAACGATGAACGACTGATCATTCTCTCTGACGATTTCCGGCTTCTCGTGCTCGTCGCGAATCTCTCCTACGATCTCTTCCACCAGATCTTCGATCGTCACCAGTCCGGCCACGCCGCCATATTCATCGACCACGATCGCCATGCGGATGTTGTTCTTCTGCATCTCCCGCAGCAGGTCGCTGCCCAGCTTGCTCTCGGGCACGAAATACACATCGCGCCGCATCAGCGTTTCGAGAGTGCGTTTGGAAGCCTCGCTGTCCGGCACTTGCAACACGTCCTGGGCGTAGACGATGCCTTTGATGTTGTGAATGCTTTCCGCGTACACGGGAACCCGCGAGTAGTGCTTGGTGCGGAGCATCTCGATGAAGCGCTCAACCGTGGTTTCCACCGGCACGGCAAACATCTCCGGACGCGGCTTCATGGCTTCGCGCACCGTCTTGCCGCTGAATTCAACCACGGACTGAATCAGATCGCGATCGCCCTCCTGGATAATGCCTTCTTCCTGGCCGGCTTCGATCAACGCATCCACAGCCTCGGCTGCGCTTTCCGGCTGCTCGCGCGTGTTTTGGCGGGTGAGCGATGCCACCGATTGCAGGAAACCCAGAACAATGGTCACGGGCAGCACCAGGTAAATCAGCACGGTCAGGAGCCACGTCCAGCGGATGAGCCAGGCACCGTTGGTGCGCGAGAAGAAAACAAACGGCAGAAATTGGTTGAACACGATGATGATCAGGATCAGGCTGATGGCGGCCTGCAGGATCTCATAGATGCTCCAGCGCTGGTCGCCGAAGACCGCGAAGCCCACCAGCAAAGCAATGGTCGCCGTGGTCAACTGCTTGAGCACCGACATGGAGAGCGATGCCCGGGCGCGGCTCACGTGCAGGTTGGGCTCGACCTTCTGCTCGAAGACGTCGATGTTGTCCTGAAATTCGCGCGAGAGAAATTTGCCGATCTCCTGGTAGACGCGGTCCACGTAGGAGGCCAACGCCAGCAGGCCCAGCAGCGGGATCAGCGCGAGTGCGACGGCCCAGTTCATGCGGTTCTCCGCTTCGCGAGCGGGCGGCGGATCGCGCGGTTGCGTCCTCTCGATCAGGCCGCCCTCCAGCTTCAGTTGCAGCCGCAACCGGCTCTCTTTGCGGGCCATCTCGCCATTATCGCGCTCGTGATCGAAGCCTGCCAGATGCAGGATGCCGTGCAGCACCAGAATCTTCACCTCATCCGCCACAGAATGACCCAGGCGCCCGGCGTTCTGCCCGGCGATGTCCGCGGAAATCGCTACTTCCCCGGCGACGCGTTTGGCCTGTCGTCGCGTCGCTGGCGGCGCTGGAAACGACAGTACGTCCGTAGGCTTGTTCGCTCCGCGGAATCGCTGGTTGAGAGACCGTAACTCGGCACTGCTGGTCACCAGGACATTCACCGGGTTACGCAGCCGAACCGCGCGCCGCGCCCGCAACACAAACCGTTCGAGCGTTGACGAACTCAACCCCGCGATTCTTTTTCGGAGGATAACCACCTTGCTCCCAGTGCGCTCACTAACGCACAGCTCGCAAAATAAACAGGAGGGCCCGGTTTCAGCCCTCCATTCCGTTTGCGACTTTATTCTGCCGAGGCTTCTCGGGATCGGTCGTTCGCGTTCGGCGTCTCCTGGTTCTTCATGTCAACGCCCTTCAGTCGGCGCTCTTCACGCCACCCTTCGCCTCGCCGTTTTTTCCGCCTGCCGGCAGCAGCATCTGCTGCTCGGCGACATGCGTCTTGTGCTCGTCGTAGGCCCGGATGATGCGCTGCACCAGGTGATGCCGCACCACATCGGATTCGTCGAAATGAACGAACGTCAAACCCTCGACCCGTTTCAGAATGTCAATCGCTTCCAGCAAGCCGCTGCGGCGCGCGTTGGGCAAATCGATCTGCGTGATGTCGCCGGTGATCACCGCCTTGGAGTTGAATCCGAGGCGGGTGACGAACATCTTCATCTGTTCCGAAGTCGTGTTCTGCGCCTCGTCGAGAATCACGAACGAATCGTTCAGCGTGCGCCCGCGCATGAATGCGATGGGAGCAATCTCGATGACGTTCTTCTCCAGATAGCGGTCGACCTTTTCCGGATCGAGCATGTCATACAGCGCGTCGTACAGCGGACGCAGGTACGGATCGATCTTGTCCTGCAACGTGCCCGGCAAAAAGCCCAGCCGCTCGCCCGCTTCCACCGCCGGACGCGCCAGGATGATGCGGTTCACCCGCTTCGCCAGCAGCGCGGAAATCGCCATGGCCACGGCGAGATAAGTCTTGCCCGTACCCGCCGGACCAACGCCGAAAACCATGTCGTGCTTCTCGATCGCCTCCACGTAGCGGCGCTGATTCACGCTCTTCGGCTGCACCATGCGCCGACCCAGCGAGCGCTGGCGGCCGGCGTCGGCCAGTCCGCGCAGGGTTGCGCTCGAATCCGCCGTCAGCACGCGCAGCATGCTGTTCAGATCGCCGTTGTTGAAGCTGTATCCGGAGCGCTGCAGGCTTTCGTAATCGGCAAACACCTGCTCGGCGCGAGCCACGTCGCGCGCCGCGCCCTCCAGTTCAATGGCGTTCGATCGCAGGTCGATGGTGACATTCAGGCCGTCTTCCAGCACGCGCACATTCTCGTCGCGCGTGCCAAACAGAGTCTCGATGTTGGGACTAATCCCGATACTTTTCTTCATTCAGTCTCTTTGAAATGCACACATTGAAACGCACACACTTCAGCCGCTTCGCTGACAAAACAGGATTATGCTTCGAGACGGGACCAGCCGGGATGCTCATGCCCAGAAGGCAAGTCACTACCATTACTTAAAGCGTACCCCGCGGCGGGGTGGGAGTCAATGGCCGCTCCCCATGAAGCTTAACCGTTTGACCAGTCGAGACTTAGTCCCGTAGAATAACGTATTCGGTACTCACCGGAATATCTCGCTGTACACACAAAGGCAACGAAGCAATATGGCTAACCATTTTTCGGCGCTCAAACGCGCCCGTCAGACCACGAAGCGCACGGCCACCAATCGCGCCAACACCTCCCGCCTGCGCACCGCGCTGCGCACTCTGCGCGAGACCATCGAGAAGGGCGACAAAGCTGCCGCCGAGAAGACCTACCGCGAGACGGTGTCCGCGCTCGACAAGGCGATCCAGAAGGGCACGCTGCACGGGAATACCGCGGCCCGCTACAAGTCGCGCCTGGGTGCTCGCGTCAATGCGATGAAGTAGCCTTCAGCTTTTGGGCTTATGAGAGCCAGATGTCCTTCAGGACTCTCGCCCAGTTTCCACCGAGCACCAGGCGTATCTGCTCATCGGTGTAGCCGCGCCTTACCAGGGCCGCCGTCAATTCGTACATCCGCGTCGTTCCGCCGAGCCCCACAACCATTTCGTGTTCACCGTGCACGTGATAGCGAGGATCAGCTTTTGCGAGCATATCCTTCAGGACTTCCGCCGAGCCCAGGTCGTTGCTCTCGATCCCGGCATCGGAGCCGACGCCAACGTGCTCTATACCGACGAGATCGCGCACATGATCGTAGTGATCGACCACGTCCTCGACGCTGACCGGTTCGCTCCCTTTTACCATGAATGCGATGTCAGTAATCCCCATGACGCCGCCCTTGCTGGCCAGCTTGCGAATGGCATCGTCGGTGGTGGTGCGGGGTGCGTTTGGATTCAGAGCGCGACAGTTGCCGTGTGACAGAATGACAGGGGTTTTGGATCGTGCGATGGCATCTAGCTTCGTCTTGTCGCTGGCGTGACCGAGATCGACCGCCATGCCGATGCTGTTCATCCGGTCGATGATTTTTCCGCCGTACTCGCTGACTCCGCCGTCGTATGGCTCGAAGGCGCCGTCCGCGATGCGGCTTCTGAAGTTGTAGCTGAGCTGAGAGACCCGCAGCCCATACCCGAAACAGCGGTTCACGTCGTCGACACTTTGGAACTGATCACTGGTCTGCAGTCCGAAGAGAATGCCGAGCTTGCCTTGCTGCTTGGCTTTCGCCAAATCAGCAGAGCCGTTGATGCGCATCAACCACTGGGGATATTCAGCAATAAAGCTGTTCCACTTGGCGAAGAGTTGCTGGGCATCGGCAAAGTCGTCGGCACCGTCACCGAAGTTGACGACGGAAACGCCGGTGCTCTGAAATCGCCGAAAGTCCGCCTCCGTGAAAGCGCCTGGCTCGGTCAGCCACTTCTCTTTCAGTTCCTTTTGATCCTTGCGATACAGGAACTGGTTCAGCATGTCGATCACAAGAGATTCGCGGATGAGGCGTACCACGCGTTCCGGGTATTGCTGCGTCGATTGCGCAAATACGCGGTAGCTCTTGCGCAGGACGAAAGGCGCAGCTGCCAAAGCGCTCAGCGCACCCTTCAGGAATGTGCGTCGTGGAACAGATCTCAAGACTGGCTCCCGATCACGCTTATATGGAGCGATCAGTATTAACGAAAGCAGCGCTTCAGGTAAAGCAGCGCTTCGAGGACGATTCCGAAACCAGGCTGGAAGCTAAGATCCACGACTAAGAGCTGGTTCCCTTTCGAGGGCGTGGAAACAGAAACCCCGCGTGCCGGCAGTGCTCCTGAAACTCTGCACCGAACTGCGCAGTCAGCATTCCTTCTTCTTTTTTCGCCTTAATCCAGTAGCCCAGAATAATCAGGCAAACTCCCGCCACGCATCGCCAGCGGTCGATCGCCAGAGCGGAGCCGATCGCGGCCATATCCAGTCCAGAATAAATGGGATGTCGCAGCCGCGCATAAGGCCCGGTGCGGATCAGTTTGTGATCCTCTTTGATGGTAATGCGGGCGCTCCAATATTGTCCCAGATGCCAGCGCGCCCACAACGCCAGCGCAATTCCAGCCCACGTGAGCGCCACGCCTGTCACTCCGAGCGCGTAGGTGCGCGGCAGGAATCGAAGCCCGAGTAGCCCGATCTCCGCAGTGTCGCTGAAAAGCAGACCGAAGCCGGCGATCTCAATGAACAGGATGCTGTAGCGCGATGCGAACGATTCCTTTCCGCGGTCCGTGCGTTGCGTCTTGAGCGCGCCAACCGCCCAATAAACAACGAAGACGATCCATGGCCCCTCGATGAGATATTTCCAGGTCATTGTAAGTGCTCTTACCCCGGCTAGCACCGAATTTTGCCAGACAGAAGCTTGTCCGGCTGACGGCTGACAGCTGAGAGCCGCTACACCGGCAACTGTTCCTGCATCCATCCCGGCGTTTCCAGCTTCGCCTCGGTCGTCAGATCCATCACCAGACGTTCCAGCACCATGCGCTTGCTCACGGGATTCGAGCGCAGGGCGAGATCGGCTTTCGCCACCAGGCGGATCGCGCGGGTCAAATCGCGGCGGGATTTGTAGCGGCGGGCCTGCTTGATGATGTCGTCGGCGGCGAATGGAGGCACGCGGAATCCCTGCCACAGCGCGGCCCAGAGCATGCGCTGGTCGCGCACGTTGCGTTCGAGAATCACCAGCATCTGGCGGAAGGTTTTGGCCAGCATGTAGATGTGTCCGATGGCGGCTTCTTCGCCATCGCCCGAAGACAGGATCGCATCCAGCACTTCCAGCGCGCGCACGCGGTCTTTGGCGGAGATGGCGTCGGTCAACTCATACAAAGACCGCTGCTTGGCCGCCAGCACCATGGTTTCCACGTCGCCCAGCGTGATGCGGTTCCGGGCGCCGACGTAGAGCATCAGCTTTTCCAGTTCGTTCGAGATCATCATCATGTCGCCGCCGAGCGCGTCGACCAGTTCGCGGGCGCCGTCGGGATCGATTTTCACGGTACGTCGCGGCTGGTGCAGTAATCCGAAATCCAGCGCACCGCTTCGCCTTCTTCCACGCGCGCCAGTTCGACGATGCCGCAATACTGGCCCATGGTCTCGCGGATGCGCTGGTAGCGCTCTTTGTCCTGCATCTCCATGCGGCGAACGTCGGCGGGGATGCTGATGTGGTCCGCGACGAAGACCACCATCGCGTCGGGATTCGGATTCTTGCAATACTCTTCGATGGCGGCGAGTTTTTCTTCGTTCGAGCCGCGGCCAAAAAGACTCTTCACCCCGCGCACGAAAAACACCTGGAACGGAGCCATCAAAGAGGGCGTGCGGGCGCGGTCGAGAACTTCGGCAAGGTCGTTTTCCGCGAGGTCGAATTCGAACACGCTGAAATCGCGCAGATCAGCCGGAACCAGGTGCTCGAGAATGGCGTCCCGAAAGCGCTTGCGGAAGAAAGCTTCGTCGCCCACGAACACATAGGCAGGACGCAGCTTGCGCGACTCCAGTTCGCTGACGAACCGATCCGCCTGGGCGAAAGCCCGCATCAGAAGGTTTCCCTCGGGTTGACCAATGGGCAACGACTAACGGCCATTTGCAACTCTAGCATCTCAGACTGACATTGTTGCTACCGTTACCGGCCACCTGGATGTTGGTTCCGTCGAAGATTAAACCAACCGAGTTTATTTCACCCGCTCCCACACCAGCACCCGCTTCTGCATCTCCGGATTGAGAAGGCCACGTGTTGCTGTAATGATCAAACGATTGCCTTCGAGACGAAACGGGCGCGGCTGGGTAGAACCGACAAAGGACGGCGACCAGGCAACCTCGGGAAAGTGCGTCACGGTCGAGCTCGCGCTGTCGAGTTTGTACGTGCCGCAATAGGCGATGAAGGTGTCGTAGTAGGCAATCTTCTCCGCGTCGGTGGCTTTGTCCGGATCTTTCCAGACGGGGCGATCACTGTTCACGATGGTGGCGCACATATATCCGTCGGGCTGGTACATGAGGAAGCCGTGCGGGTGCGGACCGAATTGAGCGGAGGGCTGCGCCTTGCCGTCTTTCATGGTGTCTTCGATGGAAACGAGCTTCCAGGTGCCAAGCAATTGTGCGACCGTGGGGCCGGGCGTGGCGGTCTGCGCGAGTGCGGCGGTGGTGAGCAAGATTGTAATCAAGAGAGATTTCATCTAGAAGCCCTCCAGAATGTTAGAGACCAGAGTACGGGCAAAATCCTGCGAGAGCCGCCGGAAGGCGGGCGAGTCTTCCTCAAAAAAGCTGGTCAGGTCCTGCGAAACTTCGTACTGCTCGCGAAACAGATACGAAGGATTCTGGTAGAGCACCTTGCCCTGGCGGTCGGTGAGCGACACCCTCATGCTCACCACCACCAAAACGCTGGCGGCTTGTCCGGTCGCGGAGTTGTAGGTGAGCGGCGAGGAAGAAGCCGAGAGCACGGTGCCGCGCAGCGTGGCGTCGGCAGCTTCGCCGGGATCATTGAGGATGTGATAGTGCGTGCGCGTCGTGAACTCACGCACTACCGACGAAGTAAGCAACTGTTCGATGCGATAAGTCGTAGTCTCGTTTACGAAAGCAGGAACGGCAATGGTCTTGACGTTTTCCGGAAGCTGCACGGCGTGGCCGGCCGTGTGATATCCGCAACCGGTGCTTGCCAGTAGCAATACCAGCCAGGCAGCCCGCCGGACTTTCATTGGATTTTTCCCAGCGGGCGGGTTGCGATCATGCTCTCGGCACACTCCACCGCGGTCATGGCCGCAATGCGCAGGTTGTCGGCGGCGGCCCACAGCCAGATTCCATTGGGCCGGGCCGCATCGCTCTTGAGCGAAACCAGAATGTTGGCCTGCCCCGCCGTGTTCACGTTGCTGGGCTGCGAATCGTCTTCCGCTCCTGCCAGAGCCACGTGATCTCCAGCAAGGGCCTGCGACAATCGTTCCCGATCAACCGCCTGCTCCATCTCCAGAAAGATGGCCAGCGTGATGGCCGTGAAACACGGGCGGCTGCAGCAGCATCAGCGCGGGCTGCAGCGCGTCGGCTCCGGCAATCTCCTGGTAATGGCGCCGCACCCGCCCTTCCAGCGACTCCAGCGACAGTTGCGATTTCTGCCCGTAGCGCGCAACCATGTTGAAGGCCACCTGAACGTCGAAAATATCCTTCGGCAGCGGCTGGAACGACAACAGATTGACGGTTTGCTGGTGCAACTCGTCCATGCCTTTCTGTCCCTGCTCGGACGCGGGCTCGAATACCGTTGCCTGCGCGCTCCGAATAGCTCCAGCCTTGCGCGCCCGCAGCAGCAGCAAAGCCAGAGTCACGGCTGCGGGATGAGCCACAACGCACGGAGCCGGTTGCAGTTCTGGCTGCCACATTTTTCCCCGCTCGCGTTCCACCCAGAGAGAGCGAATGTCGGCGCCAGCTTCCTCTTCCAATGCGCCCGAAAGATCGATGATCGCGCTGCCAGCATCGCGGGCGCGTTTCCAGTTCTGGCGCGTGCACTCCGCGTCTGCGGCAAAGAAAGTAAAGTCCACGTGCGTAAACTGCTCCGACGCGCACGCTCTGGATGAAGTTGATTTCGTCGCCCGTCGCCTCCAACTGGCCGATCGACTCATCGTCGTCGAGCAGGCGCACATCCACCGCCGGGAAGTTGCGTTCGTTAAGCATTTCGGCAACTTCCTTGCCTTTCAGCGTCGCCGCGCCCACGATGGCCGCGCGGAAGAGCTGTCCGCGCGCAGAACCGGCAGGGGACGGTGCCGCGATCTTAGACGGCGTACTCATGAAGTCTGCGAAGCCTCCTTATAGCTGAGGTGGCGGAGGCTGGTTCCGGCGGCGGAACATCCACTGCAATCGCCAGAACACTCCGGAAAACGTGTAGAGCAGAGCGACCCCGAACAGCGCCGGCTTGGAGAAGAACCAGATGCCGGCAAACAGAGCGCCGAAAAGAATGATCAGACGGAAGGGATGGCGCGAGCGGAAATCAATGTCCTTGAAGCTGTAGAACCGCCAGGTGCTCACCATCAGGTAGCCCACGGCCGCTACCATCGCCAGCCAGGTGATCGCTGTGTACCAGGATTCGAGCGGCGCTCCTGATTGAAAGTGCACCACGGCCGCAATGACTCCGGCACCAGCCGGAATCGGCATGCCAACGAAGTACTTCTTCCCCGGCCTTCCGGGATTCGAAGGCTGCGGGTTGGTCGTAATGTTGAAGCGCGCCAGGCGGCTGGCACCGGCCATCAGAAACAGGAAGGCGGCAATCGCCCCCAACTGGGTCAGCTTGATATTCCACTCGGTGAGCGCGACTGGCGGCATCAGGTGAAATCCCCAGGTCCAGGCCAGCATCGCCGGAGCCACGCCGAAAGTGATCACGTCCGCCAGCGAATCGAACTCTTTGCCAAAGTCGCTGCTGGTGCCGGTCATGCGCGCGACGCGTCCATCGAGGCCGTCGAACAAAACGGCAAACCCAATGGCCTTGGCGGCATTGTCCAGGTGCCCGTAATTTGCCGCACTCGCGTGGACCACCTCGAGGATGGCGTAGAACCCGGCCGCCATGTTCCCGGTGGTGAACAGCGAAGGGAGAATGTACATCCCCTTGCGCATTCGGCGTGGGCCGTGTTCGTCCTGCCTGCGTCTTGGAATTGGAAGATCCATCAGCGCGCCCCTTCAGCGGCGGAATAACGCCCTGCACTCGCCAGTTCGCCTTTGGGTTGCAGGTAAGCCAGCACGCTCGCCCCGCCCCGAACCCGGTCGCCGACTTTCACTTGCAGCGCCGCGGCAGCGTCGCACAGCACATCCACGCGTGAACCGAACTTGATCAGACCCACACGCTGCCCGCGCTCCAGCCGGTCGCCCACCTTGGGATGGAAAACGATTCGTCGCGCCAGCAATCCGGCAATCTGCTTAAAGACCACCACCTGGCCGTCGCCTTCCACACGGACGATATTCTGCTCGTTTTGCTCCGCCGAAGCTTGATTCATTGCGTTCAGGAACTTCCCGCGCTGATAGCGAACCTCGCGCACGACTCCTGCGATCGGCGATCGGTTCACGTGCACGTCGAAAACACTCAGGAAAATGCTGATACGAACCTGCTTTTCGCCAGCCACCGTCACGATAGAGGCATCGGTGACCTTTCCATCCCCGGGAGAGACCACGGCGCCTGCCGCGTCCGGGATGGTCCGCTCCGGATCGCGAAAGAACCAGAGGAAGAACCCGGCCAGCAACAGCGGCACGAGGGCCCAGGCAGGCTGGGCGAACCAGCCCACCAGAACCGCAGCCGCGATCAAAGCCAGCGCATAAAAGTAGCCGTCACGAACCATGGGAGCAGTGCCCTATTATAGAGCAGAGGCGAGCGGCAACGGCTCAGTTCAACTAGAATCAGCTCAATTAGAAAGGGTCTAAGTCCAAATAAAGAAAGGCGCTGGTGAGCGCCCGCGGGTAGATAGAAAATGCCTGTAGCGGCGATGGCCGCCATCCAATGGCCAAAAATAATTATGCGACGTGAGTTCCGAACTGCTGCCGATACTGCCGCTCAATCGATTGCATTTGGTCTTTGAGCCGCAGCTTCAGCTTCTTGAGCCGAACTTCTTCCAGCTTTTCGTCTTCGCTGAGATAACGTTTTTGGGTGAGTGAATCGAGTCGAGTGGAATACTGCAAGTGCTCCTGAGCCAGCTTGCGGAATTCATCATGGCTGGTCAGGAGAGTGTCTTTCGGAGTCAGCATCCAGCAGACCTCCAACCGGGATTCATGGCTAGAAACTACCACAGCACCAAAATCGGTTCAATGCCGAATTCTGGTGCAGTCTCGTTATGAGATATATCTAACAAAGGCTTAGGCGACATAGGATTGCATCCTCCGGAGGGTCGGAGTAGTAACCCTTGCGTAAACCCGCTTCGTTGAAACCAACCTTCTGATAGAGAGCACGCGCGCTTTGATTCGACTCGCGGACTTCCAGAAAAATTGCACTGCCACGTTCCGTCCGTGCAAGCGCGACGAACTCGCCGAGCAGGCGCGTGCCCACGCCCCGGCGGCGGGATGTTCCGGCGACCACGATGTTCTCCAACTCCCACTCCGCGTCAACTCTGTGGGCTATGAGGAATGCAAGAATTTCAGGGGCTCCGCTTGACCTCTGCTCTGGCAGCGCTCCGCCTCCCTGTTCCGCAACCAGAGCCAGGCGTTCGGAACCTTGCTCACTACTCGCCGTCCCAAGAATGTCCTGATACTGCTGGCGTGACCAATGAGCAGCGGCCGGGCTCTGGCGCTCCAGGCCCATCAGGGCGGGGATATCAGCGGTATTTGCCCGTCGGACGCGCAAGCTAGGATCCGCTTTTCGTCGAGCATCTCCGCGTCGGTGCGGCGGACGTAGTTCGCCTCCAACTGTTCGGGCCCGACCGTCTCGCCGGACTGAACCTTCTGCCAGCCCAAACGGGCGACGTCAGCAGCAGAGATCGGCGCGAGAGCCGAGAACTTCAATCCAGCTGCGCCGGCCGCCTCGGCAAGAGCGGAATCTGGAGTTACCAGGGTCCATCCTCTCGCTTGCGCAAGGAATTCAGTTCTGGCCAAGATGTGCTCTCGCGAAATTTGGCCAGCATGGGCCGGGATTTCGTACTCCCCCACGTAGACCTCACTTCGGCCCGCATCCAGCGCAGCCATGATTTTGCCTTGGGCACCGCTGGTGAAGACACACACTTCGAGCAGAGACACTGCCGCGATCGGCTTATCCAACACCTCAGCCAGTGCCTTAACCGCCGCCAGCCCGATCCGAAGACCGGTAAATGATCCCGGCCCCGAGACCACAGCGAAAGCGCCGATGGCAGTCTTCATGAACCCGTTGCTGGAGAGCAAGTCGGCGATTTGCGGAATAAGTTGCGCGGAGAAAGTACCGCCGGCCAGCGGCGCAATCTCGATCACCTCGAAGTCGCCGCCATCAGCAACTGGCTCCCCGGCTCGCGCCAGCGCGATGCTGCCCTGACTGCCGGAAGTGTCGATGGCGAGAAGAAGCATAAGAAATCTGTTGTCCTATCCGTGAAGATCCGTGAAAATCCGTGGCCGACCTGGTCGACTAACCCTCGACCAATTCCAACAGCACTCCGCCCGTGCTCGAAGGATGCACGAACACATATTTATGTCCGCCGGCGCCGGTCTTGATCTCCTCCGAAACCAGGCGCACACCGTCTTTTTTCAGCCGCGCAACTGCTGCCGGCAAATCTGGAACCCGCAGGCATACGTGATGCAGTCCTTCGCCGCGCTTGGCGATGAACTTCGCGATCGTCGAGTCTTTCGAGGTCGCTTCCAGCAACTCTAACCGGCTCTCGCCCACCGGAACCATTACCAGCCGCACCTGCTCCTGGTCCACCGTTTCTTCCGGAGAAACGTTCAAGCCCAGCTTCTCGTAGATCGACTTCGCCGCCGCCAGCGATTTCACCGCGATTCCGAGATGATCAATTTGAACCATATTCGATTTACCCAATCAGTGTTTCCCCGCGTTGGCGGCGATCTCTTCCACCAGCGCATACGGGTCGCGCTTGTGTTCGGCCACTTCGGCCGCGAGCCGCGCCAGGTTGCCATCGCCGAGTTGCGTTCGCGCCTTCTCGAGCATGAGGTCGCGGAGCATCTCTACCAGGCGCTCCTGCCAGTTCTCCACGCTCTTGTTCAGGGCCAGATTTTCCTTCTGCAGGTAAGCCTCATAGTCCGCAATCGCGCCCGCCAGTTCTTCGATTCCCACTCCCTGGCTGGCGACGGTCTTGACGATCGGCGGGGTCCAGCCGTCGTGGCGCATGGCCAAAGACTGCAGCGTGCGGATTTCGCGTTCCACGTTCTCAGCCCCGTCGCGGTCGCTCTTGTTGATCACGAAGATGTCAGCAATCTCCATGATGCCGGCCTTGATCGTCTGCACATCATCCCCCATGCCTGGAACCAGGATCAGAATCGTGATATCGGCCAGCCGAACGATGTCCACTTCATCCTGGCCCACGCCCACGGTTTCGATCATGATGAGGTCGCGCCCCGAAGCATCGAGCACCGTAGTCACGTCGGCCGTGGTGCGCGCGAGGCCGCCGAGCGAGCCGCGCGTCGCCATGCTGCGAATGTAAATCCCCGGATCGGAGAAATGTTCCTGCATGCGGATGCGGTCGCCGAGAATCGCCCCGCCAGTGTAGGGACTGGTCGGGTCGACCGCGATAATGCCTACGCTGCGGTTCTGTTTGCGATAGAAGCGGGCAAGCTGATCAACCAGCGTGCTCTTCCCTGCTCCCGGCGGCCCCGTTAGCCCGAGCACGCGCGCCTTCCCGCTGTGCGGAAACAGCGCTTTCAGCAGCTCGGACCAGCCCGGCGATCGGTTCTCCACGGTCGAGATAGCGCGAGCTAAGGCACGCACGTCGCCGGAGCGGAGCTGATCAATCCATGTCTGGATGTTCGGGTTCAAGCGATCAGTGTAAAGCAAGGGAAGCTACATAGGCCTGCGGTCGCGTTAACTGCGATGGCTGAACTCGCGGATGAAGCCCCAAATGTTAGTAAAATGTGCTTGACAGTTAGTTAAGTATGCTTTACATATATTAAACATACTTTGCTTGGAGGTCCACGATGAATTCACAAACTCAAGAGGACCAACCGAATAACAAGAACTCCCGTTGGCCGACATCCGAGATGTTGGCCCGCGGCACCTTCGCCACTGGGACGGCAGCGGAGAAGCGCTTGATCTCGCGTAACAGGATTGTCCTCGGTGTGATTTTGGCCTGGGTAATTATCGGAAAAGTGACCCACATGCGGCCGAAGCCGGTCATGGGATCGATTACCGTATTCCTGCCCGCCGCGCTTTGCACCTACTACGCCTGGGAGAAGCGGAAATACTTCTTGAGCCTGGACGAGCTAACGCGGCGGATAGAACTGGAAGGCATGGCGTGGGCATACTCGCTCGGCGTCCTCGCAGCGCTCTGGGTCGGGGGCATTGGCTATGTGGTCTCGCTATACCGGCCGCTTGATGCCAAATTGCTTTCCTGGGCACCGCTTTTCCTTTTCGCCATTGTTTTGGCAACAATCAAAGGAACCTACCGTTACTTCGCAACTCGGCGGTACTAATGAAGAACGAGCTTCGGGTTCTGCGCGCGAGACGCAACATCACCCAGGGGGAACTGGCCGAGAAGCTGGGAGTCTCTCGTCAAACTGTCAATGCGATTGAGACTGAAAAGTATGATCCGAGCCTTCCGCTCGCCTTCAAGATCGCCAGGGTGTTTGAGTGCCGCATCGAGGACGTGTTTCTGGCTCCGAACGGAAAATAGGGGGCAACCCAATTGGTGCGCAGGGCCCACATTCAGATCATGCCAAGCGCGTGCGGGCGCTAGGCCTTGAGCGAAAGCTAGTCCTTCAGCAACTGGCGTGCAATCACGAGCCGCTGAATCTCGCTGGTTCCCTCGCCGATTGTGCACAGCTTGACGTCGCGGTAGTATTTCTCGGCCGGATAATCTTTGATGAACCCGTATCCGCCGTGAATCTGCACGCCTTCATTGGCGCACTTCACGGCAACTTCGCTGGCGTAGAGCTTTGCCATCGAGGACTCCATCGTAGTTTTCATGCCGGCGTCTTTCATCGACGCAGCCCGCATCGTGAGCAGCCGCGCCGCGTCAATCTCCGTAGCCATGTCGGCCAGCTTCCACTGGATCGCCTGAAACTCCCCGATCGCCTTGCCGAATTGTTTGCGCTCTTTGGAATATTTCAACGCGGCCTCGTAGGCACCCTGCGCCATGCCCAGCGACAGGGCCGCAATCGAGATGCGGCCGCCATCGAGGACCCGCATCGCGTCGATAAAGCCGTCGCCTTCCTTGCCCAGCAGGTTCTCCGCCGGAATCACGCAATCTTCAAAGATCATCTCTGCCGTATCGCTGGCCCGCAAACCCAGCTTGTTCTCTTTCTTGCCGGGACGGAATCCCTTCGTCTCTTTCTCCACGATGAACGCCGAAAGCCCGTGCGTATGCGCCGTCCGGTCGGTCACAGCGAGCACCACGATCACGTCGGCATAGTGGCCGTTGGTGCAGAACGTCTTCGTGCCGTTGAGCACCCAGTTGCTTCCCTTGCGCCGCGCGGTCATGCGCGCGCTGCCCGCATCTGAACCTGAGGAGGGTTCGGTCAATCCCCAGGCGCCGATGAACTCGCCCGTGGCCAGCTTGCTGAGGTATTTCTTGTTTTGCGCCTCGCTGCCGGCGAGGAATATGTGATTGGAACAGAGCGACGTATGTGCCGCCACAATGATGCCTACCGAGCCATCCACCCGCGACAACTCTTCGATCGCGATCACGTACTCGACGTAGCCCATGCCGGCGCCCGCGAACTCGGTGGGGAAGACCGTTCCCAATAATCCAAGCTTGCCCAGTTCTTTGATGGTCGCCAGCGGAAACTCGCAGGCCTCGTCCCATTTCATCACGTTGGGCAAGATCTCGCGCTCGGCGAACTCGCGGACGCTTTTCTTCAGCTGCTGCTGCTCGTCACTTAGTTGAAAATCCAAGACTCCTCCACCGGTCGTGACCGGTTTTTTGATTAGAACATAGCTACGGAAGAGGGAAAAGTTACCTCGGGCAGAGTACAGCTAGAGTGTGGCAAGCCGCGTCATCACTGGGGATTATTAGCATTCAGGCCTGGAACCCAACCGACCGGATGGTTTGCAAAATCAATGGTTCCAGAAGGTCTTGGCCGTCTCGTCGAATCAGTGTGCCACGCCCTCTGCCAGGATGAATCTCTCGAACACTTCGTTCGACAGCAATCGCCCCCGCGATGTCAGGCAGACGCTGTCTCCACGCCGCTGCATCAGCCCGCCTTCGACGAACTCAGCAATCGCGGCCCGGGCATTCTCAAGCGCTTCCTCGCCGAATTTCGCGCCGAGATCTCGCAGGCTAACACCCTGCGTCAGCCTAAGCCCAAGGAAGAAACTCTCCTCCAAAGCCGCCCGGCGCGACACTGCAGTCCACTGGAGACGCGCACCGCTCATGTATTGTTCCAGGGAGTCCGCTGGCGCAAATCGCGCTGCGTCGAGGCCGGGCGCGGCGGAAACCAGCATCGAATGCGCGTCCACGCCAAAGCCGAAGTAGGGCAATCGCGTCCAATACTTCATGTTGTGTCGCGACTCGAGGCCCGCACCCGCGAAGTTGGAAATCTCGTACTGCACAATCCCGGCCGCTGAGAGCCGCTCACCGGCCGCGAGGTAGAAGTCCACCATGGCTTCTTCGTCCGGGACAAAGTGTGCGTGATAGCGCGTGCCCCCTGCCAGGAGTTCGCGTCCGAGACGCGAATCTTCATCTACCTCGAGCATGTAGACGCTCACGTGCGGCACACCGGCCGCGATGGTTTCCGCCAGGGAAAACTCCCAGCTTTCGGAGGTCTGGTGCGGCAACCCGGCGATCAGATCGATGTTGATATTCCCAATTCCAGCAGCGCGCAGCCGGGCAATGTCATCCAGCACGGTCGCACGCTTGTGCAGTCGGCCAACCGCGGCCGCTTCTTCATCCACAAATGACTGCACTCCGAGGCTCACGCGGTTCACCCCGCAGCGCAGCAGACTCTCGATCATCGTGGACGTCAACGTGCCGGGAGCGCACTCAACTGTGATCTCGGCATCAGGCTGCACATCGAACTGAGAGCGTACAGCGCGAAAGATTCGCTGCAATTGCGCGGCTTCGAGCACCGTCGGCGTTCCCCCGCCCAGATAGATGGAATCCACAGCGCATCCCATCCGCCCGCCCATCTCTGCGGCGACCTGCGGCGCGTTCTCAATGTCGGCACAGACTCGATCCATGTAGCGCTCGAAAACTGCCCGCGAAAACACGTCGGAGGCAAAGTTGCAGTAACTGCACTTGGTGCGGCAAAAGGGAACCGAAATGTAGACGCCGAGGGACATGCCCTACCATTATCCCATCTGCAATCCGTCTACCGTCGGCAAACCTTTTCCATCCTCTGACCTGCCTCGGCCATCCATATTGAGGTACCCTGTTAGCAGCGCCGCCGGCGCCGCTTCACTACCCGATTGCCAACAACGCGATGTCTCAGGAAGAAGAAGTATTAGGCAAGGCCTATGACAGCCGCCTGATGGCGCGGCTGCTGAAGTATCTGCGTCCCTATCGCTGGCAGGTCGCGATCGCGCTGGTTTCGATTCTCCTGAAGTCCTTCGCCGACGTGCTCGGCCCCTATCTCACCAAGGTTGCAATTGATCGTTACCTCGCGCCCAAAGGCGCAGCTACCAGCGCGTCTTCGGGCATATGGAGCTGGCTCAGCCCGAACGCGATCACCGGCATCGCGCAGATCGCGGCCATCTATGTTGGACTGCTGGTCTTCAGCTTCCTGCTCGAGTTCCTGCAAACCTACTTCATGCAGTGGACGGGCCAGAAAGTGATGTTCGATCTTCGCCGCCAGATCTTCCGCCATCTGCAGCGCCTGCACGTCGCGTTCTTCGACAAAAATCCGGTGGGCCGCCTGGTAACTCGCGTCACCACTGACGTGGACGCGTTGAATGAAATGTTCACCTCAGGCGTGGTTTCCATCTTCGAAGACCTCTTCGTGCTCTTCGGCATCCTCGGCGTAATGCTGTGCATGAACTGGAAGCTGGCGCTGATCACCTTCGCCGTGCTTCCCTTCATCGTGGTAGCGACCAAGATTTTCCGCGACCGGGTACGCGACTCGTACCGCCGCATCCGAGTCGCCATCGCCCGCATCAACTCCTACCTGCAGGAGCACGTCAGCGGCATGGTCGTACTGCAGCTCTTCAATCGCGAACGCAAGGCCTACACGCAGTTCTCCGAGATTAACCGCAGCCACATGGACGCGTACAAAGATGCGATCCTGGCCTACTCGCTTTACTACCCCGCGATCGACATTCTTTCCTCGATTGCGATAGCCTGCGTGATCTGGTTCGGCGGCGGCGGTGTGATGCGGAATATTTCCGTGACCAGTGTCGCCGTAAGTTTTAATTGGAAGACGCTGCTCACTTTCCGCCTGGTGCGCGGAGCGGCAGAGCTGGGCGTGCTGGTCGCCTTCATCCAATATGCTCTGCGCTTCTTCCGCCCGATCATGGATTTCAGCGAAAAGTACAACATCCTGCAATCGGCCATGGCCGCCAGCGAGCGCATCTTCAAGCTGCTTGATACTCCGGTGCAGGTAGTTTCGCCCGCGGTAACCAAGCACCCCGACGGCCCCGGCCGCATCGAATTCGATCACGTCTGGTTCGCCTATCGCGATTTCGAACCGGGCAAGTACCATGTGGGAACGGAAACTCATGTGGGGACGGCCACCCCTTCGGCAAGCTCAGGGCAGGCTCTCGGCCGTCCAGGCGAGCAAAGCTCGGCTCCCGCCCCAGACTGGGTCCTCCGCGACGTGAGCTTCGCCATTGAGCCCGGCGAAACCGTAGCTATAGTTGGCCACACAGGCGCCGGCAAGACCACGCTCATCTCACTTCTTCTGCGTTTCTACGACGTCCAGAAAGGCGCAGTCAGAATCGACGGCGTCGACGTCAAAGACATGGATCTCGCCGACCTCCGCAGCCGCTTCGGCGTAGTCCTGCAAGATCCATTCCTGTTCAGCGGCACCATCGGCGGAAATATCCGGCTCGGCACCAAGCGCATTCAGGACGCCGACGTCGAGCAGGCAGCCGAAGACGTGAACCTCGCCGACTTCATCCGCGCCCTGCCCAAGGGCTTTGACGAAGAAGTCCGCGAGCGCGGCTCCACGCTTTCCACCGGCCAGAAACAGCTGATCTCGTTCGCCCGCGCCCTGGCCCACGAACCGAAAATCCTGATTCTCGACGAAGCCACCTCCAGCGTCGATACGGAAACCGAATTCCGCGTGCGCGACGCCCTCAACCGCATGGTTGAGGGGCGTACCTCGCTGATCATCGCCCATCGGCTGTCGACGGTGCAGCGCGCCGACAAAATCATCGTCATGCACAAAGGCCAGGTCCGCGAAATGGGCTCCCACCAGCAACTCCTCGCCCAGCGCGGCATCTACTTCAAGCTGTATCAACTCCAATACAAAGATCAGGAACTAAATGTGGAGCCGGCGCCCTCGCCCGCGAATGCCGACGGCCTCGGGGAACCAGAAGTCACGGCCAGCGCCGATGACTAACCGTCAGCTCGAACCAAGCATCGACGAACACGTGCCCGAGTCAAAACGCGTTTTTCTTTCAGCCGAATGGCGCGACCTCGTGATGTTGAACTACGAGATTGAACCCCGTCTTCTGTCCAGGCACGTTCCGCCCGGCACGTCTCTAGACTCATTCAACGGAAGAACATACGTCAGCCTTGTGGGCTTTAGGTTCTCCCGCACCAAGCTGCTTGGGCGCTTCTCTGTTCCGTTTCATGCGGATTTCGATGAGGTAAACCTGCGCTTCTATGTTCGTCACAAAGAGGGCAGCGATGATCGAAGAGGAGTCGTTTTCATCGCAGAAGTTGTGCCTAAACGCGCGATTGCGTTAACCGCCCGACTCCTGTTCGGCGAGAACTATAAATGCCTTCCGATGAAACACCGTATTACGTCCGAGAGGGCGTCCAAGACGGCTGAATATCAGTGGCAGATTAACGATCAATGGTGCAGACTCTCCGCTCAGACCCTAGGCCCTCCACAACATCCCCAAGAGGGGAGTTTGGAGCAATTCATCACGGAACACTACTGGGGCTATTCGACTCAACCAAGTGGCGGTTGCCTCCAATATCATGTCTCGCATGCCCCTTGGCAGGTGTGGGCGACCACTACCGCTCAATTTGAAGGGGATGCCAGCGGTCTCTACGGGCGCGAGTTCGGAGAAGTTCTTCAACGACGCCCCGACTGCGCATTCGTGGCCGACGGCTCGCCTGTCATCGTCTTCCGAGGCGATAGGGTTCAATGATTTTGCCCAATCACGAAACGGGTTTCAACGTCCCTCGCGAAGGCTGGATACTTTACGACGGCGGGTGCGGGTTTTGCTTTCGCTGGGTTCACTTCTGGAAGAAGGTGGTGGAACGAAGGGGCTTCGCAATTAAAGACTTGCAGTCCGCCTCCGCCGACGGCAGCTTGCAAATTCCACAGGAGAACCTGTTGGACGACATACAGGTATTGACCCGTACCGGAAAACTGGAATCGGGCGCCGACGCGTATCTCCATGTGTCACGGCAAATCTGGTGGGCATGGCCTTTCTACATAATTTTCAGTCTGCCAGGCTTTAACTCGATGCTTTGGTGGGGCTATCGCTGGTTCAATCGAAATCGATACCGAATCTCCCGGCACTGTCCGCTGCCCGGACGAACCGCAGCTGGTCGCGCGTCGAGCAACGGAGTCTGAACATCGTGCCGCATCATTTCCGTTCGGAGGCCGTGGCCTTACAATGCTCTCTTGCGAATCCTGATCTCAGCCGGCGAAGCCTCCGGGGAAATGTACGGTGCGCAGCTCATTGAGGCCTTGCACCGTCGCGAGCCGCAACTCGAATTCTTCGGCGTCGGCGGAGACCGAATGCGCGCTGCCGGCTGCGACACCGTGGTCGACGCGAAAGACCTCTCCGTAGTCGGCATCACCGAAATCCTCAGCCATCTGCCTAAGATCTACGGCCTGTTCCAGCATCTGATCAAAGAGGCCGACAAGCGCAAGCCCGATCTCGCCATTGTCATCGACTCGCCCGCCTTCAACTGGCGCGTAGCCCGGCAGATGAAGAAGCGCGGCGTCCCCGTGGTCTACTACGTCGCGCCGCAATTCTGGGCGTGGCGCCAGGGACGCGTCCGCCTCATCCGCAACTACATTGACAAGGCGCTGGTGATCTTTCCCTTCGAAGAAAAGTTCTACCGCGACCGCGGAGTCGATGCCACCTTCGTCGGCCATCCCCTGGCCGAATTGCCCCACCCGGCGGTCGAGCGCAACGACTACGCCGCGCAATTTCATCTCGACCCAGCAAAACATTGGATCACGATCATGCCCGGCAGCCGCGTCAAAGAAGTGCGCATGAACCTGCCCACCATCCTCGAGGCAGCCCCTGAACTCGGTCCTGACTACGAATTCCTGCTCCCGGTCGCACCCACGCTCGACCGCTCGTTCCTGCAAAGCCTCATAGCTGGGCACAGCATCACTCTCGTGCCCGAATCTCTGCCCGCGCTCAGTCATTCCCGCGCCGGCATCATCGCCAGCGGCACCGCGACAGTCGAGGCTGCCATGATGCGCACCCCCTTCGTGATGGTCTACCGCGTTTCGCCTCTCACTTACTTGCTCGGCAAGCCGCGGGTCAAGGTCCCGCGCTTCGCCATGGTCAACCTGATCGCCGGAGAGGAAGTCGTGCCTGAGTTAGTCCAACACGACTTCACCGCCGGGAAAGTGGTCGCGCAGATCAAGGAAATCCTCCCCGACGGCCCCCCGCGCGCGCGAATGCTGGAAGGCCTAACCGAGGTAAAGGCCCGCCTGCGCCCGCCGCAAAACGCCACCGCAGGCCCATCCCCGCACCCGGCAGACCGAGCCGCGGAGATAATCCTGGCCCTGGCGAATCGTGGTCTAGGCTAAAAGCCAAGAGCTAAAGGCTAGAAGCTGCCCTCTAAACCTTGTGCTCCCAGCATCTTTTAGGGGAGAATCTTCATCATAGGGAAGTGGTAGGCCCATTCCCGGGAGACTCTCCGTAATGCAGATTCGCCTTCGGCGCGCCCAGAGCGTCCTGTCGAGTACCCTTGCCCTGCTGCTATTGGTCTTCGTCGCGCTCCCCTCACGGGCCGCCGAAAAGATCCACTTGCGCGTCGACGATTACCAGATCGAGGCCGAGCTCACGCCTCATCTCCACCAGATTTCGGCGCGAGCCAAAGTCAAATTCACTGCCCTCCAGGATCTCAGTGTCGCCATCTTCGAACTGCACAACGACCTGCGCGTCACCCGCGTCCTCGACGATAACAACCAGCCGCTATCGGCCGAACGGGTCACCCAGGATTCGACCATCCGCGTTCCCCTGCCTACAGGCCTGGCCAAGGACGCCTCTACCACGCTCACCTTCGAATACGAGGGTAATCTCGAAACCGCCGACGACAGCCCGGTTCCCGGACTAAAGCTGGCCTACATCGGCGACGATACCAGCTACCTGCTGTATTCCGGACGCTGGTTCCCGGTGAGCGGCTATGGGCTCAACCGCTTCACCTCAACCATCAGCGTCACGGTGCCGGCCCACATGCTGGTGATCGGGAGCGGAAAAGCCACAGTTACGGAAAATCCGCCATCAAAGAAGCCGAACACCAACGGCCTTCCCACGAAGACATTCACGTTCGTCGATGCGAAGCCCAGCTTCCCCGGCACCATCGTTGCAGGCATTTTCCAAGAATATAAAAGCGACGAAGCCGGAATGGACCTGCACGTCTTCTTCAAGCCGACCCACGAGAAACTCGCTCCGGAATACACCACCACGGCAGTGCAGGAGTTCACCTACTTCATCACTCTTTACGGCACGCCCCTGTCGCAGAGGCTCAACGTGGTAGAACTACCGGCCGACACGGTTCCCTATGCCTGGGCTCCAGAAATTGCCGGCCTCGCCGGCCCCTCCATCACGGAGAAGACCAACTACCGTCTGCTCGCCAACGCCATCGCGCATCAATGGTGGGGAGTTTCCGTAAGTCCCGCTACGAAGGACGATTGGTGGCTGGTCGACGGCTTTTCCCGCTATTCCGAAGCCATGTATGTGGAGAATGCCGCCGGCGCGGCGGGTCTGGAAGAGGCGGTGAAAGACATGTCCGTGGGCGCTTTGGCCTATGACACGGTCCCGCTCTCCAGCGCCAGCAAACTCGATCCCTTCTCCACCGAATTTCAGTCGCTGGTGACCGACAAGGGTGCGATGATCCTGCACATGCTGCGCTGGGTGCTGGGCGAAGACAAGTACAACAAAACCATGCGCGAGTTCGCCCAGACCTACTCCGCCAAATCGGCCACCATGGACGACTTCCGCGCCATCGCCGAGAAATACTACGGCGAGCAGCTCACCTGGTTCTTCTCCCAGTGGCTCGATTCCACCGGCGCCCCCGAATTCAAAGTGAAATACACCACCTACCGCCTCGGCAGCAATAAGGGTTTCCGCGTGACCGGCGAGATTTCCCAGGATCTCGACCTGTTCCGCATGCCCGTGGACTTACGCATTGACACCGACGGCAAAACGGAAGACAAGAAGCTCGAAGTGGTAGGCACGAACTCAGCATTTACCGTTGAAACCTTCGGACGCCCGCGGCGCATTGCGGTCGATCCCGACCACCACGTGCTCACCAATTCTTCGGATGTGAAGCTGCGTTCTTCCATTCTCCGCGGCATGGCCATGCAGCAGCAGGGCGACCTCTCCGGTGCGCTGGCGGAGTTCAACAAGGCCCTCGACATCAATAAGAACAGTTCCTTTGCCCATTACCGCATCGCGGAAGTGTTCTTCCAGCAGAGAAACTACCAGTCCTCGGCCAACTCCTACCGTGCTTCCATCAACGGCGACGGCGAGCCCCGCTGGACTGAAGTCTGGAGCCATCTACAACTGGGCAAGATCTTCGACATCACCGGCCAGCGCGAGCGCGCCATCGGCGAGTACCGGCAAGCCATCCAGACGAACGACGATACCTTTGCCGCTCTCGAAGAAGCGCGAAAGTATCTGGCCAAGGCCTATGAGCGGCCCAAGAGCTAGAGAGTAGAGAACAGAGGGTTGAAAGCTAAGAGACGGTTTCAGCCGTTCTTCGTCCCGATTCCCAAAGCTTTAGCCTTCTTTTCTCGGACTGCGCCGAATTGCAGGACCTCACCTCGCAAGACCTCAGGAGATTGAGTTTCAACCATAGGCACGGCGAATTGCCTTATCCCACTCAGCTGGAGACGAATGCGCCGCAGGAATGAAGCTTCCCGACCGCCAGCTTCCACGAAAGCCTCGAACTGCACTCTTTGCAGCGCGTCTTCTTGCAGTCGCATCCAGCTGCGGACGATCTTGTTGAGGTCGATCTTGTTGCGGTCGACGCTCCGCGGCTCGACCTTCCAGAACTCGATCGACGATGCCCGCTCCGCTGCGCAGCTGCTGGATGCGCGCTACGGCCTGGTCCACTACACGTACGAACTCAGCCCCGTCATCGCTCTTGCGCCCTTCCCGCAAGCGCCGCTTCGCCTCCTCGACAGAAAACCAGGTGCGATCTCGCTTGGATTCCTTGGGAGGACTGAGCCGAGACACCTCGCAGAGATGAGCGTAGACTGCAAGTTCTTTTTTGCCAGATTTTGCGGCGGATTTCCGCGTGCCGCCGCGCTCGCGACGAACATATCTGGCGAACGAAGCTTCCTCGATCCGTCCATGAACTCCCGCCTCCTCGAACGCCTCGAGTGCGGCCGCCTGGGCATGGGTCAGTCCCGGTTCCGCGCTGCCCTTGGGAAACGTCCAGCGCCCGCCGCCCCGGGTCCGAACCAGCAGAAACTCGATGCCCTTGCCGCGCACCCGGTAGCAAACCGCGGCGGCTTGTTCGCATTCGCACAATTTGCGAAGGTGCGACAGTCGAACAAACTCCGCCGATATCGGACGTGTCCGATCCGGTGAACGGACAGCAGCCAAACGCGAATCTCGCGGATTCCTCACACCAGCACTCATCGCAACAGAGTGCATGAGGCGATGCACCTCTGCCTAGAGCACAGCTTGGTTCTCGATGCGAAGAAAGCCTGCCCGTCTCCAGTGAGCCTGAGCGCTGGCCGGAATCCTTCTACATACTTGCGCCCTGCGACTCCGCGAAGACAGTATTCATATTCTAAGGGCCACAAACGGCACCAGGAGAGACTCTTGGAGAAGATGCGTTGTCTTCGCTGTAACCGCGAGCTCGAAGCCGGACATAAATCTGTTGCCCTGTATATGTTCGCCCAGACCGTAGGGATCAAACCTCGCCAGAAGTCGACCGCCCATCGCATTTCTTTCTGCCCCCAGTGCTCAGTCTCCCTGGCCATGGGACCTCCACCGGAAGGCGCCCTCAACATGGCGGCATGGGATATGATCCGTGATCTGGTTGGCTCAGATCCCGCCCTGAACCAGGCGGCCTGGGAGAACCTGAGCGGAATCTTAGGCTTACTCCCGGCGACCGGCACCGACGGCGCCCCTCGTCCAGCACCAGGCGGTGGATACTTCGAGTTCTGATAAGAAATAATCAGCGCGCAGCTTTCCCCGAACTACCCTTTCTCCCGAATTTTCATCCCCAGCTAACCCTTTTCGCCTTCCCGCTGTCTAAAGAATCAAACAGCAGGGAACTTCGCATGACCCGGCTGCGTATCACTGATCAGTTGCTTGAACGAGAACCGTTTGGGCGGGAATTGAGACCCCCCGCTTGAACGTACCCGGGACCCCCACGCACCTCCCCGGAGGCGTGGGGGTGTATCACATGCGAATACTTCTCGACATCGTACGGCAGTCGCTCTCCACGCTATGGGCGCACAAGTTGCGCTCCTTCTTGACTATGTTCGGAATCGCCTGGGGCGTGGGCTCTCTGCTGCTCCTGGTAGGTCTGGGAGAAGGCTTCCGCAGCGGTCAGGACAAGAACCTGGCTGAATTAGGTCAGGACATAATGTTCGTCTTCCCGGGCCGCATCCCCGCCGTGGCCGGCAACTACCAGTCGGGGCAGCCTTACTACTTTACCTATGCCGATTATTTCGCCATTCGCGACCAGGCCAGATTTCTGCGAGCGGTCTCCCCAGTGCTGGAGCGCGAAGACATCCGCGCCGTCAGCGATTACGGTTCCACCAACGGCCAGGTCTTCGGCGTGGTTCCCGAGTACAACCAGATTCGCAACACCCCCACCGAGCCCGGACGCTGGTTCAATGACGAGGACAACTCCCAGCATCGCCGCGTAGCCGTGGTGGGATGGGAACTGCTGAAGAACATGTTCCCCGGGCAGCCTGCCGTAGGCAGCACCATCCTGCTCAACGACATGGACTTCAAAGTGATCGGTGTCGTCCCGAAGATCGGCAAAGAGGGCGAAAACGGCACCAACCACCGCATTTTTGTGCCCTTCGACACCATGCGCATGCTTTTTCCGCTCAAGGCGCAGAACACAGAGAATGCCATCTCGTTCATCAACTACCGCCCCATAAAGAAAGAGATGCACGTCGAAGCCAAGAACGAAGTTCACGCCATCATTGCCCGGCGCCATGGTTTCGATCCCAGTCTTGACGACGCCTTTCAGGATTGGGACACCATCGACGGCGCCATCCGCGTGGCCAAGATTTTTGATGCGATGGATTATTTTCTGGGGGTGGTGGGAGTCGTAACTCTCGGCCTGGGCGCCATCGGCATCATCAACATCATGCTGGTTTCGGTTACCGAACGGACGCGCGAGATCGGCTTGCGCAAGGCTTTGGGCGCCACGCACCGCAACATCATGACTCAGTTTTTTGTCGAAGGAGCATTTCTCACCGCATTCAGCGGAGGCATCGGTCTGGCCATCACCACCGCCTTCGTGACTCTGCTGGCGCAGTTGCCTTCCCCGGAGGGATTCGACACGCCGCGCATCGTGCCCGCTTCCGCCGTCATCGCCATTCTTTCTCTGTCTCTGGCCGGCATCGTCGCCGGTCTTTATCCCGCGCGCAAAGCCGCACTGCTTCCTCCTGTGGAAGCGCTGCGGCAGGAGTAACTATGCTGGGCGACCTGGGCACACAAGCCGTCAACGCGCTGAAACACAATCGCCGCCGCTCCATGCTCACCATGCTGGGCATGGCCTGGGGCATCGCGACGGTGGTCTTGCTGCTGGCCTATGGTTCCGGCTTTGAGAACGCTTTGATGATCGCCTTTCGTACTTTCGGGGGCAACCTGGTCGCCATCTTTCCGGGACGTACTTCGCTGCAGGTGGGCGGTACCAAAGCCGGCGTGCAGATACGCCTGACCCGCGATGATCTGGAGTTCCTGCGCGCCGAGTGCCCCATGCTCACCCGCATTTCCCCGGAGGTGGATAAACAAAGCCTGGTGGCTTTCGGCACGCGCAGCGGAAGCTACAACGTCCACGGCATCTATTCCAGCTACGAGAAGATTCGCGCTCTGGACGTAGGCGAGGGCGCATTCTTCGGCGAGCAGGACGATTTCACCCATGCCCGCGTGGCGGTTATCGGCTCAACCGTGAAGAAGAAACTTTTCTCCGGCCAGAATGCGCTTGGAGAAAGTGTCCGCATCGACGGCATCTCCTACAAGGTGGTCGCCGTGCTCCAGCACACCATTTCCAACGGCGACGAAGACATGAACTCCCTGGTTTATGTCCCTTACAGCGCCATGAGCGACCTCAAGAATACTTACTACCTTGACGGCATCATGATGGATTACGAGGGAGACCATAGCAAGGTGGTCGAAGCCGTGCGCGGTTCCATGGCCTTCCATCACAGCTTCAATCCCAAGGACGATCGCGCCATCTTTGTATTCGACGCCGTGAAGGATCTCGCCGACCTCAATGTGATCACGATTGGGATCAAGGTTCTGCTCGGCTTTATCGGCTTGTTGACGCTGGGCATCGGCGGCGTTGGCCTCATGAACATCATGCTGGTCTCCGTGACCCAGCGCACCCGCGAAATCGGCGTCGAGAAGGCCCTGGGAGCCCGGCGCTGGCACATTCTCTTTCAGTTTCTGGCTGAAGCTCTCGTGATTACTGCGATTGGCGGCCTGCTGGGCGTAGTGCTGGCTTACCTGGTTTCCTGGAGTGTAGGCTCGCTTACGCTATGGAGCGCCTTCATCGAGGATGCCAGCGAGGGCGACATTCACCTCTACATCGACTCCGCCACCCTGATCTGGTCGACGGTGATTCTCAGCTTTGTAGGAATAGTCAGCGGCATGTTGCCGGCGATCAAAGCCGCGAGGCTGAATCCGATCGAAGCGCTGCGCTACGAGTAGAAGTATCTTTATCGGCACTGTCATCCTGAGCGGAGTAACTGCTTCGCAAAGCGAAGCGGTTACGGAGTCGAAGGACCCCTCGCAGCTTAACCCGTCCCCCTGCTTTACAATCCCCCTGTGCCCGAAACCGCCGCCACGCGCCTAGACCGAGTTCTTGTCCAACTCTGCCTCTACGAACATCCACTGCTCAATTTCTCCGCCCGCTCAAAAGGTGAGGGGGTCGAACTCATCATCCGATTCAAAGACGCGTCCATCCCCGTGCACACGTATCACCTCGAACTCCATCCCCGCGACCTCGACCACCCGCAGTTCGAATGGAGCTTTCAGCGCCAGCTCTACGATGCACTGCACGACTACTTCGTCGAAATGTTCATCCGCACCCCGCAGGACCGCGCCGAGCGCCGCCGAAATGGCTTGTAAAGAAAAGCAATCCGCATCGATTGTCCAACGACATTTCTACGAACTTGGGTTTATATTCATCGAGACTTGGTCTCAGTCGGGGGGATTATGAAGAGGAGCATCTATTTTGGAGTTCTTTGGACGGCTTTTGTCATGGAGTCTTCATTGGTTCCGGTCTGCGCCCAAAAGGTCGCCACAACACCCCGGGCGCCGGTGCCCTCGCAAATCATCAGCGCAAAAAAAGTGTTCATCTCGAACGCCGGCGGGGAAGAACTGGATCCGAGAGTCTTTTTTCTTCCTGAGCTAGACCGCAATCAGGCGTATAACAAATTCTATGCCGCCGTTAAGAGCGGGGGCCGCTACGAACCCGTTCTCGCCCCCGCCGACGCTGACCTGGTTCTTGAGATTCGCTTCCGCTACGAACTGGTCCCTGGTGCGTACAACGCCGGTGGCGACTCGGGAGGTCCACACCTGCGGCTGGTAATTCTGGATCCCAAAACCAATGTCTTGCTTTGGGCACTTTCGCGGCAGGTTGCCCCATCGTCGGGTCCCCATGGAAAAGAAAAGCGCGAGACCAACTTCGATCAGGCTGTCGCCGCTCTTGTCCGTGACCTAACGGTACTCGCATCGCAACCCGCGGCTCCCGCCGGCACGGCTCACAAGTAGAGCTGCGAGGTGAACGCGCTCCGGCAACAGATCGAGCAGGAAATCCGCGAGCACGGCCCCATTCCCTTCTCGCGCTACATGGAACTCTGCCTCTACGATCCCGAGCACGGCTATTACTCTCGAAACGCGCAGCAGTTCGGCAAGTCTGGCGATTTCTACACCTCAAGCGATGTGCACGCTGTCTTCGGCCGGCTACTGGCGCGCCAGTTCGACGAAATGTGGCGCGTGCTCGGTTCGTCCCAGCAAATCGAACTGGTTGAACTCGGCCCCGGGCGCGGCTTGTTCGCGCAGGACGTTATGGGCTGGTCAGAGAAGAAGTTTCCGGATTTATTTCGTGCTCTCCGTTATGTGCTCGTTGAGAGCTCGCTCGCGTTGCGCGAGCAAATCAAAGAGACTCTGGGGCGTCACATAGAATCAGGAAAAGCGGAAATCGCGGCGCTCCACCCACTCCACGAGGGGTCGGCTTTCAACACGCCAACCATCGTTTTCGCCAACGAATTCTTCGACGCCCTCCCGGTCGAAATCCTCAGCGCGAAGGGATCCCTTCGTATCGACACGCGCGGCGGCCGATTCATCGAAGCCTGGGCGCAGCCTTCTCCCGAGGAACTGGAATTCCTCGACCGCTACTCACTCCATCCCGAGCCGGAGGAACGCGTCGAAGCGCCCCTCGCTGCCCAACACTCGATGCAGCAGATTGCCGCCAGCATCCGACACGGCTTCGTCCTCGCCATCGACTACGGCTATACCCGCGAAGAGCAGCTGGCGGGACGCCATCGTGGAACGTTGAAAGCCCTCCGCCAGCACTCAGTCAGCGCCAACCCCTACGAAGCCCCGGGCGAGCAGGACATCACCGCCGACGTAAACTTCACAGCGCTCGCCGCCGCCGCGGTAAAACACGGCATGCAGACACAAAAGCTGATCACGCAATCCCAATTCCTGATGGGCATCGGCGAAGCCAACCAATTTGCCGACGCCTTCGAAGAATCCCGCTTGCCGCAAGAACGCGCCAAAGTAGCTCTGCAACTCAAACACCTGGTCACGCCCGCAGGCATGGGCGAGAGCTTTCACGTGCTGATTGCAAGTAAGGGAGTCGCGCAGGAGAGAGTCAAATCGTTATCAGGCTTGAACTTTGGCAGGGATGCGCTTGTGCCGTGAACTGGAGGAAGCCCACCAAATCCCTGTCATTCCGAACCGGGCGCCAAGCCCGGTGAGGAACCTGCTTTCGCTGCTGCTACCTCCGGATACTCATACACCCCGCGCCCCGATTTTCGCCCCAACCGCCCCGCCTTCACATACTGCACCAGCAGCGGCGCCGGACGATATTTCTCTCCCAAAGTTTTGTGCAGATATTCGAGAATGTTCAGCCGCGTGTCCAGCCCCACCAGATCGACCAGCTCAAACGGCCCCATGGGATGGTTAAGCCCGAGCTTCAGCGCCTTGTCGATGTCCGCCGCCGAGGCAATCCCTTCCTCTAGCATGTAAAACGCTTCATTGCCGATCATCGCGTTGATGCGGCTGGTAATAAATCCTGGAGATTCCTTGATCACCACAACTTCCTTCCCCATCCGCTTCCCGACTTCAACCGCCGTGGCCAGCGTATCATCATCAGTTTCCAGAGCTCGCACCACCTCGATCAGCTTCATCTTGTGTACGGGATTGAAAAAGTGCATCCCGACGCACTTCTTCGCGCGGTAAGTAACGCTGGCAATTTCCGTAACGCTGAGAGAAGACGTATTCGAGGCCAGAATCGTCGGGGGACGGCAGATCTTGTCGAGCAGAGTGAAAATCTCGATCTTCGACTCCATCTCCTCCGGAACCGCTTCAATCACCAGATCGGCTTCGCGCGCCGCTTCTTCCACCGAGCCGGCATATTCCACTCGACGGAAGGCGGCATCGGCATCAGGCGGCAACACTTTCCCCAACTCCACTGCTTTATCGAGATTGGCCCGGATTTCGCTCTCGGCTCGGCGTAGAGCCGCGGGCAGCAGGTCTTCCAGAATGGTGCGGTAGCCGCCCATCGCCGCCGCATGCGCAATGCCGCGGCCCATGATGCCGGCCCCGATCACCGCGACGGTTTTAACCTGCGCCACTACGGGCCTACCTTTTCCAGATCCACAATCGCGGCATTGATGGCGCCGCCGGTGGCACGCAAACTCTCCGCCAGGCGCTTGCGCTCCTCGGTATTCATGTTGGGAATGTAAATGCAGATACGGCGCAGCGTGGCCGTGATGTCCTCCACATAATTCATTGCTCGGATCAGTTCACCTGTTACTGGCATGAGGGCTCCTGTATATTTTGTCAGCTTTTCCGGCTGACTCTAACGGCAACTCGCCCGTTCTACTGTCAACCAAAATGTCGCGAGCCGACCTTCTATTCTGGACGTGTCGGCGAATTTAGTAAAGGCAGCATCCGGCTATTGCAGTGTTGACTTCCTCAACCCAATCATTTATTCAGTCGTTTGTTAACAGTGATTTAACGCCAACCGCATATAATCCCCATTGATTCTTTTAATGGGCCTTCCGCGCACTCCACGAATCTAAGGTATATGGCAGACAAGCCTTTAAAACGCTATATTTTCGCGAGCGATTTCGATCAGACGCTCACCTTCAACGATTCCGGCTACGTGCTGGCCGAATTAGTCGGCATTCCCACGGCGGAGTTCGAACGCAAAGCCAAAGGCATGGCCAAGATCAACCTGGTGCAGCAGGGAGCGGAACTCGCTTACCTTCTGCTCCATGATCCCGAGTTCAAAGCCAAGGTACGCAAAGAACATCTCCACGAAGTCGGTAAGCGCATTCGCCTCAAAAGCGACATCAAACTGCTTTATCAGATCCTCGAAGCGGGCGTCGACGGCCACTACTTCGACTTCTACGTTCTCTCCGCCGCCCCGGTCGAGGTGATCCACTCAGCCCTCGAGGGCATCGTCCCGCAGGATCACATTTTCGGCACTGAGTTCCGCTACAAATCCTCCGGAGAGATCGACACTATCGTCCGCGCCACCGCGGGCTACGGCAAGGTGGCCGTCCTCAAACAGTTGCTAGTTCAGCATGTGATCGGCCCCGATCACGTCATCTACACCGGAGACGGCAGCTCAGACATTCACGTGATGCTGCAAGTCAACGCCCGCGACGGCCTCACCATCGCAGTCTCCGAGTCGCCCCATGTTTCACAGATCGCCAAGCGCACCGTGCTCAGCACCAGCGCTCTCGCGGTGCTGGCGCCTATTCTCGAAGAAGTTGCCGGATGGGAACGCGCCCGCATTCGCAGCTTCTTCGAAGCCAACGGCATGCTGATCCAGGAGTGGGAGCGTGTTCGCACCGACTGGCTGACGGTGCGTCCGGCTCTTACCGAAGCTCCCGAACCGGTGACTGCCGCATGATGCATCGCATCGCGCACGAATTTTTGGAAACAACTCCATGCTGCGCGATAAAAGCCTGATTCCGCTCTCGCATCAACACCAGCGCGCCCTGGCTCTATGCGTGCGCATCGATCGCGCCCAGCCCATCCCTGCCGCAGACCTTCAGGCCTGGCAGGCGGAAATCGAGCAACAGTTCGAACAGGAGATCAAAATTCACTTCTCTGTCGAAGAACAACTGCTCTTTCCGGCAGCACGCAAGCTCCCCGAATTAATTCCGCTGGTGGAAGAACTAATCGCCGACCACGGCACGCTGCGCGAATCCTTTTCACAAGGCAAAGACCCACAGCATGTCCGTGAAAACCCTGCCTGCATTCGCCCAACACCTCTCCGCCCACATTCGCAAAGAAGAACGCCAGCTCTTCGAGCGCTTGCAGCAGTTGATGAACCCGCAGGAACTGGCCGCCCTTGGGAGCGCAGGTGGAAGCTGCTCTCAAAGACGCCGCGCAATCCTGCATCCTGCCGAACCAGACGACCAAACTGAAGCCGAAGAGATAAGTCGCGCGGAAGCCTTTTCCTACGTATCCAGCCGGAAGCGCGTTTCCGCCAGCGCATAGAGCTTGCGCCAGACCAGCCGGTTAATGGTCACCACGGTCGCCGCCATCATCATGGTCGCGGCCAGCAAGAGGTGGAAATCGCCGCTGTCGGTGGCCTGGCTGATGGTCGCGCCCAATCCCGTCGTGGTGTAAATCTGTCCTTTGAAATGGAAATACTCGGCCACGATGCTGGCATTCCAGGCCCCGCCGGAAGCCGTCACCAGCCCCGTCACAAGATAAGGAAAAATTCCTGGCAGGATCAGCTTCTTCCAGCGCTCAATGCCTTGCACCCGGAAGACCGAGCAGCATTCCTTCAAATCGGTCGGAATCGCCATCGCACCCGGCAATCACGTTGAACAGCACATACCACTGCGTGCCCAGCAGCAGCACAACGATAGACGCCAACCCAAGTCCGCCTCCCAGCCGAATCAGCACCAGCAGGATCACCGGCAGCAACGCCGTCGCCGGCACCGAGGCCGCAATCTGCGCCAGCGGTTGCGCAATGCGGGCCAGTCGAGGACTGAAGCCGATCGCCACTCCCGCCGGAATCGTCCACAGCGCGCCGATCAGCAAAGCAAGATTCACCCGCAAGAAAGTTGCCCCCAGGCCCAGAGCCGTCTCATGCAACTCAGCCTTGCCCAGGCCGCTGAGAATAATCGCAACTCGAACCACGCCGTAGCCAATGCCAGCCAAGCGCCAGCACCGCCAGCCCGCGCAGCAGCCAATCCCGCCACGCGGCCGCGGCTTCCTCTCGACTTTCTTCCGTATGCTTGCGCGCAAAATACAGCAGCAGCCGCTCCCCCAGCGGTCGCAGCGTCTTCTGCCGAATCCGGGCCAGCCCGCTGCGAATGCTGCACCAGGTTGAGCACCCACGATCGCGGAGCATCCGTGCTTTCCACCTGCTCAACCTTGAACTTCTCCGCCCACGCGATCACCGGCCGCCACACAAACTGATCCAGCAGCACAATCACCGAGCACCATGGTGGCGACGCCCCAAAAAATCGAGCGCCGTGTCGCCCGCGCTGGCCGCGGTCTGCAGGTACGAGCCCAGACCGGGCAGTCGAAAATCGCGTGACCCCAGCACGAACATTTCGCACACCATCAGCGCGAACCATCCCCCGGCCACCGACATCATCGAGTTCCACACCAGTCCGATCGCCGAAAACGGCAACTCCATCTGCGTGAAGCGCTGCCACCAGCTGAAGCGGTAGATCTCCGCCGCCTCCCGCATATCCTTCGGAATGCTTTTCAGCGAAGCGTAAAAGCTGAAGGCCATGTTCCATACCTGGCCGGTGAAGATCAGAAGGATCGCACCCAGTTCCACTCCCAGTTGCCGGCCGGGAAACAAGCGCCACCATGGCCAGCATCACGCCGGGAAGAAAACTGAGCACGGGAATCGACTGCAGCACGTCCAGCAGCGGAAGCATGAAGCGCTCCGCGCGCGCGGTTATAAGCCGCCACGTAGCCGTACACCAAAGCGAATCCCAGGCTGAGCACGTAAGCGATCGTGATGCGCAACAGCGAATAACCCGCATAAGCCGGCAACGCCCGCAGGCTGCGCGAAATCTCAACCGATGGCGTGAATGGTCCCAACCAGGAGCGTCCCACCGTCACCACGGCATAAAACAGCGCAATCCCCGCGCCGAACATGATGACGTCGGGCAGGTGCGAAACTTCGATCCGCGGCAGTTGCGTCCACAGCCGATACGCCGAGAATCCCCGCAGCGTGATGCTCTTCTTCATCGCTGCTTTCCCCTCAATTGAAACGCTCGATCAGGCCTTGGGTGTGGAAGTCGAATCGTGATTCTCTAGGTCGGCCGTTGCCGCCGCTTCGGTAGCTCAGGTTCGGCCTGCGCGGCTTCGGTTTGCACCAGCCGGCCACTCTCCCGGTCGTAATCGAAAATCTCCGCGTAGCGGCCCCAGTTCGTGGCAGTGTCAAACTGGCGCTGCACTTCCTCCTCGGAAAAGTGTTCGTCGAGAATGTCGTGAAAGAATTCGTCGGTGATGGCGTGGTCCGACTTCCGCTTGAGAATGCTGTCAATCTGCTTCAGGATGGTGACGTGTTCCAGCGCCGCCTCGCGGAACAGGACTTTGCGCGCTCTGAATATCAGCATCGGCGAACCTCACTCCCTGCCCGGAGAGTTGCACATCGCCCTCCTTCAACCAGGCGAAACCCAGCAACTGGCAGGCTTCCAGAATGGGCAGCAGATCCTCAACGTCCATCACCAATTCTTCGCTGAGGCGAAAAAGATCTTCGCGGCCGCCGCGATCGTGCAGCAGTTCGACCAGTCCGGCGATTCCGCCCACGCGGGCATGCGGCAGAATCTGGTATTTGCTCGTCCTCACCGGCGCTTGCCCTCGCTTCAACCCTCCCGGCGGCACCACGATCTCCCCCGTGCTCTCCGGATTGGGCAGCGCATGTTCGACGTCCGGCTCGGTCATGATTTTGTAGATGTAGTCCACCAGTTCCACAAAACGCCCGGACTTGCGGTCGCGAGGATGCGAAAGGCGCACATTAAAATCCGCCCGGATGCGTGCCGGGTTTCTGCCCAGCACCACGATGCGGTCCGCCAGCATCACCGCCTCCTCAATGTTGTGCGTCACGATGAAGATCGCGCTGGTCGGCATCTTCTTGTTAAGCCAAAGTTCCAGCAGTTCGCCGCGCAGATTTTCCGCCGTGAGTACGTCGAGCGCGGAGAATGGTTCATCCATGAACAGCACTTCCGGTTCCACCACCAGCGCGCGCGCGAAGCCCACGCGCTGCTTCATCCCTCCGGAAAGCTCCTTGGGATACGCCGTCTCAAATCCGTCGAGGCCCACCGTATCCAGCATGCGCAGCGCCCGTTTGCGACGCTCCACCGCAGCCACGCCCCGCGCTTCCAGCGGAGCTTCCACGTTGTCCAGTACGGTGAGCCAGGGAAACAGCGCGAAGCTCTGGAAGACGATCGCGACGTTCGGCGATTCATCGCCCAGCGGCTTGCCGTGCCAGAACAGCGCTCCCGAAGAAGGTTGCGAGAGTCCGCTCAGAATGCGCAGCAGAGTAGACTTGCCGCAGCCGGAGGCGCCGAGCAGCGCAATAATTTTTCCCGGCTCGATAGAAAAGTCCGTGAGCCCCACGACCTGAATGCGCGTCCCGTCCGGCTGTGGATACGACTTCTCAATCGCCCGCGCTTCGATAATCGGTTCCGTCGCCAAGAGAACTCTCCGTAACCTCTATACACGATCCCGCGCAAGGCGCAAAGTCTCGCTCTACGCTTTTTAACATTCCATTCACAATCAGCCGTAGTCTGCCGTTTCAAGCCGCGAAGTTTTCATCCGCCAGGACGGGAAAGGGCTGCGGCAGTCGGTCCGTCACCTCGGCAAGGTGGGCAAGTTTGGCGGTCAATTCAGCGGTAAACTGCCCCGGAGCAAAACGCCACTTCCAATTCCCGCCGTGCAGGCTGGGCGTGTTCATGCGGGCCTCGCTGCCCAGGCCCAGCACGTCCTGCAGCGGGATCAGGGCAAACTCGGCCGCCGAAGTTTGCGCCGCGCGAATAAACGCCCAATGAATCCCATCGTCGCAGCGGCCGAGGTAGGCTTCCGCGTTGCGCCGTTCGTGATCGGCGGCGCCTGCCCGGAACCAGCCCACCGTCGTGTCGTTGTCGTGCGTTCCCGTATAAATGACCTTGCCCGCGGCGCGATGCGGCAAGTACATGTGCGCGCCTTCATCGCCGAAGCCGAATTGCAGCACCGCGATTCCCGGAATCTGCAGTCGGTTCCGCAACGCATGCACCTCCGGCGTGATGTAGCCCAGATCCTCGGCGAAGAACGGCAAGCCCCCGAGCGCCTCGCGCAGCTTGAGAAACAGATCGTCCCGCGGACCGTCCACCCAGCGCCCGTTAATCGCAGTCGGATCCGCCGCCGGAATCTCCCAGAACTGATCGAACCCGCGAAAGTGATCCAGTCGCACGTAATCGCAATGCCGCGTCGCCCAGCGCAAGCCGCTCGATCCACCACTCATATCCCTTCGCCTTCATCACGTCCCAGCGATAAAGCGGATTCCCCCAGCGCTGCCCGGTCTTGCTGAAGAAGTCAGGCGGCACGCCAGACACCACCTCCGGCTCCAAGATTCTCCTTCAGCCGGAAGAGCTCGCGGTGCATCCAGACGTCGGCGCTGTCGTAATTCACGAAAATGGCAACGTCGCCCACGATGCGAATCGAACGCTCCGAGCAATATCGCCGCAGCGCCTGCCACTGCTCGTAAAAAGCAAACTGCAAAGCGCTGCGGATCTTCAGGTTGGCCGCCAACTCCTTGCGCGCCTGCTGCAGCGCGCCCGCCTCGCGCTGCGCCAATCCTGCCGGCCATTCATTCCAGCTCGCCAATTTCTGCCGGGCTCGCAGTGCATCAAAGAGGACGAAATCGTCCAGCCACCAGGAGTTCTCCGAGCAGAACCG
Organism: uncultured Acidobacteriaceae bacterium; assembly: GCA_963770235.1. Taxonomy (GTDB): domain Bacteria; phylum Acidobacteriota; class Terriglobia; order Terriglobales; family Acidobacteriaceae; genus Sulfotelmatobacter. The sequence continues at coordinate 202,029 of CAVYOW010000005.1, read as the reverse complement.
TTCAAAACGTTGGCGCGCGCTCTCCGAAGGCGAAGTAACAAAATTGCGCCCAGCCTCAAACAGCAGCGGCATCTTTGCGGCAAAGACACGATCGTACTCGACCACTCCCGAGTCGGAGGCCAGCGAGGAAATTTTTGTTTGATCGATCCAGCCATGGCTGGCCAGTCTTTCCAGGCTAATGAGCAGCGGATTCCCGGCAAAGGCCGAGATGGAAGAATAAGGCGAATTGCCGTAGCCCAGCGGGCCGAGCGGAAGAACCTGCCACAGCGCCCTGTCGGGCGGATGCCAGAGAATCGACGAAAGAATAAGCCGCCGGCCCCAAATCACCGATGCCGCCGCGCGAAGGCAACGACGTGGGATGCAACAAAATGCCTGCGGCGCGCGGAAACGGCATGCAACTCGGTCACTACCGTGAATTCCTGATTTTGACTCCTGATTTTGCGAAGACTCAGTCTTCTAGGCCCCAGGCTCACTTCCCGCACGGGTCAGCGCCTTCATCTCTTCCTGGTTGATCTTGATCTTGCCTGACTTTTCCATCTGACCGCGCAGGTTGGTCACAAACAGCCCGAAGACCTCCTGCTGCTTGCCCTGCAGCAGCATATCCCGAATCTGGTCGCGCTTGGCCGCAAAGTCCCCATCGGCGGGTGCCTGCACCTCGACTACGGAAATCACCACCCCGTTGGCTCCGCTGTTGATCGGTCCGCTGATGTCCCCCGGTTTCATGCTGAATGCCACCGCGGCTCCCTCGGTCATGGAGCCGATATCAGGAACCTGCCCATCGGGCAGCACAAAGTCACTCGTCTTCACCGTGGCGCCCAATTCCTTGGCCGCCTTCTTGAGATCATGTTCGCTCTTCGCGCGGTCGGAAAGCTCCTGCGTCTTCTGCGAGAGCAGAACGCTCGAGCGCTCGCTCTTGAATTGCTCTTCCACCCGTGCGCGAATCTCGTCGAAGGCAGGCGTCGACGGTGGCCTCACCGCCAGCAACTGGAACACCGCGAAACCCTGCGACGTCGCAGCCATCTCCGGCGGCGCCTTTTCCGTGGCGCCGAACACCGCATCGATGAACTGCGGCGCCGGCCCTAATCCCGGCACCACATCAGTCCGGCTGAAAAAATCCGAGGTCACTACTGACACGCCCTTCGCCGACGCCGCCGCGTCCAACCCCCGAGTCTTCGCCTGCTGCAGCAGATCTTCCGCTTGCTTCTGCGCCAACTCCTGCGTCTTCTGCTGCTTCAGGATGGGCTCGATCTCGCCTTTGACCTCATCGAGCGTCTTCATGTGCGCATCCTGCCGGTCGTCCACACGAATAATATGGAATCCGTAGCTGCTTTTCACCAGGTCGCTGATCTGCCCCTTGGGCAGCGAAAACGCGGCCTTTTCGAACTCTGGGACCGTCCGGCCTTTCCCGATCCAGCCTAGAGATCCGCCTTCCTTGGCGCTGCCCGGATCTTCGGAATACTTCTTGGCCAGATCTTCGAATTTTGCCCCGGCCTTAAGTTGCTTGAGCAAATCTTCCGCCCGCTTCTGGGCCTCGGCCACACCCTTTTCGTCCACTTTGCCGTCAGGCCCGGGAAGTGGCGTCTTGATCAGAATGTGACTGACTTTCGCCTGCTCCGCCACGCGATACTGGTCGCGGTGCTGATTGTAATAAGCCTGCAACTCGTCGCGCGTGACCTGCACTCCAGTCTGAACCTTCGCCGTCTCGACCACCGCGTACTGGATCTTGCGCTTCTCCGGAACGGAGTTCACGTAGCTTTTCTGGTGACTGTCATAAAAAGCCTTGAGCTCTTCGACCGTGGGATGAAGGCCTTTCTTGATGTCGTCCTCCTTCAAAACCGCATAGTCAAACTTCACCTTCGTATTTTGCTTGAGAAACTCCTGGCGGATCGCCGCATCGCTCACCGACGCGCTGCCGCTGATCAGCGCCTCCAGCTTGGTGATCAGAATTTCCTTGCGCACATTCTCTTCGAACATCGCGGCAGTAAGGTTGGCGCGTTGCAGCATATTCTGGTATTCAGCCTCGCCGACGAAGTTTCCTCCGGGAAAGAAGTACGCGGCATAGCGGCCGTGCTGCAGTTCGTCCTTCACTTCCTGTGGCGAAGCCTTCAATCCCATGTGCTGCGCTTCGGCCAGCAACGCCTGCCTTTCGATCAATTGTTGGGCGGCTCGCGGGGTGTCCTGCTGGATCAGAAAAGACATAATCATCGAGGCTTGCGCGCCGTATTGCTGCGCCTGTTGTTGCGCCATCTGCCGTGCCGTCTCCCGCACCTGCTGGGCCGTAATATCCTCGCCGTTCACCTTGGCAACCACGCCCGGCTTGCTAAGCGCATCGTTACTACCGATGCCGGGGATCAGGGTAATGGCCATGGCCCCGCAAATCAGCAAAAGCAACCCGCTCAGTACAATCTTCTTGACCGGTCCCTCAGTTTGCAGAAATCGAATCATCTTCTTATCACTCCAGAATTGTGCGTAGAACCCACAATTATAAACCACGAGACCCTGTCATCCTGAGCGGAGGTTGTGCTTCGCGAACGCGAAGCACAACCGCAGTCGAAGGGCCCCTTAACCTCATCCATCACGCCAAGCCCGGCAAGTCGTTTCTGCCGCTCCCCGCGTTTCCAATTCCCCGCCCGCCGAGCTCTCGCCGCACGACGTGCCAAAATAACCTATTGAAACGTATGAATAGAAGTGTTATCCCTCTTAGTTCCCGGACCAAGGTCCGCGGAAACACATCACGGCATGCCGACGGCACGCCAGGGAGCAACATGAATTCCGCAAAAGCAAAAGAAAGGCGCCCAGCCTTCCCCGCTCGAGTCGCGGCGCAGTTGCTAATGGTGTTATTTGTCGGTACGCACTTTCTCCCGGCCGCCGCGGACGCTCCCGCGTCCAAGCCTACTCCCCCAGGAGCACCTGCCGACAAGCTGACTCTTCGTGACCATTGGACTCTGCAATCCTCCGCCAAAGTCGAAGCCAAAGGCGAGACCATTTCCACCGCCGCTTTCGTCCCCGGGGGATGGCACGACGCCACCGTGCCCACCACCGTAGTCGCAGCCCTGGTGAAGGACAAAACCCTCCCCGACCCGTTCTTCGCCATGAACCTCCGCCAGTTCCCTGGCGTCACTTACCCATCGGTGGAAATTTCTCCAACATCGCCATGCAGACGGATAGTCCCTACGCCGTCTCCTGGTGGTATCGCAAACAGTTCACCGCGCCAGCGAACTACGCCGGAAAAACCGTCTGGCTGAATTTCAAGGGCATCAACTACCGTGCCAACGTCTGGCTCAATGGAAAGCAGATTGCCAACTCCGATAACACTGCCGGAGCTTGGCGTACCTACGAATTCAACGTCACCGAAGCCGTGAAGCCCGGCGCCGAAAACGTCCTTGCTGTGCAGGTCTTCGCTCCCACGGAAAACGATCTAGCCATCACCTTCGTCGATTGGAATCCCGCGCCTCCCGACAAGAATATGGGCCTTTGGCGCGAAGTCTACCTCAGCACCAGTGGCCCGGTCGCGCTTCGCTATCCCACGGTTGTATCGAAATTAAATTTGCCCTCGAACGATCAGGCCAATCTCACCGTCACCGCGCAGCTAAAGAACGGCATCGGTCTCGCCGTGCAGGGCAAGCTCAAAGGGCAGATCGGAGATGTCGCATTTGAGCAAGACGTCGTACTTCAACCTAACGAGTCGAAAGACATCACCTTCACTCCAGATAAATATTCGCAACTCGTCCTCACTAATCCTCGCCTGTGGTGGCCGGCCCAGATGGGCAAGCCGAATCTGTACTCGTTGACGATGCAGTTCGAAGTCGGCGGCGCCGTAAGTGACCATTCGACGACGGAGTTCGGCATTCGGCAGGTAGCTTCAGAAGTAAATGCCACCGGCGGACGCGCCTTCCACATCAACGGCAAGAACATCCTCATCCGCGGCGGCGGCTGGACCCCAGACATGATGCTCCGCGAAAACTCGCAGCGCCTCCATGACGAATTCCGCTACGTCCGCGATATGGGATTGAACACGGTCCGTCTCGAAGGCAAGCTCGAAACCCAGGAGTTCTTCGACATCGCCGACCACGAGGGAATTCTGGTAATGGCCGGTTGGTGTTGCTGCGATTTCTGGGAGCGCTGGCCACGCTGGAAGCCCCAGGACTTCGAAATCGCCCAGCAGTCCCTGCGCGATCAGATCTACCGCCTGCGCAGCCACCCCAGCTTGGTAATGTGGTTAAACGGCAGCGACAACCCGCCTCCGCCCGACGTCGAGCAGATGTATCTCGACATCGAAAAGCAGCTCCTGTGGCCGAATCCCGTAGTTTCCTCGGCGACCGGCAAGCCCACCACGGTCACCGGAAACAGCGGCGTCAAGATGACGGGGCCGTATGAGTACATAGCTCCAAGCTATTGGGAAGAAGACACATTGCCCGGCACGCCTAACCGCAAGCAGTGCAACCCCGGGGGCTGTGGTGGCGCCTACGGCTTCAACACCGAAACCAGCATGGGACCGGCAGTCCCGCCCATCGAAAGCATTCGCGCCATGCTGGGCGATGACATGGTTGGAAATAAAAAGGCCCACCTGTGGCCGATCGACGAAGTATGGAACTACCACGCCGGCGGCGGAGAATTCAAAACCATCAAGGTCTTCAGCGATGCCCTCGCCAATCGCTACGGCAAGTCAGACAGCGCAGAAGACTTCGCCGCCAAGTCGCAACTGCAGACCTACGAAGGCGTGCGCGCCATGTATGAGGCCTACAGCCGCAACAAGTATCAATCCACCGGCGTGATCCAGTGGATGCTCAACAACGCCTGGCCTTCCATGATCTGGCATCTCTACGACTACTACCTGCGCCCCGCCGGCGGCTACTTCGGCGCCAAGCGCGCCATGGAAGCGCTGCACCCGGTCTATGGCTACGACGATCATTCCATCTGGGTCGTCAGCAGCCAGTATGAAGATGCCAAAGGCCTGAAGCTCACCACGAAGATTTACAACCTGGACATGACCGAGAAGTTTTCTCACGAAGACTCCGTCGACGCGCCCGCCGACAGCACTGCCAAAGTATTCGCGCTCCCCGAAGTGGATGGCCTGAGCCCCGTTTACTTCGTAGCCTTGCGCCTGACCGACTCGACCGGTAAGCTGGTCGGCTCCAACTTCTACTGGCTCTCCACCAAACCCGAAACCCTCGATTGGGCCAAATCCAATTGGTGGATGACCCCAACCGCTTCCTTCGCCGACTTCACCGCCTTGGCGCAGCTTCCCAAGGTAAAGCTTAAAGTTACAAGCCGCACCGAGCGCACAGGCGAAGATTCCATCACCCACGTAACCCTCGAAAATCCGAGCAAGAGTCTGGCTTTCTTTGTCCGCCTTAAGGTGGACAAAGGCGACCATGGCGGAGAGATCCTGCCGGTAGTATGGGAAGACAACTACGTCTCTCTGTTACCGGGGGAAACGCGTGAACTAACCGCCACCTACCGCACCAGCGACCTAGGCACGGGCAAACCAGCAGTAGAAGTAAGCGGCTGGAACGTGGAGTAAGTCAGAATGCCATGTGTGGGACAGCCGAGCAAAGCAAGGCGGCCCCGTCCCAACTCTCGCTATCGCATCACACATGCTGCGAGACCGACAAAACATTCTCGTCGGGGTCCTTGAACCACGCCACCTTGTCGCCGCTCGGCGCGGTCCAGATTCCGAGCGCATCCTGCTCGAAAAACCCGAACCTCTCAAACTGCACGCCTTTCCTCTGTAGTCCCGCCACCATCTTCTCGATGTCGGTGACCTGCCATCCCAATATCGTGAAAGGAGCCGGCGTGAACTGCGCCTTCGCCACCCGCACCATGATTCCATTCGCATCCAGCACAAGAGCGAAGCCGTCATTCTTCACAAAACTCAGCCCCAGCACTCCTTCGTAAAAGGCTCTCGCCTTCTCAAAGTCTTTGGTGGGAACGAACGCAACAATATCGATGGAACCTAGCATTCAACCTCCAATAGGTCTTATTCTTCGGGCGGCAATTCGAAGTCGACCAGATTGCCTCGAAACCCCTTAGTCTTCCACGCGCCTATGGCGATTCCCACCGCCATCCAGATCGCTCCGAAGACTAGCGCTTTCGGGCTCAAACTAATCCAGAGAAAAAAACAGATTATGAAGCCCAGAACCGGCGGAGCCAGGTTGCCAAGCTTCTTTTCCGGTTCATGCAAGTAGTAACGGACGAACGCCGCAGCATTGACCCCCATGAAGGCTATTAGCGCGCCAAAATTGAGCAGGTTCGCGCCCAGATCATAGCCGGTGGTGGCTCCGGCCAGCGCCGGAAGCAGAAATGCGCCAGCCAAAGCGAGTACACCTACAAACAAGACGTTGTTGCGCGGCACTCGCCGTTTGGCGTCGACCGCGCCAAAGAACGACTTGGGCAAGGCATTACTGCGTCCCATGCCATAAAGCAGCCGCGCCGCACCGAGCTGTGCGCCCATCCCCGAACCAAAGTTCGCCACCACCAAAGTGAAACCTACAATCGCAAACAGTGGCGCCCAGGCGCGTCCTGCCACAAAAGTAAAAGCCGTGTCCATGTTCGGATACGGTTCAGAAGCAGGCCAAATTAGCTGAGCCGCATACACCTGGAAGGCGGAGAGAATCCCGATCACCACACAGACCAGCACCGTCGCCAGCAGAATATTTCGCCGCGGATTCTCTGCTTCTTCCGAGAGCGTCGAGATTCCATCAAATCCGATGTAGGTAAGCACAGCAACAGAGGTGCCGCCCAGCACCGCCTTCGTATTCCAACTCGCGGGATCGTAAAACGGCCGCGTAAAGAACGCCGCACCATCATGAGGATGGCCGAAAATGTAGCGCGCCGCCGCCACAAAAAAGATCGCAATCACCACTCCCATACCCGCAGCCAGCGCCGTATTCACTCGAGCTGAAGTCTTCACCCCCTGAACATTCAAGGCCGTAAACATCAACGCGAAAATAACCGCCCACGCGGCATACGAGACCCCCGGCGCGAACACATGCGCCTGCTGACTGATCCAGATAATGCAGATCATGGGATTGAGAAGATAATCCATCACCATGCTCCAGCCCGTTACATAGCCAAGCGCGGGGTTGATCTCCTGCCCCACATAAGTAAAGGCCGAGCCCGCGCTGGGATACGCCCGCGCCATCCGTCCATAGCTAATCGCGGTGAAAAGCATCGCGATCATAGCGATCAGAATCGTGGTGACAACATGGCCATGGCCCCGATTGCTGAGCACTCCGAACACCGACATGGGCGCGACCGGCTGAATCACGATCACGCCGTAGAGGATCAGGTCCCAGAGTGTAAGCGTGCGGCGCAGGCGCGGTGCGGACGAGGAAGGTGCGGCGGAAGTAGTTTCCATGGGTCCGCCTATTGAATTATGCGGAGGGCAAAACTGTCAACATTAAAACGTTTCTCTACGGCCTATTCAGGAAACCCAATCCTCTTCAGCAAAGCGGCAAACCGCGGATCGGAATGCAAGCTATCGAACACCGGATCGGCCTTCACCCATACCATCCCGGCATGCTCCGTGTAGCACCTCTCCAGCCAGTAAAATGCCTTCTCCTTGTCGCCGAGGAGCACGTAGTCCGACGCAGCTCTGGTCGGTTCGTAGAACTCCAGATTTGAGGAGTCGCTCTCTATTTCGATGCGGCTGAGAAGAAAACCCTTGCATCCCGACTTGGCGTAGGCCTGCCTCCCGTGTGTCGCCTTCTCCGGATATCCCGTCAGGTCCATGTAGGTCATGACCTCCTTGACAGCCGGCTCGCACACCCCCTTGACGAAGTACGTATCGGACAAGCCCAAATGGGGATACGCGTAGTTCGGGTCAGTTTCCAGGACTTTCTGATACAGGGTGATGGATTTGTCCAGGTCATGCTCGTAGTAAGCCAGATCTCCCAGCCAGGTGTTGATCTGCAATGAAAGAGGATCCAGTTCCAGCGCTCTTCGCCCCTGTTCGTCCGCTTCGGCAAAACGCCCAATCGAGGTCAAGTACCGCGAATATTCGTGGTGGGCCGAGGCGAGGTTGGGGTTAAGCTCGATGGCACGCCGGAACTCCCGGTCGGCCCCTGCGAAATCCAAGGTCGCCCACAGGTACCTTGCGAACGCTTCGTGCCCCTCCGCCAGAGTGTAGTCCAGCGCAATGGATCGCTCCGCTGCCATCCGTGCCTTCTCGTACGCTTCTTTGGTAGGCACGTCCACGGCATATCCCAACAAGACATAGGCCTCTGCCAATCCAGCGTATGCAGCAGCGTAGTTCGGATCTTGATCAACCGCCTGTTGGAAATATTCCGCTCCTTTCTTCCAACCCGAATCCGTAAACTTATCCATCTCCTGTCGTCCCTGCAGATAAAATCTATAGGCTTCAGCGTTCTCCGTGGGACGCCGTGTCAGCCGCTCCTTTTCCTTGCCGCTCAGCTTCATTTGCAACTTGCTGGAGATGTCGCTGACGATTTCCTGCTGCAGCGCCGAGATATCCGCCATCTTCTCGTTGTAGCGCTCTCCCCAAATCTGGCTGCCGTCGGCCACATTCACCAGTTCCGCACTGACTGCAAGCGTGTCTCCACTGCGCGCCATCCGCCCGGTCAAAACAGCGTCCACCTTCAAATCTTTCCCTGCCTGCTGCGGGTCGCCATCTTTCCCCTTGTAGCGAAAGACGCTGCTGCTAGCCATCACTTTCAGATTGGGCATCTGCGAAAGCGCATCGGTGATCCCCTCGCTTATGCCTTCCTGCAGAAACTCTGTCGAGCGATCCGAACCTGATTGAGTGAACGGCAGCACCGCGACCGAGCTGACGGCCTGGCCGCGGTTCACCCACCAATAGCGCGCTGCGACAACTCCCGCGACCAGCACCAGAACCAACGCTACCGTAAGACCAACCGATTTCCTGCGCCAAGCCACCGGCGCGTCCACATTCGCCGCCGTCGTTCCCGAACTCGTGTCGCGCCTTAGCCGCTTGAGGTCGGCGCGTACGTCGCCGGCGTGCTGGTACCGCACCTCACGGTCTTTTTCGAGCGCCTTGCCGATGATCTCTTCCAGCTTCGCGGGTAAGTCCGGATTCATTCGCGACACGACCGCTGGATTCTTCTCCAGGATGGAATTGAAGATGATGCCGGTAGTACTTCCGGAAAACGCCTGCCGTCCCGTGGCCATTTCGTAGAGCACCGCGCCAAACGAGAACAAATCGGTGCGCGCGTCCAACTCTTTTCCCGCGACCTGCTCCGGGGACATGTAGGCCACGGTTCCCAGCGCCTGCCCGGGCGTGGTCAGGTTGCGCTCACCGCTCATCGTAGGGTCGTTAGAAGCCTCCGGTCCGGCAGGAGCCAGCTTGGCCAGGCCGAAATCCAGCACCTTGGCCTGCCCCAGGGTGGTCACAAAAATGTTGGCCGGCTTGATGTCACGGTGCATGATTCCCTTGCCGTGCGCCGCTTCCAGCGCCGATGCAATCTGCATCGCCAGCTCGAACAGGGTCTCGCTGTCCAGCGGCTTGCCCGCGATCCGCTGCTGTAGCGTTTGCCCATCGAGCAGCTCCATGGCAATGAAGTGTTGACCGGCAGCTTCGTCGATTTCGTACAACGTGCAGATGTTGGGATGGTTCAGCGCCGAAGCAGCCCGCGCCTCACGCTGAAAGCGTTCCAGCGCCTGCGCATCCTGAGCGAGTTCTTCGGGAAGGAACTTCAGCGCGACGTGGCGGCCGAGTTTGGTGTCCTCAGCTTCGTACACTACTCCCATGCCGCCGCTGCCCAGCTTGCGGAGAATGTGATAGTGCGAAATGGTTTGGCCGAGCATGCAGGCGCCAAAAAAACCAAGAGAGCCTTGGCGGAGGATGTTAGGCTACGCGAGCGGTCAGGTCAATTCTGGGTTGCCGGGTTCACAGAGACTGGGGCCGCCGGCGCTGCAGCGCCATAGTCGAACCAGTACCCGCGCTGCTCGTTGCCTGACATGTGCCGTGTGTTGTATTCGAGAAGATAGTTCACGTGCGCATCATCGAGTGGGAACGCCTCGCCCGGCGGATAGGGATAATCGCCCATCCTGAGGAACGGCAGCGGTGCTACGAAGTTGCCTTCTGCGGCGTAAAAGTCCATGTCCTTTTCATAGCCGAAGGCCGCGAAGAAGTAGTCGCGCACCCAACCTTGGGGAAGCACCGGCAATTTCGACGGATCGAAGTCAAGTCGAACCTCATCGCCCGAACCGAACACCACCAACTGATCGTCCAGCGCTGTCAGCAGCGGCAACACATCGCCGTAGCGTGTGTAGGTTCCCATGGGACGGGTATATGGCCCGGTCGCACTCGCCTTTTCATAAATGTATTGCACGTTCCCCGGAGGAGCGCCTTCGATCTTCAATGGAAATCCGTGGAAGCCAAGGTCAGCGCGGACCAGCGGGACGTCGTTCGTATGGACTTGCGAGCCGAGGAGAGGGAGATCCTTCGCTCCGCCTGAAGAACGGCTGCGCTCAGGATGACGCCTTCCCGGTGAAGAAGCTTCTGTACCTATGATGTTAACGGCTGCGTCATCCCGAAGCCCCGCGCTTTCTCCAGCGGGGCGAGGGATCTCCCGCGCAACGGTCTGCGCGGTCCTGTTGATCAGAATGCTGTCCCAATAAATTTGCAAATTGGTGGTGATGCGAATCTTCTGAGTGCCTGGCGGCAGCTTGCCGGTGAGATCGGCAGTCATGGTGCGGGGGCCTCCGGCGGGGAAGCCCATGTCATCGACAACGCGCATCCACTTGCCGTTCACCGGTGTCTCGACATAAGGAGAGATCGCGTGCACGGCGGCTTGCGACGCGGCATACATGCTGTTCGCAGAAAAGTATTCGACCTCGCCGTGCAGCAGCAGCCACAAGGGCCCTCCACGGTAGGCCTCGCCCAGATCGAGCGTGAAACTGTGCGGCTGGGCGAAGCCCTGGAATTGCGTCAAGGCAAAATCGCCGAAATAGCGATGCGCCAGAAGATCGGGCAAGACGTTGTGGCCGTGCTCATCCCACGCTCCGGCAGGCGGGCGCGCGTCTTTGCTTTTGCTCACGACCACCTTGAACTCGGGATACGGCGGGTTTGACGCGAAATACTCGTTGGGATAAACCTCGAGGTCAGCGGGATGATCGACCGCCAGCACCCGCACCTGATCGAGATAGACGGCTTCTTCCAGCGGCTCCATGAAGCGGAAACTGAGCTTGCCGTCTTTCTCGCGGATCGCGCTGCGGTCGATCTTGATGTACTCGACCGGCCGCGGAACGTCGCGCTGGCCAGGGCCGACCCAGTGTCCGACCACGCCGGTACCCAGCATGTCGGCAACCAGCTCGTAGCGCTCGCCATTCCACACAAAAAGTGTTGGACAGGAACTGCCGCGGCGGTCGATCTCGGTGATGTTCTGCTGCCGGTCGCCGGCAACGTTGATTTCGTCCTGCAGCACGCCAGTCGGCCAAAGCATGCGCACGATGTCGGCCTCTTTAGAATCGCCCAGGCCGACCACGATGTCGGTCGAGTTCTGCCCCAGGTATCCGTTCGAGCCGGCGATCTCAAACTTCTGCCGGTTCCCGCCCGCAAACACTTCAACCTTTGTGCCAATAGCGCTTTTGTTATCGGCGAGCCCTTTGAGCGAAAGGCGCAGCCAGTGATTCTGATTGCCACCTTCATTGCGCAGCAGCACGGCGGGACCATGATTCTGCGTGATGAGCAGATCGGTCGCGCCGTCGCCGTCGTAATCGCCGGTGATGATGGCGCGCGGCTCTTTGAGTTGAATTTTGTCAAGTCCAACATCGGCCGTGACGTCTTTGAATCCATCGGCACCGAGATTGCGGAACAGCCGAACTTCGCCTTTGCCCTCTTTGGTTTCGCCGACCGCAACCAGGTCGACCCAGCCGTCGTTGTCGTAGTCGATGGCGGCCACGCCGAACGTCCCGAGCCAGTTTGTCTGCGGCAGTTCGACCGTTTCAAAGCCTTTGCCAAGTTTGTTACGCCAAATCGCGAGACCCTTTGATCGCTGCGTTAGAGCCAGGTCCATCCAGCCATCATGGAAAAAATCGGCGACCGCGATGCCAACGCCTATCCCTGCGCCGTGTGGCCATTTCTGAAACGGCACGAACTTTCCTTCGCGAGGATTCAGGTACACCGTTGGCGGGAATAGAGCCCCGCTCACAATCAGGTCGACCGCTCGATCGTTGTTGAAGTCCGTTCCGATCGCGGCGATACCTTCGGCGCGATCCTTTAGACCTAGGGGCGCGCTTACATCCTCGAATGTCCCATTACCATTGTTTCGCCACATTGCAGTGGTGCTCTGAATATCACCCTCGATATAACCCGAAGATGCGTTATATCGATCCACTCCAACGTATAGATCCAGGTCGCCGTCGTGGTCGTAATCGACGAAGGTCACGCCGAAGTTAAGCGGTTGACTCTTGATCCCGCTGCTTTGGGTCACATCTTTGAATGTTCCATCCTTTTCGTTGTGCAACAGCTTCACACCAGCGACGGAGGTCAGCACCAGGTCAGTTGCGCCGTCGTTGTCGTAGTCCCCCGCCGCGCAACCGATGGCGTGCAGCGCCGGGTCCAGACCAGCCTTCTTGGTAACCTCCTCAAACTTGCCGCCTCCCAAATTGTGATAAAGCGAGAGACCACCCGCTGCTCCGTTATCGGGCAGAAGAATGTCGATCTTGCCGTCTCCGTCGTAGTCCAGAAAGCAGGCACCAGGCCCGGCGGATGAAGCTATGTCCACCGCCTTGCCTGGGGCACCTATCGTGACAATCCCGGCCTCTTTCGTGACATCCACAAACTGCACCTTGATCTGCGCAGGCGCTTTCAACACCGCCGAGGGCGCCTCAACTGCGCGCGAGTACTGGCCCTGCTCGCCGTAGGCCAGGCTCACCGGCGCGCCGAGTTTGTTTTGCGTGATGTATTGGAATTTTTTCAGGTGCTCGCGGGCGTGGTCGATGTCGGTGGACTGCTGATAGGCGCGCGACAACCCGAACTCAGCCGAGGCGTGCAGAGGGTTGAGTTGCAGCGCGTGCTGGAAGGACGTCGATCGCCTGCGGAAACTGTTTGGCTTGCGCGTAGGACGAACCCAGGAAATACCAGGTGTCGGCGTCGTTCGGGTCGATTTCAGCTACGTGCTTGAACGCATCAATCGCGGCTTGGGCTTCGCCCGTATTTTTCGCGAGCAGGCCCAGGTTGTACCACGCGTTCGGGTTTCTCGGATCCTGCTTGAGCGCGTCTTCCAACGCGGTCTTGGCCTCGTCGATCTTCTGCAGGTTCAGAAGGGCGATGCCCTCATTCAGCCGCGCCATCGTGAGCTTGGGATCGAGTTCGGCTGCCTGCTGGAAGGATCTCAATCCCTTCTCGAAAAGCTGCTGGTTCATGTAGGCCGCGCCGAGATTGTTCAGGCGCGCGGCCTCCGCCGGATTCGCTTTCGGTTCCGTCAGCGGAGCGGTGGCGAACGAGCCAAACGCTGCCAGCAGTATGCCGGCGAGAGCGACTGAAATTCGGGGAGTCATTCGACTAAGATTTAACCACAGCGGGCAGAGCGAACACAGCGTAAACCATCATTTCGACGCATTTGATCGAAGACCGTACGCACGGTGGCCCACAACCCCCTTGCCTTCCTCGACCGTGACCGTTTGTCCGGCGTTGATGTCCGAGAGCTTATCGACCTGGCCGCTGGGCCATTGAATCTCGACACTGTCAGCTTTAGTTTGCGCTCCCAGGCCGAAAGTAAGCACCAGCTCACTCTGCGAAAGATAACTCGATCCCGAGCGCAGCATCTTTGATTGTTTGTCGCTCCCCGACGCCACCCGCACCACCGAGCCGATGCCGTCTCGATTCGACTTCGTCCCTACCAGCTTCAGGCGCAGGCTATGATTCGTCCCACCTTCGTTGTGGAACAGGAACGCCGGGCCGGCGTTGGTGGTGACGAGAACATCGAGAAAGCCGTCGTTGTCGATATCACCGTAAGCCGCACCCCGCGCCACTCTCGGCGCGGCGAAGACCGGCCCCATCTGCGCTGTCACCTCCTGGAACTTGCCTCCGCCCAGATTGCGGAAAAGATGCGCGGGCTCGGCATAGCTCACGCGCTTCTGCACGCGCTCAATCGCGTCTTCGATGTGGCCGTCGGCCACGAAAATGTCGGACCATCCGTCGTTGTCGTAATCGAAGAAGAAGCAGCCGAAGCCGAGTGTGACCAGCGTGGCGCGTCCTACTTCCGATTGCGGAGCTTCATCCACGAACAAGCCGTTGCCCTCGTTGTGGTAGAGCGAAACCATCTGATTGGCAAAGTTGCTGATGATGACGCTCGCGTGCCCGCTGCGGTCGTAGTCGTCGGCGTCGACGCCCATGCCGGCGCGCGCCACTCCATCCTCACTGAAAGCTATACCAGAAGTCACGCCGCGCTCTTCGAACGTTCCATCTTTCTTGTTCAGATAGAGTTTGTTGGGCTGTGTGTCATTGGCGATCAGAATGTCGGGCCAGCCATCCCCGTTGTAATCGAGGACAGCGATTCCGAGACTTTTCGATGTGGGATCGCCGAGGCCGGCTTTTTGTGTAGCGTCCTCAAACTTGCCACCGCCGAGATTGTGCCATAGCCGCACCGACGTTCCTTTATACGACTCCGGTGTGCAATAAGACTTGTGCGCGCCGTCCAGCGTGCAGTAGAGGTCGGTCTGCTCTGTCCACTGCACATAATTCGCGACCACCAGGTCGAGTTTGCCGTCTCGATCGTAATCGATCCATGCGGCGCTGGTCGAAAACTCATTCGGTCCCCACAAGCCGGCAGCCTTGGTGACATCGGTGAAGGTGCCGTTGCCGTTATTGTGGAAGAGATGGCTTTGTCCTAGTGCGGTAATGAAGAGATCGTCGAAACCGTCGTTGTCGTAGTCGCCGACCGCCACTCCCAACCCGAACATGGGCACGTCCAAGCCGGCCTTGTGGGTTACATCGGTGAAGGTCCCGTCGCGATTATTGTGGTATAGCTTTGGGGTGGTCGGTCCCGCGTGGGCGTGTCCAGGCCAATCTTCGCCATTGACCAGGAGAATGTCAGGATAGCCGTCATTGTCGTAGTCAATGAAAGCGCAGCCCGGACCCATGGTTTCAGGCAGCCACTTTCTTCCGAACGCTCCGTTGTTGTGGGTGAAGCGGATGCCGGCTTGAGTGGTAACGTCGCGGAAATGAACTTGGGCCTGGCTCGCCAAGGTCAGCCACAGGACTAATAACCATGGAGACATGGCGGCCCCGAGGAATCGCAAGGATCTCAGGGTTCGGGTCATCGGGATGCTCCGGAAGCAAGGGCGGCCGTCCCCGCATGTTTCGTGAACGCTGGCAGCGGCACGGAAACATGCTCGTGAATCGCTTGCCTCTCATTGTTGTCTTCAGGATGCAACTGGCGATACGGCCCCGTAATCGCCTGCGAAGATTCATCGGCTTTGAATCGCAGGTAGCGCGCCTCGTGCTGCTTCGCTCGCTTTTCGTCGCCTAGACCGTTATAGCAAAGCATCAGGTTGTAATGCGCCTGCAAGTCCTCGGGATCAATCGCAAACACGGATTGCAGAACCTTCACGGCTTCGGCATATTTACGCTGCAGGAAAAGAATTCGTCCCAGATCGTTGAGCGCAACCCGGTCGCGCGGATACTGCGTCAGGACGACGCGCAAGCGGGAGGCAGCGCCTTCATAATTTCCGTCCGCACGCAGTACGCGGGCGTAGAAGAAATTCGCCCGCGCCAGATTTGGAGAAAGGGCCAGCGCTTTCTCTAGCACGGTGCGGGCGCGCTCCATGTCGCCTTCCTGCACAGCGCAGCGGCCAATATTCACCCACCCATCGGGATTGTTGGCATCCGCCTCGGTCACCTTCTGGAAAGCAGCGGCCGCAGCCTTTAGATCGCCTTGCAGGAACAGGCCGATTCCGTAGTCGTTCCAGCGCTGCCATTCTGCCTTGCGCACGATGGTCTTCGCTTCGGGAGCGGGCGCGTTGTGCGCGACCACAGGTAATGTCACTTCATTTTCCGCCACCGTGACGATGGGCAGGTCAGGAATCTTTTCCTGCTTCGCCGAAACGCCGCTCAGCGATGCCGTGAACACTGTCGGGCGGTCGTCGTAGTCAGGTGAAACCGATTTCGGCGATGCCGGGTCCGGCTGCCCGGCGAAGGACTCATGCGTCCCAAACCAGGAGAACTTGCGGTAGCACAGGCGCGCGTGCAGCGTGATCTTGTTGCCCGCACTTTCAGGAATCAACATGCGGTAATGCACTGTGTCGGCCGCGCCCGGAGGAATCAGGCGCACATACACGACGGCTCTGGTAGCCCAAGCGTTGCGCTTGTTAATGGGATTGCCGTGGGCATCGATCTGCAAGGAGCGATAGAAGTGCGCGCCTTTTTCCACCGGACCCTTGCCATCGTCTTCAACCATGCCGCTCCAGAAAATAGTCTGGCCCTTGTCGTCGGTGCCTTTCAGTTCGAGCCAGGTGTCGTAGGCGTCGACCGTTCCTCCGGGGAAAAAGTGGCCCACTTTCTTGGTGCGCACGACGACATCCACGCGAACGGTATCGCCGCGGCGCAGGGCAGGCTGCACCAGGTTCAACGGAGCGGTGACCGGCGCAACTTCTCCAGCTGCTTCGGGAGTGATTTTGGTTTCCGCCTCTTCGCCCACGGCGAAAGTTGTGGCCAGTTCCGATTGGCTTGCCACACCCGACTGCAGCAGCGCTTGCGCTGGAGACACGGCAAAGATATCCACGGTGAGAGCGCCACTCTTCAGGAACTCCTCCGTGAGTTTGAGTTGAGCCGCATCTTCATTCGCCGTGGGCAGCGCCGTATTCGCGCCGGGGAAGCGATGCGAGTGTACGAACCCGTTGATATTGCCCGCGTCCTTTGAAGACTCCATGGGCATGTGGCAATCGGCGCACTGCTGCGGCTTGGGCGGATAGTAGAACGACCGCGCACCCTGCCCGGAGACTCCGCTGGCCTGCCAGTTGTCGTACTCGTTGAAGCCGCGGAACCAGCGGTAGTGATTCACCGGCACGTCGAGGTGCACCTTGTGGCAGGTGGAGCAGAACTCCGCCGTCTGCGTCCGCATGAACGGCTTGAGGAACACGCGCCGGTGCGGCTCGGGATTCAGACGGATCAGGAAATCGTGCAGCGCGCGCGCCACGGGATTCTGTGTGGCGGCCAATTCATGCAGCTTGGGATACTCCAGGTAAAAATCGCCCTGGCCCATCGTGCTCTTCACGTTGGCGATGGAGTGGCACATCATGCAGCCCAGACCAGCCTGCGATTCCGGACGGTGCACGATCTGCTTGATCGGAGTATCCATCAACCCGGCGTAGAGCACGGCCGGATCGTGGCATCCACCGCACCACTTCGAGGGCCTGGTGCCGACCGTATCCTGCATGTACTCGATCGACTTGCGGTACCACTGATTGTTGAACGAAGAGAAATGGTGCGCCGAGCTGAACCACTGGTTGTAGATGTCTTCGTGGCAGCGCTTGCAGGAGTCAGACTCCATGAAGAACTTGCTGGGAATCTTCTGCTTGCCGTAGACCTGCGCGGAGCTGGGGAAGAACGAGCCCTCCGGCCCATCACCCTCGCCGTTCATGTTGTCGGGCGGCATGGCGGGATTCTGGATTCGCGAGCGAGTCTGCCAACCTTCGCGTATGTAGCGCGCACCGTAGCCGATTCCTGTGAGCACGACCAGGCAGATTGCGGTACGAAGAACAGATGTTGCGGCTTTCGGAGCCAGCCATCCACGCTGTCCCAGCTTATCGGCTATCAAAAGGCCGACTCCGAGAAATGAGATCACGATGTGGAAGTACAGCCACTTCCACTCAGTGCGCGGCGTGCCGGTCTTTATGAGAATGACTCCGAGAATTGCACCCACCGCCACGAGCAGCCATCCGCCACGCGCAACGAAGCTTCCCTCCCGCAGCAGACGAAACAGCACCAGAACCAGCAGAATCGCGGTAACCACTCCGGCGAGCGCGTGTAACAGCACCACGCCGGCATAGAAGATGTTGGGCTGCGGAAAAGTATAAAGGTAGGCAGCTGAGATCACCAGGAATGGCAGCAGCCAGGACAAGGCGCGACCGCCGAAACCTCGGGATGGCAAGTTTTCTTGCATCGGAAACAGTTCAGACACTACATCGCCCTGATTTCAGCCCCCAGCAACTGAAATCGCTGCGAACCAAGTTACTCAGGTGGGTGTGCCGGGGGAATAGTGCAAAAATACTATCGAAACGATCAAAGCGCTTCACATGGGTGGGATCTTCCAGGCGCTGCATTCTCTCTCCAGCGCGGCGGCGACAGACAAGACTTGCTCTTCTTGCCACGGCCGTCCGACGATCTGCACACCGATAGGCAGCCCCTCGGGCGAGTGGCCGACTGGGACCACCGCGGCGGGATTGCCCAACAGGTTGAAGAATTCCGCGTAGCTCCAGGCGTCGAGATACTGGACCACTTTGCCTTCCACCTGCCAACTGCGCTCCCCGTGCCGGAATGCGGGGATCGCCGCCGCCGGGCACAGAAGGATTGGATATTGCTGCATCTGCCTGAGAAACTGCGCGCGGAGTTCGTCGCGCCGAATCCAGACGTCGAGCAGTGTCTCGCCGGTGAGCGCTGGCTCGGCGGCGGACCACTCCAGGAACTGCTTAAGGATAGGGCTGAGATCGGATTCCCTTCCCTTGAACATTGGCCGCAACAAGCATCCCGCCCGCAACCACGAACAGCTTGTACCAGAGCTGGCGCGCTTGTTCGAGTCCCTCCGGCTGGAAGGGCTCCACCTTAAATCCCGCGCTGCGCAAGGCTTCTGCCGCAGCGCGAACTGCGGCGCGAGTTTCTGCCGTAACCGGCGTGCGTCCGTCGTCTTCGAAATAACCGACTCTCAGTTTTCTGACTTCGTCTTCCTTTGGCCAGCGCACCGGCACCGGGCGCAGCGCAGGCGTCGCCGACGTCGGGCCCTTGCATCACCTCGAACAGAACCTTCAAATCGGCAACGGTGCGCGCCATAGGGCCGACGACGCCGATCAATGCGAATGGTCCCGCGGATACGGGATGGTGGCCGGTCGCGGGAATGCGCCCCGGCGTTGGCTTCAGCCCGCAGATGCCGCTAAAGTGAGCGGGCACGCGAATTGAGCCACCACCGTCGCTGCCCACCCCGCCGGCGGACATGCCTGCGGCAATCGCCGCCGCTTCGCCTCCGCTCGAACCGCCGGGCGTGCGTTCCAGGTCCCATGGGTTGTTGGTGCGGCCATAGAGCAGGTTGTCCGTTTCCCACGCCATCAGAAGCTCCGGAGAGTTGGTTACACCCAGCACAATCGCGCCCGCGGCCCGCAAACGCGCCACCAGCGGCGCATCCTGAGCGGGCACGAATCCCGGCGCGCAGGCGCGTACCCGACTCGCAAAGCATTCCCTCTACCGCCAGAGAACTCTTGACGCTGACGGGAACGCCGTGCAGAGGGCCAAGTGTCTCTTCATGCATGACGGCGACCTCGGCATCCTGAGCCGCCTGCCGTGCCCGCTTCGCGTCCACCTGCACAAAGGCGTTTAGCTTTGGATTCAGTCTTTCGATCTGCGCCAGGTGTGCGTCAACAATCTCGACCGGGGAGATTTTCTTCTTCCGGATTTGCTCGGCCATGAAGACGGCAGACAGGAAGATCAGGTCGTTCATGAGCGACCTCGCATCGCGCGATCGAGCATTCGCTTTTCGTCACCAGTGAGCGAACGGTGTTCACCTTTCGCAAGATCGCCCAACTGCAGCGGACCGATCGCCACGCGCACCAGCCGCAACACTTCAACTCCCGAGGCCTCGAGCATGCGGCGGATCTGGCGGTTCTTGCCCTCATCGAGAACAATCTCGAGCCAGCAGTTTCTCCGCCCCGCACGCAGGCGGCGGGCCTGTTTCGCTCGCAGCACTTCCCCGTCTTTCACCTTCACTCCGCGAACCAGCGCCTGGACAAACTCTTCATCCGCGACCGTCCCCACCTGCACATGGTAAGTCTTCTCTAAATGCGTTTCCGGTGCGGCGATGCGTGCGCCCCACTCTGAATCGTTGGTCAGCAGCAGCAAGCCCTCGCTGGCCTTGTCCAATCGGCCGACAGGGGCAACCCAGCGCGCAGATTCCTCCGTCGGATTCTTTTCCCCGGTAGTAAGGTTCGCGCTCAATGCCGCGTAAACCGTTTCCCGGCCTTTTTCGTCCGACGCAGTCGTCACCGTGCCGCGAGGCTTGTTCATCACGAGATAGATTTTCTCTTGCGGTGCAACCACCTTGCCGTCGATCGCAATCTGATCATGCTTGCCGAAAAACGGCGCCTCGGGATCACGCCGGATTCGCGCGTTCAAGGTCACGCGTCCGGCGCGAATCAGCTCAGCCGCGCGCGAGCGCGAGCAATAGCCCAGCTTCGACAAGGCGCGCGCCAGGCCAACCTTCCGGGTGGCTTCGTTCACTTTCACCCCATTCATGCTAACCGAGAATCAGACGAACCCCGAATGCACAATTTAACAACACTTGGTAGGATGTGTATCGCTGAGTGGGAAAGGAAACTATCATGGCCCATCAACATCCTCCGCGCTTTCTGAAGATTGTGGACGACGCCAAGACGCGCGTGCGCGAAACCAACGTCGAGGAAGTGAAGAAGAAGCTGGATCGCGGCGGGAAGTTCATCCTGGTAGACGTGCGGGAAGAAAGCGAATTTGCCAAGGACCATCTTCCCAGCGCGATTCATCTGGGCAAAGGCGTAATCGAGCGCGATATCGAGGCCCGCGTGCCCGATCTGGGCGCCGAGATTGTGCTTTACTGCGGCGGCGGATTCCGCTCGGCGCTGGCGGCCGACAATCTGCAGAAGATGGGTTACACCAACGTGATTTCGATGGACGGCGGCATCCGCGACTGGCGGGAGAAGGGCTATCCGCTGACCAAGGGATGAAGCAGTTCTCAGTTCTCAACTTCCGGGCACGATCGCGAGTGAATTGCAAATCGCACCATTGTTTCGGTAAACGCTCTACCCACCTATGAATGGACGCATCTTCTTCTGGTCGCTGACGTCGGCACTCGCTGGGTTTCTTTTCGGCTTCGACACGGTGGTTATTTCTGGCGCGGAAAAAACAATTCAGTCGCTCTGGGGTCTGAGTCCCGGACTCCACGGCATTGCCATGGCTTCGGCACTTTACGGCACCGTCGTTGGCGCCCTGCTGGGCGGTTGGCCGGCCGACCGATTCGGACGCAAGGCTACGCTGCTTTGGATTGGCGTTCTTTACTTTGTCGGGGCGGTGGTCTCAGGCTTGGCATCCAATGTTGCCATCTTCATCCTTGCGCGCGTCATCGGCGGGTTGGGTATCGGCATCTCGACCGTAGTTGCCCCGACGTATATCTCGGAGATCGCGCCACCCAAGCATCGCGGCCTCCTTGCCGGCATGTTCCAATTCAATATTGTTTTTGGCATCCTGATCGCTTACGTGTCGAACGCTTTATTGGCAGGCGTCGGCGACGATGCATGGCGCTGGATGCTGGGTGTGGCTGCGTTTCCATCGCTGATCTATGCTGCGTTCTGTTTTGGCCTGCCTGAAAGCCCACGTTGGCTGCTAAGCCGTAAGGGTGACCGCGAGGCTGCTCTCGGGGTACTACAACGCATTGAGCCCGAGGCCACGAAGGCACAGATCGGGGCCGAGGCCGATGAGATTATGGCTGCGACGGCATCGGAACAAAAATCGTCCTCGGGACATTTCTGGACGAAGCGGCTTCGTAAGCCAATCCTGCTCGCCATCCTGATTGCCTTCTTCAATCAGATGTCCGGCATCAATGCGATTTTGTATTTCGCGCCGCGCATCTTTGAGTTGGCCGGCCTCGGCGCCAAAGCTGCGCTCCTGCAATCGATCGGCATCGGCATCACAAATCTGATTTTCACCTTTGTCGGACTCTGGCTGATCGACCGGTTGGGCCGGCGCACTCTTCTTTATATCGGCTCGGTCGGCTACATCACTTCGCTTGGCTTGACTGCATGGGCCTTCTTTACCGGTCACTTCCTGATCGTGCCGGTTTGCATCTTCGCCTTCATCGCCGCGCACGCGATCGGCCAGGGCGCGGTGATCTGGGTATTTATCTCCGAAATATTTCCCAATCGCCATCGCGCAGAGGGCCAGAGCCTCGGCTGCGGCACGCACTGGATCTTTGCCGCCTTGCTCACCACCTTCTTTCCGAAAATGGTTTCCTCTTTTCCGATTGGCTACGTCTTCTTGTTTTTTACCTTCATGATGGTGTTGCAACTTATCTGGGTGAAGACGATGGTTCCGGAGACTAAAGGCGCGTCGCTGGAGCAAATCCAGAGACAGTTAGGGATCGAGTAAGAGTCTCACTTCTAGCAAAGTACTCGAGAAATAGAGCAGGGTCGGTGTGCGACGTGCTAATAGGAGCCGCCTTTTCAGGATGGATTCCTCCTGAAAAATAAAGTTCGCGGTAGTGTTTTGGCGAATCTTGCGGCGGACCAAAATCAGGTATACCCCCCTCCCCCCCATCTATTGGAATCATCGGACTAGCGCCAAAATAACAACTAATCTATTTGGCTCAGTCAGTTGCGGGCAAAATCTTGATCTCAAAGACCTTAGTGGACGATCCGTGGGGACGAGTTGCCCAGCGCCAACTGTCACGGCCTCGACAATGATCGCGCAGGCGACGCGGCGTGGACAAGGTTGGATGTCACAACGTTCTGTGGATTTCCACCGCGGAAGCCCACCCTTCGGCTTCGCTCAGGGCAGGCTTTCTCGCAAAGGCAGCGAGAAGTGGGGCACTCCGCCCGCGGCTGTAACCGATCAAAGGAGTGTAGACGTCTGATTACAACACCTATCGGGCCCGTTATAATTCACGCCGATGGCCAGCGACGCCTTTCTCTCGTGGGCGAACCGGACCGTGCTCCGCCCGGGCCGCGAAGAGCCCTACCTGTCAATCCAGGACATCGTCGTTTTCGTCCGCGATCTGGAAGTGAGTAAGCGGTTCTACCTGCAACAATTGGGCTTCGAACTCATCACAGAACAACGCCTTCCCACCGGCGAACGCTGGATCGAAGTGGCGCCTCCCGACGGTAGCGCGAATCTCGCGCTGGTTGAACCAAAGCCCGAGGCGCCGGAATACAAACTGATTGGCGGCTACCGTTGGGTCCTGTTTATGACCGAAGATGTCCAGGCCAAATACAAAGAATGGAGCGAACGCGGGGTTCGTTTCTCAACTGCGCCGGAGACGCCGGGGTGGGGCGGCACCTATGCGCGTTTCGAGGATCCGGACGGGAATGCGTTTGGCCTGGAAGGGTTCGACGAGGTCAGGCAAAGCCTGGAGTTGCGCCGGCAGGCGCACGCCGAGAAACTCGAATCCGAACGCCGCACCGCCCAGGAAATGGAGATAGCGCGGCAGGTGCAGGCGCGGTTGTTTCCGCAGATTCAGCCGGAGTTGAAAACGGTAGAGTACGCGGGTATCTGTCTGCAAGCGCGCCAGGTGGGAGGGGATTATTTCGATTTCCTGAATCTCGGGCCGCAGCGGCTGGGGTTGATCATCGGCGATGTTTCGGGCAAGGGAATCGCCGCCGCTTTGTTGATGGCGAATTTGCAGGCCAGCCTGCGGAGCCAGACGGCGCTGGCCTTCGGTCAGCCCGAGCCGTTGCTCCAGTCTGTAAACCGCCTCTTCTATGACAACACCGGCGACAATGCCTACGCTTCGCTTTTGTTTGTCGAGTACGACGAGACGACGCGGCGACTGCGCTACGTCAATTGCGGCCATTTGTCAGGTCTGCTGGTAAGAGGTGACGGCAAGGTGGATCGGCTCGATTCCACCAGCACGCTGCTCGGGCTGTTCAGAGATTGGAATTGCTCGATCGGGGAGCACCGGCTCTCTCCCGGGGACGTGCTTGCGCTTTACACGGATGGCATCACCGAAGCCTGTAACGAGCGAGGAGAGGAATTTGGCGAGCTCTGCCTGATTGAATCACTTCGGCAACATCGGGATCTGCCATGCCAGACTTTGTTGACCGCAATCCTGGATGGTGTTCGGCGATTTAGTTCTCTGGAACAACACGACGACATCACGGCGATCGTCGCGAAGTTCAAGGCTGTCGCTTAGCGGCCCACCATTTTTTGCAGCTCTTCGGGGTATCGCGCACCTTGCACTGCGATCTTTGAGGCTGCGACTTCCAGTTCCCGGAAATCATCGGGGGAAAGTTGGACGTTCACAGCTCCGATGTTTTCCTCGAGCCGATGCAGCTTGGTTGTGCCTGGGATTGGAACAATCCATGGCTTCTGGGCAAGAAGCCAGGCGAGCGCGATCTGGGCAGGGGTCGCTTTTTTCTGTTGCGCGAATCTGCCAAGCAGATCGACCAACGCCTGATTTGCTTTCCGGTTCTCCGGCGTAAAGCGAGGGACTAAGTTGCGGAAATCGGTCTTGTCAAACTTCGTATCGTCGCTGATCTTGCCAGTGAGGAAGCCTTTGCCCAGAGGGCTGAATGGAACGAACCCGATGCCGAGTTCCTCGAGCGCCGGTATGACTTCGGCCTCAGGCTCTCTCCACCACAGCGAGTATTCGCTCTGCAGTGCCGCGACGGGCTGAACTTTGTGGGCGCGACGGATGGTTTGAACTCCTGCTTCAGAAAGTCCGAAGTGCTTGACCTTGCCTTGATGAATCAAGTCCTTTACGGCACCAGCAGTGTCTTCTATTGGCACACTCGGATCGACACGATGCTGGTAGAAGAGATCGATGACATCAGTCTTGAGGCGCTTGAGGGAGGCCTCGGCAACCTCCTTGATGTGTTCCGGACGACTATCTAGAACGCTCCAACGCGTTCCGCCGTTGGGATCAGGTTTGAACCCGAATTTGGTGGCGATCACCACCTGGTCGCGCAGTGGAGCCAGCGCTTCGCCGACAAGCTCCTCATTGGTGAACGGGCCGTAGACCTCGGCGGTGTCGAAGAATGTAATGCCACGTTCGACAGCCGTCCGGATCAGAGAGATCATCTCCTTTGTGTCTGCAGGCGGACCATAGGAAAAGCTCATTCCCATGCAGCCTAGGCCGAGAGCCGAAACTTCCAAGTTGCTTTTTCCAAGTTTGCGCTTCTGCATTGTTTCTCCTGCTGTGGAATTGCGACTGGCTGAGGCGCCACAACCCTAAGTGTAGTTTCTCAAACCTTGGGCCTTTTGCCTATTTCGATGAAGTTCTTGCCAGATTCTCCGGAAGTTTACCAGGGGCCGGTCAGGTTATCGGACAGTTGCCATGCGACGCGGATTGCAGGAACGTTTCGCAACGCACGGCAGGGTGGCGTCTTTTCTTTGTTGTTTACACCCCTTTGCGGAGAGATTTCACCGTTGCGGCAGGGCGGGAAGCGCCACCTTCTGCTGAATTCCTGCGCCCTCGACAATGGTGTAAATGAAATCTGCCGGTACGTCGCGGAGAATTTCCGTTTCGCCATTCGGCCAGCGCACGGTCACTTCGCTCATCCGGTCGTTGGCCGCTAAACCGAAGTGCAAGCGCAAGTCATTCTGCGAGAGGTAGCTGGATCCGCCGCGCACTTCGCTGAACTGCACGAGCGTGCCAGCTTTCACCGTGATTCGCGAGCCAATCGCAGCTTTGTTACTTTTCGTTCCCACCAGCTTGAACAAGACGCGGTGATTGGGGCTCTCGTTGTGATTCATCAGGAGCGACGGCGGCTTGCCCACGTTGAGAACAACTATGTCGACATTGCCATCGTTGTTGATGTCTCCAAAGGCTGTGCCCCGCCTTGATTCCGGAGGCATGCTGGCAAAAATCGAAGAAACATCCTCGAAGGTTCCGTCGCGATGGTTGCGGAATAGCAGCATGGGTTGCGCATAGGGCGTTCCTCCGGGGATGGTATCGACCTGGGGATAAACGTGGCCATTCGCGATGAACAAATCCAGCCAGCCATCGTTGTCCATGTCAAAAAAGGCTGTGCCCCAGCCCACGAAGGGATAGGTCGGCTTGATCAGCTTTGCCCGCAGGCTGACGTCGGCGAAGTTGTTTTTGCCCAGATTGTGATAGAGGGTCGAGCCCTGCTCCACAAAGTTGGTTACGATCATCGACAAGCGGCCTTCGTGAAGATAGTCGCCCCAGTCGACACCCATCGAGCCTTGTTCCGCGCCGTCACCGCTGAGCGCGACTCCATCGAGCAATGCGACATCTTCAAAGGTTCCATCATGCTTGTTGTGATACAGAAAATTCGGTCCCGCGTCGTTGGCCACATAAAGATCGGGCCAGCCGTCGTTGTCGTAATCGCCCCAGGTGGCGCCCAGACCGTAGTAATGATGCGGATCGTCGACGCCAGCCTTCTTCGATACTTCTTCGAATGTGCCGTCGCCTTTGTTATGAAACAGCAAATCCGATTCGCCGGGCATGCCCCACGGACCGCACTGCACCAGCACTCCCTTGAAGCGGCAGAATCGCGGATCGTTGCCAAACTGGGGCAGGTTGTCGATATCCACGTGGACATAACGGGAGACAAAAAGGTCTACCCGGCCGTCGCGATCATAATCAGCCCAAGCCGCTCCTGTACTGAATCCTCCCGCACCCACGCCGGCCTTGTCAGTTACATCTTCAAACTTGCAGTCGCCGAGATTGTGATAAAGCGCGTTGCCGCCATAGCCGGTGACGTAAATATCCTGCAGGCCGTCGTTGTCGTAATCGGCCACGGCCACGCCCATGCCCCAGCCTTTGCGGGTGAGGCCGGCGGATTTGGTGATGTCAGTGAAATGGAGTTCGTTGTTCTTAGGATCTATATTCTGGAGATCGGTATCCTGATGATAGAGCGTAATCATCAGGTCGCCACCCTGGCGGTAGTGCTCGACCGTGGAGCCGTTGACCGTGATGATGTCGAGTTTGCCGTCGTTGTCGCAGTCGATCAGTCCCACACCTCCACTCATCGATTCGACGATGTATTTCTTGTCGAGAGAAGAAATGTGCGAGACCGTCAGCCCGGCCTTCTGGGCGATGTCTTCGAACTGCGGGATCGATTGTGGGCTGGGAGCTGGCGTCTTTTGTAACGGTGAACTTGCCGGAAGCCGAGAAGGAGATTGTGCCGGCAGCCTCGCGGTCAGCAATCCCACGCACAGGGCAAGCGTCCACACGGAAAGCGAGGCTCGCATAGGCAGGAGATCGATTATACAGGGCAGGTTGTACAGGACAGGTCGCGCTGACGGACTAGGTTAACCATCAAGAGCACCGACCGGAAGGCACAAAACAAAACGCCCCAGACTCAGTTTTGAGTCTTGGGACGTATGTTGATCAGCCCTCCCCCAAGTGCTGCTCAAGAACAGACTAGCGTAGGGCGGCAAACTCGTATATGGCTCTAGTGTGCCATTACTAAGTAGAAACTGGTGGCCATCCTGCGTTCCCGTAAGTCCTTCCATACCAGTGCATTACGCGACCACGGGCATATTGCTGACTCCAAGGGTGCCAAAAACGCGCCGGTAGCGCTTGATTTCCTCAGGCGGCCCGAGCGACTTTACGTAGTTATCGGAGAGTTTCACGGCCGGGCGGCCCTCGACACTGGACACCTTGCTGATCAGGCTGATGGGGTCAAACCCGGCATTGCCGCTGGGATCGCAGCCGCGGAAATCGTTGGTCAGCAGTGTGCCCCAGCCGGCACTGAAGCGAATGCGGCGCCCGGGAGTCCATTTGCGCCGATCATGAAAATCGGCTGCGCTGCGAAAATCCCGGGCGGTGGTTCCGCCGGCCAGAGTTCCACCGAAGTAGGCATGCAGGCCGAGAATGTCGTCGACGTCGAGCGCGTCGGAAGCGATGACGAGTTTGTCTCGCGGATCGCGGCCGCGGGACTGGAGCCAATCAATATATTCATCGCCGGCTATATAGGGATCTTTACTGTCGACGCGCTGGCCGGTCCAATCGGCGACCCAATCGGGAGCCCCCTCGAGGAATTGCGTGGTTCCGAACGTATCCGGCAGCATGATGCGGAGAGCGCCGTCGTAGGTCTTCTGCCACAACTCCAGGACGTGATACTGAGAGGCTTTCAGGGTTTGATCATCCGGGGCCAGAGCGGCCAGCACCATCGGGATCTCATGGGCGTTGGTTCCGATCGCCTCAAGGTCGTGTTTGTGGGCAAGGAAGGCGTTCGAGGTTCCGGTAAAGCCGCTGCCCAGATTCGCCACCATCGCGCCGACCACATATTCCTGCCAGAGGAAGCTGTGACGGCGCCGGGTGCCGAAATCTGCCACGCTGAGGTTGGGAATCCCGCGCAGGCGCTCGATTTTGCTCCACAGCTTGGTCTTGGCTCTCGCGTACAAGATGTCAAGACCGAACTCGCTCAGCTTTTTCAAATTGGCTCTGGTCCGCAGTTCACTGATGATGGAGAGCGAATAGAGTTCCCACATGGTGGTGTCGGTCCAGAGGCCGTCGAAGGATAGATGAAAGTGGCCGTCCTTGACCGAGAGCTCGTAGTCCGACAATCTGAAGTCGCGTTCCAACCATTCCAGAAAGGCAGGTTCAAAAATTCCGCGGTGGCCATAGAACGTGTTGCCGGCAAGCCAGACCAGTTCGGACCTCTGAAAGCGGACGTTTCGAGCGTGATCGAGTTGCGCGATTAGCTCCTCGTGAGCGAAGGTGTCCACGGGACCACTGGACGAGCGATTGAACAGCGTGAACTGCACCCGTGTCTTCGGATAATGCTTCCAGATAAACTGCAGCATCAACAGCTTGTAGAAATCAGTATCGAGCAGGGATCGGGTGACCGGGTCGAGTTCCCAGTTGTGATTGTGCGCCCGCTCCGCGAAGTTCACGATCATTCACTGATATCCTCATATGCCGCAGCAACAAAAGCAAATCTCGCGCATTTTTTCGGGAAGCAGCGTCCTTTAAGAGAAATGGAAGTCGAGTTCGCTCCCGAAGAAAAGAGCGAGGCTCTCGGCTTCTTGTTTAATTCCGGCGCGTTCTGCCTTGGAAAGCTTGCCGAACGGCTCGATGTCCACCAGCAGCCTCTTGCCTTGAAGCTTGTGAGACCAGACGCCCGCGATCACGCCATCGATCAAGACCACAGGCGAGATCCAGCCCTGGTTGCGGTAGACGCGCTTATAGTGCCTCTCGGTCAGCAGGTGGTCTTTTTCCCGATGGGCGAGCAGATAGGAATCGAAATTCGGAAGCAGGCGAATTGTAGCCTTGGTCACTGGACTGTCGTTTAGAACGCCTACATCTTCGAGGAGCAAGAAACTGCTCTTCTTTTCTCCTGGAATCTCTGCCAGTTCGGGTTCGAGGAGAGCGCGCAGCGGTTTTACCTCCTGCATGGGGATGCCTGACCAGTGGGAAAAGTCAGCGAGTGTCGCGGGGCCATAGGAGCGTAAGTACTTTCGCAAGAGAGCGCACTGCGCTTCGGTGGCTGGGATCGATTTCGGCTTAAGACGAGGTAGCCATTGGTCCAATCGGACGAAAACGACTTCGTTGCCCTCGCCCGCACCGTAACAAATCAGTCCTTCCACGATCGGCAGGCGAACCAGGCTCCAGGAGTTTTCCATCCACGTTCGGACGCGCTTGCTGACTTTGGAGCGTACAGCCGCAGCGATGGCGGGCCGGCTTAGCGGCCCTGAGGCGAGGACTTCGACAATCAAGGGAATGAGGGTTTGGCCTTCTTCGGGCGTGATACCGAATCTGGCCATGACCCGCAGCGCATCAGCCGTACGGCTCGGTCTCATGGCGGCAATGTAGAGCCGGAATTCATCGGCAGGAACGAAATGCAGGGTCTGGCGCATAAGCGACGTCTTTACCAGAGTGCGAGTCTCCCATAGGGCGCTTTCAATCTTCGCGCGCGTGATGGCATGATTGCGCGTCCAGAGCTGAAGGTAGGCCGCCGACATGACCTGCGCCTGCACGCCGCACATATCGCGGCAGATCGTGACGGCATCTTGCTCTTGGGGCGGGTCCTCCAACAGATGATGACGACGAAGGCGGAAGCCTGCCACCGCTTCGATCCGAATTCGTGATGGAGCGTTCCGCATTTTAGCCACTCGGTTTCTCGGCGATCTCTTATTCGCGCGATTCGTTACGGTGGCCACCCCTTTCTGAAATCACCATCATAGACGAGCGCGGGAGCTCCACCTTTAGATACTATGCTGGTGGACTATATGGAGGAATTGGTGATCAACGATTGGATCAGGCAAATCAGCGTGGTGTCTGCGGTCAGATTCACTATGGCTCTGTTGCTTACGGGCTGCGGTGTGACGGGGCTCCGGGCGCAATCATCTGCCGCAGAACACGCTCTGCAAATTGCTGTGAACCCGGCAGATGGCACATACACCATCGCGGTGCCTGGATCGAGTTCGTACGCCCTGCGGGCCGGAGTGGGGGTTGAGGTGGATGGGCGCTGGCTTCATGCGGCCGATTATCCGCGGCACGCGGTGGAGCACTCGCAAGCTCAGGGATATCTGGGGGAAGCGACAGACTGGCAAGTAACCTACTCGGGATTAAGCGGGCGGCCGGACCTGATTTATCATCTGCGTGCCTACTCGAGCGAGCCTTTCGGCGATATCCAGGTCACGGTTCGAAATACTACAGGAAAGGCCGTTCACGTCGAGGACATTCGTTCGCTGGAGGCTACAGATGGGCCGATTCTCGACCTGGGAGGACCGGCCCTCGAAAATCGAGTTCTCTCCGACAGTTTCAGCGAGGACCGGCCAGCGATTACGATCCGCGATTTTGCCGACGCCGAACAGCGGATGCATCGTGCCGTTGGCAGCCAGCTCATCTACAATCGCCGGAGCCACGAGAGCTTGTTTCTTGGCGCGCTTACCTCAGACCGGTTTCTCACCATTTTGCGGCTTCATCTTGCCTCTTCCGGCAACGCACCTCGTCCTACAGCCTACGAGGTCGATTCGACCGGGACGACCGAGATGGAGAAGGAAAATTCCCTCAAGCATTCCTCCGCGGAGGATCAGGTGCAGTTGAGCCTGCCGGTGGCCGCGGGCGCGGAGCTATCTTCGGAGCGTGTGCTCTTCAGTCTGACCACGGATTACCATCGGCAGCTGGAAACCTATGGTTCGCTGATTCGGCAGATTCACCATGGCAGAACCTCGGCGCCTCCGTTGATGGGCTGGTGGAGTTGGACCGCGTACTACTTCGGGTTGAATGAGGCAGCGGCGGTGACCAATGCCGAGTGGGAGGCGGAGCATTTGAAATCGCTCGGCTATAACATCTTCCACATCGACGAAGGCTACCAATATGCCCGGGGAGAATACAGCACCGCGAACGCGAGTTTGTTTCCCCATGGTCTGGGAGCACTCGAGTATAAGGTTCGGGGCCTAGGGCTGGTTCCGGCTATCTGGACTGCTCCCTTTGAAGTATCAGAGCGCTCCTGGGTATATCAGAATCGCCCGGACTGGCTGGTCAAGAACGCACGCGGGCAGCCGATCCATGCGGGCACGGTCGTGCGAAACAAAGATCAGCTGTTCGTGCTGGACACTACGAACCCTGGGGCTCAGGAGTATCTGCGAAAGACTTATTCCACCCTGGTGAATGAGTGGGGCGTGCATTCCATCAAGATGGATTTCATGGATGATAGTGCGATTGAAGGTTTCTACCACAAGCCGGACACCACCGCTCTGGAAGCCCAGAGGATCGGGCTGAAGATCATCCGCGAGACGGTCGGGGACGACGTCTATTTAGATAAAGATGGAAGCGTCATGCTGAACCCGGTGGGTTATGTGGATTATGGCCGGACCTCGCAGGATACGGGGCACACCTTCGACGCCAGTAAAGATGCGGCGCCTGGAATTGCCGCCCGATACTACATGAATCGTAATTTTTTCGTGGCCGATCCCGATGCCTTCACGGTATCGACGCAGACGATTCACGATCAGTCATGGCATGAGAGCGATAAGCCAGCTACTGTGGATGAGGCCAGAGTCTCGATTGCGCTCGCCGCGGTTTCGGGCGGAATGTTCGAGATCGGAGACGATCTTCCTTCGTTTTCGAAGGCTCCAGAGCGCCTCGCGCTGATTCAAAATCAGGAGCTGATTCAGATGGCTCATCTGGGAAGGGCATCGGTTCCACTAGATCTGATGAATTTCGCTGCCGAAGATGCGCAGCCGAGCATCTTTTTCCTTAGAGAGGAGGACCGGCAAAGCATTCTGACGGTCTTTAACTGGACAGATAAGGAGAGGGAGCACGGCATCGATCTCACGACGGGTGGGTTGTCTGCTACGGGCCAGTACAAAGTTAACGATGTTCTGGACAGTCAGGAGATGCCTGCTCCAGTCGCCGGTGTATTGACCTTTCATCAGCCGCCTCATTCGGTGCGGGTGTTGAAGATAGTCGACGCCCGCATCCCCGCAGTTGCTCCCGGCGTGACCACGGACCATCCTTCCGAAGGGAATGCGGGAGCCACGCTGAAGTTTGCGGCTCACAGCAGGGGTAATGCTGCGGTGATCTCGTATCACTGGGATTTCGGCGACGGCGTGACCCAGGAGGGCAGTGAAGTGAATCATGCCTATACCGAGCCAGGTGAATTCGACGTACATCTCGTGGCCACTGGTCTGAGCGGGCTTAGTACGGAAGATCGCTTCCAGCTACGCATCTCCGGCCATATGCCGACGACCTTTGATCCTCCAAGCATCAAGCGCTACCGACCCGACAAGTGAGGAGCTTCCGATGACAGGTTCGGCACGAACTACTGCTCTACTCATATTAGGTTTGTGCGTCGCCCTGTCTGCCGCGGCTCAGGCGCCGACTTCGGCGTCTGCCGCGGCAAAACCTGCCGATGACGAAGGAGCTCTCCGCGCGTTCGCAGCGATTCATCCTATTGATGTCCACGTTCATATCTTTAAGACCGACCTTGCATTCCAGAAGATGATCGAGCGGCTGAACCTGAAACTGCTGAATATCCTCGTCATGGACGACACGAACCCTCATCGTAAGCAGTTGCAGCGGCAGATCGATGATGCTTTGGTGCTGGTGGAGTCGAGCCGTGGCCTCGTCGCCCTGTGCACGACTTTCGATCCTTACAAGTTTGGCAGTGCGTCGTTCAGTTCCGATGCCATCCAGCAGATCGATCGCGACTTCGGGCAGGGAGCCTTGGCGGTCAAGATATGGAAAAACATCGGAATGGAAATCAAGGATGGTAGCGGCCAATACGTGATGGCGGATGATCCGAAGTTCGAGCCGATATACAAAGACATCGCTGCTCACGGCAAGACGCTCATGACGCATCAGGCTGAGCCGCGATGTGGCCTGGGGGCCACCGGATGCTTCGGATCCGTCCTGGTCCTATTATCAGGAAAATCCGCAATGGTATATCGCCAACCGGCCCGGGTTCCCGTCGAAACAGAGGATTCTCGAGGCGCGTGATCATGTGCTGGCGAACAATCCCAAGCTGCGCATGGTAGGAGTCCATCTGGGCAGCATGGAGCGGGATCTCGACAACATCGCCAGCCACCTGGACAAGTATCCGAATTTTGCCATCGACACAGCGGCGAGAATGAAATACCTCATGCTGATGCCGCCGGAAAAGGTGAGCGCATTTCTGATCAAGTATCAGGATCGCGTTCTGTACGGCACCGATCTCGATTTACACGCGGACGCAAACCTAGCGGATGCGTTAATCGAATGGCAGTCGACTTACGCGCGTGACTGGAAATTTCTGGCCACCGCCGAGACGCTTACCGTGGAAGGCAAGAAGGTGCATGGATTGAACCTTCCCCCGCCGGTCCTTCAGAAAATATTTCGCGACAATGCCATGCGATGGATTC
This sequence comes from uncultured Acidobacteriaceae bacterium, assembly GCA_963770235.1. Lineage (GTDB taxonomy): Bacteria > Acidobacteriota > Terriglobia > Terriglobales > Acidobacteriaceae > Sulfotelmatobacter. Next base: position 168,335 of record CAVYOW010000005.1, on the reverse strand, counting down.
CAGGATTGTGATCAACCGTGAGTCGGGTTATACCAGTTCATTCATGAGGAAGCGCGAAGCTGATCACATCGCTGCCCGCGGCGATAACCACGAACTGGGCCCCATCGACCGCATAACTCATCGGTGAAGCATGCATGGACTGGCCGGTGTTGAACTGCCAGAGCGCACGGCCGGTTCGCGCTTCAACCGCTTCCAGCGCATCCGTATCGTTTCCGAAGAACACCACTCCACCCGCCGTGGTCAGCGTCCCGCCCCAGGAATTGCCCCGGCCGACCTGGGGATAGCGCCAAACGATTTTTCCCTCGGGCACGGAGTAGGCCAGCAGAACCTTTTGAGCATGGTCACCGGGCGCAAGCTTCGTGCCAGTGTCGTAGAAAGTCTGGCCTTTGGTGAACGGTTGCGGGCGCGCGAAAAAGACGCTGCAGCTCTCCAGCGCCATGACGTAGAAGAGTCCGGTGTCGGGACTATAGGAGGGCGAGAACCAATTCGTGGCTCCGTCGATGCTCGGGCAAATCTCCGTGCCCTCGGCGTCTGGTATTTTTCCTGACAATATGGGACGGCCGGAAGCGTCAACTCCTTTGGCCCAGTTCAGCTTTTCAACAAACGGCGTTGCCTTGAGGAACTTTCCGTCGGTGCGGTCGAGAACGTAAAGAAATCCGTTGCGGTTGGCCTGCACCAGCAAGTCGCGCATTCGGCCGTTTATTTTCGCACTCAGTAGCACGGGGGTTTCAGTGGCGTCGTAGTCGTACAGGTCGTGGGGAGTGAACTGGAAGTACCATTTCAACACACCTGTTGTTGGGTTCAGCGCCAGGACGCAAGCGGTGTAGAGGTCGTCACCGGGCCGGGAGTCTCCTACGAAATCAGGAGCCGCGTTGCTCGTTGTCCAGTAAAGAATGTCGAGTTTGGGGTCGTAGGTGCCGGGCATCCACGTGGTGGCCCCGCCATGGAGGTAGGAATCGCCCGGCCAACTGGAAGAGCCGAATTCGCCTGGCCCGGGAATGGTCCAGAAACGCCATTTCAGGTTGCCGGTCACGGCATCGTAAGCGGCCACAAAACCGCGCACGCCGGAGTCACCGCCGGAGGTCCCCACGATCACTTCGTCTTTCACAATCAGTGGAGCGCTGGTTGCGCCATATTGTTTTGCCTTGTCTGCGTACATCACATCCCACTGCAGTTGTCCGGAGCGCGCGTCGAGACAAAGCAGGTGAGCGTCGTCGGTTTCCATGTAGACGAAGTTTCGCCAGACTCCAACTCCTCGGTTCTTATGCGCCGCGGCATCATCGAGCAGCCCTGCGCTGACGGGCCGGTGGTGATGCCAGATGACCCGGCCCGTCCGGGCATCGAGCGCCCATGCATCGTTGGCCGAGGTGACGTACATCACGCCTCTTACGACCACCGGCGTCACTTCCAGCCTTTCGGAATTGGAAGAATGGAAGATCCACGCTGCGCGCAGGTGCGCGACATTGGCGGCGGTGATTTGGTGCAAAGCGCTGTAGCGACGTCCGGTGTAGTCGCCGTTATAAGAAGTCCAGTTGGCGCCGGGAGGCTGCCTAAGCAGGTCGTCCGCGCTCACGTTCACGTCGGAAACCCCGGGAGCCTGACCCTGTTGCGCTGTGGCCGAGGAACAGAGCAGACCGAAAATGGCCACTGCAGCCAGGGTGAATTCTTTCCTGAATGATTTCATGTCAGTGGTTCTCGGGTGCGCCCACTTGAACCTCCTCAAGAGAACCACGGTCCAGGCCATTCGCGTCTTCGAGATGAAGCGAGATTCGGGAGGACTTTGCCGGAGGGGTTAGCTCCGTCTCCAGCACGACAAGATCCGTGGGGTCTACCCGGGTCAGAGGCATGGTTGCCACGCTGGCGCCGTGTTCGTTGTACAGGTGCGCGACCAAACGTCCTGCGAAAAACACTCCAAAGGAACCCGAAAGCCGGATGTGGCCGCTTTCCAAACGCGTAGCTTGAAGAGGACGCACCACGATACCTGCATCCTCCACGCCGTGGAATTCGCTGCCGGCGCGGGTGGGAAACCACTCCGTGTCAAGATCGCGGGTCTCGCCCGGCCGCAACTGGACGAGAGGGCTGTTGATCTCGGCTTCCAGATAACGCGGGCCGCCGTCGCCTCCGGAAGTCAGGGAAGGTTCCCCCTCAGAATTCATCCTCATCTCGGGACCATTCGTCCAAAAAATAACCGATGCCTTGCCGGGATAGGTTTTGTTCCGTTCGTAGCGGAAGCGCTCAACCATGGCATAGCGGCCGTCGCCATCCACTACCGCGAGCCAGCCCGGCGTCGAGTCGAGCCACAATTCGGCTGCGAGGTGCACGTAGTGCAGCGTGAAGAGACCGTCGTCCCTGACGGAGACGGCTGGATTCTCCGCCGGACCGAAGCGCACGTGGTATCGGTTCAGATAACTGCTGGACGGATTCGCCGGGGTAAAGGTCCAGAAATTGTGGCTGCTTCGCGAGGGATCAGCCTGGTCCGCGGTGTTGTACTGCGAAACGGACTGCATGGACCACTCGATGACGTGCCCGGTCTTGTTCTGCATGGTTGCGTGAAAACGGATTCGGGGAGAATCGGCGTCCAGGTGAATCGTGCGACGGATCTGAATCCCGGTCTGCGGATCGGCGGGGCCGGTCAGCTCGATTTCGCATTCCTGGCCTTCCGAAACCTTTTGAAAGGTGTAGGGGCCGTCGTCGAGCAAATCGGAATTGCCCACCCACTGCTGTTCATTGTCATTTCCCTCAGGCAGAAGCCAGAGTTTGTCGCCTCCATAGTTAAACCATTGGGATGGGTCGGGTGGCAGGTACTTTCCTTCGTACTTGGGATTGACGAAGAGAAAAGGATGCCCGGCGAAGATCACCTGCATCAGTCGTCCGCCGTTTTGCGGCACGATTTCCAGTTTGACCCAGCGGTTGGAAAGCTCCTGTGCGCTCCAACCCTTGTAATTCGTGGCCTCGACGCGACACGACGAGCCAGTCTGGCTCGGTTCAGGTTTAGCCTGGGCTGGCGAAAGGTTCGGGTTCAACAAGCAAAGAAGCAAGGCCACTGCGAAGCGCCGCATCATTTCCTCTTCCCTGATCCGCGCTGCCATGATACCTCTGCCGTGAACGATCGGACGTGCATACCGCGCATCGGCATTGCCCGGGCAGCCTTTTTAGGTGGTGACACCCGTCTCCCTGGAACGAAACAAATGCTAATCAAACGAAATAATTTGATTTGCGTCAACCAGATTCTGTGGTATATCAGGTTCACCGTTCGATGTCATAGCTCCCTTCGAAGGTGTTTTCACGGAGTGGAATATTGCGACTTCCTGGGCACGTCTCCCTCGGAAGTGCAGAATCCGAGAAGCGAACTTGACCTGGCGAATCGTTCTGAAGCTTGGATTGGTGCTGATTTTTCTTGGCGCGACCGGCAATGTCCTTTGCCAGAACCCGAACAGCGATGACGCCCCTTCCGGCCCGGAATTTGAGCTGAAGGGAAAAACCACTTTTGAGCTGAAATGCGCGACTTGCCATGGACTCGACGGTCTTGGTGGCGAGCATGCGCCTGACATCGTCCGCCGGTCCGCCGCGAAGACGCTCTCGGATCAGGCGCTGCTCGACCTGATTCACGATGGGATTCCGGAAGAAGGAATGCCGGGGTTTCCGAGCATGGGCAAAGAAGATGGTCAGGCGGTGGTTGCTTATATGCGCTTCCTGCAAGGCAAGTCCGCCGGGGACTCCGCGCAGGGCGACCCAGCGCGGGGCAAGGATGTTTTCTTCGGAAAAGCCGGATGTGCGGCTTGTCACCAGATCGGAAGCCGAGGACAGTTCGTCGCTGGAGATCTTTCCGGGTTTGCACGAGAGCATCCGGGGAATGAGATTCGTGATGCGATTCTGAGGCCGAGCGGAGAACAACGAGAGAGCGCGACCGCGGCTGCTCGGGATGGTCGCAAGTTCTCCGGAATGATTCGGAACGAAGACAACGCTTCTCTGCAGCTGCAGGATGAAGATGGCCGGTTTTATCTGCTCATGAAGTCCAGCGTGGTTTCTATCCAGCGGAAAAGCGGAGATGCAATGCCTGTTGATTACGGGCATCGGCTCAGCGCCGCTGAACTGGCTGATCTGGTGAGTTACATCCTGCGCGAGGCCCACTCGGGGAAGGACGAGGAGCCTCATGCCCAGGATTGAAGGCCGGGCGGCAACGAAATCCATTGTCGAATCGGGCGTGCTGAAAAAGCTGCTGCTGTTCTCGCTCTTGCTGGCACAAGGTCTCCGGGCGCAAGACCGGCCAATCGATCCCACATGGTTGCATCGTTACGTTCCCGATCTAGTGGAGACGAAGGCCGAGCTCACCTCTCCAAGTTGCCACTACCGGCCGATGTTCGGAGAGAGTGACAAGGACAATCGATCTCTCCAAACCGTAACTCGCTTCGGCGAAGTCACTCTGGACGCGCACGGCAGTTGCCAGACCGTACGCTACGACCGCCAGGAGGAGATCTATTTCGTGCTCGAGGGCACCGGCGTGCTGCACTACGAAGATGAGGTCCAAGGGCTGCGCAAACATGACTTCACGTACTTGCCCCCGGGTGTGAAGCATTCGCTTTCTAACAATTCGGACCAGCCGGTGCGTGTCCTGGTCATGGGCTTCAAAATACCGATCATCGATTGCGATCGGCGCGCCGCTCCCGCATCCCAAGATCGCGAACCTGGAGGATGCCAAAGAGGAGACTGTCAGTGGTCACCCGAACTCCGTCTTGTACAAACTTTTGGCGGGATTACATACCGGCAAGCGCGACTTGATCGATGAGGCCTACGTGATGGACAGTTTTTTCTGGATGGACTTTGCACCCGGAGGCACGAATTGGCCTCACCATCACGAAGCAGCGGAAGAAATTTATCTGGTGATAGAGGGTCAAGGCGAAATGGTTGCTGGGAGCGGAATGGACGGCGTCGCAGGCCGCTATCCCGCCAAGGCGGGAGACGCTTACTACTTTCGTCCCAACTGCACGGTCGGCTTCTATAACCAAGACAAACCGGGTGCCAAGGCTTTTATTTTGGCGGTTCGAGCGCGCGTCCCACTGCGTGAGGATGAAGAATAGGTAGCTAATCTTTTTTAATCCTGGAGGTGTCGAAAATGTATGCCATGAAACCTAGCCGTCGATCATTCATGAAGTGGGCAGCGGCGGCTCCGCTACTGAGCCAGATCGCTGTGGCTGACCTTTACGCCAGGGCTGCCAGCGCAGTAGGCAAAGATCCACGGCAAAATTGTTACAGCCGCCTGGGAGTCAAGACCGTCATCAATTGCCGAGGCACGTGGACCTACCTCAGCGGGTCGTTGGAGTTTCCTGAAGTTCGCGAAGCCCAGATCGAAGCTGGGCAGTACTTCGTAAATGTGCTGGATTTGCAACGGGCCATCGGGCGGCGGTTGGCGGAACTCACCGGCGCCGAATCTGGAATGATCACCTCGGGGGCTGCCGGCGCCATGGCCGTTGCAACCGCGGGATGCATGGCGGGCACCGATGACAAACTCATCTGGCAACTCCCCGATACCACCGGCCTCAAGAACGAAGTGGTGATGTCTGGCGGACGGAGTGCTTTTGATAGTGCGATCCGGTTGACTGGCGCGAAACTGGTGCTCGCCTATTCGCCGGAGGAAATTACCAACGCCATCAATCAAAACACCCTCATGATCTACACCACGCATTTGGGTGACGAGTTGCAGAAGGAGCTCGCGGTCGCGAAAGACCATAAGGTACCGCTGCTGCTCGACGATGCAGCGGGCATTCCTCCGGCTGACAATGCCAAGCTCTACGCCCGGATGGGAATTGACCTCTATACCTTTTCCGGTGGAAAAGGACTGCGCGGACCGCAGTGCAGCGGGGTGCTCCTGGGCCGAAAAGATCTGATCGAGGCCGCCATCATGAACTCCAGCCCGCGCGAGGGAGCCGTCTGCCGCCCCATGAAGGTTGGAAAGGAAGAAATGATCGGCTGCCTTGTCGCCCTTGAGACTTGGCTGAAGCTGGATGACAAGAAACTGTACCGCGAGTGGAACGAACGCGTGGACAACATCAGGAAGCTGGTCGAGACTGTGCCCGGAGTGGAGACGACGATTTATGTTCCAGATGATGGGAACCGTTACCCCACACTGAAAATCTCATGGGATCAGAAGGCTTGGGGATTTACCATCGCTGACTGCGTGCGGGCTCTGCGTGAGGGGGACCCTGTCATCGAAGTGCTTGGTGCGGATAATCCCAGCCTGGTAAAAGCAGTCCGTGAGGGCAGACCCAATCCCACCAGCAAAGAGCGGCCGGAAGCCAGCCACATCGAACTGGTTTCCATGACTATTCAGCCTGGCGAAGAGGTCATCGTAGGGCAAAGACTGCGCAGCATTCTGGGAGCAGCGCAGAAGGGGAAAGCCGCATAGAATCGCAGTCGGCTAGCGCTCATGTTTCGGATATTTTCGGAAGGTTTGATGAAATTATTGCTTGTTGGATTGCTGCTGAGGTTCGCTGTCGGCGCACAGGCGCAGGCAGGCGCACCCGCACCGTCCCAGCAAGCTCCTGAGGTCCATCGTTCGAGCCCATCGAGCGTGGATGCGGGAGACTACATTTACATTTCCGGTCAGGGACCTCGCGGCGCGGATGGCGCACTACCGGCAACTTTCTCGGCTCAAGCCCGGCAGACCCTTGATAACCTGAAATCCGCGGTCGAGACTGCGGGCTTGACGATGGATCACGTGGTCTACACCACGGTCTACCTCACCGACATCAACCAGTATGAAGAAATGAACCGAGTTTACCGAGAGTTCTTCGGGAAAGTTCCGCCGGCGCGCGCGGTGCTCGGCGTGGCCGGGCTGCCTGATCCCGCGATTGAAATCAATGCTGTCGCGGTGCGCAGTCTCTCGGAGAGACGGGCGGTCAGTCCTGCAAACTACAAGTCGGACGAACCATTTTCGCCGGGCATCCTCACGCATGATCGCCTGTTCGTTTCCGCGATGCCCGGTACTCTCCCCCCGGGTGACAAGGTTTCGGACCCACTGGCGGCCCAGGTAGACTTCGCGCTTGATCGCATGAAGGCAGTGGTGGAGGCGGCAGGGCTTGACCTCGGCCACATGGTTTTCGTCAATCCTTACTTGACCGCGAATTTTCCGATGCGGGTGATGAACGAGCATTATGCGCGCCGGTTCGAGTTCGGCAATACCCCGGCACGGGCCACAATCGAGGTCTCGAGCCTGCCCGGTGGCGCCCAAATCGAATACACAGGCGTTGCCGTCCGCGACCTGAAGGAACGACGGGCTGTGCGTCCCAGGAACATGCCACCCAGCCCTACGGCGAGCCCCTGCGTTTTTGCCGGCGATACGTTGTATTGCTCAGCGAAGAGTGGCTTTATTCCGGGAGCGAACGGCGGAGTCTATAGCTCTACTACGGCGGTCCAGCTTCGTCAGACGATGCGCAACCTGATGGATAATCTTGAAGAAGCCGATATGGATTTCTGCCAGGCTGTCTCGACGAATGTCTACCTCGATAACATAGCGGACATGCCGGCGTTTGATGAAGTGTATGGGAGATATTTTCGCGGTGTACTTCCTGCGCGAACAACCATCCAGCAGATCGCGCCTGCAGACCGCAACCCCGACAAAGATGGGCACTACCCTGACCTGGAGCAGGTTTCGCTGATCGCCGTCCGAAGCAACTGCCACCACTGAGGTTGGCCGAGCGGGGCGCATTTTTCATGCTGATCAAGGTATTCGATGATCGAGTCGCGCTGGGGCAAGCGGCGGCCGAACAGGCAGCTGCGGCCATTCGTCGTGCCATCGGGAGCGTGGCCAGGCGAGGATCATTGCTGCGACGGCTGCATCTCAACTTGAGTTTCTGGATGTTCTGACGAAGGCGAGGGGAATCGACTGGTCACGGGTAGAAGCTTTTCACCTCGACGAATACATCGGCTTGCCGGTGACTCATCCGGGGAGTTTTCGCAAAATGCTGCTGGAGCAGTTGGTGCAGAAAACCGGAATTGCCCACTACCATCTGCTCGACGGGGATGCCGCTGACCCGCTGGAAGTGGTACAGCGCGTGGGCAAAGAACTGGCATCGAAGCCCGTCGATATCGCGTTTCTTGGTGTTGGCGAGAACGGGCACATCGCATTCAACGATCCTCCGGCAGACTTTAAGACTGAAGAACCATACATCGTGGTAAGCCTGGATGAGGCCTGCCGGCAGCAACAGGTGGGCGAGGCCTGGTTCGCCGACATTTCGCAGGTGCCCACGCGGGCGATCTCGATGTCGGCGCGCCAGATTCTGAAAGCGCGGGAGATCTTGGCAGTTGTGCCCGGCCCGCGCAAGGCGCAGGCCGTGAGGACCTGCTTTGAAGGTGTGATCAGCCCGATGGCGCCGGCGTCGATTCTGCGCACGCATCCTAACGCTACTGTCTATCTGGATAGGAACTCGGCCGCGCTCCTAGGCCCGGCATTGCAGAACGCGCTCAGGGATGAAGCGCAGGTGATGGTTAATTCTTGACGCGCTGTTTGCGAAGAATCACGCATGGTGACCGCCGGGAAGCCGATCGCTTCGTTGCGCTGGTGGATCGGTGGCCTGCTGTTTGCTTCCACGGTCATCAACTATATTGACCGGCAGACTCTTTCGCTCCTCGCGCCTTATCTCAAGCTCGACTACCACTGGACCAACTCGGACTACGCCAATATTGCGATCGCATTCCGGGTAGCCTACTCGATCGGGCAGACCGTCTTCGGGAGGCTCATGGACCGCATCGGCACGCGCCGCGGCCTGACCCTCACGGTGATCTGGTATTCGGTGGTTTCGATGTTGACCTCGCTCGCGAGCGGCTTTTACAGCTTTGCCACGTTTCGCTTCCTGCTGGGCGCGGGGGAATCCGCTAACTGGCCGGCCGCAACGAAGGCAGTCTCGGAGTGGTTTCCCAAGCGCGAGCGTGCGCTGGCGACCGCATTTTTTGACAGTGGTTCTTCGATCGGGGCAGCCGTCGCTCCTTTTATCGTGCTGTGGATTTATTTTCGCTGGGGATGGCGCCCAGCGTTCATGATCCCGGGCATTCTCGGATTCCTCTGGTTGATCGTCTGGAGATGGCTGTACTACCCGCCGGAGGAACATAGTCGTATTGGCCAGGCGGAACTAGAAATGATCATTGCCGACAAACAGGAATCTGCTGCGCCCCAACAAGGCAAAGCCCGGCCCCGGTGGAATGATCTGCTGAAGCTGCCGCAGACCTGGGGCATTATCATTGCAAAGGGGTCTACCGACCCGGTCTACTTTTTCATCGCGGAATGGTTTCCGATTTACCTGGTCGCAAAGGGCATCGAGCTGAGGAGTGGATTGATTGCCGTTTGGATCCCGTTCATCGCCGCGGATCTAGGCAGTTTCTTCGCGGGTGGAGCTTCCGGCTATTTGATCAAGCGCGGATGGTCGCTGGGCGCGGCCCGCAAAGCGCTGATTGTTTTTGGTGGACTGGGCATGACCATGCTTATCCCCACGATTTTCACGACGAACCTCTACTTGATCGCGCTTCTGTTCGCGGTTACGACCTTTACGTATGCGGGTTTTACCACGATGGCGAACGTCCTGCCTTCGGACCTGTATAACAGCGAATCGGTTGCATCGGTCAGCGGGCTAAGCGGTACTGGCGCGGGCATCGGAACGATTGTGGCCTTCAAACTTATCGGCTACTTTTCCGACACCCGTCAAGCCACAGGCACTCATTCTTTTGACCCGATCGTGATTATCGCGGGGCTGGTGCCCTTCGCCGGTATGATACTGGTCTTGCTGCTGGTGCGTAACACGCAGGCAACAAATCAGGGATTGGTGCGGCAAATCTGAGACCATGGGTACTGGAAGCGGTTGAGGAGACGGCGGAAGAGAGGCGGGAGATACTCTTGAGGAAGCATGGGATATAAACGGCTTGAACTCGACGGCAAGGTAGCGGTCGTGATCGGGGGCAGTTCTGGAATCGGCCGCACTCTAGCGCGTGGGCTGGCCGAAGCCGGAGCCGACGTCGTGCCCAGCGCCCGGCGACTGGAACTGGTTAGTGCGGTTGCCGACGAAATTGAAGGTTTAGGCCGTCGGTCGCTGCGAGTGAGCTGCGACGTGGCCGACCGCGGATCGCTGGAAGAGGTGCTGCAGGCTTCGGTCCAGGCGCTGGGGAAGGTGGATATCCTGGTTAATGCCGCTGGGTTCAACCAGCGCGCTCCTACTCTGGACTTTCCCGAGGCCGACTGGGACAAGCTCATCGACACGAACCTGACCGGTACGTTGCGAGCGTGCCAGGTCTTCGGACGGCACATGATTGAGCGCGGCTATGGGCGCATCATCAACATCGCGTCCATGGGTTCATTTCTGGCGCTTTTCGAGGTGGCGGCATACTGCGCGAGTAAGGCGGGCGTGGCCTCTTTGACGAAATCGCTGGCCATCGAATGGGCGCGGCATGGAGTCTGCGTGAATGCGATTGCGCCAGGGTACTTCCGCACGCCGTTGAGCGAGAAGTTGGTCATCGGTACGCCACGAGGGGAGGAAGTGTTGATCCGCACTCCGATGAAGCGTTTCGGTGAACTGGAGGAGCTGATTGGAGCCGCCATCTTTCTCGCCTCAGACGCTTCCAGCTTTGTAACCGGCACCCTCCTTGCAGTGGACGGAGGCTACCTCGCCAGCGGGGTTAATCAATGACTTCCGCCTCTGTTTCTGTCGTTTGACGAACGCTGCACTATCGCTGACATTTATGCATCAGCTGGACCGCCTCCTCGTGACGTTACCCGTGTAACTGACCCTGCGAAAGAGTTAAGAGGACGCAAGTCAAAAATAGTTCTTGACGTGACTATTTGCTCACGTTACTATTTATTAACATAAACGAATTCACTGCTACCTAGCCAGGAGAGAAACGTATGAACTTGGAAGATCTGATGCTGGATGTTGAACAGCACGTGGAGGTCAAAGCCAAGCCGGAGAAGGCCTTTGCGGCTGTTTTGTACCGTCTGGGAAAAGGCAACACCAACCCGGAAGGCCAATCGCTGCAATTACTGCTGGAAGCGAAGCCAGGCGGGCGCTGGTACCGCGATCGAGGAAACGGGATCGGACACCTGTGGGGGTTTGTGCAGGTCCTCAAGCCTCCGACGCTGCTGGAATTGAGCGGGCCGATGTTCATGTCGTATCCGGCGATTAATCACCTGGAAGTAAAGGTTGAGGCGGCGGGAGATGGGTGCAGAGTCGCGCTGCGGCATCGCGCGATCGGGTTGATCGATCCTCAACACCGCAAGGGTGTGGGCACGGGCTGGAGTCACATGCTGGCCGAGATCAGAAAGGATTGCGAGTCGCGGTGAGGGAAGCTCCGACTGGTCGCGCGCACGAACTCGATGCGGTTTGGAAGGCGCTCTCGGACCCGACCCGGCGGGCGATTCTGGATTTCTTGAGAGATCGTCCGCGGACCACGACCGAGATTGTGGAAACGTTTCCGCGTTTGAGCCGCTTCGGAGTGATGAAGCATCTCGACGTGCTGCGCCAGGCGCATCTGGTGCAGACGCGCGAGGAGGGACGACGACGGGTAAATTCGCTGAATGTCGTGCCCATCCGGCAGATTTATGAACGATGGGTGGGGCCTTTTCAGGAACTTTGGTCGGGCGAGCTGCTGCGGATCAAGGAAATCGCCGAAAAGGATAGTGCTGGCGGAAGGCGAACAACGTCGCGCAAGCACAAGAGACATTAGGCCGCCAGGCGGCGGTCTGTAACTGAAAATAGCAGGACCGACACCGAACTAACTAAACAGGAGAATGCCAATGACCACAGTAGCTACCAACACCGGAGTTCAGGGACACGAAGTTGTTTCGCCGAGAGAGTGGATTGTGAGCCGCAAAGAGTTGCTTCGCAAAGAGAAGGAGTTCACCAAATTACGGGATGAACTGAGCCGGCAACGCCGCGAGTTGCCGTGGGAGAAGGTTGAAAAAGAATATGTGTTTGACGGGCCGAATGGGAAGGTGACTCTGGCCGAGCTTTTCAGTGGTCGAAGCCAACTGATTGTCTACCACTTTATGTTCGGCCCGGGGTGGGAGGCGGGGTGCCCGAGCTGTTCGTATCTGGCCGATCACTTCGATGGAAGCCTGGTCCACCTCGCGAATCGGGATGTTACGCTGGCCGTGGTTTCGCGGGCGCTGATGCCGGAGATCGAGGCGTTCAAGAAGCGCATGGGCTGGCGGTTCCGCTGGGTGTCATCATTCGGCAATGAGTTTAACCTCGACTACCACGTGTCGTTTACGAAAGAAGAAATGGCGGGCGGAAAGGTGAACTACAACTACGACGTGGTCGAGTTTCCCAGCGAGGAAGCGCCGGGAGCAAGCGTCTTCTACAAGAACGACGCGGGCGAGATCTTTCATACCTATTCCGCTTACGCGCGGGGGCTCGACATCCTGGTAGGCGCCTACAACTTTCTCGATCTGGCGCCGAAAGGGCGGGACGAGGACGGATTGGCCTTCACCATGGCATGGGTTCGACATCACGATCGATACACTGAGGGCTACTTCGTCGACCCGAAGGCGCTATACGTGGCGCCCAAAGGCGCGGGGTCGTCGTGCTGCGCGGGGGAGCACCAGCCGTGAAGACTCGCGCATGCTGCGAAAATGTTTCGGCCGGGTCGAGTTGCGTAACCAGCGGCGCGCGGATCGCCATCAGCGGACCACGCCCGCCTACGACTGCGCGGCGTTGTCTCGATGCCGCCGGATGGATGGTTCCTAGCGGCATTCTGGCGCTGTTGCCAAAATGCCCCGCCTGCTTGGCGGCTTACTTTGCGATTGGGACCGGGATCGGGATCTCAATGTCAGCCGCGAAGTATCTCCGCACGCTTCTGGTGGTCCTGTGCGTCGCCGCGCTGTCCTCCATTTCGGCAAAACTCGCCCGCCGCATTTCGCGGATGCTTAGACATGGTCTGGGAGGTGGAAAGGTGGAGCGGGCAGCGAGGGAGCCCCTACTGCAATCCCGACTGGGTCAGCTTCACGGCACAAGAGGGATTTGCAGCTCCGCCTGATACATTGCACTTCTGGCCGTTCACGGAGCCATCCGCCATGGTGGAGAAGTAGATGTTTGTCCCACCGTTCGACAATTGGTTGTCGATCACGATCGCGCTGGTTCCTCCGAGAGCGCTCGGGGAGGTCACGCAACTGGATGTTGACGCGCCGGCCGTGCAGGTGGTGGGTGTGGTCAACGAAGTTGTAACCGTCGAACTCTTCAGGTAGCCGTCGGTTGTGCCGCCCACACCGAAGAACAACCGGTCCGTGACGCCGTTGTAAAACTCGGTGAGCGGCGAACACTCGTCCCCCTTCGTGGTGTCGATCACGAAGGTGGACGATCCCGTGCTGGTAATGACGTGACTCGCGAAGGGGAACACATACATCTGTGGTTCTGCCGGTGCGCCTCCGGACTGTACAAATCCACAGGCCATCATGTGCCCCGACGCCGACCCATTCAGCCAGAACGCGTTATCAAACGCTCCCGCGTGAACGTTTTTCCCCGTGCAATCTCCGTTTCCGCTGGCCGATCCTAGATCCACTGTGTTCGTTTTGCTGGGCGTACCGGTCGTGAAGTTCGCCGCAAGCTGGGTGATCGCCCCTCCTATGCCTTGCACATAGCTGCATCCGGTGAAGGCAAACACCTGGTCGGTGGTGGAATTGGCGGGATCCGTGACCGCAATCGGCGGGTCTACAACTCCCGTCCCTGCTTTTCCGCTCCCATCATTGGTTCCGTCGTACACCCATCCGATGGTCTGCTGCGCTGCGTACGTCCTAGCCGGGCTGGCCAATTTGACGGAATATACATAGCCTTCTCCGTCTCCCAGAAAAATCAGGCCGGCAGAGTCATCCACAACCGGCGCGGTCAACACCGTGTTGTACTTGTTGGTGGAGACCGTGACCGGCCAATTGCCCGGATCGCTAACTAACGACGGGGCGCCGCCGCCGAATACCGGAGTGATCTTGTATAGCACACCATTGTCGGCGCCCACGTAGGCCGTATCTGTGTTGTAGTCCACCCAGGGCGAGGAATTTGAATTGGTCGCGGTGGTTTCGACAGCGAGGGTAGTCATGCAGCCAGCCGTCGTAGGCGTCGTGCAGGAAGTGGGAATCAGCGGACTCAACACCGTTCCATCCTGCGCCGGTGGCGTAGGAATCGGATTCGGGAGCACTAGAACGTGGAAGTACGAACCCGTGCCCGTGCTTTCCACGAATGCCACTTTAGTTCCATCGCCCGACAGCACGGGCGAGGTCTCGATCTGGCCGCCTGTCTGCGTGACCGTGTTGTAGGCGAAAGCCACCCAGGGCGATCCGCGATTGCATGCCGGAGTCGCTCCTGTATACAAGTTGTTGATCCCGACCAGGTTGGCCTGCGTTCCTGAAGTCACAGTCAGCCCATACACTATGTAATCGGCGTTGCAGTTCTCCGCCACCACGTCAAACTGGTATTTTGCGGGAAACTGGTTCTGCGGCACGTACCCGTTCTCCAGCGAAACCGCCCAGTCGATCTGCGTTCTGCGCGGAAATCGATGCATTCGTGGCCGGGAGTTTTGCATCGCCACTTGCCGCATCACCATGTTGTAAACATAACGCGGATCGCGCGTTGCCGCCGCGAGTACATCCTCGGCTCTCGCGCCCGGCATCAACAAGTGCTGCGAACTCCAGTCCTGCGGATACCCTAGATGGGTTTGTTCCTGGGTCCCGTCGCCGGCTGAAGTCCTCTCCATCCCCGCCTGGCCAAAGAGCGGCATGCCCAGCAGAAGCGACCCCGCCACCACACAGAACCACCGGAATGCGTATCGTCGCATCGTTCTTTCTTCTCCCCAAGAATTTCGGCACTTGTGCCATTCTTATGTTCGCTTACATTCCGGGAATCTTGGGTCTTACTTCGGTAACTTAACGGGGTTAGCCGCAATCTGACGTGGTGTGACTTACGTGGCGTAGGTTCGATCTTCAGGCGGTGAGGAGGCTCTCTTTTCCCGAAAGCGGCTGGTTTTGCAGTGGGTTAGCGAGGGATTGGATTTGAATCAGTGGACCGGTGGAACCGGCTCGCGTCCGTGCCAGCATGTTCGCCGAGGGGATGCCAGTTCTCTGGAAAGACTTCTCGCAATCTGCTGTTGAGGGCCCGCGCATGTTGCCCTCCATGTAGGCCAAGCCGGGGCAACGAGTGCAAGTGCCCACATGGGCGCAAGTTGAACAGGTCGGAAGATCCCTGGCACGGATCGAGCGGACCTCCTTCAACTGCGTGGAATGGCGCCAGATGTCGAGGAATTTCTGCCGGCGTACATTGCCGCTGGGAAGAGGAAACTGCACGCAGGGAAACACATCGCCGTAAGGAGAAATGTAGCAGGCGGTGTGACCGGCGCTGCATGGGAAACCATCCATGACGTCTTCGTCGGGGGCGGGCGGAGGAGCGCAGAATTCTTCCACGTTGCCCACCAGTTCCTGGTTATGCAGGACCTGCTTGAGTTCCGACCCTGGAATTCGCAGAGTAAGGATGGATGTGTCTCCGTCCATTTTTGGAGTGATGGTGGGGTCGAGCGTGTAGGAGACTCCCAGTTCGCGGGCCAGAGTCATCACCCCGGACTGGTCGGAGAAGTTGCCTGCCATGAGAACGTTGGCGACGGCGACCTTCAGTCCTTGGGATTTCAAGAATCGAATCGCCTGGATGGTTCGCTTCAGTGACCCCGGCAGTTTGGTGATGGCATCGTGAACTTCCGGCCGATGCGAGTAGACACTGATCTGTACTTGCTCAACGCCGAGCTGGCGAAGTCTTGCAGCTTCCTTTTCGCGGATCATCACGCCGTTGGTCTTCACCTTTACGTTGAACAACAGTTGCCGCGCCCGCTCAAGGATTTCAAAGAAATCCCGGCGCATGAGAACCTCACCGCCGCTGAGGGCGAGGAAAAAGACTCCGGCATCGGCGAGCTGTTCGAGCACGTCGACGATTTCCGCCGTCGTCATCTCGCCATGGTCGTCATGATCCAGGTAGCAATGCACGCAACGCTCATTGCAGCGGTAAGTGATATCGAGGTGAACGCTGATGGGCAGGCCGAGGTCCAGCGCTTTTTGATTCATCTCGGCCAGAAGGCTCATCGGCGCTCCGGGGAGGGGGAAGAATCTATCTCCATCAGTGGCTGATCCGATACCAGCAGAATGCCGTGTTGCGAGAGCTCGTCGACAAACCGGTCGGCGCCGCGCTGGGCTTGTTCCGGGTCGACATCGAATTCCCGGCAGACTTTGCCGGCGACGATTTCCGATAGCGGCGTGCGCCCGTCCGCTGCCTGCCAAATGGAAGAAGCGACTTCGTTGAGCGTGAAAAAAGTCGAATCTGCAGCCGACATCACCATCATTTCGCCGCCCACGAGGCGGGCCGCGATGGCCTTGCTTCGCGCAATGTATTTTTCGGCCATCGTGGTTTCCGGCGACTAACTTATAATCTCCCACACTCGCTGGTCGGGCACGAACACTAAGCGGCGGATGGGAACCAAACTAGCAAACTCGCAGGCCGACTGAAAAACCAGTTTCACCAGCTCAGGATCATCGGCGAAAAATAATATGTTCCTCAGCAGCCGCCGCATGGCTTCTGAGGGACCCACCGGTTCGATGCGGTTCTGCAAGCCTTTCTCGAGCAAAAAGAGTGCGCTAAGGGGAGCGGAGCAGTTCTCGCCGACCCGGGCCAACTCTCCAGCAAAAGGGGTCCCGTAGGCCATATACCGCTTGCCTTCGCGCCGTACGTAGGAGATTTCGTCCGTGAGCAGCGTGGCATCGGGCGGCGCCAGGCGGGAGATCGTCGTCTTGCCCGCGCCGGAGAGCCCGGAGAACAGAAAAGCTTTTCCTCCGCGAATCGCGCTGGCGGCATGAACCAGGAAACCTCCTTGCCTCGCCAGGATCAGCGAGTGAACAATGCGCAAAACGCAATCAATGGCGTAGGGACTGCACGATTGACGGATCTGACCATGGCTGGTTTCCGGATTCCAGCGGGCGCGAAAGTCGCCCCGCTTCAGCAGCCATTCGCCGGCATCGATCTTCACCTCCAGGTCATCATCAGCCGCGGATTCCGGTGGGTCACACAAGTCGATGTCGAACTCGAGGTGCGAATCCGGCAAAGTCCCGCCGAAACCCTGGTATCGACTCTCGATCAGCCGATGAAATGAAGGATCCTGGGTATGCAGGGCAATCTGCATTCCGCCGATCTCAATGGATACGGTCTCTGTCGCGGGAGTGGGGAGGGTAGTCGTCATGAATGAGAAGTTCGGGATTGAGAAGTGCCGGGAATCCCGGGCACCGCCCCGAAAACTCCGTGAGAAAAGTGTCCGGCGCGCGTCGTGTCTGTCTGCAGGCGCACCTCATGAATGCGCAACGTGAGATTGCGGAATCGGTCCCAGCGGCACAACAGCCACGCCAGCGCGGAATGGACCAGCGAGACTCGCCGGCTCGGAACCAAACTGCGATGGGCGCGGCGAATACCGGCCACTCGGCCCAGCAGCTCGGATTGCGCTACGGGCGGATCGTTGTGGGGCATGGCGTCACCCCTTGTGATCCAAGAAACGCTCTCCTGAACTCGCTGCCTTTCGACCAGTCGATGAACAAAGGAGCGGTTGTCGCGCATAACCAGTACGATGTCGCCAGGAACGACCTCGTCGTACCCTACGCTTTGAATCGTGAGCAGATCGCCCGGCCACAAAGAAGGAAGCATGCTCGTTCCCCGTAGCGTCAGGCGGACGGTGCCGCGGCGGCGAAGCATCTCCGCGGCAAGCGCCAGCTTAGGGTCTTCGCAAGCTTCCTGCGGGTATGGCGTAGAGGGCTGCAAACTACGAGTTCTTCCGCATGGCATGGCACGAAAAACTAGTGGGTTGGACTTTGCCGCAGGACAGCGCCATGGTCTCGAAAACCCGCTCGTGCCGGAATGCGGGTTCCTGGTAGGGCTTTTTCGTTGCGCGGCGGCCCTCGCCTGCGTTCTTTTCGCTCGTGTTCCAGTCCTGTTCAGCCATAAGAAATGAGCGGCCGCAACCCGGGGCGCAGGATCTGCGCACCGGTGCACGCTCGACTACGAACCACTTCTTTCCCGAAGCGTACTACAAGAAACGGATCTAGCCGATTGTCACCGCTGGTACATGCTGGCACTCGACAAAGGGTGGGCTCGCGGCTCGCGACTCCCGACCGGCGCGCCGGAACGTGAAAGATAGGATTTCCTTCAGTTGAGAAGCCAAGGATGTACTCGATGGTGTCCCGGTCTCTCTAACGCAATCGTCTGGGCTCGCGTCTGCTAATGACGAAACCCGCTGAAAAGAACATCAGCAACGAAGTTCCTGTTTCAAGGAGTTAGACTGGCGGCGAAAGCGTCGACCAGCGAGGCGTGTCACCGCTCTCCAAGACGCCCTGCCGCCAGCAAGTACAAGTTAGGACACTCCTCCCCATTGCGAAATGGCCTGAACGTGACTGTGTCCCGCACGCATGTGCCATTTACTCAGGCCTTTCGCTAAATCT
This sequence comes from uncultured Acidobacteriaceae bacterium, assembly GCA_963770235.1. Classification (GTDB taxonomy): domain Bacteria; phylum Acidobacteriota; class Terriglobia; order Terriglobales; family Acidobacteriaceae; genus Sulfotelmatobacter. The sequence goes on along the minus strand of CAVYOW010000005.1, from coordinate 149,851 downwards.
AGTCTGTCGTTGAACAGCACGCACTTGAACAATGGGGGTTGTTCAGAGCCGCTGTTTTCATGGTTAGCTTGAAACTTGAAACTTGCGTCCCACGACTGAAGTCTAGTCTGGGACGCTTTTTTCTTGAAGCAGAGAACTGTTTCGTTGCCCACGAATCTGGGCCAATGAATGTAATGGCGAAACGGCGGGAATAACTTATGCTAAGAGAGTGGGAATCAGGGTGACTTCCGATGAGCCGTAAGGCGTGCGTAATCGGTGCCGGTCCGAACGGACTCGCGGCGGCCATCGTTCTGGCGCAAGCTGGACTGCAAGTGGACGTGCTGGAAGGGGAGTCGACGCCGGGCGGTGGGGCGCGCACTCTGGAGCTAACTTTACCGGGCTTTCGGCATGATTTCGGATCGGCAGTTTTTCCGCTCGGCGCGGGGTCGCCATTCTTCTCGTCGCTGCCCCTGGGCGACCACGGCTTGGAATGGATTCACTCACCCGCTGCTTTGGCGCATCCCCTCGATGACGGCACGGCCGTGATGTTGGAACGTGACCTGGATCAAAGCAAAGATTCCCTTGGGATCGACGGGCCGGCGTGGGATAAGCTCGTGCGCCCGTTCGTCGAGCGCTGGACTGAATTTGCTTCGGAGATATTGCGCCCCGTTTCCCTCGTCCCCAGAAGTCCATGGCTGATGGCGCGTTTTGGCACGGTCGCGCTCCAGTCGGCCTGGGCTGTCGCTCGCCGGTTTCGTGAGCAACGAACCCGGGCATTATTCGCGGGCTTGGCCGCCCACTCTTTCCTCAGCCTGGACGAACCATTGAGCGCGGCGTTCGCAATCCTGATGGCGGTGCCTGCGCATGCCGTCGGTTGGCCGATTCCTCGCGGCGGCGCGCAGTCCCTCACCAACGCTTTATGCGGACTTCTCTCGACCTTCGGAAGCGAGGTGGTCACTTCATCGCCGGTCGAGAGTTTGGCGGCATTGGGGGATGTATTTCCGAAGTATGACCTGCTTCTTTGTGATCTGACTCCGCGGCAACTGGTCAAGGTTGGCGGCGAAAGACTATCTGGCAGCTACAAGCGGCGACTGGAAAGATACCGCTATGGCGCCGCTGTCTTCAAAGTGGATTATGCCCTGAACGCACCTATTCCCTGGAAAGCCTCCGACTGCCTGCGAGCAGCGACGGTGCATCTGGGCGGAAGCTTCGAGGAGATTGCTGTCTCGGAAAAAGCAGTCCGGATCGGACGTGTCGCCGATCGTCCGTTCGTTCTGCTGGCCCAGCCTAGTCTTTTTGATAGTTCACGGGCTCCCGTGGGCAAACACACGGCCTGGGCTTATTGCCATGTGCCGAATGGATCCAAAGTTAACATGCTTCAGAAACTGGAAGATCAGATTGAGCGTTTCGCTCCTGGTTTCCGCGAATGCATTTTGGCGCGGCGAGCGTTTTCTCCTGTCGACCTTGAGAGCATGGACGCGAACCTCGTGGGAGGCGATATCGGAGGCGGCATCATGGACATTCGTCAGCTTCTGTTTCGACCGACGTGGCGCCATTACGCCACATCGGCGCGCGACATTTACATTTGCTCCTCGTCCACTCCGCCCGGTGGAGGAGTGCATGGCATGTGCGGCTATCATGCAGCAAAGATGGCGTTGTCGAGATGGAACGGTGGCTACTCCGGAAGGCGTGACTAGCCACTCGACCGCTGCCAGGAGTCATCCTCTTGGACCAACCGTAGGCCATTCGACGACATGGATATTCCCATCGGGTTCACGCTCGATCGTCGGAGCATACAGCCCCAGGAATTGACGGCGCCACCACAAACCTTGAGTCCGTCTCTCGGACATGGTTGTGAACCAGTATTGCCAAATCACAGCGCGCACCTGGCGCGGTGGCCCGTGCGGAAACGGATTCTTCTCAAAAAGATTGAGAACGTCGCTGTCGTTGGAAAGCAGCCGCACTTCGGTTTGGGGAACAATCGGATAGTCTCGCCACGAGCCTAGCGAAGCAAACCACAGGTTCCAGTCGAATCGCGGTTGATAGGGCGCGTAAATTCCAGGGGGCACGCTCAGGTCCTGTGGCTTATAGCGGAACGGATACGCCACCCAGGTTTTTCCATCGTCGGAACCCTGGAACTCGATCTCGTATCGCCCCCGGGTCATGATGCCAAACAGTCCGTATCGATTCGCGATCCGAAAAGGCTCGAGCGCGGCCACCGGCGCGGTGGGCAGCGGTAGCGCGGAAAACATCCAGATCAACTCCGCTGCCGTGGCGTAGAACATCCATACCAGCACCGCGCTGATCAAAGAAAGCTTCACGACATTGAACTGTCGACGGAGGGCGCTTGTCCAGCGTTCCACTCGGCCTTGCTCAAATTGTCCCGCTTCTGCCGGTGCCCCCACCGCTTCGTGGGGTTCCCCGCCCTCAAAAGCCGTCGGGTTGCCCTGGGCGGCCGCCGCTGTGCTAGCGACTAAAGATCTCTTCCATCGCTGCGGGAGAAATCGCAGCACGAAGCGATCATCCAGCAAGAGTAATCCCAGCGCCAGGACGAGGTAGTTTAGAAACGTGTAGTTGGCGCTGAGAATGACACCGAGTTGCCAGGGAGTCACGATAAAGAAGCACACGAGCCGCCAGCGTCTCGGCAGGAACAACATCCAAACCAAAACCAGTTCGAGCGCCAGCGTCGCGAAAACCGTCGAAGCATGGAACCAGTGCGGCAGATGCTGCATGTACCAGCCGATCCACGTAGGCAGCGGACCGTTCTGGTAATACTCGTCCATCGCTGTAAAGTTGCGCCACTCGGGATCTCCACCGATGATCTTCGCAACCCCGGACTCGAAGTAGATGCGAAACCATTCCCATTGCAGCAGGAACAAACTGGCGCGCGACGCAGGCGATGCCAACCCAAAGCCAGGGCGCAATCCGGGCGGAGCAAAGAAAAGCGCGATAAACCCCGCCTCGAGCAGCATGCCATCCGACTGATAGCTGGAAAAGTCTTGCGCCGCGCTAACGAACGAAAGGAAGCACACAAAACAGATCAGCAGCATCCCCCGCGGCCACGCATTCAGCGCCAGCAGCAACGAAGCGCCCATGCCCACCCAACACAGGGCGGTCAGCATGTGCGGACCGCTCGCAAGCCAGAGCACGGAGGGCGCAAACCATAGTCCGCGGCCGTTGCCCAATTGCTGCGCCACGGCTCGCAGATATTCGTTTGCCGGCAGAATCCCCTCTGGGGCGATGAGCCCACGGATTTGAAAAACCAGCGAGAAGAAGGCGGAGAAATAAATACAACCAAGCGCCCGCAAGAAAAGCCAGCGCGGAATCAGGCGGTCAGATGTGCCACGCTGCGAATCAAACAGCCAGCGGATGATGGCCGGAATCCAGTCCATGAGCGTCAGCAATTATAGCGACCTGAAAGCACCGGAGCCTTCTGGCCGGAGGCTCAGATCTGAAAACGGAAGACGAGCAATGGGGCCTCGGTCTGGAGATTGGTTCGGATAACGGGCTATCTGGACGAATCTCTCGCGGCAGGTGATTCCACTCAGAACGCAGTCAATAGGACTTGAAGAGAAGGTGTGCACTCAGAAAGTGAGCTGGGCTGTTTCCAGTCGAGCGAAGGATTCTCGCAGGCCGCTCCGACTTGCGGAGCTTCTCCCCGCCTGATTTTGCTCCCATTCGGCGGCATCCCTAACAGCCCAAGGTTCAGAGAGAATGCTAGCGGTGTGCCCTGCGGTTCGAAAGTGACCAAGGTAACCGCAGGCGGTCTGAGCGATCGGTCCGAGGAGGAACATCCTCAGGGGCATCTACAAGTACGACCGTGCGGCACTATCGGTAGTTGAAAAACTGCATCAACTACGGGAACAGACACGATCTCGAATGACAGATGGATTCCGACGTGGGTGATTGATTTTTGAAAGAGTGGTGAGCGCGGTAGGAATCGAACCTACAACCTACTGATTAAGAGTCAGTTGCTCTGCCAATTGAGCTACGCGCCCACGGTGGGGAATCTTACCGGCAGGACAATTTTCGATTGTAGCATTTCCCCCACGTCCGGTCATCGCTCACAAGCTCGCCCTGCTCGGCTTAATCTGTTGCGGAACAATTCGTCGCGCGGCAGCCACGCGCTTCAGTTGAGGCGATGCAATTAGAATCGCAGTTTCGAAAAGAAGCGAGGCGGCGGATATATGTCCTCGGCGGGGGGAAGGATCGGTACGGGCTTTGGAGATAATGTATATGAGTTGCGCACTCTCCGCGGGGTCGCCGAGACGACGCCCTACGAACGCTGCCGCACCTCCGCAGCCATTCCGCCGGAACTCTCGCTGACCACGGGGCGACGTGGGGGCAAGGACTCTGGGCCCATCTTCGGGAGGAGACGCCGCTCGACGGTGCCGATTACCGGAGCATCTTCCATTCCATCGGCGTAAGCCATGGAGACAAACCTTTGCTCGGAACACAGGCGATCGATCATCCGCTTTTGCCCAGTCCTGAGCACGGCGTGAGGAAGGATGGGAAAGTGACGGAACATCCAGAGAAAATAAACGCGCTGAAGAAAAGAGGGCATCACATAACGCGGCCCGATCGGGGTTTGCACCTGGACCACGCCGTCCGACAGTTTCTCAATCCACATACTAGGCCCACCTGAATACCTGAGTTTGGCCAGAGCAATTCTAGGGCCGCCATTATTGCACCAAGGTCGGTGCCAAGGGAAGCTTTTTCTCAAGGATTGCAAGCGCTGCCCTTCGACCCCGGCACTTCTTACCTGAAGATGGGGCGGCTTCGGGGCTCTTAGGTGCTAGTGCACGGCCTCTTGCCACGCATTCGCGTGCACAAGTCATTGTCAAGCAGCAGGGCGGGTGCGCGGGGTGCGCGCGCGAAAGCTAGGCGGGAATCTCCGGCAGGATGTCCATGCGCCGGATCTCGGCCGCGACCCCGAAATCCTTGCCCGGTCCTTGCTCCACACGCAAAACACGGGCATGGCAGCAAACCCAACACTTTTCCCCGGAGGTCAGTTCGGGCGGGAGAATCAGGACCAACTCCACATCCGAACCCTCCGCCATACGGGACGCGCTATAGAGGAACACGCCATTCGTGCTGACATCACGAGTCTGGGCGGCGCTCAACTCTGCATTCGCCGTCGTACCGCGGACGCGCACCGGCAGGGTGGCAACCACTCTTCGGCGGGAACGTCGATCAATCTTAGAGTTCATTAATCCGTAAGACCAAATCGCAGAATCAAATCTTGAGACTCGAATCCTCAGCTCGCAATCACGAGCAAACGCCAGCGGAGAGCCCTCGCTTTCCCGCTGGCGTTCGACAGTATAGACCAAATCAAACGGAAAGTTACGAACGGCTTACATTTCCGGGCGACGCAGGCGTGCGGCCGGTACGACGAGGGCTTGCTCCATGGTGGGAACATTGGTGCCTCGCAGCTTGGCCTCAGCCTCGGCCAGCTTGTCGGACTGATTGGTCTGGTAGTAGGCCTGCACCAGAAGTTCCATGGTGAAGGGATTGTCCTGGTCTTCTTCCAGATAAGTGATGGCTTCGTCGAACTTCTTCTGATCCATCAGCAGAGTTCCGGCGGCTCCGTTGTAGGAACTCTGGATAACGTCGGTTGCGACTGCCGGTCGCCATGGTTTCGAGCTGCTTCAGAGACTGGTCGGCCAATGCCGGGTTGCCGGCGTGTGCGGCGCGCACCGCGCGGTTGCGCAGAATGCGGGACAGTTCCTCATCTTTATCGCCCTTGGAAATCGTGCCGATGTCCCAGCGAGTCCTCGGCCTCCTGCAGATATTTCAACGCGGCGTTATCGTCGGTCTGATACTCGGCCAGGTGCCGGTAGGCCTGCGCTTCCTGCAAGTCCTGATCCTTGGCGTGGGCGGTTCCTGGGCAATCTCCTGGAATGACTTGTCGGCCTCGGCGAACTTGCCGTCGCGCACCCAGGTCATTGCCTTCTGCATGCTGTAGGTGAGCCGGTCCGCCTCGTTGTGGGCGTAGCGGATGGCCTTGTCGTACTCAATCCGCGCCTGCTCCTGGTTGCCCATCAGGGCGTAGGTATCTCCCAGGCCGACCTGCGAAGTGACAAAGTCAGGATCGATCTTCAAGGCGGCCCGGTAATGCTTCAGCGATCCCTCGAAGTTTCCGGCCATGCGCAGCAGTTCGCCGTAGGAGTCCTGCGGATTCGGTTCCTTGGGCAGCAGGGCGACATAGCGATCCATGGCCGCAAAGGCCTTGTCAAACTGCCGGTTGCGGGCATCCACGTAGGCCAGGTCGTTCAGCGCGGCGGGAAAATTCTTGTCGATGGCCAACGCCTTCTCGAGCAACCTCTGCGCCTGATCGTGGCCGTTTTCGCCCATCAGCCAGTTGCCGGCGAGATAGAGCAAATGCTTGTCCTTGGGATACATCTCGAGCATGTCGTTCATGGCGGAAATGCCGCCGATGAAGTCGCCTTCCTGCACCTTGGCGATCCAGGCGATCATCAACTGCTCTCCCGGGGTCAGCTTGGGCGCGAGAGCCTTGGCTTTTTCGCGGGCGGCGCTCACTTCCTCGGGATTGCTGCTGTTGAAGGCAATCCAGGCCCAGGCCACGGCCAGATTGGGATCAGCCTTCACGGCCGCGCGCCAGTCGTCGTTGCAGCGCTCCAGATAGAGATTCTCGTAATCCTGCATGCCCTTCTCGTAGAGCGAGCGCGCCTCGGCCGACGAGGTGGTCACCGGCAGCGAAGTCGTCGCACCCTGCTTGAGGTGGTGGGCATGAGCGTAGACGGGCGCGGCAAAGCACACGCCAAGAATGAGAGATAGAGACGGCGCACATGGAGCGACGCATCGAGATCTCCGCAACAGAGCTTTGGGGAAAGGATTACGACTGCAGCGTAGCATCGCCGGAATCCGGTTACCTAGTGACGGAAGTCATACGACGGGTGGGAGGCTGTTTGAGAAAACAAAAGCCCCTGCCGCGAGCCGGCAGGGGCGTTTGAACTGCAAGGACTAGAACTTGAAGATGGCCGCAAACTGCACGCCCCTGGGCCCTCCACCGCCGAGGAACGGATTGCCGATGCCTACGTCGCCGGTCGCGGTGATGGGGAAATACGAAGTATTCGAATAGCCGCCAGTCGCGGCGTTCGGTGCTCCGATATCGCTAATGAAATTGGGCAGGAACGGATTCGAGAAGTTGGGATGATTGAGCAGGTTAAAGAACTCCGCCCGCAGCGTCATCTTAAGCCGCTCCGTGATCCCCGTGTCCTTGAAGACGGAGAAGTTGAACTCCTTGAAACTAGGGCCGTGCAGAGAGTTGCGTCCTTCGCTGCCGAAATGGCGTGTACCCGGGACGCAGTTGGTTTCGTCCGTTGCGCCGGGATCCTGGAACTGGTTCCAAGTGCACGGCGCGGCAAAGGCTGACAGGTTTATATACTGCGCCGGGTTGCCGGGTGAATACTGTGGAGTCGAGATCTGGTCCGGACGGTCAAAGCCTTCGCCCGAGCCCGAGTAGTCTCCTTCAAACTCATAGTTCAAATGCCAGGGCTGACCATCCTGCAGATTGAGGATACCGTCGAAGCCCCAGCCGTTCCTCAACTTCTGCATCGACCCGCCCATCCTGGGGAATTGGTAGACGAAGTTCCAGGTGAAGCGGCGGCGAATATCGAAGCTGGAGTTTCCGCGGTCCCCGGCCGGAACGGTGCTGTTGGTGGGCTGCGACTCGTTGGGTTCGAAATCCTCGAGGTCGCTGGCGTCGTCGATGGAATGCGACCAGACAAAGTTGGCTTGTCGAGGTCAACCCATGCCAACCGCTGGTGCGCAGGCTAGCCTGTAGCGAATGGTAGTTGGAGTTGGCCGACGATTTCTCCTGATTGAGATAGAAGAAATTCGGCGCCACCGTGCGCGGCACACCGCTGGGGCAATAAAATGGCGGAGTGGCGTTCGGCTCCGGAACGCAGGCCAGGTCTGATGCCGTGATCTGCGCCTGGCTGGGCTGATTGATGTCGAGGAACTGGAACAGCTTATGTCCCGATCGATCCCACATAACCAACCTGAAGTACTGTCTTGCTGCCCAACTGCTGTTGGAGGTTCAGATTGAAGTTCTGGACGTAGGGCGTGCGCATGTGCGGATCGACGGAGAAGAAATCTCCCTCAGGTCCGAATCCTGAATAGACCGGAAGCTCCGTCGAGGCGTAACTGCGACCGTAGCCTGGTTAATCGCCACGCTACCCTTACCCAGAGCATTCGGCCCCAGACCGGGATAGGCCGGTCCCGGACAGAATCCGCAATTCCAAGGCAGGTGGCCCAGGAACATATCCTGCGAAAACGCATCGTAGAACAATCCCCATCCGGCGCGGACCACGGTCTTTCCCTGGCCGGTCACGTCATAGGCAACGGCCACGCGGGGAGCGAAGTTGTTGAGATCCTTGCCATACAACTGGCTGGTGGGAACGTTATTGCCGCCGTTCGAGTAATCGACGGTGTAGAACTGCCCGCTCTTTTCTCCAGTCACGCCGAAGTAGTCCCAGCGCATCCCGTAGTTCACAGTCAACCGGGGAGTCGCACGGAAACTATCCTGAATAAACAACCCATGGCTGTTCTGGTAGGTGTGTCTTTCGGTATCGCCCTGTATCTGGCTCCGCCGCCGTCGGGCGAGCCCGCCAGAAAGTCGGTAAGGGTATCGAAGCTTAGAGTGCCCCGGAAATTCGTGATCGAACACCTGCGCGATGGTGGTGCGCCGGAATTCGTAGCCGAACTTCACGTCGTGCCTTCCCGACTTCCACGAATAGTTGTCGACGAAGTGCCAGTTGGCGTCCACGCGATTTTTCGCCAGAGAGTCGGTGGCGCCGATCTGCGAGAAACTGCCAACATTAGTCGAAGGAAGACCGCCGTTATAGGTAGTGGTTATGCCCGTATCCAAACCAATGGAGTTCGGGATGAAACTCTGGTCCTCGGCGAAAAACCCTTCCGCGAACCGGTTCCATCCCTAGGCGAGCTTCGTTGACCTGACTCGAGTTGACGACCTTCACATAGGAGATCGATACCAGTTGTACGCGCGTCGGGGTGATCGTATTGAACCCCGGCAGAAGACCGCCTGCCAATTGCGCGAAGGGAAAGCTCTGGTGGCTGTTGCCAAAATAGTAACGTCCGGTCAGCAGATTGTTCGTGTTGAAGTTGTGGTCGATCTTGCCGATGAAGCTATCCACGCGGTTGAAGAAGCTCGTGGAAGTCGGAAAGATTGTTGCCGTTCGGACAGCCCTTGTCGAATGCAGCATAATCGGCGCAGGGTAACCGGGTTATAGACCGCCGAGGCGATGTTTGGCGACGGATAAGGGTTGCGGGCAAGAAGCGCCGCAATTACCTGGTTCAGGCCGGGCCGTTAGTAGTTTCGTCGTACGCGATTTGCTGCGGATAGGGCACGCAAGTGGTCCCGGCCTGCGATCCATTTTCGCTCTGGCCTTCATAGTCAGCGTAGAAAAAAGTGTTGTCCTTGATGATTGGGCCGCCCAGAGAACCACCGAATTGATTGTTATTGAAAGGGCTCTTGGGAGCGGGATCGAAGTTGAAGTAGTTGCGCGCTCCAAGCTTGCCCGTGCGGAAGTACTCCAGCAGCGAACCGTGCAGAGCGTTGGTGCCGCTCTTGGTCACGATGTTGATTACGGCGCCGCTGTTCCGGCCGTACTCCGCTTCATAATTAGAAATCACTTTCAGTTCGGCCACGGCGTCGAGCGGCAGAATGGTGGCCGGATCGCCAAATACCCCAGCCTCGTTGATTGCCGGATCGTTACGGAAGCCATCGTTCATATCGGTGCCGTCAAGCAGGAAGTTGTTCGACCGGCCGCGCGAACCGTTCATCGAGAAAACTCCGTAAGAACCGGGAGAATCTGAAATCTGATCGGGAGAACCAGCGATGCCAGGGTTCAGGTAGATTAGCTTCTGATAATCGCGCCCGTTGACCGGAAGCGCCTCAATCGTTTCCGCGGTCAGGGTACCGCCAAGTTCGGCGGAGGTCGTCTCCACTTGGGGCAAGAGGTCGCCTGAGACCTCCACCATACTTGACACCTGGCCCGGCTTCATCGCGGCATCTACTCGCCGCTCCCCAGCCACGTCTACCGTCACGCCGGTGGTCAGAGCGGTCTGAAAGCCGGCGAGTGTGATCGTCACCGTGTAGGTGCCGATGGGCAACTCGGGCAGCGCATAACTGCCGTCGGCGCTAGTCTCCGTGGTGCGCTCCAGTCCCGTGCCGACGTTCTTCACCGTCACCTGGGCTCCGGCGACCACTGCGCCCTGCGCGATCGGTGACCGAGCCGAGAATCGTGCCACGGAAGGTCTGCGCCGCGAGGCTCACTGCGGCCAGAAGCACAAACACCAGGACTAAGCGCACCTTCATGGAGCCTCCTCTAAAGCCGATCAATTTTCTTTGAGTGATGTGTCTTATGCGGGAGACCAGACTATCCGGCCCACTCCCAAGAGGCGTGCAATCCCTTGGATACTAACCAGATGCACCGCCCCGACCGCAATGGGAAGCCTCACGACATTATCTAAACCCTACCCCAACAGTCAACCCTGGACTTCTCGATGCAAGCGATAGATTTTACGAATAGGAAACCCGTTGCCCGGCCGCGGACCGTGGGACATGATTGCCTGCGCCTCGAGCGGAAATGGCTTAAGAAGATTTGAAACGAATCGGAGGCGCTCGGGCAGTTAACTCTGGATTCTTAGAAGGTAATGGTTACGCCGCCGCGAATGGAGCGGGCTGCCTGGACCAGATAAACGGTCTGGCCGTCCTGGCCAATGACCGGCACATAGCCCTGCGCCAGCAGGTTGCGCAGATCGATCAGAGCTTCCATGTGGGCGGGGAGAAAGCCCAGGGTCGGAATCGGGCTGACTGATGAAAACATTGAGGAAGGGATCGCTCTGTCCCGGCGACGCGTTGAACATATCCACCGGAGTAAGTGCTGGCCCATTGATCCAGCGATAGGACGCGATCCAGCGTGTATGAGTGCGAGGAATGGTACCGGTCAGCTTAGCCGCCAGGGCTTGACGGCGTTGGGTGGTGATCCACTGCTGGGCTTGCTGGAGCTCGACGTCAGGCTTGGCGAGGTCGAGGACGCCGCCGTAGGCATAATCCAGAGTGGCGGTGAGATCGGAACAGAACTTCCGCTCCAGCACGACCCGCACTCCGGGTGTGTCCAGGGTGCCGCCGGTATAAGTGAAGGTACCCGAATAGATATCAGGCAGCAGGAACCCACCGGCAGCAGTGACTTCGCCGGTGCCCAGCAATGCCGTGTCGGCCACTCGATCGCTGAACACGGCCACTTGCACACTGTTCTTGCCGATGCGCCGTGAGACATTCAACTCCTGGTGGTGGGCGCGTTCCAGCCTGGTTGCAAAGTTAATCATGCTGACCCGAGGATCGGCTTCGCTCAGATCCGCGGGGGCTGAATCGAAACCCTTCTCTTCCCGCGTGTTGGGCAATGAGGTCGCGTAGTCGTACGACAAAACTGTGTCAGGCGAGAGGTGCAGGTCGAGGGAACCGTAGGGCCGGAAAGCGGTCACATGCCCCAGGAATTGGATGGTCTGCAGTTCGCTGCCGAACCTTAATTCGAATACGTCGCCGACCGCGAAATCGTCTCCCGCGTTAAGCGCCAGGGCCTGCAGCGCGGCATAGTGCAGGTTTGGATCGGAAGGAGCGAAACGACGCATGGTAATCGCCATCGAGGGCCCGGAACCATCGAGCAGGCGATGCGAGTACGTAGCGCGCAGAACGGCTGCGGGTAGAGTGTCTCCATAGCCGACATTTCCGCTCAGCCCGACGCGGGATGTGGAGAAAATGGATCGCTCCACTGAGAAGGCCGTGCTCATGTCCGAACCGCTGCCATAACCTTCCGCCGCCGAACCAGCCAGGAATGAAAGGCTTTGCCCTGAGGTCGTGATCCTGCTGTTCCGCGCCCGCGGCGGGATCGAACACCCGCAGAACGGGACGATTCGCCACCGAACGCAGGGTCCACTTCCAGTCGTCATCATCGGCCGTCCCGCGCAGCGGCCCGACTCGCATCGCATTCAGCAGCGTGTTCAGGGTAATGTTCACGTGAACGCTGGTGCCAGGCTGCAAGCCAACCTTTTCCTGCAAGGCGGGAAGGAATGAAGGAGCCGAGACTTTGATGGAGTAGAGGCCTGGGAACAGGTCCGGAGCTGAGTAGAAGCCGGCGGCGTCGGTAAAGACGGTCAGGGTCCGCGCCAACGCGGAGCCCGCGATTTCCACCACCGCGCCCATCTGGGGAATGCCCGAGGCATCGCGCACGTATCCCGAGATTCGCCCCGGCCGTTCTCCGGCCCACGCGGGAAGCGACATCGCGATGATCAGCGCCCAAGATCCGAGCTGGCGAAACTTCACTCCAACCCCCCGGGAAACAACAAGCTAGTTACTCTACAGCAAACGTCGCTGAAGGATCAATAGTCTGCTTGGAGACGTTGTCGTTCACTTTGATATCGATTCGATAAACGCCCGGCTGCAGGTTCGCCGATGCAATCGACTTCTGCAGGGTCACCTGATCGCCTACGTTACCCATAGTGTCGGTGGATTCCATCTTCTGGATCACCGGTTTGTTGGTGGCAATGTTGATGACGTCATACTCGAACGTTGCCGAAGCCCTGTGCGTCTTCTCGTCCATGCTCAAGTTATAGACCTGCAACCAGAAATTTACCTTCTGGTCACGACTCCGTTTGAAGAGAGCAGGCTTGCCGTCGGCTGGAGCCACGCGCGGGCGAACCTTGTTCAAGCCGATTACGAATTGGCCCGTGCTCACATCCTTGGTCGGCACCGGCTCCATCACATCGGCCACGATGAGCGAGGAGGTCGACAGTTTGTCATCGGAATACTCGGGCACCACAATGCCACGGCTCCACAGGCCCTTACGGTCGCCGTTCACGTCTTTCACCGCAATCTCCACCTTGTAACGTCCCGGACGCAGCGGCAGCGCCTTCCAATAAACCGCCGAATTCTCTGCCGTACGGGGCAACAGTTCCGCCGGGACATCCACCTGGACCGGGTCTTCCTGGGTCTGCACAACGCGTCCGGTCAACGTACTGACGCGCATAAAAATATTCACTGTGCCGCGCTGCACGCCATCCTTGTTGGCGAACGTAATGTCGCGATACTTCAACTGGACAGTGATCGGCACCAGCACCGTGTCCCCGGTGACCTTCACAAAATCCGTGCGGACGTCGAAGGGCATCAGGTTGGTAATGAGCTTGGTGTTGACGATTTCTTCCAGATCTTTGTACTTCACCGGCGGAGGTGCTTGCAATTTCGCGTACGTCTCCAACCGGTCGAACTCCTTGGTTTGCAGGTCGTTGCCATTCGGGCCCGGACCCAGCTGCTCCAACCCGCCGCCCTGGAAGCGGCTGGTCTTGCTGGCCATACCCATCTGCTCATAGAGCGTCAGACCGGCGTTGGGCGTGTATTTCAGAGCATCCTTTTCTGACCGGTCGATCGTCATGTGATAGTCGCCGCACATGCAAGTGTCGACGAATTCGATAATGATTTCCTGTCCAATGCCCTCCAGATAGCGGTAGCGCCAGTCTTCAAAGGGGAACGTGGAGGTCTCGCCGCCACCCTCTTCCATGGGCCTTTCGTAAGAACCGCCCGAGGGATGCGAATCAACTTCGTCGGCCGGACCGTACATGATGTAGATCCGTCCCCGGTCACTCTTCCAGCCCGGAATTCCCGCGGCGAAATGCTCGTTGGCATAAGCGATGCGCCGGTAGTGTTCTTCCTTGTATTCGTTCTCTTCGGTGTCGGGCGTGGGGTCGCGGCGCTGCCAGAAGGCCTCAATAAAGTTGTCGCGTTCCTCGTCGTTCGACAGCTGTTTAAAGGCGGCTCTTTCCTCGTCGGTGATGATCCAGACTACGTCCTCGTTCAGCCACTTCTTGTAGGTCTTGCTGAGCTCGATGTTCAGATTTCTTTTCTGCTGTTTCTTCTGTTTCTCGTTGGGGGCGCGCTTGAGGGGATCGACCTCATCAGTGGGTTGCGCTTGAGCGCCGGTCGCCGTCGGGCTGGACTTCTGATTCCCTGCAGGGTCGCTCGCAGGTGTGGCTTTGTCGGTCTGGGCTCGAGCCGGGCTCGCCAGACCTGTGGCGACAGCCAAGAAAACGAGAGACAAAAGGTAGCGTGAACCAACCCGGAACATGAGAGGGACTCCTGCCACGACAAACTTCGCTCGTCTATTCTAGGCCCTCATTTGGGCGAAAGCAAGGCTAAGTCGCGTCAAAAGAACGGATTGACGGCCAGAGCCCGACCCCTCCGTTGGAAGCGGCCACTCCCCTGCCGAGTTGCCCCCCGATACCATGAATATTTCGGGACAAGGCGGGGACCAAGGTAATTTTGGGCTGCTATAATCTGCATTCCGGCAGCCCCTGCTCTCCGGATCCCCAGGGTTTCGGCACTCCATTCCAGATTGGAACTTTCCTGCCCACAGGATCGTATCCCAGAATGTGTGCCGTCCGCCCCCAGCGGAGGGAGCGGGTGTCTGCAAAGGAATCGAGGAAATAACCGCCTGCGACCGGGCTGTGGCGTGCCCGGTCGGGCAGCAGCTCCGGACGGTGACGGCAACCATGAAACTCTGGAAGAAAATCGCGATTGGTGCCGGCGTGGTGGTCCTGTTGGCCGCCATCGTCGGGTTCACGGTCTATCAGAGTGGCAAGAACGTGGTCACGGTGCAGACCGGGAAAGTCCAGCGCCAGGACTTGTCTTCGGTGGTGAGCGCCTCGGGCGAAATCAAGCCCAAGACGTACGTCAACATCGGCGCCAATGCCTATGGCAAGATCACCCACCTGTACGTTAAGGAAGGGGATCACGTAAAGAAGGGTCAATTGCTGGCGCAACTGGAAAACGTGCAGTCCACGGCCGACGTCAGCGCCAACCAGGCTTCGGTTCAGGCGGCGGAGACGGACGCAATCGCCGCCGACGCGGCCCTCAGGACCTCCGACGCCGACCTGCTGCGCGCCCAGGCCGACTACGAGCGCAACAAGCTGGATTGGGATCGCGCGCAAAGTCTCTTTAAGGATGGGCTGATCGCGAAATCCGATTTCGACAGCCGCCAGAACGCCTGGGCCACTGCCGACGCCGGGCTGGTGCAAGCCAAGGCTCGTGTCGCCCAAGCCAGGGCTCAGAAAGACTCCGCGGACCGGCACGTCGCGCAGGCGCGGGCCAATCTCACCCGGGTCGCTGATGTTCTGCAGAAGACCACCTATGCGGCTCCCTACGATGGAGTGGTCACGAACCTGCCGGTTCGCGAAGGCGAGTCGGTGGTCATCGGCATTCAAAATGCGCTCGGGAGCACTTGCTTACGCTCGCCGACATGTCGGTAATCACCGCCGAAGTGAAGGTGGATGAGACTGACATCGTGAACGTACACCTCGGCCAGTCCGCTGAAGTGACCATCGACGCGATTCCCAACAAGATTTTCCACGGGACGGTTTCCGAAATCGGAGACAACGCCATCGTGCGCTCCACTGGAGTAGCCACTTCGCAGCAGAGCTCCGCCAGTGAAGAAGCCAAAGACTTCAAAGTGGTGGTGACGGTTAACGATCCTCCGCAGGATTTGCGCCCCGGACTCTCCACCACCGCCAAGATTACGACAGCCGCCCGTAACAACGTGCTGGCCATTCCGATCCAGGCGCTTTCGGTCCGCAGCAAGGCCCAATTGGAGCAGGAGAAGGCAGCCCCTGGCTCGGTTCATGCCGCGGCACCCGTAGCGAAGGAAGTTGGATCCAAGGACAAGAACAATAAAGACCAGAAACAGGACGTCCCGGGCGTCTTCGTCATTCGCAACAAGAAAGCAGAGTTCGTGCCCGTGACCACCGGCATCGCCGGAACCAGCGACATCGAAGTGCTCAATGGCTTGAACGAGGGGGACGAGGTCATCACCGGAAGTTACAAGGTTTTGCGAACACTCCGTTCTGGGAGCGGCGTCAAAATCGATAACTCCGCCCCCAAGAAGGAAGATGAGACATAACCTTCGCCGGCTTCAGCCGTCCAACGGAGAAGCCGGTGCGGGTTTGAAATAACAGATTTGCAATACCGGGCCCGGAATGACGGTCTCGAACAACTGATTTCGAATAGCAACATCGAACACACAAGACGGAGTTCCCGGAGTCGAATTCAATCTCGGAGAACCCAGTGGCACCGGAGCAGGAGAAAAACATGGCAACCGCAGAAGTAATCAGCATGCCCAGCAACGCCGTTTCAGTGCCGCCACCGCAGTCCTGCATGATCGCGGCTGAGGATCTTTGGAAGACCTACGACATGGGCTCGGAGCAGCAGGTGCACGCCCTGCGCGGCGTCAACCTCCGCATTGAGCGGGGAGAGTACGTTGCCATCATGGGACCCTCGGGTTCGGGCAAGTCCACGCTGATGAACCTGATCGGCTGCCTGGACACGCCCACCAAAGGCGAATACTGGCTCAACAGCCAGTTGGTCAGCGAACTCGACGACGACGAACTGGCGCGCATCCGCAACAAGGAAATCGGCTTCGTGTTCCAGACCTTCAACCTGCTGGCCCGCGCCACGGCTCTGCACAACGTCGAGCTGCCGCTGATCTACGCCGGCATTCCAACCGGAGAGCGCATCGAACGCGCCAAGGCTGCATTGACCGCCGTGGGCATGGAATCGCGCATGACCCACAAGCCCAATGAGCTTTCCGGCGGCCAGCGTCAGCGCGTCGCCGTCGCTCGCGCTCTGGTGAATCGGCCTTCCATCATTCTGGCGGACGAACCTACCGGCAACCTCGATTCCGCAACCGGAAACGAAATCATGGCCTTGTTCGACCGCCTGCACGGCGAAGGAAACACCATCGTGCTGGTCACCCACGAGCACGACATCGCCGAGTACGCTCACCGCGTGGTCAACATCAAGGACGGAGTGGTCGAGCGCGACGAGCGGAAGAAATAACCACCTCGAAGCAAGGTTCCAATGTCTCGTGCATCCTTGAGGGACTAACTCCAACTGACAACGGTTTTGCTTGCGCCCGGCATCGCCGCCTCGTCGATCACCGGGGCCGTCGCCACCACCACCTGGTCGCGGCCGCCGCGTTTGGCTTGATACAGGGCGGCGTCGGCTGCCGCCATCAATTCCTTTGGTGACCGTGCCATGCTGGGGGAACGCCGCCACGCCCACCGAAATCGTGACCATCCCGAGCGACTTGCCTTGATACATGATCGTCAGTTCCCTCATTTTCAATCGCAAGCGTTCCGCCTCGCGCACGCGCTGATTCCAGGTCCGCCGTCGGCAGGATCACCACAAATTCCTCCCCTCCGAAGCGGCATACGAAGTCCTCGGCCCGAATGCCTTTGGCCAGAAACAGCGCGGTCTCGCGCAACACCGCGTCCCCGGCGTCGTGGCCGTAGGTGTCGTTGAAGTTCTTGAAATGGTCCAGATCGATCATGAGGAATCCGAGAGACTGCACCGCGCGCGCCGCCCGTCGCACCTCGCGTTCGAGCGTCTCCTCCAGGTACCGGCGGTTATAGAGGCCGGTCAAGGCATCCCGCACGGACTGGGTTCGCAGCGCTTCCCGCAGTCTTATATTGGCAATCGACAATCCAACTTGCGCCGCAAACGTCGTCTTGAACGAGAGTTCCGATGCGTCCATTTTTGGCGTCTCCTCGGTGGCCTGGAAATGCACGATCCCAAGGGTTTCGCCCTGCGCCAGGATGGGAGTGCACAAGTACGTATTCTTCACGCCTTCCGCGTGGGCGCAGGGCGCCGTGGAATCACCTGCCAGCACCAGATGCGTGAGCCCGGTCCGCAGCGCCCAGCAGGCTGCCGGCTCAAATACCAGCGCGGGAAGTCGGCAGTCGCTCCAGGAGCCGATCACTTCCGCCAGGTTCCGCGAGGCATCCAGCAGCGCCATGGCTCCGGGGACGGCGGGAAATATTCTGGGCGCATAACCCAGAGCGGCCGCGAACACTTCGTCTCGACTGACGCAACTCTGCAGCAGTTCGCCCATCTTGGCCAGCATGGCGGCTCGCTCCGAGCGTTTCTTCAGTTCTCCCAGCATTCTCTCGTTTTGCTGGTCGAGTTCGCTGCGGGCGAAGTCCTTCTCTAGCATTTCCTCCTGCAGCCGGGTGTTAGTATCGGCCAATTGCACCGTCCGTTCCAGAATTTGGTCTTCCAGCACCTGCTGGTTCTGTTTCTGATTCTCGATGTCGGTACACGTGCCGAACCATTTCACAATTTCTCCGGCGGGATTCCGGATGGGATTCGCCCGGCACAAGAACCAGCGGTAGGTTCCATCCTTTCCGCGCAGGCGATACTCCACTTCGTACGAATCTCCGGTGCGTACCGACCTCCCCCACTCCGTCAAGCAGCCCTCCAGGTCATCGGGATGGATGATCGCTTTCCACCCCCTGCCTCGCATTTGCTCGAACGTGAGCCCGGTGTAATCAAGGCACTTCTGGTTAAAGAAATCGGACATGCCATCGGGGTCAGCGGTCCAGATGATCTCGGGAATCCGCTTCCGCCATAGTTTGGAAATACAACTCGCGTTCCCGGACCGCGCAGAGACCGCCTTTCTGCGATGCCCTCGCCCGGCTGACCACGAATAGAGCAGCCCCGGAGGCAGCAATCGCCGCCGACAGCGAAAACACTACCAGCCGGTAGTCGTAGCTGCCGCTGAGTACCGCCATTGAATTCATCTCTGGCAACGGCCCTCCAAACCCAACTGAGTCTCTACGCTACCTATCGGCAGGATTCGCGGATTCCGTGACGGGCAGAGACAATCGTTGTCATTCCGAGCCGCTCGCAGCCGCGCAACGCGCGGAGAGAACACCAGGTTCCTCAACTGCTGAGGCCGCGCGGAATGGCAAGTCAATGGGGTGGCAAAACAAAAGGCCTCTCTGCCGAGAGGCCTTGATGAGAACTGGCTGGGAGTCGATTACTGCCTGGTGCTTGCAGGTGCGGACGCGGCAGTGTCCGCCGGCGGTGGAGTGCCGGCGATGAAGAAGTTGTGATCGTAAAGATTGCGGTACATCAGCCCCGCGATCTCGGCCGCCTTCGGCCCAAACGTGGGCCGCCCGCCCTGCAGGAAAACCACTACCACGATGCGTCCGCGGCTGGTGTTCGCGTAGGAGGCGAACCAGCCAAAGCGAGTGCCGGCGTGGGAGCAGGTCCCGGTCTTGCCCAGAATCTCTTCCTCGCTAAAGTTCAAGCCCAACCGGCGCGCCGTGCCGTATTGCACTGCCCCGGCCATGCCGTCGGAGATTTCCGGGATCAGCGGAGCGATATCCAGTTGCCGCTTGATGCGCGGCTGGAAATTCGCGACTTCCTCCGGCGTGGACGGATGCTGCAGGTAATAAAGCGTGCCTCCGTTGGCGATGGCTGAAACCATCGCGCCCAACTGCAACGGCGTCATCGAAATGCCCTCGCCGAACGAACACATCTTGCCCACGCCGCCCAGCTTCTGCGGAATCGCTTCGTCGGGATACAATCCCAACTGCTCACCCGGTATATCGTATCCCGCCAGCTCGCCCAGGCCATATTCATGGGCGTAATAGGCGACCTTCTCGAATCCCAGCTTGCGTCCCAGCGCCTCGAAATAGGCATTGTTGGAGTGCGCCAGAGCCTCGGTGAGGTTCATCCGGCTGCGCGCCCCGAGCGGGATTTCAGTGTCCTTCGAGACCACGCCCTCGTTCAGCGCGGCCAACGCCACGGAAAGTTTAATGGTCGAGCACGGCTGCGCGCCGCTCGACAGCGCCAGCTTCTGATTCACCATGGCCAGCACGCGTCCACTGGTCGGCTCAATCGCCACCACCGTGCCATTCATATTCCCCAAGGCATCAACGGCAGCCTGGCGAACAACCGGGTCTTCCCCGTCTGTGACATCGCCGCCCGTGATCCCCTCGGCGAACGAACTCACAAAAAAGCGCTCGTGATATCTGTGATGCGAACTGCCGGCTGAGGCCCGCGTTAAGCTCGCGCCGTGGCCGCTCGCACTCTGCTGCCCGCGCTGTGGCTGCTCGCGCTGTGGACGGCCGTGCTGCGGCCGCTCGCCAGATGGCGCATGCGGCGCCGGGTCCGCTGGCTCTCACTCACTTTCCTGGATTTTGGTTTGTTCGTATTCAGCGCGTGCGGGTTGACGTGCGCCGCCCACATTGCCGGCGCCAAACACAGGCCTCCCACCACCACCACCAGACGAAGACAGCGCGTTCCCCACTTGAACATCCTGCGTTCGTTCCTCTGTTTCCCGGAAATACGATCTTCGGATGTCGGAAAGACGATCCGATTCTCATTTCCTAGCTATTACGATGCACGAAGCTTGCCAGTGACCACCCTGGCCGCTAACTTCGCCCAACTCCGCGATACTACGGGAGTTAGAGCGCTTTACGCAATAACAAAGTTACCCTTGAATAAAACATTGATTTCGATCTAACCCATTGTGGAACAAGTACTTAAATGGGAATTACTTTCGTTCCTGAGTCTCCGGTAACGCGTTACCTAGTTACTGAAAAGATACGGCCTTGTGAGCAAAGTTCTTCCCTTCCCGGTTCCCGCCATTGTTCCGGAAACTTGCACTTCTAAGCCCGAATCCTGCATCACTGCGCTCTGCCCTTCCCTGCTCACATGACTTCGCCGCGCTTGCGCAGAAATGCCGGAACATCCAGATCATCCTGCTCGAAGTTGGCCACCATCGCGCTGCGCATGCTGTCGAGCGAGATCACCTCGACCCCGGCCCGCGACGTCGCTTGCGCCATCGCAACCGCAGACGGCTCTTTCATCCTCGACTCTTCCATCATTAGGCCTGGGCTCAGGAAACGGCGACGGCATCGGTTCCGCCGGACCGACGGGATCGGGAAAATCCATGGCGTCGTCGTGCGACGCCGCGAATGAGTGATGCTCTTCGGCCTGCCGCTGGTGTGCCAGATTGACGCCTGCCAGATTGACGCCCGCCCGATTGACGCCTGCCCGGCTCACCTCGCGGAAGCCGGTGGCGATCACCGTGATCTTCACCGTGTCCTTCATCTTCTCGTCCATCACCGCTCCGAAAATAATATTGGCGTCCTCATGCGCCGCGCTCTGGATAATGGTGCAAGCCTGCTGCACCTCGGCCAGCTTCAGCGAAGCCGAGCCCGTGATGTTGATCAGAATGCCGCGCGCTCCATCGATCGCGCCGGCCTCGAGCAGTGGCGACGCAATGGCCCGCCGCGCCGCTTCCGTCGTGCGATTCTGCCCGCTCGCCGTCGCCGTTCCCATGACCGCATACCCCATGCGAGCCATGATCGTCTTCACGTCGGCGAAGTCGCGGTTGATGATGCCGGGAATCGTAATGATGTCGGAAATCCCCTGCACGCCCTGCCGCAGAATGTCATCGGCGATGCGGAACGACTCGAAGAATCCCGCATTCTCCGCCACCGCCAGCAGCTTCTCGTTGGGGATCACGATCGTCGTGTCCACCGATTCCATCAGTTCGGCGATGCCCTTTTCGGCCTGTGTCATGCGCCGCTTCCCTTCAAATGAGAACGGCTTGGTGACCACAGCCACGGTAAGCGCTCCCATCTCGCTCGCCAGCGACGCAATGATCGGAGCCGCGCCCGTCCCCGTCCCTCCACCCAGTCCGGTGGTCACAAAAACCATGTCGGCGCCCTCGAGCGCCTCGATGATCTTGTCCGAGTCCTCAAGCGCCGCCTTGCGTCCCACTTCCGGATTCGCGCCCGCCCCCAACCCGTTCGTGAGCTTCACGCCCAGCTGCAACTTCACCGGCGCCCGCGACATGCGCAGCGCCTGCAAATCCGTATTGGCCACCACGAACTCGATGCCCTCCACTCCGGCATCGATCATGCGGTTCACCGCGTTGCCGCCGCCGCCGCCCACGCCGATCACCTTGATCTTGGCGTCGTTGAGCGGCTCTTCGTTAAAGCTGATGCGAATGCTCGAATCTTTTTTCATAGTGTCCACCCCTAGTCTGAATTCTCGTTCTCGTTAGTCTCTAAGTACCGTAACCAAGTGGCGAATGGTCAGTGGTCAGCAAACCCAGGCCGATTTGTAATCCGGATTTACTGACCACTGGCCACTGATCACTGATCAATGATCACTGACCACTGCCTTTATCCCACCAGCATTGCCTTCAATCTCGATCCCCACCGATCCCCCTGAAACCCGCGCGCCACCCGCGCCCGCTGTCCGTAGTGCACCATACCGAGCACTGTGGCGAACTCCGGCTCGGCCAAAGTCGCCGGCATCTTGGCCAGGGGCGTAGGCCAGGACAGCCGCACCGGACGCCGCAACACCGACTCCGCCACATCAAAAATTCCCGGCAGCCGCGACCCTCCGCCGCTGAGCACGATGCCCGCCAGACACGCCTCGAACATGCCGCTCTGCCGCAGAGTTTCGCGCATCATCTCAAACAACTCGCGCGCCCGCGGCTCGAGAATCTCCGCCACCAGCCGCTGCGGCAGCAAGCGCGAAGGCCGGTCGCCCACCGACGGCACTTCCACTTCGTTCCCTTCCGGAATCAAGGTGACGATGGCATTGCCGTACACCTTCTTGATTTTTTCCGCCTCCGCCAGCGGCGTGCACATGCCCACCGACAAATCGCTGGTGAAGTGGTCGCCGCCGACTGGAATCACTCCCGTGTAAGCCACCGCGCCCTGCAGGAAAACAATCAGTTCGGTCGATCCCGCACCGATATCCGCGAGACAGACTCCCATCTCCCGCTCGTCGGCCCGCAGCACGGAATCGGCCGCCGCCAGCGGCTCAAACACCGTGTCATCCACATGGACGCCCGCGCGATTCACCGCCGTAATCACGTTCTGCGCCGCGCTCGTCGCCGCCGTCACCAGATGGACCCGCACCTCCAGCCGCGCCGCCATCATGCCCAGCGGATCGTGCACCCCAGCCTGATCGTCCAGAATGAATTCCTGCGGCAGCAGGTGCAGCACTTCGCGATCCGCCGGCAACGGAATCGCCCGCGCCCGCTCCACCGCCTGCTTGATCTCGTCGCGGCCAATCTCCCGCGGACGCGTGCCCAGGCTGATGCCGCCATGGCTGTTCACTCCGCGCACGTGCGCTCCGCCGATGCCCACGATGGCGTGCTCCACCGCCGCACCCGCCACATCCTCGGCCGCCTCCACCGCCTTCTGAATCGCCGCGACCGCCTTGTCCAGTTCCACGATCACGCCCTTGCGCGAACCGCGCGACTCCGCCACGCCGTGCCCGCGATAGCGCAGGCCGCTGTCGGTGACCTCCACCATGAGCGCGCACGTCTTGGCGCTGCCCACATCAATCGCCGTCAAGAAATTTCCCTGCTGATTCGCCATTCTTTATGAGTTCCCCAATAAATTCTCCACTGCGATAAAGTTGACTTCTCACTGCCCCGGCCCCTGACTCGTCTGACTCTTGGCAACCGCCGGACTCGGTTTCTGACCGCCGCTCCCCGAAAGCTTTATCGCCGGCTTCGCCGAAGATGACTGAGCCGGTTTCGCGTCCGCCGCCTGCCGCGGCCCGGCGTCATGGCCAGCCGGCAAACTCGGCTTCTTCTGCGCCGCGTTCTTCGCTGTCGTTGATGTCCCGGGCTTCCCCGCTGCTGCCTTCGTTGCGCCCGCGCTAGCTTTCCCGGTCTTCGCCGCAGTCTTCCTGCCCTTGGCTCTCGCGGCCGGCTTCTTGGTCCCCGCGCCAGCCGCTTCGGATCAAGCTTCTTCTCCGTCAATTCAAACGCAGGTTTGGGCACAGCCCGATCATGCGGCCCCAAGCGAGTCACCAGCGCCGCCGGCTTCACTCCCGCCGCTGCCGCCGCTCTCGCAACCGCCGGGCTCAACGCCACCGGCTTCGCGGTTCGCTGCATTTCCGGATTCACGATGATCTGGTTGTCGTAGCGCAGAGTCCACCGACTCCAGCTTCTGAAACTGCTGCCGCCAACCCTGCGCGTGGGTCACATAAATCTTGTAGCGCCGCAGATAATCCGACGATCCCAGATGCACCAGCACATCGCCCGCCGGATCATTCACCCGCACTTTCACGTCTTCCAGATCGGTGAGATCCACCTCACTCAGATCCTGCGAATAGCGCGCCCCTCCCGAATCCAGGTCCCGCACCATCTCCGCATAAGTCTTCATCCGCGGCGCCCGCGTCGAAAGCGGCTCGCCCGGATTCATTCCCAGAATCACCGGGAAGGAATATCGATGTTTCGGAGTCAACTCCATCAGCGTCCCACCCGCGTCAATCAACGACATCCGCGGCCCCACCCGCGCGAATGCCACCGGCGTGCGCTCGTGAATCTCCACCTTCAGGCGGTTGGGAACAAACCGCATCACGCTGGCCGATTCCACCCACGGAATCTGCTCCAGTTGCGCCTTCTGCTGGGCCAGCGGAATGAAAAAAATGTTGCGTCCAATGTCGGCGCCCATCACTTCCATGATCTGCGCCTTGGTCACGTTCTGCATGCCCGTGACTTCAATGTTGTCGCTCGATTCCACGCGGAAGCGCCACGAATGCTCGCCATAGTGATACAGCCACGCCGCGGCCAGCCCCGCTGCCAGCACACACGCGAAGCCGCCACGACCGCCCACAGCAAACCATTTGCAGTTTTTCTGGGAAGAGAACTTCGGCGGGCGGAGACTCGCTTTTGCCCGCGCAGGAACGGCGATTCCTCGTCCACATCCAGGTCGACCAGACGCGCATCGTCCATCTCCAAGTCATGGAGACCCGGGCGCGCAGCCTCAGCGCCGGGCGGGTACAACTCCTCCTGCAAGATGGTGGGGCCCGATTTCCGCGCCATCAGTTCAGGTCAGTTGTCGCTGGTGAATCGCTGAGCCTTCAAACTATAACTTCATTTCGCGATTTGAGATAGACAAAATCTTGGTTCTTTTTCACAGGCAGGAATCGCATTGGCCATCATCGGGCCATGTGGAGACAGCCATGTGGAGACAGCCGCCTCGGCTGTCCGGCCTGAGCCCGCCCTGAGAGAGCGCAGCGAACCGAAGGGGCGAAGCCCGGCCGAGCCCTTTACAGCCCGCCCGCACCCACAAAAAAACGGGCGCGGCAGTTTCGCCGCGCCCGCTTTTCTTCAGGAGAACAGGAACTTTAAACCGGCCCAGCACCCACCATCTCCACATGTACCACCGGCGCCGGAATCCTAACCACAGGCAACCGCGGAACACTCACGCGCGGAACATTGACCCGTACTCGCGGACAAGCCACCACAGGAATCTCGACCACGTTAAACGCAACCGGAACCATGCGAACGCGGGCAGCTCGTGCCTCGATCCGCGCCCGATTACCTTCCACCCGCGCCACAGCCGCTTCTTCACGCGCCGACATGGCTTCAAACTGCGCCACTCCACTCTGCGCCCGCGCGATCCCGGCCTGGAACCGCGCCATCGCAGCGGCCAGACGGCAAGACGCGGTCTCGTCCCGCACAGCCACAAGGTTGGCGCCTTCTACAAATCGGTCAACCCGCTCCGATGCCAAATCAACCAATCCCCGCGACCGCTCAGCAACCCGCTCGATAGCCCCATTCACAGCCCGGTGCGCCCAAGCCGCGCCGCCGTCCTGATAAATACCGTTCAACCCCAGCGCCAGCACCCCAGCGGCCAGCCAAACCCAAGCCTGTGTAGTCTTCATCGCCGTAATCTCCATCTGGCAAATTAGACGCACCGCCCGCCCATCCGTTAGCAATCCACTCGATTCCTCAATTCCCCATCTTCTTAATGGCCCCGAGAGGCGTCTGCAGCGTTCCGTCGTTATTGACATCGAAGTCATAGGAAAACGGCGTGAAGGATCCGGCCTTGTAAAAAACAACTTTGCCGTCGCCCGTGAAACAATCAAACAGCATCTCACCACCCAATCCTTCGGTAATCGTTGCCTTGCCGGAGCGGAAAACCACCTTCATTCCCCCCATGCCTGAGACGTGTTCCCACCGGCCTTCATACTTGCCGGCACAGCTGGCCAGTCCCGGCTGGGGAGCTTGCCCGGCTGCCCGTTGGGCCGGAGCCGCCGGCGCCGGCGTAGTCGACATGCGGATATTCTCAGGGGTCGTATTCACAATGTCGGAACCGAAGCCCGTATCTACCCCCGGAACTTTTATGTCGTACATGTTGACATTATTCTGCCCCCGGATCTCGCCCTCCATCCACTTGCCGTTCACGAGCACTTGCACGCGATCGTGGAGATCGTATTGCCCCGCCGCGTGATCCTCCGCCGTGAGTTTTCCCAGGCGGTGTATTTCGTACGGCCACATTTTTGAAACGTTAATGCCATTCGGCAGATGGACTACGTACGACCGGCCGTGCACCTCGATGATCGTGGCTTCCTGCCAGCCGTCGACTAAAACACGCACCGTGTCGCCAACCTTGAATCCGCCGGGTCCGGGCCCGCTCTGAATCGCGGTTGCGGTTCCTGCGCCGTTGCTGCCTGCATCTGCGCGCACCTTAAACGGAGAAGGCGCAGCGGGAATCTCGCCGCGGTGAGGATCGGCCTGCGCTTCGGCGGGCGTCTGCGCGTGGCATTTCGCCGGGAGCAAAGCAGCCAGTTGTACCTTGAGCGCCTGCCCTCGCTGGTACGCCTGCCCCTTCTTATAGTTCTGATAATCACAGGCGCCCGTGGTGTTATCGCACGAAAAGACTTTGAAGCTTTGTCCGTCCGTGCATACGTAAACCACGTTGGTTTGCAGCGGCGGCGTCTGCGCCAGCACGCTCGCCATCGGCGTAACCAAGAACAAACTTACTAAAGCGGATGTGCGCATCTGTGCCAACTCCTTTCTCTGTCAGATCGGATGTCCTGACGGAACTCGCCAGAATTCTAAACATGCACTACGAAGGAACGCCAAGATTAGCTTGCAATGGCACGCCGGTGGCGCCTATCCCGGGGTTTGAATCTTCAGCAGACCGGCTGACGCCCCACAGCCATCGCTCCCCGCTCCTTCAGCTTCTCCAGAATCATCGGCCCCAACTGTGAAACGCTGCCTGCGCCGAGAGTGAGAATCATGTCCCCGTCCTCCGCCACAGCAGCCGCAGAACTCACGGCCTCCGCAAAAGAACTCACATATTGAGCGCTCCGCCCACCCTTCTCGCGGATTGTTCGCGCCAACCCCTCTCCGTTGATCCCCTCGATCGGCTTCTCGCTAGCCGCATAAATGTCCAGCACGAACAGCGAGTCCGCATCGCCGAACGCGGTAGTGAATTCCTCCATCAGATCGCGCGTGCGCGTGTACCGATGCGGCTGGAACACCACATGAATCTTGCGAAACCCGCACTGCCGCGCCGCCGCCAGCGTCGCCTTGATCTCCGTGGGATGATGCCCGTAATCGTCAATCACGCTAACCCCCGCCACCCGCCCCCGCAACTGAAACCGTCGGTCAACCCCGCGGAACTGGTCGAGCGCCGTGCGAATCGCCTCCAGCCCCACATCCAACCCCACGCCCACCGCAATCGCCGCCGTAGCATTCAGTACGTTGTGCATGCCCGGTACATGCAGGGTGAACTCCCCAAGATCCTGGCCGCGATAGCGCACCGCAAAATGGCTCAGTGGGTGCCCCATTTCTCGCGCGCTTTTTGCGCGAGAAGTGGGGATTTTTATCCAGAAATCCGACCCCCGCTTCGTCCCATAAGTCACGGTCCGCCGCTGCACCTCGCGGCAATAACCGCCGCAGCAGCGGATCGTCGTTGCATGCCACGACCATCCCGTAAAACGGCACCCGGTCCATGAACTCCAGAAACGTCTTCTTCACATCCCGCATATTGCGGTAACAATCCATGTGCTCGCGGTCGATGTTGGTCACCACCGATAGAATTGGGGACAATTTCAAAAACGACCGGTCACTCTCATCCGCCTCGGCCACCAGATACTGCGACTTCCCCAGCCGCGCATTCGACCCCATCGCATCCACGCGCCCGCCCACAACCACGGTCGGATCAAGCCCACCCCCCGCCAGCACCGCCGCCACCATCGAAGTCGTAGTCGTCTTGCCGTGCATCCCGGCGACGGCGATGCCGTACTTCAGCCGCATCAACTCCGCCAGCATCTCCGCCCGCTGAATCACCGGCACATGCAGCTTGTGCGCCTCGACGCACCTCAGGATTTTCCGTCGCGATCGCCGAACTAGTGACGACCACCTCGGCTCCTCGAATATTCTCCGCCCGATGCCCTTCAAACACCGCAGCACCCAGCCCAGCAAGACGCTGCGTAACCGCGGAACTCTTCAGGTCGGACCCCGAAACCCTGTATCCAAGATTCAGCAACACCTCGGCAATCCCACTCATGCCGATCCCGCCAATCCCCACGAAATGTACCTGCTGAATCTTGGCAAACATAAGTCATTGTCATCGGGTCATTGAGCGATTGAGCAAGATGCATTCAGCGAAAGGTAGTCGTGAAGTCGCTCAATGACGCAGTCCGTCAAGGACCTCATTTCACTTCAATTCCCGCCACCCGCGCCGCCATCGCCGCAATATCCCGCGCCGCATCAGGATGCGCCAACCCCCGCGCCGCCGTACTCATCTGTTGCAACCGCCGCGAATCCCCCAGCAGCGCCGCAATCGTCTCCGCCAGCCACACTCCCTCCAGCTTCGACTCCTCGACGACAACCGCCGCCCCGACGCGCGCCAGTGCCTCTGCATTCACCCGCTGATGATCATCCGCCGCCCGCGGAAACGGCACAAAGATCGCAGGCTTGCCCGCCGCCGTGATTTCCGCAACCGTGCTCGCGCCCGACCGGCACACCACCAGATCCGCCCGCGCAAACGCCGCTGGCATGTCTTCAATAAACTTAAAAACCTCCGCAGACTCTCCGAAGAGAGCGATACGCCGCCAGCGCGTCATTATAGTCACGCTCGCCCGTCTGATGAATGATGTGAATCCCCGGCGCCTGCCGCCGCAACTCCGGCAAGCAGCGGATCATCGCCTCATTGATCGCATGCGCTCCCTGGCTTCCGCCAAACACCAGCAAAGTCGGCGTCCCGCCGCGCTTCTAAACTAGCTCGGAATCTCAAAGAACGCCTGCCGCACCGGCACGCCAGTGACTTCCGCATGACGAAAATATTTCGCCGTCTCCTCAAAGTGCACCGCCGCTCCAGAAACAAACCGCGCCACCACCCGGTTCGCAAATCCCGGCACCACATTCGGCTCAAACGCCAGCGTCGGAATATGCTTCACCACCGCCGCCAGCATCGCCGGACCCGAAGCATATCCGCCCACCCCAATCACCACATCCGGCGCAAATTCGTTCAGCATGCGGCTCGCATCCCACACCGCCCGCGGCAAATCGAACGCCGTCTTCGCCCGCGTCATCAGGCTGACGTTCTTCAGCGCTCCCACCCGCACCAGTTGCAGCGGATACCCCGCCGCCGGCACCAGACGGTTCTCGATCCCCCGCGCCGTCCCGATGAACAGCACCTCGGCCCCATAACTTTTCTTGAGTTCGCTCGCGATGGCCAGCGCCGGGATGACATGCCCGCCCGTCCCGCCGCCCGCCAGAATGGCCCGCATGCAGTGACTATAAATGATTGAGCGATTGAGTCATTGAGCGATTGGGTGATTGACCTGTCGAACGATCTTTCAATCACTCAATGGCCCGATCACTCAATGACTCAATGGCTTTACTCCGCCTGCTTCGTAATATTCAGCAGCACGCCCGACGCACGCCAGCGTCACAAACAGCGACGACCCTCCATACGACACCAGCGGCAGCGGAATCCCCTTGGTCGGCATCATTCCCAGCACCACGCTGATGTTGATGAACGCCTGCAACACCACCATGCTCGTAATCCCCACCGCCAGGTATCGCCCGAAACTATCCTCGGTGCGCCACGAAACCCGCATCCCGCGCCACAAGAAGATGGCAAACAGCGTCACCACAAACAGGGCTCCCACCAGCCCCAACTCTTCCGCGGTCACGGCAAAAATAAAGTCAGTATGCGGCTCCGGCAGATAAAACAGTTTCTGCTTGCCTTCCATCAGCCCGGTGCCGGTGATGCCCCCCGTGCCCACTGCAATCAGCGACTGAATCAGGTGAAATCCGGCCTTCTGCCGCTCCGCATACGGATTCATAAAAGCCAGAATGCGGTCGCGCCGGAAGCTCACATGAAAAATCAGAAAGTACAGCGGCACCAGCGACGCCCCAAACCCGCATGCGAAATACCGCAGCCGCATGCCCGCCACATACAGAATGCAAGCCGCAATCCCGGCACAAGCGATCGCCGTACCCAGGTCCGGCTGCAACACAATCAGCCCCAGCAACACCACCACCGGCGCCGCCGCCGGCGCCAGCGTGTTGCGCCAGTCATCCATGGTCTTGCTGCGCCCCTCGAGAAAATAGGCGAGGAACAGAATCAGCACCGGCTTGGCCAACTCCGAAGGCTGAAAGGAAAACCCGCCCGCATGGATCCAGCGATGCGTATTGTGCGAGCGGTCCAGAAAGAACACGGAGATCAGCAGCAGCGTGGTCAGCCCCAGCAGCGAAAACACCAGCGCCGGATGCTTGTAGCGCCGGTAATCCACCCGCATCGCCACCACCATCGCCACCAGGCCCGCCGCCGCCCAGATCAACTGCTTCAACAAAAACGCATACGGCGACCCAAACCGCTCCCGCGCCATCACCGCCGACGCCGAAAACACCATCACCAGCCCCACAAACACCAGCAGCATGGTGACGGTAAACAGCCAGCGATCGACGCTAACCCGCTTTGCCATGGGAAGTTCATTTCACCACGGAGCAGCGAAGTCAGCGAGAAGAATTGCCGATTGTTGATTCTTGATTGTTGATTGTCTTGGTTCGGGGATCGTCAAGGGAACGCACACTCAGTCGAAGTCACAGACCGAGTCACCAGTCGCGGTCGCGAACGGCGATATGTTAGCCCAGGACGTAAGTCCTGGGTAAAGTCGAAGTGGAACCGAGTCCCTTAGGGACGGCACGCATGTCGGCCACCGGGGCCTCAAGAGCGATGTCACGACTGCACTTCACGCCAGCCCGCGCACAATCTCCTTAAACACCTGCCCGCGCTGCTCATAATTCTTGAACTGATCGAAGCTCGCGCAAGCCGGAGCCAGCAACACCACATCCCCCGGCTCAGCCACGGCATTCGCCTTGCGCACAGCATTCTCCAAAGTCTCGGCATGCACGACTTCAACATCCCTTAATCTGCGACTCAATCTTCCCCGCCGCCGCCCCAATCGTGTACACCCGCTTCACCCGCTGCCGCAGCAACTCGTTCAGCACGGAGTAGTCGCTGCCCTTGTCCTTGCCCCCAAGAATCAAGGTGAATGTTCGCCGGAAACGACTCCAGCGCCTTGATGGTCGCATCCACGTTCGTAGCCTTCGAATCGTTGTAATAATCCACGCCGCGAATCGTCGCCACAAACTCCAGCCGGTGCTCGACCGCCTTGAAGTCGCGCACCGCCTGCCGGATCTTCTCCGGAGCGCATCCCATCAGCGCCCCCGCGCACACCGCCGCCAGCACATTCTCCAGATTGTGCGCACCCTTCAGCGGAATCTCGGAAACCAGCATGATCTCGCGCTGTCCGCGCCCATCGCGGAACAGAATGTTCCCCTCGCGCACCCACGCGCCCTGCTTCACTTCCTTCTGCCGGCTGAACCAGAACACCTGCGCCCGCGTCCGCGCCGCCATCGTCACGCAAGTCGGATCATCCTCGTTCAGCACCGCAAAGTCGTCGCCCCGCTGATTCTCGAAAATCCGCGCCTTCGCATCCACATAAGCCTCAAACGTCCGGTGCCGGTCCAGATGATCAGGCGTAACATTCAACACCACTGCAACCTTCGGACGGAACGTCTGAATCGTCTCCAGTTGAAAGCTCGAAACCTCCAGCACGATCACGCTCTCCGGCTTAGCCCGCTCCGCCAGCGAAATCGCCGGAGTACCAATGTTCCCGCCGACCAGCGTAGGCAGTCCGCCCGCCGTCAGAATCTCGCCCGTCAATGTCGTCGTCGTAGTCTTCCCGTTCGACCCGGTGATGGCCACAATCGGTCCCGGCAGAAACTGCGCCGCCAGTTCAATCTCGCCAATCACCGCCTCGCCCATGGCGCGAGCCTGCACCAGCATCGGCGCATCCGACGGGAACCCCCGGACTCACCACAATCAAATCCTGCCCGCGAAACGTCCGCTCGCCATGCCCGCCCGTCTCGACGGTAATTCCATGATCAAGCAGCGCCGGAATCTCATTGCGCAGTTCATCTCCGCTCTTCGTATCGGAAACGGTAACCCGCGCCCCATGCGCCTTCAAAAAAAGCGCCGAAGCCACCCCGGACTTGCCGAGTCCCACCACCAGCACGCGTTTGTCTTTGAGTTCCATCAAGTTCATTTCACCACAGAGTCACAGATGACACAGAGAAAATCATCACCAGGTCTATACCCTTAGGGTGCATCGTCATTGCAACTCTTGGAGGCTGTCTGCGACTCTGTGGTGAATGTTCTTATCTCAGCTTCAGCGTCGTCAGCGCGAACAGCGCAAACACCAGCGACGCAATCCAGAACCGCACAATAATCTTCGACTCCGACCATCCCATCAACTCAAAATGATGATGCAGCGGCGCCATCTTGAAAATCCGTTTCTTGCGCAGCTTGTACGATCCCACCTGCAGAATCACCGACACCGCCTCGATCACAAACACTCCGCCAATAAACGGCAGCAGCAGTTCCTGCTTGATGATCACCGCGACCGTCCCAATCGCCCCGCCCAGCGCCAGCGATCCCACATCGCCCATAAACACTTCCGCCGGATGCGCGTTGTACCACAGGAATCCGATCGACGACCCCACCATCGCCCCGCAAAAAATCGTCAACTCGCCCACCTGCGGCATGCGCGGAATTTCCAGGTAAGTGGCAAAGGTCGCGTGCCCGCTCACATACGTCAGCACCGTCAGCGCTCCCGCCGCAATCACCGTACAGCCAATCGCCAGCCCGTCCAGCCCATCCGTAAGATTCACCGCGTTGCTCGAACCCACAATCACCAGCACCACGAATCCGATAAAGGGCAGGAACGCCAGCCCCCACAGGTGCGGATTACGCTCCAGAGCTCTGCACCACCAGATCGGGATGAAACTGCTTGAGGAAAGGCACAATCAGCTTGGTCGAATACATCCCATAGGTCTGCATGGTGATCAGCATCACCGCGATCACGATGCTGGTCGCAATCTGCAACCCCAGCTTGGCCCGCCCGGTCAGCCCCAGATTCCGGCGATGCGCCACCTTGGTGTAATCGTCGGTAAATCCAATCGCCGCAAACGCGCAGGTGGCAAACACCGCAATCCAGACAAACCGGTTGCTAAGATCGGCCCACAGCAGAGTAGGCACCACGATGGCGATTGCAATCAGCAACCCGCCCATGGTCGGCGTCCCGGCTTTTTTCTGATGAGCCTTCGGACCTTCTTCCCGAATGTATTGTCCAATCTGGAATTCCCGCAGCCGGTTGATCACCAGCGGCCCCACGATGAGCGCGGTAAACAGTGCGGTAAGACTGGCAAACGCAGTGCGGAACGTCAGATAGCGAAAGATGCGGAACGGCGGAAAATAATGTTGCAGCTTCAGGAACAACAGCCAGTAGAGCAATCAGCCTCCGTCCCGCCGAATTTCCACGTGATCACACGGACACAGATCAAGGCTTCTGAAAAATCCGTGAATCTCCGCGCACTCCGTGCCCGGGTTACAGCCTGTCCCGCCGCGTCTTCCAGGTCTCCAGCGCTTTCTCCAGCTTCACGCCCCGCGAAGCCTTCAACAAAACCACGTCTCCATCCCGTGTCTCGCGCGCCAGCCATTCGCCGGCTTCCTCGGGCCCTGCCACAAACTCTGCCGAAGTTCCCGCCTTCCGCGCGCCCTCGACCATCGCCTGCGCCAGCCCGCGCACTCCGACCAGCACATCGATCTTCTTCTCCGCGATATGCTGCCCCGCCTGCCGGTGCATCTCTTCGCCCGCCGGTCCCAACTCCAGCATCTCGCCCGCCACCACAATTCGCCGCTTGGCCCTCATCGTGGCCAGCGCATCCACCATCGCTTCCAGCGCCTTCGGATTCGAATTGTAGCAATCGTTGATCACCGTGATGTTACCCACTTGGAGAACCTGCCCGCGCTTGTCTGCCGGAGCCAACGTAGCCAGCGCCCCCACCGCCTCTGCAGGCTGTAAGCCCGCGCTCCAACCCCACCGCCACCGCCGCCAGCGCATTCAACACGTTATGCTCTCCCACCAGCGGCAACGTCGCATGCTCGCGCACGCTTCCCAATCACCACCTCGAACTCCACGCCCTCCGCTCCCTTCGACCGGACATTCTCCGCGCGCACGTCCGCCGTCGCCCGCCTGCCATACATCACAACTTTGCCCTTGAAGTCGCGCCCAAACTGCGAGACATATTCGTCGTCGGCATTCAACACCGCTACACCATTCGCCGGCAGCGACTCCACCAACTCATATTTCGCCCGCGCAATCCCCGCCACCGAATCAAAAAACTCCAGATGCACCGGCGCGACGTTGGTCACGACGCCGATCTCCGGCTGCGCGATCTTGGCCAGCGCCCGAATCTCGCCCGCGTGCGACATCCCCATCTCAATCACCGCGACGTCATGCTCCGGCTCCAGCTTCAGCAGCATCAGCGGCAAACCAAAATGATTGTTGAAGTTCCCTTCCGACTTCAGCACTCGAAACCGCGTGCTCAGCACATGCGCAATCGCTTCTTTCGTAGTCGTCTTCCCCGCCGATCCCGTCACCGCGATCAGCGGCTTGCCCCAAAGCTTCCGCACCGCCGTAGCCAGAGTCTGCAGCGCGACCAGCGTATCTTTCACCGCCAGCAACCGCGTCTCCCCCGGATATCGCCCCAACTGATCCTTACGCACCACCGCTGCAATTGCCCCTCTCCCCAGCGCCGGCTCCACAAAGTCGTGCCCATCCAGCCGCTCACCCTTCACCGCGAAGAAAAGCTGGCCCGGCCCCACCGTCCGCGAGTCGATCGAATACCCCTGCGCCAATTCTTCGGGCGCAAACTCCCCCGCCGCGGAAACAAACTCGGCAATCCTGGCAAGCGTCAGCCTCATCCCTTCGCTCCAGCCGCAGCCTCGCACTCAAACCCCGCCGCCCGCAGCGCCTCGCGCGCCACTTCCAAATCATCAAACGGAACCGGACCCTCCCGCGTGACCTGCACCTTCTCGTGCCCCTTCCCCGCCAGCAGCACGATGTCTCCCGGCCGCGCCTCGCCAATCGCCAGAGCGATCGCCTTGCGCCGGTCAGCCTCCACGCTGTACTTCACCCCAGTCTTCTGCAGCTCCGACCACCGCATCATTAATAATCGCAACCGGATCCTCGCTCCGAGGATTGTCCGACGTCAGCACCACAAAATCGCTCCCCCGCCCCGCAGCCTCGCCCATCAGCGGACGCTTCTTCCGGTCCCGATCCCCTCCGCATCCAAACACCGTCAACACTCGTCCCTTCGCCCGCAGAAACCAACTCCCGCGCCAGCGCCGTCAGATTCCGCAAAGCATCGTCGGTATGCGCATAGTCCACCACCACCGTGAACGGCTGCCCGCAGTCCACCCGCTCAAACCTTCCCGGAACGCACGCCAGCTTGTCGATCCCCGCCGCAATCGCCGCCGCCGAACACCCGCGCGCATAGCCCGCTCCCGCCGCCGCCAGAATGTTGTACACATTCACCCGCCCAATCAGCGCCGAGAACACCGCGATCTTCTCCTCCGGCGTCACCAGATCAAACCGCGTCCCGCGCGTCGTGATCTCCACTTTCTCCGCGTGCAGGTCGCCGCGCTCCCATCCATACTTCAGCACCACCGAACTGCGCTTCCGGCTGAACTCCGCCAGCTTCGCACCGTATTCATCATCCACATTCGTCACCACGGCTCGCGGCGCATCCGTACCGCAGCCCTCAAACAACACCCGCTTGGCCGCGAAGTACTCTTCCATCGTCTTGTGATAATCCAGATGATCGCGCGTCAGATTAGTAAACACGGCCACATCAAACGGCACCCCAAACACCCGCTCCTGCGCCAACGCGTGTGAGGAAACCTCCATCACCGCATCCGTCGCCCCGTTCCCCAACGCCTCACTGAAAATGCGATTCAGCTCCAGCGCCTCCGGCGTGGTATGCGGCGCCGGCAACACTTTCCCGGCCACGTGATATTCAATCGTCCCGATCAGCGCGCTCTTCCGTCCCGCCGCCGTCAGAATCGATTCCAGCAGAAACGCCGTCGTGCTCTTCCCATTCGTCCCCGTAATTCCCGTGATCGCAATCCGCTCCGCCGGCTTCTGATAGAAGTTCGCGCTAACCCGCGCCAGCGCCCGCCGCCCGTTCGGCACCACCGCCCAGGCCACGCCCGGACGCGGCTTCTCCGCCGCCGAATCCGTCACCACCGCCACCGCCCCGGCCGAGATCGCCTGATCGATAAACCGGTTGCCGTCGCTCGACTCGCCGCGCATCGCCACAAACACGCACCCCGGCTTCACCCGCCGCGAGTCATATTCCACACCACTCACACCCGGATCCCCGCTGTGCGCGAGAACTTCCGCTCCATCCAGCACCTGTTGGAAGGTCATTGCTCAGAATTATATGGCACTGGCACCACGGACTTACCGCACAGTTCGGGAAGGGCACGACTTCAGTCGTGCCGTAAGGCCGGAAAAATCGAGGCGGCTTCAGCCGCTGAGGCAAACTCGACCCCGTTCGAGTTCTTGAACCAGTAGCCCTGACACGCAGGTTACCAACGGCACGTTCCCCATCTCGCCGCTCAGCGCTACATTATTCCTATGTCCACCGGAACCGGTTCCGCCAAATACCGCTGCGCCCAATGCGAAAAGGCGGAAGACCAGTGCGAGTGCGACAAGTACTGCTGCCTCTGCCAGACCGTACTCGAAGTCCGCGTCTGCCAGGACGGCCTCATGTACTGCGAACCCTGCCGCACCGCCTGCGACTACAAGACCTCCGACTAAACCCGCTCCGCAGCGTGAAGAAAGAGCCAACGACTAACCACTAGCAACGCCCCTCAAATCACCACCGCTTCCCTGTACTCCCCAAACACCCGCCGCATCGCATCTGAAATCTCGCCCACGGTCGCGTAAGCCTCAACCGCCTCCAGAATCCGAGGCATCACATTCGCTCCCGACCGCGCCGCATCCTCCACACCCTTCAGCGCCGGCTTGCCACGGCCCCGCATCCCGCCGCGCCCGCAACGCCCGCACCCGTTGCGATCTGCTTCGCCTCCAGCGCCGGATCAATCTTCTGAATCGGAATCGCCTTCTCCTCTTCCACCTCAAACCGGTTCACTCCGACCACAACCGCATCCCCAAGATCCACGGCCTGCTGATATTCATACGCCGCGTTCTGAATCTCCTGCTGCACAAATCCGCGCTCAATCGCCTTCAGCATCCCGCCCATCACTTCAATCTTCCCCAGATACTCCGCCGCGCGCTTCTCAATCTCATTGGTCAGCGACTCAACGTAATACGACCCCGCCAGCGGATCGATCGTCTGCGCCACGCCCGACTCATACCCAATCACCTGCTGCGTGCGCAAAGCAATCCGCGCCGCCTGCTCCGTCGGCAGCGCCAAAGCCTCGTCATACGAATTCGTGTGCAGCGACTGCGTCCCGCCCAGCACCGCCGCCAGCGCCTGAATCGCCGTCCGCACAATATTGTTCTCCGGCTGCTGCGCCGTCAGCGTCGACCCCGCCGTCTGCGTGTGAAACCGCAGCATCCACGACCGCGGATTCTTCGCCTTGAAGTGTTCCCGCATGATCCGAGCCCACATCCGCCGCGCCGCCCGAAACTTCGCCACCTCTTCCAGAAAATTGTTGTGCGCATTAAAGAAGAAAGACACCCGCGGCGCGAACTGATCCACATCCAGCCCCGCCTTGATCGCCGCCTCCACGTACGCCATGCCGTTGCCCAGCGTGAACGCCACTTCCTGCACCGCCGTCGATCCCGCCTCCCGCATGTGATAGCCGGAAATCGAAATCGTATTCCACTCCGGCACGTTCTCCTTCGCCCAGGCAAACATGTCAGTAATCACGCGCAACGCCTGCTGCGGCGGATAAATATACGTCCCCCGCGCGATGTACTCCTTCAGCACATCGTTCTGCACCGTCCCCGAAAGTTTCCGGATGTCCGCGCCCTGCCGCCGCGCCACCGCCACGTACAACGCCAGCAGAATCGACCCCGTTGCATTGATGGTCATCGATGTAGAAATCTTGGTCAGATCGATGCCGGCGAACAGCCGCTCCATATCCTCGATCGAATCAATCGCCACTCCCACCTTGCCCACTTCGCCCGCCGCCAGCGCATGATCCGAATCCATCCCAATCTGCGTCGGCAAATCGAACGCTACAGAAAGCCCGGTGGTCCCGTTCGCCAGCAGATACTTGTAGCGCTTGTTCGACTCCTCGGCGTCGCCCATGCCCGCATACTGCCGCATGGTCCACAGCCGCCCGCGGTACATCGTGGCCTGCACGCCCCGCGTAAACGGATACTCTCCCGGATACCCAACCTCGCCCTCATAATCCGAGCCCTTAAGATCCGCCGGCGTATACAGCGGGTTCACCGGAATGTGCGAGGACGTCTCAACCTCCGCCGCATTCTTGATTTTGTCCGCCATGATTAAAGGTCTTTTCTCGATCCCAATAAGCTCATCACTCCGAAGCGCACAGCATTCTTGTCATTCCGAAGCGGAAGAATCTTTGTCATTCCGAAGCGCGCAGCGCAGAGAGCCTGCCCTGAGCGAAGCCGAAGGGAACCTGCTGTCGCCGTGCAGCGCCCCGAACCCAGCCCACCGTCACCGCGCCCCACCCCGACCCTTCACCCAAACCCTCCAGAACGAACTCACCCCGAACCACGCAAATGTCACCGTGAAACAAACTGCAACCGCCACGCGGCCGAATCCAACTCGCCCGGCCTCATATTTTGCATACTCTTTCGCCGAGGCGACCCCGCCACTCGCCGCCATCACCAGGAAAATCAGCCCGGTAACCTCCAGCCACAGCTGATGCAGCACCCGTCCCAAGGCGCGGGCCGTGGTAGCCACAGCGCTGAGTCGCGGCCTGCACCGTCCGGCTGCGCTTGACCTGCTGCGCGGCCACGCGCGCCACCACCCCCAACTTTCGTGCCGTGGAAACCTTGCTCACGGCCTCGATTTTAACAGCCTCCGGCGCTACAATGACGCAAGCTCGCGCGTCCGCCATCAAGAGCCCTCAAGCGGCCGCAGGCATCTAAGCACCAGTGGGGATCGGAACCTAGGCAACCGGCGATCGGGGGACCAAGTGGACCAGCAACTCAAACAACTCATGAAGGAACTCGGCGAAGCCATCAACGAGTCTCTTTCCGATTCCGAACAGATCGCCGAAGTCGTCTCCCGCATCAAAGAGGGCGGCTACGACATTTTCCTGGTTCTCGAAGCCACCATCGGCGTCAGCAAGCAGGGCGAAAAATCCTCCGACAAGACTTCCCTGGTCACCACCCTCTCCACCAACCCCGAATTCAAAATCAGCGACCAGGATCTCAAGTTCCTCAAATCCCTCCGCATCAAAATCGAAGAAGAAAAAGAAAAATAAGACATGTAGAGACAGCCGCCTCGGCTGTCCCAGCAGGAGCGAAGCTCCGCCGGAACCGAATATGCACCCACCGCGCCATCTCACTCACTCAACACTAGATCCAGCAACTGCTCCACCGCCCGGTCGGCTTCAAGAATCGAAGATTTGTGATCAGGCGTACCGGAAAGGTCCGTGTTCGCAAAAGCGATCCTTGCAAACGGCGCCGCCCGCAGAACGTCTCCCGGCGCAGGTTTGCCGTCTTTGCCGAAGTAAAATCCGGGGGCCGGGCTCGCGTAGGCGTGCCCCCAGCGGTTCAGAATAATTCCGGCGATGTCGCGACCGGCGTCGAAACCAGAGCCCGCGAACATGTCCGTAAGCTGCCGGCGAATCTGCCGCTCGTACTCGCGAAACGAAGTCGAAACCATTTCCGCTCGACCCGAGTGGCCCTGCTGCTCGGCAGTCTTGCCAGGGCTCGTGTACAAAACTTTGATAGTC
Source organism: uncultured Acidobacteriaceae bacterium (assembly GCA_963770235.1). Classification (GTDB taxonomy): domain Bacteria; phylum Acidobacteriota; class Terriglobia; order Terriglobales; family Acidobacteriaceae; genus Sulfotelmatobacter. The sequence goes on along the minus strand of CAVYOW010000005.1, from coordinate 109,888 downwards.
AGCACCACCGGCGAATCCGGCCCAATTGTCGGCGAATCTGTCCCGCAGAGGGCCAGTTTATGGACCTGCATGAAACTTCCCAGGCCCTCAAACCACTGGCACCCGGAAATACCCAGCTTGTAAAGAAATCTCCAGTTCCTTACCGCTACGTTGGCCACCATGCAAGGCGAGCGATAAAACTGCGAGTAAGCCTCTTTGCGATCTGCAGGAAGGTCACGGATAATATGCCTGGTTGTCCAGCTTCCTCCTGCCATCACCACGGAACGCGCCTTCACGCGATACGTCTTCCCGCCGCGAGTGTAGGCAATGGTCACCGACTCTGATTTCGCCGGATCGCCATCATGTTTTACCCACACCGCGGTCGAATCTAACCGAATGCGAGCACCGGCCCCCGCGCGATCAAGAGCAGCAAAATTTACCCCGTTGCGGCAAACATCTTCGATCGCGGGCGACCCGGCAATCGCCTCCGGAATCAGAGTCTTAACAATGAGTCGCGCGATACCGCTATTGCCGTCGGGGAACATCTGTGTCCCGTCCTCCGGGATGGGTCCCAGCTCATCAAAGGCATAAGCCGGTATATCCGGAAAGCGCATCGGGACCGAGACCATAGCCTCCGCCTTCGTCGGGCGAGAGAAACGTTCGCACGGTTTCCCGGCTGATGCCGTACCTTTCCATCAAGTGGTCTTCAAGCGTCATTGTGTCCAGCCGGCGCGAGATGGCGTCACCGCGGTACTGTGGTTTTTGCGCGGGCGCCTGATCCGGCGACAGACACCTCAAGAACTCCTCGCGCGCTTTCGCCGAAATCGGAGCTCCTTCCAACTTCTTGCCCCACGGATCCGTCACCCAGACCCCTTGGGCCTGGCCGAATTTCGCTCCAAAGTACAGACCGTAAGGCGCCGATCCAAGATATGGCGTGCGCTCCAGCGCTATTTCCGGCGCCGGCCCTGCCCACTTCTGATATTCCAGGCGCTGCGTTTTCAGACCGATCGATTCGTAAAACCGCGCCATAAAGCTGTGCGGAAACGGAGGCCAAAAAAGTGCCGAGCCCTGATGCCCAATCAGCCGGTGACCATCCACCAGAAACTCGTTGCGTTTAGCCTCGCCTCCGAAGATGGGATGATTGTCAATTACAAGGCACGTCTTGCCTTCCCCAGCCTTGCGTTGAAAAATCAGGGCCGCTGCCAAGCCGCTAATTCCTCCACCCACGATTGCGCAATCGTAGCTCTCTCCGGTGTCGATGACATCGCCCGGAAGATTCTCAAACATGCCATCGCGAATCTGGTGTCCAGCCTCGAGCACGGCAGCGGTATTGCCGTTCGAGTTCGCGTAGTCCCCAACACCGCCGTAACCCGTCCAATCGTCGTCTGAACGGGTTGCCGCGGTTCCTGCGACTAACCGCACCGGCGAAGCTGAGTTGAGCAGCAGTGCACCAGAGCCCAGCAACGTCCCGTTCAAGAATTCCCGCCGCGTAATGCCCTGGTTCATGCCGAGGGCCTGGTCGCCGTTGGAGCTTCCTTCGGAACTGTTCCTCGACATTTCATCTCCTGACAGAAGCCGATGTCGAGCCGGCCGCCGTCTTCGTGACCAGCATTATACGGACGTGGGTCCTAGTTCTCTTTCATCCTGAGAGGTAAAACGTCGCTTCCAGGCAACGGCAATTAGAATCGCTAGCGGGAAACCGGGCAGTACGGCAGCGTACCCGTCGCGAAGAATGAAGAGATGTGTGAGGATCGCGGCAGCCATCGTGCAGGCTAACAAGGCCGCGGCAATCGCCGCGGTTCCAGGAATCAACAGCAAGACCGCACAAACTACTTCGAGACTACCAGTGAAATAACGGAACCATTGACCCACTCCGATCCTTGCGAACAACTCTATCCAGAAAATTTCGCGGTAGCTGAATTTGCTCGCGCCGAAATATAGGAAGACCAGAGCCAACAGGCCCTGCAGAAGCCAAAGCGTGAGGTTCACGACCCTCTCCCATGCCACCTTCACGACGACCTCGTAGGAGCGAAGTGCGGACAATTGTCGCACCAAACGCGAACCCCTGCTCAAAACGACATCGCGAATCTCTTTGCCCAGTGCACGGCAACCTTCCCTCCTGTGCTACCATCTACTGTTTTTCCGGGTGTTCCATGCCGGGTGTTCCATGAAAGACACTCTCGGAGTCCTTCTCGCCGGCGGCGCTGGAGAACGTCTTTACCCTCTTACTCGCGACCGCGCCAAGCCTGCCGTCACCTTCGGGGGAATGTACCGCATCATCGACATCACCCTCTCCAACTGCCTCAACTCAGACCTGCGCCGCGTATACATCCTCACCCAATACAAAGCGCTGTCGCTGAACCGCCACATCCGCGAAGGCTGGAACATCCTCGGCCGCGAAGTCGGAGAATTCGTCGAAGTCCTCCCGCCCATGAAGCGCGTCAGCGATCAGTGGTATCAGGGCACCGCCGACGCCGTTTACCAGAACATTTATTCCATCGGCTCCGAGCAGCCCAAGCACGTCCTTATCCTCTCCGGCGACCACATCTACAAGATGAATTACGGCAAGATGATGAGGCAGCACCTCGATTCCACTGCCGACCTCACTCTCGCCACCATTCAGATCGCTCCCGAAGAAACTTCCCGCTTCGGCGTGGTCGACGTCGACAAAGACGGACGCATCAACGGCTTCGAGGAAAAGCCCGCCAAGACCGAACTGCGTTCCCCCTGGAACGCTGAGAAGTGCGCCGGCTCCATGGGTGTCTACCTCTTCAACGCCGACGTCCTGATCCCTGTCCTTCTTAAAGACGCCGAAGACCAGTCCTCCAGCCACGACTTCGGCAAAGACATCCTGCCCAAGATGGTCGCCGACTATCGCGTCTTCGCCTACGACTTCGTCGACGAAAACAAGAAGGAGGCTCTCTACTGGCGCGATGTAGGCACGCTCGAGGCCTACTACGAAGCCAACATGGACATCGTCTCCGTCTCTCCCATCTTCAATCTCTACGACCACGACTGGCCCATCCGCACCCATCAGCGCCAGTACCCGCCCGCAAAATTCGTCTTCGCCGAAAAAGAACGCATGGGCACCGCCGTCGATTCCATCGTCTCCAACGGATGCATCGTCTCCGGCGGCCTGGTCAAGAACTCCATTCTCTCGCCCGACGTCCGCGTGAACTCCTACTCCGAAGTCGACCAGTGCATCCTGTTCTCCCACGTCGCGGTTGGACGCCATTGCCGCATCCGCCGCTGCATCATCGACCGTAACGTCCATCTCCCCGAAGGCACCACCATCGGCTACGACACTGAAGCCGACCGCTCCCGCTACTTCGTCACCGATAGCGGCATCACCGTCGTCACTCGCGACTATTCGCTCTTCGAAAACCCCGTCACGGTGGACTACTTCACCAGCGAGTAGTGAGAATCGCGGCGTTGGGTTCGGCCTAGTGTTCCGCTTGCACTACGCGGATCGGCGTGAGGCCTCTGTCCCAGCACCGACTTCGACGACAGCGGCAGCCATCCTCATTGCTGGAAAGTAGCCCGCCCTAATCAAGGCAGACACTGTGCTCTTGAGGCCGCACTTTCTGCTCTCTAACTTGTCCAAGACCCCCATAACCATCTGCCTGCGCCCTCCGTACCATTCAGGAGGCATCTGGAAGACGAGCTCAAAGATAGGGTTCATGTCGAGCGCGGCAATCTTACGAAGCCACGGTCGGATCTGATCCCACCTTCTTAAATCGAGGGCAATGGCTTGCGCAGCGGGCTCAGATGTGGCGAATGCGCCCAGGAAGCGGCGCCAGTCCCCGCCGGACAGGCAACCCACGCCGCCGTCCAGGGTAAGCTCGTTTCGACCCGTGACCCGGCTGAATGCTGTGGACCACTTTCTTTCCGCTAGGTTGAGCGTCCAGATGTCGAGGGCCAGTGAGCCCATCAACTGCCGCAGGTTTCGCGAACTGAGCCGTTGATCCGTTAGGGGCAAGATGTCCGATGGAGAGGAGTCAACATAGCGGAACCCGGCGCATAATTTCGGGGTGGCTTTCACCGCCGGGCAGGCCCCCAATCCGGGCCGCGCGTCCCTCCAGAGCCCTAGCAACCGTGCGCTCACCACAACTACAGCGGCGTCGGGCACCGACAGACCTAAGAGCCTTGACAGGCGGTTGCATATGACCTCCGTTGCCGGCACTGTTTCGCTACGGTATCCAGTCGGAACAATAACGACGTACCGGAAACCGTCGCGCCCTTCCACCAAGTGGTGTCCCCACTTGGCACCCACCGGGCGGATGTACCGCTCCGCCTCAACTGTCGTCAGCGATCCGGTTCGACGGGCTTCCGGCCATTTAACTGTCACATACAGATATTTGGCCAGCCGCCAACATTGATAGACCAACGCTGACTCTATGAACTGGTTTTCGAGAGCGACTGGCAGGTGGTACCGATAGATGTGCTTAATTCGATCCCTTACTCGGAGAGCATTACCCGCGAACAAGGCCGCAGTTTCTTCAGGTGGCAGGGCAAGCCCTCCCTTCGGGTATCTCCCTCCTCATCCACTCAAACCACTCAGAAATTTCAGCGATCCCCAAAGCTCGCTTGGTACCACCTGGAAACATCAATTCATCCCAACGCATGGCCCACACTCCCCGAGACCGAAAGACACGCAACGATGCGCCAGCGAGTACAGTGTTGACCCTGGTCACATGCTAGCGCGGCGAAGATTGCTCGAAGAGGTCAGAACGAAGAGGCGACTCGGCCCTAACCAAACCCGCGACGGCGAACGCCTTAAATTACCACCAGAGGGGGATGACCCGCTGTGTCATCCGTCACATTAGGTCTGTGGAAATCGTTGCCGTCCCTTTATGGAAAACTATTCCATGTCATAGAAACGGTGGGCCACACCGAAGCCCTCGAAGCTGTATTTGTGGAAACGCTTAAAAACTGCACCGGGCAGTGGTGGCCGCCATACCGAAGATCCCAACCCGAAGTGCGCCCGTCTCAGAACCTCCCCATCAACCCCACAGACATCACGGAGCCATACTCGCGAGTATGGCGTTGGGTTTGGGCCCAGGACTGTGTGTTGTACGGATCCGTTACGGTTTCGTGAAACGAGATAGGCTCGATGTCCGCGTGCAAAAAGAAATGGTGGTTGGACGCTGGACCCGGCATCCACCCGTTGAACTCTATGCCTTGGACGCCATTGTTGCATTTGCAGGTTGTGGGAGTATAGCTGCCGACAAGACCTCGTGGAGCAGTTAGGTTGGTTTGAGGGACAGGATAACGCGTGAATTCGTTCATATCGCGCAGATATGTGGCCTGAAGACGCCAGCTGAATCCACCGCCGAAAAAATCGTGACCACCGCCGACCTCTGGATGCCATGAGTATTTGCTGTAAAGAGTTGTGAGGGTTTCCCCGAAGTCAGTACCGACACCCAGAAAGTTATTGCCGAATCTATAGAAAGCTAATCCCTCGGCCGATCGCGTATGGCCCGGACTGATCGGGGCCGTATCGCCCGTTTTGCCCTCGGCGCCATAGCGCACTTCCACACTAGTGAAAACATGTTTTTCTTCGGCAGAGATTCCTGCACGGCCTAACCATCCACTGCCATACCCCGCACCAGCCGGGCTAAAACCGGACTCGACGTAAAGATGCGGTTTCGGGGAGGTTTCTTGCGCGTCGCACATTCGTAGCATCAGGAGCGCGAGCAAGAAGTGTTTCATGGGTTCCCCGAAAACAACCACGACAGTTGCGAAGCAAATTTCCAGGCGCGGCCGTGTGAGCTAGAAGTTGTGATCACCATGTAGAGAACAGTGGGGCAGCTTCTCATTACCCACCTCCAGATGTGCTGGTAATCGGCAACCGGAGGCCGCCTCTTTAGTGAACGAAGGTTCTACGCTTTCGGCAGCGACCCTAATCGACGGGCTTCGGCAGCGTCGGCCCCGGGAGACCAGGACCGCCCCTCCGCGCCGGCGCCGGCGCCGAGAGGGTAACCCCTTCGCGCTCGGCGCTAGTCGCGGCTCCAAAGACATGCCCGGCGAAATAGATGGCTGCAGCAGTCTTGCTCAGTTTGCTGTGGCGTTTGAGCAGGCGATATTCCGCAAATGCGAAGGCACCGCTGCTGGCCGCACAGCTGAGGCTCAGGTCCGTCGTGTTATGCACAAATGGCCGCGCCAGCGGATCTTGTTCCTGGAATCCTGCTTCGTGGAGGTGGCGGTGGAGGTTGCGGTTTGTGTAGTAGGCGTCCGCGCCCGACGCGGCCAACTGCAGGATGACGACCCACACGAAATGCTTCATGCCGGGGGAACATCGGCAGCATGGCCGCGAGCTGCAGCCAATCTGATCTCATTCCTGAACCGATTTCCCGCGTCCGAACTGCGTCCCATTCTGGATTGGCGCGGGCGCGGCGGGCCCCATTCCGCTGGCTCAGGGCCAACCATGCTGCATGACCATTGACGCTGCGCGAACGTGGGAACATAATCTTGCAGTCAGTTTCCTTCGCAGATGTTTGGCGGATTCCCGCCAGCGAAAGACAGAACCCCTGGGTCAACAACTTCGGCCTCGTCTTTATCTAGCGCAGCACCGGGAAACCCGCTTGGGGGAACAAGAACCGCAGACCAGTTTCTGAAGGAGCGAATCCATGAGCCGTACTCGTTTGACGAAACCCACACCCATAATCGCGGGGTTGCTGTCCGCACTGCTCTTCGCGATCCTGGCTGTTCCACTCGCTGCCCAACCCGCGCCAGAATCCCGCTCTCCACGGGGCTTTGGTCCTTTCTACGACGCGGCGCATGAAATCACTCTCCATGGAGACATTCAGCAAGTCGTCACCCGCCACGTCGTTGGCAGCCCAGTCGGCATGCATCTGCTCGTGGCTGGCCCCGAGGGCCTGGTCGATGCCCACGTCGGACCTTTCCTGAGCAAGGAAATGAAAGAAGCCCTGCACACCGGCACCCCGGTTCAGATCGTCGGGGCTATGACCTCTCTGAACGGGAAGAATTATCTGCTGGCCCGCGAACTGAACGTTGGCGGCACCACCGTCACCCTGCGAAGCAAGACCGGATTTCTTCTCCGGTCGCACCCCTCTCGCGTGGCTCCCGACGGAAGCCAAAAGACATCCCAGCCTGAATCAGACGGAGGTGCCCGATGACGTTCCGCAAATCCATCCTTCTTCTGATCAGCCTGGGCGCGATCGCCGCGCTGCTGGCCTGCGGCGGTTCCAGCACCACCACCACGATCACCCCGCCCCCGCCGCCTCCAGTTACGGGCCCCTTGCCCGATGGCAACTACGCATTCTCGCTGATTGGAGAGGACGCTGCGACTGGCCAGTACTCCGTCGCCGGAGTCTTCACCGTCTCTCAGGGAGCGATCACCACCGGTGAGCAGGACTTCGTAGACAACCCAAACACTGCCTATAGTGACATGATCAACCCCACCGGCAGCAGCGTGAAAGCCTCCGCTGATGGCAATCTGACCATCACTCTGGTAACGTGCAACGGGACCACCTGCACTGCTACAGACGCGAATGTGGGCGTAGGCGGCACCGAGACTCTCGATGCTTCCGTGCTTCCGAACAATCCTGCCAGGGCCTTTATTACCGAGTACGACGCGTCGGCTACGTCCAGCGGAGAGTTAGATTTGCAAACCAGCACCACTCTCCCCACTCCGCCCATTGGTTACGCCTTCATCAGCACCGGCATGGACTCCGGCTTCTGTCAAACTGCCTTAGGCGGTGTCATCAACATCAACGGCGCCACCACAATCTCGGCAGCGAACAGCGTTTTCGACGCGAACGATTGCGGGGTCCCTTTCGCGGCTCAGACTTTCAACGCCGCCACCAGTTCGGTTGGTGCGCCCGACCCGTTCGGCCGCCTCGTATTCCAACTCATCCCCACCGCGAATTACTCCCAGATCAATCTGGTTGGCTACATCGTCAGCCAGAACCAGATCGACTTGGTGGAAACGACCGATGGCAATCAAAGTTTCGGCACCACTTCGGGCATTGCCTTCAGCCAGGGAACGAATACCGACAGCTTCACTACCGCTTCCGCCTCCGGTAATACCTACGTGGTCGGATTGAACGGAGGGGACTCGGTCGGAGTCTTGGAAGCAGTCACCCAGATCACCGCCAACGCCGACCGCAGCGTGAGCGGTTTCATCGACTTCAACGATCTCTCTTCTGTAGAGCCGGTGAGTCCTGATCCCGTGGCCGCTCCCTTAGCTTCCTACACCGTGGACCCCACCGGAAGAGTGACGATAACTGGCTTGGCCGACGGCGCCCTCCCTCCCAACGTCTTTAACATTCAACTCTACCTTGACGGTAACGGCCACGCGCTGGCGATTACCCTCGACACCAATGATTACCTCGCCGGTATTGGCTACCAGCAAAGCGGAGGCCCATTCGCCGCTACCTCTTTCAGCGGAGCCTACGCCATGGGTGCCACCGGTTGGGATCTAAACTTCCAGGGCGAACTGGACGCCGTTGGTCCCGTCACGGCTCCGAGCGGCGGCGGAACCTTCTCTGGAGACGTTGACCTCAACTGGCTCGGCAGCGCGGGTCCCTATCCGGATGCGCCCGTGACCGGTACCCTAACCAGCAATCCCGATGGCATCTTCCCCGGAACCATCACCGGAGTCGATGTCACGACCTGCCCCCTGTTCACGACCGGCGCCCCCGGCTGCACCGCAGACATATTCAACTACTACCTGATCGACGCGACCGGAGACAACATCGCGATCGAAACCGACTCTAAGCAGCTGACTCTCGGAGCCTTCGCCCAACAGTAGCCCAGGCCTTAACAATTCGTGTTCAAACCCAGTGGCGCACTCCGGTGCGCCACCTTTTTCTAGCTCTCGGGAAATCAGTTGGAGGACGTTCAGGTAGTAACGACGTATCAAGAGACCAAACACTCAGGTTTTTTCCCGATTGACGCTGCTTGCCCACGGGAACATAATCGCCCAATCGGTCTCCATCTTAGATATTTGGCGGATTTCCGCCCGTGAAAGGCAAAATCTCTGAGTCAACAACTTCGGCCTCGTCCTTACTTCGAACAGCCGACCAGAAAACCGGATTCAGAAACCAGCACCACACCCTTCTAAAGGAGTTAATCCATGAGGCATTCTCGTTTGACGACACCTGCACCAATGATCGCTGGGCTCCTGGCCGGCCTGCTGTTCGCGATCCTGGCAGTTCCACTCGGCGCCCAACCGGCGTCCGAAACCCGCGTTACGCATGGCTTTGGTGTTGCCTACGATAAGGCGCACGAAATCACTCTCAGCGGCGACGTCCAGGAAGTCGTCACCCGGCACGTGGCCGGCAGCCCAGGCGGCATGCATCTGCTCGTCGCTGGCCCCGAAGGCCTGGTCGACGCTCACGTCGGACCATTCCTGAGCAAGGAAGTCAAAGATGCCCTGCACACCGGCACCCCGGTTCAGATCGTCGGGGTCATGGCGACCCTGAACGGAAGGAATTATCTCCTGGCCCGCGAGCTCACCGTCGGCGGAACCACCATCACCGTGCGCAGTCCACACGGCTTCCTTCGCCGTTCACAGCTCACTCATTCGCAGCGTTCCACAACCGAAACGACGCCAAACGGAGGTGCACGATGACATTCCGCAAATCGATTCTTCTTCTGATCAGTCTGAGCACGATCGCCGCGCTGCTGGCATGCGGCGGCGGTTCCAGCCACACCACCATCATCAGCCCTCCACCACCTCCTCCTACGCCTCCTTTGCCTGATGGTAGCTATGTATTCTCTCTGTCGGGAACTAACAGCAACAATTACAGCCCCTACTATGTTGTCGGAGCCTTCACTATCGCTGGCGGAGCGATCACCGGCGGCGAACAGGACTTCACCGGCTTCTCCCTGCCAATCGTCGATGCTGATCTCTTCGACGGGATCAACCCAACCGGCAGCTCCGTAACCACCGCCACCGATGGCAACCTGAAGATCACCCTGGTCACCTGCACCGGGACTCTGCCCCTCCGCCCCAGACCCCAACATTGGCCCAGCGGGCAACGGGACCGAGATCCTCAGTGGCACGATTCTTCCAAACAGCGCCACCAACCGGACCTTTATTAACGAGTTCGACGCTTTCGGTTCGGCCAGCGGAGAGCTGGACACTCAAAGCAGTACCGCCGCTCTGTCCGGCGGTTACGCTTTCGTCCTGAGCGGCTGGGATGGTCAAGACGATCCACTCGCAGTTGGCGGCATTATTGATGTCAGCGGTCCAGGGACCATCTCATTTGCCAACAGCATTTTCGACATAAACGATGATGGCGACACGCTCCAGGGCGGGACCTTCGCCAGCCCCAGTTCGGTTACCGCCACACCGGACGCTTTCGGCAAGGTCACATTCGCACTTAATCCGGCAAACGCCACGCATATCCAGTCCTTCAATATGATTGGCTACACTGTCGACGCCAATCGCATCTTCCTGCTCGAAAGCGCCAACGATAACCTCATTGGCACCGAAAGTGGCATCGCCCTCAGCCAGAGCGGCACAGTGACCAACGGAGGTTTCACCGCCGCGAATGCCGCTGGTGCTTACGTGATCGGCTTCAACGGCTTTGACACCAACTTCGATGTGTTCCAGCTTGCCAACCAGCTTACCCTCTCAACGACGGCGCCGGATGTCACCGGTTTCATCGACTTCAACGATCTCGTCGTCTCCTCACTGGGCGCCGTTCAAGATACTGTAACGGCTGCGGCCTACACGGTAGACGCCAGCGGCGACGGAGACGTAACCATACCCAGATAACCGACCACTACGGCAACGTCTACAGTCTTCAACTCTATTTGGACGGGAACGGCCATGCGCTCGCGATCAGCATGGACCCGACCCTCGTCATTGCCGGCGTCGGCTTTACCCAAGGAGCCGGCCCGTTCACCGCTACCTCTTTCAACGGCGCCTACGGTCTGGATGTCACTGGCTGGGATTTCAACTACGATGGCGAGTTCGACGGCGTTGGCCCGGTTAAGGCCGTTGGAAGCAGCGGAACTCTCTCCGGAGACGTTGACCTCAACTGGTTGAACCTCCAGGTTGTGCCACTCGAGGCTGCAAACAGCACCCTGACCGGCACCTTCGCCCCTAGCGCAAACCCTGCCGCAGCCACGGCTGGCGTCTTCACCGGTACCGTCACCGGCATCGATCTGACCAACTGCCCGGCGTTCACCTCCGGCGCGCCCGGCTGCACGGCCGACGCCTTCAGCTACTACCTGATCGACGCGACCGGAGACAATATCGCAATCGAAACCGACCTCAACCAGCTAACCCTCGGAGTCTTCGCTCAACAGTAGCCGAGGCCTCACCAACTCGTGTTCAACTCAGTGGCGCACTCCGGTGCGCCACTTTTTCTTGCCGAGAAACATTCAGAAGCTGCCTCCGCGCCAGAAACCGCGTCCCCCCAGTCTCCCGCTGCTACAATGCCCTGTTTCGCATAACCCGCGCCTTTGACCCGCGAACTTGGGGGACTACACTCGCGTACTGTCTTGTAGGGTAGGACTTGGGGATGCCTTGCTGTCTCCTCATCCCTGGTCGAAAGTCCCAGTTAGACCGCACGGGTTCGACGAGTCAAGCTTTCCGGGGAGCTTTCTTTGGAAGACGTTCAGGTAGTCGCGATGCTGGTCCGCCGCTGTGTTGCCGGCGACGCCGCTGCCTGGGAAGAAATCGTTCAGACCTACAACCGGCGTATCTATAACATCTGCTACCGCTTCGCCGGATCGTCGACTGACGCCGAAGACCTCGCCCAGGAAGTCTTCATCAAAATGTACCGCACCCTCGCCAGCTACGACAGCTCCAAGGGGGCGTTCGTCACCTGGGTCACCACCATCACCCGCAACCTGTTGGTCGACCATTTCCGCAAAACCAAGCAGGATCGCATCACCGACTCGCTGGACGCCACCTCATCCCCGCACGAAGACGCCCAGCCCCTGAGTGAGCAAATTCAGGACCAATCCGCTCCTCCCGACCAGCGCGTCCGCAGCCGGGAGGTGGGCGAGACCGTTCATGCCGCCCTCGCCAGGCTCTCTCCCGAGCTCCGTGAGGCAGTGATTCTAAGGGATTTACAAGATTTTGATTACCGTGAAATCGCAACCATTTTGAAGGTTCCGGAGGGGACTGTGAAATCTCGAATAAATCGTGGCCGGGCGGAACTAGCCCGCCTCTTACAACGTACCTATAGGCAGGTGATGTGATGCCAGATCACACCAAAAACCCGCACACCAGTAACGGAATGCAGTGTCACGAGTTTGACGCGCTGCTCAGCGACGCCGTCGATGGCGTTCTGACCGGCACTCAACTCGATGCCTTCCAGGCCCACTCCCGGACTTGTTCCGCGTGCGGGCCGCTCTTCGCCGAAGTCACAGCGGGCCGCAACTGGCTGAAGGATCTCACGGAGGTGGAGCCTCCAGTCAGTCTGGTCACCAATATTCTGGCATCCACAACGGGCGTTGACACCCAACGCCTGCGGGTGAACGTGTCCGCGTCGCAGCCCGGCGTTTCGTGGCTGCAGCACGCGCAAGCTCGGGCCTCAGCCTGGGTTTCGGAGGCTGTCCAGCCCATCTGGGGCACCATCCGGCAGCCGCGGTTCGCCATGTCGTTTGGCATGGCGTTCTTCTCGCTGTCGGTGGCTTTGAGCGTACTCGGCGTCAAACCTGCCGACCTGCGCCAGGTCAGTTTGCGTCCCGCCGCCCTGCGGCACACGTACTACAATACGCAAGCCCGCGTAGTCCGCTACTACGAAAACATCCGGCTCGTCTACGAGGTGGAATCGCGCGTGCGCGAACTCAAACGCACCGTCGCCCCCGCCGCCGAACCCGCGCCGGAAAAGGAAAAGAAAGATCCCAAGAACGACACAACCGAACAGCCCGAGCAGAAGCAGGAGCGCAATTACAGCCAGACCGAGAACCATCTCATTCTGGCCAGCGCTCCTCTGGGTCAACCTGTCAACGATCCGTCTGTAAACGATCCGTCTGTAGTGTCGGTGACCACGTACAGGAGGTTCGTATGAACTGCGCCACACACACAGATACTGCCGCGGTCGCTTTCTGCCGCACTTGCGGCAAGCCGCTCTGCGGCACTTGCACCCGCGACGTCCGCGGAGTCGTCTACTGCGAGCCCTGCCTCGCCGCCCGTCTGGAAGGCACTGCTCCCGGCAGCGGGATTCGTGCCTCCGCAGCCCGTGTATCCAGTCGCGGGAGCGCCCCCTGCGGCTCCGCGGCCTTTGCCTAGCTCTGGTCCGAATCCCGCAGTCGCCGGCATCCTGGCTGGATTCTTTCCCTTCGGCGTCGGCGCCGTCTACTGCTCGCAATACGCCAAAGGACTTGCCCACCTGCTGATCTTCGTGCTCATGATCGTCGGCCTGAGTTCGGACCTGCCTTGGTTTGTCAACACGGTGCTCGGCATCTCCCTCGGGTTCTTCTACGTTTACCAAATCATCGACGCCGTGCGCACCGCCCGCGCGATTCAGGAGGGACAGCCTGCCCCGGATCCCTTGGGTCTGGCGCAGACCTTCGGCATCGGCGAGAGAATTCGACGCCGGCAAAGTGCCAATCGGCGCCGTGGTTCTCATCGGCTCTGGGCGTTCTTTTCCTGCTGCACACCATGCACATCTTTGAATTCGGAATCGATCGCTTCTGGCCGCTGATTCTTATCTTTCTCGGCGTGTGGATGTTTTGCCAAACACTGGGAGCGCTGCTCGGGACGAGCCTGGGCCGTGTGCCAGTGCGACCACTGTCGCACTTGCAAGCTGATGGGCCCTGCCATGCTGGTTACCACCGGCATCCTCTTCCTGCTCGAGAACGTCGACAACGGAAGCTTGCGTTTCCGCACCTGGCCGGCCATCTGCTGGTGATTGGCATCGTGAAGCTGGTGCAGAGCAACGCCTCGTCGGCAGGACACGTCGGCCCGCCGCCCCCGGCGCCTGGCTGCCGTCGCGCCGCCTCCTCAACCGCCAGCCTCTTCTAATCCGTCGCTTCCTGATCAAGGACCAGCGTCTTCTTCCGGGGAGGTGCCCCATGGCTAGCCCGGTTCAAACCCCGTTCCGCCTCTTCCACCGCGCCATCGCCGCCGCTCTTTTGCCGGCCCGTTTGTCCTGATCATCCTCGGCGTCGTTTTCCTGCTCGGCAACCTGCACCTGCTCTCCTGGATGCGCCTCGGAACTCTATTCGCTCACTACTGGCCTCTGCTCTTGATCCTCTGGGGCGTCATCAAACTCATCGAGTATCAACAATCCCAGCGCGACGGCGTGCCCGCGCGCGGCATCGGTGCCGGTGGAATTTTTCTGGTCGTCATCATCGTTTTTTGCGGACTCATGGCCACCCAGGCCTCGCGCGTCCACTGGGACGAATTCCGCAACAACATCGACATCGACGATAATGACTTCGACAACATCTTCGGTCAGACCTTCAACTTCGACGATCACCTCGAACAGGAAATCACGCCCGCCGTTACCAGCCTGCGCGTGAACGACGATCACGGCGCGGTCCGCGTCACCGTCGCCAACGACAACAAAATCACCGTCGCGGTCCGCAAGCGAGTCGGCGCCGAAAACCAGAGCGATGCCGACAAATACAACGCAGAAACTAAGCCGACCCTCACCGCCACCGGCGCTCAGCTAACCCTCGACGCCAAAACTCACGCCGCCGGCGATCACTCCGTGCAGAGCGATCTCGACATCTCCATCCCCCGCAAGATGGCGCTGCAAATAACTTCGCGTCGAGGCGAGGTCTCCGTCACCGGCCGCGACGGCGACAGTGGAGATCAACAACCAGCACGGCGAGGTTTCCGTCGAAGACGTCACCGGCAACGTAAAACTGAATCTCGAAAAAAGCTCCGCCAAGGTCGAACAGATCACCGGCGACGTCCACATTAACGGCCGTCTTAACGAGGTCTCCGTCACCGACGTCAAGGGCGCTGCTCAGTTCGACGGCGAATTCCAGGAGAGCGTCAAACTCGCCCGCATCAGCAAAAGCGTCGCCTTCAAGTCTTCCCGCACCGACCTGGAGTTCTCCCGCATCGACGGCGATCTCGATCTCGATTCCGATGACCTCCACGCCGACCAGATCACCGGTCCCGTCCACCTGACCACGCGCTCCAAACAAATCCGCCTGGAAGACGTGTCCGGCGACGTCCGCGTGCAGGATGAAAACGGCGGCGTCGAAGTCTCCATGCGCTCCCTCGGTAACGTGCAGATCGACAGCCGCAACGGCGACATCAACCTGAGCCTGCCCGACAAGGCCGGCTTCCACGTCGACGCCCACACCCGCGACGGTGAAATCCAGTCCGACTTCCCCGAGTTAAAGATTGACAACAACGACCGCGAGGCCAAAGCGACCGGCAGCGTAGGCAACGGTTCCTCCCACATCGTGCTCAACAACGAGCACGACGGCATCGAAATTCGCAAGACCTCAGCCAAGGCCGCCGTGGCCCCGCCCGCTACTCCAGCAGCCCCAGCCAAGCCGGCCAGGTCTCTGCCTCCGCCCAAAGCCAAAGTCGAACCCACAGAAAACTAGCTGTCTGTCATCCTGAGCGAAGCATGATCGTCCAAAGGACGATCATGCGCAGTCGAAGGATCCCTTACCCACCGGCAGCCGCCACAAGCCCCACGGGGCGTTCTCTACCACACCTGCGCGTTTCACAAAGGCCGGAAGCCCCGATCCGCCCTCCGTGCAACCGTACATCTTTGCCTTCCGCCCCACCATCTGCGAAACTGACTTCTAACCACTGAGAACTACCCCATGGGCCGCATCCACGTCCTCCCCGAGCACGTCGCCAACAAGATCGCCGCCGGCGAAGTGGTGGAGCGCCCTGCCTCGGTCGTAAAAGAGCTGCTCGAGAACGCGCTCGACGCCGGCGCAACCCGCATCAAGATCAGCATCGAGGCCGGCGGCAAAAAGCTGATTCAGATCACCGACAACGGCTGCGGCATGGTCCGCGACGACGCCATGCTGGCCTTCGAACGCCACGCCACATCAAAAATCAAAGACGCCGAAGACCTGCTGAGCGTGGCCACGCTGGGATTTCGCGGCGAAGCCCTGCCGTCGATTGCCTCAGTCTCCCGCCTGCACCTGGAAACGCGCGCAGAAGAAGCCTCCTGCCGGAACCATCCTCGAAATCAACGGCGGCAAGATCGCGCGCGTCGAAGAAGCCGGCCTGCCCGAAGGCACGTCGATCACCGTGCGCGATCTCTTCTTCAATACTCCAGCGCGCAAGAAATTCCTCAAGGCAGAGTCGACCGAACTCTCCCACATCGCATCGCTGGTCACGCACTACGCGCTGGCCCATCCCGAAAAGCATTTTGAATTGCATTCCGCCACCAATGCCATGCTGGTAGCCCCGCCCGTAGCGGGATACAGCGAGCGCGTCTATCAGGTCTTCGGCAAGGAAACCCTCGACCAGTTGATTCCGCTCGCCGCGGTGCAACCCCTCGAGCGTGTCGGCCTGCCCCAACCCCCGCCGTGGCGCCGCCAAGAAAGTGACAATGAAGGCGAAGCCAGCCCCGCCGAGTCCCGGCGAGATGCGCCTCCACGGCTTCGTCTCGAAGCCCGAGATCCAGAAGCTGAATCGCAATTCGATCTTCGTCTTCGTCAACGGCCGCCTCATCCGCGACCGTCTCGTCCAGCATGGGCTCACCGAGGCCTATCGCAACATAATTCCGCCCACGGTCTATCCGGTGGTGCTGCTGTTCCTCGAACTGCCGCCGGGTGAGGTCGATGTCAACGTTCATCCCTCAAAGACAGAAGTCCGCTTCCGGCAACCGAGTGTGATGCACGACTTCGTCCGCGACACCGTGCGCGCCGCTCTCATGAAGGCGCGTCCCGCCCCACAGTTCACCACCGAGATTCACGCTCACGCCACCGCAGGCTCAGGCCTCACCCCAGGTGCAAGAGAGTGGGAGCCGCCCTCCGACCTGGACTCCGCCTCCGGTGCGCCAGCGCGCCCGCTATACGAACCAGCAAGCGGATTCGCTCTGCAAGCTCCCGCTGCGCCGCCGGTCTCCGCGCGCTTCCAGTTCGAAGGCGGAATCGCGGTCGAGGCCAACGCCGCGATCCCGGTAGCGCGAGGACTCGAAACCCGCTTCACGGAAGCAATTCCAGACACGATCCCAGACAACGGCTGCGCCCCGGCGATTGATGCCCCAAGATCGGAGAATGAAAATGCAAGCCAGGAAGACTCAACCCTGGCCGCGCTCTCGACCCTCCGCCCCCTGGGTCAAATTCGCAATTCCTTCATCCTCGCCGTCAACGAAGATGGCCTATGGATCGTCGACCAGCACGTAGCCCACGAGCGCGTCTTGTTTGAACGCATCCTGAGGCAGCGCACGGCGCAGAAAGTGGAGAGCCAGCGCCTGCTCATGCCGATCATTCTGGAGCTATCTCCCGCCCAGCAGGCCGTCTTTTCCGAGATAGCCGACGAACTCCAGCACAACGGTTTCGAAGCCGAGCCCTTCGGCGCTCGCAGCGTAGCCGTGAAAGTCGCCCCCGCCGGAGTGGACGCAGCCGCCGTCGAGCACATGCTCCACGAACTCCTCGACCAGATCTCCCGCGAAGAGCAGTCCCTGAACCTGGAAAAGATTCGCGCCCGCATCGCCGCCTCCATCGCCTGCCACGCCGCCATCAAGGTCAACATGCCTCTCGAACAAAACAAAATGGACTGGCTCCTCGCCGAACTCGCGAAAACCGACCACCCCATGTCCTGCCCTCACGGCCGGCCGGTCGTCCTGCGGTATTCTGTAAAGGACATTCAGAAGGCATTTAAGAGAATCTAGCTTTCAGCAAGCTATCAGCTTTCAGCTCTCAGCCAAACCTGAGCGATTGCGCTAGCTGAAAGCTGAGAGCTGATAGCTGACAGCTGCTTATGACCGACCAGGACCTACAGCAACTCCGCAGCGAGAAATGGCGTCTCGATGGCAAGCCCATCCGCACCATCGAAGAGGCGCGCGCCTTCGTCGAGGCCGTGGGATTCTGTCTGATGTATCCCGTCCGCCCCAGCATGCCCGTGCCCACTTTCATCGGAGCCTTCGTGGGTTCCGACAATCGGCTTCCCACCTGGCAGCATGCCTACTCCGATCCCCGTGCTCTGGCCGCCACCGAGCTCATGGTGCGCCTGCTGCGCGAGCGCTCGGCCTACGAGGCAAACTTGTTCGACGAGAACAACGCATTCCTGGTCGCAGCTTCGGCGTTTCCTTATTTCTATGCATTGGTCGGCGAGCGCAATCCCAAACTCGCGCCGAAGCAGGGACCGCGATCCCCCTACTCGCCTCTGGCCTGCGACGCCTTCGAGCTGATCCGCCGCGACGGTCCCATCTCCAAACCAAAGCTTCAGGAAGCACTCGGCGGCAGCGTCTCGCTGGCCGCGCTCGACAAGGCGCTCGGTGAACTTTTATCCAAGCTGCGCATCACCCGCGTCGACTACAAAGCCAACGAAGGCTCGTTCTGGGATCTTCTCTACCGCTGGGCTCCCGATGCCGTCCGCGAAGGCGTTGGACTCTCGGTGCCGGAAGCGCTCTCCGCGCTGCTCTCGAAATATCTGGATTGCGTAATCGCCGCCCAGCAATCCGAACTCGAAACTTTCTTTGGAAACTTCGTGGCCCGCTCCCGCGTGAAAGAAGCTGTAAACGCCCTGCTGGCCGCCCGCGAGCTGAGCTTCATCCACGTCAGCGGCCGATCGATGCTGCAGATCACTCCCGCGAAGGAACCGGCGATCGCTTCCGTCAGGCCGCATCGCGCCTCGAAGTAAGCCGCCAGGCCCGATCAACCGGCTTTCTTAACCTGGTAGCGATCGCGCCGGTGCACAAATAATTTCCTCAGACGCCTGGTCGATTTGTGCGATTGCAGTCACGACTGTCACCTCTATCTCCGCCGGCATTTAGACCGCTATCTTCCGTTCGAAGTTGCGGTTCACGAACAGCCTATATTCATTTTCCGGCCAGCCTGAGTCAACGATGCTGTGATAGAAAATCACCCACATGGGAGCTGACGTCGATTCATCAGCCCACACTTCCTCGATCCGCAACCTTCTCCGCGCCGGTGGCTGCGGATTGCTCCAAACGATCTCCAACATGATGCCCCTCCCCCACTTGTCCGGGCTTGCAACCGGACCGCCGCATTCCAGGGGGCAGGTTCGCCCCGCTGTGCTCTGCGTCACCGCACCGCCTCTGTTTCATGGCATCGGCAAAGCGTTTACATTGTCAAAATCACTTCCAACGTATGCCATATTTGACGCGGCACCCGGCGAGAAAGAGTGGCGACAACTGTCATATCTTTGTTAAAGGATTGTCTTCAGAAGCTGACAAGGAATGAACCTCCGGCGCATGCCAGCTGAACGCCGCAATCTCCCCACCGTGTACAATCGTCTACTCGCAGAATGAACCACCACTCCCCACGCAAACTAATCATCGCCATCGACGGCCCGGCGGGCGCGGGCAAGAGCACCATCGCCTCCCGCCTGGCGCGCAAGCTCGGCTACGTCAACCTGGAGAGCGGCGCGATGTACCGCGCCCTCGCGCTGAAAGCCATCGACCACGACATATCGTTTGACGACGAACCCGCGCTGGTAAAGCTGGCCGAGGAATCGCGCATTCAACTCGAGCCCACCGTAGGCGGAAACCGCACCCTGCTCGACGGCCACGACGTGTCCTCGCGCATTCGTGAGCGCGATGTAACCGAAGCCGCGTCGCGAGTGTCGGTGCATCCCAGAGTGCGCGCCTGGATGGTAGCCCGTCAGCGGGAGATGGGCGCAGGCGGCGGCGTGGTAATGGAAGGCCGCGACATCGGCACAAAAGTTTTTCCTGACGCCGACCTGAAGATTTTTCTCGACGCCGATCCGGTAGTCCGCGAACAGCGCCGCATGGAGCAACAAAAAATCAAAGGCGAAGTAGCTGCCAGCGTAGCCGCCGACCTGCGCGAACGCGATCGCCGCGACCGCACCCGCAAAACCTCCCCACTTCAGGCCGCGGCGGATGCGGTAGTAATCGACTCCACCAAGCTGAGTGAAGATGAAGTGCTGGCGCGAGTCGAAGAATTAGCTTGTAGCAAGCTCCAGCAATAGGCAGCCGGAGAAGCGGGTGGAGCAGGCCTTCCAGGCCTGCGTTAGAGAGCCAGAAATTCGCGCTTAAGCCCCTGAGGCCCCTTAGGTCTTAACCTTTATCTGTATCCCCAACTCCCTCAACTGCGCCTCGCTAACCGGCGTCGGCGCATCCACCATCAAATCCACGGCCCGTGCCGTCTTCGGGAACGGAATCACTTCTCGCAAACTCTCCGCCCCGGCCAAAATCATCACAATGCGGTCGAGCCCCAGAGCAATCCCTCCGTGCGGAGGCGTGCCATACTCCAGCGCTTCCAGAAAGAATCCAAACCGCGCCCGCGCTTCTTGCTCAGTCATCCCCAAAGCTCGAAAGATTCTGCTCTGGACATCCTGCCGGTGAATTCGAATCGATCCCGATCCCAACTCAGTCCCATTCAGCACCACGTCATAAGCCAAAGCTCGCACTGCGCTCAGCGGCGACAGCGGATCGTTCAACGCTTCCACGCCCGTCTCCAGCTTCGACATATCTTCTTCATGCGGCGAGGTAAAGGGATGATGCGCGGCGTTCCACCGTTTCTCGCCCTCATCCCACTCAAACATGGGAAAGTTCGTGACCCACAAGAACCGGAAGTCCTTCGCCGCATCGCCGGTCTTGTTGAAGATAAGGTGCCGATCGGCATACTTCTGCGCCAGGGCGAGACGCAGCAGCCCCGCCGAAGCGTAGACCGCCAGCTCTTGTGGCGTGACCTTGCGATGGCGATGCTCGGAAACCGCCGTCTGTGGCCCTGTTTGAGCAGAACCAGCCTGAGCCGACCCAGCCACCAGCACAATCAGATCGCCATCCGCCATCCCAGTCTTCTCAGCGATCGCCGCCGCCGCTTCCGGAAACTTGCTCCCAATGCGCTTGAAATCTTCGAATATCTTCGCCCCACCCTTGGAGTGAAAGATCGGCTTGATGTCATCGCGCTCTTTGCGCGAGAGCTCGCCAACTTTCGGCGTGCGGATCGCCACCACCGGCAGATTCGCATTAATCGCGAGCTCCTGCAGATTTTCCGCCGCAAAACATTCCCGCACATCGGTAAACGCCGGCAGCCGCAAATCCGGCTTGTCAATTCCATACAACCGGATCGCTTCGTCATAATCCATGCGCGGAAACGGCGTCTTGACCGTAAACCCTGCCGCGGCAAACGCCGCCGTAAGAAATCCCTCCACCACCTCCCAAACCCGCTCCGGCTGCGGATACGACATCTCCAAATCGATCTGGGTGAACTCCGCCTGACGGTCGGCGCGAAAGTCTTCGTCGCGAAAGCAGCGCACGATCTGAAAATACTTGTCGAACCCCGCGATCATCAGAATCTGTTTGAACAGCTGCGGCGACTGCGGCAGCGCGTAAAACGTCCCCGGCTGCACCCGGCTGGGCACCAGATAATCGCGCGCTCCTTCCGGCGTCGACCGCGTCATGAACGGCGTTTCAATCTCGAAAAATCCCTTCTCCGATAAGTAATCGCGGATCGCCTTCGCCACCTTGTGCCGCATCTCAATGTTGAACTGCATCACCTCGCGCCGCAAATCGATGTAGCGATACTTCAGCCGCGTCTCCTCATTGGTCAGCGCCGTGTCGGAAGGCAGGAACGGCGGCAGCTTCGACTCATTCAGAATGCGCAACTCCTCCGCCACCAGCTCCACTTCGCCGGTCGCGATGTTCTTGTTCACCGTGCTCGCGTCGCGCAGCTTCACCGTGCCCGTCACGGCAATCACGTACTCGTTGCGCAGCGCCTCTGCCTTTTTGTGGATCGCCGCATCCCGCTCCGCGTTGATCACGACTTGCGTAACCCCGGTACGGTCGCGCAGGTCGACAAAGATAAGGCTGCCCAGGTCGCGCCGCTTGTTCACCCAGCCCATCAGCGTGGCCTTTTTGCCGGCGTCGGAAGCGCGCAGCGCCCCGCACATGTGGGTTCGTCGTAGATCGCCTAAAAAGTCGAGCAAGCTGTGTCCTTACGGTGAGGAATACGGCAGAACGCCGAATCAAAGATTATAAACGGTACCAACCGGGAGGAGCAGGCCTTCCACGCCTGCGTCAAAAGTAGTTTGTTAGGATCGGGCTTCAGCCCCTGGCACCTAAGCTAAAGGTACTTCTGTTTCCGGGCCGGCGGAATCAACTACGCCGCTACTTCTTCGTCGCTTTCCCATCCACGACGGCCGTCCACTTCGCCCCATCCGGAGACATTTCATAAGTGAAGGTGTACGCGGCTGGCGACGTAAACTTCATGGTGAAGCGGCCCTTCATTACGGCGTCGCCCATTTTCTCGTCACTGGTCCAGGTCCAGGTGTCGCCGTCCAGCGTGCCTCTCGAATCCTCGAACTCGCCCCAACTGTTGAACTCGCGGTAGGTATAGGCCTTGTCACTGGTCGAATACCCGATCACTGAAAGGCCCGACCCGTTGCCCGAGGTGGCGCTCTTGAAATCGACGTGGCATATCAGGAAGAATCCGCCTTCCATCCACTCGCACTTTTCATTCTCCGTAACTTTCCCGCCCGGCCCCATGGAACTGGGCTTCACGTCCCCCTCCAGAACCCACGAGCCCACAAGCACGTCGAGCTTCTTGTGTTCGGGAGCGGGCTTGGGTGTGCTCTCCTGCGCCATCGCCGCCGCCGCCAAAACCATTCCCGCCGCCAGAATCATTCCGGACCATCTCATCGCATCTCTCCTCGAAGAATTTCGAGACCGTCGATCGACACTGCCTGAAGGTTAGACGTTCCGCGCCAAAAAGCGAAAGCGGCGAAGCCGCAAGGCAGCGCACCCGAAAGCCGGAGGCCGGAAACCTACCAGTCTCCCCAATGCGTTGCCGTAGCCTGATGAAACTTCAGCTTCCACGCATCTCCCTGCTTCACCCACACCGAACTGAAATGCTGATATCGCGGCGGAGGCCCCTGATCCTCCTCCGGCGCTTTACGCACGATCGCGTCGTAGGTAACGATCGCCGCACCGTCGCCCACCATCACCACTCTAATATCGTAAGCGGTTAATTCCACCAGATCGGAATCGCCCAGCTCATCCACCGCTTCCTGCCGCTCATGCAGCTCGCCATCCACCCCGACTAAGGCAAAATCGTCGCTCACCCTCTCCTTGAAAAACGCGTCATCGTCCTTCTTCTTAGCCTCAATCAGACTCTTCTCGCTGGCAATCAAAGTCTGCTCCAGCGGACTAAGGGCCTTCGCAGGAGTCTGCGCCCCGGCAACGAGACTTCCGCACAAGAAGATCGCGCAAATCACACCCAGCTTCATGAATTCCCTCCGCGCAAAACAACTTTGTCATCCTGAGGCGGGCGCAGAACCTTACTCGCCCACTCCAGGAAGTCCATCGATACTCCGCCGGTTCTTTTCCTGCCGGTAAGCCTTCAATCCCTCCGGCCCGCGGTGCCGCGCCCAGGCATGGAGCTGTTCCCGCTCGCCTTCATACTTAAAAAGAGGAACACCGTATCCACACGAGTCGGTGACCCGCGTCAGTTCGACAACGATAATCGCCCGCGCGTCTTCGTGATTAGGAAACGACTCCGCCAGCGCCGCAAATTCTGCTTCATGCGGCTCGACCACCCGCCCGTGACCGTACAGTCGAAAAATGTTCGGCGGACCCTCGAACGCGCAGAACATCAGGACAATCCTTCCGTTCTCTTTCAGGTGAGCGATCGTTTCCACTCCGCTGCCGTTGAAATCGACGTAAGCGACGGTCGTCGGCCCGAGAATGCGAAAAGTGTCCAGACCTTTCGGCGAAAGGTTAACGTGCCCGCCGGCATCGAGCGGCGCTGAAGCGGCAAAAAACACACGCTGCGCCTCAATGAACTTCCGGGCAACCTCGTCGATCATGGAACGAGTTTTACCCACAGCTACTCCTGAATTCTACGTGCCAACTCTGCGCGCGGCACCGAAACCTGCTCACCCGTAGCCAGATTCTTCAGCGCAAACGCATCCGCCTTCACTTCATTCTCGCCGACAATCAAAATGTACTTCGCTCCCGCCTTGGTCGCCGTCTCAAACGACTTCTTCAGCCGGAAGCTCTCATCTCCCAAATCCACCACCAGATCATGCCGGCGCAACTCGCGCGCCAGTCGCGCCGCCTCGGTGTTCATCCCCGCGCCCAGCGCAGCCACATACACATCCGGCTTGCGCACCACGCCCTCGGCGGAGGCCGACTCCTGCAGCGACATCACCAGCCGGTCTTCGCCAATCGCAAACCCAATCCCCGGAGCCGCCGGCCCGCCCAGCGCCTCCGAAAGCCCGTCATAGCGCCCGCCGCCCAGAATCGCATTCTGCGCCCCCAGCGCTCCGTGCGTAAACTCAAACGCAGTCCGCGTGTAGTAATCCAGCCCGCGCACCAGGCGGTCGTTCAAAACAAAAGGTACGCCAACAGCCTTCAGAATCCCCTGAACCTCTTCAAAATGTTTCCGGCATCCCTCATCCAGAAACTGGCTGATGCGCGGCAGCTTATCGATAATCGGCTGATCTTCCGGCACTTTGCAATCAAACACTCGCAGCGGATTGGTCACCGCCCGCCGCTGGCAATCCGCGCACATCTTCCCCACCACCGGCTCCAAAGCCTTGCGCAGTGCCTCATTGAAAGCGGCGCGATCGTTTGGACATCCCACCGAATTCAGCTCCAGATTCCATCCGGCAATCCCCAAACGGTCGAGCAAGCGTAGCCAGCATCTCCAGCAACTCGGCATCGCGTGCCGGAGAATCGCTGCCCGCCGAAGCCGGGCCAATGATTTCAGCATCGATCTGATAAAACTGACGATAGCGGCCTTTCTGCGGCCGCTCGCGCCGGAACATCGGACCCATGCAGTAAAGCTTATTCAAACCACGATCCCAGAGCTTGTGCTCAATATAGGCGCGGACAATGCCAGCCGTGGCTTCGGGACGCAACGTCAGAGATTGTCCCTTATCGCTCTCGGCCCGCCCGCGATCCTCCCACGTGTACATCTCCTTCGCCACAATGTCGGTCTCTTCCCCAACACCGCGGGCAAACAACTCCGTCGACTCGAAAATCGGCGTCCGAATTTCCTGGAAGTTGTAAGCGCGGAACACATCCCGCACCGCCGACTCCACAAAATTCCACAGCCCGGTCTCCGGCGGCAGCAAATCCCGCGTTCCTCGCACCGCTTTAATCATTCAGCTCTCAGTTCCCAGTTCTCAGGCCCGCTGCATGCGCCCGACGAAAAAATCTTGTCATTCCGAGCGAAGCGAGGAACCTGCTGTCTGCGTCCGCCACCACAACCCGTGCGGAACGCTCCAGCTGCAGCCGCTACGGCTCACTGCTCCCGCAAATACTCCTCCACATACCCCAGATAATTCCGCGCATACCGCATGATCGTCTCATCCTCACCCGCGTCCAGCTTCCGCCGAAACTTCCCCGGAGACCCCATCCACAACGATCCCGGCTCCACCACCGTCCGCTCCGGAATCAAAGTCCCCGCAGCAATAATCGACCCCGCCCCAATCTTCGCGCCGTTCAGAATCACTGATCCCATCCCGATCAAGCACCGGTCTTCGACCACACATCCATGCAAAGTAACCGAATGCCCCACCGTAACGTACTCGCCCAGCGTCACGCCGTACTGATTCTTCATGCCATGCAGCACGCTGCAATCCTGCACATTCGAATGCGCCCCAATGCGGATCGCATACACATCCCCGCGCAGCACCGCATTCATCCACACCGACGCATGCTCGCCCAGGACCACGTCGCCAATAATCTGCGCCGACTCATCCACGTAACAAGTCGCTGGAATCACCGGTCTCATGCCTTTGAACGATCGAATCATGATCTTGCCATCACCGCACAATCAAAAAGTTGTCATCCTGAGCGTAGTGAGTGCTTGCGCGAAGCGAAAGCACTCACGGAGTCGAAGGAACCCTGACCGCACCCAACAGTCAGCTTCTTCGCGAGCTGCTAGGGAACATTGAACATAGCACGCCCCCAAGCCTCTCTGTAAACCATTCCCACTCCGGCACTCCTCCAAAAAGAAGCCGTCTTCATCACCGCCACTCCACTCCCCCTCATGCTACAAAAGAATCTGGCTTCCCCACCCGCTCGCCTCCGGACCCCGCGCGGACTCAACCCTCCGAGCCTAATTCCAACTACTGGTGGCGCTCCTATGCCGCGGACTTCGCTCTGCATCCTGATTCTCTCCGTATTACTATCCCCACTCGCTCCCGCCCAGGATGCCGCGACCGGCGCCATTCACGGCACCGTAGTAGATCTCCACGAACTGCGTATTCCCGGCGCCACCATCGCCGTAGTCAACACCGCCACCGCCGCACGCTACTCCGCTACTTCCGACGCCGAAGGCCGCTTCGCCATCGAACTCCTGCCGCCGGGCGACTACTCCGCCCGCGTCGAAGCCCAGGATATGTCGCCGCAAGTCACTCCTCAGCTCCACGTAGACGTAGGCGCCGCCGCCGAACTCCAATTCCGCCTTAATATCGCCGGTGCTCTTGAACACGTCTCCGTCTCCGGCGCCCGCGCCCTGGTCGACACTCATTCCACCGCTGTCTCCACTCTCCTCGACGAACGCGCCATCGCCGATCTCCCTCTCAACGGCCGCCGCTTCTCCGATCTAATGCTGCTCTCTCCCGGCGTCACCCAGGATCCTCGCAGCCTGACCTCCGCCACCAATGGCGATCTCTCCTTCGGCGGACTTCGCGGATTCCAGAACAGCTTCCTGGTCGATGGCGGCGACTTCAACAACGCCTTCTTCGCCCAGGCCCGCGGCCTCTATCGCGCCCCCTACCAATTCTCCAACGAAGTCGTGCAGGAGTTCCGCGTCTCCTCTAATTCCTACGGAGCCGAACTAGGACGCTCCGGTGGCGCAGTGGTCAACGTAGTCACCAAATCCGGCACCAATCACTGGCACGGCACCGGCCTCTATTACATCCGCGACAGCGGATTCGGCGGCGCAGCTGATCCCTTTATGACCTTCAAGCCCCACAGTGAGCAGCAGCAAGGCGGAGCCACCCTCGGCGGTCCCCTCAAACAGAATAAGGTTTTCTTCTTCGCCGGATTCGATCAGCACTACTTCCACGTCCCCGACGTAGTCGAATTCCTCGACGGCTCCATGCAGGTCGTCCCCCAAGCCGGCACCGGACCCTACTCTCCCGGCGACTATGAAGCCAGCGACCAGGCTCTGGTATTCGCCGCCGCCGCCCAACTCACTTCGCTCGCCGGATCCTATCCCGCCGCGCAGATCGGCAACGCCTCCTACGCCAAGCTCGATATCAATCTCACCCCGCGCAATCAGCTCGCCCTGCGCTACAATTCTTCCCGCTACTGGGGATCGAACAACGTATTCCTCGATCCCGCCAGTCCCGTCACCTACGATTCCATCTCCGACAACGGCACAGAAGACGTCTCCACCGACACCGGTTCGGTTTCTCTCATCTCGGGCATCACCCCTCGTCTCATCAGCCATCTCCGCGCCCAGTTCTCCCGCGATCTCCGCCAGTCCTTCACCAATACCACCGACACCCTGATCAAGGTTACCGACATCATCGACGGCATCGGACGCTCCGACCAACTCCCCCGCGCCACTCGCGAACACCGCGGCCAGGTCGCCGAAACCCTCAGCCTCGATACCAGCCGCCATTCCTTCAAGTTCGGCGGCGACTCCCTGATTACCTGGATCTACGATTACTACCCCAGTCAGCAAAGCGGCGAATATCTCTTCGACATCATCAAGGTCGATCCCTTCACCTTCGAACCCATGGAAGCCGGACTCCCACTCACTCCGCTCCGCGCCTACGCTCACTCCGTCCCGAAATATTATCTGCAGAGCTTCGGCCCATCCTCCTCCAACCCCAACAGCAACGACTATGCCGCCTTCGCCCAGGACACCATTCGCGTCACCGATCATCTAGCCGTCAATGTCGGCGTTCGCTGGGATCTTCAAACCTTTACCACTGCCGGACTAATCTCGAATCCGCTCTTCCCGCCCGCCGGCAAAGTCCCCTTCAATCCTCACAACTTCGGCCCGCGCGCCGGACTGGCCTATTCCATCGGCCAGACGCATCCGCTCGTAATCCGCGCCGGTTACGGACTCTTTCTACGTCCGCATTCCTCAGATCTACAATTCCGCCATCGCCACCGAAAACGGCGTCACCGACGCTCAGCTTTTTCTCAACACCTCCAACTACTACGACCATCAAGTCTTCCCCACCTATCCCAATCCGCTCATAACCTGCCCGCTAACCTCCCCGTCGTGCAGTCTCCCCGCCGGGTTCACCGAAGGCGTCACCAATGACGTTTCCGCCTTCGCCCCCAACTTCGTGACTCCGCGCGTGCAGCAAGCCAGCCTGACGTTCGAGCGTGAAGTCGCCGGCCGCACCACCGTCGCCATCTCCTATCTCTACGTTCACGGCGAACATCTAATCCGCGCCCTCGACGTAAATCTCCCGCCGCCAGTCGCCCTCAACTATCCCCTCTTCGACTCCACCGGAACCATTTTTCAGGGCGGATTCTACACCGTCGATTCCTTCGCCACCTGGCAGTTCACGCAATCGTCTGACCTGCCCGTTCCCGCCCTGCATCAATGCTCTAGGACGACCCATCGCCCAACTCGGCGCCATCGACGAATTCCAAAGCGCCGCTTCCAGCGTCTACAACGGACTAACTCTTTCCATCAACCGCCGCATGGCCCGCGGCACTTATCTCCGTCTCTCCTACACCTACGCCCACGCCATCGACGACGGCCAGGACGCCCTGGTCGCCGGCGAACCCGCCACCGTCCAGAATTCCTACAACCCCAACGGCGAGCGCGGACCGAGCGTCACCGACCAGCGCAATCGCTTCGTCGCCGCCTTCTCCCTCGAGCCTCGTCCCTTCCACCGCGAACACCCACTCCTCGGCCACATGTTCAACGACTGGAAAATTTCCAGCATCGTAACCGCCGGCAGTGGACGCCCCGTCAACGCCACCGTTAACGGCGACCCCAACCAGGACGGCAACTACGACAACGACCGTCTCCCCGGCTACAGCCGCAACGGATTCACCGGCCCCGACTACGCCTCCACCGACCTCCGCCTCGTCCGCAAAATCCACGTTGCCCAGCGCTACCGCTTCGAGTTCACCGCCGACTCCTTCAACCTCTTCAACCGCGACAACCAGCGCGTAGAAATCACATCCAGCGGCTTGACCGTCGAAGCCACGACGTTCACGCAATACTCCGCCTACGTCGATGGAATCTTCTATCCCGCCTACTACCAGCAGCCCCAAAGTTTCCTGAAGCCCAACGCCGCCTTTGCCCCCCGCCAAACCCAACTAGGCCTGAAATTAGTTTTCTAAAGTCTTCGTTCGCATGCAGCACCAAGAAAAAGGGTGCCCCATGTTTCGCGTTCTTTGCGAAACGTGGGAACCACGGTCCCATCCCTCTAAGGATTTCCGGAACGTCGTTGCTGTCGACCATGTGGAGACAGCCACCCTCGGCGATCCGCGGAGCGAAGCTCCGCTGTTTTGCTCTTCGAGCACGATTGCATCCAGCCGCCGCCCCACATTACAATTTCCCCACAGGGCGCTCGGAAGAAAGGATAAACATGAAAAAACTAATCGGACTGCTAACACTATGTTTCCTGTTTTCCATTGCAGCCTTTGCCCAACATCGCGCTGCCGTCGGTGGCGGCGTCAAGAACATCCCCGCTCACGGTCCCGCTCCGGCGCGAGCTGCGCATCCGGCCCCGGCAACTCCGCACTTCAACGACAAAGCTGGACATCCCGACGCTCCTCACGTTCATTCGAACGGCAAATGGATCGGCCACGACACCGGCCGTGACGATCCCCGCATGCATCTCGATCATCCCTGGGAGCACGGCCACTTCACCGGCGGTTTCGGCCGCGGCCACGTCTGGCATCTCGCCGGAGGCGGACCCAACCGTTTCTGGTTCGGCGGTTTCTATTTCAGCGTCGGCGCATTCGACATCGGCTATTGCAGCGACTGGCTCTGGGACAGCGACGACATCGTCATCTACGAAGATCCCGACCACGACGGCTGGTACCTAGCCTACAACGTACGACTAGGCACCTACGTCCACGTAATGTACTTGGGAGCCTGATGGCCGATGCTGTGAACTCTGTGGGGACAGCCACCCTCGGCTGTTCCCAAGGCTGTCTCTGCAACTTTTTTCACCCCCCACTTGACTTACGGTCAAATCCTTGTAATAACTATTCGGTCCTTCTGGACGGGTTTGGGGGTGTGTCTGTTTGGCGGAAATCCGACTGCAAGAGGGTGAATCCCTCGAGAATGCTTTGCGCCGTTTCAAGCGCAAAGTACAGCAGGAAGACATTATTAAGGAAGTGAAGCGCCACTCCTTTTACCTCAAGCCCGGTGAGAAGAAACGCGTGAAAGCCGCGCTCGCTCGCAAGCGTGCGCGCAAGAAAGTTCGCAAGGAGCAAGACTGAAGCAGCAGCAGTAAGCAGTAAAGGGTCGCCCCGTCCCGGGGTGACCCTGCTCCATCTGGCCCCCACCCGATAGAGTTGCGGCCGGGATCATTCGTGATTCTTGGTTCACTCGGAATTCGAATGCGAAAGTTGTATCCACGCCCCGTTCCAGGGTGCGTGGCGGGACGAACCCAGGGGCAGTTTGAGGGGGGATGTAACACAACCTGTGTCTGCCTCTGGACCAACGCCTTCCCCGCGTACGGCCCAGGCATCACGGGCACAAGGGAGTAGCGGTTTGTCATCCTGAGCAAGCGCTCTTTGCGCCGCGAAGGATCTGGGCGAGCCGCGCGAAGCGTCGCTTTTTTTGCGACGCAATAATCGCGCGTTTGGCTCGCTTCCTTGCCAAACTGCCTTACTCCCCTATAAGGGAGCCATCCTCAATGGAATTTCAAGACAAGGCACTAACCTGTATCGACTGCGGCGCCGAGTTCGTCTTTACCGCCGGGGAACAGCTGTTTTTCCACGACAAGCAGTTCAAGAACGAGCCCAAGCGCTGTAAAACCTGTAAGTCCAAACGCGTTGCCGTGCTCTCTGCCCCTCCCTATCCCGGCAACGGACGCCAACACGCTCGCGTGGAGACCCGAGCTACCTGCTCCCAGTGCGGTAAGGACACTACGGTTCCTTTCCGCCCCACCCAGGGCCGCCCCATTTTTTGCCGGGAATGCTTCACCCAGAAAAAAACCGCCGCCGCCTCCTGATGACGTGGCGGGCCCCGTGGCGTGCTGAATGAACGCATTCAGTACGCCGCTCGCGCAATTTCTGCGTGGTGCGGAAGACGATCAGCCGCAAAACCCGCGCACTTGCGCTACCATGGTTCCCGTGCCCACCTACCACGTAGAAAACTTCGGATGCCGCGCCACCCAAGCCGACGGCGCCGCCCTCGAACGCCAGTTCGAAGCCCGCGGCTTGGCCCGCGCCCCAGCCGCGCAAGCCGACCTCGTAATATTGAATACTTGCACCGTCACCAATTCCGCCGATCAGGACGCCCGCGCCGCCATCCGAAGCGTGCAGCGCCAGAACCCCCTGGCTAGAATCATTGTCACTGGATGCTACGCGCAGCGCGCGCCCCAAGAAATTGCTGCCCTCCCAGGCGTAACCGCCGTGATCGGCAATTCCCACAAACACCAACTCGCCGAAATCGTGCTGCCCAAGATCTTTACTCGGACAGATCGGAATGAGAACCATGTGTCTGGGCGACTCCGGGAAGGGCACGACTTCGGTCGTGCCATAAACGGCATACACGGAAAGGCTTTGGCCGCAGAGGTCGCCAGTCGCGGAGGTCGCCAAGCCTTTCTTCCCATTTCCGCTCTTACTGAGAACCGGGAACTGAGAACTGAGAACTGGGTCTTTGTTTCAGACATCTTCGCCCACACCGAACTTCAGGCGGCGCCTGTCTTCGAATCGGCAAACGCTGGCTCAGATGAATCCGGCCGCACGCGCCCTAACCTCAAGGTTCAGGACGGATGCGACAACCGCTGCTCCTTCTGCATCATCCCTAGCGTGCGCGGCCATAGCCGGTCGTTACCGTTATCTCAAGTGCTTCGCGAAATGAACGGGTTGGTAGCCGCAGGCTACCGCGAAGTAGTGATCAGCGGCATCAACCTCGGCCGCTGGGGACGCGACTTTGAAGCGGCCGGCCCGAAACAGGATTTCGAGGATCTGCTCCAGGCCATCCTGTCGGAAACCAACCTCGAAAAACTCCGGATCTCGAGCGTCGAGCCCATGGATTGGACGGACGAGCTTATCGCGCTCGTCGCCTCCTCGCCGCGCATCGCCCGGCACGCCCATGTGCCCCTGCAATCCGGCAGTGACGCCGTGTTGAGGCGCATGCACCGCAAATATCGTCCCTGGCACTATCGCGAGAAGATTGAAAAGATTCGCGCCGCCATGCCCACGGCCGCCATCGGAGCCGACGTCATGGCCGGATTCCCCGGCGAGACCGGCGCCGAATTCGAAGCCACACGCCGCCTCATCGAAGAGTTGCCCTTCACCTACCTGCACGTCTTCACCTATTCCGCGCGACCGGGCACGCCGGCCGCCGCCATGGCCGATCAAGTGCCCGTCCACGTTGCTCGCGACCGCAACAAGATCCTCCGCGACCTGGCCGCTGAAAAGAAGCTTGCCTTTATGCAATCATTTATCGGAAAGCCGCTAGAGGCCATCACGCTCAACGTCACCCACAACAACTCCGACGGAGAATTCACCGAAGCCCTCACCGACAATTATCAAAAGCTCCATCTGAAAGGACGTCACGAACCCAACCGCTGGCTTACGGCGCAGGTCGAGGCAGCAGAGAACGGGGCTCTAGTCGGCAGGAGCAATTAGGGATCTAACTGCATCTCTGTCATCCCGAGGGCCGCGTTTTTACGGACCGAAGCACCTCACTGGCTCTACAGGCTCGCCCCTCACGAGTACTTTGTCATTCCGAGCGCAGTCCGGAGCGAACGCGACGGCAAGCCCTCACGGCTACTTTGTCATTCCGAGCGCAGTCCGGAGCGAACGCGACGGCAAGTCGAGGAACCTGCTTCTCGCGTCTGCCATAGTTGTCGCCGGCGTCGCCCCTGTCCGCAGAATACAGAGATCCCTTCGGCAAGCCCAGGGCAGACTCTTCCTCAGGATAAAAAGGGATAAGGTAATTTCTCGGAGCGTCCGGCGCCGAAATTACTGCAGCTTCGCGTACTCGGCCTTGGCTTCTTTCAGGATGGGAATGTCGGGATCGGCGTCTTTCCAGAGAGCAAAGAAGTCCTGGTAGGCGGTGCGGGCGCCGCCTGCGTCGCCGGCTTCTGCCCGCGCCCGGCCGAGCTGCAGGCGTGCCAGCCTGCAGGTGGGAAGCGCGAGCATGCAAATACCGGGATGATCAAGAATCTTCTGGAACTCTGTCGCGGCTTCCTTCCCCTGGTGCAGCTTGAGATAGGCCAGACCGCGCACGTAGTTGGGCTGGACAGCAGCCGCGAAACCGAACTCGTAGGGAGTGGCGGGTTGCAAGAGTTCAATCGCTTTCGCCGGATTCCCCTGGTTCAAAGCAATTCCAGCACGGATTATGGGTACGTGCACCGCGTTGATCACTGTGTCCAGGGGATTCTCTTTAACGAGTTGCTGGGCAGCCGCCTCCGCTTCGCGATCGTCGCCTGCGAGTGACAGAGCCCGGCCTGCAACCAGGAGAGTGATGCGGTCACGGGAACGGGAAAGCGCAGTTGAAGCGTCCTCCCGGGCGGCCTTGGAGTTTCCCATCTCCGCTTCAAAGAGGGCTTCGCGCGCCAGGGACGTCGCGGCAGTCTCCTCGAGCTTTTCCCGGCGTTCCAGATCGACCGTCTGTTGATAAGAAGCCCGGGCCGCTGCCATCTTGCCGGACGATGCGGCTACATCGGCAACGGTCTCCACCAGCGCATATTCATCCTGGCGGCCTTTGGCCCACTCGACTTCGTGCTGCATTCCGGCCGCATTTCCGTCAAGAAACGCAAACATATACAGGTTGCCATGGTCGCCCGCATTGTCGACCTTCTTCTCGACCTCTTGCTGCCGCATCGCCTTGCTTTCGGCAAGACGGTTGAGTCCTAAATAAGCCGAGCTCACTACGTTGTAACTAAAGGCTGAATTGGGGTCCAGCCGCATGGTTTCCTGGGCCTCTTCCAGGCTCTGCTCCCACTTCCCGATGAAACCGTGGTCGACCGCGAGATTGTTCGTCGGTATGCTGTCGTGCGGATAGGTTCTGCGCCACAGTTCGTATGCTTCCAGCTCCTTGTCCACTTCCCCGGTCACAATGCTGTAATAGTGGGTCTCAATGTATAGCTTTTCCAGTTCGCTGCAGCGGTCCCGCCGCTCAAATGCCTTCTTGGTATTTTCTATGCCTAGCGCACTCTCACCGATGTTGGCGTAAGACTGGCCCAGGCGCGCGTAGGCCACGGCGAAATTCGGATCCAGTTCCAGCGCATGCTTGTAGAAAGGAACGGAGGTCTGCTCGCTGCCTTTGTCTCTCTCCGCCTCACCCAGGCTGAAGTATTTGAGCGCCTCAAGCGAGGAGGTGGTCGCCTCTTCCACCGGGGCATCGAACTTTTGCAGCGAAGCCAGCGACTCGCCGAGTTTGCTCCGCAGACTCGAAGCCACCTTGCCCACGGCGCCCAGAACCTGCTCTTTCTTGTCGACCGGAATCTGCTCGCGAGCCAGGTCATCACCCGTGAGGCAATTCACCGCCTCCACCCCGACCACATACTGAGTTCCAACCGCAGAGATGGAACCATTCAAAACCGCCTTCACGCCCTCCCGCTGGCAGACCTGACGCGCCAGGTCCGGGGTAACTCGTTCGTCGGGAGAATGCCCCATGTAGCGCAGCGTGTCGCGCACCCGCTCCTGGGGAAATATATTCAGATAAGGCGATTGCTCCAGTTGCACCGCCAGCGCTTGCCTCAGCGTTCCATCGAACACGGGGTCGCCCGTGGTGTTCACAAAATCGGAGAGCAAGATGGAATCCTTTGCCGTGAGAGCCCGGGCACGATGGCTATAGAAGATTCCGCCGGCGACGATGGCCGCGATCACGACCGCTGCCGCAACCCACAGCCACTGGCTTGCGCCCACTCGGCGTCGCCACAGCGGCGGCTGAGGTCTGGGAAGATGCGGGCGCCGCCGTCTGTACCTTCGCCGAACTTGATGACCCAGCGGAACTCGGTGCCGCCGGCTCCGCAACTGGCCGCCGCCACACTCGCAGCCGAACTTTTTCCCGAGTCGATCTCCCGCTTCAGGCGTTTCATGTCGGCCCGCATCTCCGACGCAACCTGGTAACGAAGGTCAGGCTCTTTCTCCAGCGCCTTGTTGATGATGCGTTCCAGTTCGGCCGGCAGATTCGGATTCAGCCGCACCGGCGCCGTAGGCGCACGATTCAGAATGGCATCGAAAATCACCGCCGACGTGTTGCCGGTGAAGGGCTGCCGCCCGGTAGCCATCTCGTAAAGAACGGTGCCGAAAGAAAACAGGTCGGTGCGTACGTCGAGTTCTTCGCCGCGCGCCTGTTCCGGTGACATATAAGCCACCGTGCCCACGGTGCTGCCCGGGCTGGTCAGGTTCGCCGGATCAACCGCCGCTGTTGCCAGGGTCACTCCCGCCGGTTCTGCTTGCGGCAGCGGCCGCGCTGCCACTTTGGCCAATCCGAAGTCGAGCACCTTCGTCTGTCCGCGTTTGGTGATAAACAGGTTCGCGGGCTTGATGTCGCGATGAACGATGCCCGCCGTGTGCGCCACATCCAGCGCATCGGCAATCTGCGCTCCCCAATCCACCAACTGCTCCACCGAAATTGGCTTCCCCTCGATGCGGTACTTCAGCGTGCTGCCTTCCAGGTACTCCATCACGATGTAGTGACGTCCCTGATCTTCGCCGATGTCGTAGATGGTGCAAATGTTGGGATGGTTGAGAGCCGACGCTGCCTGGGCTTCGCGGCGGAAGCGCTCCAGAGCCTGAGGATCGTTGGCTACTTCATCGGGCAGGAACTTCAGGGCGACAAAACGGTGCAGGCGGGTGTCTTCCGCTTTGTAGACCACGCCCATCCCGCCGCCGCCGAGCTTCTCAATGATGCGGTAGTGGGAGATGGTTTGGCTGATCATGCCAGGACACTCGACCCAAGACACTCGACAACGACGCCCGACTTTCGAGTCGCTTCATATTACGGATGCGGTATCCGCGAGTCAACGCTCTGACGCGCCAACCTCCACCGCTATCCCTTCCCCAAATGCTTTCGGGCGATGTCGGCGCAGGCTTCCACAAATTCCTGTTCCGATGGAGTGAAGGCGCCGGAAAAATAGCTCTCGATATCGAGCTCCCCTGCGAGTTTATTCTTCACAAAGATGGGGACAACGATTTCACACTTCACCAGGGGTGACCCCGCAAGATAACGCGGATCCTTGGAAACGTCCTGCACCACTACGGTCTGCCCGCTGCGGGCCGCGGCCCCACAGAGTCCGGTGTCGAGGGGAATGCGAGCGTTGGGGGTAAAACTGCCCACGAAAGGTCCCACCAGCAGGATGCCGCTGTCCGCCGGGTCGACCAGATAAAAGCCTACCCAGTTGTAGCGCGTCATCTTTTCGTGCAGACGCTGGGCAATACGCTCCATGACGGACGTGGCCGTGGGAGCGGTCCGGGCAAAGTCCTGAAATTCCCGGAGAAGTTCTTCATGCTCGAGCGTCATGGTTTGCCCTTCGCACTAAGGGGCAGAGGCTTTGGCGGCATTCGAGGTTCGCTTTCGAGGTTCGCCTCTGTCCGAGACCAGTGTACGCGGACAGTGGAGTTTTCCAGAAGCAGCCACCTGCGCCCCACTCCCGGGGCCTTTCTTGGCGTAGGATCCGCCTCTCCACCGCCGCAACAAATGCCAGGCCTCCAGATATCGCTCATACTTGCTCTGCCGTCTCCACGGCGCCAGCCAAATGCTTCCCTTCCGCAGCGCTACCACTCCCGCCGGGATGATGTACCACAGGTCCAGCGGAATCAAGTACGCCGCCACATAATCGATCTCCTCCAGCACGTGCACCAGCCTCTTCCCCTGCGGCATATGGCAAGGATACGAACCTCCACGCGGCCGCCTCATCGACGATTTCACTTGCACCCGGTAAACCAGCCCCTCCTGTTCCACCAGCAAGTCATACGGAGCCGAATCCCCCCACAGCTTCGCCACCCGAAACCGCTGCTCCACCGCCCGCGCCAGGAACCGCGCCTCCGCCCACTCTCCCCGTTCCTTGGCAGTCCGAAACTGAGTCCCTCGTTGTCCCATCACAGTCCTCGCCTCCAAAAACACAAAAGGCGCGAGCCCTGTTCCACGCAATGGGCCGCGCCATCCGCTTTTGCTGAACTTTTTTACTCTATACTTATAGTATATCAACCCGCAAAGGGTAAACCCGCCATGTTTGCCAGGAATATTTCTCCTTTGCTTGCCAGCAGATAACCCCGATCGTGTAATTCCTGCCTATTGACAAGATTTCCAGGAACCGGGAAAAAGCAGCGCCGAGAGTCCAAGTGGGCGACTCGAGGCATGCAGCCGCGGCAGCGCTAGCCCCGCGATTCAAGGGCTTGAATATAACGACTGATCTGATGCAGGTGGGAAAGGTCGTGACCGGCCAGCAATCGTAACATCACGGCCAAGGACTCCCCGCCACGCTCATTGTGCTGCCCGCTGCGTTGCAAGTCCTCTGGTGACATTCGTCTCCACACAGACAAATTGAGGACGCGCAGCGTCCGAAATATTTCGACAAGTTCCGACGGCTCGCGTTCATTGTGCCGCAGCGCGGCTACCCAGGCATCCTGCCTGAAGCCCAGAATAGCCGGCTCGTCCTCGCCAAGGATCAACCTGAGGCGATATCCATAAACCCATTCGCTATCGCTGAGATGGCCGATGATTTCGTTCGGAGTCCATTTCCCTTGAATTGCTCGCCCGCGCAGGACTTCCGCCGGATGTCTGGCCACAATATCGGCCAGGGTGGATGCCGTCTGCCCTAACACCTCGATCGGATCCCGGCCAGCCAACAGGTTGAACAGCTTTTCGCGGTAGGTCCATGGGGCCGACACCTCTAGTCCCGGTTGCGCCGGCGTCATAATCAACTCCTTCCTTTGCAACTTCTCGAATCTGCAGGCTTTTCGCTTGGCGAGCGGGAAACCGGCGCTAAGGGTGACCTTGAATCGGTGAGCACAAGGCCGCCAACGCTTGCAATGGATTCTGATGGAACCTCCGCTCCTTTTTCCAGGGCGAAGCCTTCAACTTTCCAGCCTTCCGCGCCGCCGATCATTTTCTTCACTTTCCGGCCCAGGCGCGCCAGACGAACTGCAGCGCGGTCGGCTCCGTTGCAATGCGGCCCGTTGCAATAGACGACGAATAGCGTATCCGCGGGATAGGCCGCGAGATTGCGTTCATTGATTCGGCCGTGCGGCAGATGGAGCGAGCCCGGAACATGCCCGCCCTCGAAAGCTTGCGGGCTGCGAACATCCAGCAGCACAAACCCGGGCGCGCCCGAAGCCAACGCCGCGTGAACGTCCCAGCAGTCGGTTTCGAGAGACAGGAGCTTCTCAAAGTGATCGAGGGCCGTTTGCGGATCGGCGGCGATCTCATTGTTTATGTTCATGAACCACTGTCGCCCGATTCAAGAGTTTTGTCGATAGGCAGAAATGCCAATATGCGCTAAAATCCTGCCATGCGCTCCTGCGACCTTCGCCGCGTCGCTACTCTGCTTTACGACGGCCTCGGCATCTTCGAGTTCGGGATCGTGGTTGAGATTTTCGGCTTGCCCAGGCCGGAGCTGGAGGTCGATTGGTACAAGTTTGAGACCTGCTCGCACCAGCGCGGACCGCTCCGCACGACCGGCGGCGTTCATATCGAGGCACGTCGTGGATTGCGGACCTTGCAACAGGCCGGAACCATCGTTATTTCGGGCTGGAAGCGAACCAGCGAACCTCCCCCGGAATCTCTCCTTAAAGCACTGCGTTCGGCGCACGCTCGCGGCGCACGTCTGGTCTCCATTTGTTCCGGAGCCTTCGTTCTTGCGGCCACCGGCCTGCTCGACGGCAAGCGCGCCACCACCCACTGGCGTTACGCCGAAGAATTGGCTTCCCGGTTTCCGAAGATTCGCGTCGACCCGGGCGTTCTGTACGTGGATGAAGGCAGCATTCTGACTTCGGCGGGCAGCGCCGCCGGCATAGACCTTTGCCTGCACATCGTCCGGTGCGATTATGGCGCCGAAATCGCCAACCGCGTGGCCCGCCGGCTGGTCATGCCGCCGCACCGCGACGGCGGTCAAGCGCAATACGTCCAAAACCCCCTCGACAGCCGGGCGGCCGGAGGGCTCGCGCCGCTCTTGCAATGGGCGCAATCGCATTTGGGCCAGGCTCTGCGC
Source organism: uncultured Acidobacteriaceae bacterium (assembly GCA_963770235.1). Taxonomy (GTDB): domain Bacteria; phylum Acidobacteriota; class Terriglobia; order Terriglobales; family Acidobacteriaceae; genus Sulfotelmatobacter. The sequence continues at coordinate 70,548 of CAVYOW010000005.1, read as the reverse complement.
GTGGAGGATCTCGCCCGCCACGCGGCGATGTCGCCGCGCACTTTCGCGCGCCAGTTCCGCCAGCAGACCGGTACCACGCCTCACCAATGGCTCACCCACCAGCGTCTCCTGGCCGCGCAGGTGCGGCTCGAAAAGACCGGCGACGGGATCGATGCGATTGCCGAAGCGGTGGGGCTACAGACCGCGGCGACGCTGCGGCAGCACTTCAGCCGGACGCTGGACACGACTCCTACCGCCTATCGCCGCCGCTTCTCCACCACGTAGGGCCCTGCACCGGTTTCGGGATTTCGCGTTTCAGTCCGGAATCCGCTGACGGCCGCGGCCCTGACCCACAGATTTCTCCGACGGGCAAAATTAATTGGCAGCCCCATTATCCGGCCCAGCGCCGTGGACCGCGTTAACCCGCCCCCCAGGAAAAACTCTCCACCCCAAAGGTGCATCTGAGACGAAAACATTTTCACGGACTCAAGCGGCACCCATGTGACCTGTACCACCCTGCCAAGGCCTGCTATAAACGGACGATGCAGTTTCAAGCCAAACGCGCCCTGTCATTCTTGCTGCTCTGCCTGCTGGTCGCCCCGGCCGCGCTGGCACAAGAGAGCCCGCACAAGACGACTGCGCCCCGGCCCCTGACTCGGCATGAGGGCTTGGCGATTGTTCGTACCGCACTGCATTCGGGCCATCATGCTGCCGACTGCTCTCACCTGGTCCACACCCTCTATGTGCGCGCCGGTTTCCCTTATGAGTACGCGCCCTCTTCGGATCTCTACGCAGGGACTGACGAATTCCGGCGAGTGGCAAATCCGCAACCCGGTGATTTGGCCGTCTGGCGCGGACATGCCGGGATCGTGGTCAATCCCGCGCAGCATTCTTTTTTCAGCCTCGCTCAGTTCAGGTCCGGGAGTCGATTCCTGGGATTCACCCTATTGGAAACAATGGGGACGCCCGCATTTCTTCCGTTACCTCAAGCAGCTTCCAACTGGCACGCTCTCCAGTTCGATCCACACCTCAACCCTGAAGCCATAGTCCGTAGCCGTTGTCATTCCGAGCGAAGCCCCCAGTGATGCCTGTCATTCCGAGCAAAGCCAGCGTTGCCCGTCATTCCGAGCAAAGCCAGCGTTGCCTGTCATTCCGAGCAAAGCGCCGAGTGATGTTTGTCATTCCGAGCGAAGCGAGGAACCTGCTGTTCAGCGTCCTTCTCCTCCGCCCTTGCCATCCACCCGTGGCCCTTTGCAGAGAGCCCGCCCCGCTCCCGCCCTTGCACCGCACCCGTCTTCGCGTTACGCGGACTTTTTCAACTCCACTCCGTAGCGTTTTGCGGCCGCCTCGATCCGCTTCCATGCCGCGCGTCGTTCTGCCTCCGTAACGCCCTCCACCTGATCGAAGCGGGCGGCCGCGTTACGTACATGGGAGGCGTTCTCCAAAGGCTCCTTGCGTTGTTTGGGGAACGCGAACCTGCTGGTGGATATCCGATCACGAGTTGGCTTGGTTAGCTTTGCCATAATCTTCCTCTCCTTAAGGGCATTTTCCGCGCGGCCATGAACCTGTCGCTGAGGCCTGGGGACAGTGCCACTGACCGTTTTTTGGACGCGAGCGAGCGTGGCCTGGTTGCTTTTTTGAGAGGCCAGGGTGCCCCGTCCTTGTCTCTGCGTCCTTTTGCAGAGACAGGGCGGGGATTTTGACCTTGCGGGAATTGCTGCGCGAGGCCGATTGGCCGGGCGAGCACTCGAAGCGAACCGAGCACTAGGCGTTAAAATACCCGAAAGGGACGGGCCAGCCCACTCGCTGCGGCAATGATTTCGAGGCCTCGCCGCCCTCGTTTCTCCTACCTTTATAAGGACAGGGCGGGGACCCTGATCCGAATCCCCATGTTATAATTCCTTATTCCCAGTCGCTTAAAGCGCGGAGGACCGTATCGACAAACGCTTTATCCGAACCAATGACCGCATTCGAGCCCGCGAAATTCGCGTGATCGGAGACGAAGGTGAACAGATCGGCGTAATGCCTCCCTTCGAAGCGCTCAAGTTGGCCCGCAGCAAGAACCTGGATCTGGTTGAGATTTCGCCCACCGCGCAGCCTCCCGTGTGCCGCATCATGGACTACGGGAAGTATCTCTACCAGCAGGAAAAGAAAGAGCGCGAAGCCAAGAAGCATCAGAAGACGATCACCGTAAAAGAGGTCAAGTTCCGCATCAATGTGGACGACCACGATTACGAGACCAAAAAAAATCACGTGCTCCGCTTCCTCGATGGAGGAGACAAGGTAAAGGCCACCATCTTCTTCCGCGGCCGCGAAATGACGCGAACGGGCTTGGGCCGGCAGATTCTGGAGCGGCTGATTAAGGACGTGGAAGCGCAGAGCATTGTAGAGTTCCGGCCGCGGCAGGAAGGCAACACGCTGCACGCGATCCTGGCGCCGAAGAAAACGGCGGTCGAGCGGGAGAAGGAAAGAGAACGAGAAGCCAAGCAGAAGGCGAAGCAGGAGAAGAAGCTGGCGCAGGAAAAAGAAAAGCAGCAACAGGCGCCGGCCGCAGCTGCCGAGGCTCCGAATCCGGTTTCGCAGGCTTAGCAGTTCGCCTGGTTGATCTGCGTAAAGACGGGCGCGAGTCGCGCCAACGATTCCAGAGCAATTGAACGTAGCGGTTGAATACCCAGACTGACGGCTGGCAACTGGCGGCTGGCAGCTGATTCCGAGGACTTATGCCGAAATTGAAAACGCACAAGGGCGCGTCCAAGCGCTTCAAGAAGACGGCCACCGGCAAGGTGAAGCGCGGACATTCCGGCCTGCGCCACATGCTGACGTCGAAGGCCAAGAAACGCAAACGCCAGTTGGGCACGGCCACGCTGGTGAGCGATGGCGATCTCCGCAAAGTGAAGCGGATGATTCCGTATCAGTAAGAAGCGTTCTGTGGCGCGGGCGATTGACAGGATCCAGGCAGCGCGGACTATACGTCCGAATCGCCGGGCTGAGCACCGAGCCCATGCTCAGGCGCGTGAAGAGGCCAGAGATCGCCGCAACGGTGAATCGTCCTTACCTCCAGCCGCCAGTACATAGAAAGCAAAAAGGAGAACACCATGCCACGTGTAAAACGCGGAACCAAACGCCGCGCCAAGCGCAAGAAAATACTCGACCGCGCAAGCGGATACTTCCTCACCAAATCGAAGCTCTACCGCTCCGCCAAAGAAGCGGTAGAACGCGGCCTCAAGTTCGCATACTCCGGACGCAAGCAGCGGAAGCGGCAGTACCGGTCGCTTTGGATTGTGCGGATTGGGGCGGCTTCCAAGCTGAACGGGTTGAGCTACAACCAGTTCATCCACGGGTTGAAGAAGGCGGGAGTGGAACTGGACCGCAAGATTCTGGCGGACCTGGCGGTGAAGGATGCGCCTGCGTTTAAGAACCTGGTGGAGCAGGCCAAGGGCGCGCTGGCGTAGGACGGCTTTCGGCTTCGGCTTCTGGCCCTATCCAATCTTTTCTGTTTCGTCTCAGTGAGAGTCAAAATCCCCGCCCTGTCTCTCCAAAGAACGGAGAGACAAGGACGGGGCACCCGCATTCCAGTTGGCTGCGAAAGAACGTGGCATATACCGTTCCCAAACTGACGGATTATTCGGCGAGCGGCGCTGGAGAAGGCTCGCGGATGCGAATGCGTTCGTGCTTGCGCGAAGCGAGGCGGCGGTTCGAAACGATGCCGAGCTGAAAGCGTTTCGCGACCGGTGGATGGCACGCAAGAACGGGATCCTGACGCAGATCAATGATTTGTGGTTGAAGGGCGCTCCCAAGGACGCGAAGCGCGAGGCGGGCATTCGCGTGAACGAGTTGAAGGCGCGGATTCAGGAGCTGGTCGAGGGAGCGCAGTCGCTGTCACGATGGCGGAGCTGAGCAGCTGCCGTCGGAGCGCGTCGACATTTCCTTCCCGGGCGTCCGACGTCCGATTGGCGCGGAGCATCCTGTCATCAAGACGACGAACGAGATGGTTCGCGTTTTTCAGAAGCTTGGTTACTCCGTTGCTGATGGGCCTGTCGTCGAGACTGACTACTACAACTTTGAGGCTTTGAATTTTCCGCCGAATCATCCGGCGCGGGATACGCAGGATACTTTGTTTATTGCGGGGCAGCAGGGGAAGGCGCAGCGGGAGCGGTTGCTGCTGCGGACGCATACTTCTCCGGTGCAGATTCGGACGATGGAGAAGATGCGGCCGCCGATCCGGATTGTGATTCCCGGGACGGTGCATCGCAACGATCCTCCGGATGCGAGCCACTCGCCGATGTTTCATCAGATCGAGGGACTGGCGGTCGATACCAACATTACGTTTGGCGATTTGAAGGGGACGCTTGATCATGCCATGAAGGAATTCTTTGGATCGAGCGTGAAGACCAGTTTCCGTCCGTCGTTTTTTCCGTTCACCGAGCCTAGCGCGGAGATGTTTGTTTCGTGCTTCATTTGCGGCGGGAGCGGGAAGCGCGGGGCGGAGCCTTGCCGTCCGTGCAAGCAGACTGGATGGATTGAGATTCTCGGGTGCGGCATGGTCGATCCCAACGTGTTTGAGTTTGTGAAGGACAACGGGTATGACCCGAGGAAAGTTTCGGGGTTTGCGTTTGGCATGGGCGCGGACCGGATCGCTTTGTTGAAGTATGGGGTGGATGATTTGCAGTTGTTCTTCAACGGGGACGTGCAGGTTTCTGGAGCAGTGTGTGCGTGAGTGGTGGCAGAGACGGTCATTGCCAGGCGCTGAAGAAAGCAGGTTCCTCGACTGCGCATGAGCTTCAGTTCATGGAGCTCATGCTTCGCTCGGAATGACAACGTCTTCGGTGGTTCAGCGAGAAGCCGGCGTTTAGAACATACGATGAAAATTTCTCCACAATGGGTGCGGGAGTTTGTTGAGCTTACCGTCGATGACCGGCGGCTGGCTGAGGATTTGACTGGCGTCGGGATTGCCGTGGAGGGGATCAGCGGGTCGGGTGCGGACTGCGTGTTTGAGATGGAGATTGGGACGAATCGTCCCGATGCGATGAATCATTATGGCGTCGCGCGGGAGGCGGCGGCCATCTACGATCTGCCGCTGAAGGCGCTTGAGCCGAAGCTGCCCCCAGCGGCTAAAGCCGCGTCCTTCGGGGCTCTGACGGCACGACTGAAGTCGTGCCCTTCCCGATCGCGTCGAAGAGCCGCAGCTTTGTCCTCGCTTCTCTGCGCGGGTTATTCGTGGAACTAAGATCAAGCCTTCGCCAGAAAAGATTGCGCGGCGACTGGCGTTGCTTGATCAGCGGCCCATCAGCAACGCGGTCGATGCTACCAATTATGTTTTGTGGGAGATCGGCAAGCCTACGCATGTGTTTGACATGGATTTGCTGGAGGGCGGGCGGCTCATCATTCGAAAAGCTAAGGATGGGGAGAAGCTGAAGACGCTCGATGGTGTGGAACGCACGCTTACTTCCGAAGATCTGGTCGTGGCCGACGCCAAGAAGCCGGTTGGGCTTGCCGGAGTGATGGGCGGGTTCGACACTATGATCACCGACAAGACACGGAATATTTTGATCGAGTCGGCGTGGTGGGATCCGGTCACGGTGCGCAAGAGTTCGCGGCGGCATGGGCTGCACACCGACGCTTCGCACCGGTTTGAGCGCGGGGCGGATTTTGAGTCGACGATTTTGTCGTGCGATCTGGTGGCGGCGCTGATTCTGGAGTCGGGCGGCGGAGAACTGGTTGGCGATGTGATCGATGTGGTGTCGAGGAAGATGGATCAGGCGCCGGTGGTGCTGCGGCTTTCCGAGGTGCAGCGCATCCTGGGCGGGAATCTGGCTACGAGAGAGATTTTCCGCATCCTGAAGAAACTTGGTTTCACGTTGATCCCTGAAGGGCAGGGGACGGCGGAGTTTCGGGTACAGATTCCGAGCTGGCGGCTGGATGTGGAGCGCGAGATTGATCTGATCGAAGAAATCGCGCGGCTGCATGGCTACGACAAATTCGAGAATACTTTGCCGGCTTACAGCGGTGCGGTGGTCGAGTTGCCGCATGCGGCCATAGACGCCACTTTGCGGGCGCGGGCTTTGGCGCTGGGGTACAACGAGGCGGTTTCACTGACGTTTATTTCGCATGCCGACGCGGAAAGATTTGCGTCTGCCTCGGCTGCGCGAAAGTGCTGGAACTGGAGAATCCGCTGAGCGAGGAAGCGTCGGTGATGCGGACTTCGATGGCGCCGGGCATGCTGGACATGCTGGCCTGGAATTTGAATCGCGATTCAGAAAACGTGCGGCTGTTCGAGATGGGCCGGGTCTATGAAATGCGAGGCGGGGAGCGGGTTGAGCCGGCGCGCGTGTGCCTGGGAGCGACTCTGGCGGCGGTGAAGGGATCGCTGCCCGTGGGTGGGACGCTGGATGTCAGCAAGGGTGAGCAGGCTGCGGCGGTCGAGGCGTTTCGCGGCTTCAAGGGCGATGTGGAAAATCTGCTGGCAGCGTTTGCATCTAGCGAACTGAGTTTCGACCGGGAGACGGCGGAGTATTTTCATCCCGGACGATCGGCGCGGGCGCTGATGGATGGGGCCGTGGTGGCGCAGTTTGGGCAGATTGCCGACAGCGTCAAGGCGGAGCGGAAGTTGCGGCAGGAGATTTTTCTGGCGGAGATCGATCTGGAGCGATTGCATGCGCTCGGGTTGCGGACGGTTCGCTTCGTGCCGCTCGCGAAGTATCCGGCGGTGGAGCGGGATTTCTCGTTTGTGTTCAGCGATGAGGTGGAGTTCGAGTCCATACGGCTAGCGGTGAGAGGGCTAGGTTTGGATGCGCTGCGGTCGTTTATACCGGTCGAGATTTTTCGTGGCGGGTCGATTGGGGCCGGGAAATTTTCGATTCTGCTGCGCGTGAGATTGCAATCGGATGAGGGGACGCTGCGCGATGAGCAGATTGCGGGGTGGTCGGCGCAGATCGTTGCGGCGTTGCAAGGGTTGGGCGGGGTGCAGCGGGCTTAGCGGCCTTTTAGAAACTCCTTGCGGAGCTTGTGATAGTACCGACGGGTAAGGGATCCTTCGACTCCGCATTTGCTCTCGTTTCACGAGAGCAAATGTTCCGCTCAGGATGACAAATCGTTGTGCTAATCTGCCAGCTATGGCGGATGTAATTTCTTCTTTATCCCATCAAAAGAAACAATTTCTTAGCGACAAGGTTTCGCAGTTTACCGAGTCGGTGATCCGGGAGATGACCCGGCAGGCGGCGCTTTATGGGGCGGTGAATCTGGCGCAGGGGTTTCCGGATTTTGCGGCTCCGGCGGAGATCAAGCAGGCGGCGCGGGCGGCGATTGAGAGCGATGTAAATCAGTATGCGATTACCTGGGGCGCCAAGAATCTGCGCAACGCGATTGCGCGGCAGATGGGCGTGTGGCAAGGGATTGCAGTGGATCCGGAGAAAGAGATCACGGTTTGTTGCGGATCGACGGAGGCGATGATCTCGACTTTGCTGGCGGTGTGCAACGCCGGCGATGAGGTGGTGATCTTCGAGCCGTTTTATGAAAACTACGGGCCGGACTCGGTGCTGAGCGGGGCGCGGCCGCGGTTTGTGAAGCTGAGGCCGCCGGTGGGCGACGGGGGCGAGTGGACTTTCGATGAGAAGGAGTTGCGGGCGGCGTTTGACAAGCACACCAGGGCCATCATTGTTAATACGCCCAACAATCCAACCGGGAAGGTTTTCACGCGGGCAGAACTGGAGTTGATTCGTGATTTGTGCGTGGAGTTCGATGTGCTCGCGATTACGGATGAGATTTACGAGCACATTTTGTATGACGGCACGGCGCACATCTCGATGGCATCGCTCGAGGGGATGCGGGAACGGACCGTGACGATCAACGGAATGTCGAAGACGTACAGCGTGACGGGATGGCGCGTGGGTTGGGCGGTGGGGCCGGAGAAGATCACGAATGCGATCCGGAAGGTGCACGATTTCCTGACGGTAGGAGCGCCGGCGCCGCTGCAAGAGGCGGGCGCGGCGGCGCTGAGTTTGCCGGCGGAATACTATGCGAAGCTGGCGGACGGTTACCGGGTGCGGCGGGATCGTTTGATTCCGGCGCTGGAGGCGGCGGGGTTCAAATGTTTTCGTCCGCGGGGAGCTTATTACGTGATGACGGATATTTCCGGGTTCGGGTTTGACGACGATGTTTCGTTCGTGAAGTATCTGGTGAAAGATGTTGGAGTGGCGGCGGTGCCGGGGTCGAGTTTTTATCGGGATGCGCGGGATGGGGCGCGGCAGGTGCGGTTTGCGTTCTGCAAGAAGTTGGAGACGCTGGACGCGGCGGCGGAGAAGTTGGGGAAGTTGCGGAAGTGATGGGCGTCCGTGGTGAGAATTCCTATCTGGGGCGGGAATAGTTGCAAGTAAGGAAGGGATCCTTCGACTTCGTATGGGCTCCGCTTCGCGAAGCCCATACTACGCTCAGGATGACAAGGCTGAACGCAGACCTTACAGACTATTTTGTGATTACGCCGCAGGCTATGCGGTCGCCGGAGTTGCCGGAGGGATCGGTCTTCATGTCGTCGGCTTTGGCGTGGATTACGATGGCGGTGCCGCCGTTGCTGAAGAGCGAGTGGGGGCCGTCGGACAGGGTCACGTCGTTGTCCTCAAGGGTTCCATCGGCTTTGCCGTCTGCATCGACGGTTAAGTTCAGCATGTCGCCGGCGTGATGGCCTTCGGGATTCTCCAGCCCGTGCTTCTTGCTGTCGGGGTTGAAGTGTGGGCCCGCAGATTTGAAATCGGGTGCATCGCACTTGGAGTTCTGGTGGATGTGGATGCCGTGCTGGCCGGGCGGGAGGTCGTGAAGCTGGAGCTTAAGGCCGACACCTGATCCTTTCGGCATCACGATGATAGAACCTACAGATTTGCCTTGGGCATCTTTGAGTTCGACCATGGTTTTGGCGGCGCCGGGAAGCGCGGTGATGGCTAGAATTACAGAGAGGGCGACGAGGGGAAATCCAAGATGTTTCATGGGGGGATTATAGCTAATTTTGGGGGGATAAGACCAAGCGTGCACCAACGGGCCATGCTTGATCCACAGGGAGGTGGAGTATACTGCGGGAAAGTTTGAAATCTTTCCGGGGAAAAGTGCGATCATGGCGTTGAATGCGGTGGAACGTGGGGCGGAACAGGTTCCGGTGGACGAGTTTCAGGCGCTGGAAGACAAGATTTACCGCACCATCGAGATGTATAAAGCGGCGCGGCAGGCGCAGGCCGTGGCGGAACGCGATGCGCAGCGGGTGCGGCAGCAGATGGAAGAGCGCGAGGAGCAAATTGTGGTGTTGCGCCGGGAGGCGGTGCAATTGCGGAAAGAGCGGGAAGAGATTCGGGGACGGGTGGAAAGGATGCTGGAGCAGATTGAGTCGATTGCGGAGGAGCGGGCGAGCTAGGGCCTCCGGCTTGCAGTTTCTCGCTGGCCGCCTTTGGGTTCGCCAGATGCTGGCTTGCGGAGAGTGGAGGAGATGGACGCTGAAAGCAGGTTCCTCGCTTCGCTCGGAATGACAAGGTTTTGTTTGGATGAAGGTTAACGGCTATGGCCACGGCTTCTAAGGAATCGACATTGAAGGACGCGCAGGCGGGCAGCGTGCGGGTGGAGATTTTTGATCAGGCTTATAACCTGCGAGGGTCGGATGCGGAATACATTCTGAAGCTGGCGGAGTACGTGGACGCGAAGATGCGAGCGGTGGCCGAGGCTACGAATACGATCGATACGGTGCGACTGGCTGTGCTGGCCGCGTTGAATATCGCCGATGAATATCACTTATTGAAGCGGAGGCAGGACAGCGGGGCAACCGATTATCAGAAGCGGGCACAGCTATTGGCAGATGCGCTCGATGAAGTGTTGGAGGAGAAGCGTAAGGCGGGATAGTGGGACGGGCTATCCGCGATGTTCTGCCTGGGGCGCGCGGCAGGCTGCCGGCCCGTTCGGAGCGAAATTGCAAGCCTGGAGTGTTGCGGCGTCGTTACTTTGGTTGCAAGTGCGCTGCCAACTATTTGCAGTTTCCCTATTGCTAATCCACGGGGAGTTCTCCTAGCATCACAGGTGAAAGCCGACCTGCGGGGTTGGTGATGACGGTAACCGATTTTTGAACCAATGCTGAATGAACGGGGACTCGACTCGAACTAGGATCCGGTGTGCGACGCTCCGCCATGCGGAGATGCCTAAAGGATCTCGGCGGGTTCCCAACGTCTACCTGACGGTTCATTCTCGGCCCGTCACACGGCACAGTGGGTCGGCTTGATTTTTGTTCTCCGGAATAGAAATTCCAGACAGTGTGTGCGCGGCAGCGCCTCGCTTTGCTCGGCTGGACAGCCGAGGCGGCTGTCTCCACATGAAGATTAAGTCCCTGCTACACTGAGTCAGGTACAAATTCTCTCGTTTCTGCATCCAACTAATTGTGTATCCGCAACTTGTGCATTTCGGGCGGTTTTTTCTGCCGACTTATGGCTTCCTGGTGTCCATGGGAGTCCTTATTGGCTTGTGGGTCAGCGTGCGTAATTCCGAGCGGTTGGGGATGGACGGCGAAAAGGCCTGGAACCTGGGAATTCTGGTGGTGCTGTGCGGGATTGTGGGCGCAAAGGTGCTCTACATCATTAATAACTGGAGCTACTATGCAGCACATCCCAGAGACATTCTCAGCATTGACACCCTGCAGGCTGGGGGAGTTTTTTCGGGTGGATTGATTGCGGCGTTTGCGGCCGCGGCGTGGTATGTGCGCAAGCATCATATGCCCGCGCTGGGAACCTGCGACGCGTTTGCGCCCGGGCTGGCGCTGGGGCATGCGATTGGGCGCATTGGATGCTTTGCGGCGGGATGCTGCTACGGGAAAGAGACGCATCATTTCTGGGGCGTGGTGTTTCGCAATCCGCTGGCGAATCAGATTACCGGGACTCCGCTGAACGTGCCGCTGGAGCCGACGCAGTTGTTCGAGTCGGCGGTGGAGCTGGCGAATTTCTTCTTTCTGATGTGGCTGCTGAAGCGGAGGAAATTCGATGGGCAGGTGTTTGGCGCTTTCATGTTCATCTATGGAGTGGCTCGGTTCTTTCTAGAATTTATTCGAGACGATCCGGGGCGCGGGTCGGTGTTTGGCGGGGCGATGACCGGGACGCAGCTGGTTGCGATTGGGCTGGTTGTGGCTGGTGGGCTGATTTGGTGGCTAAGGCCGGGGGCTAAGAACGTTACGGCGCAGGCGGTGGGGGCTACTCGGTAACGAATCGGGATCGCGATATTCAGTCAGAGCTTGAGCTGGGTCAATCCATTGGACGGCTGGCATGCTCGTTGCAGTGTGGTCGGCTTCAGCCTCGAATCACCCCCGTAGTCGTCAAGGTTCGACCAGCTGTTGCTATCCTAACGTGCCGACGCCTCGGTACGTTCACTGGCGTTCCGCCGTGATTGTGAATGCAACCGAATTGTTGCGCTTTACCTGTCCCGCCGTAATTGGCCGGGCTCACGTCCGCGAAAGACATTTCAGCTTGCGAAACACGAACACCTTCGACGCCTACGTAGCATCGACTAGGTTCGCAGTATCCGCGTTCGGAATTCCGCCGTGTTGGGTCGGTTCCGCAGTGCCGCTGAGGCTTGCAGGAAAAGTCTTGTACTGGGCGTCATATGACCTCAGAGAAGTGATCGTACGTGCAGGTAGCGCGGGGCGTCGGCTGCCCGTCGCTAATCGCGGACACAGGAGTCGATTGCGCTCGCCAACGCTGGGCCGCAGGCCGAGCCGCTTAACACGTTAAACGTGGCCTACGCTGTACCCTCCAAATGCTACTAGCAGTCCTATCAGAGATCTTCCGACCGTCCTGTTGCTCAGAATGTACCTGGCGGCCGAGCCGTCTTGCAAGATACGTTTGTAGTATCCTTCGCAGCGAATGCCGGAAGCATTTCCCATTCTTATTTCGGTCGTGTCTGAAGATGCCGGCAAACGGCTGGATCAGTTTCTCGCTGCTCGCCTTGAAACCGTGAGCCGCGCTCGCGTGCAGGAGATGATCGCTGAAGGCATAGTGCTGGTAAACGACTGCTCCGGCCAAGGCTTCGCTGAAGCTGCGCGGCGGGGAGCGCATCAGCGTACTGGGTGAGGCTCAGCGGGCTCCGCTTAAGGCTGTGGCTGAGGAGATTCCACTCGACATCGTTTATGAGGATGACGATCTCGCGGTGATCAACAAGCCCGCTGGAATGATGGTGCATGCGGGGGCGGGTGCTAGCGACGATGCGCGCAATCGCGGGACGCTGGTGAATGCGCTGCTGCATCATCTGGGGAGTTTGTCGGGCGTGGGCGGGGCATTGCGGCCGGGGATTGTGCATCGTCTGGATAAAGAGACCAGCGGGTTGATTGTGGTGGCGAAAAATGACGACGCGCACCGCAAGCTGAGCGCTCAGTTTGCGGCGCGGGAGGTGAAGAAGAAATATGTGGCGCTGGTGCATGGCTGGGTGAAAAAAGATTCGGGGACGCTGGCGCAGAGCATCAGCCGCGACCGGGTGCGGCGCACGCGGATGACGACGCGCCTCGAAGGCGGGCGGGCGGCGGTCACGCATTATCGCGTGGTGCGGCGGCTGGATACTAAGTTTGGGAAGTTCACATTGCTCGATGTAAAGATCGATACCGGGCGGACTCATCAGATTCGGGTGCATGTGGCGGCGATGGGGCATCCGGTGGTGGGGGATACGATGTATGGGGCGCCGCAGCGGGCGCGGGGAAAGAATGCTGTGATCGGGTTGGGGCGGAATTTTCTGCATGCGGCGGAGTTGGAGTTTCGGCATCCTCGGACTGGGGCGGTGATCGCGCTCAAGAGTGAGTTGCCGGAGGAGTTGCGGGAGTTTTTGCGCAAGGTGGAAGAGTAGACGGAGCGCGGCCAGTTATGTACCTCAGGGGCTGAAGCCCACTAAGTGCGCGGGCCTCAGACGCAGGCCTGGAAGGCCTGCTCCACCCATTTTTTGCTCCCCCGAATCAAGTCAAACTACGGCGCGGCTGAAGCTGCGCCCTTTCAAAGCCGGTGCGGATATAATGACAGCTAAATGAGGGGCATTCTCACGAGAGAGACTTTCAAGAGTTCACTGATGCGGTGGGCAACGGTTTTGTTGTTGGTGGCGGGCGTGTGCGAGTTCGGGGTAGCGCAGACTGCAACAGCGCCGGCGTCGCAGTCGACGACCGGGATTCCGTCGTCCCAGCCTTCCGCGGCGCAACCTCCGCCGCCGGCGACGGGGCAGGCGGCAGCGCCGAAGTCCGACGAACCTAACTCTGGAGATCAGGGCGCGGACAACCCAGACATCCCGCGCATCCGAGTGGGCACCAACGAAGTGAATGTGGTGTTCACGGTGACGGACAAGCACGGGAAGCGGGTGACCGATCTGAAGCAGGCAGACTTCCGCGTTGTGGATGACAACAAGCCAGCGGTGGAAATTCGAAGCTTTCACGCGGAAGCGAATCTTGCCGCTGCAGGTAGGCTTGCTGATCGATGCCAGCAACTCGGTGCGGGACCGGTTCAAGTTTGAGCAGGAGTCGGCGATTGAGTTCTTGAACCAGACGGTGCGGCGGGGCTATGACCAGGCCATGGTGGTCGGGTTCGACGTGACGCCGGAAGTGACGCAGGATTTTACCGACGACACGGAGAAACTGGGCCAGGGAGTGCGCGCGTTGCGGCCGGGAGGCGGAACGGCGATGTACGATGCGCTCTACTACGCGTGCCGGGACGAACTGCTGAAGAAAGTGCAGAGTGGACCGACACGGCGGGCCATTATCCTGCTGAGCGATGGGGAAGATAATCAAAGCCACGTGACGCGCGAGGAAGCGATTGAGATGGCGCAGCGGGCGGAAGCGATCGTGTACACGATCAGCACGAACGTAAGCGGCACCAAGGGAACGGGCGACAAGGTACTGGAACGGATTGCGGATGCAACGGGAGGGCGGGCGTTTTTCCCGTTCCAGATTCGCGACGTGGCGAATGCGTTTGCCGAAATTCAGGATGAGTTGCGCAGCCAGTATGCGGTCTCCTACAAACCGGCAGACTTCAAGCCGGACGGGCACTTTCGCACGATTGAGATTGTGGCGAATCGACCGGAAGAACTTCCGCGTGAGATCGCGGCGGGGATACTACGCCCCGGTGCAGTAAGGCTCCGGGCTTCTGGCTTTCAGGTTTCCAGTTTCAGCTGATTCAGGTACGTGCGTTCCTTCTCACGAGACATGAATGCCGGGATATTCGGGGACACCGCTTCCGAAAAAATTGGGCATCAAGGCTGGGTTTCGCGTGCAGTTGGCGAATGCTCCGGCAGAGGTGCGCGCGGAATTACGCGAGGCATTGGCGGAGTGCGAGATGAAAGCGAGGACACGCTGGATTTCGCGATGATGTTTAGCAAGTCTCGCGCGGAATTGGCCAAGGATTTCTCGCGGATGGCGAAGCTGCTGGCGCCGGCGGGGATGTTGTGGGTGAGCTGGCCGAAGAAGAGTTCCGGCGTGGCGACGGACCTGGATGAGAATGTGGTGCGCGAGATTGGGCTCGACGCGGGACTGGTGGATGTGAAAGTGTGCGCGGTGACGGAGGTGTGGTCGGGGCTGAAGTTTGTGCGGCGGGTGAAAGACCGGAAAGCGCTGGAGTAGCCGACTGGCTGCGCAGGAGCGTGCGCGCGCCGTGATGGAAACGCCTTGCGAGCGCCGCTGGACCGTGTCGGCGTGCAAGGGATCCCCTTCGGCTCCGCTCAGGGCAGGCTTTCGACTCCGTGGCTGGTTCGCTTCGCGCACCATCCACTACGCTCAGGATGACAGAGCCTTATTGACGACAAGGTGTCCTAAGGAGACGCGATGGTGCGAGTGGGGTTGATTGGATTTGGGATGGCTGGGCAGGCGTTTCATGCGCCGGTGATCCGCGGTGTGCCGGGCATGGAGCTGGCTTGCATTCTGGAGCGCCAGGGGAACGCGGGCGCAGGAAAAATATCCTGAGGTGCGGGTGGCGCGGACTCTGGAGGAGTTGCTGGCGGATAAGGAAATCCAGCTATGCGTGATCGCGACTCCGAATGATTCGCATTTTGAATACGCTCAGGCTTGTCTGCTGGCGGGGCGGGATGTGGTGGTGGATAAGCCATTCGCGCCGACGCTGCGGGAATCTGAGAAACTGGTGCGGCTGGCGGCGGAGCGCGGGCGCCTGATCACGGTGTATCAAGACCGGCGGTGGGATGGGGATTTCGGGACGGTGAAGAAGATTGTGGCGTCGGGCAAGCTGGGAACGGTTGTCGAGTATGAATGCCGCTATGACCGGTTTCGGCTGGAGCCGAAGGCGAATGCCTGGCGGGAGCGCGCGGATCAGCCCGGGGCTGGAGTGTTGTTTGATCTGGGTCCGCATGTGATCGACCAGGCGCTGGTTTTGTTTGGCGAGCCGCGGGCGATTACGGCTTCGGCGTTCTGCGAGCGGGAGACTTCGCGGGTGGATGATTCGTTTGATGTTTGCATGGAGTATGCCACGCTACGGGCAATGGGGCGGGCACGCATCATCGCGTATGCGCCGGGTCCGCATTTTCTGATTCACGGGACTAAGGGATCGTTTGTGAAGTTTGGCATGGACCCGCAGGAGGCGCGGCTGCGGGGAGAGAATTGTCCGGATGGATTGGATTGGGGCGCGGATTGGGGAGTGGAGGACGAAGAGTGGTGGGGCACGCTGAGCCTGGTGGGTGAGGCTAGTGTGAAGGTGAAGACCGAGCGCGGAGATTATCGCGGATTTTATGCGAACGTGAGGGATGCGATCGAGAAGAAGGCGACGCTCGATGTTACCCCGGAGCAGGCTTTGCGCACCATGCGGGCTGTGATGCTGGCGCACAAGAGCAGCCGGGAGCGGCGGACGGTGGAGTGGGGGGAAGCGGTGGAGTGAGGGGTTGGAGCTGCCGGGCGATGTTACGGCTGTTTGCGCTGGCGAAGCGCGCTACAATTGTCCGAGGCGGTTAGAATCGAGTCTATGGCTAGTCCATCGAATTCGCCGGAGCCTGCTGGACAAGGGCCGCCCTCGTTCGGAGTGGGACACTTCCTGTTTGTAGTCTTCCTGGCAGTCATCTTTTTTCTGCTCGGCCACAGCATGGTGCGTCACCGCTTTTTTCAAGGTGGCCGGGTTCACCACAACGGCTCCATCGGGCAATAGTACCGCGGAAATGCAAAAGCGGCGGAGCTCTTGGGCTCCGCCGCTTGTTGTTTCATACGATGCCGAATGCATCAGCTACAGGCTAGTGGTGTTCGCCGCCGCCGTGTTCGCCGCCAGCATGGGCTGCAGCGGCGTGGGGGGCAGCATGGGACGCACCATTATGTGCTGCGGCGGTGTGGGCTGATGGACCGCGTCGATTGGCTGCATACGCGTGTCCGCCGTTTCCACGTGCGCCGACGTAGCGTCCTCCGTTGTACCTGCCTCCGCCGCCGCCGCTGAAGCGATGTTCGCCCCAGCCATGGCCGTAGCCCCAGTGCGCCCATGGGCCTACTCCCAGGAAGATACCGTTATAGAAATATCCTGGCCCGTAAAAACCGCTGGGTGCGCAGCCATACGGTGCATAGTTGTAATAGCCGTAGGAACAGACCGGCGGATTTACGCCTATGCCTACACCGACGGTGACCTGCGCACTGGCGATCGGCACCAAGGCCAAGGGCACGAGCAAGGTTGCCGAACCGGCCAGAAGCAGAGTACGCATTGCGATCTTGCAAGCCCACGGGGCCACGTTCTTGAGTTGCAGCATTTTGTTGTCCTCCAGAATTTTCGCTTGCGATGGAAAGGTATGGTTTCAGTATGAGGCTCTTGCGCTTGGATATCTGGTCAATACAGACCGTTGTCAGCACCACTCGTCTTTGGGACGAAAAAGGTGAGAGAAAACTAATGATCTTTAAGCAGACCTGCGATTGAGCGGCATGAGGCGGGCCTGGGGATATTGAATGGGAAGAAGCTTAAGGACAAGAGCAAAAGCGCAAGAGCAAGGTCAAAAGCAGCGGGCGGGAGCGCCCGCTCCACACTACTGCGGCACGGGTTCGCGCGGGGTGGCGTAGTAGCCGGCACGGCACTGGACTTTGTAGCTCTGTTTGTTTTTCACTTCGAGTTTGCGGTAGCCGCCGTCGAGTACCGTGTTGGTCGGGGTGTAGCCGAGGTTGTACTGGCTGCGGAGTTCGGCGGCGATCTGGTCGAAGGCTTCCCGCAGTTTGTCGAACTTGTTGCCGACGTTGATGACGCGGCCTCCGGTGGCCTCGGTGAGCTTGCGCATCTCGCCCTCGCCGGAGTAGCCCACCTGGAACGATCCGTAGAAGCCGCGATCGGCGCAGAGCAGGACGTAGATGATGGCATCGGACTTCTGGGCGGCTTCGATGGCATCTTTGATTTTGAGCTGGCTGCCTTCGTCCTCGCCGTCGGTGAGCAGGATCATGGCCTTGCGGCCGACTTCCTTGGCCAGCATGTCGTGGGCGGAGAGATAGACGGCGTCGTAGAGCACGGTGCCGCGCTGGGAGCCGGGCGCGGTGGGGACGGGACCGCCTCCGCGCCCGGGCACCGGGCTGGTGAAGCCGGTGTTGATCTTGACTTTGTTGAGAGCGGCTTGCAGGCGGTGAACGTCGCGGGTGTAGTCCTGCACCAGCGCGGCGTCGACGTTGAAGTCGATGACGTAGGCTTCGTCTTTGTCGGTGAGAATCTGGCGGAGGAATGCGCCGCCAACTTCCTTCTCCATGTCGAGGACTCTGCGCTGGCTGCCGGAGGAGTCGATGAGGATGCCGAGGGTGAGCGGCAGGTTCGATTCGGCGGCGAAGTACTTGATGGTCTGCGGCTTGCCGTCTTCAAGAACTTCGAAATCGTCTTTGGTGAGGTTGGGCATGAGGGCGCCGTGCTTGTCTTTGACGTTGAAGAAGAGTCCGACGACGTTGACGCTGACTTTTACCGTTCCAGCGGGTCCCTGGTCTTCGTCGGGCTTCTGGGCGTCGGAGGGGTTCTGGGCCGCGGGGGCTTGGGCGCCAGCCGGGGAGGCGGCGGGAGTCGAAGAAGCCGGATTCTGGGCCACGACTGACAGAGCGGCGACCGACAGAACTATGAGAAAGAATAGAATAGAGGCTGCGGCCTGGACCGGAGACAGTCTTCGGTGAGCGGATAATTTTGGCATGCTAGGAATCCCTCTTGAGACTTTTGTTAGTCTAACCCTTGGACTTAGATGCACCAAATGGGTGAGATTGGGCATCCCAGAGAAAGTAAGCTAATTTTGGCAGCCGCGGGCGGGCGAACTCGCCGGGGTGCTGTGAGACGGGCTCCCAGGTCAAGGCTCCCAGGCCAAAGCTCCCAGGTCAAGGAAAGAACGGATGATATTTGTGAGCATAGAAAAAGCGGCGGGTAACGAGCATCGGGCGCACGGCACGAAGCGGCTGGCGGCCGCGCTGTTCTTCGGATGTGTGGCGGGATGGCTGTGCGTGAGTGTTCCTCTAGCGGAGGGCCAGGCGTCGCAAACCCAGCCGTCGCAGAATCCGGCGCCCAACCAAGTTCAGAACAACGCCCAGAACAGCGCTCAGAACGGCACTCAGAACAGCGACATTCCGGATGCGCCTACCGTGCAACCGGCTTCCGAGAGGCCAGAGCCCGCGCCGATTCCGAAGCCGGAAGAGAAAAAGCCGGTGGAGAGGGATCCGTGGACGAACCAGCCGATCAACAAGCCGGCAGCGGCCGAGCCTGGCGCCGCGCCGGCTGAGGGAACATCGGCGGCGCCGCCGATGCCGCCGGTAAAGACCGTGCCGCCGGGGAGTTCGGCGAAGCAAGGCCCCAGCTCGCAGGAGCAACTCTACACACTCGTGGTGCATACCAACTTTGTGCAGGTTCCGGTTACGGTAAAGGACAAGCAAGGGCGGAGGGTGGACGGACTGCTCTCCTCGGACTTCACCGTGAAGGAAAACGGGACGGAGCAGAAGCTAAGCTTTTTTACCGCCGATCCGTTCGGGCTTTCGGTGGCGATCGTGCTCGACCTGGGCATGTCGGATGCGGAAGTGCAGAAGGTCAATCAGACGTTTCCGGCGCTGGTAGGGGCATTCGCTCCCTACGATGAAGTGGCGCTTTATACCTACAGCAGCACGGTGAGTCAGGTCAGCGACTTTGGGGGAGCAACGCGGAAGCTGACCGCCCTGTTGAACCAGATGAAGACGGAACGCGGACGCGAGAATGGAGTGCCGGTGTTGAACGGTCCGCTGGCGCCGAACGGGCCGATTGTCAATGGAGTTCCGCTGGGCAGTCCGACGGAGCCGGTGTATACGCCGCCGAAAGAATCGCATGTTCTGAACGATGCCATTCTGCAGGCGGCGCTGGACCTGCGCAAGCGCGACCGGACGCGGCGCAAGATCATTTTCGTGATCAGCGACGGACGGGAGTATGGCAGCAAGGCCAGCTACCGCGATGTTTTGAGAGTGCTGCTGACCAACGAGATCCAGGTGCAGGCGGTGTCGGTGGGAAGCGCAGCCCTTCCCGTCTATGACAAGATCGAGCGGCTGCACCTGCCGCTGCAGGGTTATGACGACATCCTGCCGAAGTACGCGAGAGCCACGGGAGGTTCGGAATCCCGCGAGCTTACCCAGAGCGCGATTGAGAATATTTACGCTCAGGTCATGAGTGAAGCGCGCAGCCAGTACACCCTGGGCTACACGCCGGTCCGGCCGAAGACGCAGGCCACGGCGTCGATCTACCGCAGCATCGACGTGATCGTGCACCGGCCGGGGCTGAAAATTATCGCTAAAGACGGGTACTATGCCTTGCCGCCGGCGGCGCGATAGGAATGCTCATTGCTGATCGCCGACGGCTGATTGCCGACGGTCGATCGTCCACTGAAAGGACGGCAGGTTAAGGGTTTCCCATCGACAATCAGGAAATCAACCAGCAATTTCCCATCCCCCACCACTGTGCCGGGAGGGGGTCACCTGAGTAACCTGCCTGGGACCGACCGCGTGTGATATAAAAGCCCGAAGCCCCCAAAGGGATATTTTTGCGCGCGGAAGGTGTGCGGCCCCGCGCTATCGAGGAAAGTCTTGAGTTTCATCAACTTCGCAGCCCGCGAAATCAATTGCAAGATCGTGTACTACGGCGCCGGGTTAGGCGGCAAGACCACGAATCTGCAAGTGATCTACCAGAAGACCGCGGAACAGCAGAAGGGCAAGATGATCTCGCTCGCCACCGAAACCGAGCGCACCCTGTTCTTCGACTTCCTGCCGCTCGATCTGGGCTCGGTGCGGGGGTTCAAGACGCGAATCCATCTTTATACCGTGCCCGGGCAGGTGTTCTACGATGCCAGCCGCAAGCTGATTCTGCGCGGCGTCGATGGCATTGTTTTCGTAGCCGACTCGCAGGAACAGCGCATGGACGCCAACGTGGAAGCGCTCGAGAACCTGATGTCGAACCTGCAGGAACACGGCTACGACTTCAACAAGATTCCCTACGTACTGCAGCTCAACAAGCGGGACCTGCCCAATATCCTCTCCCCGGACGCACTCAACAAAGAGCTGCGGAAGAAGAATGAGGCCGTGGTCGAGGCGGTGGCGTTTCAGGGCGTGGGCGTGTTTGAAACCCTAAAGGAAATCGCCCGGCAGGTGCTGACGGAGTTGAAGGCCGGCGGGTAGGCAGGTCTCCGTTCTCTACTACATAACGTCGTGTTCACTGGCGTAAAGAAACCACAAAGACAATCCTTCGCCGGAGCAACGGTCGCCAGAAATCAAGAATCTGTGATCACTGCATGTGGCAAACGAACTCGAGGCGATCGGGGAAGTGCGTCTTAGCTTTGTTTTCCCGCCACCAGGTACGCCAGGCGTTCTGTACTTGCTCAGGGGATGTCCGGTCGTCTTTTGTAGCTCCGACCGAGTGCCCGGTGAGGCCCGCCAGGCTGGTGAGCACTTGTTCGCGCACGCTGGCGTCCTTGTCGGTTATGGAGTCAATTAAAACCTCGACAGATTCAGGCGTCGTCGAGAACCGCAACGCGGCTGCGACGTTCTTGCGGGTCGTGGGATTAGAACTGAAAGAAAAACGTTGCAGCTGGGGTACTGCCTCTGCCTTTCCCAGCTGCGCGATCGCCACCATCGCGGCCAATTGAATGTGTTCGTTCTTCTCCCCCAGGTAGCGCCCAATTAAGGTCTGATAGCTGGCGTCTCCGCTATGGCCCAAGCCCTCTATGGCATGGATGCGTACTAAGACTTCGTCCTCAGTGGTCACCTCCTCGGCAGTAAGAAGATCCGCCAAAGCCGCCCTGGTTTCGGCTGTATTCATCCGCGAAAGAGCTCCGACCGCGTGAAGCACAGCAAAGGCATCTTTGCTGCGCGAAACCGTCAGGGCAATTCGCTGAAAATAGGCCGGGGCAGTACTGGAGAGCACATCGAGAGCAGCATGACGTACATCGGGGTCGCTACTGTGGAGCTTCTGCTCGAATTCCTGAAGAATGCTTTGCTCGCGCGCTGGGTCCAGCGGTGACAGCTTGACTTCAAACTTCGATGAGAACGAAAAATCCTGAAACTCACCGCGCTTGGACATGACAGGCACGTGGCGCGTAGCCTCTACCTCGTATTTTCCCTCGCGTTCAAACTGATACCAGAAGTTTAGGGGCCACTGCCCCTGATATGAGTCTCCGGGCTCGAATGAAAAAAGCGTATCGCGGCATTCATCATCCCACTTCGCACGGCAGGCCGATCCCGACCCGGTGACGGAGAATTCATAGGTGTCCAAACATTTACCCGGGTTCTTTGCATTGAGGTATACGGCTTCTGCACCAGTATTCTTGATTTCCATGTTAAAGAGCACGGGCTCTCCCACCATATAACTATCCTTCTCGGGATAGAACCGTCCTTGTAGCTGCTGCCCTTGGGCAAAAGAGCAAAGCAAGACTGCACCAACCATCAAAACACGTTTGCTATGCAGTTCGCTCCACAACGGAGTTAGGGAATCGTTGGACACGCAACCCCCCAGAGCGTGGTACCCAGCCAGCGGACGAGTTTACACCCAGTTTCTGGTTTCTGGTCTCCTGTTTCGCAAACTTCTTTACCGGATGACCTCCAGAGCGCTATCAAAGCTACGTCGCTATTGCATCGGCTGCCCCGGTGCCAGCACCCCTTTGCCCGTACCCCACGGATGCACTTCAGGCTTAAGCAAACCAGCTTTGACCGTCGGATCGTCCTGCACCAACCTGGCAGCTTGCTCCGCTCCCACCCGAAAAATCTCGACGCCCCGCAACTCACCCGGAGCGTCGAGCGGGAACGGTCCCGCAATGGCCAGGGTTCCCTGCTCTATCATCTGTATGAGGAGAGCATGATGTTGCTTCACCACATCCATGAACTCCGGCGCGTTTGGATTCCACTTCTCGCCCTGCTTCATCAGAACCAGCGTGTACTGCTCGAATCCCGGAGGCTCAGCCGGAGCGTGAATCGCACTTGAGTCGATGCGCCACGGCCCATGCACCTCGGCTGCGAGCCGGCCGGCTTTAACCGCCGGATCGCTATCCGCCCACGCTTGCGCCTGCACCGCTGATTCCGCCTGCAACACGAATATCCCGCGCAGCGCAGTGTCATCCAGAAAAGGCCCGGCGATAACAAGCTTGTGTTCGGCCGCCATCTTGCGGATGTTGGCCATATGCTCTTCCTGCAGCTTTTCGGCCGCTTCTTTACTTAGTAGTGGAGCATTGGCGGGACGATTCAACAATACGAAGAAGTATTGCGCGGAGTTTGCGCTCGACTGGGTCGGCGCTTGCGCGAACGCCGACCCTGCAAGAGCAATCACACTGAACAGAAGCACGCCGCTGAAAGAAGTTCTTCTCATGAGCTATAACCGTCCTTATGTGCTGCACGATTCTAGTCTACCGGGGATGTAGTCGCATATCAGAACGGTCAAATCGTCATCCTGAGATGCCGACCACCGCTGCACCGCAGAGACGATCTGATCCGAGGCCGCGGCAGGCGGAAGTTCAGCCGTCTGCCGCAACACCGCAGACAGAGCATCCTGCCCAAATTGGTCTCCCTCGGCGTTAGCGGCTTCGATAACGCCGTCAGTATAGAGCAGCAAGCGATCGCCAGTTTCCATCGGCCGTTCGGCATTCGTATACGCTGCATAATCAAAAGCCGCAAGCATCAATCCATTTTCGGAGATTCCCATCACTTCCCCGCGCCGCAGCAACAGCATAGGCGGATGCCCGGCCGCGGAATATCGCAGCGTCCCGGAAATCGAATCGAGATGAACATAAGCCGCGGTAACGAACTGTTCCTGCGTGTTGCCGCAGAGCGCCGCATTCATCCCGGCCAACAAACGAGCGGGATCGGCGGCGTTGGCGCGCTGCGAACTAGCTGCAAGCTTCACCATCGAGGCAATGAGCGCGGCGGGCACGCCGTGGCCGGAGACATCAGCAATCAGCAGCCCGGCGTGCTTATCGTCGGCAACGATGAAGTCGTAGAAATCTCCCGCCACTGAGGTCATCGGCACGTAACGCGCAGAGACGCGGAAACTGGCGGAGTTTGGGAACCCGGCGGGCAGAATCGACAACTGCATGCGCCTGGCTACTTCAAGTTCCTTTTGAATCTCGCCGAGCTGCAGATCCCGTTCCAAAGTCTGTCGCGCGGCAACATATCCGAGAGCCAGGAGAAACGCCATAAAACCAATCGGCTCGATATCGGGCAAGGAAATCCCGAGCAGGCTCCTGAAGTTCTCCCAGAAAATGAACGCGGCAAAAATCAACAGGCCGCGGCGTATTACGACGGCATCTCGGTCGACCGAGCTCCTCCTCATGGAGATCAAGACCGTACTCAGAGCCGCGATAATCAAGACGGCATTGATCTGGTAAAAGATGGTTTGCCGCCCCACCACGAGGGTCGCGACAGCTAACAGCCCCAGGATGACCCCGAGCACGTAAGAAGCGTTCCTTAAGCGGCGGTGCAGAAACCCAACCGCGTCGAGGAAAAGGAATGCCGGAATTGGAACCAAGAAGTCGATCGCGGAACTGACTCTCGGGTAGAAAGACCAAAAGCCCTGCAGCATGGAGAACATGCCGGACTGCATCCACATGCGCAGGCCATACAGGCCGGCGAAGAAGGCAAGGTAAATCAGGATAGGATCATGCTTGCGGCGAATTTCAGAAAACGCCACCGCGACCAGCCCCACCGCCATGATCATGGCGCCGAAAAGAAGACTGGGGACATCGTGACGAAAGACTTCCAAAACCTGATCCGCAGTCAACTTGGAAGCGGGGATCTGCATGAGGGAGAATGCTAAATCATTTTCGTTCAGCCCATCTTTTAGAAGAAGAAAATGACATCTCCGGCCGCCGTCAACTGACTCTTCTTCGTCCCGTTCTGGTAGGCCGGGGCATCGTAGGAGTGCTCGAACCGGACTTCCGGACGGAACAGGACCGTGTTCCAACCCAATGCCCCCAGCCGAACAAGTGCTCGGTGTAACGGGTCTTGGTACCGGTGCGCTGACCGACGATGTCGTCGAAATACTCATTCCGAATCGAGATGTAGTTGTGAGCTCCGAACTGCCGCTCCAGATAATTCACGATCGCCCACTCCGGAGCGTAGCAGGTGAAAGCGGTATCGCTACTGCAGTAGGCTCCGTTGTCGTTGGTCTCGGGCTGAACGGGATTGACCGGAGGCAATCCCGACCCCGCCGGCGGACTGTAGTTAAGGTTCGGCACCTGCTTCATCCACTGGTACCAGCTCTCAGTCGAAGAATGCCAATTCTTATCGATCACGTGATACCAGGTCAGGTAATAAGCTTGCAGGTTGTTGTAGCCGTACTGGCCGCTATCCTTGCCGAGGTTAGTCTCGTTATCGCAAAGGTAGAAATTGTCCTTGCTGGTGTGCCAGGAATACTGCAGGCACCAATTGAGCGTAAGGCGAGAGTCGGTCAGGTTCCAGGGCGCGGTTTCGCAGCCCGGCGACAAGCCCACCTGAGTAGTCCAATGCGAGTTGATCCTGGTGGTCGCATTGATCCCGGTCTGTGTGTAGCAGTCAAACGTGTAAAGCAATGAGTGACTGTAGGTGTAGTTGTTGGGCGCGAGCTGGGCTTCGATGTCAGGCAGAGAAATGTAGCGTCCGATGCGAACGTCCGTACCCTGGCCGATGTGAGGGAAATACAAATCGAGATACATCATCACCGGATCGAAGCCATACTCTTTTCCCGGAGGATGCCCCAGCAATTGCTGGCTGAAGTATCCTTTCGCCGTAGTGAAACGGTAGTCGAGTCCCCACAACCCGGAAAGCCGAAATCCCCAGTCAAAATGGTCGGTTTGCACCGTGTCGGGCTGGCGCTCGATGTAGAGCACTTCCTGATCAGGCTCGATGGCGTTCGGCACTTCGTCGTAAGCCGTGGGAAAATTGTCGTACTTCCCCGCCGCTGGATTCACCCCTCCTTTCGAAGTGCTGAAGTTTGCCCCCACGTTCAGCCAGCCGTAGATCTGAATCTTGCTTTTCTTCCAGGCAGTCGCCGTGCGGCCCCGCCCAGAGCGCCGTCATTAAAGGCCCGGCTTGCGTCCAGGGCTGGCCAATCGACACCGTGCCTCCAATGGGCCAAGTGGAAAAGGGAAACGGCGGTCCGTTGACCGGCGCGGGATCTCCGCGAAACGCGGGGGCAGGCGCACTGGAATCCGCCGCGTGGGCTTCCAGTCGTCGGCGTATGCCTTGAAAAGCCGGCGGAAGAAAGCGGCCTTGGTCTGCTCTTGTGTTGAGCCCAGTACCGG
This sequence comes from uncultured Acidobacteriaceae bacterium, assembly GCA_963770235.1. Lineage (GTDB taxonomy): Bacteria > Acidobacteriota > Terriglobia > Terriglobales > Acidobacteriaceae > Sulfotelmatobacter. The sequence continues at coordinate 44,895 of CAVYOW010000005.1, read as the reverse complement.
CTGGATTTGCGCTGGCCGGCGGGGGCTGCTGGGGAGTCGGTTCGGCAGAAACCTCGGCATTGTCAGACGCAACCCGGGTTTGCCGGCTGACCGAGGCGTCGGCGGTACCGTTCGCAGATTCGCCAGCAGTCGATTGCCCATAGGCCGCCGCGCAGCACAACGGAACCGCCATCTGGAGCGAAAGCAAAATCGCCAGAGAACCGAGTGCTTTGGAAGAAATCAAGACAAACCCTCGCGTGACTTGGCGGATAAGCCTATCTGGCGGCGCATAAGAAAGGTGTAAAGGTCTTGATACAGAATTTCTATTGTTTCGATTGGTTTTCCGCTGGTTGTCCCGATCTCTTTCCCAGGCACTAACCGCCCGCGCAACAATTCGTCTAAAATGGCAGCCGCACTCAAGCTTGCAGGTTCTTCCAATTCATCGAAAGAGGCATCATGGGCAAACTCGGGTATTCGCTTCTTGTTTTGTTGCTTTCTTCACTGCTGCTTCCTCAACTTTTGTTCTCACAGGCCAGTTCCCTGCACGGAATCGACCTCACCGATCTGGATCGCCAGGCCGATCCCTGCAACGACTTCTACGAATTCGCCAACGGAACATGGCGGGCGAAGAATCCAATTCCGGCATCGATGAGCCGGTGGAGCAAGCGCTGGGCGGCCGGCGAATCGTCGAAGGACAAGCTGAAGGAGATTCTGGAGACCGCCGCCGCCGACAAGAGCGCGCCCCAGGGCAGCACCGAGCAGATCATCGGCGACTACTACGGCGCCTGCATGGATGAGTCGCGGGTAAATGCGCGCGGCATGGAACCGCTGAAGCCCTGGTTTGCGCCGGATCGATGCCGCGAAAGACACGGAGGAACTGCAGCGGGTGATGGAGGACATGCACGACATCCTGGTGGCCGATCCGTTCGCCTTTGGCAGCCAGCAGGATTTCCACAAGCCGTCGTGGGTGCTGGCCGATATTGGCGCGAACGGGTTGGGACTGCCGGATCGCGACTACTACCTGAAGCCCGAAGCGCGTTTCCAGGACGCCCGCGAGAAATATGTCGCGCACATCGTGGCCATGTTCAAGCTGGCGGGGTGGGACGAGAAAGCGTCGGTAGCTGCGGCCCACACAATAATGAGGATGGAGACGAAGTTGGCGGAGGCCTCGCTCGATAATGTGGCCCTGCGCGATCCAGCGGCCACCGATCACAACACGACGTTTTCCCAGTTGCAGGCGATGGCTCCGCATATTGACTGGGTTGAATATTTCAAGCATAAGCAGATTCCGCAGGATGTGGACATGAATGTGGACCAGCCCCAATTCATGCAGGAGCTGGACCGGCAGGTGCACGAAGCTCCACTGGCCGACTGGAAAGTGTATTTGAAGTGGCATCTGCTGATTTCGACCGCCAATTCCCTTTCGGCCCCCTTCGTCGAGGAGGATTTCGCGTTCAACGGAAAGTATCTCAGCGGCACCACCGAGATGAAGCCGCGCTGGAAGCGCTGTGTGGAGTCGACCGATCAGCTCTTCGGCGAGGCTCTGGGGAAGAAGTATGTGGAGAAAGTACTTCCCGCCGGAAGCCAAAGCGCGGATGCAGGAGATGGTGAGGAATCTGCTGGCGGCGATGCGCGACGACATCCTCAGCCGGCCGTGGATGAGTGACGACACCAAAGAAAAAGCCATGGCCAAGATTGCCACGTTCAATCCGAAGATCGGATATCCCGACAACTGGAAGGACTACAGCCACGTCGAGATCCGCCGCGACGCTTTCTTTGAGGACATGATTGCAGGAAGAAAGTTCGTGGAGGAAGACGACCGGCTCACCATCGGCAAGGCGGTAGACCGCGGCCGCTGGGGCATGACGCCGCCCACTTCCGATGCTTATTACACTCCGCTGCTGAATGAGATTGTGTTTCCGGCGGGGATCCTGCAGCCTCCGGCGTTCGATATGAAAGCGGTGGATGCGGTGAACTACGGCGCAATCGGAGTGGTGATCGGCCACGAGATTTCGCACGGCTTCGACGATCAGGGAGCGCAGTTCGACTACCTGGGCCGCCTGCGCAACTGGTGGACCGACGCCGATCTGAAACAGTTCCAGACCCGCGCCGCTTGCGTGGCCGATCAGTTCGATAACTACTTCATCGAACCCGGAGTGCATCACAACGGCAAACTGGTGCTGGGCGAGAGCATTGGCGATCTGGGGGGCGCGAAGATCGCATTCCTGGCGTATGAGAAGTCGCTCGAGGGCAAGCCGCGTCCCGCAGATATTGATGGCTTCACCCCGGAGCAGCAGTTTTATATTGCCTGGGGACAGTTCCGCGGCGATGAGATCCGCATCGAAACCCAGCGTTTGATGATGCAGACCGACCCGCATCCCGTGGCGAAGTATCGAGTGATCGGCCCGCTCTCGAACCTGCCCGAGTTTCAGAAAGCGTGGAGCTGCAAGGCGGATGCGGCCATGGTACGGCCCGAGGGGAAGCGGTGTGAGGTCTGGTGAGGCTTTGAGCTGTGCCGCACGCTCAAACTTCATTCTTTCCGTCTGAAGGGACAACCATGAATGTATGCAGAACGAGTTTGGTCGTCTGTTCGCTCATTTTTTCCGCTGACGCTCCACGCGGCGGCTCAATCCGCCCCGCCCGGCGCCGCACGAACAGACGCCTCCACCAACGCGGACGAGCAGCAAATCATCTCCGCTGCCCGCGCTCGGGCCAATGCCTGCGCGTCGGGTGACGCGCAGACGTGGGCGACGTTTGTCGACGCTGACTTTCGCGACATAGAAGGCAATGCTACCGGCACGCGAAAGCAAATTATGGACGAGTGTCAGCAGGCGGCACGCGTAATTCCCGGCCACAAGATCGAAAGACTGGTTTCAGGCTTTCACTTCCAGTTCGTGGGTAACATTGCGCTGGTAGATTACCTCTACGAATTTAAGGAGCATTTTGGTGACATTACCCTCAACGATACCCTCCGCCAGGTTGACACATTTGAAAAACGTCAAGGCAAGTGGGTGGCCCTGCTAGCCGTGTCAGCGGCGGTAATGCCCGATCCGCCGGTTGCCAAAATCGACAGCGCAACCCTTGACGACTTCACCGGCGAGTATGCGTGGGCGGGATCGCAATTCGTCGACACCGTGACCCGCAAAGGCGACAAACTTTACATCCAGGGCTCGTGGGAAGACTCGCCAACGGAACTACTACCGGAAAGCGCAGACACGTTTTTCAGCCGCGGAGGCGGCGTCAGTCCGATGGCGCGTTTAACCTTTGTCAGAGACAAGAACGGTCGAGTCACTGAAGAGCGAGTGTACTCCCCCGCGGATGGACAGGGATATCACGCCGTGAAGATCAAGTGAATCGTTGCCAACAATCCTCACGGCAACTATCCTGACACCTGCCGGAGACATAGACCATGACCGATCCGCGCTCCAATGAGGTTCGGAGAGACAAAGCACCCGACTGGAAGAACCACGGCCTGCGCATCATCCGCAGCGGCGAGCTTGACAGCAACACGCCGCAAACCCCCGGCATGACTCGCGCCGAAGCCATCTCGCGGGCCCGAGTCGGCGCACAAAAGCTCTGGGCGGGAACGGTCGTTGTGCATCCCAACGCCAAGACCGGTCCTCATCATCATGGGGAACTGGAAACCGTGATCTACGTGGTGCGCGGCCGGGCGCGCTTTCGCTGGGGGAATCAGTTGGAGTTCGTTGATGAAGCAGGCCCGGGAGACTTCGTCTACGTTCCTCCCTACGTTCCTCATCAGGAACTGAACGCGCGCAAAGACCAGCCGGTCGAGGCGGTCATCGTGCGCAGCGGCCAGGAGCCGATCGTCGTCAATTTGGACATTCCCAGTCCGGAGGATGCTCCCGGACGACTCCGCAAGACGATCCATTTCACTCAGCGCCGGGAAAGCGTTAAGCGGCACAGGTTTTCACTAATCCTTAAGCGCCTTAATCCTTAGCGCCTTGCTGTCACTCCCAGCTTGCAAGCGAAAGTGCTCGCCAAGAACCGCTGCGAGGGAGTTCATGCCACCCGCCAGACGAGCCGCCACCGTTCCACGGACTTCTGTGCCAGTTCCTCCATGCTCTGCTCGAAAGATTGCAGGTCTCACCGACCTGACCTTCAGCGACTCGGAGACCGAGGCTTCGATCCCTGTCTGGATAATCTTCAGGTTCGCGCTGGCCTCATCGAGTTGATTGCCGAGCTCCTGGGCATTGCGTGTGCCCAGTTCATTCAGCGCCGCCTCCAGCGCGCTCTCCATCTGGCTGCGCGCAGTGCGGGCCGCGTCACTGGCCATTTGCGACAGGCGCTGGTCAAGGCCCGACTCCAGCCGGCGTGCGGATTCGTCCAGCTTTGCCATGCGGCCGTCAAGATCAGCGATTTGCTCCTGCAGACGCGAGGATTCCGACGCGACCGAGGCTTGAACCTGCTCCAATTCCTGGCGACGCGCGGCATGTTCCTCACCCAAACTGCGCTCCATAACTTTTAGCAGGTCTTCGCTCAGCCGCTTGAGGCGGTTGCCTGCGTCTACCACCTCCTGGTGAAGCTCTCCCAGTCCACGATTCAGATGCTCCCGCAGATTCTGGGCAACTCGATCGAGAGGCCCTGCGTCCGTTGTTCAACAGCTTGCAGATCCACCTTGACCCGATGCAGAAATTCGGCGTGGGTTTCCGTTGTCTTCCGGTCGATGGCCGCTTTCGCTGCTTCAAGTACCTGCTCAGACTGCTCCCGTGCCTGCTTCAGCACTTGTGGCCCCAGCTCTTTCTTCAGGCGCAGTTCCAACTGCTGCTCGAGTTCGGGAGGAATTTGCGACAGCGACACCTCAAATCGATTCTTCTGTGCCCCTCGCGCGATCTTTTCCTTGAGGTCCGTAACCTCTGCCCCAATGGGTTGCACAAGTTCGGCAAGTACCACCTTAAGATGTTCGTCTGAGAGTTGCTTCTTGATTCTGTCGAGCACCAGTTTCATCGAGGCCGCAGACTGATTGGGCGACATCACCTGCACGTTGCCGGCAACAGCTTCGGAGAGAGCTTTTCCTCCGCCGGCCCCGGCCATCGTCCCCAATCTTTCGGACAACTCTTCAATCCCCAGAAATTTTCCGGCCTCTCAAACCGGCGCCCAGCATCCAGCCCTGTCGGTCGGTCTCGATCGGCCGGCAGTAAACCACCTGGGCCGTTGTCTCCCGACCCTCCTGGCTGTGGAAGTGCAACGGAACTCCTGCTTCCAGCTTGATGGGAGACCGCATCGCGCATCCGTGCGCGTTCACCATCAGGGTCTGGCAGACCTCAGAGAACTGGGCTCCCGGGTCCAGGCTGGTAACGAGTATCGACACGTTGACCGGTACCCTCGAGCTGCGCCGTACCGTTTGGACATTTGTTGTATTGTGCATTGCTCTGACCTTCTCGACGAGGAATAAAAACCGTCCGGCCGTGAACCGGCCGAGCGCCGTATACCAACTACCTTAACGCCAAGTTCGTTAGAGAGTGTTAACCTGTAGTCCCGTTTCCGGGGATGTTCGAAGGGGCAACGTCTTTCGTAACCGACGAATGCGACCGCGAAGAAGCTATCTCAGGCCCAGTCACTACAAGAGATTGCTGGTGCCGCATTTTCCCTATGGATGAGCCGCAGCCTTCGCTTTCTTCCTGGCCGCCGGTCTGATCTTTTTCCCGGTTGCTTTCTGCTGCAGCAGCGTCAAGGAATCCGCAGCGTTGAACGGGTATTGGCGGACTGAGCGTTGCCCGGTAGTGCTCAAGGTGATGTCTACGCGACGATTGCTGGCCAGCAGGATGGTCTGCAGATGGTCGAGCACTCGCTGCCGCTGCTCTGGAGTTAACTCCGGGTTCTGCTCCACCGCATCCTTTACCTGGTCTTCGGTTAGATTTCGTTCCTCGCCAAACGCCTTGATTTCAAGGTTCGCAACCGGAACGCCGTGCTCGATCAAGAAGCCTCTGACCCGCTCGACACGCCGCTCGGAGAGTGCCTGGTTGTATTCCACAGAGCCCCGTGGGTCGGCGTGGCCTCCTAGAGTCAAGTGGGCGTCCGGCTTGGTCTCCAGATACCTCTTGAAATCTTCCGCCAGCGGAATCAGAGTTTGCTCCTGGCTGGCCAGCAGCCCGCCATCGGGGTTCGCGACCGTGGGCTGAGATGTCGGAAAGTAAATGCTGTGCAGGGCAAGTCTGGTTTCCAGTTGCAGGAACTCAGGCGAAGGCGGCGGAGGGTTCTCCACCATCACCTGCGCGCTAGCCTGAGTATTCAGCCCGCGAGGGTCGCTACAACTCGCATTCACCGTAATTGGACCGGCAGGAGCGCCAGGCGTATTCAGGACCGCATCGCTGCCGCCGCTCCGGAAAATGCTGCCGCCGCTTGCCGTCCATGCCCCGACCGTAACCGGGACGCCGTCAGGACTGGTGCAAGTGCAACTGATGGTCGAAACCGCCCCGGCCCGGACGTTCGACGGCTTAGCCCAGCACGAGATGACTGGAGGATTCTTCGGTGGTTCCTTCACGTCGAAGGTCGCCATGCAGCTGGCCTCGCCACCCTTGTTCATCCTCCGATCAGAGATATGCGCGGTGACGGTGTAGCTTCCGCCGGCCATCCCATTGCTATCGAGGTTCGCAGTGCCGTCTTTGCCGGTAATTTGACCGCCAGTGCTCGTCCACGTGTAATTCAGCGTGTGCCGCGGGTTGAAGTTGCCGCCCGCGGCCGTCGCCGTTGCCGGCTCACCCACCATGACTTCGCTCGGATGGATGGCGCAACTTGCAGGAAACCGGCGGCCCGGCGGGTTCCGGCGCCAAACATGAACACCAACCCACTTTGCAGTCTCGCACCTCGAACATCGGTGGCGGGCACCACCGACGACGGGCCATATTGATGGTTTGAGAACACGAAGTCGGCTCGCAACAGACGCCAGGCCAAGCGCCGATTCAGGTTCCAGTCGAGGCCGCCACCAGCCATGAACCCTACTTCGTCATCGTAGCGGAACAGATCGGAGGTCAGGCGGTGCCGTCCCACCAGGCCTTCAAGAAACGGGGAGAAATGGCGGCTGCGAAATGTCACCTTTGGCCCCACGGAGCCGTTGAAGAACGAAGCGTCATCAATTCGCATGGCGACGCCCGTCTCGCCGCTGGCTTTCTGTCCGCTGAAGTCGCCGGTTAATCCGATCCAGCGGTTGAAGTCATAGGTGATGCTCGCGCCCAGGCCCCGCGGATTCAATTCCAGAGCGCTGCTCGCCGGCAGCACTCCCCCAGGAAGCAGGCCGTGTACATCGGTGCCGAAATAGAAGAAAGAATATCCACCGTACAGCTCCCATTTGGGCGCGGGCTGATCCTGCGCCGGCGCCAGCGCATCCATGCTGCACACGAGAGCAGCTACCACCAGCCATTTCCGCGAGTGTGACATATCACGGTTTCTCCGAGCTTGCTGAGTTGAGAATCTGTTTTTACCCGGGAGTGAGCCGGCCTTCGAGCCGGCTCACTCCCCAATGCTCCGAAACTCACGGGGCGGTAAGCGTGCTGTCATCCAAAGTGACCGCACCATTGCGCGCCAGTGCTCTGCCGATCAGGGTCGCGCCCGTATCCAGCGAGATGGATTGCAGCGACATGATGGTTCCCTGGAAGATCGAGTTCGTTCCCAGGGTGGCTGAGCTGCTGACCTGCCAAAAGACGTTCTGCGCCTGGGCCCCGCCCGCCAGAATGACCTGCGTACTCCCTATGGTCGTGAGTGTGGATCCCACCTGGAAGATGAACACAGCATTCACATCTCCCCCGGCGTCGAGCGTGACGTTCCCCGCCGACAACATGACCGTGCTCGCGTTCGTGTACAGGCCAGGTGCAAATGTCAGCCCGCTCATATCCCCGGGCAGAACCGCTCCTCCCGGTAGTCCGGCGGTGTAGAGATACGCTGTGGTCAAATCCAGTTCGGCCTGCGCCGCCGTGGGATCGGTTATGTGCATCACCGCTGGGGGAGTGAGCGTTCCGGGCGGGAACCCGGTGACCGCGCTTCCCGGGCTTAACCCCAGATCTCCACCAGTAATGATGGTCGGTCCGGTGTTGGTGACCGTCGAGCCCGCCAGAGCTTCGAAATTCGCCGCCGAACCCAGCGGCACAGAAGACGTTTGACACGCCACTGTAGAGGTGGTGAAGCTCCACGTGAAATCAGTTGCCAGCGCATTCCCCGACAGATCCTGGGCCCCGGTCGTAATGGTGGCCGTATAGATGGTGTCCAGCGCGAGAATCGCGGACGGGGTGAAGGTCGCGACATAGTCTGCCGCATCGTAGGCCACTTGCCCCGTCACGGATGCCGCGGCCGGACCGGTCAACGTAAATGTTGTGGCTGTTGATGGTTGCCGGATTCATCGCCTCGCTGAAGGTGGCAACGGCTACGGTGTTGGGGCACACGCCATTCACGCCGTTCGCGGGAGCCAGAGAAACCACTGTGGGCGGCCCTGCCTGGCAGGCCGTATTGCCCGTGGTGAAACTCCATACAAAATTATTCGCCAGCCCGTTGCCATACGTGTCCTGGGCTCCGGTCGTAACCGTGGCGCTATAGAGGGTGTTCAGCGCGAGACCGGCCGTGGGCGAGAAAGTCGCAGTGTCGCTGGGCGCATCGTAACTAACTACTCCGGCCACGGCTGCCGGTCCCGGCCCCGTCAACGTAAAGGTCGCGCCATCGATGGTCGCCGGATTCATCGCTTTGCTGAACGTGACCGTGACCACGGTGCTGGGACATGCACCGGGGGCAGCGCTGGGAGGAGCCTCGGAAATTGCCGTGGGCGGGGTTACGGTTGGGTTGGGTGTGGAACTCTGGTCCGGATCGCTGCATCCAGCCGTGAAAATGAGCAGCAGAAATGCTGCCAACCCGATTGTGTGCGTGCCGTATCTGTGCATGGCCGTCATCCTTTTCCTCTCACCCTCAGTGCCGCGATTGTTCGCCTCTATTTCGCAAACTAATTCGCGCTGACCATGAACACAAGAGTTTCGGCCCCGTCAGATGGTCGTAGCTTCCCATTTCGGAATGCAGATTGCATTGAACGAAGGAAAGAGGGCACGAAGAAACGAAGACGCGAAGGCACGAAGGCACCAAGGCACGAAGGCGCTCAGGCGCTGGCCAGCGAGGCATTCTGGAGGGAATCCAACGGGCGGCTCCCGACATTTTCAGTCGACACTGCAAAGACTGAGAACTAGCCCGGAGTGGTATGCGTGACTTGGATCGGCGTTGCTGAAGTGAAACCTATTGCTGCCGTGACTTCACCATGCAGCCGCGGGAGAAACTACTTCAATCCCGTAACCACAAAAAGATTGCTGAGCCGTCGAACGCCACAGTAAACGTAGGATTTGCCGTCGGGCGTGACGAACACATCGGTGATGCGCTCCACCCCGGTGGCATCGGCCGGCCGCACCTGCCGCACAAACTGCCGCGCGCCGCTGAGGAAGTCGAAGCGATAAACATTTACTGGAATGTCGCCGTTCGTGACGAAGAAGCTGTGATTGTCGGTGGTGTAATTGATCGGCCAATCATCCGTTCTCAACTTCGGCAGCGCAATCGACTGGCCGCCTTCAAGAGAGTACAAGGCCCAGTTCTTGTGAGCATCCTGCCCCAGCACGTACTTGCCATCGGCGGTGAACGTTCCGACACCGGTGATGCCGGCAGGCGTGACCGGGCGGGGCGTGTCGCCTTCGAGCGATTGCACGTACATGCGAAGCTCATCGGAGAAGATGATGATTTGTTTTCCGTCGGGCAGAAACCGGGCGATTGGATTCCTCAGATTGCCCGTCTTGATGTTGCGCGATTCCCCAGCGCCGGTGGGCAGCAGCAACACCGATCCACCCTCCGCGTTCGTTGTCGCCAGCACCCACTTGCCGTCGTCCGAAATGGCGAAGGCATCGTTGTCGCCGAGCCGGACCGCCGGTGAACCGTCCGTCTTCCGAACGTAAACCGAATAGTTCGGTCCGCCGCCTTCGCCCTGCTCATCAAACAGCAGCCAGCGTCCGTCCGGTGTCAGATCGCGCGCCAGCGACCAGTCCAGCCACGACAGGTCGCGTTCCTCGGCACTGCCCGGTGTAACTCCTCCAATGAAACGTCGACTATCCTCTTGCGCCAGCAGCACTCGGCCATCGGGCGCAATGTCGTGGAGCAACAGCGAACCAGGCACGCGCAGCACCGGCCGTAGCTTCCCGGAAAGGCTGACGGCGTAGAGCGCGCGGCTGTTCCCGGTGTTGCTGCCGGCAAACCAGACCTCGTTGCCCGAAGGAGTCCAGGCGAGACCGTCCAGTGACGACCAACCGGGCGAGAGCACGCGCTTGTGGCCCTCAAGGTCAACCACGCACACATCCCCGCGATCGTCGCCGATCGGATGTTCGAAGAACGCGATGTGCTGCTGATCGGGAGAAATTCGCGGATAGCTGAACCACCCTGTCACTTTCGCGAGCACGTGACCCACCGGGAATTCGAGCTGGTACTGCGGACCACCGCGGATAACCGCCAGCCGCGAGCCGTCCCGCGCCCAATCCGCATCCTGCACCCCGTCGAGCATTTCCTTCGGCGCTCCGCCGCTCAGCGGCAGGCGCGCCAGCATGCCGCTCCGTTGCCAACCCAGGTTGCGGCGCCAGTGCTGCAGCAGCGCCATTTCTCCTTGCGGCGAGATTGCGAGCAAGTCAGAGTCGCTCACGCCCAGTGGACGTGAAGCCACACCGTCGATGCGAGTGGAAAACACTTCCGGATGCGGGCTGTCTTCCCAGGCTGCCGAATAAATCACGTTTTGCCCGTCAGGCGCAAAACGCGCCGCCGTAACCGTGCCCCGCCGAAAGGTAAGCGGCTTGAACACTGGCGAAGGAATTGGTTTCAGCGCTCCGCCAGCCCAGAAAACCGCACGCCAGAACGGCCAGCGACGCAACCGCCACTGCGGCGATGCGCCCCACCCGCGCCGGAGCCCGGCTCGCGGCAGCAATCGCCGCGACCTGGGTGGTGCTTCCGGAGAGGCTCTGCAGATTGAAGGCAACATCGCGCGCCGACTGGAAGCGTTCTTCCGGATTTTTCTCCAGGCAGTGCCGCACAATCCGTTCCATGACCGGCGGCACGCTGCGATTCGTTTCCGTAAGCTCCGGCGGATCTTCCTTCAGGATGGCGCTCATCGTCTCCACCGAAGTCTCGCCCCGAAAGGCGCGCCGCCCGGAAAGCATCTCGTAGAGGATGGCTCCGAAACTGAACAGGTCGGAGCGATGGTCCGCGGTTTGTCCCCTCACCTGTTCCGGAGACATGTAACCGGCCGTGCCCATCACCACGCCCGGCTCCGTCTGTGAGACCAGAGTCTCGGCGTCCGTCGCCGGAACTCCCTCCGGTTGGGCAAGCTTGGCTAAACCGAAGTCGAGGATCTTCACCCGGCCATCCCGGGTGATGAAAATGTTCTCCGGCTTCAAGTCGCGGTGCACGATTCCCTTCTCGTGTGCTGCCGCCAGGCCACGCGCCGCCTGCTCGCCGTATTCCGTGGCTTTGCGCATCGGCAGGGCGCCGGGACGCATTCTGTCGCGCAAGGTCTCACCCTCCAGAAACTCGGTCACAATGTAGGGTGAGCCTTCGTGGTCGCCGAAATCGTGAATAGCCAGGATGTTGGGATGGTTGAGTGCTGCGACCGCCTGCGCTTCCTGCTGAAAGCGCCGCAGCCGTTCCGGATCGCGGGCAAAAGCCGCAGGCAGCACCTTGATGGCCACCTCGCGGTTGAGCCGCGCATCGCGCGCCCGGTACACCTCACCCATGCCGCCCGCACCGGCCAGCGACACGATCACGTACGGTCCAAGTTTGGTGCCGGAAGTAAGCGACATGAGTGCCCGCAATTATAGCCTGCGCGTGTCGCAGCCGGATGAAGGATTCAGGACGGTTGTTTGAATGCTAAGTCTAGCGAGGAGCGCGTGGTGTACAAAAGGCTGAACTCAACGGAACGTTGATTCAGAGAACAACCACGGAGGCTCCTCAATGGACATTATGTATTACATCGGGCTGGATGTTCACAAGAAGACGATCAGCTACTGCGTCAAAGATGCGAGCGGGCAGGTCCATCAAGAAGGCAAGGTGGGAGCAACGCGACGCGAACTGGATAGCTGGATCAAGACTCTTCCACAACCACGGACGATGGCCATGGAAGCAACGATTTTCACCGGCTGGATCTACGATCATCTGCTTCCGCACGCGCAGCAGGTGAAGGTGGCGCATCCGCTGATGCTGCGCGCCATCGCCGCGGCCAAGAAGAAGAACGATCGGATTGATGCCGGCAAGATCGCGGACTGCCTGCGCTGCGATTTCCTGCCGGAATGCCACATGGCATCGACCCCGATTCGGGACCGACGGCGAACCCTGCGCTACCGCCACCTGCTGGTGCGGCAGATGGTACAGATGAAGAATCGAATCTCGGGTTTGCTGATGGAAACCGGAGTGAACTATAACAAGCAGCGGCTGCACAAAGTGGGCTATTTCCGCGAATTGCTCTCGACCAACGAGGACGTGCATGAGAGTATCCGTCCTCTGCTGAAGCTGAGCCGGGACACCGTCGTACGACTGCAGAAAACGGAATATGCCCTGGTCAGCTCCCTGCAGCGGGACCCCTTGCTGGCCGACCGCGTCAAGCGGCTCAGAACCGTTCCCGGAGTAGGACCGATCACGGCGCTGGCCTGGGCACTGGAGATCGGGGACGTTGCGCGCTTTCGGTCGATCCGACAAGCCATCAGTTATTGCGGACTCTGCGGTGAGGAAAAAAGCTCCGCCGACAAGGTGATGCGCACCCCGCTTTCCAAACAGCGCAACAAGCATATCCAACGGGTGCTGGTGGAAGCCGCGAAGTTGGCGCCCAGACAGGATCACGATCTGGCTCTGGTCTATGAAACAGAAAAGCAGAAAGGGAATGCCAATCGAGCGACTCTGGCCGTAGCTCGAAAGATGGTTGCGTATCTGCTCGCCGTAGATCGGGAAGAACGGGACTTCGTGCCCGCAGAAAATTACCAGAGAGCGGCGGCCTAGAAACCTCCGCCTGGGGAAGAACAAGAGATCACACAGCGCGCAGGCTGCCAGGTCCTGCCGTTTGCCGACTGAGCGACGGAGATCAAACTCCCGAGGCTCTCTTCGGATTGTTTCAGGACTGGCAGCGAACCCAGACTCAATCTTCTGAGACGGCCTTCAGGGGCCCGAGACAGCGAATGGATGTCCGGTTCTGCGAAGGCAGGAACCACCGCCGAGAGGCACAAGTGCGAGCTGCGGATACTGGCGAGTACGGTGGTGCGCGCTCCTCCGAAGCGCGCGTCAGGAGAACTGTGTTTTCCCTTGACAAAGACTTACATGGATGTCCGGTTCTGCGAAGGCAGGAACCACCGCCGAGAGGCACAAGTGCGAGCTGCGGATACTGGCGAGTACGGTGGTGCGCGCTCCTCCGAAGCGCGCGTCAGGAGAACTGTGTTTTCCCTTGACAAAGACTTACATGGATGTCGGCAAACCTTACCTTGGGATTACTTCACGTTTGCCCGTGACTCGGGCGGAATCCCGAGAACACGCTATGATCCGTTGCGAACTACTTCACTTCTGCGGATGGGCGAATGACCCGCCGATGCACGCTGCGAACGCCAGGTGCGCAACTGTTTTGATGCCTTACTTGACTTCATTGGGGTCGCGACCCAAAATAGGTCGCACGGATTTTTGACCATTCGGCGTATTCATTCCAGAGGGCCTGTTTAACAACCAAGGAGACCAGCATGAAGCGAATCACATTCATTTGCTTGGTGCTGCTTGTGGGCGTGTGCGCCGCATTCGTGCCACCAGCGGTTGCCCAACATGAGCATCCCGCAGGCGACCCGAGCAAACTCGGCAAGGTGAGTTTCCCCGTTTCCTGCGAACCCTCGGTTCAGCCGCAATTCAGCAGCGCGGTGGCGATGCTCCATTCCTTTTGGTACGAGAAAGCCAGCGATACCTTCGCAGCTGTAGCGCAAAAAGATCCCACGTGCGGCATGGCGTACTGGGGAATTGCCATGACGTACTACCATCAGGTCTGGCCGGCGCCTGGACCGGCTGACCTGAAAGCGGGCGCGGCGGCTGCGGAGAAAGCAAAGTTAGCCGGCGCCAAGACGCAGCGGGAGACGGGACTATATTGCCGCTATCGAGACGTTTTACACTGACGCCGACCAGCTCGACCACCCCACTCGCGCGCTGGCTTATGAAAAAGCCATGGACCAGCTGCGAGCGCGCTACCCTGACGACCATGAAGCGGCCATTTTTTATGCGCTCGCACTGGTCGCCACTGCGCCACCCACGGACAAGACGTATGTGAATCAGAAAAAGGCCGGCGCCATCCTTGAGCCGCTATTTGTCGAACAACCAGACCATCCCGGCATAGCCCACTACATCATCCACGCCTACGACTATCCACCGCTGGCGCCGAGGGCCCTGGACGCGGCGCGACGTTATGCCGAGATCGCGCCGGACTCGCCACACGCGCTGCACATGCCGTCACACATTTTCACCCGGCTCGGCTTATGGCAGGAGTCCATCGACTCCAACCTCGTGTCGGCAGCCTCGGCCCAGAAAAACAATGCGCCCGGCAACGAGCTGCACGCGAAGGATTACCTGATCTACGCGTACCTGCAAGGGGGCCAGGATCGCGAGGCGAAAAGAGCACTGGATGCGCCACCACCGGGCCGTCCTGACGATCCGCAATATATGAACTGGCTCTACGCCATGGGTACCTCGCCCGCGCGCTATGCTGTAGAACGGCATCGCTGGGACGAAGCCGCTGCGTTAACCGTGCCGCCAAACACCTTTCCCGGCGGGCGAAGGGCCTGGACCGAAGCGAATCTGCACTTCGCACGGGCCCTCGGCGCTTCACGTACCGGCAAAACTGAACCTGCCCGGGAAGACGTACAGCAGCTCGCATCGCTTCGGGACACGCTTACCCAGGGCAACGAGCAATACTGGGCAGACCAAGTGGACATCCAGCGCGAGAGCGCCGCTGCCTGGATTACGCTGGCTGAAGGCAAGGGCGAGGAGGCGCTCCGGCAGATGCGTTCGGCCGCCGACCACGAAGACAGAACGGACAAGAACAATGTCACTCCGGGGGTCATCCTGCCAGCTCGCGAACTGCTTGGCGAGATGTTGCTGGAATTGAAACAGCCGGCGCAAGCGATGACCGAGTTCGAAGCCACGCTACGCACGGCCCCAAATCGTTTCAATGCGCTGGCCGGCGCCGCGCGCGCGGCCAAGCTTTCGGGCGATCAAGAGAAGGCGAAAACATACTATGCCAAGCTCTTGGCCATCTGCCAGCATGCCGATGGAGACCGGCCCGAACTTCAAGACGCACGCTCGCTATTGGCCCAGAAATGAGCTGGTGCTCGCGTAGCCGCAGGTGGACGGCAAACCTTACCTTGGGATTACTTCACGTTTGCCCATGACTCGGGAACAAAACCGCAACAAACCTCATACGGAACACATCCTTAAACAAGAACCAGTGGACTACTAGGGCGAAGCACTGATCCAGCTGCGGAGCCGTGTCGACAGTCGGAGCGCCCAAACTGTTTCCAGGACTGCGCCGGGTTCCGGATGCATTTTGTCTGCGCTCCTTCAGGGCCTATAATCCGCTGCATCCATGGCCTTGGCGAACGGCACCAGACTAGGTCCCTATGAGATCGTCGCTGCGTTGGGCGCGGGTGGAATGGGGGAAGTCTATCGCGCGCTGGATACGCGCTTAGACCGCACCGTTGCCATCAAAATTCTTCCTCCGCATTTCGCCGACGACGCGACCCGCCGTCAACGTTTCGAGCGTGAGGCGAAAGTTGTTTCCGGCCTGAATCACCCCAACATCTGCACGCTGCATGACATCGGCCACCAGGACGGGGTTGATTTTATTGTCATGGAATTCCTGGAAGGGGAGTCGCTCGCCGAGCGGATCGAAAAGGGACCGCTCTCGGCGCCGCAGGTGATGCAGTATGGGACTCAACTTGCGAGCGCACTGGACAAGGCGCACCGCGGCGGAGTGACCCACCGCGACCTGAAGCCCGGCAACATCATTCTGACGAAATCCGGCGCGAAACTGCTCGATTTCGGTCTGGCGAAAGCCGAACCATGACGTCTATGGGCAAGACGCTGACGGACCTCTTCAAAGAGTTCGCGCCACCGGACCGCACCGGACTCCTCTCGCTAAGAGAAATCTTCGTCACCGACGATCTGCGCTCGTACGCCTACACCGCCTACTATCAGGTGTCGAGCCTGTTCGTCTCCGACGGCAGGGAATGAAAAAGAGATTCCGGCATCCTCGGCCGTATGCCGCCGGCCCGGCGATGCCCTGCTAGGGCTGCAACTCCCGTATGGTTGGCAACTCGGAACCAATCCTGTGTCTGGAGCCAGAAACGCGATTGCAAGAGATTCCTTCCAGCGGCAAAAAAAAGGCGCCGGAGGGTTCCGGCGCCACGAGGCTCGCGAGATGCGGGTCTAGCGAGTCGGACAAATCCGAAGAACTTATTTGCTTTCCGCGATGGGGCTGGCCCCGAAGTCGCGGCGGTTGTTGGCTGCGGTGCGCGCCGCGCGGGCGGCGGGCAAAGCTGGCGACCGCGGCTCCGTAGCGCTCCAGCAGAACCGGCGCCATGGTGTTTTCGGCTTCCTTCACGAAGATCATCTGATTCTCCGAAGCCATATCGACGCGGACGAAGTCTCCCAGCTTCACCTGGCTGGTGGCCACCAGATTGGCCAGCGGGAACACCAGATGGCGTTCGATCGCCCGCTTCAGGTGACGCGCGCCGTAGCGCGGGTCGGTGCCTTCCTTCAGCAGAAACTGCTTCGCGCCGGCGGTGCAGTTGAACACGAACTGGTTGGTGCCGGCGGCCATGAGCACGCGCTGCTGCACCATGCCAAGTTCGATATCGAGAATCTGCGCCAGATGCTCGTCGCGCAGCGTCTTGAAGACCACCGTCTTGTCGATGCGGTTCATGAACTCAGGCGTGAACTTGCGGCGCGCGGCTTCGACCGCAGTGCGCTGAATCTTGTCGTCGAAATTGTTGTCGACTTCCACCACCTTGGGCGCAAAGCCCAGGCCGCCGTCGATCAGATTGGTCATCTCGCTGGCGCCCAGGTTCGAGGTCAGGATGATGATGCACTGCGAAAGATCGACGCGGCGATTATCGCCGAGCGTCAGCGTGGCTTTGTCCAGAATGCCAAGCAGCAGTTGCCACAGCGAGTCGCTCGCTTTCTCGATTTCGTCGAAGAGCAAAATCGAAAGCTTCAGCTTCTCCGTGAACCACTGGTTCAGCGCTTCCTGCGTCAGCAAGGGATGAGTCTCGCGATGTCCCAGGTATCCCGGAGGCGAGCCGATCAGCTTCGCAATCTCGTGCGAGTGCTGAAACTCGGCGCAATCGATCTTGATGCAGGCATGCGCATCGCCGAACAGAGCCTCGGCCATGGCTTCCACCACGCGCGTCTTGCCCGAGCCAGTAGGCCCCAGAAAAAGCAGGTTGCCCACCGGGCGTCCAGGAGCGTTCAGGCCGGCCAGAAACATCTGGTAAATCTCGGCGACCTTTTCGACGGCCTGGTCCTGACCGACGATGCGGCGGCGCAGCGCAGCTTCAAACTCTCCCGCATCAGCGCTGCGGCGGTTCGGATCGAGCACGGTGGCGAGGTTCGTTCTCATAAGGTCGTTTTCTTTCCTGCCCTGTGCCGTATTGTTCGGCCTTTGCCTGCTTTCACCGGACGTTCCAGGCCTTTGTTCCCCGCGACTCCCCACCGTTCCAGAAGTGACAGAATTTGTCATTGGAACCCGCCGCTTGCCTGACCCCATACCGTCCGGGCTGCCTTGGAATAAGCAAGCGTCTGGCCACCGGCGGGGCATGGATTCAGGAACCGAAAACCCCATATCTGGCTGGACTTAGCTGGCCGCCGCCGATATTAGAACTGGGGCTAGTGGAAAGTTAAGAGGGAGGAAGAGAAATAGTTTGCGCAAGGAGGAAGGCCAGTACCGAATACCGGGAACCGGGTAGGAGTGGCGGAAGGCAGCTAGAGGGCTGGTGAGAAGAGCCTTTTAGCCTCCAGCCGGAGGCAGGGCCCGAAACCTCTCTCGAGTGAACCCGCGAGTCGAACGAGGGGGAGATGACCGGTAGTAACTGGAAAGGCCGATGGGTGCGGGATAGCATCCAATCAAGGTTGATTCTGGAGGGAAATTTTGCGCCGCTTGTCGGTTCTCACGATTACTGCCGTCTCTTGTCTTCTGTTTGGCGTGGCCGCGATGCGGCTGAACCTGCGGTCTTCCTCGGCTTTAGCGGCGCAGGCGCCAACTGGCAACCGCAGCGGCCATGGCCGCGCTGCGCTCAGGACGCGACAACTTCAGCCGGTGAATGCAACTCTCGACTACCGCCGTAAGACGGCAGAC
The DNA here is from genome assembly GCA_963770235.1 of uncultured Acidobacteriaceae bacterium. Taxonomy (GTDB): domain Bacteria; phylum Acidobacteriota; class Terriglobia; order Terriglobales; family Acidobacteriaceae; genus Sulfotelmatobacter. The sequence goes on along the minus strand of CAVYOW010000005.1, from coordinate 26,537 downwards.
ATTCCTTCCCTGCAGCCTTCTTCTTTGCAGCCTTCCCTTCAGCCGCCATCATCCTTATCTCAGCAACCCAGGTTGCAGCTCTCATTAGAGCCTTCGATTCCGCATTCGACCGCCTCTGCGACTGAGATTTACACCGCGAAGCGCGGAGAAAGCATTCCTGCGGTCGCACATCAGTATCTGAAGAGAACCGCCTACTTGACGTCGTCGGAGCTGGCCGAAGCCATTCGTCAAATAAACGGCAACCGCTCCAGCAATATCCTGAAAAACGGCGAGCAGATCACCATCCCCGGAATTCTCCCCGCTCCCATCGTCGAGAAAACAGTTCCCGTTCCCAAAGATTTTGAAGTCCGCGCCATCTACCTGACCGGCATCATGGCGGCCAGCGACCACGGACTCCGCATCATCCGCCACTGGCGCGAAGTCGGCGGCAACGCCGTAGTCTTCGATATCAAAGATTCCGACGGCAGCGTCACCATTCCCTTCGAGCACCCGCTGCTGGGCAAGCATCAGGTCTACATTCACGACCTGCCGAAGTTTGTGCACTTCCTGCATTCCGAGAACATGCACGCCATCGCCCGCATCGCCATTTTCCGCGACGAGCGCATGGTGGTCGAGCATCCCGAACTAGCCGTGCAGTCGAAGAGAACGAAGCAACCGTGGCGCGAAAACGGCAAGCTGGTCTGGACCGACTCCTCAAACCCCAAAGTTCAGGATTACAACATCGCCCTCGCGAAGTTCGTAGCGCAATCCGGCGCCGATGAAATCCAGTTCGACTACGTCCGCTTCCCCGCCGAAGGCGACCAAAAAGACGCCAGCTTCGTATTTCAGACCGAGCATCCGGACGAGGCAAGTAAAGACCAAGCAAGTAAAGATCAGGCAAGTAAGGATCAGGCAAGTGGAGACAAGCCCTGTGGAGACGGCCGCCTCGAGAGCCTGCCCCGAGCGAAGCCGAGGGGTCCCGCCGATGCGAAGCAAGGCGGAAGCACCACGAACGGGGGTCCCTGCAAAACCAAGGCCTCACATGAAATGCAGCGCTCCGACGTAATCGTCAGCGTTCCTGAAGAAAGCCTACGCCGAGCTCCATCCCACGGGAGTCCTGCTCTCACTCGACGTCTTCGGCGTAATGGCCTGGCAGCGCCCCGTCGATCTCTCCCACACCGGACAGGACATCGTCGGCATGGCGAAATACTGCGACGTGCTCTCGCCCATGATCTACCCGTCGCACTTCTTCGGCATGGATAACATCGAGCACCCCGGCGACGCCCCCGAACACTTCATCGGCGAATCCATGCAGCGTTTCGAGCTGATCACAAAAGGCAGTGGTGTGGTAATCCGCCCCTGGCTGCAAGCTTTCCGCTGGCGCACCAAGACCTATTCGCCTGAGTACATAAAGGTGCAGGTAGCAACCGCCAAAGAAAAAGGCGGCATCGGATTCTTGTTCTGGAACGCCGCCAACGACTACAGCAAGCCCTACGAAGCCATGCCCGAGATGAAAGCCGCGAACGCCAGGGAAAAGGACAAGTTCTTCCGCGGAGATGAATTGCCGGGAACGAATATGAAGGCAATCCTGACGCCGGCCGCCGTCCCAACGCCGACGGAAGCCGCGAGCCACTAACCCCGGCCCTACGTCACCCGCACATCCAGCAGCGCGACCCAGTACTGAAACGATTGCAGAGCGAATCCGCAAAAGATGAGCACAATCCCAAACGCTCCCAAACGCCGCTCGGGTAAGTTGTCCGCGTAGTACTCGATCATTGGAATAACGGCTCCGCCGAATCCAGTCACAATGCCGATCACCAACCCTACGCGAATCGCAAACCACCAGACGTGGTCGACGTGCTGCACGAGAGCACTGCAAAGCAGCGCTGTCACCGTGTAGCCAACGGTCCGCGACAGGATTCCCCAGGCATGGCGTCGTGTAATCCGCGGCCTACCAGTCGCGGCATAGTCAAGCGCCGGACGCATGCCGCGAGAATAAGCAAACACTTGTCCCACCGTAAGCAGCACGGCAAAGGCAGCAGCAAATTCCAACCCCAGACTCCGGTAGAGAGCAGCACCGAAGGCGATGCTTCGTATCGCGCTGAAAAATCCTTCCCACCCCAGTGAATAGTGGTCCAGCCCCCGCGCCGCTCGACTGAGTTCAATGGCGACCGTGATGCCGGTCGCCAAACCCGAAGCCAGGCCGAACCAAAGTCCCAGCCCTAGCCCATACCCAACTCCGAAAACAATCGAGTAAGTCACGGCCCGTGTAAGCAACCGCAAGGGCCCGTGCTGTCCGCCCAACAAGTCGTAAGCCAGATAGAGACTCCCAATCACATCCAGGCAAGTCCCCGCAATGCTGACCGCCGCCACAGTGTGATGGTCCATGCCAAAAGATTCTAAGGCCTCTGGCCGTCCACTCCAGACTCTTTGTCATTCCGAACCGAGCGCCACCACGACCCTGGGTGCCCCATGTCTTGCGTCTTTTGCGAGAAGTGGGATTCCACGTCTCCATCCCTCTAGGGATTTTGCGGAGCGGCACGACCGGTAACGGCACGGCTTCAGCCGTGCCACTACACGCCCAAAAAAGATAAGGGCTTCAGCCCCTGAGGAACTCATGCGGGACAGCCGCCCTCGGCTGTCCGGCGGCCCAGGCGTTTAGAGGCCGCGCGAGGACCGTCTCCTTCCAATGAGAACAATCTTGGGGTCAATGAGTGTAATGGGATGTTACGTCAACTACGGGAACCGGCAACTGGCACGCGTTGTTCAACGCCGAAGGTAACGTCGACCAGTATTGCTCAAAAACGTATGCTCTTCGAGGGAGTGCCCATCAAATGGAGTCGACGATCAAAAAGCTTCGGCTTATTCGGTGGGCATTATTGGCTGCTATTCCGCCGTTTGCTTGGCTGGCGGAAATTGGACGCAGCAGGGGCAGCAGCGACTGGACTTGGGGGCATTGGTTAGCGATCGGCTTCTCCGTCTGGTCAATCTCAGGCGCGTTTCGATTGCGCGGTCGGCTGTTGCGTAGCTCTAAAGAAAAGCCGGTGAACGACGCCGCTAACGCAAAAGGTGCTAAACAATGGGAGGCCGGACAGGTCTTCAGTCTGGGAGTGGCGGTAGGTGTTGCTTGCTGGGGATTGTCGATACGGATGTCGTTTCACGGTACATTGTGGCAGGCCTCGATATTCTATGGGATGGCTGCATTTCTGCTTCTGCTCTGGACGCCTCGTATGCCTCCTTCGACTTAACCCGTTCGCAATACGCTCCGCATCTCAACTGTTGAAATCAGGCGTTTACACTGATTGAAATTGAGGCAGCCCAGGGTCAATGAGTGCTGTGGCGATTTTCAACAGCTAGTTGACGCTTCCGCTCGCAATCGATTGTCCCACATTGAAAGTTGCGGCGATTCGCTCCGAGTTCGACATAGACCGTGAGGGTCTTACATTGGCCATGGATAGAATCGAGTTAGACAAGATCGGGAAGGAAGAAATGCTCATAAGCTGCGAGAGCGTAGTACACTGGGCCACCGGGAAGCTGATCTGCGAATCTTTAGAGCCACGCACGACTGTGCTAGACAGGACGGTTTCGAATGAAAACTTTCGGTATACGGTTCCTCTCAAAAGCTGTCATCCTAGGAGCGCTGGCCTTAATGCCTGCGGTAGTCCTGGCACAGATCTCAATCGGCATCAGCATCAATATTGAACCTCCCGCTCTTCCGGTTTACGTTCAACCTCCCTGTCCCCAACCCAACTTCATGTGGACACCCGGCTACTGGGCCTGGGATGGCGAGGGTGACTACTACTGGGTCCCTGGAACCTGGGTCGAAGCGCCGCAACCTGGCTATCTCTGGACACCGGGCTATTGGGGCTGGGGTGATGGAGGTGTTTACGTCTTCCATGGCGGCTACTGGGGGACGCAGGTCGGCTTCTACGGAGGCGTGAACTATGGCTTCGGTTATGGTGGAGGCGGCTTCGCCGGCGGTGAGTGGCGCGGCGGCTCCTTCGCTTACAACACGGCAGTAGTATCCGTGAACACGACCGTGATTCGGACGACCTATGTGAATACAACCATCGTCAACAACACGACGATCATCAACAACACTCACACCAGCTTCAACGGCGGGCCGAATGGAGTTGCGGCGAAACCGACGCCGCAACAGGCAGCCTTTGCCAGCCAGCCTCACATTCCTGCGACTGCGGCCCAAACGCAACACGAGCAAGTTGCGAAACAGGACAAGTCCAATTTTGCTTCGGCGAATCACGGTGTTCCCGCCCACGCCGCAGTGGCGCGTCCGGCGACCAGCGTCGCCGAACTGCAACACAACGCCGTAACTGCCAAAGCCGCCCCTGGGGCAAAGCCGTATGTTGCTGCTCGTCCGGCCGCTGCAGCAAAGCCAGCAACGCGGCCTGCTGAAGCGGCGCGACCCGAAAGTAAGACCGCAGCCCCGACGGCACATACGACGCCAAACAAACCGGCTGTTGCTCATACGCAGCCTGCGGCGAAGCCTGCGCCAGCTCCTGCCAGAGCGGAGAGCGCGAGGCGACCCGAGCAGCCTGCTGCGATGAAACCTGCTGCGAAGCCAGCTGCGCCCTCACCGAAACCTTCTGAACCGAAGCCTTCTGAACCGAAACCCGCTGCAAAGCCGGCGGCGCCTGCACCGAAACCTCCTGCAAAGCCAGCTCCGGCTGCACACCCCAAAGAGCCACCAAAGTAGGACCGGGCGGTGCTGGCGGGCGTGGCTCACCAGCTGGCAATACGATCTGAGAGAGTCGCTAAACGTGACGATTGACGTTAACAGGCGTTTACACTCATTGAGGATTGTGACCAGCGGTCAATGAGTGTAATGGGGATGTTATCGCCAATCGAGACCATTGCCTACCAGTTGGCGGGTCGCATAACTTCCGGGTTGCCGAGCTCAACCGGCAACTACTGCATTTCGTCGGACACAAGCCCGTTTGTCGGTACCGGCATCGCAAACTATCCACGGATTATTTCCCCATGTTCGTCTGGTTCCGCATAGTTCATCCTTTCCCAAGTTGACTGTCACTGCCCATCACTGCGAAATCGCAGCGCTGGACTGTTCCACCCCGCGGATCGGTTTATCGAAGGTGAAGCATACTGATCGAACGGGACGCGAACCGTTGCTTCGAGTTGCGCCCTTGCCGTAAGCCTTCCGAATCGATACTGCTCGCATCCCGAATTGTTCGTGGCTTAACTGGTTCGGCTCGGTCGCCAGTAAACGGACCAGACTTGAAGTCCAGCGAATGCAGTATTGGTATTTCAGCATCCGTCGCCGGTCAACGCGGTTGGTCGATTGCATCGGCAGCGTTCAGCCATCTGGCGCGTGGCCGGTTTTGCCGTCCGTAGAAAATGCGAGGCCTCGTGGATGGCAACAGGCGTACCCACATCACCGATGCCTTCGCGGCGAATCATGAGCGACTGAAAATCATGGATTCGGTGCGCGGTGACCGCCGGTCCAGGCGTTGACACTACGTTGAGTCAGATGTGCCGACCGGGGTCAACGGCGTATGGTGGGCCTCAGCGTCGCCCAGAACTCTTACCCTAGCCTTATGTCAGCTGTACTCGGTGACGAGTCGGAGTGCCCCACGCGAGGTGGTTTCCTGTTGTATCCGTGCCCATACCGTGGAAGCCATTGCAGCTGGCCAACGTTCCCTTGAAGTAGCCGATGCTGGAGAGTTCGACATTCGGCATGGCGGCCTTGGTTGTGATTTTTCGCCGTTCTTGAGATCGAGCCAGGCGAATGGGATCATGTGGCATGCGGCCGCTCGTTCGTGTAGGGTTCATGATCCTCCGTGGCCCCGATGGTCGAACACCCAGGCGTTGAGGTGCCGCGTCTCTGCGCATCGAGCCGCGTACCCGGTAGCCACATCGCCAAGGCGGAACTGACTCCGACTTCTCGCCAACGCCGTCGGTTCAACTCGAAGCAACGAACAGGATCACGAGGCATGGCATCTCCTTTCATCACTCGTCTTGGTTACACTGCAGTGGCTATCGTCTCATTACCGTTCTGCCCTGGTTTTCAGCATCAAAGTCGCATAGTGAGTAAAGACAAGGTCGGTCGCTTTGGTCTTCTCGTGGCAAGCGAAGCAGCTTCTTCAGCTAAACGCCGCGTCGCCAGGTTTGCCGTCCGCGAAGTGACCGGAACCCCCGCCGCCGGTTGCGGCCGTCATTTCTTTCGAGTCCTTGACCATAAACTGCAGCTGTTCGTGGGCGCCCCGGGAACGAAAGATTGGGCTTGGCCGAAAGATTTTGTTGTTTTCCTCTGATCGGGACGTTACGGTAATGCAAGGCAGCAAGGATCGTGCCGTCCGGAAACGGAAGCTTGCCCTCCCGGAAGGCGCTTGATCGCTACATCGTTGCCCAGGCAGCCGGCACCTAAGCTGTTGAGCCATGCCTGCTTCATGCGCCACGGACGGTAAATTCACCTCCAGTCGCGGTACCGCTGAGGCTGCCCCTCGGCCCCGCACGGAGCGGGCGCTCCATCCCCGTGCGTCCTGCGGGGGCCATCTGAACGACAACGTCGGCCGTTTGTTGGCGACTGCGAGCTGCCAAAACGACTGTGAAGAGTTGAGCAAACGCAAAGCGGTCCTCACATTCGGCCCGCATTCACTCCAATCCAGTATGTTTGCGCTTGATTGATCACTCGGGGAGGGAATGGATAGTTGTTAACCAGGCGTTTACACTCATTGACCCTGGGGGAGGCAGAACTTTGCGGTCTGCACACACCACCCCAAACCGTCTCTGGCAGGCCAAACCGGCTTTTTCCCACACTCCCCATGTGACATCCAACCTTGCACCCCCTCCCTAAACTAGAAGTAGTATGATTCACCGCAAGACAACCCTCCCCGAATACCTCTCCACTCTCTCTCCCGCCGAATTATCCGAAGCCAAGTCCCATCTCCTCAATATTTTCCGTACAAACCCTTGGCTATCAAGATTTTACGCAGGCTGTCTCCAGATCATCGCCTCCAACCCCAACCAAATCAATAATTTACCAACTCGATCTGAGAATTTTTTCAATCTGAATTCGAAAGGCTCCAACTCAATGTCGCTCAACAAGAATATCCGCGTCTGCACCCACATCAAGGTCAACGGAGTCCCCTGCGGCTCGCCCGCCCTCCGCGGCGAAATCTTCTGCTACTTCCATCAGCGCATGATCCGCGGCGTACGCACGCCAGCCAAGTCGCGCCTCCACCCCATCGCCTTAATCGAAAACGAAGAAGGCATCCAGGCCGCTCTCATGGAGATCATCAACGCCCTGGTCCGCAACACCATCGACTTCCGCCGCGCCCAGCTCGTCCTGCGCGCTCTTCACATCGCCGTGAAAAATTCTCCCCGCGTCCATTTCGATATCTACAAGAGCGATATGATCCACGAAGTCCCCAACTACCCCGCCGCCCCCACGGCACAGAAGCCGGTTTCGGCCGTAATCGCTCAGGCCGGCGCGCTCGCCCGAATCCCGCGACCCAAGCCAGTCCGCATCAATCCGTCGCGCCGGCCCATCGCCGCCGTCTCGCCCGCCTCCGCCCACCCCAAGCCGCCCGCCCGTGCCAGGCCCGCATCCCCGGCCCCCAACTTCGCGCGCCGCCGGTCGGGGTGAAAACTCTCTTGCATTCTTCCTATAGTCATAATATTATGACCATACTATGAAACAGATTCCCGCTGGTGAGTTCAAGGCGCAGTGCCTCGCGATTATGGATCAGGTATTGCAAAGCGGAGAACCCGTCATCGTCACCAAACACGGCAAGCCCGTGGTGAAGCTGGTCCCCGCCGGGAATCAGGGGGACGAAATCTTCAACTACATGGCGGGCAAGGTGAAGATCGTCGGAGATATCGTAGGACCGGTCACTCCGCTCGAGGATTGGGAGAACAAGTGAGGGTAAACAGGTGAGGGTGAACCGGTGACCCTGCTCGATACTCACGTCCTGCTCTGGATGGCGAGCGATGATAAGCGGCTGTCGAAGCGGGCGCACGAGGCCATTCGCAAGGCCCGAGAAGACAGCGGAATTGCGGTGGCGGCCATCACTCTGTGGGAGATCGCCTGGCTCGCGCACCACAAACGCATTGTGGTCGTGGGGAGCGTAGAAGCGTTCGTGCGCGAGACCGTCGCGCGGGTCATTCTTAGACCGGTAACGGTGGAGGTTGCGGTCCTCGCCGCGGGTTTGCCGGAGTCGTTTCCCAGAGATCCCGCGGACCGCTTGATCGCTGCAACCGCGATGGTCGAGGGCATGCCGCTGGTGACGGCGGATGCGCGCATCCGGCAATCGAAGGTGGTCGAGACTGTGTGGTGAGGCTCAGCTATAATGTTCTGTAACGCTGGTTGGGTTCACGCCTCGCTCCCCTGCAAGTGCCAGAGGAAAGATTCAGCCCTCGTTACAGACTTCACCAGCCTCCAGCCCAAGGAGTTCGCATGGCGATCGAGAAAGTCGGAAAAAATCTGGCACAACGGCAAGCTCATCCCTTGGGATGACGCGACGATTCACGTGATGTCGCACGTGGTCCACTACGGCTCTTCAGTGTTCGAGGGGATCCGCTGCTACGCGCCGCCCTCCGGGCCGGCGATTTTCCGCGCGAACGAGCACATTCAGCGCCTGCTCGATTCCGCCAAGGTCTATCGCATCGACGTCGACTACACCCGCGAGCAACTGGTAAAGGCCATGCTCGAAACCGTGGGCAGCAACGGCGCGTGGCCGTGCTACGTGCGGCCCATCATTCTCCGCGGCTATGGCGAGGCAGGAGTGAATCCGTTCAACTCGCCCACCGAGGTTTACATCATCAATTATCCGTGGGGAAAATATCTGGGCGGCGAGAGCGAGGGCTGCGACGTCTGCGTCTCCTCCTGGACGCGGATTGCGCCGAACACTCTGCCGGCCATGGCCAAAGTCGGGCGCCAATTACATGAACTCGCAGCTCATCAAGATGGAAGCCATCGTCAACGGCTATGCCGAGGGCATCGCGCTCGACGTGAACGGCTACGTCAGCGAAGGCTCGGGCGAGAACGTATTCATCGTGCATCGCGAGAAGCTGATCACGGCGCCGCTGGGCAACTCGGTGCTGCCCGGCATCACGCGCGATTCGGTGCTGCAGATCGCGCGCGACCTGGGCATTCCGATTGTCGAGCAGATGATCCCGCGCGAGATGCTCTACATCGCCGACGAAGCCTTCTTCACCGGAACGGCGGCGGAAGTCACACCGATTCGCTCGGTCGACAAGATCAAAGTGGGCAAGGGCGCGGATTGGTCCGATCACCAAGGCGATCCAGAAAGAGTTTTACGCCATCGTGCGCGGCGAAAAGACCGACCGCCATGGCTGGCTGACGCCAGTGCCGGTGCGCAGCAAGCAGCCGGTCGGCGTATAATCCGGTTGCATCGAATTAACCCGAGGGGCGCACGCAGCGCCCCTTTCGGCTTATCAGGTCAAGGAATACATAACACCCTCACAAGGAGGAACCAATGTCCGAGCAAGGTTTGACCCCGGAATTTGCCCAAGGCTACTGCGCGATGACGCTCGACGGCATCCTGCGCGAAGCGGAAATCACCAAGAAAGTGATCGCGGCCGTGCCCGATGCGGCTTCGAGCTACAAGCCCGATCCCAACGCCCGTACCGCGAAGGAACTGGCGTGGCATATCGCCAACACCGACGTTCAGTTTCTGAATGGAATTGCCGACCTGAAGTTCAACATGGCGAACCCCGAACACAAACCCCAAACCTCGGCCGAGGTGGTCGCCTGGTACGACGAGAACATGAAGCGCGGAGCAGCTCGCGTGGCCGCGATGACGCCGGAGCAGTTGATGACGCCCATCAACTTCTTCAACGTGTTCAATCTTCCGGCGGTTCTGTATCTGGGATTCCTCAACAACCACAGCATTCACCATCGCGGCGAGCTGGCGACCTACCTGCGACCCATGGGATCGAAGGTGCCGTCGATCTACGGGGGCAGCTACGACGAACCGTTCCAGCCGCCCGTGTCAGACGAAACCGCCGCGTAGGATTCGACCCGCCAATCTTCAAGAGCCGCCCGTGGAGGGCGGCTCCTTTCGAGGATTGGAGGGCAGTTGTCGCGGAAAACTACGTTGGTGCGAACCTTCCGAACTACTCGGCGCTTTTCGGGACGGCTGCCGCTGCCGCGTCGAACCCGATCTTCGAATGGGTTCCGTCGCAGAACGGCTTGTTGGTGGAAGCGCCGCAGCGGCAAAGAGCTATTTTCTCTCCCGCCTCAATCTGCTTGCCACTCGCATCCAGAAGAGTGATCTTTCCGGCGACCAGGTATGGGCCTTTGGGCAGAACCTGAATGGTTGGATCCGACATGTTTTTCTCCTTTGAATCTAGGTTAAAGGCAAATGAAATTGGGGAACGCTTTCTTGAATCTGTGATTACTTCCCGCGGGCATCCAGACTCCAGGGCCCAGAGCCTACCTGCGAGATGAAGAGCGCGCCGCCCAGCATCGACAGATTCTTCAGGAACATAACGAATTGCATCTGGTGCATCATGGGGTCGGTGACTGTCCAGAAGTTGTGCAGCATCGGAGTCACGACGGCCAGGAACAGCACGATCAGCCACGCGCCGATCCTGGCGCGGTAGCCGAGCAGGATGGAGAGGCCTCCAGCGAGCGCGATTATGCCTGAGAGCGGAACCGCAATCGACGCCAGGGGCACGCCTTGCGAGGCGGCGTAGGCGATGGTCTTACTGGAAAAATTATCGGGGCAGACATCAGAAAAATCAGGGCAAACAGGAAGCGACCCAACAGGACGAGAGGCGCGGCCATCGCGGGGAGAGCCACTGACTGCGAATGAGTCGTTTGCGACTGGGCAGGAAAGGTTGAAGTACTGGCCATGTTTGTTCTCCTTGGTGAAATGATGTTTCCGTAATCAGTTCAAGTTAGATGAAGGGTTTTCGGCTTTGGTTACAATAAATAACTATTGGCTCTTTACATAGCAGGCACTCTATAGTAACTTAGTATCAATATGACTCCTGTACGACGATCGGCTCAAAATCCGTCTCCCTGTGCGATTGGGGGAATGCTGGAACTGCTTACCCGGCCCTGGACGCTGCACATCCTGTGGGCGCTGAGCACTAACGGCCCGATGCGCTTTGGGGTGCTGCGGCGGCAGGTCGATGGCATCTCTTCGCGGGTGCTGACGGAGCGGCTGCGAACGCTCGAGAGCGCCGGGTTTGTCTTCCGGCACTATGAACAGACCATCCCGCCCGCCGTGACTTACGGGATCACCGAGCGCATGAAGGATATTGAGAAGGTGCTGGCTCAGCTCGAAGGGCTGGCGCGGAAATGGCAGGGTGAGGGAATGGTGGTGGGCGCTGGCCGGGGGGCTTCCGCGAGGGCAGGCGCGAACGCGTAAAACGGTGGGTGCGGTTCGCTTGCCCAGGGCAGGCTAGTACTGAAGTCGCGCCCTTCCCGAAGCTTCATCTTGGTTTTTGCTTTTTAGCACGGAGTTCCAACCTCCGCTCGTAGGCGTCGCGGCGTGCCAGCCGTTCCCGTTCGCTCTCGCGCATGTTCACTTCCAATTCGTGTCTAACTCGGCTGGTTTTTCTTCCATCTCGAGTTTTCAGCAAGCAGAAAACGAAATCGCGGGCCGCCGCCGTCGGATCCTGGGGTCTTATTCGGGCTTCATTCGTGCCGAATTGTTGGGAAGGCACCTTCTGAAAAGGATCGACGGTGCCCTTGTGTGCCTGCAGGTCGAAGAAATTCCCCAGCAGCTGTTGTGTGTAGGTGAGGGTAATCTCCTGGCCGGCAAACGAGGAATGGGCGATGAGACGGGCGAGCGCACCTTCCAACGTGCTCGCATTTGACCCGACATTCTGCGCGAGGTAGAGCGCCACATCCCTTGGGAGCATTACCCTTTCCCGCGCCGCTCTCTTCTGCACAATGGCGGCTCTTGCTTCGAGGAGGAAGGTCTGAATCAGGTTGGGAACACTCTCCTCCCTCACGTGGCCTCCTTTTCGCTTGCTGAAGATTGTACCGCGCGTCTCTGGAACGGGAGAAGCGGCGTGTGAAGAGCCGAGTTTCACACAGTTACGTGCGACTACTGCAGCTTCGCGTACTCGGCTTTGGCTTGCTTCAGGATGGGGATGTCGGGGTCGGCATCTTTCCAGAGCGTGAGGAAGTCCTGATAGGCCGTCTTCGCTTTGACGGTGTCGCCAGAGAGGGCGTAAGCGCGGGCGAGGCCGAGATGCGCCAGCGCGCCCAGGGGAAAGTTGATAACATCGCCGCGGTGGTCGAGAAATTTCTGGAACTCGGCGGCTGCGGCAGTTCCGTTGTGTGCCGCCAGATAGGCTTGGCCGCGAATGTAGGCGGGATACAGGGTTCCCACCTGGAATTGTGGCGGCCCGCCTAATTCATAGGGTGCGGCTGCTTCCAGAAATACCAGGGATTGCGCGGTATTGTTGCCGTTCAGTTCGACCGCTGCCTTGATGGTGGGAAGCCAGTAGACTTTCAGCAGGGTTTGCGAGGGGTATTTCTTTTCGAGTTCCGCGACGATCGCCTGGGCCCGGGCGTTTTCACCACTTCGAGCCAACGCCAAAGCAACAAGCACTTCGACATCTCGACCTGGGGAAAGCGCCAGCGCTGCAGCAGCATCCTGTTTCGCAATAGCCAGGTTGCCAAATTCCGCTTCTCGCAGCGCGGCATTCACCTGCCAGATAGCCGCTGTTTCCTTGGAGTTGTTACGGACTGCGGCGTCTACCGCGCGGCGGGAAAAATCCCGCGCCCTGCCAAGGCGTCCGTAGCAGGCTTCCGTGTCAGATTGGAACGACAGGAGTATGTCTTCGTTTCCGGGTTTACCGGCCGCCCATGTAACCTGCCGGTCCATCTCTGCAACGTCGTTCTTGAGGAACGCCAATTGATAAATGGTCAGGTGCATGAAATCGGATACAAGATTATGCGATTGTGCCTCTACGATTGTTTTCTGGGCGTCATCGAGGCGGTTGAGAGCAAGGTCGATGCCTACGAGATTGGAATAGCTGATTGCGCCCAGCCCCAACCGCTGGCCTTCCTCGGTCACAGTCAAGGCCTTGTCGTACTGTCCAAGTTCGCTGTAAATGACTCCCAGGTTTCCTGGCGGCACTGAGTCCTGCGGATAGCTCTTGGCCCAGAGTTCGTAGACCTGGGTGGCCTGCTCCAACTCCCCTGTGACGTTGTCGTAGTACAAAGCCGAAATGCGATACTTTTCCCGTTCGCTGACCCCATCGCGCAGATCGTAGGCTTTCTTGATGTTCTCCGCCGCCAGACTGGCCTGTCCGAGATTGCCGTACACGAGACCCAAACTGGCGTAGGCGACGGCGAACTTCGGATCGAGTTCGAGAGCGCGTCTATAGAACGGAATAGCCTCGGCATTTCCCTTGGTTCGAAAAGTGGTGATGCCCATACTGAAAGCCTTCAAGGCTTCCAGGGAGGCCGTGGTGGCTTCGACCGGGACATCGAACTTCTGGATTGTGGCCAGTGATTCGCCCAGTTTGGCCCGCAGGTTGGAGGCGGCTTTCCCCAGTGCTTTCAGCACGTCCTGCTTGCCTGCGGCCTCTTCCTGTTCCTGGGCCAGCGTATCCCCGGTGCTGCAACCGACGGCGTCCAAGCCAAGCACATACTGCCCGCCGAGGTTCGAAATTGAACCCAATACGATTGCCTTACTGCCCGTCCGAATACAGAGTTCCCGTGCCACATCGCGGGAGATGCGCTCATTCGACGGACGGCCCATGAGATGGAGCGTTTCCTCTACCTTGCGATCGGACAGGATATTAAGGAAGGGGGATTGTCCAAGCTGGACACCCAGAGCCTGCTTGAGCGCATCATCGAAGACGGGGTCGCCGGTGGAGTTGGTAAAGTCGGCGATCACGACCGTATCTTTCTCGGAGAGCGGGGTGGCGTTGGTCGCTGATGTGGCTGAGTTCGCAGAACGCGAATGCCAGTAGAGGCCGCCGGCGATGAGAGCCACCACGACGGCTGCGGCCGGGAGCAAAATCTTCCAGCGGGCGCCGGTCGCCATCAATGGCCCGGCCGCTGAGGTGTGCCCCGAAGAAACTGCCGGCTGCTGCTTACGGCTCGATGCGGCTGAGCTGGAGGCCGCAGTGGCGGCTGCCGGCTGGGCGGAGTCGTCAGCGGCGGCCGGAATTCCTGTCTTGCTCGATTCCGTCTCGCGCTTCAGGCGCTTCAGGTCGGCGCGCATTTCGGCCGCAACCTGATAGCGCATTTCGCGATCTTTCTCGAACGCCTTGTTGATGATCTCTTCGAGCTTGGGCGGAAGATCGGGATTCAGCCGGGCCGCAGGCATCGGCGCTTTGTGGAGGATGGAATCAAACAAGTCGGTGGTGGTGGCTCCGCGGAACGGCAACTGAGCGGTGGCCATCTCGTACAAAACCGCGCCGAAGGAAAACAGGTCGGTACGAACATCAAGCTCGCGTCCGCGGGCCTGCTCGGGGGACATGTACGCGGCCGTGCCCACTGCGGTGCCCGGGCTGGTAAGGTGGGGTTCGACGGCCTGGGTTCGCGTGGCCTCATTCTGCCCCGGGGCGGCCGATGTGGTGACCTTGGCCAGCCCGAAATCGAGCACCTTGGCGTGGCCGCGCTCGGTAACGAAGATGTTGGCGGGCTTGATGTCACGGTGCACGATGCCTTTGGCGTGAGCGGAATCGAGCGCGTCGGCGATCTGGATGGCGAGGGAAAGCAGCGTGTCCAACTCCAGGGGTCGAAGGCCGATCAGGTGCTTCAGGGTCTGACCGTCGAGAAACTCCATGGCGATGAAGGCCTGGCCATCCTGCTCGCCGATGTCGTGAATCGTGCAGATATTGGGGTGGTTCAGGGCGGACGCGGCTTGCGCTTCGCGTTGGAAGCGGGCGAGTGCTTGCGGGTCACGGGCTACTTCATCGGGAAGGAACTTCAGGGCGACGAAGCGATGCAGGCGCGTGTCCTCGGCTTTGTAGACCACTCCCATGCCGCCGCCGCCCAACTTTTCGAGAATGCGGTAGTGCGAGATGGTCTGGCCGATCATCAGGGGCAAATCTTACTTGGGCGAAACGGTCAAGTCAATGAAGGTTGGAGAGATCGGGCGCATCTCAGAAGGGGTGTTGGCGAAAATCACCGACATCGTTATGGAATCATTACACTCATTGAGCCCGGCGAAGCTGGTTTCGAGGACGCTGGTCGGATTGGTACTGTGAAGCCGGCATACAGGAATCAATCCGAACGCCGAGCGCAAGAAAATCCTCGATTGCTCTCGAATAATAGGCAACTCCGACCCGCGCGAGGAGCGCAGTTGGCCGGAGCCGCAAGCTCGATTCCGAACGAGTTCTACACTACCCGGACTCCCCTCAGGGCACTTCGCACCCAGGCCCGGGGAGCCTTACACTGATCGGCGGCGATGGGGCTTGCCAAGCCCCGAACCCGATGGCGAACTGCCTTCGCGTCTCTTCGGTCCGCATTGCGATCACAATTACTAGTTGGAATGAGAGAGCCGTTTAGAGATCAGGGTTGCGTGGAGCGTGCCATCTTTGTTCCAGCTACCTTCGCAAATCACGTAGTCCCCGTCCTTAACCTGGCTGGCGTCAATGGTGTTGACCGTCTTGTCACCGTGATACTGACTAACCCATTTCGTCGAACTGTCGTATACAACGGTCTTCTCTAAAGTCGAACCCACAGTCAGAGTAGACTTATCCTTACTGCTTCTTACAATTTTACCTTCGCAGCGCGCCTCCTTCGCGGGAGCCTGGGCGGCGGCCTGTTGCACGAACACCACCGCCACGGGGAAGGTGAGTACCAACGCAAACGGCAGAATGAGTTTCTTCAACATTTTTTTCTCCTTATCACCGGGATCACCGGTGACGATGTGATGTGAGCACGAACACCAGACCTAGACCGAAACAAGCTGCTTTAAAACTCGGGCTTCCACTGAAAGTCTCCGCTGCATCCCTCGTACCGGTTGTACCGAGACCTGATCCCCGAAAGAGCGGACGCAGCTTTTCTTTCTGATCAAGACAATTCAATACAGCACTTCGTTCTCGCCTTTTTCAGCGATCATCTGCTGGAACTGCGCCACAATCTTGTCCCGTCGCGACATCACCGCTTTCACTTCATCCTTGGTCAGATAGCGTTTGGTTTTTTCTGTCAGCGCATTCCCGTCCAGCGCCTTCAGTTTCTCGAGCAAGTGCCGGTCGCAGCGTACCAGATCTTTGGGGTCCTTCACATCCTTGTTGAGGCGAAATGCGCGGCTGAAATCAATCCTCCAAATCTCCCAATGCTCACCGATCAGCACGTTGGTCAGGTTGGGATCGGAATCGGAGACCAATTGATCGAAGACCCGAATCTTGTACATCTGATTGTTCCAGGCGTCCGGGTCCGGGGCCGTCAATTTCTGCTCGTGGCGCTCCGCCTCATCCATCTTCACCGGCAACCACCAACTCAGCGAGCCGGCATCGCCCTTCCATTTTCGTTCGACATACACCGGCAGCATGTCGTCCATGCCCAGCAATTCCGCCAGCGAATAAGCAGCGATATTGTACTTGTAGGAGTCCACGAAGTCATATTCGGTGCCCGATGTAAGCTGCTTCGCGGTTTTGTGTTCGTCAACAGGCTGGAAAGAGGCGTCGTGGGTGATAGTGCCGTCGGAGAGCGTAAGCCGCCAGGTCTCGGTGATGCCTTTCTTGGCACGCCGACTGCCTACCACCTTGGCGGTGAGAAGGAACTGCTTAATCTGATCCTTGGTCAGGGTTGGTTCGTCCGCAGCAACCACGAAGTGTTGGCCAGCCAGACACACCACGGCGGCAAGAATCAACGCATGCCAGCGAAGATGAAGTGGCTTCATGGAAAATCCCCCACGGAATTGTGGGGGAGTATACCTCTTTGCGCCGCAATGTACAAACTAAAATAGCCGGACTGTCAGACCGACAAACAGGAAAAGACGGATGGGAAACTCAGCATCGCGGAACTCCCGTTCGTCTCTCCGCGTTGCCCTTCGGGACAGGCTAAGGACTGAGGTCGTGCCCTTCCCAAAACCGACCCTCCCGAACGTAAGGAGGTGTCCCGTTGCCGGGGCGGGGTTATTACCTAGGTCATCTTGGGGAAGGTGACGATTCGGGTCATCATATGGAGAGCTTGGAGGTTAACGCCTCCCAGGAAACCTCTCCAATGAATATTGACGATCTGCTGCGGATTGCTACGGAACGGCGAGCCTCCGACTTGCATTTGAAGGTGGGGAACTATCCTCACCTGCGCGTTGACGGCGAACTGACGCCGTTGACCGAACAGCCGCGGGTGAGCGCGGAAGACATGCTGACCATGGCGTTCAGCATGATGTCGGCGCGGCAGAAGCAGAAGTTCAAAGAGACCACGGAAATCGATATGGCCTACGGCGTGGCCGGGCTGGGACGGTTCCGTGTGAACATCTTCCAGCAGCGCGGCAACGTGGGACTGGTGCTGCGCGTCATTCCAACGAAGATTCGCGCGCTCGATGAGTTGTTCCTGCCCAAGGTGGTGGAGCAGATTTGCGAAATGCCGCGCGGGCTGGTGCTGGTGACGGGCGTGACCGGCTCGGGTAAGTCGACGACGCTGGCCGCCATGGTGGATCGAGTGAACTCGAGCCGCGCCGAACACATTATTACCATTGAAGACCCCATCGAATTTCTGCATCGCGACAAGAAGGGTTACGTGAATCAGCGCGAAATCGGGGTGGACACACCTTCGTTCAGCGCGGCTTTGCGGGCTTCCCTGCGTCAGGATCCGGACGTGATTCTGGTGGGCGAAATGCGCGACCTGGAAACGATACAGACGGCGCTGCACGCGGCGGAAACCGGCCACATGGTGTTCTCGACGCTGCACACGCTGGACGCGGTGGAAACCATCAACCGGGTCATCTCCATTTTCCCGCCGCCGGAGCAGAAGCAGATTCGGCTGCAGTTGGCGGCGGTGCTGCGGGCAATCGTGAGCCAAAGATTGGTCCGGCGCTGCGATACCGAGGGGCGCGTGCCCGCGGTCGAGGTGATGATCAATACGGCGTTCATCCGGGAATGCGTTCTGGTGCCGGAAAAGACGCGGTCAGTGCGGGACGCGATTTCGGCTGGTACTTCGCAATATGGGATGCAGACTTTCGACCAATCGCTGTGGGATCTGTTCCAGGCGGGGCTGGTTAATTACGAAACCGCGCTGGAGAACGCTTCCAACGCCGACGACTTCAAGCTGCGGATGCAGGGCATCGCGTCGACCGCGGACATTTCGCGGCAGTCGATGCAGTCTGCCGGGTTTGGCGGCGGACGGTAAGAAACAGGCTTCAGACTCTTAGATTTGCTTCTTTTTCAACTTTCCTCCTTGGGCTGGGCGCGCCAAAGCGCGCCCTTTTTTCATGGCGTCTCCCCAGCATCTGCTGAGTGTTCTTCTTTTCAGCCGTCAATTGGTCTATGGTTAACGGTATGGCGTTCCCGCGACCGAAGAGGAAGTTCTATTCCGAGGATGAGCTGTACGAATATGCCGTGGGAGCGCTGGCGCGGCGCATGCGCACGGTTGCGGAGTTGAAGCGGCTTTTGCGCGGGCGGGTGGAAGCCGACACGGAGTACGGGAAGACGCTGGTGGAACTAATTATCCGGCGATTGAAGGATCGCGGGTATTTGAATGACTCGCAGTATGCCGCCTATTTTTCTTCCTTGCGGCGGGACAACCAGAAGTTTGGCCGACTGCGCGTGGTCACGGACCTGAAGGCGAAGGGCATGCACAGCGACGTGATCGACAAGGCTGTGGATGCGGCTTTCGAGGGGGTCAGCGAGGAAAAGCAGGCTCGCGAATATCTTCGGCGGAAGCGGCTGGTGAAACCTAAAGATCAGAAAGAAGCGGCGCGCGTCTTCCGGCAGCTGGCTCGAGGCGGGTTTGGGACCAAGACCATCTTCTCCATTCTGAAGAAATGGGACGTGGATGAGGAAACCTTGACCGAGTTGGAGAGCGAAAGCGCATAGCGCTGCCGAAGGGGCGGGAGCGAGCCACTTCTGCGGGCGTTGGCGCATCCAAGGGTGAGGATGCACTTGGCAACAGCCGTTCCGGTGTTGCATACTCCAAGACCGATCCCCAATACCGTTTCTGAGGAGGGCACTATGAAGTTCCGTTTGAAAGGAATGCTCGCAGCATTGTTGTTCAGCGCGGTACCGATCGCGCTGGCTCAAGACGCGGCCACGGATGTAAAGAAGGGCGCCGAAGCCACCGGCCACGAAACCAAAGTTGTGGCCAAAGACACCGCAAAAGGCACCGAGAAGGTTGCCGACAAAACCGGCCACGAAACTAAAGTGGTAGCCAAGGACACGGCAAAGGGCACAGAGAAGGTTGCCGACAAGACCGGCCATGAGACTAAAGTGGTCGCCAAGGACACGGCAAAAGGCACTGAGAAGGTTGCCGACAAGACTGGCCATGAGACTAAAGTGGTCGCCAAGGACACGGCAAAGGGCACAGCGAAAGTCGCCGAGAAAACCGGCAGCGTGGTGAAGAAGGGCGCCGAGGATACCGGGCACGAGGTAAAGAAGGTCGGCGAAAAAATCGAGGATAAGCCGAAGCCGCAGTAAGGTCTGCAAGTTGGGGCATCGAGGGCCGCGCGGAATTCCGCGTGGCCTTTATTTTTCCCGGCAATTCATTTGAACGTTTTTGTTTCGACGCGTCCTCTGCTTGCGGAGCCTGCCCGAGCGAAGTCGAACGCGCGGTTTTCATTTAGAATTGGCTTTTGTGCTCGCCCGAATGATGACTGGATCTGATATCCGCCGCAAGTTTCTCGACTTCTTTGTGCAGAAGGGGCACAAGGAGGTGCATTCGTCGTCGCTGGTGCCGGCGAATGATCCTACGCTGCTATTTACCAACGCGGGGATGAACCAGTTCAAGGACGTTTTTCTCGGCCTCGAGAAGCGCGACTACAACAAGGCCACCTCTTCGCAGAAATGCGTGCGTGCCGGGGGCAAGCACAACGATCTGGAGAATGTGGGGTTCACCAACCGGCATCACACTTTCTTCGAGATGCTGGGGAATTTTTCTTTTGGCGACTACTTCAAGAAAGATGCTATCGCCTATGCCTGGGAGCTGATCACTTCGAAAGAGTGGTTCGGGATCGATAAAGACAAGCTCTACGCCACCATCTTCAAGGGCGAAGCTGGAGTCGAGCGCGATATCGAGGCATACGACCTGTGGGCGGGGCAGGGCGTGCCCAAAGATCGAATCTTCGAGATGGGGCTGAAAGATAATTTCTGGCAGATGGGTGACACTGGGCCCTGCGGGCCTTGCAGCGAGATTCATTACGACATGGGCCCGACGGCGTCTGAGCAGGGACATGCCGAGTGCCACTTTCCTTGCGACTGCGGACGGTATGTCGAGATTTGGAATCTGGTGTTCATGCAGTTTGACCGCGATACGAACGGCAAGCTGAATCCGCTGCCTAAGCCTTCGATTGACACGGGGATGGGGTTGGAGCGGGTGGCGGCGGTGTTGCAGGGTGTGATTTCGAATTACGAGACGGACTTGTTTACGCCGCTGATCAAGCGGGCGGCGGAGTTGACGGCTGGTCAGGCTCATACTGAAGGTCCTGGACGAACGATCTCCGGGCTGATAGCAGCGGCCGCTTCTCTGCGCGTCATCGCCGACCACGCACGGGCGGCGACGTTTCTGATTTCGCGACGGGGTGTTGCCCTCGAACGAGGGGCGAGGCTATGTTCTGCGAAAGATCATTCGGCGGGCGATCACCCACGGACGACTGCTTGGGCAGACGAAACCGTTCCTGTACGAGATGGTCTTCGCGGTCGTCGATCTGATGCTGGATGCGTACCCTGAGCTGCACAGAATGCGAGTCAGCATTCGGAGCGTCAGTGCTCGCCGAGGAAGACGAAGTTTGCACGTACGCTGTCGCTGGGTCTTGGCAGCTGAACAGGAGTTCCGTGTCGGAGGAATCGCTAAGAAGCATTGATGAAGTGGCCAAGAAGCATTTCGACGCCCTAGCACGGCGCGATGTCGACACTGCCGACCCAGATCGGAGCACCCGGAGTTCGAATACATGCTGAGGGATCGCATCGCACAGCCGCGGAAGCCTCGAGGTACTGTCAGCTCCTTGATCAAAGACGAGCTTCCGCGATGGATTGGCCACGTTTCTCCGGCAAGAAAGCATTTAAACTCTACGACACCTTCGGTCATGCCCCGGACTTCATCGCAGGACGTCGCCCTCAGCAAGACCTTCGTGTTTGACGACAGGGGCTTCGAGCATGCCATGGCGGAGCAGAAGTCGCGCGCTCGCGCCTCCTGGAAAGGCGCGGCCAAGCAAACTGCGAATCCCGCTGTACCAGCAGCTTCCGAAATCGCTGTTCGAAGGCTATCGGCAGACTCGCTCTGACGGGTGCGAAGTGCTGGCTATCATCCACAACGGGCAGGGGGTGCGGGAACTGAAGGCTGGTGAATCCGGCGAGGTCATCCTTGACCACACTCCGTTCTATGCCGATTCCGGCGGGCAGGTTGGTGACCGGGGGTGGTTTTATTCAGACGATCACAATACCGTGGTTGCCGATGTGACGGGATGTTATTCGCCGATTCAGGGGGTGCGGGCGCATCAGGTTGTGGTGAAATCCATGCGCAAATGCGCGGTTTTTCTGGTCTCCGAGTTGGGGATAAGGTTGATGCGGTCGTTAATGCTGAGGTTCGTGAGTCGACCATGCGCAATCACACGGCTACGCATTTGCTTCATGCCGGACTGCGCGAGGTTTTGGGGAAGCATGTGAAGCAGGCGGGGTCTTTGGTTGCGCCGAATCATTTGCGATTTGATTTTTCGCACTTTACTGCCGTGGAAGACGAAGAATTGCAGGATATTGAGGACATCATCAACAAGGAAGTTTTGCGCAATCAGATTGTCGAGACTATTACCGACGTTCCCATCGACGAGGCGATCAATACTTATCACGCTATGGCTTTGTTTGGCGAGAAGTATGGGGACAAGGTGCGGGTGGTGAGGATTGGCGATTTCTCGACTGAGCTTTGCGGGGGCACGCATACTGGGGCTACTGGCGAGATTGGCTTGATCAAGATTCTGAAGGAAGGCAGCGTGTCTTCGGGTGTGCGCAGGGTGGAAGCGATCACGGGACTGGGATCGCTGGCGCATTTCCGCAAGGATCATGAACTGGAAGGGGTGGTGTCGGCGTTCGTGTCTCCCGCTCTTGCGCACAAACCGCGCAAGAATGGGGCACCCTCCGCGGATGAGAGTTCCACCCACGCGGATGAGATTTCTGGCCACGCTGAGATGGCTTCGCCGGCCGAGGCTTTGAGGGCCGAGCTTGACAAGAAAGAGTCGGAGATCAAGCGGCTGACGCGCGAACTGGATTCGGCGCGGATGAAGTCGGCTTCGGCATCGGTCAGCACGGCGAACATTGGCGATCGCGTCAAAGATGTTAAGGGTGTGAAGGTGCTGGCGCATCGCGTGGACAATCTGGAGCGGGCGCAGTTGCGCACGCTGGTTGATCAACTGCGGGACAAGATTGGCTCGGGTGTGGTGGTGCTGGGGTCGGCTTCGAATGGAAGCGTGTCATTGATCGTGGGCGTCACTAAAGATTTGACCGGCCGGGTGCAGGCGGGTAAGGTGATTGGTCCGGTGGCGCTGAAGGTGGGCGGCAAGGGCGGAGGCCGTCCTGACCTGGCCGAGGCTGGAGGAAAAGACGCCGGTGCGCTGGATGCCGCGCTGGACGGAGCTTACGCGGTGGTGGAGTCGCTTCTGGCATGACCTTAAACAGCAGTTCCCTCGACGAGCGTCTGCGATTCATCAAGCACAAGGGCCATGCCATCTACTCGGTTAACTTCGCGAATTGCACCGCGAAAGAGTTGCTGGTGCTGCTCGACCAGGTTCGCGCCGATATCGCGCGGCACGCGCCCGGATCTGTTCTCACTCTGGTGGACGTCACGGGGGCACAGATCGACAAGCAAGTGGCCACGCGGGTGAAAGAAGTGCTGGTGCTCGATCGTCCGTATGTGAAGCGGTCGGCGTGGCTGGGGACGGAGAGTTTGCCGCACGTGTTTTACGAACACTTCAAGAGCTTCTCGCAACGCGAGCTGCCCGCTTTCCAGACGCGGGAGGAAGCGTTGGAGTGGCTGGTGAGCGGCGAAGAACAGGGCCACCTCCCTCGTAGTTGAGATAGCCACCTCTGAAACGGGCATCTGATGATCTTCCGAATGCTGATACTGGTGGCTCTCATCCGCCTGCTGATCGAAACCAATAAACCTTTTCTGTGTTCAGGAATTTACGCCGGATTCGTCACCATTCTGGCTCTGATCATTGGGCGAGGAATTGGCGCAGTGGTAGCGGGCGTATTGGCATTCGTTCTCTCCAGCGCCTACTTCTGGTTGCTCGACCGTTTCGAAGATACCATCCTGTTCTGGATCATCATGATCGCGGGATTACTCATCGGCCTGGTGTGAGCGGAGTCCGGGCCGGACTAGCTTCTCCACTTCAGCGTGACCGGACCTGACATTGGATGCTTCATCTCCGTGCCCGTGCGTTTTGCTTCGAGATACGCCGCCTTTAATCCGAAATACCATTTTGCGGGGCGGTCGGCGTCGTCGATCAGCATGAGATGCGGATTGTGCTTCAAGCCTTCGGCTTGCAGTTCCATGGTGCGGCGGTCCTGCTCGACGAACTTGGCAAAAACGAACTTCAGCAGATCGGAGCCGAAGGGCAGCCAGCGGAAGATGTTCCAGGCGGCGACCACGTCGATGCGGCATTGATTGCGTGTGATGGGCGTAACCGTGGTGAGCGACGAGAACCAGTACTTCCCTGCCCGGATGATTTCTTTGCGCAGGTTGGGCAGAACGAAGTCGATGGTGGTGGTGATGGAATCGGCGGCGGCGTAAAGGCGCAGAAGCTTGTAGGGCGCGGAGTTTGAGCTGGGCGTGTGGGCGCTCATGCGAAAGCCGTTGGGGATGGGCTCAAAGTTTTTTTTCTTCTCGTGAATGCTGTGGCGGCTGCGCCACCACCAGGCCTGGTGAACGAATGGTCCGTGGGCGGGATCCATGAGGCCGATGATGCCGTGATCGATGCTGACCGGCATGTCGGCGGTGAGGTAGGCGAGCCGGTATTTATCGCTGGACGTTTCTCCGAACTTCTCGATCTGAGGGGCGGGTTCGGGAGCTTCTTCTCTCATGGCGAATCCCGCGCCCTGCGGGCCCGGCTCCGGAATGTATACCCAGACAAAGCCATCCTGCTCTTCGCAGGGGTAGCTGCCGGCATAGATGCGGTCTACTTTCAAATTCTGGTCGGCGGTGAGTGAGGGGATGAGCTGGCATTGGCCGTTGTGGGCATCGAAGGTCCAGCCGTGGTAGGAGCACTCGAGGTTTTCTCCGTCGAACTTGCCGCAGTGGAGCGGCATGCCGCGATGAGGACAGGCGTCGCGCAGGGCGAAGGCCTTGTCCTGGCGGTCGCGTCCGATAACGAGTGGAACTTCGAGCAGCGTGGCTTGGTGGAGTTGGTTGCGATGGACGTGATCGGCAGGCAGAGCGCGATACCAGAAACCCGTCAGCATGAGCGAGTCGGGCGCCTGGCGTTGGGGAGAGTCGAGTTCGGGCATGGAGTGGAAATTGCCGATTGTTTAATTCTTGATTGTTGACTGAAAAACCTATGCTAGCATCCGCAGGACGTTTCAGCGCGCACGGAGTTGCGCAGAGGGAACTTCCATGGAATTCATCGGCCATTTTCGCAGGCTTACGCCGGTGCAGCGGAATACGTTCATTGCCTGCTTTCTGGGCTGGTCGCTGGACGCATTCGATTTTTTCATTCTGACCTTCTGCGTCAGCGCGATCGCAGCGGAATTCCAGACCAAGATTTCAGCGGTGCTGGAGGCGATCTTCATCACCCTGGTTTTTCGTCCGGTGGGAGCATTTCTTTTTGGGATGATGGCGGACCGGTTCGGACGGCGGCCCACGTCTGATGGTGGACATAATCGCGTACTCGGTGTTTGAGCTGTCGTCGGCCTTTGCTCCTTCCTTGAAAGTGTTTCTGATCACGCGGGCTTTGTTCGGAATTGCTATGGGCGGAGAGTGGGGCGTGGGCGCTGCTTTGGCGTTCGAGACGCTGCCGGCGGAAGGTCGCGGATTTTTCTCCGGATTGCTGCAGGAAGGCTACGCGGTGGGCTATCTGATCGCGGCCCTGGTTTTTGGGACCGCGTTCCGATTCGTGGGCTGGCGGGGGATGTTTGTGATTGGCGCGCTGCCCGCGTTTCTGGTGATCTACATTCGCACGAAGGTGAATGAGTCGCCGGCTTGGGAACAAGGACGCGTCTCGAGAAAGGCAGAGACCCGGCTGGGCAAGGACATCATGACGTATCTGGGCACTTTTGCCTTCCTGGTTGTGCTGATGTTTGCCTTCAATTCGTTCAGCCACGGGAGCCAGGATCTTTATCCGACGTTCCTTACGAAAGACCACAAGTTTACGCCGCAGGTAGTGGGGTTGATCGCGGTGATCGCCAACATTGGCGCGCTGCTGGGAGGAATTCTTTTCGGGACGTGGTCGGAGAAAATCGGGCGGCGGAAGGCAATTGTGATCGCCGCACTGTTGTCGATTCCGGTGATTCCGCTGTGGGCATACTCTCACACCGTGCCCATGCTGGCGCTGGGCGGCTTTCTGATGCAATTCATGGTGCAGGGCGCGTGGGGCGTGATTCCCGCTCATTTGAATGAACTTTCGCCGCCAGCGGTGCGGGGAACGTTCCCTGGTTTCGCGTATCAACTGGGAAACCTGCTCTCGTCGCGGAATGGGGTCGTACAATCCAAGCTCGCCGAGCAGCACTACGGTGGCGCATTCGCACCCGTGCTCGCCTGGACACTTCTGCTGGTCGCGGCACTGGTAGCGGTGGTCACGGGGAGCGGGAGGGAACGAAGGGGTATCAACCTGTCGAACACCAGCTAAAGAACATATTTCGAGGTCAGGTTCAGAACCACGTGGATGCAAGATTTGGCGTAATTCGAAGGGGGCACGATGGTGGCATTGTCAGGGGGGAGATTCCTGTGTTACGGTAGGTGAAATTTCACGCCTTCGTAAATTCTTTTTCAGGGCCCTCTAATCGTATGGTCTGCGCGAATGCGCGTGCAGGGGTAGCGCCACTATGAAGGAAATCATGGAATCGACTCCGGCCCAGCCGTCAGGGGACGAGGAGAATTTTGCCAACCGGAAGCTGATCCGTCCGGCGCTGCCGCGCCCGGATCACAACCACGGAAACCACAACTCCAATCATCCCCAGGTCATGGAGCGCCGGGAGCGGCACGACCGGCCGGAGCGGAGCTTTGAACGGGGCGATCGCGGCGACCGCGCGATGGGGCCGGGGGGCGGACGCAAGGCCGCGCCTCCGGAGCAGACCAACGCCGAGAATTTCTATTATCAGAAACAAATGCAGACGCGGACGCCCATGGTGATCGTGCTGCGTGACGGCGAGGAAGTACACGGCATCATCGAGTGGTACGACAAGACTTGCATCAAGGTTCTCCGGGATGACGGGCGGCCGAACCTGATGATTTACAAGCCCTCCATTAAGTACATGTTCAAGGAAGAAGAGAGCGG
>CAVYOW010000004.1:0-65603 GCA_963770235.1 uncultured Acidobacteriaceae bacterium | reverse complement strand
CGTCAAAGTCGAGTTTGCCAAGAACGACAAGGACCTGGCCGATCGCATGGAGCAGAACGGCGAAGAAAAACCTTCACTGATCATCTTCGATCTCAACAATGCCAACGCCAAACCGCTGACCCTCATTCCCAAGCTGAAGGCAAAGCTCAAGAAAGGAACCTCGATCATAGGATTCCTCTCGCACGTGCAAGGCGATCTAAAGCAGAAGGCTCACGAAGTGGGATGCGACATGGTTCTACCGCGCTCAGCGTTCTCCCAGAATCTGCCTCAACTGCTGCGCCGCCACGGAGCCCCGGAAGACGAGAATCCGACGGTACAGTAGAGAACCGGAAACCGTAAACGGAAACCGAGAACTGCTCTCCTATCCCGGAGGCCAGCTCAGATGACGCCCGCCCAAGAGGTGGACGTGCAGATGAAACACGGATTGCCCCGCTCCCGGACCCACGTTAAGCACGGTCCGGTATCCCTGTTCGATATTCCGCTGGCGCGCAATCTCAGCCGCTGCGAGGTGGCAGCGGCCGATCACTTCCGCGTCGTCAGCCTGCGCTTCCTTCAATCCAGCAAAATGTTTCTTGGGGATGATCAGCACATGCGTGGGAGCCTTAGGGTTGATGTCTTCAAAGGCGAGCACGTGCTCGTCCTCGTAAATTTTCTTGGCGGGAATCTCGCCGCGGAGAATGCGGCAGAAAAGGCAATCGCTCGCGGGGTCGGTCATGGCTCACTCACCATGGCGAAACGATAACACACGCACCCACGACGGAGACACGGAGAGAAACAAGAGCGATGAGACTGGTTTTCTCAGTGACTCCGTGTCTCCGTGGTGAAGAGTCCTAGTCCAGTCTGACCAGGAAGACCGCGCCCTCCGGCGTTTCGGTCTCCGCGACCATTTCCTGGGCACGCTGGCGATCGTCGCCGAGAACGCGCACCCGCACCCACCAATCGCCCGCGGGACTGGCGAAGCGCAGCACCTTCGCCGTGCGATAGCGGCGTGCTGAGGTGGTCGGCGAGTTTCGCGGCAACGTCTTCATCAGGGAAGCCGCCAATCTGCACCGCCCACTTTCCACCGGTGTCGAGCGGCGCCGGGGTCTGCATCACTTCCACTCTTCACTTCCGCAATCCCGGGCAGGTAGACATCGATCTTGCGCGCCGCCGCCAGTGATAAATCGAGAACCCGCCCGGGGATGAACGGCCCGCGGTCGGTAATACGCACCAAAGCCGTGTGGCCGGTCTTCAGATTCGTGACCCGCACGATCGACCCCAGAGGAAGTGTGCGATGGGCTGCCGTCATGGCATTCATGTTGTAGACTTCGCCGTTCGATCCGCGCCGGTTGTGATACGGCGGACCGTACCAGCTGGCCCGGCCGATTTCGGTGGCCAGCGAAGTGGAGCCCGCGGGAACTGTGGGCTCGGCGAGTGCGGTGCTGCTTTCTTCACCGCGGCTTTCAGCACCCGACGGACGCTCCTTCTTCGGCGTGCTTTCTGGACTGGATGCGGCAGACGGTTCAGACGGGGAAGCCTCGGGCGTCGAGGCTGGTGGCGGCGGCACACTCACGCGCGCCTGCTTGGGATGGCCGCAGCCTGCGAGGAAGAGCAAGATCGTAAGCAGCAGAGTCAGCGAGCACACCGCTGGGGGCGAAGGCGGCGAGGCGCAGCGTCACTTTTGCGAAGCTTTTTGTTGCTCCATGTAGTCGGCCAGTTCGATCAGCTTTACGCTCGCGGTGCGCAGGGCCTTGGTCGAGTGCTGGCGCACCGCGGGCACGACCTCGTCGTTCAGATACTTGATGAACTCGGGAATCTCTTTTTCGATCCGTTCGGCAGCCTCGGCGACCGTCTTGCTGACGCGCGCCGACGCGTCTTCCACCTTGCGGTTGAAGTCGTTCATGATGCTCCTCGATACTGCTGGGCGTGGATGAACTCACGCAAATGTTGCGGATGCCAGGCCTGCACCATTATTTCGCGCCTGGGAACGCCGGTCAATGGCAGGCATACGGGAGAGCAACCGGAGGCACCACCTATCAATTAGAATCGAATCCTCCGCTGCCGGTTGGCGAGAGCCAGGAGTATGGGATTAGGCATTCGGATCGAGGCGTTGATGCAGAAGGAGCCGAAGAAATTCCGGCGGCGGCTGCTCGCCTGGTACGACCGGCACCGGCGCGATCTCCCCTGGCGCGCGAACCGCGATCCCTACCGCGTGTGGCTTTCCGAAATCATGCTGCAGCAGACGCGGGTGGCGGCAGTGATTGAGCACTATCAGGAATTCCTGCGCCGTTTTCCCACGATAGAGAAGCTAGCGGCGGCGCGCGAGGCGAGCGTGCTCGCGGCGTGGAGCGGCCTGGGATACTACCGGCGGGCGCGCATGCTGCACGCCGCGGCGAAAGTCGTGGTGCGAGAGTATGGAGGGAAGTTTCCGACGACGGCCGAAGTCTGGCGTGCGTTGCCGGGAATCGGACGCTACACCGCGGCGGCGATTGCCAGCATCGCGTTCGACGAGCCGGTCGCTGTGGTCGATGGCAACGTCGAGCGCGTGTTGCAGCGAGTATCGGGAACGCGGCTGGCCGGAGAAGAGCTTGTGGCAAGCCGCTAACGAACTCTGCTCGACGCCAAGCGTCCCGGCGATTTCAATCAGGCCATGATGGAGTTGGGCGCAGTCGTGTGCACGCCGCGAGCGCCGGCGTGCTTGACATGTCCGGTGGTCGAGCTATGCGTCACGCGCGGAGAAATGGCGCCGACTGACGAAACCGGCCCGGCAGAACAAGCGGGAGATTCACTACGCTCTGGATCGTCGGGATGGAGAGGTTTTTCTGATTCGGCGGCCGCCTGATGCGTCCCTGATGCCGGGAATGTGGGAGTTGCCCGAGCTGCCAGGCACGAATGGTGCGGGTGGTCCTTCCTTCACGCTGCGCCATTCGATCACGGTCACGGATTACACCGTCCGCGTCTGGCGCGACGCCGCGCCATCGCGCGTTGATGGGAAATGGATTCCGTTGGAGCGGCTGCGGCAGGTTGCCCTCACGGGACTTGCGCGTAAGATTCTGCGGAAAGCGGAAGTGCTTTGACAGAGGCCACCGGACTAGAATTCCAGTCATGAGGCAGCGCCCGTTGCACCTAATGCTCAAGTTTGCCGCACTGTCCCTGTGCTTCTTCGCCGTTGTTGAGAACGTTCCGGCTCAAAGCGCTACGGGCGCCCCGACACTCGAACCTGTAGTGCTTGCCAAACTCTCTCCGCCCGTCTACCCTCCGCTGGCGCGGCAGGCGCGGATTACGGGCGACGTGAAAATGCAAGTCAGAATTCGGCAGGATGGGAGCGTCGCTTCGGCGGAAGTGATCAGCGGTCACCCGATGCTGAAGCAGGCCGCTTTGGACAGTGTGCAGAAATCGACGTTTGAGTGTCAACGCTGGTCATCGGGTGTGTTCGTTGTGGGGTGCCGAGATGCGGTGACATCGTTCACTTTTACCTATACGTTCGGCACCCGAGACGACCTGGACGGCTTTGACTGTGACACAACTCGGGCGCATTCGGAAGCTCCGCGTAAGCCGGCCGTGGGCCACTCCTCAGACCACGTTATGATCCTTGCGGATCCAGTGTGTCTCGAAACTGAAGCGGCCCATTGACAGAGCGGGAATCCTGTCCGGAAGCGCAATTGTCTCGGATTGGCCACTGACCGACGGGTAACTCCTTCTCCCATCCTGCATCATCTAAAATAAAAGCAGGTCAGAGCGGGCCACATGCGCTGGCTGCGAAACATCCTGAACAAACAAACGGGAGGACGACCGATGGCGGCACTGACAGCGGGCACCAAGGCGCCCGACTTTGAACTGAAAGCAATGGACGGCAAGCGTTTCGTGCTGCGCGAGGAACTGGCGCACGGTCCCGTGGTGCTGGCGTTTTTCAAAGTTTCGTGTCCCATCTGCCAGTACGCGTTTCCATTCCTGGAGCGGCTGGAGCGGGCGTATGGGCACCAGGGCGTCAGGCTCATCGGCGTTTCCCAGGACGATCCCAGGCACACGGCGGCCTTCACCAAGGAATTTGGCGTGACATTTCCGGTACTGCTCGACGATCGGGACGCCTATCCGGTGTCGAATGCCTACGGCCTGACCAATGTTCCCAGCCTGTTCTGGATTGCCCAGGACGGCAAAATCGAAGTTTCCAGCGTCGGGTGGGTGAAGGCCGACTTCACCGAGATCAGCCGTAAGATGGCCGAGTCAGGAAAGATCGCGCCTGCCAAATTGTTCAAGGCCGGAGAAGATGTGCGCGATTTCCGCGCCGGTTGAAGCTCAAAGAATTAATCCCGCGGTCGCGGGAGACGCAACCCGAAGGAAAACGGCTCGAGGATGTCGAAACGCAAAGAGCAACAGTCGCAGGTACAACCGGAAGCTTGCCCGGATGCCCCGCGGTGACTGACCTGCCGTGCAGGTGATCCGTGCTGCTCCCTTACAACGAAACTCCTCCGGTCCGTTACAATTCCCTCAGTCTTAAAACAACAGGCATTCCTGGCGATAAGGATTGCTCCGCGCCGCTACTCGCTTCGTTCGGGGGAGAAGACCGATCTATGCAAGCATTCGCAAGAAGAAGTGCTCTTGTCAGCGTGATCTCCGCTCTGAGCCTGCTGTTGTGGGCGGAAGGCGGCGCGCCTCCAGCCTCAGCACCGGCCGCGGGGAAGCACGAGCCCGTTTCGGTTCGCCTGCCGGGTGCAGCATTTGCCGCGATGGAAACCATCAATCCCGAACACATTCGCTGGCACGTGCGCTTTCTCTCGCATGATCTTCTGGAAGGCCGCGGCACGGGACAGCGCGGCGGCGACCTCGCCGCCGAATACATCGCCACGCAGTTTGCGGAATACGGATTGAAGCCCGCGGGCGATAACGGGTCATACCTGCAGAAAGTGCCTCTGGTCGGGATCACGACACTTCCCGAAACCCAGTTTTCGCTGTTGCCGAAACAAGGCTCGGCGATGAATCTGAAGCCGCTCGATGAGTACGTCGCCTACGATCAAACCCAGCAGGCGCAGTCCGATGTAGACGCCGAGATCGTCTACGTCGGCTACGGCATTGAAGCTCCGGAATATAACTGGGACGACTACAAAGGCGCCGACGTGCGCGGCAAAGTCCTGCTCATGCTGGTGAACGAGCCGCCGTCGGATGATCCCAAATTCTTCAAAGGCAAAGCGCTTACTTACTACGGTCGCTGGACTTACAAATACGAAGAAGCGGCGCGCAAGGGCGCGGTGGGCGTGATTCTCATCCACAAAGAAGACATGGCGAGTTATCCGTGGGAAGTAGTGCGGAACTCGAATTCGGGAGAGAAGTCTTATTTGAAGGTGGAAGCCCCGGTGTTGAAGGTCGCTTCCTGGGTGCAGCTTGAGGTGGCGCGGAAACTGGCAGCCGCATCAGGCATGGATCTGGAAATGATGATGGCGGATGCGCGCACGCAGGAGTTTCATCCCGTGAATCTGGGAACGAAGCTGAAGGCGCACATGGTGAGCAACGTCCGGCACTTCGAGTCGAATAATGTGCTGGCGATGCTGCCGGGCTCTGACCACAAACTGAAAGACGAGGCTGTGATCTACACGGCGCACTACGACCACTTTGGCATCCGTCCTGACATGCCGGGCGACAACATCTTCAACGGCGCCGCCGACAATGCCACGGGCTGCGGCATTTTGCTGGAACTGGCGCGCGCCTTCAGCGTGGCCAAAGACCGGCCGGCACGGTCGATCATCTTTGCGGCAGTCACGGCCGAAGAGCAGGGACTGCTCGGATCGGAGTATCTGGGCAAGCACCCGCCTGTTCCCGCGGGGAAGATTGCGCTGGATTTGAATTACGACAACGTGCAGCCGCTGGGAGCACCGGAGGAAGTACAAGTTTCAGGCGCGGAGCGCACGACATTCTATCCGTGGGTGCAGGCCATGGCCAAGGAGTTCCGCCTGGCGATCCGTCCCGATGCCCGCCCCGAAGCGGGACACTTCTACCGCTCCGACCACTTCAGTCTGGCCCGCGTAGGTATTCCAGCATTCTCGATCAACGAAGGCATGAAGTTCAAAGGCCACGACGAGGCCTGGGGCCTGGCACAGGATAAGGAGTACACGGAGAAGCGCTATCACCAGCCCAGCGACGAGTATCGCCCTGAAATGGATTTCGTCGGCGATGGTGCGATGGCACGATTCGGCTTCGCTCTCGGCTGGGAAGCGGCAAGCTTCACGCGGCTCATCGGCTGGCAGAAGGGCGATGAGTTCGAGGCGGCGCGAATCAAGAGCCAGTAGCAAGTACCCAGTAACCGGGAAGAGCTCACCTCGCCGGGCAAGGCGCTCCTGCTGCCTGCCATTGCTTTACCTTCGCAGAAAATTCATCGTGCGGCATGGGGACGGGAGTTCGACCCTCGCCCGGATTCCAGGCCCACATCACCAGCTTATCTGCCGTAAGGTGCTCGACGAGCTGATCGAGGTTCCGGTTTCTGTTTTGCTTTCGGTCCTTGATCGATTCGCAAATCTGCGAGTCGGTCAGTCCTTGCCAGATCATCGGCGTACTGGCGGGAGGCAAACCCCAGTTGGGTGCGCCGGGCGGTAGATGCGCGCCGACGAGATTATGGTCCTGATGGCAGGTGCTGCACTTTTCCGCCGTAACCCCATGACCGTCTCGACCGCGTCTCACGTTCATGGCGTGCTGATGTCCGTCATCGCCCTGCCGCGGATAATCTCCTTGCGAATGACAATTCATGCAGCGAGGGTGGCGTAGCACCGGAACAAATGCAGTGAACAGCGCACCATCGTCGCTGGCCACGGCCGCAACAACGTTTTCGCCGGCCGGCGGTTCCGCTGCGGCTACTGAACGCGAAAGCCACAGCGCTCCGGCGATGCCCAACACCATCAGGCTGGCCAGCGGAGGCTGAAATACAAGGCGCAAGAGCTTCATACTGCCTCCGTCATCCGGATGGGCAACCGGCGGATTCGCTTCCCGGTCGCGGCAAACACGGCATTCGCGATGGCCGGTGCTGCGCACGGGACACTCGGCTCTCCGATTCCTCCGGCTTTTTCATTGCTTTCCACAATGTAGGTTTCGAACTCCGGACATTCATTCATGCGCATTACGGGAAAGCTATTGAAGTTGGTCTGCTGCAAGCGCCCATGCTCGAAGGTAAGCTCCTGGAAGAGCGCCGCCGAGGCTCCGAAGATTGCGCCTCCCTCGAGTTGCGCTGCGATGATGCCGGGGTTTACGTACTGTCCGCAGTCGACGGCGCATACCATGCGATGGACACGGACTTTGTCGTCAGTAACCGAAACCTCGGCCACTAGCGCAGAATAGCTGCCGAAGGCAAAGTGCACTGCGATCCCGCGGCCCATTCCTTTCGGCAGAGGCTTGTTCCATCCCGCTTTCTGCGCGGCGAGGTCCAGCACGCCAAGATGCCGAGGCTGTTTCAGCAGAAGCTGGCGCCGGAACTGGTACGGGTCTTTCTGTGCGAGGGCGGCGAGTTCGTCCACGAAACATTCAACCGCGAAAGCGGTGTGAGAGTGTCCCACCGAACGCAGCCATTGGACCGGAACGTTGATTTCCGCCTGATGCGACTCAACCGTCAAGTTTGGAATCGCGTAGGGAAGATCGTCAACCCCCTCGACTGACGCTGGGTCGTAATTCCCCTTCATGAACATCGCCGCGAATGGCGTACCCGTCATGATCGACTGACCCACCAGCCGTGATCTCCAACTGACAGCGTTCCCACTCGCATCAATGCCGCCCTCGATGGCATGCAAGAAGGCCGGACGATACCAGCCGCCGCGCATATCGTCTTCGCGCGTCCAGATCACCTTCACCGGGGCGCCAGCCGCTTTCGCGACGTGGACCGCTTCCACCACAAAATCTGATTGCGGATTCGCCCGCCTTCCGAAGCCTCCACCCAGGAAAGTGGTGTGGAGCTGGACCTTCTCGTTCGGCAGTCCTGCAACTTTGGCCGCGTTTGCGCGATCCACGGTCTGGAACTGCGAGCCAGTCCAGACTTCGCACGAGTCCGACCGCAAATCCACTGTGCAGTTCAGCGGCTCCATCATCAGGTGCGAGAGGTAGGGAACCTCATAAACCGCTTCGATCTTCCTGGCTGCATTCGCCAGCGCGCCCGCGGCATCGCCATCTTTGCGGACGCTGGTGCCGGTCGACTTTGCGCGTTCGCGAAACTCCTGCATCATCTGACTCGTGCTGAAGTTCTGCATGCTGCCTTCGTCCCAATCCACCTGGAGGGCCTCGCGCGCCATCCTGGCCTGCCAGAAAGTGTCCGCGATCACGGCCACGCCCGCGGGAACGGCGACGATCTTACGCACTCCGGGCATGGAACGTGCCCGGGAATCGTCAAAGCTCTTCACCTTCGCTCCGAAAATGGGAGGGCGGGCAATCACCGCCGTCAGCATCCCGGGCAACTTGACATCGATTCCGAAAACCGCTTCGCCGTTCAGCTTTACGGGGGTATCGAGGCGCTTGATCGGTTTGCCGATCAGCTTGAACGTCTTCGGATCTTTCAATTGAACGTGTTCGGGTGGAGTTAGCTTCGCCGCGGCGCCAACCAGTTGTCCGTAAGTCAGCTTGCGATTGGATCCGTTAAACACCGCGCCCGATTCGGTGCGGCAGCTCGCTCGCGTCCACGTTCCACTGCTGCGCCGCCGCGGCGACCAGCATGGCGCGTGCGGCCGCGCCAGCTTGCCGGAATTGCTCCAGTCCCGACCACACGCTCGAGCTTCCTCCCGTAATCTGCATGCCAAACGCCGGGTGGTTGTACTTAGGGTCAACGGGAGCAGACTCATAGCCCACCTTCGTCCAATCGGCATCAAGTTCCTCAGCCAGCAGCATGGGTAACGAAGTATAGACTCCTTGCCCCATCTCGGAATGATTCACAATGACCGTGATCCTTTCATCGGTCCCAATCCGCACGAAGGCGTTTGGCATAAAGGTACTGACGGACGCCTGCGCTGACGCCAGCCTGCTGATCCCTGGAAACTGAAAGCCGATCAGCAAGCCGCCGCCTGCGGCCACCGAAACCTTCAAGAAATCGCGACGTTGCATCCCACTGCGTTCCCTAACCGTGCTCGCATTTAGACCGTTCATCGGCCACCTTCCTTCGCCACCATTAGATCGTTCATCGGCCACCTTCCTTCGCCACCATCTCGGCCGCGCGGTGGATTGCTCTTCGAATCCGGGGATAAGTTCCGCAACGGCAGACGTTGCCCGTCATGGCTTCGTCAATGTCGTCATCGGTGGGCCGCGGTTTCTCACGTAGCAGCACGGCCGCGCTCATCAGTTGTCCCGACTGGCAGTAGCCGCATTGGGGAACGTCCTCTTCCAGCCAGGCCCGCTGCAAAGGGTTACTTAGATCGGGGGACAGTCCCTCGATTGTCGTAACCGCTTTCCCTGTCGCCCGCGATACCGGTGCGACGCACGACCGCACTGCCTCTCCATTGATGTGCACGGTGCACGCTCCACATTGCGCCATGCCGCATCCGTATTTCGTTCCGGTCAGACCGAGATGTTCGCGGATGACCCAGAGCAAGGGGGTGGAGGGATCAACGTCGAGATCGATGGGTTTGCCGTTAACGGAGAAGCCGATCATGGTAGTTCTCCTGAATTTTCTTGGGTCAGGTCGTTGGGCAAGACTGCCGCGACGCCATCGATTCTACATCCTTGGAAGAAAACCACTTGGCAATCACGGCGAAGTCTATTTCCGACATGACCGGACGCAATGCATGTAACTTGCGTAACTTTAGCCGGTGCGCGACGCATGCTAGCCTCGATATGTGCGTGTGTAATCAGTAACTTCCAAGAATTCTGAGCTATTAGCGAATGCCGCGACTTCCCATCTTCCGCTTGGGCAAGGAGCCAGAGAAACTGGCGCTGCCGGAGATGATTGCGTCCGCGCCGTCGATAGGACTCGAAGGACTCGTGGTCGGGGTCGACAATCTGCGGCACGACGTGGCCTTGAGCCCGCGCTTCGTGGAGGCGGCGCGGGCGCAGATCATGCGGCTGATCGTGCGCCATGGCGAGTTGGAAGGACTGCTGGCGGCTGAGACGACGCAGCGAACCCAGGGACCTTCGTGGATGAGGAGCGCCGCGGCCGGGACAGCTCGCAACCCAGGTGAAAAATCTGAGTGGAAGCCGCTGCTGGCCGAGTTGCATCTGGCGGCTCTCAATCGCGCGAAGAAAGAAGAAAAGATTTCGGTTGACCTGCTGGCGCGGCTGGCCGTGACCAAGCTTCTCCGCACCGAGATGAACCAGCAGTTCGCGCAAGTGCTGGAGCGCTGCCGCGTTCTGCTCAAAACTTACGAAGGCATACGTCAGGGCAAAGGGGTGGAGTATCGCGAGCGCGTGGCCGCCTTCCAGGTGCGGAAGAAGATCGTACTGCGCAAGACAGGGCAGGATCTGTTCGAGACTCTGCGCGAAATCGAGAAAGAGACGCTGGCGCGCACCCGGCGGTCGCTGTTTGGGGAAGCCGGCTCTGCCGAGTCGAAGGTTGCAGAATCCGGCAGCGCGGGCCTCGGCAGCTACGGCCTGTTCGTGAACCGCCTGGCTTTTTCCGAGGACGGCCGCGACGACTACCTTTGTGCCGAACATTATGTGATGCTGGGCAACTGGGATCGCGATCCCGATCGCTACGGACGCTTGCAGGACGTGGTATGGGGTTTCGTGCGTTCGCTCTACGGCGAAGAAACCACCAGCGAAACCATTAATTCCTGGCTGTGCGCTCCGGAGAATGCCCGCGCCCTCGTCGGCACCGGAACGCCCGATGATTCCACGGCGGAAGGTGTGGCCAAGCAGGAGCGCCTGGCCCAATGGGTGCGCCTGCTCGAAGACGAACAGGTGATGGAACATGTGATCGCCTCCTATCACACGGTGCCGCTGCTCAGCGAATACGCGCCGCGAATCAATCCGCAACAACTGAAGAATGCACTGATCTCGCGTCCTGAGTGCGACCGCGTGGAGCGCATGATTCAGGAGCACGGCAAGCTCTCGCCGGCCAGTTTGTATGCGGCGGTGGGCAAGGTCGCAGGATGCCGCGGCGCGGAGCGGGCTAAGGTCGCGGCGCGCTTTCTGCAGGATTTCTCCCACTATCACCGCGATCTCCGCCGGCTGGAAGTGCTGAACGCGGCGCTCGACTCGGTGAACCTGGTGAGCACCGAGAAGCTGCGCGAGCTTTCCCGGATGAATGGCACGCTCTACGAATTCCTTCTTCCCCAGGAGCAGCAGCAACCGGAGGAAGACCGCGTCTTGCGGCACGTGGTGCTGAAGGCCGACGTGCGCGACTCGACGCGGCTCACGCGAACATTAATGGAGAAGGGGCTCAATCCAGCGTCCTATTTCAGCCTGAACTTCTACGATCCGGTGAACAAGCTCCTGGGTAAGTACGGAGCACAAAAAGTTTTCCTCGAGGGCGATGCCATTATTCTGGCAATCCTCGAGCGCGCCGGCGAACCGGGACTCGCGGTGAGCCGCGCGTGCGTGCTGGCTCGCGAAATCATCGAGATTGTGCGCGGCTACAACGCACTGATGCAGCGTTCGGGCATGCCGGGGCTGGAGTTGGGCGTGGGCATCACGCTGCAGGAATCTGCGCCGCTGTATCTGATGGACGGTGAGCACCAGATCATGATTTCCGAAGCGCTGAATCAGAGCGACCGCCTTTCTTCGTGCGACAAACGTGCCCGCAAGGTAATGGAATCGCAGGCTGGGCCCTTCCACGTCTACGTGTTCCAGGCTGCGGCGGCCGAGCCAACTAAAGATGAGGGGGAGAATCCGGAAGACTCCATCCTCAGCTTCAACCTGGGTGGCATTCGCATGAATGAAGCAGCCTTCCGAAAGCTGGAGCAGGAGATTTCACTCGTGCCGCTGACGGTTAAGCTGCCACCTTCGATGGCGTCGGATAAGGGGGAATACCGGCTGTCCAGCGGCACGGTGCCGGTCGACCGCGACATCTTCCGCAAGATCGTGGTGCGCACAAGCCGCATCCCGCAGATCAATGTAGAAGATTTCTCGGTGCGGAGCTGGACCGAGCGTACCTACTACGAAGTTTGCACCGACCCTGCCATCTACGCCGCGCTGGAAAAGAAAAAAGGCGCGAAGGCGTAATCTCAAGCTGACTTTGGACGGCGGCCTTCGCACTTTTTCGATACCCCCCTCCCCCTGGGGTCTAGTGGGATCATCGAGTTAGCGGGAAATTCCTCGTAAAATCCGGATGTCAAAGAACTTAGATACTAAAATCCGTGAAACAAAGGACTTAGGCGCGTGGCGATGTGAGTTCACTCGACCGTCACGGCCTCGACCATCATGGCGGAAGTGGTGGGCTGTGGACAAGGTTAGATGTCACAATGGCTTGTGAAATTCTTCAGGCTTTTGATCTCGCTGGCATCGGCAACGGCCACCCCGCCTATCACGTGCCGATGTTCGGTGGGTAGAGGAGATAAGTGACCACCCACGAGGAACGCGTCCGGCAGAGCTTTTCCAGGCAGGCCTTCATGTCCACTTTGGGGGCCGAGCTCACCGCGGTGGTTCAAGGCGGCGTGGAGATTCGCCTGCCGTTTTCGACAACGCTTACGCAACAGAACGGCTACCTGCACGCGGGTGCTATCACCGCGGTGCTGGACTCTGCTTGCGGTTATGCCGCCTTAACCGTGGCAGCAGACGATAAGGAGGTCCTCACGGTGGAGTTCAAGGTGAACCTTCTAGCACCCGCTGCCGGCGAGGTCTTCACGGCCCGAGCGCAAGTGAAGAAAGCGGGACGGACGCTGACAGTTTGTACAGCGGATGCTTTTGCCATCAGCGACGGCAGAGAGAAGGTGGTGGCAACCATGCTGGCCACAATCATGGCGGTGCCGATAGCGCCCAGCGAAATAGCACGAGATTGGGCGACAGTGAAGACCGAAGCGCCGTCGAAGAGAGAACCCCGAGCTCAGAAGCTCGGCTTTGCCGGACGAAACGGAATCCAGAAGGTTGCTTCTACGTCCACAGGAGCGCCGTTCTTTGTGGCGGGGAGGAACTGCCACTTGGCGATGGCTTCGCTGGCGAACTGGTCGAGGCGGTCGTCGACGCTGCGCAGCACGCGCACTTTGCCGACGGTTCCGTCAGCGTGGATGATGGCATAGAGGATGACAGTGCCGCCCACGTTCTGCCGCATCAACTCGAGCGGATAAGCGGGATCGACTTTGCGCGTAGCCACGGGCGCAGAGAGATCGGCCGAGGATGATTCGTCAGGAGATGGATTGCCCGCTGCGGCGCGAGCAGAAGGAGTGCCGGCGGCTGACTCCGGCTTCAGCGCGGCGAAGCGGATGATCCAACTGCCTCCGGCGGAGTTCAGATTGGGCATGTTGAGGCTGAGGGAGTAGAACTGGCGGTCGCCGAAGACGGCCTGCTCCTCGCTGGAGAGCTTGCTCTCGACGCCGGAGTGCAAAGTGCGCGCCGGCAAGCGTGGCGGGCGCATACCGGCAATCAGATTCGGATTGACGGAGTACGCGCTGGAGTTCTTTGGGGCGGGATCACCCGCAACTGGCGAAGTGGGATTCGAGGCCTTGCCGACGTACAGCCCCGAAGGCAAGTTGCCGCTGTTCTTGGCTGCACTTCTATCTGCACTTGCATCTGCACTTGCATCGGCCTTGCCGCTTGCAGCGGTTGCGCCGGGCGCACCTGAGGCGCCGCGATGGCCTTCCGGGGTAGCGGCGAAGTTGCCGCGGCGATTGCCGGCGGGCGGATCGGGTGGCGCGCCCACTGCGGGATGGAGGTTGAGCGCGATCATGCCTCCTCCGGAGTGGGAGCGTCCTGACGCGGCTAGCGAGGGCGGCGGCGCAATCACTTGCGGCGAACTTCCCCGCGGCGATCTCAAGGCGGTTGAACTTCTGCCCGGCACTGCGCGCTGTTCGTCGAGGGAAAGCTGCGGAGCGGGGGCAATCACCGAGCTGTGTCCGACGTTGAAATCGCCGAGACGGCGGGTAGAGCCGGTCTCCATTGCGGGCGGGGGAGCGATCACGGCCGGCTGAGGAGCCTGCAAAGTTTTCGGCGATGCGGCCTGCAGGCCGGGAGGTGGTGCGATGACCGAGCGTTCGATTCGAGGAGCCAGACGCGAAATTTCCGACGCAGGAACGGCGGGGGCTGGGCCGATCGGCAGCCGCGGGTCGCCGGGCATCTTTTCTAACAACGCGACAACGTTGGGCAAGGGGACGTCATGCTGTAACTGGATATTGGGCGGTGTGACGATGGTTTGTGAGCGGTTGTCGGCCTCGGGAGGCACGGAAATGATGGGCTGCGCGGAGTATTCGGGATCGGCCTGGCGAGCGTGGGCGGAGTTCGAGCGGCGCGTATCGAGCGGCGGCAGGTATTCCGAGGGCGCGTAGTAGACGACGTCGGCATGCGTGAACGCGGGTCGAGTTTCGGGAGGAGGATGGAGGGCGAGAAATCGTGATCCCGCCCAGATCAGGGCGAGCGTGAGAACGTGATAAAAGGCCGACTGCAGGAAGCGGCGCCAGGGCAGTCCGCGGTCGACGAAGACGTCAGGCCAGAAAGCAGCCGGGGCGGAGTCGATACGGGGAGGAGCAAGTTCGCTTGGGCGAAACAGATCGCGAACATTCTGCAGGAACACGCGAAACCAGGGTTCGGGAGCAATCAGGAGGACCAATTCCGGGGCCAGTGGTTCAGTCTCTTCCAGTTGGAGCGGGCCCGGAGCTTCGTGCATCGCTCTATGTTAGATGGAAAATGATCTTTCCTGGTAGCCAGGAGGGCATGCGGAAGAGGGTAGTGGCTCCGTTTGAAAAGGGCGGCGGTGTGCCCCGGGAGATCCCTCGTCCCGCTGGTGAAAACGCGGGACTTCGGGATGACGCCGGAGCGGTGCAATGACAGAGGATTTCAGTTGACCCACCATCGCGAAGGGGATGCGCTTTGTTGGGAAGGTAGTACGATGAATGTTAGTGGGAGAGTCTTCATGAAGAGGTTGCTGGCGATTTTGGTATCTGCTGTGGCGGTTGCCGCCATGGCATTGGCTGGTTCGGCTGCCGCGCAAGATTCCGCACGAGACTCGGCGCGAGACTCCGCACAAGGCTCTGCACAACAGTCGAAGACCGCGGTGCCGAAGGCGGGTGACTCGACCGCGGCGGCACATGAGGCAAAGGCCGGCCGCGAGTTTTCCGGGATGTACAGCTTCTTGAACGACGGAGAGTTCGTGCAGATCACAGTGGAGGATGAAGGCAGGGTCACGGGATTCGTCTCGCGCTATGGAGATGGGGAAAGCGATAAGGGAGCGTTTCTCGATCAGTACTTCCGCAGCGGCAAACTGGATGGCAACAAGCTCAGCTTCACCACCGAAACAGTACACGCGGTGTGGTTCGAGTTCAGGGGAACGGTGGAGCGGGCCGAGGGGAAAAATCCCGGAGACGAGGCGTATTACGCGCTGAAGGGAACGCTTACGGACAACACCAGCGATGCGGAGAAGAAAGTGACGACGCATTCCAGCGATGTTGTGTTCAAGATGTTTCCGAAGAATTAGTACCTAGTACCTAGTACCCAGTACCCAGCAACCAGAAGAATATCTCGCGGCTTTTGCACCAGAGCCTCAGGGGCTGGAGCCCTTGTCGATGTTGGCGTTGGCACGACTGAAGTCGTGCCCTTCGCGATCGTCATGGGAGGGCTTTTCGTTGACTTGGTTTTCTGGGTACTAGGTACTGGGTACTGGAGGCTACTGGCCAGCGCGGGCGGGCGTGATGAGCATGCGGCCGGGGGTTTTCTTTTTGAGGTTGGATTTTTCCTGGTCGTAGACGAGGTCGAGTCCGCCTTCGGGAGTGGAGGTGGCCTCGGCTAATGCCGCGGCCAGGGCGCGGAACGAGCGGCTCACTTCCAGACTTTCCTGCAAAACCACCGGCGCACCGTGATCGATGGCGGGCAGAATCGAGTGAAACGCGTTGGGAATCTTCCACAGCACTTTGCAGTTCGTGGCACTCTCGATGTCTTCGTCAGTGAAGCCGGGAATCTTTTTGTAACGATTCAGAACCATGCGCAGCCGATTGCGGCCTGCGCCGGCTTCGAGGAAGGCATGAATGCGGCCGGCACTCCACAGCGTGACGACGTCGGTTTGAGCGACCATGAGCACCGCGTTCGAGAGGTCGGAGAGCAAGCGAGTGGTGGAATCGAGGCGGCTGGAAGCATCGACCACGACGTAGCGATAATGATTCACCAACAGGTCGAACAGGCGGGCCAATTCGGCCGGCGTGGGGATGGCGTGATAAGGCTGCTGTGAGCCGGCCAGGAGATGCAAGCCGTCCTGGGCAGTGGTCATCAGGCCATCGAGCAGAGAAGCGTCGAGGCGGTGCAGATTCTCGAGCGCGTCAGGCACTCCAAAATTAGGGCGCAGGTTGAGATGAAGTTGGGCGTGGCCAACAGGCGCAAAGTCGACCAGAACCACGTTGCCGTAGGCCTGCTGCAGAGCGATGGCGGTGTTGACCGCAGCGGTGGTGGCGCCGGCGCCACCCTTGGCGCTGAGAAAGGTGAAGATGCGGGCCTTGCCCGCGCCCCCGCGAGTGCGGGTCCGGTTCGAGCTGAAGCGCGTCAGGGCTTCGAGTAGAACATCGAAGCCGGCGCTGTCATCCAGGTACTCGCCGGCACCGGCGCGCATGCTGGCCACGATTGTGCCGGGCTGCTGCATGCTGCCGTTAGCAAAAATGGCAAGCTGCAGGGTGTTGGCTTGAATGAGTTCGATGGCCGCGATGGCGGACTGAGGATTCCCGGGAGAGATATCGACGAGCACGACCTCAGCACGCAAATCCTGAATCTGGCGCAGGATGGAGTCTGTGGGTCCGGTGGGGAAGCCGACGTTGCTGTACACGACCCGGGCCAGGCGGGTAGCCTCCAGGCGGCTCTGCAACTCCGATAAATGTTCCCGGTCCTCGGACAGGACGGCTACGGCGATGCCATGCATTGCGCGGTTCTCGCTGATTTCTCTCGGTGTTTGCATGTTAGAAAGAGAACGTACTGTTCGCCAAGTGACCTTGGTAACTGCCTGCCAGCCTGCCTGTATACAAATCGCTCGGAGACATAAGAGAAGCGATCTGCGGGATAAAAAACATCAGCGAGAGGTGCACAGCCGGAATACTCCCCCAACGAATCCGCACTAGTGACAAGCATTCTAAGCCAAGCAGCGGAGATTGAAAAGGTCCCCGAACGAATGAAAAATCTAAAGTGCGCTGCCCAGCCCAGACCGGGATATTCCCGCGATTCACATCGCTGAAGCGATGCCCTTCACTGCTGGATACGAATCGCGGTGGTAAAGCCTGGTCCTTGATGAACCATGAATGGCCGAGGTTAGTGGGCCGCGGCGGCGCGCGGTCTGAGGGGCGCTGCCGTGGCCGCACGCTCCGTCTCACTGGGGCTATGCAGGGCCGAAATGCGGCGGAAGTCGGCGGAACCATCCTCGGTTTCGGGAAGATACTCATAGCCCTTCAAGCAGACGGCTACGCCGATCTTGGTCTCGGCACCCTTGATCTCTGACGACTTAGTCTCGGTCGCGGCCAGGACTGCGGGTTTCCAGCTGTTATCCGCGGGCTTGACGATGCGCAAAACGCTGCCTCGGCAGCGGACGCGCATGTTTTCGCCCAGCGTGATCTCGGACGGCATCTCTAGCGTAAGTTCGACTTCCGCGCCTTCGCTCAATGCCATGTCGGTGAACAGAAACGCTCCGCGGGAGCTGAGGTCCTGGGTGAAACCGAGTCCTTCAATAGAGGTCGCAACGTCACGCAGCGAGACTGGCAGGTTAAAAGCGAAGCGCTGCCCAATACGGCGTTCAACACCAACCGGAGGAGTAGTCATGGTCGTGTCCCTTCCTTCAGGGAA
Organism: uncultured Acidobacteriaceae bacterium; assembly: GCA_963770235.1. Taxonomy (GTDB): domain Bacteria; phylum Acidobacteriota; class Terriglobia; order Terriglobales; family Acidobacteriaceae; genus Sulfotelmatobacter. The sequence continues at coordinate 47,774 of CAVYOW010000004.1, read as the reverse complement.
TCGCCGAGGAGAAAGCAACTGCAACTCTAGCGCAGTCCGGGCGGTCTGGGAAGTCAAAAGTTGGAGGTCGGAGCGGATCAAGGGACTGATCTGTGGAAAACTCTAATATAGGGAACATTCTTGGGAACCTTTGCCCGGAGGATGCACGTTATAGTGGTCGTTATAGTGGTCCCAGAGGGCCGGAGCGTCATCGAAAGAAGTGAACGTGTCTGAGTCAAGATTCCCAATCCAGGAAAGTGCGGCGGTGAGGGGCGCGGAAGCGGCGTCCGGGAGCGGTTCGCGCTGGCAGGTGGCGGGGCGGGCGCTGCGCCATCGCAACTTTCAGCTCTTTTTCAGCGGACAACTGATCTCACTTATCGGTACGTGGATGCAGAGCGTGGCGCAGTCGTGGCTGGTCTATCGGCTGACCGGTTCGGCGCTGCTGCTGGGCTCGGTGGGATTCGCCAGCCAGGTTCCAGTGTTTCTGTTTGCACCCTTGGGCGGGATTGCCGCCGATCGCTTCAACCGCCGCCACATCGTGATCTCGACGCAAGTGGCCGCGATGCTGCTGGCTTCCGTTCTGGCGGGGTTGACGCTGCTGCACAAAGTTCAGGTCTGGCATGTGTTTGTGCTGGCGAGTTTGCTGGGCGTGGTGAATGCGTTTGACATTCCCGGACGGCAATCGTTTCTGGTGGATATGGTGGGCAAGGAAGATCTGATGAATGCGATTGCGCTGAATTCTTCCATGTTCAACGGCGCGCGCGTGATCGGTCCGGCGATCGCTGGGATCCTGGTGGCGAGAATTGGCGAAGGCTGGTGTTTCTTTGCGAACGCGGTGAGCTACATCGCGGTGATTATCGGATTGCTGATGATGAGGGTGCACAGCCCGGCGCGGGCGTCGATGGCCTCGCCCTTCGAGCACATGATGGAAGGATTCCGCTTCGTCAATCGGACGGCCCCGATCCGCGCCCTGCTGCTGCTGCTGGGGCTGGTGAGTCTGGTGGGAATGCCTTACGTGGTGCTGATGCCGATTTTCGCCGACCAGATTCTGCACGGTGGGGCGCGGGGGTTGGGCATCCTGATGGGCGCGACCGGCGTGGGAGCGCTGCTGGGCGCGCTGACCCTGGCGTTCCGCGAGGGCGTGAAGGGTCTGGGACGCTGGGTGGCATGGTGCAGCGCCGGCTTCGGCGCAAGTCTGGTGGTGTTTTCGCTGTCACACAATTTCTGGGTTTCCGTGATTCTGCTGCTGCCGGTGGGCTATACCATCATGCTGCAGATGGCGTGCTCGAACACGCTGATCCAGGTGATGGTGCCGGACGCGCTGCGCGGGCGGGTGATGGCGGTGTATTCGATGATGTTCATGGGTATGGCTCCGATTGGAGCGTTGTTCGGGGGCGCGCTGGCCGAGCGTTTGGGCGCCCCGCTCACGGTAGCGATCGGCGGCCTGGCGTCGGTAGCGGGCGCGTGCTGGTTCGCGCTGCATTTGCCGAAGATTCGAGTGGAAGCGCGACGGTTGATTGTGGCTCAGGCCGTCGCAGGCGGCGAGCCGTCGGAGATGACGGCGCAGGCGGTGGAAGATTAGATTCTGAGACGGGCACGGGGCGTGGCTTGCATCGGCCCGCACGTTGCGCGTGAGATTCGCAAGATCCTCTAGGTTGAGATGCTGGCCGCAGTCCATCCTATCAATAATTCCTTTCTACTAGATTCAAGGTGTGCATGCGAGCCGCGGCATACTTCTTGAACACCGATGAAGGATCGTGATATATCGGCATGTTAGGGCCTCGTGCCATCGGTTGCGCGCGTCAATCCGCGGGCTGAGGAGCGAGTGAGGAACGGATAATCGTCCGATTGGAGAACAAGATGAAGTCACTTTGGAAGATGATCGCATCGAGTATTTTCCTGGCAGTCTTTACAGGATCGATGTTCGCGCAAGGCGGTGCTACCGGCGCCATCAGTGGCGTGGTTCAAGACCCAACAGGAGCCGTAATCGCCAACGCCAAAGTCAGCATCAAGAGCGAGGCCACGGGAGAGGTGCTGCGCCAGGCTACGACGGACGGGTCCGGGCTGTTCTCGGCCACACTGTTACCCGTAGGCGACTACACGGTGGAAGTGAACGCGGCGGGCTTTCCCGACACCAAGTTTCCGGGCGTGGTGGTGCGCATCACAGAAACGACGCGCATGACTGCGGTCATGAAAGTAAGTACGGTGAAGGAAGTTGTGGAAGTTCAATCCCGGGTGGAGCAAGTTAATACCACGGACGCGACCACGGGCGAGTCGCTGGGAGCGCAGACGATCGCCGATCTTCCTCTGGCCACGCGCAATTTCCAGCAGTTGCTCGACCTATCGGCAGGCGCCTCTGCCAGCTTGAACAATGCCGCCGCAGCTAGGCCGCGGCGATGTGCGCATCGACGTCAACGGCGGAAGAGAAGACAACAACAACTATCTGATCGAGGGGGTTTCGGCCTCCGACTACTCGTTCGGAGAACTCACGTATACCCCGGTCCCGAACCCCGACGACATCCAGGAATTCAAGGTCAGCACCAGCCTCTATGACGCTACTCAGGGCCGTAACGGCGGCGGCAACATCAACGCCATCCTGAAAGAGCGGCACCTCCGACTTCCACGGAGATCTTTGGGAATACTTCCGCAACTCCAAGCTGGACGCCAACGATTACTTCCTCGGTCCTTTTGTGCTTAAGCAGAATATTTTCGGCGGCGATTTCGGCGGGCCGGTCGGGCCCAAGGCAAGGTTCGGCTATTTCTATGTGAACTACGAAGGCACGCGCCAGCGTAGTGGCGATTCGCTGGGAACTTATATCAGTGGCGCTCAGGTACCGGTGCTGCCGCAGCAGGACCGCTCCAACGACAACTGTGCGGCTCTGGACGCCGCCCTCTTCCCAGGGGGCACCCTGCCGGCATACGCCACGAACGCCGCTACGTGCGGACTCGATCCGGTAGCCTATAACTTGATTAACACCAAGGGCACTCAGTTCGGTCCGGGCACCGGTGGGGGCTGGCTGATTCCCAGCGTCTCGGGTCCGATCGGGGGCAGCGGCTCACTTACTCTCAGCGTTCCGGGTCGCTATAGAGATGACCAGTTCACGGCCAATTGGGACCGTGACTTCAATAACAGCAAGGATCGCTTCTCAGAGCGGTTCTTCTGGTCCGATTCCGAAACCTACCAACCGTTCGGCGCCGATAACCTCCAGGTGCAGACGGGCTACCCGGCGGCTTCCACCAACCTGAATTTTCCCCTCGACATACCGTTGCGAGGGCGGTTCGGCAGCATCGCGGAGACCCACACCTTCACCAATAGCCTGATCAACGAGTTTCGTTTCGGCGTGAACATCATCAGCGACTCGCTCAATAACGTTCCCGTCCCTGGCACCTCACCGGCGGATCTGGGCATCGTCAATAACGACGGGCAACCCGACTTCTACCGGTTGCAGTTCTTCGGCCCCAACCTCCAAATTGGAACCTTTCCCAACTCGGGGCAGACCGCGCTATCGGACTCGTTCACCTGGCTGGATACTGTCAGTTGGACGCACGGGCATCACTCGCTCCGTTTTGGCGGCGAAATCGACCGCACCGCGGATCGCCGCACCCTCCCCGTGCTGGACAATCCTCTGTTGCTCTTCATCCCCGGGGACCACGGCCCCCGCAAACCTCAGTAGCTTCCAGGACTTCCTCCTCGGCCAGCCATTCGTTGATGAAGGCGGCAGCGGGGCTGCCAATCACGACTATCACATTCCCGCCTACGCCGCATTCGTGCAGGACGATTACCGGATCAGGCCAAGCCTCGACGCTGAACCTGGGACTCCGCACCGAGTGGGTAGGGTGCCGCCTCCGACAGCTATTGCCATTTGGGCAACACGGTTCCTAACAACGCCAATCTGACGGGCGATCCGTTCGTGTATCCGAAATGTGTGAGTAAGTTCGGCATTCCAGGCTTCAGCGGCACGCTGAACAATGCCGCACTGGGTAACGAGTACTCCACGGTAGTTGAGCCGCGCCTCGGTTTTGCCTATGACGTGGCGGGTAAGCACGACACGGTGATTCGCGGCGGCTACGCCATCTACAGCGTCCGGGAAGATATTGGCGCCGTGGACAACCTGTCGTTTACGGCTCCGTTTTACCCGCTGGGCATTCTTATCGGCAGTAACTCCATGACAGTGGCCTCTCGAATATCTACGCCGGGGTGCTGCCCCAGCTGGGCGCGCCGCCCAGCGCGGCGTTCGTGCCTACCCCCTCATTCATTACCGGCTTTTCGGGAGCTCCCGATCCGGGCAGCCCGCCACCAACGGGTCTCCAGCGTTCTCCGGCAACTCCGAAGGATTTCTTCCGTCTCGCCGTTCCCCTGCACTGGATTGTGCCCACCACCCAGCAGTGGAACTTCACCGTGCAACACCAGTTAGGTGGAAATTGGGTGCTCGAACTCGGCTACGTGGGCACCAAGGGCACGCACCTGCGTTCCACGACTGATCGCGACCAGCCGACCGCTGATTCCACTGGGAGGCTCGCTGACAGTGACCGGCACAGGCGGCGGACCGCAACGTACATGATCACTCAAAACACCGCATCGCAACGCTCCGGCACGCGTGCCTTACGTCGGAATTAATCCCGGCGCCTTCGAGTCGTTCTATCCCAACTCCGATTCGCACTACAACGGTTTGCAAGCCACCGTTTCGCACCGTTTCTCGCAAGGGGCTGTATTTTCAGAGCGCGTACACGTGGTCCAAGTCGATCGACGACGTCTCCACCGCCAGCGTGGCCTTTATTACGCGCGTCAATAATCAGAACAGTGGGGCCGCCTCGCGCGGTCTTTCCGACTTCGATCACCGCCACCGCTTTACCACCAGCCTCAATTACACGCTGCCCTTCCTGGCCAACCGCCATGATGCCACGGGATACGCGCTGGGTGGCTGGGAGGTCGACAGTGTTATCGTCGCGGAATCGGGCTCACCCATTACCATTCGGACTGTCTGGCGGAACGAACTACGATCTGACCACCCCGAACATAGCCACGGCCGATTTCGCTCCCGGCTTCGGTTGCGGCAACGCTCTGCAGTCTGGCGGCCTCGCCACCAAGCTCGCGAATTGGGTCAATCCCGCTGCATTTGTACCGTGAGCGTAGGCGGAAGTATCCTGCTGTGAATTCCCCGGACGGTTCTACCGGTTTTGGGGACGTCTCCGCGCAATTGCATCATCGGGCCGCATCAGAAGAATGTGGACTTTACGCTGGGCAAGACGTTCAAGCTCGGCGAACGGCAGAACCTGCGATTCCGCGCCGAGTTCTTTAACCTGTTCAACCATCCTTCATTCCAAATCCCAAACCTTTAACGGCGATGGCGGAGTCGTTGGGAATGGCGGCGCACCTATCACCCAGACCATCGGCACGCCGCGGCTGATTCAGTTCTCGTTGAAGTATTGTTCTAGCGGTTTGAGCGCAGCAGATTCTAGCGGTAGGCTTCCGGCGGCAATCCGGTGATGCGGATGCCGCCGTGGCCTTTGTGGCGGATGTTCAGGCCGATGAGCAGGGCGGTGATCTGTTCGAGGATGCGGGCGTTCTCCAGCTTTCCTCCGTCGATGGCGCGGACGCCGGGAATCCTGGCGGCGAGAGTGCGCGTGAGTTGAGCGGCGTTGGCGTCGTCGCTGCAGACGATTACGTCGCAGTCGAGAGACTCATCTCCGTTTAACAACTCGGCAGACAGATTGTGAAATGCCGCGACCACGCTCACTCCCTTGGGCACGAGTTCGGCGGCTTGCTGCGCGGACGAGCCTTGCCAGACGCCGAGGGTGCGTGAGGCGCGTCCGCCGACTCCGGCGGCAAGTGCGACAGTCGCGTCGATCAGAATGCTGCCGGGGCGGATTGCAGGCTTGAGTTGCTTGAGCAGAGCCGCCTGGCCTTCGAAGGGCACGGTGAGCACGAGAAGATCCGCGGCGGCGCAGGCGGCGGAGTTTTCCATTCCGTTGACGCGGGCCTGATCTCCCGCTCTTTTCTTGATCTGGGCGGCGGCATCCTGGGCGCGCTGCGCGTCGCGCGAGCCGATGAGGATGGTTTCTCCGGCGCGCGCCCAACGCAGGGCGATACCCATGCCAGCCGGACCGGTTCCACCCAGAACGGCGATGGGTCGCGAGGCGTCGCTCATGCAAATTCCGGCTCCAGCGTTTCTTCTGAGGTGAACTCTTCCAGCGGCAGCTTGAGCTTGATGCGGGTGTAGGTGGTGTTGCGCTCGGCGGGAACTCGGCCCATCTCCAGAATCAGCGACTGAAAATCTTCCGGGCTGGTGTACTGGCCGGCCGTGGCTCCGGCTTCGCGCGAAATGTTTTCTTCCATGAGCGTGCCGCCGTAATCGTTGGCGCCGGCGTGCAGGCAGAGCTGCGAAAGGCGGCGGTTCAACTTTACCCATGACACCTGAATGTTGTTGATGGAGCCGGCAAGGAGGAGGCGCGAAAGAGCGTGCACCTTCAGATGCTCGGCCAGCGTGGGTCCGCTGCGAGCGAGGCCCTGGTGAAACAGCAGCGTGTTCTGGTGAACGAAGCCGAGCGGGACGAATTCGGTGAAACCTCCGGTTTCGGCCTGGATTTCGCGCAGCAGGAACATCTGGCGGACCCAGTGCTCCGGCGTTTCCGTGTGGCCGTACATCATGGTCGAAGTGGTGCGAATGCCGGTCTGGTGGGCGGTGCGGATGACTTCGATCCACTGCGCGGTGGAGAGTTTGTTGCGCGAGAGGATGGCGCGGACTTCGTCGTCGAGAATTTCTGCGGCCGTGCCGGGCAGTGTGCCCAGGCCGTTGTCGCGCAGCATCGAGAGATAGTCGGCGAGCGGCATGCCGGTGAGTTCGACGCCGTAAACGATTTCCATGGGCGAGAAGGCATGAATGTGCATCGCCGGCACGGCTGCTTTCACCGCGCGCAGGATGTCGCGATAGTAGAACGGAGGCAGGCCGTGCGGCAGTCCGCCCTGGATGCAGACCTCGGTGGCTCCAAGTTGCCAGGCTTCGACGGCTTTTTGCGCGACCTGATCAGGTTCGAGGAAATACGTGTCGGATTCACGCGGGCCGCGGCTGAAGGCGCAGAACTTGCATCCCACAAAACAAATGTTGGTGAAGTTGATATTGCGATTCACGACGTAGGTGATGAGGTTGCCGGAGAGCTCGGCGCGCAGCAGGTTGGCGGCAGAGAGCACGCCGAGCAGGTCGTCGCCTTCGGCGTGAGCGAGTGTGAAAGCGTCTTTTTGCGAGATGGAAGCGCCGTTTTGAGTTTCCAGAATTCTTTCCAGCGATGAGCGCACTTCGAGAGTGAGTTGCGGCGCGACCTCAAACCAGTCGAGGGAGGGGAAGCTTTCCAGTTCCGAGATCGAGAGTTGGCGGGGCACGAATTCCTCCAAACCTGTTGGTACTCCAAATTACTCCTAGAGACTGCCGTTTGGCGAGAGGCTAGCGGAACAAGTCGTTGACGGCAGGCCGAAGCAGGTCGCGGGCGCGGCCGTCGGCAGGTTGGTAGGGAAATCCGCGAATGATGCACGCCGGCGTGCGGTTGAGCTTGCCGCAGACCAGCCCGGCGGCGCAAGCCAGTTCGTCAGCGACGGCTTCCAGGCTGGCCTGCAAAGTGTAGCCGTGCGGATCGCGGCGGCCGCGGTCGTCGCGCAGCGCGTTCATCCCGGCGATGCCAATGCAGAAGTCGACCAGGCCTTCGCGCCAGGGACGGCCGAAGGTATCGGTGATCAGGACGGGGATGGCGAGTGCCGGTCCGGTGTCTTTAGTTCGCGATGAAGTTTGCGAGCGGAGCGGTCAGGATCGGTGGGCAGAAGCAGGGCGTGGCGGCCGCCATCGACGTTGGAGACGTCCACGCCGCTGTTGGCGCAGATGAAACCGTGACGGGTCTCGGTGATCAGCACGCCGTTCTTCTGGCGGATGACGGCGTGGCTCTCGCGCATGGCTAGCTCGATTAGGCGGGCGTCCAGCATTGTATTTCTTTGCCCAGGCTATCGAACGGGCAGAGGGTTTGACTGTTTTCAGATCGACGACGCGGCCCTCGGCTTTGGAAACGATTTTGTGTTTGACGACGAGAATGTCGCCGGGTTCGAATGCGATGCGGTTTCTCCGCAGGAATCGCAGTAGCTTTTCGACCAGCGAATCACCGGGTTTGATTTCGTCGACGAGAGAGATCGGAATGAGATGGAGTTCGGTGTGGAGTTGGCTCGGTGCTTCTTTCTTGCGCACGACGTGGAGTTTCTTAGCGGTGCGTCGAGGCTTGCTCACAAGCCCTCCGTTCCGGTGGCAAGAGAGCGGCCGTCGAGGGCCCATCGGCGAAGCAGGCTCTGAGTGCGGGTGTTGCCGGGATGTGCGAGAAGCTGCTGCAAGTCTGCGGGATTATCGACATCGACAGCAATTCCGGGCAGCTGTAACACGATGCACGGTTTGCCCGTGGCCTGGGCCGCGGTCAGATGCGGCTTGAAGCTGTCGTTCCCGAAGCGCAAGGGAAACAGATTCGCGGGACGGCGGAAGACCGCGTTGGTTCCGCGTCTGTCGGCGGCGGGCACCAGCACCGAGCCTTCGTCGGGAGCATGCTCGAGGATCTGATCGAGCTCGCTGGCTTGAATCAGAGGAATATCTGCGGGGATGACGAGCGTGCTGTCGACGCCGCGCGACACGCACAGACGCGTGGCCATCTCGATGGCGCCGGTTTCGCCGGGATTCGCCGGGTCGGGAATGATTTCGAAATCGTATTGCCGCGCCAGCTCGATCGCGAACGGGATCGCTGGTCACGAGAGCGCAGGCAGGCCGGCGCGGCCACGCGGCAAGTGTCGCAGCAACGTCGTGCAGCATGGCTTGCGCCAGTTCCGTGCGCGCGGGCTGATCGAGCACGGCGGCGAGCCGCTGCTTGGCCGCCGACAGATTCTTGACCGGAACGAGGATCACGGCAGGTCGGAAGCGGTGCGGGCCGCGGGTTTGTCAGAAACCGGCTTTTCAGAGACCGGCTTGCCAGAGACAGGTTGGTCAGAAAGCAGTCCGCTTATCGTCGAAGAGAGAACAGATCGAGCCAGGTCGGCCCGGTCTTCAGAGGAGCCCATGATGGTTTGCGTACACTGTACCCGGAAGCCGGTTTTGCGAAGCGCTTCGGCCGCGCGGACATCGCGCGTGTCGCAAACGAGGAGATCGAGAAAATCTTCATAGGCCTTGGCCACGCCGACGATGGAGCAAGGCAGTCCCTGCGCAGTCATGAGAATGCCTGCAGGTCCGGCGACGGGAGCGTTCCCCACAATCGGGCTCACGGCAGCCACTTTGCCGCGAGTATTACGCAGAGCCTCGCGAATTCCAGGCACCGAAAGGATGGGGCCGATGCTGGTAATGGGATTGCTGGGGGCGATGAGCACGGCGTCGGCGGAGGCGATGGCTTCGAGCACTCCGGGCGCAGGTTCGGCGTCGGAGGCTCCGGCGAAGCGCACTGACTTCACGGGATCCTGGTACCAGCGCTGCACGAAATACTCTTCGAAACTCAACTCGCCTGAGGGCGTATCCACACGGGTCTCGACGCGCGAATCGCTCATGGGGAGGATGCGGGCTTTCACGGCGAGCTTGTCGCAGATCGTCGACGTGGCTTCGGAGAGCGTCTTGCCCTCCGCCAGCAGGCGAGAGCGCAGCAGGTGCACTGCGAGGTCGCGGTCGCCAGTATGGAACCACGTGGGCTCGCCCAGATAGCCCATGGCTTGCAGGCACAGGAAAGTATCGCCCTTCACGCCCCAGCCGCGCTCGCGGCTGAGCAGGCCGGAGAGAACGTAGGTGATGGAATCAATGTCGGGAGAGACGTAAAGCCCCCACCACAGCAGATCGTCGCCGGTATTGACGATCAAAGTAATTTCTTCCGGCGGGATGACTTGCCGCAGACCGTCCACGAACTTGGCGCCGCCCGTGCCGCCGGTTAGCACACAGATCATGCTGCCTCTCTTTCTGGCGAGGCCTTCGCTGTCGCAGGCGGCTTGAAGTTTTTCCGAAAGCAATCCAGGTCTCAACCCATTTCTCAAACCAGGTCTCGACATGAGTGCAGGCAGGAACTCGGGATAGACGGGCAAGCGCTGGCGCAAGTCGAATCCCTTGCTCGCGGTGCGCAGGCGGAGCTGCTCCAGATGCGGCCAGGGCTTTTCCGGATTGATGTAGTCAGGGGTCAGCGGCGAAATTCCTCCCCAATCGTTGATGCCAGCATCCAGCAACTCCTCATAATACGGCGCATTGAGGTTGGGAGGCGCCTGAATATTGACATTGGGCATTAACAAGCGAGTTACCGCCACGGCGCGGAGCATCTCGCCCTGGCTGGGTTCGGGCACGTGAGCCATGGGGATGGTGGGCTTGGCGCGGAAGTTCTGCACGATCACTTCCTGGATGTGGCCGTAGCGGTCGTGCAAGTCGCGGATGGCGAGTACCGTGTCAACGCGGTCTTCCGGAGTTTCGCCGATGCCGATCAACAGTCCCGTAGTGAAGGGAACTCGCTGTTTTCCGGCCTCTTCAATCGTGCGCAGGCGCTTGGCCGGGACTTTGTCGGGAGCGTTATCGTGGGCAGCGCCGGGAGCGAGCAGGGCGCGGTTGGTGGTTTCGAGCATGAGACCCATGCTGGGGGAGACGGCGGCCAGGCGGGCGATCCATTCGGCGCTGAGCAGACCGGGATTGGGGTGCGGCAGCAGGCTGGTCTCGCGCAGGACGAGTTCGCACATGGCTTCGAGATAGTGCAGCGTGGACTTGTAGCCTAGCTGACGGAGCGTGTCGCGCATCTCGGGGAAGAGCAGTTCCGGCTTGTCGCCTAGACTGAAGAGAGCTTCGGTGCATCCCAGCTTTTCGCCGGCGCGGGCGACGGTGAGCACTTCTTCCGGAGTCATGGTGTGCGCCCCGGGGTCTTCAGGATCGCGGCGGAAGGTGCAGTAGCCGCAGTAGTCGCGGCAGAGATTGGTCAGCGGCAGGAAAACCTTGCGCGAATAGGTGACGACACCGGGCTTGAAGTTGTCTTTGGCCGCGCGGGCGGCGGCGAGCAGCGCGGGGAGATCGTCGTCGCTGCAGCAGATCAAGTCTAGCGCCAGTTCGCGGTTGATGGGCGTTCCGGGCTGCAGGTCTGCTAGTTCTGTTGCGCACGATGTGCTGTGCTGCTGGGTGGCATTTCTGATGGCGGTTAGGGTCACGATGCTCGCGTTCCGCGACGTGCGGATGCATCGAATCATACAACAGTGGTCAGTGGCCGCAGTGGTCAGTGGCCAGTCAATGCAAACCTGCCCGCATTGACCCCGGCCGGCCCCTGCCGTGCTAATGTAGGCAGTCGCGGCCGGAAGATTTCCAGATACGACATGAGCCTCAGTCCAACCGAATTCCGAAAGGCGATGGGAAGCTTTGCCACCGGAGTGACCATCATCACTCTCGATCTTGAGGGCGAAGTCCATGGCATGACTGCGAACGCCTTCGCTTCCGTGTCGCTCGACCCGCCGCTGGTGCTGGTGTGCGTGGAGCAGAGCGCGCGCACTCATGCCCATCTGCATGCCAAGAAGCGCTTCGGGGTGAACGTTCTGGCCGAGAACCAGCGTGTGATTTCGGAATACTACGCGCGGCCAGTACATACCCACGAGCATGCGGAAGAAGAAGCCGGGGCGCGCTTTGAACGCACGGCGCAGGGAACTCCGATACTGCATGGGGCGCTGGCCTATCTGGAATGCCGGCTGCAATCGGCGCAGGAGGCTGGCGACCACACCATCTTCATTGCAGAGGTCGAAGACGTAGTCGTGCGCCAGGGCGAACCGCTGCTGTTTTTCCGGGGTAAGTACCGCAAGATCGGGGAGGAAGTGGCGGGCTAGATGTAGAACGCCCGGCGCCTTGTTGGAAGGTCGCCGGGCGGGGGGAGTTCGCAGACGTTCCTTTTACTCTGGGATTGCGGTGCGGTGGAAGACAAGGTTGGATGTCACAATGACGTTGTGACGGATGTCACAGACAAAGCGGGGCAATGTGTGAATTGGCTTTCGCCACTTTTCCGGTTCGCAGAACATCTAAGAGCAGTGGTCAGTGATCAGTGGTCAGTGACCAGTAAAACCTGGAGCACAATCCGGTTTACCTGGGTTTTACTGACCACTGATCACTGACCACTGATCCTGACTTTGGAGGCATACATTCATGACAGAGAAAACCGCAAAAAGCGAGTCGGAGTGGAAGCAGAAGCTTACGCCGGAGCAGTATCACGTGACCCGTGAGGCGGGAACGGAGCCGGCCTTTACCGGCAAGTACTGGAAGACCAAGGACGCGGGGACGTATCACTGCGTTTGCTGCGGGGAACCGTTATTTGATTCCTCGACGAAATTCGATTCCGGCACGGGCTGGCCGAGTTTCTTCAAGCCCGCGGACGAGAACAAAGTCGAGGAGCACAAAGATTCCACCTACGGGATGGTGCGCACCGAGGCGCGTTGTGCGAAGTGCGGCGCTCACCTGGGGCATGTGTTTGAGGATGGTCCGGCGCCGACCGGGCTGCGGTATTGCATGAACTCCGCGGCGCTGGATTTGAAGCCCAAGGAGAAGAAGTAAGCGCGTCGCGGAGCGCCTCGAGAAAGCCTAGCGGAAAAGATCAAGGGGCACGCTGATGCGTGCCCCTTGTCCATTCTTGCCAGGTCTTTAACTGTGCTTACGCGCTGGCGGTTGCGGCCAGAGCCTTCGCCGATTCTGCCGCGGCGTGCTTCGGCGCTTCCGCCGTCTTCGCCTGAGACTGCGCCTGGTCTGCTGCTTGTGATCGGCGCTCCGCACCTGGATGCCGCCCTTGAGCACGGCGCCGTCTTCCACGCTGATGCGTACGGTGGAAACGTCTCCCGTGACCGAGCCTTCGCTGCGGATATCCACGCGGTCGCTGCAATCAATGTTTCCGTTCACCTTGCCCATGACCACAACTTCGCGGGCGGTGATGTTGGCCTGCACGCTGCCATTGCGTCCGATGGTGACGCGGTTGTCCGGCAGGCTGATCTTGCCTTCGATGCGGCCATCAATATAAAGCGCTTCCGCGCCGCTGACTTCGCCCTTGATGACGAGCGTACGGCCAATGGTGGCCTGCTCGACGGGCGCGCTGACGGTCTTGACTGGATTGTAAGTGTTGGGGTTGGAGGCTGGAGAATTGGACTTCCCGCCGTACGTGTACTCTGAGGACTGGAGCATGCGACCTTCCTTTATTCCCGCGCGGCACGTCCTGTCGGAGTCGCTCCTGCGGTGGGTCTGAATTTTGGGCCTCGGGTTGTTCCTGTCCCTTCGGCCATGCTCACTATCGCACAGAGGTAAGTGATCCTCCGAGATTACGGAAGAGGCTGTACGGTTGCGCACGGGCGGCCGTTTGTTAACTCCGTTAGTCGGCTGCCTGCAGAGACTGGCTGAGCTCTTCCCACTCCTTGATCAGGGCGGCGTGCGCGGCTTTGCGCTGGTCGAGTTCCTGGGACTGGCGCTGGCTCTCCTCGGCGCTGACGAAGTCCTGCAAGGCGGTTTCGCATTGCGCGATCACGGTCTCGGCGTGGCTGATTTCCGCCTTCCAATTCACGGATGCGATCTTCCATCTTCTTGCGTTTGATGGGGTTCAGGCGCTTTGCCTTGGCCGCGGGAACAGCCTCACCTGGAGGCTTGATTGCCGTTGGAAGGCGGTCTGCGGAGCGAGCTCAGTCGCGCTTAATTGCTGGCGGATGGCCTCATTCTGCTTCGCGCTCCCACCCTGTTTGCGCCAGAGATAGTCTTCGTAGTTGCCGGGGTAGACCTCGACCTTTCCGTCGCCAATCTCGAAGACCCGCGTGGCCAGCTTGTCGATGAAGTAACGGTCGTGCGAGACGAAGACGACCGTGCCGGTGTATTCCATGAGCGCATCCAGCAGAACGTCTTTGGCCCGCAGGTCGAGGTGGTTGGTGGGTTCGTCGAGCAACAGGAAGTTCGCCGGATGCAGCAGCAGACGCAGCAGGGCATAGCGCCCGCGCTCGCCGCCGGAAAGCACTCCGATCTTCTTGAACACGTCGTCTTCGGAAAACAGAAAACACCCGAGCAGGCTCCGCAGTTCCGTCTGCGTCGAGCGCGGGGAGGCGTTGCCCAGATCGTCGATCATTCGCGCGTCTGCATCGAGCTCTTTGTACTGATCCTGCGCAAAGTAGTCGGCCTGAACGTTGTGGCCGAGGCGGAATTCGCCGTGGGTGGTCCGTTCCGTGCCGGCCAGCAGCTTGATCAGCGTGGATTTGCCGGCTCCGTTCACGCCGACGAGCGCGATGCGGTCGCCGCGCTCGATCAGGAAGCTGACGTCGCGGAAGACTTCTTTTTCGCCGCCGTCGGCTATTGGATAGCTCTTGGCCACGCCCTCGAACTCGGCTACGATCCGTCCGCTGGGCTTGGGCTGCGGAGAAGGAAAAGTGAATCGTCTTTTCTTCCGGCGGGATCTCGATCCGCTCAATCTTTTCCAGTTCTTTAATCCTGCTCTGCACCTGCTTGGCCTTGGTGGCCTGGTAGCGGAAGCGGTTGATGAATACTTCCAGTTGCTCGATGCGGTCGCGCTGGTTGCGGTAGGCGGCCTGCAACTGCTCGTTGCGCTGCGTCTTCTGCGTCAGAAACTTGTCGTAGTTGCCGGTGTAGAACCAGAACCGCTTGTTCCAGATTTCCGCGATCTTGTTGACCGTCACATCGAGAAAATAACGGTCGTGCGAGATGAGCACCAGGGCGTGCGGATAATCGTGCAGATATTCTTCCAGCCAGTTGCGCGCTTCCAGGTCGAGGTGGTTGGTGGGCTCGTCGAGCAGCAGCAGGTTGGGCTTCTGCAGCAGCAGCTTGGCCAGCGCCAGCCGCATCTGCCAGCCGCCGGAGAACTCGTCGGTCTGCCGCTCCCAGTCTTCTTTGCGAAAGCCCAACCCCATGCAGAACCCTTCCGACTTCGGCCTCAATCGAGTAGCCGTCGCGGGTGCGGAATTCATGCTCCAGGCTGTGATAGCGGTCGGCGACGTCGGCATACTCCGCGCTGGTGTGGTCGAGTTCGGAGATGCGATGCGTGAGCGTCTCCAGCTCCCGCTCCATGGCGTGGAGTTCGGTGAACACCGCCATGCATTCGGCAAAGACGGTGCGGCCGGAAAGCGAGAGGCCATCCTGCGGCAGATATCCCGCAGTAGTGCCCTTGGCGACGATGAGCGAGCCGTAGTCGAAGGTGTCCAGGCCGGCGAGAACCTTCATCAGCGTGGATTTGCCGGTGCCGTTCGCGCCCACCAGACCGACGCGGTCGTGGGGCGTGATCAGCCAGTCGGTGTTTTCAAAAAGAAGTTTGTGGCCGAAACGTTTTCCGGCGCCGGAAAGCTGAATCATGGGCTGGATTCATCGTCTCATAAAACGGCAGTACCTAGTACCTGGTACCCAGTACCTGGAGACGAGACGAATCAGGAGTGCGCGGCGGCGCGGGTGTTGCGGTTTTCCGGATACTTGCCCCACAACTCACCGTGGAGGTGAATGCGCTCGAGCAGCGCGATCAATCACAGCTTCCAGTTCATGGGCGTATTTCACTTCGCGGCCTTTGGCCAGTCGTTGCCGCGCTTCTTCCGGGGCTGAACCAGGTGGGCCGGCGCATCGGCTCATCCGGCCGGCGCATCTCATGGATTTCCATCAGAAAAGCTTTGACCACAAATTCCTGCACGCCGCCCGGTTGCCAGAACACGCCCTTGGAGTGAATGTAGAGATGAAAATGGCGCGGCTCGATGGTGCCGAGGGCTCCGGCTTCTTCCGCCGCCTCGCGCTCAGCGGACTGACTGTGGGAGAGGCGGGCTTCCGGCGAACCTTTGGGGAAGGTCCACTTGTTTCCACCGTTGGTGTTCACCAGCAGGAATTCCACCGCCGTGCCCCGCTTGCGGTAGCAGATCGCAGCCACCTGTAGCGGCAGCGACTTCGCGATGCGCGGCGAACCCATGGGGCACCCTCCTGAAACAGATGCTACTTGCAGAATATTTCACCAGCGTTAAAGTGCAACGAAATTTGTGCAGGTGAGATGGTTACGAAAGGTGGAACTGCGACCCCCTAAAGTCCCCTGCCATACACGGGAATTGCGGCTCCGGTCAGATCTTTGCCAACGTCAGGTCCAGAAGGAGTCTCGCAGTCAGGTTACGAGAAGCGGCTGAAGATGCAAAGAGGATTTGGCATTGAGAAGGTTGAAACGCAGGCGGTATTCTGATAGCCAGGCTGCCACCGAAGGCAGCCTCACATTCCGGGACTGCCATTGAAAGCTGCCATCCTCAGAACCGCGAGAGACCTGATGAAGCCTCTTCATGTCGAGGAGAGTGCGAAGCCGCAGCCTGCAACGGGCCAGGTCCTGCTTCGAGTGCGCGCTTGCGGCGTCTGCCGTACGGATCTGCACATTGTTGAGGGCGAATTACCGCCGCGAAAGGATGCACTCATTCCCGGCCACCAAATCGTAGGTGACATCGTGGAGGGCGCTACGGCCGAGTTGCCGCGCGGGGCGCGCGTCGGGGTTTCCTGGGTTGGCGGCGTCGACGGAACTTGCCCGTACTGCCGGCGCGGCCTGGAAAATCTTTGCGATGCGCCGGTCTTCACCGGATATACCGTCGATGGCGGCTATGCCGAGTATGCCGTGGCGCGCAGTGACTTCGTATTCAAGCTTCCCACGGAATTGGACGACCTGCACGCCGCTCCTCTTCTATGCGCGGGCATCATTGGCTTTCGCAGCCTGCGAGTCGCTGGGGTCGAGCCGGGGGACCGCGTTGGACTATTCGGCTTCGGTGCGTCCGCGCATCTGGCGATCGCAGTTCTGCACGCATGGAACTGCCAGGTGTATGTCTCGACCCGCGGCGCTTCGCATCGCAAGCTGGCTGCCGCGTTGGGTGCGGCGTGGGTGGGCGACGAAACGGAAAAGCCGCCAGCCGAGCTCGACCGGGCCGTGACTTTTGCGCCCAGCGGAGACGTGGTGATTGCCGCGCTCTCCAGCTTGCGAAAAGGCGGCGTCGTTGCCATCAACGCCATTCACCTCGACCGCATTCCGGAGTTCGATTACGACAAGCTCCTGTGGGGCGAGCGTCAAATCCGCAGCGTGGCAAATATGACTCGATCTGACGCGAAGGATTTTCTCAAGATCGCTGCTGATATTCGGCTCCAGCCCCAGGTGACTGTTTTCTCTCTCGAACAAGCCAACGAAGCGCTCGCCGCCGTCAAGAATGACGCTATCGACGGAGCCGCCGTCATTGTTCCGTGAAACTCGATCCCGGAGCTCCCGGCTCGGCCGCTCAGTTCTGAGGTAGGGTATCGGGGTTCGAGCCGCTCGCGCCAATACGTGATTTACGGAACCACTTACGGAACTACCACTTCCACGCGGTTCGAGTAAGCGCTCTCCTGCCCGCTTGTGCTCACCGCTGTGGTTGCGTAGTAGTAGGTGCTGCCGCTGACTATGTTTGCGTCCGTATACGTGGTCTCGGGATCAGGTTTCGAATTGATCTTGGTGAGGGCACCAGTGGGAGAAGTACTCCGGTAAACGTTGTATCCCGACACCTGCGATGTGCTTGGGTTCCAGGAGAGGGTGATATAAAGCGCGGTGCCCGCACCGGCCAAAGGCTCGGAGGACGGGGAGTTCGCGGCAGTGCTGGAAAAGGAAAGCGTAGCCGACTTCGTCCCGCTGTTCTGCGGCGTAAAGGTGACGTTGAGTGACAGTTCGTGTCCCGCCGGAATCGTTAACGGAAACGCTACTGCGGGCACGGCAAACTGCGAACTGCTGCTGGAGATCGAAGAGATGGTTACGGCTTCGCCGGTGGCGCCCAGCCCGAGTGTCAGCGTCTTGGTAGTTCCCACACCCACATTGCCAAAGCTGAGTGTGGCAGGAGCAACGGTCAGCAGCGGTTTGCTCGCTGCTGTGCCACTGCCTGCAAGCGGTATGTTCAGTGCCGGACCGGAGATGAAAAAGCTGCCGGAGGTCGGCCCCTCCGCCTGGGGTTTGAAGGTGGCTTCCAACCTCACCGTTTGCCCACGCGCCAGGATTAGGGGAAACTTCGCACCGCTCACAGAGAAGGCGGCGCCCGTAATTCTCACGCTGTTTAGAGTCACGCTCGACAGGCCGGTGTTGGTCAGCACCACGGGCGACGTCGAACTCTCTCCCAGACTCACGTTGCCGAACGTTATGTGCGGCGGACTGGGGCTCACCCCGCCGTTTACGCCGGTTCCTTCCACTGCAAGGGTAAGGATCCGGTTGGTGGCGTTGCTGGTGACTGTGACATTCCCGCCCACCCAACCCGTCGTGGTAGGCGCGAAAGTCAGCTTCAGCACAAGCTTTGCCCCTGCGGCCAGAATCTTCGGCAACTTTAAGGGCCCGATTTTGAACGTGCTATCGCTCGAATCGACGCCCGAAATCGTTACCTTCGATGTACCGTGGTTGGTCACGGCGATGTAAAAATATCGGGTCTGTCCTACCTCGACGCGGGCAAACATCAGAGTGGTTTGAGAGAAACTCAATTCGTTCGCGGCTGCTCGCGCACGCAACGGCAGCACTGCCATCAAGCACAGCACGATCGCTGGGACGACCGTCGCGGACAGGCGGTTTGTCGATTGGGGGAGGCGCACGAAGCAGATAGTCTATAGGCAATTGGGCAATCTGGGTAGATGCCAGAGGGACATTCGTCAGACCATGCAACTCGGTGCACATCTTTGAGTGCAAAATGTTGCTGACCACATCGAAGGGAGGGTCCGATACCGTTCCGGAAAACCGGACTTGAGCGGGGATGGTCAAAGGTACAATAGCTGTGATCATGCGCATGATCCTGGACATCTTCGCGCAAATCTTCCGCACGCTGTGGGCGCATAAGCTGCGCTCATTCCTCACCATGTTTGGGGTGGCCTGGGGCGTGGGATCTTTGCTGCTGCTGGTCGGCCTGGGGGAAGGGTTCCGCTCGGGAAACAAGCGTGGTCTGGCAGAATTCGGGGAAAACATCATGTTTATCTTCCCCGGCCGCGCCCCGGTGGTTGCCGGCAGCATGAACTCAGCCCGCAACTACTTGCTTACCTACCAGGACTATGTGGATATTCGAAGTGAAGCTCCCCACGTCCGCAATTCATCGCCTGTCCTGTCGCGTGATGACATGCACGCAGTGAGCGAATTCGCCAGCGCCAACGGGCAGATAGTCGGCGTGGAGCCTCAGTATTCTGGGATCAGATATCTTCCACTCCAGCAGGGGCGCTGGCTCAACGGCTTGGACGACACCCAAAGACGCAACGTGATCGTACTCGGGGACGAACTGACCCGGAACCTCTTTTCTGGACGACCCGCGCTGGGCGCAGCCATCCTGCTCAATGACGTGAGGTTTGAAGTGATCGGCACGGTGAAGCGCATCGGCCGGGGTGACGAAAACCTGACCAACATGCGCGGCTACGTTCCCTTCCAGGTGATGGCCACCTACTTTCCACTCAAGGGTGAAAACCATCAAAACTCCATCTCCCTCATCAACTATCAGCCGCGCGTGCCGGCTGAGCACATGGTGGCGCGAGAAGAAGTCCATAAGATCATCGCCCGGAATCACGGCTTCGACTACCGCGATGAAGACGCATTCGAAAACCTGGACACGGTTCAGCAGGCCGAGATGATGGGCAAGATCTTCGATGCCATGAACATGTTCCTGGGCACGGTGGGACTGGTGACCCTGGCCCTGGGCGCGATTGGCGTCATCAACATCATGCTGGTGGCGGTTAGCGAACGCACCCGCGAGATCGGATTGCGCAAGGCCCTGGGGGCCACGAACCGCAGCATTCTGCTCCAGTTTTTTCTGGAAGGAATTCTTCTTACATTCCTGAGTGGATTGATCGGTTTGGGGCTGGCCGGCGGGCTGATGGCGCTGCTGGGGACGCAGCCGTCGCCGGGGAATTTTGATCCTCCCAAGCTAGTGCCCGCGTCGGCGATTCTCGCCATCGGCTGCTTGACGCTGGCGGGAGTGGTTGCCGGACTCTATCCGGCGCGCAAGGCTGCTATGCTGCCTCCGGTCGAAGCGCTTCGGCAGGAATAAGACCTTAGGGTTAAGATCAAGGTTAAGACGATGTTCCGTGATTTGCTTAACGAAGCCTACGGCGCCATGCGGTACAACCGTCGCCGCACCACCCTCACCATGCTCGGGATGGCTTGGGGCATAGCTACGGTTGTCATGCTGCTGTCCTACGGCAACGGCTTCGGCCAGGCTTGCGCCAACATCTTCGCCAACTTCGGCACCAAGCTGATGATCCTGGTCCCGGGCCGCAGCTCGATGCAGGCTGGAGGCCAGAAGGCAGGCGTGCCCATACGCTTTACCCTCGACGATGTGGATACCCTTACCACCAACATTCCGCAAATTGCTCAGATTACCCCCGAAGCTTCCAAGCAGGCCAATATCCAGTACGAGACGCGAACATTCACCTTTAATGTCACCGGCAACTATCCCAATGTCTTTTCCGTGCGCGCGCTGAAGCTGGAGCAGGGCCGCTTCTACAACCCGCAAGATGAAACCCAGCACGCCCGGGTTGCCGTCATTGGCTCCGAGGCCAAGGAAAAGCTTTTCTCGGGACGTAACGCGTTGGGCGAACGAATCCGCGTCGATGGCCTTAGCGTTGAAGTCATCGGGATCCTAAGCGCCAAGATGCAGGGGGGCGATGACAATATTAACCGCGTCATCTATGTTCCGTTCACCACCATGAGCGACATTAAGGATACGCACTACCTCGATTCCATCTGGTTCAATTACGAGACCCCTGCATATGAGGATCTGGAACACACCGTGCGCTCCGTGATGGCCATAGAACACAAGTTCAACCCTACCGACCGGCGAGCCATGATGGTGTTTAACCTCATGGAACAGATCCGCCAGTTCGAAATGATTACGCTCGGCCTGAAGATTCTGTTGGGCTTCATCGGCACGCTTACGCTCGGCATCGGCGGAGTTGGCCTCATGAACATCATGCTGGTCTCGGTAGCGCAGCGCACGCGTGAGATCGGCGTGGAAAAGGCGCTGGGGGCGCGCAGGAGTCACATCCTCCTTCAGTTCCTGGCCGAATCCCTGACCATCACTTTCATCGGCGGCGCGCTGGGAGTCGTTCTTGCCTATGGGGTCTCGCTTTCCGTTGGACGGCTCACCTTATACAGCGCGATGGCGAAGAACGCGGAAGCCGGAGACGTCCACCTGGTTATTGCTCCCGACACCCTGATCGTGGCCACGCTGATCCTAGTTGCGGTGGGGTTGGTGAGCGGTATGGTGCCCGCGGTCCGCGCCTCGCGTCTGGATCCTATTGAGGCTCTGCGGTACGAATAGCAGAAGTGGCGAGGTCAGATTCGCCGATGGATTATACTTCTCGGCCTATGCGAAAGCTCGTCTTCCAGTATCTATTGCTGCCCGGTTTTTGTCTTGGATTGCTCCCAATTAGCGTCAGCGCTCAAACGCTGCTGGTAGTCAATCAGGGCGACACGGATGTGAGCATCATCGATCCTGTTTCCGCGCTACAGGTTGCGACGATAGCAGAGAAAACAACCGGAGTTCATGGCCATGAACTCGCCGCTTCCGCGGATGGACGGACTGCGTTCGTGCCCATCTATGGCAGCTCTGGCGTGGGAAAGCCCGGTATCGATGGACACGAGATGCTGGTCATCGACCTGCCATCACAGTCGATCGTCGGCGACATCGACTTTGGTCATGGGGTGCGACCGCATCTTCCAGTTCTGGACCCTGTGAGTGGGTTGCTCTATGTCACGACGGAGCTGGATAAGAGCGTGACGGTGATCGACCCGCGAACGAGGAAGATCGTGGGCGCGGTTCCAACGGGACAGGAGGAATCGCACATGCTCGCCTTGTCGCATGACGGGCGGCTCGGGTATACGGCCAACGTTGGACCGGGCACCGTCTCTGTACTCGACCTGGTGGGCCGGAAGACAGTTGCGGTAATTCCGGTGTCGGGGCAGGTACAGCGGATTGCGATCTCAATCGACGACA
Organism: uncultured Acidobacteriaceae bacterium; assembly: GCA_963770235.1. Taxonomy (GTDB): domain Bacteria; phylum Acidobacteriota; class Terriglobia; order Terriglobales; family Acidobacteriaceae; genus Sulfotelmatobacter. The sequence goes on along the minus strand of CAVYOW010000004.1, from coordinate 25,843 downwards.
AGCTGGTGTTTACGGCGGATCAAACCAAGCCCCAGCTTGCCGTGATCGATACGACGACCAAGCGGGTGAAAACATGGGTGGCGCTCCCGGGTTTGGGTTACGGGACAGCCGCAACGCCGGACGGCCGGTGGCTGCTGGTCGCGGTGCCTTCTGCAAACCAGGTGGCTGTTGTGGACTTGGGAAGCATGCAGGTGACGCGCCGCATCGACGTCGCGACCCTGCCGCAGGAAATCCTGATCCGTCCCGACGGCAAGATAGCTTATGTGTCGTGCAGTGCGGCGGGAAAGGTTGCGGCGATTGATCTGGCACAATGGAGCGTCCAGAACCTGATCGTTGCGGGCAAGTTTGCGGACGGTCTCGCGTGGGCGAAGTGATCCGTCGCGGAGCGCGACCCCGGCGAGAATCTGGGCTTCTCGAAAGACTGTATCTTCGGTGCAGTTACAGCGTTTGATCAGGCGGCCTTCTTCTCGCGTTTTACTCTTAGCCACCTGGCACGCTGGGCCGCCGCGATTCTCCTCCGACCGTCTGCTGAAATGGTTCGTATTGGTCTCGCCTTTTGTCTGGCCCATCGTGCCTTCTGTGCCAGGCTGATCTTCCGGCGAGCGCCAGCAGACATCGATGGCCGTCGTGACGAGCCGTTGAAGCTGATGCTTCCCAAGGCCGCGAGCGCCGCATCGATACGTTGGGCTTCCTTCTGCACGCGCTCCCGTTCTTTCTTCAACCGCTGTACAACAATAGACAGGTTTCCCATTTTCAGTTTCCCCCTCGGCCAAGGATGATAGCAGGACAGAGGAAGAAAAGGCAGGACTGCCGAAGCACGAACCGGATGGTCTAGAAAGAATAATTGGTCGGGGCGCGCGGATTTGAACCGCGGACCCCCTGCGCCCAAGGCAGGTGCGCTACCAGGCTGCGCTACGCCCCGACTTTGTCAACAACCACTTGCGTGAATCCACGAGTCTTCCAATTATAAACGACGGAACGCGCTATAATTTTTCACTGGATATGCAGAGCCTGCGGTATGCGCTGGTTGCGTATGTGAAGAGTCCAGTGGGAGAGTTCGTGGAGAACCTCCGGCGGGAGCTGCATCCTGACCTGCCGCATCTCGCCGCCCACATCACCTTTCTGCCGCCGCGGCCGCTGCGGGGAACGGAAAGCGCTGCGCTGCAGGTGCTGGCGGGGATCTGCGGCCAGGCCGAGCCCTTTGAAGTGACCCTGGGCGACATGCAAACCTTTGTTCCCACCACGCCCACGGTTTATATTCGCGTGACTTATGGCGCGTCACGTCTGCAGGAGTTGCATGACCAACTGAACAAACAGACGCTCGCCTTCGCTGAGGAGTGGCCTTACATTCCTCATTTGACGGTTGTGAAAATGGGGACCGAGCAAGCGGCGGAGCAAGCCCTGCGAATTGCCCGCGAACGCTGGCGGCAGTATTCGGGAAGCCGCTGCATCCTGCTCGACCGCCTGACGTTTGTGCGGGAAGACGCGCAAAACTGCTGGGTGGATCTGGCTCCCGTCCCGCTGGGAGGGACCTTGGTTACGCCCTAGCTTGAGCCGGCGTGCGACGCATTGACTTGCCCCGGCCCGACACCTAATATGATCCGCCAAGGACAGACCCTTCCTGCGTGATCGGTCCGAACCATCTCGCGTTACGGCGAATCAGAAAGGACTCTTATGCTGGAGATTCAGACCAAGCGCTTGCCGCCTGACATTGTTGTCCTGGAAATCACCGGAAGAATCACCATCGGCCGGGAGTGCAAGCAGCTGGAATGGGCCACCGACGCGCTGGTGCGGGAGAAACAGGAAAAGAAGATCATCTTTGATCTGACCGGCGTAACCCACATCGACAGCACCGGGGTCGGGATCATCGTGATGTCCGCCGGCCAGGCGAAGGAGGCCGGCGGACAGCTGCGGCTGGCGGGCGTCAACCCGCACGTGGAGCATGTATTGAGAATCACCAGCGTAGATAAGCTTGTCACCTGGAGCCCAACCGTGAGCGAGGCGGCTGTGGGCTTTTAGGGGAGGCTTAAACTCGACTCTTCAGGCTTGTCCGTAAGTTCGTTGACGAGCTTCCTCTAACGCATCCCTCTGAAGCACGCCTCCCAATCTTTAGCCCGACTCGCAGTAACCTCGCCCAGGTTACTCCAGCGTTACGTTACCCCCTGCCCAGCCTGTGTGGCCCCTGGTACATCTCCCTCCCGTGCATTGCGCGGGGGCTGGCCGGGCTGTAAATACTAAAGAGAGGGAACTGCGGAAATCCCGCGCTGTGAGCCGCTTGGGCGTGGGTTTCAGGAAAGGCCGGAGGGCAAGAATGCAGATCGGGGTCTACGGTTCGGGTTACCTGGGAACAGTGATTTCGGCCTGTCTGGCAGATTTTGGTACTCCCGTTTCGTGTTGTCACCCTGACCGTTCGCGCATGGTGGAAATGGCCCAGGGCAACATCCCATTCTTTGAGAAGAATCTGAAAGAGATTATCCGGCGGAACGTGAGGGCGGGGCGGCTGGCGTACTCCACCGATATCGAATCCTTTGCGCGCAAGACCCAAGTGATTTTCCTGGCAGAAGACGGAGCCGAGAACCTGGCTGACGTGGTGATGCGGATCGCGCGGCTGGCGAGCAAGCCTCCGATTCTGACCATCGTGACGCCGGTGGCGGTGGGCACGGCTACGGCGCTGGAGAAATCGTTGAAGGATGCCGGCCTGCATGGAACGATCGTTTCTCAGCCCATGTTCTTCACCGACGGATGCGCGGTGGAGGATTTTAACTGGCCCGACCGGTTGATTCTGGGGTCAACCTCGAACGAGGCGGTGCAGGTTCTCAAGCAGATTTTTCATCCCCTGGTGATGCGCGGCGTGCCGGTGATTGTTACCAACCAGGCGACGGCTGAGCTGGTGCGAGAATCGGCGACGGCTTTTGTAGCAACCAAGATCTCTTTCATCAACGAAGTGGCTGCGCTGTGCGAACGGGTGGGCGCGGACGCAGTCAGCCTGGCGCTGGCACTCGGCCTCGATAAAAAGATCGCTCCGCGCTGTCTGCAGCCGGGAGCGGGCATGGGCGGCGTTTTTGCCGAGTCGGATATGGATTCCCTGGCGGAACTGGCTAAGGCCAACGGGGTTCCGCTTAGAGTGCTGAGCGCGGCGCGAGACGTTAACCACACCCTCGCGGAGCGCCTGGTCGAAAAGATCGCCCTGGCTCTGAATTCGGTGGAGAACAAGGACGTGGGGATTCTCGGGATGGCGTTCAAACCGAATACGAATTCCGTGGCCGGTTCGTCGGCGGTGCGATTGGCCGAACGGTTGGTGGCCAAAGGCGCGCGGGTGCGGGCTTACGACCCTGTCGCCCTATCCGAGGCCAAGCTACGGTTAAATGGTTCGGTGCGCTATTGCGAATCGGCATATGCGGCGGCGGAAGGCATGGATGCGCTGGTGGTGGGAACAGGCTGGCCGGAGTTCCGCGCGCTCGATTTTGACCGCATCAAGCACCTGCTCAAGAAACCCATCATCGTGGATACGAAGAACCTGCTGGATTCCGTGCGGCTGCGCGCCATGGGGTTTGAATACGTAGGCGTAGGGCGGGGATAGAGGCGGTTGACCGACTGCTTGCGGTTCGCCGGGATCAGGAAGTTGCAGGCAGACGAAATCTTTCCTGGACCTGTGAACGAGCTGTGAACGAAGAGATTCTCAATCCCGCACCGCAGTCGGAACGCCTGACGTTATCTCGATTTTCCGTTTTGCTTTCTGGAATTCTCGATAGTTTCTCGTCTTTTTTCTTCTGCTTATCCTTTTCCAGCTTGACCCACCTGCTAGGTTCTCTATGGAACCGCTTTTTAGCTGAAGAGTAACAGGCCTGTGCCTTGGGTAAGGACCTGTCGACTCTCGCCAACGTCTTCAGAACTGAATCACGTCAACCTCGGCGCTATAGGCGGGCGATGTTCCCCACGTCTGCCCGGTCTGGTTAGTGGTTCTCATTTGGAATGCCGTATTGGCTGCCACCGAGACCAGAGTCACACAGGAAGCTGGGTCGCCGGCCGTGTCCGCGAGGTATTCCATGGGGCACGGATCGTCCACGTTACCCCAGCCTGTGAAGTTTATGGCCTCTTCTACCGAGCCGCCATCGGGTTGCTCGGCGATGTTCCACGAGACCAGCGCGTTCACTGCATCGCTAGGAGTGAACAAAGTTTCCCAAGTAGGGTAGGTAGCGCTGGTCCAGTTGAGCAAGTTGAGTTCGTAGTCGGTGAGCGGGCCGGATCCCGGCGCGGGGTCGCCGAACTGGACCGCAAGTAGGGTATAGGCGCAGCCGGCCGTCGAGGTGGTAAATACCCCGGTGCCGTCGTTGGCGCCGCCCTCGCCGCCGTAGGCGGTAGAAATTTGTGATCCCGTGCCGGAGATTGTACCCGTCCAGCCAGCCGATAATTTCCACTGGCAGTTGCTCGCGGCCACGACCGAGAAGAGCCAGGGATACCCGGGAAATGAGAACTCCTCTTGGCCACCGTTGGCGCCGGTGACGGCGTAGTTGAGCGGTTCCTTGATTCCGCCCTGGGATTGGGCTCCTTCTGGCCAAAAACCGAACCCGAAGGCAAAGAGATTGTAAAAGCCATAATAAGTTCCGGTGGTCTCGAGCGTGGGCGCAGTGTCGGCGTGGTTGCGGATCAGATGACAGCCGTTCGGCAGGCCATTTTCCGTAGAGTAAGTGAAGTTGCGGAGCTCGCCATTCTCGTCGGTCCAGCGCAGGATGGCTACGGGAGCGCTGGCTTGCACATCGCCGGCGGTCACGCAGATCAGATAGTTTGCATTCGCCGCCGGTGCGGTGATGATGGGCGTGGCCGGCAGGACCGAGGTTTCGTTCAGGAAATCCCTGCGAATTTCGGTGATGGAGGCGCTGGCCGCGGCCAAGGGCCATAGCAGCGCGAGGAGTGCGAGGGTCTTCTTGATCACGAGGATCTCCTTTGATCTCTCAGAATAGAGGCGGGAGCAGTCGGGGTCACGGTCGTACGTCACACCGGGGCGCGATTCAGCGGTGGAAAATTCCGTTTCAGGACGGCGGGGTCGAAATGCAAATCCTAAGGCAAAGACAGCGCGGAAGATGGGTTGCTATAATCAGGCTGGCGGTGGGAATAGCTCAACTGGCAGAGCACCGGACTGTGGCTCCGACGGTTGCGGGTTCGATTCCCGTTTCCCACCCCAGAATTTTCCTTCCACTACACTGGCTTCCTACGCCGGCGGAGATGGTGCCGGTGCCCCTAACAGTTGGACGAGACTCCTGGGGCCGCAGCAGGCGCGGTTGAGCCGCTGACGATCGCGCTGCAGAGCTTTATCCTGCTGCAAAGCCTCGAGCACACTCTTCAGGACTGAAGCGACTTGTGGGCTGGATGGGGCGGCTAGCCTGTAGTGCATCCACTTACCCTCTCGCCTGGCTGCGACGATGCCGGCCTTCCGCAAATAGGCAAGATGGCGGGAGATCTTCGGCTGGGGCGCTCCGATAACTTCTGTGAAATAGCAGACACACACTTCCTGTTCGGCCATCAGGTTGAGAAGTCGCAGACGGGTGGGGTCACCTAAGGCGCGAAAGAGCCGGTCCAGCGAGAGGTTCGGTTTCATGTTTTCTTATTCTATCAAAATACATTTGCCTTGACGAATATGTAAGATGATGCTACCGTTAACACATTCGCTGCTGCGAATATGAACAGGAGGGAATCATGGCGGAAGATACGGTTGTTGCGTTGAAGGCGCACCTTGCCATCAATGTCAGGAGTGTGGCGCAGAGCATCGTGTTCTATCGCAAGATGTTTGGGATTGAGCCGAGCAAAGTCAGGAGCGGTTACGCCAAGTTCGATGTGCAGAATCCGCCACTGAATTTCACGCTTAACGAAGTGCCGTTCAAAGAGGCAGGGGCACTCTCTCACATGGGCATTCAGGTTGCCTCGACGGCTGACGTGCTCAGTATCCGGCAGAAATGGGCGGGCGCTGGACTGGTGACCCGCGATGAGATGCAAACCGACTGCTGCTATGCGACACAGGATAAGACATGGGTCCACGACCCGGACGGCAATGAATGGGAAGTGTTCGTCGTTCTTAGAGACAATCTGCCAGAGAGGCAGACTGAACAGGAGGCTGCGTGCTGCACTCCCGGCTGCTGCGCGCCAACAACGGAGCAATCCAGTGTCTAAGCCAAAGGTTCTCTTCCTTTGCACAGGCAATTCCGCCCGCAGTCAAATGGCGGAGGGATATTTGCGCCACGTTGCGGGCGGAGAGTTCGAGCCTCTCAGCGCGGGAACGGAGCCGAAAGGATTGAACCCGCTGGCAGTCGAAGCGATGCACGAGATTGGAATCGACATCTCTCACCAGCGATCAAAGGATGTGCGGCAGTTTGTTGGGCAGACGATACCGTATGTCGTTACGGTCTGCGACAATGCCAAACGGCAATGCCCGATCTTTCCGCACACCTACAAGTCCCTGCACTGGGCCCTCGAAGACCCTGCTGAGGCGACAGGCTCCCACGACGAGAAATTGGCGGTCTTCCGCCGGGTGCGGGATGAAATCAGGCGGAGGGTCGAGCGGGAACTTTTGAAGCCGACTGCGATGGAGAAATGAGCCAGAAAGCTGTTTCTCTCTACAAGCGCAGCGTGTGCGAAGGGTTGGGGACGGGACTGCTGGTCGCCGCCGTCGTTGGTTCCGGCATTATGGGTGAGCGTCTGGCCGGGGGCAACGTCGCCATCGCCCTGCTTGCGAACACGATTGCCACAGGAGCAGCTTTGGCTGCGCTGATCGCGACCTTCGGGTCGCTCTCCGGAGCGCATTTCAATCCGGTAGTAAGCCTCGCACTTGCCCTGCGCGGTCAAATGCCTTGGCCTGAAGTGCCGTTCTATGTAGCCGCTCAGTTCTCCGGAGGACTGCTCGGCACGATTCTTGCTCACCTGATGTTTGGGAACGCGTGGTACTCAGTCTCGGTGCATCAGCGGTCTGGACCGGCTCAATTGCTGAGCGAGTTTGTCGCAGCATTTGGGCTTTTGTGCGTCGTCTGGGGCTGTATGAAAGTACGATCAGCATTGGCGACCCCAGTCGCAGTTGCCAGCTACATCGTCGCCGCATACTGGTTTACCGCGTCAACGTCATTTGCAAACCCCGCAGTCACGCTGGCCCGTTGCATCACGAACACGTTCTCGGGCATTCGGCCGGTGGATGTTCCCGCCTTTATCCTCGCGCAGACCGCCGGAGCGCTGGTCGCCACGCTTCTATTCGGATGGCTCGACGAAGAGCGATTGTCTGCCGTTTCCGACGAAAACTCCTAAGAACCCAGGACCATATTGGGAAGCCGCTCCTACGCCGCGCATTTTTCTTGCTTGTAGTCGTTGACCCGGCAAACTACGTCGTTTTAGAATGCGCTCGAATCTTCTTGCGGGCGCGGCCGCGCCCAGCAGGGCCTGTCGGAACGGACAGAGGGGAAGCAGATTCACGAGTTCCGAATCACGGGTCTTGGCTCCTTAACCAGGCTCCTTAGGAAGTCTCCATCTTTAGGAGGAGCTCCATGAAGAGTTCTCCACGCAAGCAGGTGAAGTCACGTCGCAAAGCCACCGCAGAAAATGGCGCCAAAGAGTCCCCTGGATTGTTCCCCATCGTGGGCATCGGAGCGTCGGCGGGCGGCCTGGAAGCATTTTCCGAACTGTTGCGCCACCTGCCGGAAAAGACTGGCATGGCCTTCGTGCTAGTGCAGCACCTCGATCCCAAACATGACAGCGTACTGCGGGAAATCCTGGCGAGGACGACCAAGATTCCGGTGACCGAAGTCATTCAGGGCGTGGTGGTGCAGCCGGACCACGCTTATGTGATTCCGGCCAATACAAACTTGACCCTCAAGAACGGGATGCTGCAACTGGGTTCGCGAGTGCTGACCCGGGGCCAGCACATGCCGATCAATGATTTTTTCCGCTCGCTGGCCGAAAGTGCCGGGCAACAGGCCATTGGCGTCATCCTGTCGGGCACGGCCTCGGACGGCACCGAGGGATGCCGGGCCATCAAGGCGGCGGGAGGAATCACGTTTGCCCAGGATGAGGAGTCGGCGAAATACGACAGCATGCCGCGCAACGCGGTGAATGCGGGGTGCATCGACTTCATCCTTTCGCCCAAGGATATCGCGCGCGAACTTGGCGGAATCAGCCAGCATCCCTACGTGGCGCGGGTCGTGTCGACGGAGATGGAAGGGTTTGAGGGAATGGTGGGAAGCGAGTTGAACGCGCTGTTCGGGCTGCTCCGGGAATCGACCGGTGTGGATTTCACCAACTACAAGCACACAACGCTGCAGCGGCGAATCCGGCGGCGCATGGTGGTACACAAGGTCGACAAGCTGAAAGACTACCTGCGTTTCATTGGGAAAAGGCCGGAAGAACTGGATGAGCTTTACCGTGATTTGCTGATCCACGTCACCGGGTTTTTCCGGGAGCCGGAAGCGTTTCTGGCGCTGCGCAAGCACGTTTACCCGAAGTTGTTTGAGGGCCGCAAGCCGGATAATCCCATCCGCGTATGGGTAGCCGGCTGCTCCACGGGCGAGGAGGTGTACTCGATCGCGATCACGCTTCTGGAATACATGTGGGTACACAGCCGGAATATCTCACAGGCCGCCACCGCTATCCAGATTTTCGCCACCGATATCAGCGACACCGCGCTGGACCGCGCCCGCACCGGCTTGTACACCGAAGCGGCGGTCTCGGAGATCTCGGCGGACCGCCTAAAGAGATTCTTCATCCGGCTGGATGGGGGATTTCAGGTCAACAAGTCCATTCGGGATATGTGCATCTTTGCCAAGCAGAACCTGGTGAAAGATCCACCATTCTCCAACCTGGACCTGGTGAGTTGCCGCAACCTGCTGATCTATCTGGGGCCGGTATTGCAGCGGCGGGTCATCCCTACATTGCATTACGCCCTGAAGCCCGGCGGTTACCTGATGCTGGGAGCGGCGGAAAACCTGGGGGGATTTGCCGACCACTTTGGACTCGTCGACAAGAAGGACAAGATCTATCAGAAGAGGAAGACCTCGGCACGGCTGACGACTTACTTCGCGAACGCCGATTATTTGCCGATCAAGACGGGAGACGCGAAGCATCTCCGGGAGTTGCCGGCTCCTTTTACCGTGGAACGAGAGGTAGAGCATCTGCTGGTGAACCGGTTCGTTCCGGCCAGCATTGTGGTGAACGATCAATTGGAGATTGTGCAGTTCCACGGCAAGACTGGAGCGTATCTCGAGCCACCGGCCGGGCAACCCAGCTTCAGCCTGGCAAAGATGGCGCGCGAGGGTCTGCTGGTCGATTTGCGCGCGGCGCTGAACACGGCCAAGAAGACCAATGCCACGGTGCGGAAGGAGGGCGTGCAGATTCAATCGGAGACGGGGATGCGCGAGGTAGGCCTGGAGGTGGTGCCTTTGCGCGGGCCCTCAGCGCACGAACGCTTTTACGTGGTTGTGTTTCAGGATGAGGTTCGCAAGCCGGCCGCTCTGGAGGACAAGAACAAGGCCGGCAAGACGGTGAAAGTGCTGCGCTCCACGGCGCGGGACAATGAGCTTCTGAAGCGCGAGATGAGTCAGTTGCGGGAGCAGTTGCGGTCGCTGATCGAGGAGCATGAGACCACCACGGAAGAGTTCAAGTCGGCGCATGAAGAGGTGCTGTCGGCCAACGAAGAATTGCAGAGCACCAACGAAGAACTGGAGACCGCCAAGGAGGAGCTGCAATCCACGAATGAGGAACTCACTACCCTCAACGAAGAAATGCAGAACCGAAACGCGGAATTGGGATCGGCCAACAACGACTTGCTAAACCTGCTGGGGCACGTCGATATTCCGGTGGTGATGGTGAGCAACGATTTGCGCATTCGACGCTTCACCCCGCCCGCGCAGAAACTCCTGAACCTGTTGCCGGGGGATATTGGCCGGCGACTGGGCGAGATCCGGCCGAACCTGGACGTGGAGGATTTGGAATCCCTGGCTCACGAGGCCATTCGTCGCGTTGCTCCGCAAGAGCGGCAAGTGCGGACCAAGGAAGGCGGGTGGCAGGTGCTGCACGTGCGGCCCTACAAGACCTGGGACAACCGGATCGAAGGGGCGGTGATCAGTTTGCAGGATGTCGACAACCTGAAGCGCTCGCTCGACCAGACGCGGGAGTTCGCGGACACGATTGTCGAGAGTGCGCGGGAACCGATCCTGGTGTTGAATGCGGGGCTGCAGGTTACGGCAGCGAATCCCGCGTTCTACCGGACGTTCGATGTTTCCCGGGAAGAAACGGAAAAGCGTCTGATTTACCAGCTGGGGAACGGGCAGTGGGATATCCCGAGGCTACGCGAACTGCTGGAGGAAATCGTCCCGCGAAATTCCCGGGTGGACGATTTTGAAATGAGCCATGATTTTCCCCACCTTGGGCAGCGAGACATGTTGCTGAACGCCCGCCGGGTGGAAATGCAGCCCGGCCATCCTTTCATCCTGCTGGCCATTGAAGACGTGACGGAGAAGACCAGGGAGGGAGCAGCCTGAGAAAAGCTTTTGGTGCTCCGAACTCCGTGTAGAATACCTCTGGGCAAGCTCCGAAGGATCAGCGAATGAGTCGGATTTTCCAACCATTTCGAAGCTCTTCGCGGCAACTGGGACCGCTGGAGCAGCGCATGCTCGACGCGTCTGTGGGTGCGGGGCAGCGCGACCGTCCGCGAACTGATCGAAGGGGTCTGCCAGAACCTGGCGTACACCACGGTGATGACCACGCTGGACCGGCTGTTCAAGAAGGGGCTTCTGACGCGATCGGAAGAAGGCAGGGCATTCCGCTACGTTCCACGTTTCAGCCGGGAGGATCTGCATCGGGAGGCGGCGGGTCACGCCCTCCGCCAATTGCTGGATGCGAGTCCAGCTTCGTCTTTGCCGCTTTCGTTCCTGGTGGAAATTCTGGGCGAACGGGACGCACAATTGCTCGACGATTTGCGGAAACTGGTGGAGAGCAAGCGCCGCGAACTTTATCTGCGTGAATCGGGTCAACGGGAATTGGGCCACCGCCGCCCGGGCCAGATGGAGACAGAGTGATGTTTGCCGTGCGCGGGATCGCGGTTTCCTTCTCAATCTTCGTCCTGCTCTACGGCGCCTTGTCACTGGCAGTTTGGGGCGTGTGGCGGAGGGTGTGGCTTGCGAGCCAGCAGTATTCCGCGAGACGCTGCGCCGACCTGCTTTTTGCCTTGCGTTTGCTTCCCTTCGGAGTGGCCGCGGGAGTCACGCTTGCGTTGGCTGTGCCCTCGTTCCTGCTGTTCGAACCCCGCTCTGTGGATGAACCCATGGGCGCTGCGCCGGTGGTGCTGACCTTGTGCGCGATGTCGCTGATGCTGGCGGGAACGTGGAAAGCGGCAGCGGCATGGATGCAGGCTTCGCGCACCGTTGCGCGGTGGTCGCGTGAGGCGCGTCTGGCCGGTTCCAGCCCTGCAGATTCCAGAGATACGGTTTCTGTACTGCGGATTTCGGGAGCTGCGCCACCGCTCACCGCAGCGGGCATTCTGCGGCCGAGCCTGTGGTTATCGGGAGCGGCGGAATTTGTGCTGACCGAGCGGGAATTGAAAACCGCGCTGCGCCACGAAATGGTGCACGTGCGCCGGCGAGACAACCTGAGAAAGCTGATTCTGCGGCTGGTGTCGTTTCCGGGGATGGCGGAATTAGAGAGCGCGTGGCGCGACGCGACGGAAATGGCCGCGGACGATGCTGCGGTTTCGAGCGCTTTCGAAGCACTGGATCTGGCTGCGGCGGTGATCAAGTTGTCGCGCCTGGCTCCGCTGGAGCCGCCAGCGGAACTGACCACGGCTTTGGTCCACAGTCCGGCGGAGTCTGTGAATGCGCGCGTGGCGCGGTTGATTGCCTGGACGGAACGGCGGCAGAGTCCGGTTTCGGGATATTCGTTGGGATTTGCGATCTGCGCTGCGGCGGCCGTGGTCGTCACGCTCGCCCTAACCTACAGTCAACTGCTCGTGCGAGTGCACTCGGCAACCGAGTGGCTGGTGCGGTAGGGCGCCGGTGGCGGAATGGTTTTCCCTTCTGGATATTTGCCTGATGGATCCGATCGTCTGTTGATTGCGCATCCTTGCGCATCCTTCGTGCGAGCCCGTTGCCATTACCGCGGTCCGGGATTATGAAGTAGACTGCTGCACATGCCCAGCGCTCGCCAAGGGTCAATCCACCTGTTTCGCTTTTCTCGCATTGATGTGTTCCTGCATTGGTCCTGGTTTCTGGTGGCGGCGTATGAAATCAGCAATCGAAAGGGAAACTATTCCTCCGTTACCTGGAACGTGCTGGAATATCTCGCGCTGTTCCTGATCGTGACGCTGCATGAGTTCGGGCACGCCCTGGCCTGCCGGCAAGTGGGAGGAACTGCCGACACTATTGTGTTGTGGCCGCTCGGTGGAGTGGCCTATGTGAATCCGCCACCGCGGCCGGGCGCGACGCTGTGGAGTATCGCGGCGGGACCGCTGGTGAACGTGGCGCTGGTGCGTGATCCTGTTCATAGTGGGCTTGGTACTTGAGCCGGTCCCTGGGATGGGCCGAAGCGGCACCCGAGTTCAGGCCTTGCTGAAGGCGGTTTGGACTATAAACCTGGGCCTGCTGATTTTCAATATTCTGCCAATCTATCCCCTTGGATGGCGGTCAGATTCTTCGTTCTCTGCTCTGGTTCGTGCTGGGACGCGCCCGTAGCTTGATGGTGGCTACGATCATCGGCCTGTTGGGTGTTGCGGGGTTCATCTTTGTCGCCATCAGGATCCAATCCGTCTGGTTGGGAGCGATCTCCGTCTTTATCCTGATCAATTGCTGGAGCGGATTTCAGCAAGCGCGGGCGCTGTCCCGTTTTGCAAAATTACCTCGCCGGGAAGAGTTTTCCTGTCCTGCCTGCAAGACCGCGCCCCCGATCGGAGAGTTCTGGAAATGTGGGCGCTGTGGGCAGCCGTTCGATACCTTCCAAACCCGGGCGGTGTGCCCGCAGTGCGCGTCCCGGTTTGAGATAACACGGTGCCTGGACTGCGGAGCCCTGCATCCCATGAATGAATGGACGGTTCCCATCGCTGTAACCCCCAGCCGCTTCTAGAGGCGACGCCTAGAAAGTCACACGCACGCCTATCTGCGCAGCGAAAGGGATACCCACAGTGGTGCCCGGGCCGAAGAAATCTCCCAGCGCGCCCTCCGGTATCTCAAGCTGCTTCAGGCTGGTGAGCGGCACGCAGTTTGGATTACAAATTCCGTTGACGGCCCCATTCGCGTCGAATTGCGCCCCCGGAACCTGGGAGATGTTTACGGCGAAGTTCGCCCCAGGGTTGTTGCGGTTGAACAGGTTGAAGAATTCGATAAAAGGATCGACTCGCCAGCGCTCATTGATCTTGATGGGCCGGGTCACGCGGAGATCGGACTGGATGTATGGTGTACCGCGGAATTCGTCAAGGCTGGTATAAATGTCCGGGCCGTTGTTCAAAGAGATTGAAATACGCCCGCTGTTGTCGGCGGTGGTGATGGTGATGGGGCGCGCGCTCTCGAACTGGTTAATGGTGCTCAATTCGAAGCCGCCGGGGATGTGGACGATTCCGGCGAGCACGAAGCGGTGGCGAACGTCTTCGCCGGACGGGCCGTAGTCGCCGGGTCCGAAAGCATCAAGCTGGCCGGCATTTGGAAATCCGGCTGGCACCTGGCAGACGCCATCTACATAGTCGAAAAGTTCGCCGAGCACACAACCCCAGGTCTTGGCCTTGGAGAGTGTGTAGTTCGCGACCAGATTGAAGCGGTGCATGTTGCCTTGCAGATGCAACATCAGCCCGTTATAGCTGGAACGGTTGTCCGACTCGAATACATTGACGTTCGGCACAACGTCAGTCTGATCGGCCGCATATTCCAAGGGAGGCTCTGATGTGGAAATGAGCGGAGTGAACAGGTCGGCACCGCTGCTGTAGGGGAAGCCGCGGTAGCCGTGATTGCCCTGCTCGTGTATGTAATCGGCGCTCGCCAGCCAATGTTCGTTGAAAGCGTGCTGAACCCCGCCGGTGGTGTGAATGGCGTAGGGCGTTTTATAAGAGGAGCCGACCAGATTGCCGCTGGCGCCAGCGCCACCCACCAGGCAGCCGGAGCCGAGGAGCGAATAAGTTCCGGGACCTCCTGTAAGGCTGCACGTTCCCGTGGTGAAGTTCGAGTTGTTGACGCCTTGAAAGGCAGTCGCCCATCCGTTCTGCGCGAGATCGTCGTAGTAGAGGCCGAAGCCGGCGCGAATCACGGTCTTGCCGCTGCTGCCGGGAGAGTAGGCGATGCCAAGGCGAGGTGCGATTTGCTTGCGATAGTCACTCGGCACGCTGGGCACGATTGGAATCTGCAACGCTTGCAGCGTCACATATGCGGAGTTCTCGGCTTCGTTTCGCCCCGAGCCGAGGAATAGTCCCCACGTGGTCTGATAACGCACTCCATAGTTGACCGTAAGCTGGCGCGAGACTCGCCATGAGTCTTCGGCATAGAGGCCGAGGCGCTGCACATTCTGCGAAAAGCTGCCGTCGCCAGCAGGAGTAAAAGTGCAGGTAATGCCGTTCGTGGCTGGGGGGGCCGGAGGAGGAGGCGCTGGATTGCACTGCGCGCTGGGGGGCGTGTAATAAAACGGCAAGGCTGTCGTGATGCCGTCGCAATCGGGGCCCGGCGGATTGATGTAGCAATCGGGGTTGAAGGGATAGGTTGTGAACTGCTCTGCCGTTGCCGCGAACGCGCCGCTCAGCACCGGTTCGTGAATAAAATCGATTCCGAACTTGAACGCATGGTCACGCACCACGTGGCTCAGGCCGTAGCGGAATTGATATTTGTCCTGATTGCGCAGATCAGGAAAAAGAGTGATGGGAGTGGCGAACTGATTGTCGCCGAAGGTTTCGAAGCCGGAGACTGTCAGCGCCGTCACGCTGAAGGGAAACTGGATGGCGAAGCCGAGATCCGAATTCCGGGTCTGCGTCAGATGCAGCAAGCTGGCGTCGAGAACCAGACTGCCCAGCCAGTTTGAATTGAAAGTATAGGTATTGCTGAGCGCCACATTCCAGTAATTGTTGTGCGTGATCAGGCCAGTCGAGGGCAACGTGGCCTGCTGCACCAGGGCATTGTGCGTGAGGTAGCTGTCTTGCGACGTGCGCAGGAACCAGGTCGATTTTGGCGATTGCTCCCAGTCCAGGCGCAGCGAACTGAGGTAGTCGCGGAAGGGAATGGGCACGGTGGCGGGAACCGGGATGAAAGGAATGCCGGTGACCAGACCCTCAGAGGCCAATTGCGCCAGGGCGTCGAATTGGGTAGTGCTGGCCGGGCTGTAGGCGATGCTCGCGTTTTCATGCACGTTCTCGAATGACGTAAAGAACCAAACTTTGTCTTTCGCGACCGGACCTCCGAAAGTTCCAACATAGTTCTGGCGGGAGAACGGCTGCTTGGGGTTCGGCGCCGGATTCTCGATGGGAAAGCGCGCGTTCAGTGCCGCCTGGCGGTCGTAGAAGGCCCCGCTGCCGTGCCATTCGTTGGTTCCGTGCTTGGTGGTGATTACGACCGACCCGGCCGTGGTCCAGCCTGTGTCGGCGTCTTCGTTGGAGGTGCGCACGGCAAATTCCTGAACTCCATCGGGCGAGAAGTTTTGCAGGAAGCCGCCGATCCAGTCGTCGGAGTTCTCGGCTCCATCGACCGATAGCTCGTTGTTCAAGCCGGAGCTTCCACCGGTCGAAACCGCGGTGATGCGCGCTTTGGTGGGGTCGGAAGGTTCGACGGGCTCGGTTCCAGGCACGAGATAGGCAATGTTGGCGAAGCTTCGAGCCGGGAGCGGCAGAGTTTCCAGGTCCTGGCTGCCCACTACGCCTCCGCGCACCGCGCTCGAGGTGTCAATGGTTTCGGTTGTAATCGAGGAAGAACTCCCCTGCACGTTGACGGTTTGCGCGGTCGCCGCAGGTTTCATCGTGACCGTAATATCGCGGACGGTGGCGACGGCAACCGAGACATCCGCCTGGGCCGGTGCGAAGCCCGCGGCACTGATGGTGATGTGATAGGTGCCGGGCAGAAGGTCATCGAGACGAAACTCACCGCGATCTTCGCTGCTGGCCCCGCGTTGCACTGAGGAGCCGGACAATTGGGCGACGATTCTGGCGGAGGCGATGCGGGCGCCGGTGGCGTCCTGCACCGTGCCGCGCAGCGATCCGTGCGGGTTCTGGGCGTGGAGGATTGCCGTGAGCAGGATGGAGAATACAGCAAGGGTGAATGCGGTCTTGCGCGAATTAGTCTTCATGTTTCCGGTAGAAGCGAGACTAAACTGCTGAACCGGCTACTACCAGAGATCGTAGGGAGAGGCAGAGTGTGATGTTAGTCTGACCAGCGTTGCGGCTTGCGGTCCCAGCGATGTTTTTTCAATTCGGCGAGCAAACCGGAGTCGAGTGAGCCGGCGTCGCTGGCGGCGATGTTCTGGCGCACGTGCTGCGGGTCGCGCATGCCGACAATCGTCGTGCTGACTGCGGGATGAGACAGGACGAAGCGCAGAGACATTTCTGGCAGCGTCATGCCGGCGGGCAGGATCTTCTTGAGCTTTTCGACGCGCTGAATCGTGTTGGCCAGATTTTCCGGTCCAAAGTAAAGGGACCGCCAATCGTCTTTCGGAAAGCGGGTTTCGAGGGTCATCTTGCCGCCCAGGCTGCCTTCGTCGAGAGGCACGCGCGCGATCACGCCCACATTGAGTTCCTGGCAGAGGGGAAGCAATTTATCTTCGGGGGCCTGATCGAAGATGTTATAGATCACCTGCACCACGTCGACCAGCCCGGTGTGCAGGGCTTTGATGCCATTTTCGGGTTCCCAGCGGTTCAGGCTGAGTCCGAAGTAGCGAATCCAGCCCCCGTCTTTCAACTTCTCCACCGTGGCGTGAAATTCCGGTTCATCGGTCCAACTGTCATCCCAGACGTGGAACTGCAAGAGATCAATGGAGTCGACGCGGAGTTTCTTGCGGATGAGATCGGCGTACTTGAGGACGTGATCGGGGGAAAAAACGTCGAGGTATTTATATGTCGGGAGTGCAGGCCACTTGTCGTTTGCCGGAGGAATCTTCGACGCTGCGTAGAGGCGCTTTTTGGAGTTGCGCGCCATGATCTCGCCGAGCAAGCCGTCGCTTTTGCCTTCCCCGTAGGCCCAGGCGGTGTCGAAGAAGTTGCAACCTGAGTCGACGGAGAGCTGCAGGGAATCGAGGGACTGCTGGTCGTCGGAGCCGCTCCAGCCGCTCATGCCCCAGAGTCCATAGGCGATGTCGCTAACATCGAAACCGGTCCGTGCCCAGCTTGCGATAGTTCATGAAAGGTCGTCCTTAAGGAGTGAGCTTATGAATTTCAGGCCTTGCGTTGATTCGACATCCTAGCAGTTTTATCAGGGTGTTCGAAATGACACCATGGCAGCGAATTATCCAACTGCTGATTTTTCGATGCGAGGTATCAAGATTTTGCGCCTCTGGATCGGCCTTCGGGGTGGTTCAATGGAACTAGATCATAAAGATTGCGGAGGTCTCCGATGAAATCCGAATATCTTTCTCCTTTGATGCCATCCTATTGCCAGGAAGATCCCGAGGCACCTTCGTCCCGTTTGCTGGATGAAAAAATCTCAGACGATTCGGGCGCGGAAGCAAGACCAACAGCGCTCTTGCGCCGGCCGGGCTGAAGAATCCTTTCTGGAGCAAAGCCAGCGCCTAGCGCAGAATGGGCAGACAGAGGCATGGGCGGAGCGCGAAGGGCAGCGCGGACATTTCGTGCAGCGCGGGGTGGAGTTGCGCGTCGCGGCAGGGCTCGAGGGTGATCACGAAGGGCAGATGTGTTCTTGTCGAAGCCGGGGTTTTGCAGCACGGCGTCAATGTTCAGCTGATGAGCCGAGAGAATCGCGGCCAGACCTGCGATGATGCCGGGCTGATCCTTCACCAGAAAGCGCAGATACCAGGGCGTCTCAAAGTCGCAACTGACCTTTGGCGACGCTAGTTGAAGCGGACGGTGCGGGCGCGGTCCGGCCGCGAGGCTTTCCGCGACAAACATCAAGTCTGAGACTACCGCAACCGCCGTGGGATCTCCTCCCGCGCCCGCGCCCAGGAAGGCCATGTCCCCGCCGTATTCTCCCGAAGTCAAAACCAGATTCAGATTCCTCTGCACGCGCCCGAAGGGAGACGACGCGGGGACCAAGCTCGGCCCAACGTCCGCAAATAACGTGGTCTCTTTCAGATCGGCGCGCGAAATCTGGCGGATGGTGCAGCCCAACTCGGCGGCGTAGTCGAAATCGACGGCGTCGATGGGACGAATGGTGCGGGCGCGAATGTCTCCCGGAGAAACGCGGACGTGGAGGCCAGCCAGCGCGAGGATGGAGAGTTTGGCGCGGGCATCGCCGCCGTCGAGATCTTCGCTGGCATCGGCTTCGGCATAGCCGCGGGCTTGCGCTTCTTCGAGCGCTTCGCTGAAGGGAATGCGATCGGTCTCGATGCGGCTGAGAATATAGTTGCAGGTGCCATTCAGAATACCGGCAATGCCGTGCAGGCGATCTCCGCAGAGTCCGGTGCGCAGAGCGGGGAGAACGGGAACACCGCCGGCGACGGACGCTCCAAACTCAAGCTGGCAGCCGTTCGCGCTGGCAAGCTGCAGCAAGTCCGGGCCGTGGCGAGCGATGAGTTGCTTGTTGGCTGTGACCACGGATTTGCCTGCATTCAAGGCGCTTCGCACCAACTCCTCCGCAGGCGTCAAGTCCGCCGATCAGCTCAACGATGATGTCAGCGTCGGAATCTAGAACCGTGTGGAAGTCGTCTGTCCAGACCACGTCACTCGGAAACCATCGCTCGGTAACCCAGGGCTGCTTCTTGCGCTCTACATTGCGATTGCAGATGTGGGTGAGGCGGAGCAGGCCGTTTCCGTCGCTGCGCTCGCAAAGGATCTTGGCTACGGCGCGGCCCACGGTCCCGAAGCCCACGAGCGCAACCCGGCGCGCGGGGGCGCGATCCCGCGAAACGGGGGCGGGGTTGGCGTCCGGTGCTTGCTCTGGCGGAGTGTTTTGCAAAGTGCTCTCGAAAAACGGAAAGTCACTTTATCATACGTGGGAGTTGCGACTCCGCGAAGTGGAAAGCGCTCAACCCGACGCCGGCGGCGGTCGCGAACAATTTCCGACTTGCGATGCTCATCGATCAGGAGGGCTGGTCCCGGCGCGTTTGTCTCTCGAGGTAGAAGGCCACGGCAAGCGCGAAAATGAGAGCCGCCACACCAAACATGGCCGAGGCGGCAACGCTGCTGGGCTCGAGGACGATGATTTTTCTTGCGATGGCAATCAGGGCTACCTCCAGGACGAGCCGAACGTGAACGACGTCCTTCTTGAGATAGGCCTTGAGGGTCTCGAGCAACTCGAGGCCGATAAGGATCAGCAAGAAAAACGAGAAGATCTCCAGGAGGCCTTGCACCGGAATCAGAAACCTTGGAGTCTTCCAGATCTCCTGCGCAATCAGGACGCCCAGATGTACGGTGGAAAGCGCTACCACGACAATCAGCAGAATCCCCAGTGTGAAAGCAATAAGCTTTTGAGCCTTGGTCAAAAGGGTTTCCATGTCGGTTCCATTCAATGAGGAGGCTGCGGGCGACGACGATATTTACATGGCTCGCAGAAAACTTCAACCAGGAGGTCGAACACGGGCCAGCTGGAAATTATCCCGACGCCCTGCGGGGCGGCTTGCCAGGCAGAATCAGCATCAAAGTTGGTAATATAACGTGATCCCGCCGCAACGGCCGAAGCCTGCTTGCGAGGAATCACAAGCGGAACCTTTACCAACGGCGCCTCTCGCCTCTTCATGCCGAGCGCTAGGTCCGCCACCACGCCCGGTTATGGGAGGAGAATGGATGATGGCAAAGTTCGCGAGTGTGACCGCGACTGCGAGTCTGTTGACGCTGCTGGTTCTGACAGTTCTGTTGGGCACACGAGGATTCGCGCAGACCACTCCGCCTGAGCAAACGCCCGCGGCAGCGCCCGCGGCGCAAGCTCCTGCGGCGCAACAACCTGCCACACCAACTCCGGCCGCACAACAACCCGACACCGGCCAGGAACCAGCGGATGAAGTATCCAGTTCGCGTCGCAAGAAGCCTCACGACTACAAGAACTGGAACTTCAACGTCGGCGCCGGCGCCAACGTTGACAGCGGCGCGACGCGCACGTGGGTGCGAGGTGGAGGCGTTGTGGGGGCGGCGGGCGTGGCTCGCAACGCGAACAAGTATTTGGGACTGCGCGCGGACTTTATCTTTGCGGACCTGCCGCTGCGCGACTCCACGCAGGAACTGGCGCAAGCGACGGGAGCCAGAAGTTACGCCTACGCCGTCACGCTCGATCCCGTCATCAACCTTCCCGTGACCAAGCTGTACAGCGGATATGTCCTCTTCGGACCGGGGTTCTACCATCGCGCCGGGAGTCTGAGCGGCAGCACTGCGGTTCCGGGTACGCCCTGCAATGCGTTCTGGAGCTGGTGGGGTGCGTGCGTGAATTCGAATGCCTTTATTCCCCTGAGCGGCAACTTTGTCAATTCCAGTCTGAATCAATGGGGTTATGACTTTGGGGGAGGGGTGGCGCGCAAGATGCCGAGTGGCGTTGAAATCTACCTGGAGTACCGCCTCATGCACGGAACGGCCAGTAATATCACGACCGACTTTCGCCCGATCACGATCGGGTTTCGCTGGTAGGGCTGGTCGGGTGACTCAGGATTAGTACGGTAACTCCATAGGCTGGCGGCGCGCTGCTGCAACTGCGCGAATGACGCGGCGGAAACGGGCGGCGAAACCGCGGCGCCGGAATTGGCTTCGGCTAACGCCGTCTCGACTATGTGGTGGGCCGGCGCCAGCGAGCAGACAGGGTCGGTTGCGGCCGCGTTGCCGGTGAGCAGCAGGGCCTGGCAGCGGCATCCGCCAAAATCTTCGGAGCGCTGATCACAACTGCGGCAGGGCTCAGGCATCCATTCCTCGCCGCGAAAAAATTGGAACGACGAAGACTGCTGCCAGATGAACTCGAGAGTCTGCTCGCGAACATTCTCGAACGCCAGGCCGGGGATGACTTCCGCGGCATGACAGGGAAGCACTTTGCCCGCAGGATTGATGAGCATTAGTCTACGGCCCCATCCGCCCATGCACGCCTTGGGAAAGCGCGCGTAGTAATCGGGGACCACGGAATCAACGCGAATGCGTCCGGCGAGGCGTTTTTCGGCGGCTGCCACGGCTTCCACGGCTTTTTCAAGCTGCGCCCGCGTGGGCAGCAGCGCGGCCCGGTTCCGCAATGCCCAGCCATAATACTGGGTGTGGGCGATCTCCATGCGCTCGGGCGCCAGCTGCTCGATGAAAGCGATCATCTCATCAAGATGGTCGAGGTTCTGCCGGTGGACCACAAGGTTTACGGTGAAGGCAATCTTGTGGCGGCGGATGATGTCGCGACAATTCAATTTTGTGGGCTTGCGCTTTGGCTCCAGCAATCCAGTTGGCTGCATCCTCGCGTGAATCCTGAAAACTGAGTTGGATATGATCGAGTCCGGCCTCGACCAGTGCCTGCAATCGTGTTTCAGCGAGCCCAACGCCGGAGGTGATGAGGTTGGTGTAAAGGCCCGCGGCGCGCGCACCCGCGATGAGTTCCGTCAGATCCGGACGAGCCAGCGGTTCGCCTCCGGTGAAGTGCGCGTGAAGCATGCCGAGCTTGCCCGCCTGCTGGAAAACGTTGATCCATTCTGCGGTGGAAAGCTCCGAACTTGCGGCGGCCAGTTCCAGCGGATTCGAGCAGTAGACGCAGTGCAGCGGGCAGCGGTGCGTGATCTCGGCGATGAGGGCGAGCGGGTTGGGAATCATCGGTACTGGTACCGGTGAATCACGAATGATTAATAATCGACGATCCGCTTGTGGCGCAGTTGCTCGAGAAACTGGCTGATGTCGGCGCGAATCTTGGCGGGATCAGCGTCGCCGAATTGGGCCTGCAATTCTGCGATGATCTGGCCGAAGGTGCGCTGGCCGTCGCAGCGTTCGAGAACCTGCCGGCCTGTGCCTTGCAACTTGATCGCGCCTTCGGGAAACAGGATCACGCGAGTCGTGCTTCCGTGCCTCCCCAGCGGCAACCGGCGGCCAGGCGCGGCTGGGCGGAGTCTTCAGGAGGCGCCATGCTGTGTCCTGAGTTTGAGGGCTGCGGCGTAAATGGACGCCGAGCGCGGCGGCGCTGCAAGCGACAGCAGGTTCCTCCACTCCGCTTCTGCTTCGGTCGGAATGACAAAGGCTTGTTGATCGCTACGCTCCGCTTCAGTGGGATTGACAAGGCTTAGGGCATGCTAAGCGCCCTCGATGCGGAACGCGCCCGGCGGCGGCCATCCGGGCTGCACGTAGGCGAAGTAGAGCGCGTCGAGCTGCGCCCATAGAATGTCGCACTTGTCGCGCAGGGCCTGGAGCGCCAACTCCTGCTCGGCGCGCGTCTTCGCGTTGTCGTAGACGTAGTTCACCGCGAATTGCGAATCTTCCGGCGCCTGATAAAGTCTGGCTTCGAAATAATCCAGACCTCCCGCCAGCCAGGGATAGTGCTGGCGCAGCTTTTCCACGCGCAAGGTGATCAGCTTGGTGGAAAACAATTCTGTCAGCGAGGAGGCGACCGCCTCCAGCAATGACCGGCTGCGAACGATGTTCAGGTATTCGTTCACCGCGAAGCGGGTTGCGGGAAGAATGCCTTTGCCGGCGCGAACCTGTTCGGGATCGAGACCAGTGGCTTCCGCCAGTTTTATCCAGCGCTTGATGCCACCTTC
The DNA here is from genome assembly GCA_963770235.1 of uncultured Acidobacteriaceae bacterium. Lineage (GTDB taxonomy): Bacteria > Acidobacteriota > Terriglobia > Terriglobales > Acidobacteriaceae > Sulfotelmatobacter. The sequence goes on along the minus strand of CAVYOW010000004.1, from coordinate 3,058 downwards.
GCTGGTGGCGTCGCCGTCGTGGTCGACAATGCGCTTGCGCCAGGCGCGGCGGAAAACCGGGTCGGGTCCGCGGGAGAGGATGATGGAATCTTTGATCGGGATGATGCTTTGATAGTAGTAGCGGTTCAGCGCCCAGGCCTGCAGTTGTCCGCGGCTGAGCTTGCCTTCGTGCATCAACAAATGGAAAGGATGCTTGTGATGGTAACGCTCCTCGCCCGTGGCCTGCAATTGCGCGCGAAACTCCTCGAGCGAAAGCAGGCGGGCGGTTGCGATGCGGTTTCGGCTTCTACAGATCGAACTGCCATCCATCCTCCGCAATCTCCCAGCCCGCGTCCCGCACCTGGCGATGTTCGGGACTCGCCTCGTCCAGCATGGGATTGGTGTTGTTGATGTGTAGAAATATTTTACGCGGGCGGCGCACGTCCGCCAACTCTGTCAGAGTCTGCTCGACCGGGACGTGGCCCATCTGACGCGCGGTTTGTCCGCTGCCCTGCACGCGAATCAGTTCGTCGTCGCTCCAGAACGTGCCGTCGAACAGCAGGACGTCGCAGGCGTCGAGTTGTTGGAGCAGTGTGTCGTCCAGTTGGGGGACGGCTGGCATATAGGCAAGTCGCGAGCCCGAAGGTGAATCTTTGGGGTGCGAATGGCTGCGCGAATCACTGCTCTGCGACTCAATGAAGAAGCCCAGGGATGCTTCGCTGGGATCGAGTTGAGATCGCCGTTCTGCCGTGACGTACGCGGGATAGTGCGTGCCTAAAGACAACGCCCGGCAGCGCAGACCGGAGTCTTCGCCCGCGGCGTTGCACAGGTGAAATTGCGTTCCGGATGCAAAATCGGTCCACGCGGTTTGATCCGGGATACGATGCAGCATGCCGAACATCGAGTTGTCTTCGCGGAGAATGCGGCGGACCGAGGCGGTGGCGTAGACGCGCAGCGGCTGAAGTTCGCGCAGCAGAAGCAGTCCGAGGACGTGGTCGAGATCGGCATTGGCGAGCACCATGCCTGCGATCGGCGACTGGCGCAAGCCCTCGCGCGGATGCAACTCAGGCGTAGATTCGATCTGAGCGCGCAGGTCGGGAGACGCACCGAGAAGAAACCACGAGCGGCCGTCCTCGCGTGATCGCAACCTGGGTCTGAGTGCGCGGCTTTGCCGTGGAATGTGCCGGCTCGCACCGAGCGACAATTTGCGCAGGTGCAATTCCATTGCGGAAACGCGCCTCCGGCCGCTGAACCGAGAATCTTTACTCGCATCTCTGGTGAGTCTACAACCTGGGATTGAGACTAGGGTAATTTCGGCGAGAACCTGGTGGACGATGCGGATTGTTGCCGCGCCGGCGCGGGAATAACCGGAAACTAGCTGGGATGACAGAACTTGCCACTTTTCCACGAATCAGGCGCGGTAAGTGTGATGTCTTGTCTTTCAAAATTCGAAATTGACTGGATAAGTTGAAGCTCTTGTGAAGCCCTTGCACATTCTGTGACTTGAATTGCTGCCTTGCTTCCTCAATCCAATGCATAAATGCCAAACGACCAGCTGTGTTTGCAACAGGCACTCGTTCCGTCATTTGTGCAACAGGGGACTCTGTTTGGCCCGTCTTAAGTATTGTATACTTACTGACGGACTGGCCAATTATGGCCAGCACGATAAACAAAAATACATGATAATGCATTTTCACTTAATCGCTCTTGAATTATTATTTGAATAAAATATCTATCCTGCGCCAACTTTCTAATAACAGTACTATCGAAATAAACAGTCTCGGTAACTAGCTTATCCTTTTTTATAAATTTATTAAAAAAATTTTTTTTTCCATTAGCTGTCAAAAGCCCAGGTTTCCGAACGTATGGATTTTGGCTGTCAGGGCCTCGTGCTTCATTAGGGGGTTTTTATGAGGAGAAAAAACCCCACGTTCTCGAACTTGGGGTTATTATACTGACTCCCCTAAATAGAAGGAGGCGATATTCGATATGAACAGAGGCTCACGATAAACGACACTATGGGCTTCATTTAGGATTATAGATTAGCTGCGATAGCAAACAGAGATTTGATTTTCAAATATGTTGAAAACCAACAAACATGGTATGTCGAATACTATTTTATATTTATTTCAGAGATGGACGAGTTCAGTTTCTGATGCTACACAAAAAGATAAACAGGAGGTTTCGAGTGATTACAAAGACCGAAAAACACGGCGAGAATCGAGACAAGAACAAAAAGCACAGTTTGAGATTCCATCAAAAGTACGGCTGGTTTATCCTCAAAGTAAAGGCATCTGTAAAGATTGCACCTGAAATGCGTCTTGAGGTGCATTCTGAGGATTTCAATAGTATAAATCATGTGACTATGCAGTATTTGATGGATGCCGGTGTGCATTTGGGACATTCAACGTCTCGTTGGAATCCACGTATGGCTCCGTACATTTTTGGTATACGTGAAGATATTCATATTATTGATTTGAATCAGACGGTGGCGATGTCTTCGAAGAGCATTATATGTAACGAAGGAGATTGCACGTCGAAATGGTATTATTTTATTTGTGTGCACTGATCCGAAAACCGACCAAATTAGAGATGGCATAGTTGAAGATGCATTAAGATGTGAACAGTATCCGTTAGTTCATCGTTGGCTACCGGGACTTCTGACGAATTCTTATCAAGTGCTTGGATCAGATGAATTTTTACCGGATCTTTGTTCCTTTTTTTGACGTGGAGAATCATCAAGATATTGGTGTAAATGAGACAGATCGCACAGGCATACCCACTATTGCCATTTGCGATACCGATAGTAATCCTTCGCGCATTACCTACGTTGTTCCGGGAAATAATGAATTCCGCTGCATCTATCCGCCTCTTTCCACGTCTCTTTTCAAATGCTGCTTTAGAAGGACGTAAGATTGGTATTGCTCAAGGCCTATTTGATGGAAAAAATCGAGAAATACATGAGCAGCAGCGACCACAGCGACCTAACCGTTTTACTAAAATGCCATCTTTATAGACCTTATGAATTTTTACTATTGTTTGTCTGTTCTGTTCTTTTTTTTTTTTTGTAATTATGCTA
>CAVYOW010000003.1:5000-110836 GCA_963770235.1 uncultured Acidobacteriaceae bacterium | reverse complement strand
AAGAAGAAGCCGTACAAGTAGTTGATCTGCTCAGGAAAGACGGCAAGACAGTGGACGCGAATTACTATCCGAACGAAGGCCATGGATTTGAGAAGCGGGAAAACCAGATAGACGCTATTCGTCGTACTATTGCGTGGTTCGACAAATACTTGAAGGGCACGCAGTGAACGCAGCTTCTCAGGAAACGTCGGCTTGATCGTAGCGACTTACAAAGTTCTGAAGGCCGGCGATTTCGCCCCGGCGATGGACTTCGAACTTCTACTGCCGCGCTCGCCGCTTCACATACGCCATGCGAATCAGGGTTCGTTCTGAAAACGGCACGTAGAGCAATGCCGCGCTGGCCGCGAAAGCCGCGCCCAGCCCGATCTTCTGGATCAGCAGGAACGGAGCCACGGCCCACAACTGATCGAGCGCCAGAATGAAAGGAAAGATCTGCTGGAACGTCTCGCCCAGCCGCTGATAATCGAATCCCGCGGCGGAGAGGAGATAAAAGCGCAGCGGAATTCCCACTCCCGCGGTCACCATCACCGCGGCCACCAGCACGGTTGCGGTCCATCCCGGCAAAAAGGAATCGACGATTCCCTGCACCGCGTGAATCCGGGAAAGTGCGATTACATAGAAGATCAGGTACATCACCTGAACCAGAGCAAACAATCCCCGCGTCAGCCCGCGGCGCGGGATGGGAACCTCCAGTTCAGGATGCAGAGGGTTCGGGAAATTCTGGGTGACAGCTGCTGCTGCCGAGCTTTGCTCGGCCGTCCCCACAATGTTCTGCACCGGCGCAATAAAACGATATCCGCGCCGCGCCAGCGTCTCGATATAACGCGGACTGGATGCAGAATCGCCCAGAGTCTCGCGCAACTTGTTCACGGCGGTGTTCAGGCTGTGGTCGAAATCTACGAAGGTGTCGGCGGGCCAAAGTTTCTGGCGCAATTCCTCGCGCGTGACCACGTCTCCGGCGCGCTCCAGCAGCAAGCCCAGAACATGAAACGGCTGGTCCTGCAGCCGGAGCCTCGTGCCGTTCTTGCGCAGCTCACCGGCAGCGAGGTCGAGCTCGAAGACTCCGAACCGCGCGATTCCGCTGGAACGACTTCCGGGTAAACCGGGCATGAGACAGACGACGCGTAGTTTAGCACCAAGCCGGGCGCGCCTTGTGGTTGAGCGTACAATATCTGCGTGCCTGACGCCCAGCGCCAGAACGACTCCGCCGGAAAGCACCGCCGGCACGCGATTTATGCCACGGAAACTTCCGGCCTGCTGCTGTTGGCCTTCCTGTTGCTCGTCCTAACTTTGATTCGCTACTGGCACGCCATTCGCTGGAGCGTGCGCTGACGGTGCTTTCGGTGCAGCCCGAACCGCTGCTGGTAGTGGTGCTCGGCCCCACGGCCAGCGGCAAGACCGCTCTCTCTCTGGCGCTCGCCGGACGCTTCAAGAGCGAGATCGTGAACTGCGATTCCGTCGCCATGTACCGCGAGTTCGACCTGGGGACGGCCAAACCCACGCTCTCCGAACGCGGCCGCGCTCCGCATCACTTGCTCGATTGCGTAGCACCCACCAGCCATGTTACTGCCGGCGAATATGCCCGCCAGGCCCGCCAGGTGCTCGATGAGATCAAGGCGCGGGACCGTTTGCCGATTCTGGTGGGTGGAACGGGACTGTACCTGCGCGCCCTGCTCGAAGGACTTTTTCCCGGCCCGCAGCGCTCCGAAGAACTGCGCGAGCGATTACGCGAGCGGGCCGACAGCCGCGGCTCCAAATACCTTCATAGCATCCTGCGCCACCTCGATCCCGCGGCTGCGGAGAAGATTCACGCCAACGACACGCCCAAGCTCATTCGCGGCATCGAAGTGTGCCTGGCCTCACGCCAGAAGATGACAGAACTCTGGCAGCAGCGCGGGCGCGAGCCCCTGCGGGGCTTCCGCATCCTGCGCCTCGGTCTCGATCCCGATCGTCAGGCGCTCTATGACCGAATTAATCGCCGCGCGGAACAGATGTTCGAGGATGGGCTGGTCGAAGAGACGCAGCGTCTGCTGGAGAAGTATGGCGACACCGCCGGCGCGCTGTCTTCCCTAGGCTACAAACAAGCGGTCCAATTCCTTCGTGAAGAACTCACGCGAGAGCAAGCGCTGCAGGCTGCGCAGCAGGCTCACCGCAACTATGCCAAGCGCCAGATGACCTGGTTTCGCCGCGAGCCGGAGGTCCACTGGCTGCGCGGGTTCGGTGACGATGAGCAGGTTCAGGACGAAGCGGTGGCCAAGACAGAAAGTTCACTCGACGCACCTTTTCGCGGATGAACCAGCGGGATGCCTTACACCCCGGAGTTTCTGCTATCGTTCTGTTCATGCATCGCACACTCGCTCTCTTACTCCTCACTCTCGTGCTTGCCGCGGCAGCATCCGCCAAGGACAAAGACAAGTATCAGCGCCCGGGTCCTATTCGCCCTACCCGCGATGGCGAAAAATGGGCCGAGAAGACGCTGCGCAAGCTGACCCTGGAGGAGAAAGTCGGGCAGGTGTTCATGATCTGGTGCCGCGCCAGCTTTCTGAACGTCGAGAATCCGGAATACCTGCAGTGGCGCGAAGACATGCAGAAATATCACGTCGGATCGTTCGCCATGACGGTCCATGTGGACGGTCCGTATCTTCTGCGCAGCGAACCCTACGAAGCCGCGGAACTTCTCAACCGACTGCAAAGTGAGTCGAAACTGCCGCTGCTGTTCGCGGCCGATTTTGAACGAGGCGTATCGATGCGCCTGATGGGAACCACGGTCTTCCCGCACGCCATGGCCTTCGGCGGAGATGGCAAAACAGAAGACGCCGAGACTTTCGGCGACATCACGGCGCTCGAAGCGCGCGCCATTGGCATTCACTGGAATTTTTTCCCCGACGCCGACGTAAACTCCAATCCCGCCAATCCCATCATCAACACGCGATCGTTCGGGGAAGATCCTAAGCAAGTCGGCGATCTGGTCGCTGCCTACATCAAGGGAGCGCATGAAGGCGGGATGCTGACCACGGTCAAGCACTTTCCCGGTCACGGCGACACGGCTACCGATTCACATCTGGGCGTGGCCAGCGTCAACGTCGACCGCGCTCACCTTGACTCCATTGAACTGCCGCCTTTTCGCCAAGCCATCGCGGCGGGGGTTGACTCGGTTATGGTGGCGCACGTGACGGTGCCGGCACTGGATTCCGATCCCAACCACGTGGCCACAATTTCGCCGGCGATCGTCTCGGACCTGCTGGAAAAGCAACTGGGCTTCAAAGGAATCATCGTCACCGACGCGCTCGACATGGCCGCCCTGACGCACCTTTTCGCCAACAACATCGGCCGGGCTGCAGTTGAGGCATTCAAGGCTGGCAATGACGTGTTGCTGATCCCCGCCGACTTCCCGGCTTCTTACAACGCTATGCTCCAGGCGGTCCAGTCGGGCGAGATCTCTCGGGAGCGCCTTGACCGCTCTGTGCTTAAGATCCTGAAGACAAAGGCATCTCTTGGCCTGCAGGACGCACGCACCGTGGATGTGAAGGCCATCGCAAACTTGGTCGGCAAGCCGGGGAACCTGGCTTTCGGCCAACAGGTGGCCGACGCTGCGGTCACGCTGGTCCGCGACAACGGCAAGGTGCTTCCGCTCAAATCTTTACTCAAGTACCAGGGAACCGCAAAGGCCGGACTTCCGTATACAACACAAGAGGAGACAAACAGTCAGACGGTTGCGGTGCTCTTCTCCGACGACGTGCGGACGGACTCCGGGCGAGCTTTTGGCCGCGAATTTCGTGCCCGAATCCCTGACGCGCGAGTGCTGTACGTGGATCCGCGCATCGCGGCCGGGATGAGCGATGAGGTGCTGAAGGCAGTCGACGAGGCTAAGACCGTGGTAGCCGCTGTATACGTGGTTCCGACCGCGGGCAAGGTGGGGAATACGGTTGCGATGGCCGATGCGACTGGTGCGCTGCTGCAGCAACTGCTGGACCACGCAGCCGAAAAAACTGCGGTCGTGGCCATGGGCAATCCGTACCTGGCGGCGGACTTCCCCAAGATTGAGAATTACATGTGCACCTTTTCTAACGCGTCCGTATCGGAGCTAAGCGCGGTCAAGGCGCTGTTTGGGGAAATCGCCATTCGCGGACATCTTCCCGTGAGCATTCCCAATATCGCCCAGCGGGGCACCGGCCTGGAGCGTCCGGTCCAAGTTGCCAGTGGAGGTTCTTAACATGCGCAGGAACAAACTCGCTGCATTTGTCATAGCCGGAGCCGGCTTCGCCGCACTACTGCTCCTGGCCGGGTGTAGCGTGAACGTGAAGAAAGAGGCCAACGGACAGGACAAGCAGGTAGACGTCAAATCTCTTCTCGGTGACGTCCACGTCAGCAAACAGGCAGACGTTGCCGATGTCGGTCTGGCTGTTTATCCCGGCGCCCGTTTGAAAGAGGAAGATTCCGAGCGGAGCGACAAGAGCGCCAATGTGAATATCTCAGGCTTCGGCTTTGGCATAAAAGTGATCGCTTTGGAGTACGAGTCCGACGACACTCCCGCCAAGGTTCTCTCCTTCTATAGAGACCAGTTGAAGAAATATGGCAACGTGCTCGAATGCCACACTTCCAAGGGCGACTGGAACGTGAACATGGGATCGCACGGATCCAAGAATGGGTCGAACGAGTTGACCTGCAAGGGCAGCGGCGGCAACGACATCGAGCTCAAGGTAGGCAAGCAAGACGATCAGCACATCGTAGCCGTAGAACCGGAAGGAAAGGGATCGAGCTTCTCGCTGGTTTACGTACGCACTCACGGCAAGGATGCCGACATCTAGGCATCGCTTTTCGACAGATCCCAGGGAGGAAATTATGTTTCGACCAATGCTGGCGGTTGCGTTCGGCATGTTAGTCGCGATTCCCGGCTTCGCAGCCCAGCCCCAACAGCCCGACAGTGGCGAGAACAAGCATCTTGATGTGCAAAGCTCCGTCGGTGACCTGCACATGGGCAACGATGCGGACGCTCGAAAGGCCGGACTGCCGCTCTATCCGGGAGCCCGTCTCCTGCACGACGAGGATAACGGCGATGCGCTCAATGTAGGAGTGCTTACCGAAGCGTTCGGCATGAAGCTGGTGGTGGCGAAATACGATTCCGACGACGCGCCCGGCAAAGTTATCGACTTCTACCGGGAGCGCTTGAAGAAGTACGGCAAGGTCCTCGAGTGCCACACCAGCAGACACGACAACGGTGCGCATGTCGAAGTCAACGACGACCAGCATTCTAAAGAACTCAAATGCGATGGCGACAACGCCGGCCCGGTCACCGAACTGAAGGTTGGCACCGCGGACAACCAGCACATCGTTGCGATTGAGCCGCATGACGGCCGCGGCGGCTCAACCTTCGCCCTGGTTTATGTTCATACTCGCGGCAAGCAAGGTGACATTTAAAGTAAAAGCCAAAGAGTCTCAAATAACAATCGACAACGAGGCCGCAGTTCCTTGCACCCGTCCTCATCGTGCGATACCTTCAAGCAAGCCCTTCTTTGATCCCATGGACCATCCCTGTCACAAGTGCGGCCACAGCATCGAAGACGGCAAGCCCTTCTGCTCGCAGTGTGGCGCGCCCCAGATTCGCGTGGCCGTGCCGGAGGCTTCGGCGCCTCCCGCTGGGGGAGACGTCTCGGCCGCTGACCTGCCAGTTTTCTCATTGGATCCGCCCATTGTCCCGGGGCCTCTGAGTGCTCGGGTGCTTTCCACGGAGATCGAATGGTCGCGGGCCCTTCGGGCTTGTGCGATTGCCGCCTTAATTTCCATCGTGGTGATGTCGCTGCGCCTAACGGTTCCACCCTTGGCCACCTTAGGTGCGGGATGTTTGGCGGTCATTCTTTACTACCGCCGAAACCCTACCTGGAGAGTTAACGCCCGTTCCGGAGCGCAAATCGGTGCTGCCACCGGCCTTCTCTCCGCCGCCGTGTTCGCCGTCTTACTGGCTATTTTGCTGGCGGTGCTGCAAGCCGGTGGGCAAGTTCGGCAGGAGATGATCGACGCCCTCCAGCAGGTTGCGTCTCGTTCCCATGACCCCCAGGTACAAGCCACCCTCGACCTTCTGAGAACTCCAGAAGGCTTGGCGGACAAGTTGATCCTCAGCATGGTAGGTTTCTTGCTTATCTCGGTGGCCGCAGGCAGCATCGCCGGAGCCTTGACTGGCGCCTTCCTGGGCCGGAGGAACCGGCCATAAGCCGTTGCTTTCCCTGACCTTACATCCGCGAAGCAAATAGTGCTGCATTCTGCTGAGTGAATCAGGGGCCAGAAGCCGGCCTTGCCGCAGGCCGCGCTCGCCGCGTATGATGCACCGTTTGCATTCTTACGCGATGAACAAACCGGCACGCGGTTCACTGCTCGGTATCGAGCACATGGAGGACGGGGAGATCCTGGACCTGCTGAAGCTGGCCCGCCGGATGAATCCGCTTAAGGCGCGTCCGCTGCTGCGCAACCGGCGCATCGTGCTGCTGTTTTACGAAGCTTCCACCCGCACTCGATCTTCCTTCGAGGTCGCTGCCAAGTCGATGGGTGCCACCACTATCTTGGTGCAGTCCTCAGGGTCGAGTATTGAAAAGGGCGAGTCTTTGCTCGACACGGCCTATACCCTGCGCGCGGTGGGCGCGGATGCCATCGTGGTGCGGCATCCTTCCGCCGGCGCGCCTCTCCTGATGGCGAAACACCTCGACATCCCCATCGTCAATGCCGGTGACGGCATGCATGAGCATCCTTCGCAGGCCTTGCTCGATGCTTTCACGATCCTGAAACACAAGAAATCGTTCAAAGGCTTGCAGATCGCGATTATCGGGGATATCTACCACAGCCGCGTGGCACGTTCCGCGTGCCATCTGTTAAGCCGGTTTGGCGCTAAGGTAACGCTCTGTGGTCCTCCCGAGCTCGTACCGGAATTCGCGGCCACCCTCGCTCCCGGGTTGCGCATCACCCGCCACATCGAAGAAGCGTTGCGCGGCGCCGATGTGATCATGTTGTTGCGCGTGCAGCAAGAACGCCTCGCCGGGAGGAAAATCCACCTGCAGGACTATATAGCGCGCTATCAGATGACTATGTCGCGGCTGAAGTTGGCCAAGCGGGATGCGATCGTCATGCATCCCGGGCCGATAATCCGTGGCCTTGAGTTGACGTCGGAAGTGGTTGACGGTCCCAACTCCGTCATCGTGGACGAGGTTTGCAACGGCGTCCCTACGCGCATGGCGATTCTGGCACGGGCGTTGGGCAAGGCCAGATGAAAAGGAAGGTACCGGGAAAGAGTTCTGAACTGTAGACCGAATGGCGACCGAGAAATCCAAACCGCGATCGCTCCTCATTAAGGGCGGCCATGTCATCGACCCTGCCGCGAAGATCAACGGGCTCATGGATGTTCTGCTGCGTGACGGCCGCGTTGCCGAGATTGCCGCGTCCAATAAGGTCCGCGGCAGTCGCCGACGAGAAGATCGATGCGCGCGGCCTGATCGTTGCCCCTGGGTTCATCGACCTGCATGTTCACTTGCGCGAGCCCGGACAGAGCTACAAAGAAACGATCGCCACAGGTACTGCCGCCGCCGCCGCTGGAGGGTTCACCTCGGTCTGCACCATGCCGAACACCGCCCCCGTGGTGGACACGGCTGAGTGGGTGGCGTGGTTGCGGAATCCAGAGCGTGGCGCTGTGGTCAACGTTTTTCCCATTGCCGCCGCAACTCGCAGCTCGCGCGGCGCTACGCTCACTGACTTTGCTGCGCTACAACGTGCTGGGGCGGTGGCCGTCACCGACGATGGCAAACCCATCCTCGACGACGAAATCATGCGTACAGCTCTGCAGCTCGGCGCCGAGCTGAACCTGCCGGTGGTGCAGCATGCTGAAGATACGCGCCTCACCGAGCACTGCTCCATGCACGAAGGCCCCACCAGCTTTCGTCTGGGCCTGCGCGGCATGCCGGCTGCGGCCGAAGCTAGTGTCGTGGATCGAGACGTTACTCTTGCGCAGCAGATTCGCGAATCCCGGCTGCATGTGGCGCATCTTTCCACTTCCGACGCGCTCAAGGCCGTACGCCGCGGTAAGCGTGCCAAGGCCCGCGTCACCTGCGAAGTCACGCCGCACCACTTCACCCTGCTCGACCAGGATGTGGGCGAGTACAACACGAATTTCAAGATGAACCCGCCGCTGCGCTCAGCGACCGACCGCGAAGCCATTCTGGTCGCGCTCGCCGACGGCACCGTGGACGCCATCGCCACCGACCACGCTCCTCACGCCACGCACGAAAAAGAGGTCGAGTTCGAACGCGCCGCCTTCGGCATCACCGGACTCGAAACCGCGCTGGCCCTCGCCATCACGAAGCTTCACCGCGAGCACAAGATTCCTCTCACCCGCATCGTCGAACTCTTTACTGCCGGCCCTGCGCGCGTTTTCGATCTCCGCGGCCGCGGATCGCTCGTCCGCGGCAACTTCGCCGACGTAACCATTTTCGATCCCAAGAAGCGCTGGACGTTCGAGGCCGCCAAGTCACGGTCGCTGTCGCACAACACGCCGTTTGATGGCTGGCAGTTTACGGGGAAGGTTGTAGCGACGATTGTCGGCGGGAAAGTAGTGTACCGTGCGGACTAGGCGTACAGCAGACGTAAATCCAGTGGCTTAAGCCAAGATCCCCATCTTCTTCCCCACCCTACCCAGCACCTCCAGCGCCTGCTCCAGTTCTTGCTTCGTGTGCGTCGCCGTCATGATGGTGCGGATGCGGGCTTTGCCTTCGGGCACGGTGGGGAAGGCGATGCCGGTGCCGAGAACGCCCTCTTTGAACAACTCGCGGGAGAAGTCCATGGTGAGTTTGCCATCGCCGATAATGATGGGCGTGATCGGAGTCTCACTGGCCGGAGTGGCGCGGCCGCCGATATCGAAACCGAGCAGGCCGAGCTCTTTTTTCCAGAAGCGCGTGTTCTCCCAGAGTTTCTCCATGCGCTCGGGTTCGTTTTCCAAAACGTCGAAGGCAGCGATGCAGGTTGCCGCTACGGAGGGCGGATGCGACGTCGAAAACAGGAACGGCCGGGCCCGGTGATAAAGAAAATCGATCAGATCGCGCGTTCCGCAGACGTATCCGCCCAGAGCGCCAATAGCCTTCGACAACGTTCCCACCTGGATATCGACGCGCCCGTGCACTTTGAAATGATCGATGGTGCCGCGGCCGTTGCGGCCGAGCACGCCGGAGGCGTGCGCGTCGTCGACCATCATGATGGCGCCGTATTTCTCGGCGACATCGCACAGCCCGGGCAGGGGGCCGATATCGCCATCCATCGAGAACACACCGTCCGTGATCAGCAGCTTCTTGCCAGGATCGTCTTTCACGCTGGCCAGTTGCTCTTCCGCGTGAGCGACGTCTTTGTGCCGAAAGACCAGAATCTTCGCCCGCGACAGGCGCGCGCCATCGATGATCGATGCATGGTTCAGCGCATCCGAGATGATGAAATCGTCTTTGCCCAGAACCGCCGACACCGTGCCCGCATTGGCCGCGAAGCCTGACTGGAAAACAACGCAGGCCTCCACGTTCTTGAAGCGTGCAATCTTTTCCTCGAGCTCCATGTGGATCTTCATGGTCCCGGCTATGGTGCGCACCGCGCCCGATCCCACTCCGTACTTTCTCGTGGCCTCGAGCGCCGCCTCGCGCAGCTTGGGATGCGTGGTCAAACCCAGATAATTGTTCGACGCCAGGTTTATGACCTTCTTGCCGTCAAAGGTGCAGACGGGCGCCTGCTCATCCTCGAGAACGCGCAGCTTGAAGTGCGTGCCTTTGGTCTTGAGTTCGTTGAGCTGGTCAGTGAGATAGGAGAGTGGATTAGCGCGGGTTGCGGTGGTCATGAGGACCTCAAACTTCTTTACCACGGGTTCACGCGGATCAACGCGGATAGACCCTGATCAGTGTAATACCGGAAGGGCATCAGCCCCGAGATACTCAGAACATAATCGGGTTGCCGGTCGCAATACTGGCCTCACACAGTTGCTTCATGTTGGTGAAGAATTCCTTCTCGGACTCGGCCAGAATGTCGCTGGAATGAAGTACAGTATTGACTTCTTTCAACAGCGCCGGGGACTCTTTGATAGGGATCCAATCGCCAGTGTGCGTGCCGTCGTAGAGAACCTTTTCCAAAAGAATGGGAAATCGCGGCCCGGGTTTTCCCTGCAGGTGGCGCAGGAAGCTGCGCAGATTCCCCACCTTTGTGATGTTGCCCAGGAAAAACGACAGGATGAATCCCTCGTGCTCGCAGGATTCTGAAAGCCAACGGTCGTGTGCTTCCCATTCGTCGTCAGTGGGGTCGCCAGTCAGCGTCGACTCGCCGCTTTCATCGAAGGTGAGCCGGTCGGGGAACGGGTGGGGCTTGGCCTTGCCGTCCCGGATGCAGGTGCAGCGTACGAATGCATCGAGGGCCATAATTCACTTCCGTCCGTGACTCTTACTCCGCAAGTGTTTGCTGGCGGAAAAGTTCGCGGGCGAGGGCGCCCGCGCCACACGAATCACCGAACGCCGTTCGGATATACCAATATTTTACTAGCCTCACCCGTTTTCAGCCGTTCCATGGCCTTGGAGAAATCTTTCATCGCGATGCGGTCAGTGATTACCGGATGCAGGTCAAGCTTGCCCGCTTTGAGCAGCGCGGTCATCTGGTACCAGGTCTGGTACATACGCCGCCCGTTGATGCCCTGCACCGTGATGCCTTTGAAGATAATGTCTTCGGAAAAATTTAGTGAGATGGGCTTCGATGTCAGGCCGAGGAGGGAAATTCTGCCACCACGCCGCACAATATCGAAAGCGGTTCGAATCGAGTCGGGATGCCCCGCCATTTCGAGTACGACGTCGACGCCCAGGCCGCCGGTCTTCTCCATCACAATGGCGCGCACATCTTCTTTCGACGGATCGAGGACGTTGTCGGCTTTCATTTCCCGTGCGATCTCGCGCCGATGCTCGTTTACTTCGATGGCAAACACGCTGGTCGCGCCCACGGCCCGCGCCACGGCAATGGCAAATAGTCCGATCGGCCCGCAGCCCGTGATGGCCACCGTTTTCGCAGCGATCTCGCCCGCCAGTACGGTATGAACGGCGTTTCCGAGGGGGTCGAGAATCGAGGCATACTCCTGCGGAATGGCCGGGTCCAGTTTCCAGATGTTTGACTCGGGAATGACCACGTACTCGGCGAAGGCGCCATCAGCGTCCACGCCGATGATCTTCACGTTCTGGCAAATATGAGCTTCGCCGGTGCGGCATAGCAGGCACTTGCCGCAAGCCACGTGCATTTCGGCAGAAACGAAGTCGCCTTCCTTCACGCTCGTGACTTCATCGCCGAACGCGGCCACCTCGCCGCAGAACTCGTGCCCCGGAATCAGAGGAGGATGAATCCTGTTCTGCGCCCAGCGATCCCAGTTGTAAATATGCAGGTCGGTGCCGCAGATGGAGGCGACCTTCACCTTGACCAGCACATCGTTGCGCCCGAAGGCGGGAATCTTTACCTCGCGAACCTCCGCGCCCGGCGCGGCCTCCGGTTTTACAACGGCTAACATCGTGGATGGCATGACGGCTACCTTATGAATTCAGACTCAGACACAAAACACACGATTTTAGCACTGCCGCAATTCCAGCACGCTTGCGCTATGGCAATCGGGACAATGTCAACTTTCCGGAGGCAATCCTCGATTAGCCTTCTGCGCAGCAATTTTGAAGTTCTCGGACTTCCCCCGAGGAATGCTAAGGGTCTTCCATTTGCTGGAGCGGATGTGCTTGGCTAGAAGAACGATTTGCCCGGTGTGGTAGGCATAGTGCGCGATCTGGCGGTTGACGGCTTGCAGCACGGTGTGGGGCTCGCCGCGGATGGTCACGGTGCGCATGACGTCCTCCGGGTGGAGCGCATCGATCGCCGCAAAAAACCGTGCCCAGCCTTCCTCCCACCATTTCGTAAGATCGGCGCGCGTGGTCGCCGCGCCGAGCTCGAATTCCTGGTCGCGATAACGATCGGGTTTCTCTCCGTCGGTGGTGAGGAAGTCGGTGAAGCGCGAGCGCATGTTGCCCGCCATGTGCTTCACGATGACAGCGACGGAATTCGATTCGGCGTCGAGCGTGATAAACAGCTCTTCGTCCTTGAGCTGTGCCATCGCGCCCTCGGCCAGGCGCTTGTGTCCGCGCATCTGCCGGTGGGCTTCGTCCAGATAGTGAGCTGCGATGTCAGTGGTCATCTTTCCTTCTCCCCAGAGTCAAAGCTCTCTTCGATCGACTGTTCCCCAGCCGCCGCCGCCGGGCGATTCAACACGGATGCGCTCCCCTTTCCGAAGCCGCGTGCTGAACTTGCCAGGCATCTCTTCGATCAGGCCACCATGGCGAATCACGCTCGCCTTCCCGGGTGCGCCCGCACTGCCACCGGCAAGTCCCCACGGCCCACGAGTGCGCCGGTCAGCGAGAAGCGTGACTCCGCAGTCGGTGAGCACTTCAATCTCCCGAATAATGCCGTCGCCACCGCGATGCTTTCCTCCGCCTCCGCTCCCTGGCCGAAGGGAGTAGCGGCGAACCCGCAAAGGGTAGGCATACTCAAGCGCCTCTGCCGGAGTGTTCAGCGAGTTCGTCATGTGAGTATGCACGCCGGAGACGCCGGGCTTGCCTGGGCGTGCGCCCATGCCTCCTGCGATCGTTTCATAGTAAGCAAAGGGCTGGCCCGTACGGGGATCGATCCCACCGATGGTAAGGTTGTTCATTGTTCCCGAGGCCGCAGCGGGAATTTTATTTGGAATAGCCTGGGTCAGCGCCCGGAGCAATACGTCCACCATGCGCTGCGACGTCTCGACATTCCCTCCCGCCACCGCCGCGGGCGGCCGCGCATTCACAACCGTACCTTCATGGGCGATTACTTGAACGGGACGCATCAGCCCCGCGGTTGCCGGAACATCGTCGGCTAGTAGACAACGGAAAACGTAGAAGCACGCGGAGTAGGTGATGGCCTCGACTGCGTTTATGCTCCCCTCCACTTGGGCGTCGCTCCCCGTAAAATCGACGGTGACTTGCTTCTTCCCCACGGTCACTTTCACCGCGATCTTCACCGGCCTGTCGCTGACGCCGTCGTTGTCCATAAAATCCTCCGCGCGATATGTGCCGGAGGGCACTCGCAACAAAAACGTGCGCATCAGTTCTTCCGAATACCGAAGCAGCTCCCGCCCCGCGCGCTGAGCCCGATCGATTCCGTAGCGCGCGCAAATCTCGCGCAAGCGCTCAGCCCCGGTGTGGCAAGCCGCGATCTGCGCGCCCAAATCGCCTTCGCGTTCTTCGGGTGTGCGTACATTGTTCAGCAACAGCGCCAGCACATCACGCTCCATCACGCCCGCCCGCATGATCCTCACCGGAGGGATGCGAAATCCCTCCTGATAAATCTCGCGGCAAAGACCCATCGATCCCGCATAAGCGCCGCCCACGTCCGCATGATGCGCCCGCGATGCCACGTAGAAGTCAGGCGAGGTTTGACCCAGCCGTCTGCGCGGTTTCACGTACACAGGAGCTACCAGTGTGATATCCGGCAGATGAGTTCCGCCTCGAAAAGGATCATTCAGCATGACCACATCTCCCGGTGCCATCTCGCAAGCCGCAATCCCCGCTCTCACCGACATTGGCATCGAACCCAGATGCACCGGCATGTGGTCGCCCATCGCAATGACTTCACCCGCGCGGTCGAACACAGCGCAGGAATAATCGCGCCGTTCCTTGATATTGGGGGAGAACGCCGTACGCCGCAGCGCCGCGCCCATCTCCTCGGCAATCGAGTGGTAAAGGTTCTTGAAGATCTCCAGTTCGATGGGATCGCGCCGCATGAGGCGCAGTGTACCGGAAGCGCGAAGCGGGAACCAGCGCGGAGTCATTCGTTAGTCGTTGGCGGTTCATAGCTCGAGATCACGCTGGGCACTGTCAGGCAGTTGGCCGTCCCGGGAACAGCATTCTCGCCGTCGATTCAAGTGGGCTACCGGCTGGCGACAAACAGACTGACGACTTTCAGCGGGAGAATTCTTCGGTGCGCTTACACAATTCTATTGACACCGCATTCATAGTGCCGCAATATCTTGTGTTAAGGACGCTGCCCGTACCACAAGTTGGGTGGCTTTTTGCAATCGGATCCCGTAGTTAATTCTTTGCAAGGGAAAATCGTTAACGGAGGAACCTTCATGGCAACGAAGAAGAAGGCAAAAAAAAAGAAGAAACACTAACTGCCTGCGAAACGATACTTCGCGCGGGATTTTAACCAGCCTCTCAGGAGAAGCACCTCTTGAGAGGCGTTTCCTTTTGCGGCACAGCAATTGGCACTCGCGTTTAGCTCCGGGCTGCCAGAGTCGAGTTCGATTCTCCGACGGCTGGGTGCCGTAAACCAAGTGCTGACTGCTGGCCGCGAAATTCTTCGTGGTCGAATCTTCCAGGTATGTCACAATTGTGAACCTTCAGTTTCGAAGGCGGGCGTGAGTATGATTGCGAAGAACATGAGTGCCAGGAAGAAGAACGCGGTCAAGAACAAGACGGATGAAATCTTCATCCCAGACAAGCTCTACTTCCGCATCGGCGAAGTGGCCACCCTCTGCCGCCTGCCCGCGTACGTGCTGCGTTTCTGGGAAAGCGAGTTCCCGCAGCTCAAGCCGGTGAAAAGCAGCACAGGCCAGCGCATGTACCGCAGACGCGACGTGGAAAGCGTGCTGCGCATCAAGCAACTGCTCTACGAGCAGGGATTCACCATCGTAGGCGCTCGCCAGCAACTGCGTTCCGAGGCGAAAACCGATAAAGGGCAGTCCGCCATTCCATTTCCCGCGCAAGCTTCTGCCGACATGCAACGCATCCGTCAGGGCCTGCGCGAGATTCTGAGTCTGCTTTCTACGCGGCGCACCGGATAATGCTTGTGAGATAGCCCCTGCTCGAATAGGCCTGGGAAGAAATCCGTAAGTCTCCCCGTTGCCAGCGTGAACCTTGCTGCCCGATGCCCAGTTGATCTCGTCGGCAACCTGTGCTTGTCCGCATGGTAGGCTAATAATCCGTCGGAGCATTGTGTAAAATGCCGTCTGCTACGGGGGACCCAGTGGAGATTCAACAAAGGAAGCAAGACGTTGGTTGGGACAAGGTTGCGCAGATCGTAGGGAGGAGTTCGAGGGCAGCCGTGTTTGTGCTGGCCACGGTCCTAATGTCCGCCCTGTCTTCGGCCCAGGACGCCAATGGAAGAATCTTCGGAACGGTCTATGACCAGCAGGCAGCGGTAATCGCGTCGGCGCAGATCACCGTGACCAACACCGCGACCCAGGTCATCCGCAATGCCGTTGCGGACAACGAGGGGCGTTTTCAGGTATTAGCGCTGCCAATTGGAAACTACAAGGTGAAAGCCGAGCACACTGGGTTTCGCACGGTGGTCAGCGCCGAGCAGAAACTGTCGATCAACCAGGCCCTGCGCATCGACATCAAGATGGAAGTCGGAGCCGCCAGCCAGACTGTCGACGTAGGCGCCGAGGCTGCGCCGGTCGAAACCGTCAACCCAACTCTGGGGCAGTCGATCACCGGACGAACCCTCACCAACATGCCGCTGAACGGTCGCGACGCCCTCGACCTCGCCTTGCTTCAGCCCGGAGTGACGGAGAGCAATGACGACAATAGCGGCGCCGGCAACTACAGCATCGCCGGAGGACGAACCGATTCGGTCACGTTTCTGCTCGACGGCGGGCTGAACAACGACCTGCTCGACAACAGCAACTTACTCGATCCCAACCCGGACGCGATCGCGGAGTTCCGCTTGCTCACGAGCAACTACACCGCAGAATATGGACGCAACGGTGGAGGAATTATCAGTGAGGTGATCAAGTCAGGCTCCAATCAGATCCACGGCAGCGCCTTCGATTTTTTCCGCAACCGGGTGCTCGACGCCAACGATTTCTTCAACATCCCGTTGGGTATTCCGCGGCTCGACCTGAAACGCAACCAGTTCGGCGGAACGCTGGGCGGACCTATCCGCAAGGATAAGATATTTTTCTTTCTCGCCTACCAGGGCCAAAAGCAAATTCAGGCTGTGCCTGACATCGACATCCCGGTTTACACGCCGCAGGAACTGCAGGGCAACTTCTCACAGGCGATACCGGAGGACGGTGTGACCTGCACGACAGCCGGCGGATGTCCAGACCCGAACGTCGCCGCGTTCCTTGAGAACAATCCCTATTTTGCGTCGCCGAATGGCAATGCGGCACAGGCTATCATCGACCCCACCAAGATCGACCCCGTTGCGCAGAATTACATCAACGCGGGACTGGTCGCGACTTCCCCGACGAACCAGACGGTTTGCAACGGGAATGTAATATGCAGCGGGCTCCTCTCTACCTCACTCGAGCAGACGAGCAACGCGGATGAGCTAACCACCAAGTTCGACTTCAACCTGAGCGCGAAAGACAAGATCTCCGCTACGATCGGTGCGAATCGCACACTGTTTCTGAACCCGTTCCCGTATGCCACCGTGCCGGGGTTTCCTAGTCGCACTACCGCCGATTATTACTATACGAACGTTGGCTATACCCGGATCTTCTCTCCTACTCTCCTGAATGAGTTTCACTTTGTGACCCATCGCAGTAATTATCTGCAGGATAGCGTGGTCAAGCAGTTGCCCACGGGACCCAGCCTCGACATCGGCATTACGCCAGACCTCGCAACCGGTCCTACGAACATCTTCTTCGACACCGGCTATCAATTTGGTCCCAGTGAACAGGGTCCTACGCGCTTCGTGGAGAACACCTTTTCCTGGACCGATGCAGTTTCCTGGACTCGAGGAAAACACAACTGGAAGTTCGGAGCCGGATTCTCCCCGTACCAGGAGAACCTGGTCTACGACTATTTCACGAATGGAGAATTCGACTTCTATTCCCTTAGCAGTTCCACCGCTTCGGGGAATCCCTATGCCGACTTTCTGCTTGGAGCCCCGTCTGCCTATTTCCAGGGACCGCTTGCAGCTTCGAATATACGCAGCAAAAGCACTTATATATTTGGCCAGGACGAGTTGCACGTACGCAAGAATCTTGTGCTCACGATGGGTCTGCGTTACGAATACAACACGCCCAAAGCCGACACCCAGGGCCGCAGCTTTTCGGTGATTCCAGGACTGCAGTCGCAACGATTTCCCAACGCGCCGCTGGGGATGGTGTTCCCCGGCGATCCCGGGGCGCCAACCGGCGTGAACTTCCCTGATAAGAAGAACTTTGCGCCCCGCTTCGGCTTTGCTTGGGACCCCACCGGAAGCGGCAAGACCAGCATCCGCGGCGGCTTCGGAGTCTTCTACGACATCCTGAAGGGCGAAGATAACCTGCAATTCAACGGCGAGGTCCCGTTTTATGCGGAGCCGGGTCTCTTCTTCAACAGCGTTGGCCCGTCGCAGGGCGGGCCCACAGGCTATCTCAATCAGCCGTATCAAAATGCATGTAATTTTGACGCGAACGGTAACTGTTTCAATCTGGGCGTACCCAACCCATTTCCCTCCACGCCGCCCACAGCCAATGTCGGTTTCGGGCCGTTTTTCCCCATCAACAGTAGTGGCGCCGTCTTTGTGGTCGACCCACACCTGCGAACGCCCTACGTCTATCAATACAACCTGAGCTTGCAACACAATCTTTTTGCCGACACAGTTTTGGAAACCAACTACGTGGGCAGCACCGGACATGGATTGACCTCACTGAAAGACATCAATCCCATGGTACTGAGTCCCGCGGTACCGGGAACCACCAATCGAGTAATTAATCTAGCCCCTGGCGATAGCAACTGCACGGACGCGGGCGTCCCAGTAACTTGTTTCGGCCAGCTTCCAGAGTTCCAAAACGTGTCACATGCGAACTACAACGCTCTTGAAGCCAGCCTGACCCGGCAACCCAAGAGTTCCAAGCTGGGCACAGCTTATTTCACTCTCGCCTACACCTACGGTCACAACCTGGACAACGCGTCCGGTTTCGCCCAGCGCAACTCGCAGGTGCCGGCTTACAGCCCAGATCTTTTCTACGCATCCGGAGACAGCGATGTCCGCGAACGCATCAGCTTCAGCGGAGGCTGGGATTTGCCCTTCGACCGGATGTGGGCCACTGGTCCAAAGCGGCTGACCAAGGGCTGGAGCATTTATCCCATCGTGACCTGGCGCACCGGCTTCCCCTTCGACATTCCGGCGGGGCTGGGATTTACCACTGACCCCGCAAACCCTGGAACCTCAGGCGCCGGCGATCCTATTCTTTCCCACGCCGCTGTCGTCGCGCCGATACGCATGCTCAATCCCAGGCGCCTGACCACGATTCTTCCGACCATTTACGGCACCGACCCGAACACCGGCCTTTGCCAGATTTCAACGGGACAACCCATCACTGGCCACTTCATTTTCGATCCCAACAGTTTTTCCAACATTCCCCTCCAGAACAACCTCTATTACGGGGGTGACAACCCGTGCTTCCCGCAGAATCTTGATCCGGTCGATATTCCAGCGGACCGCACCTACGGCCTCGCGCGCAACGTGCTGCGCGGACCGCGTCTCACGAATTTTGACGTGGCCTTAGCCAAGACAACAGCCATCACGGAGCGGGTCGGCTTGGAATTCCGTGTGGAATATTTCAACGCTCTGAATCATCCCGAGTTCGCGCAGCCCACGGGTACCAGCGGTAACAATGAGACCAACATTAACAGCAGCGTGTTCGGACAAATTACGACCACCGGTAGTTTCCGCGGTGCGGCGCCGCGCATCGGGCAGTTGGCAATGAGGCTGACGTTCTAGAGTTTCGGAAGGGGACGGATACAGCAGCCTGCCTGGCAGCATGTGTCAGCGGATGGATGAGGACGACGCGCCAGTTCTCACGCGGCGCGCTCGGGAGTTGGGGTCTTGTTTTTTCCCGCGTTCGCGGCATCCAGGCGGATGCGGCTGACGCGCGATGTTTCTTGCACCAGATCGTCGGTGACGGTCGCGCCGTCGCCAGCCATTACTGACCCTGCAGCCAAAGCAAACCGCAGCGCGTCGGCTTGATCGTCGAAATACAGAATGACTTCCCCGGACATAAGAATTCTCCAGATGTGGACTTCTCTCAACTGCATCCTGAAAAGAACTCGACGAGAGCGGCGCTGCGGCGCGTGTGACGCAAGCGCAGCTTTATACGATTGTGGGGGAACGGCACTTCCGCTCAAAGTACTCTTCTTGGTTCGTGCCTCAGGCCAGGGGTGGTTCGTCGCCGAACGGGGAATTGAATGGTCGGGACGGGCAGATTTGAACTGCCGACCCCTCGCACCCCAAGCGAGTGCTCTACCAGGCTGAGCCACGTCCCGACTAGGAAGACCCGCTGCTTCGCATCGGCAACGGATGGGGTTAACCAGAGGATTTTACCACCAGCGGCATTGTTTCGCCTGACCTGGCACACTTCGGAGGTTGGAGGTCTGTCACTTCCGCTTGCGTTTCGATTTCTTCGAGGACGGCCGGGGCGCCGGCCGCGATCGCGTTTCTTCGAAAATGGCAAACTGGATTTTCTTCTCTACGGGATCGATGCGGTCGACCAGAACGCGAATCCTCTGCCCCAGGCTGTAAGTCTTGCGCGAACGCTGGCCGATGATCTGGCGCGTGTTCTCGTGGTAATTATAGAAGTCGTCGGTGAGTGTGTTCAGCGGGACCAGACCTTCAACAAATAAATCCGTGAGTTCGACGAAGAAGCCGAACTTGGTGACGCTGGTGATCAAGCCCTCGAAGTCTTCGCCCACCCGGTCCTGCATGAACTTGGCCTTTTTCCATTCCATAAGCTCGCGTTCGGCCTCGTCAGCGCGGCGCTCGGACTGGCTCGATTCTTCCGCGATCTCGCGCAGTTCCTCGACTTTGATTGGTCCGCCCTGAGGCTCAAGCGATTCGTGATGCGCTCTGTGGTCGAGTCGCTTTGACCAGGGCGTAGCGCCGGCGCCCCGCCGGCCCGACGACGACGTCGAGTCAGATTGGTCCTCGTCATGTAAACGAGCCGGCGAGACGCCGGCACTACTGTCGAGCGCAGATGAAACTCCAACTGGCACATCCCCCTCCCGCCTTTCCGCCGAGTTGCGCAACACGTTTTTCAAGATGCGATGCACGATCAGGTCGGGATAGCGACGGATCGGCGACGTGAAGTGCGTGTAACTGGTCGCTGCCAGCGCGAAGTGGCCAAGATTCTCTTCCGAATAGCGGGCCTGCTTGAGCGAACGCAGCATCAGGTAGCTCAGGATGCGCTCTTCCGGTTTGCCCGCGATCTTAGCGGCCAGCTTCTGGTACATGCGCGGGGTAATGTGCACGTCTTTCGGTATTTCAATCTGGTGCACTTGTTTGCCGGTGCCGCGGGCAGCGCGGCGGTCACTCTTAAACTGTACCCGGTGAATCGACAGCGCGCCTACGCCCAGCGAATATCCAAAAGTTGCGGCGATGACCTCAAAATCATAGACGCGCTTGGCGTCCGGCTTTTCATGAACGCGATATAGAGACGCGACGCGTTTCGATTCCAGATAGTGCGCGACACATTCGTTAGCCGAGAGCATGAACTCCTCGATCAGGCGGTGGGCGATGTTGCGCTCCGAGCGCATGATGCTTTTCATCAGTCCAAATTCGTCGAACTCGATGACCGGCTCGGGCAGGTCGAAGTCAATCGACCCGCGGCGCTGGCGTTTGCGGTTGAGGATCAAGGCGAGATCGCGCATGAGTTCGAACGTGGGAACCAGCGATGCGTAACGCTGGCGCGCGGCGGCATCCCCTTCGACTACTGCGTTGACGGCAGTGTAAGTCATGCGCTCGGCCGAACGGATAACCCCTTCGCTCAGTTCATAGCCAATGATCTCGCCGTGAGGATCAATCCGCATCACGCACGACAGTACCAGTCGATCGAGGGTCGGACGGAGGCTGCAAATGTCCGTCGAGAGCTCGAGCGGCAACATGGGCACGGCACGATCAGGGAAATAGACGCTCGTGCCGCGCAGTCGCGCTTCCTGATCAAGCGCGGATTCCGGCGTGACGTATTGAGCCACATCTGCAATGTGGACCTGCAACTCAAAAGTTCCATCGGCGAGGTGGCGCACTGTGACCGCATCGTCAAAGTCGCGCGCAGTCTCGCCGTCGATGGTCACTATGGGCAGAGCGCGGAAGTCGCGGCGATGCCGAAGCTCCGTTGCCGGGATGACCGCGGCGATATTCTGCGCCTCTTCCAGCGTTGCTGCGGGAAAACGATGTGGCAGGTGAAACTTGCGGATGATGATTTCGACGTCCACACCGAAGTCGTCCTGTCGGCCAAGTATTTCAACGACACGCCCGCACGGGTTTTGCGTGGGCGTGGGCCAGTCGGTGATTTCAACGTCAACCACCACACCTTCGAGGTCATCCCATTCTGAGGCGCGAGCGGCCTCGTCGCCGAGCACACGGTCGACGGTCTTTCTTCGTAGCGCCGGCGTCCCGGTCTTGGCAACAGCCGGGGACGGCGGCGCAACGCCGGCTTCCGGATACTCCATGCCCGCCGGGATCACGATGTCCTGTGTGATCTTGCTGTCGATCGGTTTTACCGAGTTGTGGCGGCTGCCGTAGTGAAAAGTCCCGACCACAGTAGGATGTGCTCGCACCACGGGACGCAAGATGCGCCCTTCGGCGCGGCCATCGGGACGAACCGCCATAATGTCGACCAGCACCCGGTCGCCATGCATGGCGTTGCCGATGGCGTGGGGCGCGATGAAAATATCCCCGGCCAGCCGCGACTTGAGAGACGGACTCAGCGAGCTTGCGTCGGGGATGACGAAGCCGAAGCCGTCGCGGTGCATGGAGAGGCGTCCCACAACAAGATTCTTGTCTGCGGCGGGTTGAGGCAGAGCGTAGCGATCGGAATTGAGCTGAATCAGTTCCCCGGCGGCGACTAGTCTCTGCAAATGCGCGTCGAGTTCACCGCGAGCGTCGCCGTGCAAGCCAAGTTCGCGCACCAACTGTTTGAATCCCGCCGCGCGCTTGGGCTGACGAGCGATGTGTTTCAGGATGGCAGAGTCGGAAAGCATGGAAGTGTCAGCTATCAGGTCTCAGGATAACCGACGGGATCGAGGACGTGTTCAGGCTGCCTTTTCTGACGAACGTTTCGCTTCTTACCACGTGTCCCCGCCGCCGCGCGGCGGCCAGGCGCCAAGCGCCCGCCTGATCATCGCAATCTGGCCGGTGTGATAACTGTTGTGCGCGACCATCTGCCAAAGCACGGCCTCGAGCGTTCCTGCAAGTTTTGTATCGCCTTCGTGCACGGTTTCGATCTGGCGCTGCATTTCTTCAAGGGAGGATTTCGCCAGCACGTTGAAATCACCGAGCAGGCTGGCGAAGCGCTCGCATTGACGATCCCAATCCCGCGCATCGGCGGGCGACGGTGCGGGCGGGAAGCTTTCTGACGCATGTTCCGGGTACACTGGCCTCTCGCCGCGAGTGCGGCGCAATTCGTAGTCCATCCAGTAATTCATATGGAAGACAAGTTGTCCGATGGAGTGGGGAAATCCTGCGACCTGGCGCACAGCCAATGCGGCGGAAAGATCCTCGACGCATGCGACAGGATCAGCGTGAGCGCCTTTGCCGTGGAGCAGTTCAGCCAATGCACGTGAGGGCATGGAATCGGCTCTCAGCGGCCTGCGGCGAAATACTTCTCTTCCAGAATCCTGCGATGATGCAGCTCATGCCCCGCAATAATGTAGGCTAGGGCACGCACGCTGATTTCATTCTTGTTGGCGATGCCGCGCCGCGTCCACGCCGCTTCATCGAGATTGCGCAACAGCGACAGCGTGGCACGGCGTACGGCGATAAACTCCTCGACCAGATCAGCCACCGGACGCCGGGCGAAAGGACCGTTGCGAACGTAGTCGTCCTGCTCAAAGCCCTCGAGAGGCGTGGCGTCGGCGCGCGCGATTCGCAGGGCGCGGTAGGCGAAGATGCGCTCGGTATCGCAGACGTGGCCGAGGACTTCCTTGGCACTCCATTTCTCCGGTGCGTAGCGGAAGTCGCCCTCTTCCTCGTCGCGACAGGACAGCAACAGCATCATTTGGCGGCGCTGCTGGTCAAGCGTATTAAGAATGTCTTCGCCCTGAATCAGAGAAATATATCTGTCGTAATAGGGCGCGTATTCGCCCGCCTGGGGACGGGCAACGGCGAAGGCTGAAGGGGTGATCACGGCTGGCTCTGACATGTTCCTACTCCTGCGAGGCTGGATTACGGTTTCGATAAATCTTCGATGCCAAGAGCATACTCCCAGCACCTGTGAAACTGGCAACCTGGAAGCAAATTTTTCCGGGAATCCTTACACGGTTGCTGGGCAGAAAGGGAAGGGCGACGCGACTCGATTAACCAAAGTGGGAAGCCCCCAATCGCGTACCAAGGTAGGAAACTCTGTTGAAAATAAAGGCTTTTCCACAGCGCTCATTTTGAGACTGGGGAGTACAATTCGGTTTGGTCACGCAAGTGCGGCACATGATATCTAATCCCAACAAGGAAAGGAACTTTTCATCCATGTGGAAGCCGACGAATCAGCCTCAGACCCCCGGACGGCCAGCTGAGCCGGAACGTCCAACTACGTCTACCCCGAGTGCGCCGGCCATGATGGCGAATGAGCCCGCCGTTGGGCCGCGCCCAGTGGCTACCACCACCACTGCGGACCAGGCAACCATCGGCAAATCGCTGGTGATCAAGGGCGAAGTGACGGGATCGGAGTCGCTTTATATCGATGGCCGGGTGGAAGGGTCCATCAACCTTTCCGGCAATCGCGTAACCGTCGGCCGCAACGGCGTGGTCGCGGCCAACATCAATGCCCGCGAGATTGTGGTGCTGGGCAAGGTGCGTGGTAACCTGACCGCCAGCGACCGCGTGGATATCCGCAGCGACGGGTCGCTTACCGGCGACGTGGTGGCGGCGCGCATCTCGATTGAAGACGGCGCCTATTTCAAGGGCGGCATCGACATACGCAAGGGTGGCCAGCCCGCACTTCAGAAGCCCAACGGCGAGGACAAGGGCGTTCCCGTGCCCGAGCCGGCGGCGATTGGCGCGCGAGCCTAGGTCCGCTGTTGCGGCACCTCGGAAGATCAGCGGCGGAGTTCGCAGACCGTGCGAATGTTCGCCGCTTTGTTGTTTTGGATCCCTCTCACGGTTGTGTGCCCGCCCCCATAATTTCTTTGCTTTCGCCTTCCGCTACTGCGGGATAAGCCGCGGCTTTGCGGCGGCGCAGGTCATTCGGCAGTTGCGAACGAAGCAGCCACAGTCCCACCGCAACCGCCGCGGCCCAGGTGATCGAAATCAATGCCAGCTGCATCAGGTCGGCGACGCGGCTGCCGTGAGCAGCTACGAACGCTGTAGCACTCCTTGCTACTTCAAGGCTAATGCCGCCGGCGACTCCTGCGGTCAGCGCGGACTTTCCCAGCTCATCCCAATGCAGCGTTCTCAGCGAAACCAGTTTGCGGTAGTGCAGAAGCAAGGCCAGCGCCATTAGATTCGCTGCGATTCCAATATCGGAAGCCCAAGCCAGGCCGACCACGCCATATCTGTGGAAGAGCAACGAATACACCGGCAACGAAGCGCCGGTGATCACTGTGACAGCAGCCATCGGAGTCAGCGTGTCGCCGGAAGCGTAGAAGGCGCGGGCGTAGAGTCCCTGCGCGGACCACAGCGCGAGTGACAGCGAAAACCAGAAGAAATAGACCGCTGTGGTTTGGGTGTCGGAAACCAGGAATCGTCCGCGGCGGTAGACCAGATCGATCAGCGGGAAAGCAGCCGCCATCATCCATCCGGTGGCAAGAAAGGACGCGGCCGCGACACGGTACACGGAATCGTTCACCGTGGCGGCGAATTCCTGCAGCCGCTTCTCGTTGAACAAGCGCGCGAAAAACGGCAGAGAGGCCTGCCCTGTGGCCTGGCCGAGAACGGCAATCGGCACAGCGAATAGGCGCTTAGCATAGTTGAGCCGGGCGATGTCGCCGATGCCGCTGGAGGCATAGTGGCGGAGAATCCAGTCGTCGGCCGTGACCAATGAGACGCCGAGCATCAGCGGGACCGAAAGCCGCACCCACTCGCGAAACGCGGGATTGCTGACGTCGAACGAAGGACGATAACCCGTGCCGTTGCGGGCCGCGCCGATTACGCTGGCCAGAAACGGACCGACGACACTTCCCACCAGTGCGCCATACGCCAGCGAGGCGATCCCGAAGTGGCGTCCGCCAATCACGCCGCCAACGATGATGAATACGTTGTAGAGCAGCGGGCCAAAAGCGGGAAAAAGAAACAAACGGTGCGAGAGCAGGACGGCGGAAACCACTCCCCCGACGTAGAAGAAGATCTGCGCCGGCAGCAGAATGCGGGTCAAGTGGACAGTCAGGTCCATCTGCGCGGGTGAGAAGCCATGAAACATCCAGCGCACGAACTGCGGCGTGAAGATTTCCGTAAGGATGGTGCCGGCAACCATCACCGTCGACATGACAGTGATGACGATGGAGAAGGTCTTTTGCGCGTCAGCCTCGCGCTTCTCCGCGAGGAACCGGGTATAGATTGAGATGAATGTAATGGAGGCAGCGCCCCCGGCCACGATGTAGTTGAGCCAGTCGGGCAAGGTGAAGGCGGCAACGTAGGCGTCGGTCTGCGGTCCGGCGCCGAAGGCGTAGGCGATATAGGCCTCGCGGACGTAGCCGATGACCCGCGAGAGCATCACCGCCGACATCAGCAGCAGTGTGGCCGAGAAAGCCGTGTGCTGGTGCGAGGGGCGGAAGAACCGGAAGAGTCTGGTCATGGGCCGCAGATTTTACGCCGGTAACGCCGAGCTCTTGTTACCCGCGCGCGAGATGCGAATTTCCTTCAAAGCCTATCAGAGGCTTGCATCCACCACGGAGTTTATCGGCCGAATCGGATCGCGCCCGTTCCTTTATTGACACTGGCCCGGACAACATCTGATCTATCGTCACAATTTTCGACGCCAGGCGTAGTACTCATTGATAGGCCGGTCATCGCTCAGGGCTGGTGTGTGGGGAGATGGCGAAATAAGCTGGTCGATGGGTATTTCGTTGTGCAGGATTGCTGCGAAGTGGCCTTCCGCGCGGGGTTGAGGGCCCCATTCCACCAAGTCGACGGCCGCTTGGGCGGGCAGTCGCTGAGCCAATTCCTCTGCGGTGCGATTCGGCAGAAGGTGATCGCTGGCGAGAAAATGATATCCCCAACCTTGTCCCGAGATGAACACGCGGACATGCGGAAATGACCGGCGTAGGGCGAGCGCGACGGACGCCAAGTCTTCCGCATCGCCACCCGGTAGCCACTGTTGCAGAATGCCTCCCGGGCGAAGACGCTGCCGGATGACGGAATAGAAATCCTCGGAATAGAGCAGGCTGGATCCCGCGGCCTCTACCGGCGGTGGAGGATCGATCGTAATCACATCGTATTGCTGCGACGTGCGCTCCAGATAGCGGCGGCCATCGTCGATCACCACATGGGACAGAGGAGAGCTGAGAATCTCCGGGGCGTCGCTGTGGAAATAGCCAAACAAGCGCGGCACACTGGGAACAAGTTCCACCGCCGTGACCGGAATTCCCCAGGAGTGCAACGAGCGGAAGGTTGTCCCCATGCCGAAGCAGATGACCAAGGCATCTTTTGGAGGACGGTCGAGGTAAGCCAACGGGAGATGTGCCATCATTTTTGTAATCGGCGTGAGTGTCGTCATGCCGTAGCCATTGACCAACAAGAACTTGCGCATTCCACTTCCGGTCGCGATCACGGTGGCTGTTGAATCCCGCAGTACCTTGCTGCTTTTCCCGTACCTATGTTCATAGTCCTTGCTCGCCAGGAAGAGCCCCAAGGCCAGGGGTAGTAATAGATAGGACGCGGCACGCTCGGTGAAACCAGGCGTCGAGCCGGAAGGCCGCATCGGCCGGACACCAATGATCAGCCATGGCAGCGAGAGCAGCACCAGCGCCCAGCGTTCGCTGATCCACGGCAGAAGCACGAAGCCGGCCAGCAGCGGCCCAAGGAGGCAGCCCAGAACGTTCACCGCGTACGCCTTCCCGGCCTTGGAGGGATTGCCACCCGACCAGCGGTCGACCAGCATGGGCGTCAGAAATCCGAGCAGGCCGGTGAAGGGCGCAATACCCAACACCAGCCGGATGACGCGCACCTCCAGCAGCGTCGGTTCTTGGAAAACAAGGACTGGACTGGCCGCCACTAGTGGGATTAGAGCGAACAGCGCGAGCAGCGTCCAGAGTATGGGACTTTCTCGAACGCCTCGCAGGCTCCACCGCCGGTAGATACGCGATCCAATAAAGGTCGCAGTCAAGTAGACGGCCAGAATTGACGCGAAGGCGTATACAACCGTTCCCAGGTAGGGCGTGAATTCGCGGACCCAGACGACTTCCATGCCCATGCTGGTCAGACCCGTAGCAAACAGCAGGGCTAGAAGAGACCCTCCGCCGGTTGCCGTGGCGGCACGTTCCGCCACGGTTTGCGGCACCTCTCCAACCTCGTTCCGCCTGACGCTCTTCGATACGACCAGGGCTAGAGCCGCGATCAGGCTGTTGCAAGCAGCACCTACTTTTAGAGTCCCATGAAATCCCAGTAGCTCGATCAAAAGCAAAGGAAGAGTCGTTCCCGCTACCGCGCCCGCCACGTTAGCGGTGTAGAGGTAGCTGAACGACCGCGAAGATTCTTTGGGAAACGCCCGCTTGATCGCAAGCATGGCAACCGGAATGGTCGCTCCCATCAATGCGCACCAGGGAATCAGGGTGAGAGCGACCCAGATGCCAGAGACCACGTAATACTCCGCGGAGGAAGTTGAACCCAGCCGTTGCAGGATGCTGCGTCCCAGGCGAAGCTCGTAGGGAACGAGGATTCCAGAGGCTCCGATCAATAGCTCGATGGCAGCGTAAAGGCGCAGGGTCGGGAAGGTAATGCTTTCTTTATACGAGCGTATCCATGTCCCGCTAGCCCACGAACCCAACCCCAATCCAGCCATAAAAACCGAAAGAACAATCGATACCATGGCGGTAGTCACGCCAAATTGCGCCATGGACAAACGCAGCCAGACCAGTTCATAGAGGACGCTGCAAAAACCCGAAATAAAAAAGAAGATGAAAAACCAAACCATGAAGGTTGCTCTTTGAGTTCTTGCCGGTTTACCGAGGCGGCAGCAGCCTCGGGGAATAGGCATCTAAACACGCGCTCGCTGGACCCGGCAAGACCTTTCTTGGGCAGATGACTTCGAGCCGTAATGATCTGTGGATGAAACACTTGCCGGTTGATGTTGAATTGAGCCGGGTTTGATACGCAGTGCATTGCCGCCGAACGCCTTCCACGGCAAAGTGGCTTCGGGTGCAGGGGTTTGGTCTTAGGTCCTAGATCTTGGGTTTTCCACACCTGAGACCTGACACCAAGAGACCTTTAAAGACCACGCCCCAGGAGCCAGACATGGCGGGTCGTTCTTTAGCAAGCGCAGGTTCTCAAACCATGACCGAGTTTTGCGAGCAAGTGAACCCGCGTGTGCTGCTTGAGATGAGGCGAGCGCGGCCTTTTCCGGAAATGCGCCGAATACAGGAAAGCTGGATGGCAGCTCATGAAAGACGCGCGCTGCTGTGGCTGGCCGGGCGCACGCCGCAGTGGATTGGTCCCGACCATCTGACCGGGTTGGGGTTGGCGGCGCAGGTCGGGGCGGGCGCGTGTTACCTGCTGGCGGCGTGGAACCGGTACGCACTCCTGGGTGTGATTGTCTGCCTGGCATTGAATTGGCTGGGAGACTCTCTCGACGGAACCCTGGCCCGCGTGCGGCAACAATTGCGACCCCGGTACGGCTTTTATGTTGACCACATGGTCGATAGCTTCGGTGCCCTGGCCCTGATGGGCGGGCTGGCCTTGTCGGGATACATGCTTCCCTCGATCGCAATCGGCCTGCTGGTTGCGTTCCTCATGCTCTCGATTCAGTCTTATCTGGCGACGCACGCGCTGGGAGAGTTCCGTCTGTCGTTCTGGCGCTTTGGTCCGACCGAACTGCGCATCCTGCTGGCGGTGGGCAACCTGGTGCTGTTGTGGAAGCCGCAAGTTCATTTTCTCGGCGGGTATTACAGACTCTTCGACTTGGGAGGCGCGATTGGTCTTGCCGGAATGGCGCTGATGGTTTTCTTCTTCACCGCGCAGAACACGTTACGGCTTTATCGCGAAGAGCAGGATCGCCAAGTGATCCCTCAAGCTGGAGACAACCCGAGGCCAAGCTTCTGCGTCCTTCACGGGAGAGAGTTGCTCAGCGGGCGCTTGAATAGCCCAGGCGCGTGGCGCGAAACCGCCTCGCGCTGGTTGAAGTTTAACCTGGTGGGCGGACTCGGGATCGCGGTGCAGTTGGCTGTGTTGCTCGGCTTGAAGAGCGGAATTCATCTCAATTATCTGCTGGCGACTGCGCTGGCTGTGGAAATGGCGGTGGTACACAACTTCCTCTGGCATGAGCGTTATACGTGGGCAGACCGGGTGCAGCCGTCGTGGAAAAGATCGCTGCCGCGGCTGTTGCGCTTCAACCTGGCCACCGGCGGAGTTTCCATCGCGGGCAATCTGGCGCTGATGAAACTGATGGTCGACCTGGGCCACGTGAACTACCTGATCGCGAACGGTGTCGCCATTGCATTGTGCTCGCTGATGAATTTCCTGGTAAGTGAGGAGTGGATCTTTGAGGGAAGCAAAGTACGAGCAGGATAGGCTTGCCCCGCCGCCCGAATGATTCCATACTCGAACCATGCAGGGGCGGAGCGCAACCGTGAGATGCGTGTTCGTGTTTGCGCTTGCGGTATTGTCGGGTGACGTCGTCCCTTGCGCAGACAACTTCCGCGCCGCCCTCCTCGGAGCACTCCGTCCCCGCTCAGAAGCTCACGGTTACCGTCACCGACGAAAACGGAGTCGCCGTCGCGTCCGCGCGCGTGCAGTTGCAAGCGCCACCGCCTGCCCTTCCACTGCGTTGCGGAACCGATTTCGCCGGGCATTGTGAATTCACCGACTTGTCTTCTGGAACCTACGAACTGCGCGTCGAAAAGACCGGCTTCTACGCCGCGATTCAGCCCGATGTGCAAGTCGGCGTCACTGCCAATGTCGACGTGACTCTTTCCCATCAGCAAGAGGCGCGGGAGGTGGTGAACGTGGTGGAATCCGCACCGGCCATCGACCCCGCGCAAATCTCCTCCAAGGAAGAGCTCAGCGGCGCCGAGATTGTCGACATACCCTACCCAGGGGAGCACGACTACCGCAACGCTCTGACCTTTATCCCCGGAGTTACGCCCGATGCCTTTGGTCAGGCGCATGTGGCGGGCGCCGAGACCTACCAGACCCTGCTCTTGCTGGACGGGTTCAACGTGACTCAGCCGACGAACGGAGCGCTCGTGGTGCGGACCAGCGTCGATTCATTCCGCTCCATCGCGGTCACACCGAGCCGCGAGCCGGCCGAGTTTGGCAAGGGTTCCGGCGGCGTGCTGGCTTTGAACACGCGCATGGGCAACGATCACTTCCGGTTCCTCGCGACGGACTTTCATTCCGGCGCCGCAGGACGTCAAAGGGATCTCGCTCGCCAATTGGACGCCCATTTATACGATGTCCGGTCCGATTCGCAAGGGGAAGATGTGGTTTATCGATGCGCTCGACGGCGAGTACGACAACTACATCACAAAGCAACTGCCCTCCGGTGCCGATTCCGACAAAGTCTGGCGCATGGACAACCTGCTCAAACTGCAATCCAACCTCACGACACCGCAACATCGTGACCGCCAGCTTCCTGTCGAATTACTTTCACGATCCCAATGCCGGAATGTGGGCTCTGATGCCTGCAGCAGACGACCCCGACTGAGGTCGAAACCGCCTACATTGGCTCGCTAAAGGATCAATACTATTTCCGCGGCGGAGCCTTGCTCGAAACCGGATTTGGCGTGGACCAGTACAACCTGACGCTAACTCCTCATGGAGACGCCGGCTACATCGAGACGATACTGGCGACTGGGGGAAACTACTATCTGCACGAGAACTCTTTCGCCCGCAGAGTGCAGGGCCTGGCGAACCTCTACCTGCCGCCGCATCAGTGGCACGGACGCCACGACATCAAGTTCGGCGCCGACCTCGATCGTTTGAACTATGACGCGCAATTCCTGCGGCAGCCGATTTCGTTTGTGCAAGCGGGTCCGCCGGCAGCACCTGTCCCACCGATGCGAATGGCCTTCCCGTAGTGCCGGAGCCAACCTGCGCGCGCTATTCGGTGTTCTCGGGAGGCAACTACTCGACAATTTACAACGCCGAGGCCAGTGCCTACGCCGAGGATCGCTGGCTGATCACGAATCGTCTGCTCATCGAGCCCGGCGTGCGTTTCGATTGGGACGAAATCATTCGGACTCCGCTGTTCTCCCCGCGCCTGGCGGGAACCTACATTTTCGACGACGAAAGCAACACCAAGCTGTCGGCGGGAATTGGGATTACCTACGACGCAACCAGCCTGGGATTGATCCATCAAGCTCTCGACGGGCAGAGAGTCGATTACGTTTTCGATTCGAACGGATGCCCGCAGGAAGCGAACGGCACGAGCGTTCCGTGCGGCTCCCCGGGGACACCGGAGCCCGCGCCCATCCCTTTGCCGACCACGTTTGTCGTCAACCGCAACACGCTCGCCGCTCCGCGATACCTGAACTGGAGCGTTGGCCTGGAAAAGAAACTGCCGCAGGCCATCTTTCTGAAACTGGAGTTCATCGAGAAGCGCGGCGTGCATGGCTTTGCCTACAACACCCTGAATGGCGCGGTAGACGGAAACTTCGTCCTCGAGAATCAGCGCGACGACCGCTACGATGCCTTCACGGTCAGCCTGCGCCACCGCTTCCGCCAGCACTACGAGATCTTCGGCGCCTACACGCGCTCCCGCGCGCGCACCAACCAGGTGTTCGATTTCAGTCTGGATCATCCCGTGCTGAGCCAGCAACTGCCTGGTCCGTATCCCTGGGATACGCCCAACCGTTTCGTGGGATACGGCGTGCTGCCGTTCTTCAAGCTGCCCATCGTTCACAAAGTTGACCTGGTCTACTCCGCCGAAGCGCGCACCGGTCTGCCCGTCAACCCGACCTTGGAGACAGGAGCGATCTATGCGCCCGATCCTCCCGGAACGTTTCGTCTTCCTACTTACTACACCGTAAATCTGGAGTTCGAAAAGCGCATACATCTGTTCGGACGCTATTGGGCGGTGCGCGGCGGCTTCGACAACGTCACCAACCACGCCAACGCCATGCTGTCCAACGGCATTATTAATCCGCCAACCCACCCGGTCCCGACCTTCATCGACGGCAATGGGCGCGCCCTCGACGGACGCATCCGATACCTGGGCAAACAGTGATTCGCAAGCCATAATTCTCAAATCTTCAGCACAACCTTCCCGTAGTTCTTGCCTTCCTGCAGCAGCTTGTAAGCTTCCACGGCGCGGTCGAGGGGAAACACCTGGCCGATCACGGGCGTCAGCTTGCGTTGCGCGATCCATTCCGAGAGCTGCTTCCATGCGGGTTCCATGATCTCGCGCTTTTGGGAGAGATAGGTCAGCCACAGGCCCTGGAGGCTGGCGGATTTCGCATACAACGCCCGCACATCGAGTTGCGGCGGCTTGCCGGTGGCGGTGCCGTACTGGATGACGCGTCCGAAGTCGCGCAGGCAGCGCAGGCTTTTCGCGGTGTGCTCGCCGCCCAGCATTTCGAAGACGGCGTCCACGCCTTCGCCGTGAGTGAGGTTCTTCACGACTTCTTCGTAGTCGTGCTGCTTGTAGTTGATGCCGTGCTGCAGGCCGAGTTCTCTCACGCGCGCCAGCTTTTCGTCGGACGACGAAGTCCCGTACATTTCGACGCCGAGAATGTGGCCGATCTGCACTGCCGCCGTGCCCACGCCTCCGGCAACGGCGTGGATCAGCGCGCGATGGGTGCGGCCCGCTGGCGGCGGCTCGGTCATGCCGGCCTGCCAGTAGGCCGAGATACGCGGTGAAGTAGTTGACGGGGAAAGCGGCGGCTTGTTCGTCGGTCCAGTGATCGGGGACGGGCCAGAGCATGTTGGAGTAGGCGCCGACTTTCTCGGCGAAGGCTCCCCACTGGATGTAGCCCATAACGCGGCGTCCGCTGCTCTCTTCCACGCCGGCGAATTCGCGTCCGGCGATCAGCGGTGGCGCCGGCGTTCCGGGATAGCCGCCTTGGGTGGTCATGAAGTCAGCAAAATTCAGGCCTCCGGCGGCGACGCGGACCAGCGTTTGTCCCGGCTTCAGCGTAGGTTCGGCGGTGTCTTGGATGGCGAGTGCGTCCGGGCCGGACAGGCTGGTGATCACTAAGGCTTTCATGGAGGGAAGTTTAGCAGGACAGGCATCGCCTGGGACCGGAGAGGAACCCACCGCGGGACTCGTGGCGACCCAACGTTTCTTCGCCGGTCCAGTTGCCGTCAGGTATATACTCTTGGCGTTGGTTTACTGAGGTCCTCCCGGCCACGCCTCCACGGGCCGGGACGGGGCGTACATTCATTCCCCTAATTCTTGCGCGCCCCGCATGCTGATTTGCCGATTCCCGCCCGGGGCGGCGAGGAAATGGCACCGGTGCATCGCGCCAGAGGTTCAGCGCAGCTGCATCCGGGGGAGGTCATACTGTGGATTTGATTCTTGTACGTCTTCTTTTTGTCATCGTAGTTTCGGCTACCTGTTACGTCATTGCTCCTTTCGGATTGCCTCGCAACCTGGATGCCGGAATCGGCGCGCTGGTCGGGGCGGGCATAGTTCTGTTCGAATGGAAGCTGCGCGCGGTGAGCCTGAAGCGGCTGATCGGCGCGGCCATCGGGAGCATCCTCGGCATCTGCGGAGCCTACCTGTTTGCCCTGGTGATTCGCAGCAGTGTGCCTGCCGGCAACACCCAGAGCTTCCTGCAAATCCTGGTGATGTTGCTGATGGCCTATGTGGGCCTGATCGTGGGCGCGAGCAAGGGCGACCTGCTGAACCTGGCGGCTTTGGGCGGCATCTTTGGCGGCGAGAAGCAAGGCAAGAAGAGCTACAAGATCCTCGACACCAGCGTCATCATCGACGGCCGCATCGCCGACATTGCCGAGACCGGATTCCTCGACGGCATCATCGTCACCCCGCAGTTCGTGTTGCGCGAACTGCAACTCGTGGCCGATTCTGCCGACTCGCTGAAGCGCAACCGCGGACGCCGCGGCCTCGACGTCCTGCAGCGCCTGCAGAAAATGGCCACGCTGCAGATCCAGATTGTGGAGGATGATTTTCCCGCCGTCCGCGAGGTGGATCTGAAGCTGATCGAGCTGGCCAAGGTCTACGAGGGCAAGATCATCACCAACGACTTCAACCTGAACAAAGTGGCGCAGTTGCAGGGCGTCGAAGTGCTGAACATCAACGAGCTGGCGAACTCGCTCAAGCCTATCGTGCTGCCGGGCGAGATCATGAAGGTGTTCATCCTGAAAGAAGGCAAGGAATACAACCAGGGCGTCGCTTATCTGGATGACGGCACCATGGTGGTCGTGGACAACGCACGGAAGATGATCGGCAAGACGATCGACGTCTCGGTCACCTCGGTGCTGCAGACCACGGCGGGAAAGATGATCTTCGGCAAGTGGGACGAACGCGCCTTTGCCCGGACAAGCGGTGTGGTCCAGCCCGTAGCGCCGGTAATTCCAACTGCGGCGGTCCCTGCGGCGGTGCTCCCGAACACGCTGGTGGAGACCAAGCCTCAGCCTTAGGGACCGCGACGCACTGAAGCGCGTGAGCATTTGAACTCCCTGGCTGCCACTCGTATACTTACTCCCCGCTATGAAGGTGGTAGTGATCATTCCGGCTGCAGGCCTCGGAACCCGCATGGCGCCGATGCCCGTCGGCGCTATGGGCAAGCAGAAAAAGGTGCTAACCTCGAAACAGTTCACTGAACTGGGCGGTACGCCAATTCTCATCCACACTCTGCGCAAGTTTGCCGCCGTCGATGCGGTGAGCGAGATTTGGATTGCTCTGCGCGAAAGCGAGATTGCAGGGTTTCATGCTCGGCTCGAGAGCGAAGCGAAAGACGTTCTGAAGAAGAAAGTAGAACTCGTCGTCGGTGGGGAACATCGCCAGCAGTCGGTGGAGAACGCCCTGAACGCGGTCACGGCGGCAGCGGATGATATCGTTCTCGTGCATGATGCGGTGCGCCCGTTTGTAACCCGTGAAATCATTCAGGAAGTGATCGATGCGGCGGAAAAATATGGCGCGGCGATCGCCGGGCTACCCGCCGTCGATACGGTGAAGCAGGTCGAACGAACGGCGGAGGGCGCGCTGATCAAAGCGACGATTCCGCGCGCCGGCATTGTGATGGCGCAGACGCCGCAAGGGTTTCGCTACGGTGTGATTAAGAAGGCGTTCGACGAGGCCTCAGCGGACGGATTCCTCGGCACGGACGAAGCTTCGCTGGTGGAACGATCGGGGCACGAAGTGGCTGTCGTAATGGGCTCCGCGCGGAATATCAAGATCACAGCCCCGGCAGACATGGAATTAGCACAGTTCTACCTCAAGAAGTGAAGGATTTTTCGCCGTGGGAGATCAGCGGCGCAGGGGTTGATTTTGAGAATCGGCTACGGGTTTGATTCACACGAATTTCGTCCGGGGATTCCGCTGAAGATTGGCGGCATCGTACTAGCGCATGACAGGGGGTTGGGCGGGCACTCCGATGGTGACGTGCTGCTGCACGCCATCACCGACGCGCTGCTCGGGGCTGTGGCTGGGCCCGACATTGGAGCGCTGTTTCCGCCATCCGACCCGAAATGGAAGGGCGCGGACTCGGTGGTGTTCCTGCGCGAGGCGCTGAAACGCGTGCACGACGCGGGATACGGCGTGGCGAACATCGACGCCAGCCTGATTTTGGCAGCACCCAGGATTGGCCCGCACGCGACGGCGATCCGGGTGCGCGTGGCGAAGTTGCTGGGGGTGCGCGCTGATTGCGTCGGGTTGAAAGCCAAGACTCCGGAGGGACTCAATCTGGAGAACGCCGCGGTCGCGCACGTGGTGGTCCTGCTCGAGAAGCGGAGTCCGAAGGCGGGGAAGAAAACGAAGCGGAAGACCAAGAGGCGTTGAGCTACTTATGCCGTGTTTCCGCCGCTTTGACCAGGGCGCGGAAGATGGCGCGGGAAGGTTCGTCTTCATCCACGGAGCGTTCGGGATGCCATTGCACCGCTAACACGAAGTGCTCTGCGGAGGTTCCTTCCAACGCTTCGATGACGCCGTCGTCGGGACAGCGGGCTGCAACGCGCAGGCTGCCGCCGATCACGTCGGCCGATTGGTGATGCGAAGAGTTCACTGGCACCACGAGTTTGTTTGTCCTGCCCAGTATTTCCGAGAGCTTGGAATCGCCCTCAATCTCTACGGCGTGTGCGACCGCGACCTTCTTTCCTGCTTCGTGATCAACTCGTGAGCGCAACTCTTCCGGCAGGAAATCCGGGATGTGCTGGATTAGCGATCCTCTGAGGTAGACGTTGAGGCTTTGCAGACCATAACAGATGCCAAGGACGGGCTTACGCCGGTTGTAGGCGTCCTGCAGGAGAAGCTCGTCAACGGCGTCGCGGCCAGGATCGGCGGCAGCAGTGTGTGGCGAGCGCGGAACGCCAAACTTCGAGGGATCGACGTCTGCGTTGCTGCCGGGCAGGAGCACGGCGTCGCAGCCCTCGATGATCTTCTCTACCTCGGCTGCCGTCTGGTCGAGCTGAATGCGGACGGGTTCGCCTCCGGCTTGCTCGACGGCGCGCTCGTATTGCGTGATCGCCCGCTCGGCGTATTCACGGTTGGTCGAGTGCGGCATTGGAATGGCGATGCGGGGTGGCATGATTCGGATTGTAGCGGCAGCGACCAAAAACGCGCCTCGGAACGCTCGACGGAACAGCCGAGGCGGCTGTTCCCACATCTTCTGAGACTCAGCTCATCCTCTCGATTGTAGCCAGGATCTTCGACTGGCGGTAGTGGCGGATTTCCATGGCCAGCGCGATCACGAAGATGATGGCTCCAGCGACTATCGCCGCGGGCACGGCGACTTGGCGGTAGGCCACGGTCATGTTGGGATGGACGTCTTTCAGGGCTGACACGATTACCGTCCCGATTATGCCGAGCAGCAGGCTGACTGCGAACGAGAGGAGCGTGCCGATGAACGTCAGCAGCAGGACTCGCACTGGAATCGCATACCAGCGCAGCGGACGTTGCTTCGGCGCCATGCTCACACTCAACTCCCGACCCGCTTCGCACGGTGTCCGCCGAAGGCGTGAATCGTCCTGGTTCCAGCGACGACTTCGCCGCTGTGCAATACGCCGCGGGGTATGAAGTACTCCTGTCCTGCGGTTAATGGAACCCTCTCCGCATCGACGATCAGCTTGTAACAGCCCTGCACAACCAGTATATATTCGTCGTAGTCGTGGACATGAGCTGCGGACGAGGCCGTTTCGGGGCATGTCCAGAATGTCATCTGGCTCCCCTCCGCGCCATCGAAGACGTACCCTTCCACTCCGGGCGTCGCCTGGCTGCTGCTTGCGATTTTGTGGGCTGAGTGTCTCATGAACTCCGGGAATTCATTCATGGCGGACCGAATACTGACTCCTTCCGGCAATCTTTGGGATGCGCAGCGCACGGCCCAAAACACAATCCTGGCTAGTGTATAAGATAGTAAGAATGTCGCAGGCAGCACCAGCAATTACGCGGAGCCCCGCGGATGTGGTTCGGATGACGCCGGTTTCGCAGGCGGCGAATGGGGTGTGCTATGCCGTGGCGGGCGAGACCTCCATTGGTTCGTTTGACCTGGAGCGGATGATTGCCGCGGTGCCTACCAAGATTGCTGCGGCGCTTAAGCGCAAGGCTTATTACTTTGTCCCCCTGGCGGTTAGCCAAGGGGAAGAGATCCTGATCGCGGACCGCTATGATGTGGCGCTTAGCGACAACGCGGTTTGCCATCGCAACCTGAATCTGGGCGATTCGCAGTGTGTCTTCATCTCGACCCGGTTGATGGATGACAAGTTTTCCGTGGCGTTCGAGTTCTATATCAACGTAGGCCATGCGCTGGTGGAGATTGCCGGAGTCTCCGAGGAATTCAGCGACCTGGCGTGGAAGCAGGTGGAAGCCGGGACGCGCGGCGAAACCTCGCTTGACGCTTTTGAAGCGCGCAAGCTGGCCACGGCCGGCGGGCCGGATGCGGAGCGCTTCAAGAACGAATACTTCGAGGCCGCGTTTTCCGACACGATCTCGATTTACCTGCTTTCGTTGTATCTGGATGTGGATTACCACGATCTGCGGGAGCGCGACTATCCGCTGCTGGCGCCTTCGGCGCTGGCCGAGCGGCTGAGAAAAGTGGCAGAGCTATTTCCAGCGAATGCGGGATTCGAGTTTGCGGTGCTGTATAAGCGGCGAGTGTAGCTCCGCCGCGGTCTCTAGGTTGTGGTTTCTGGTCCCCTACTTGTTGCCGATCGCAAAATTGACTGTGCTGGGCTGATTGGCAGTCACGGTGACCGACTTCTCCCAGGTTTTTGGCTCAGTAAAGATTGGCCGTTGCACGGTGTGCTCGGTTAGCACATCGTAGGCCTGTTCCTTGCCTGCCAGTCCCCAGCCCTCATGCCAAGCGACAATCTGATAGGTACCGGGGGGCACGCTGGTGAATTCGAAGCGGCCGCTCTCGTCCGTAACGGCGTAATAGGGATGCGGCACAACCATCATTTCGGCGTTCATCCAGACGTGGCCGCCATTGCAGCGCAGGTTGACCAGACCGGGGGTCGACATGGTGCGCGAGGTGACCTGATTCTGGAAGGGAAAGGGCAGATTGAAACTGGCCGCACCATCCATGTGGATGGTGTGCAGGGTCGCGTCAGAGCTTTGCATCTGCAGCGCCGCGTTTTGGGGCACGAGAAGAATGTGCGGGACGTAATGACAATGCTTCTGATCCAGGTGACGCCTCTGTTCGGGCAGTTCCATCGCTTTTCCGGCGGAAATGTTCTTCAGGTAGACGATGGTATTGGCTACGCCGCCCTCCGGCCCTACGATCAGGCGCTCGAGGCTGACGCTTTTCTTTCCTTCCGGATCGCAGATCTGGGGATCTTTGGTAACCGGGAAATCGAGTTCGCGCGGCACCGGTCCCGACCATTTGATGGTCCCGGAGATGGTCCCACCGTCGTTGACGGCGATGACTCTATAGTCACCCTGCGCGGCGGCAAAGGTCGCGACCGCAAGAAGGAACGCCAGCAAAGAAAAACCGGCAATCGGACGACGCATATGCAAACCCCTGATAGCCCAACCTGTTAAACGCAGGCGAAGCGCGTTTGTCAGGGACCGCGGGCTGAAATTAAGTCGATCTGCTTGCTGTCCCGCGCACAACGGCTTGCACCCAACTTGTGGGATAGCGCTGACAGGACCCCGGATAGACGGGCAGCGCTCGTGTTTGCGGTCGTTCGCAATCCCAATTGGAAAGACGTGAGGGAGAGATCTCGTTCGTCCGAATTGGAATCATCATTAAGGTGCACCAAAGGCGCAGAGAAGTCGAGGTTACTAAAGTGGACCGGTCGACAGGATGAGGAGAGTTTTCAAGTCTGGCTGGGGATGGCGCCGGCACGACCCAAGGGCAACTCAGGCTCGGACTTGGACACCCAGACGGCGAGGGGGCCATCCCTCGCTGCGGGATGGCTTACAATCTTGCTTCCATGACGGTACAGGTCCGAGCGTTCGCGAAGATCAATCTTGGGTTGCGCATTGGCGCTCTCCGGGAGGATGGATTTCATGAGCTGCTGACTGTCTATCAGACGATCGGGTTGCATGACGTGATCCGGGTGAGTTTGGGGCGAGGGAGCGGGATTGAAATTCGGTGCACCGATCCCAGAGTTCCAAAGGATGCGTCGAATACGTGTTATCGCATCGTCGAGAAAGCCATGCAGGCTCTTGGCGCCAGGGGACGTGTCGTCGTCGACATTGAGAAGCGGCTGCCGGTGCAGGGCGGGCTGGGTGGTGCTTCGGCGAATGCCGTGGCGGCGGTGCTGGCGCTGGAGCAGGTGCTGAAGAAGGCTTTACCTGCGGCTGAGCGGTTGCGGATTGCGGGGGAAGTGGGTTCGGACCTGCCGCTGTTTCTCCTGGGTGGAACGGTGCTGGGGGTAGGGCGCGGAGAGCGGGTGTATCCGCTGGAGGATTTGCCGGCGACGGCGTGCGTCGTGGTGACTCCGGAGGTAGGCGTTTCGACGCCGGATGCGTTCGGGCGGTGGGATCGAAGGATGGCGGGACAAACAGAGACGTCAAAATTGACGCTGCCTGGAGCATCCGATAGAATGAGTGAGCTTGGCTGTGGGCTGTCGGCGTGGCTGAGCGCGAGTTACTCCGGTGCTCCTCGTCAGATTTTCAGGAGGGGCCGGGCCGAGAATCCGCTTCTCGAGCTTGTCCGGGCCGGGATCAAGAACGACTTTGAAGAGGTCGTCTTTCCTGAGTATCCCGAGCTGAGTGAAGGCAAGTGTGCGCTGGAACGTGCGGGGGCGACGTATGCGTCTCTGTCGGGCTCCGGGTCAACGTTATACGGGTTGTTCGCCTCGAAGGAGGCGGCGCGTGTCGCGGTGACGAGGCTCCGGCGGCAAGGATGGGCGGCGCAGGCGACGGTTACGCTGACGCGGAAGCAGTACTGGCGGAAGTTTCTTGTTTCCAGTTTCTAGTTTCTGGTTGTTTAATAGGGTTATCACGCTTTCAACCGATGCCGGTATTCGGTTTCGACTTTGAAACTGGAAACCGGAAACTTGAAACAACGGTACTGGGCCGTCGACTAATGGTAGGTCAAGTGCCTTTGGA
Organism: uncultured Acidobacteriaceae bacterium; assembly: GCA_963770235.1. Taxonomy (GTDB): domain Bacteria; phylum Acidobacteriota; class Terriglobia; order Terriglobales; family Acidobacteriaceae; genus Sulfotelmatobacter. The sequence goes on along the minus strand of CAVYOW010000003.1, from coordinate 70,035 downwards.
GCACTTTGTCTAGGTTCGAATCCTAGCGGCCCAGCCAGAAATCAGTTCTCGGTTCTCAGTAAGAACTGAACCGCAAGAGGCTGAGAACTGAGAACCGAGAGAACTGAGAACTGCCTATGGCCACTTTAGTCACGCCGGCGGAAAAAACGGATAAGGCCGAGAAACCGGTACCACCCACGCCCGAGGAAAAACCGGATCGCAAACAGCGCGCGCGAGTGGACGAGAAGTTCAAGATCTTCAGTGGGACTGCGAACGAGCCGCTGGCCGACGAGGTCTGCCAGTTTCTCGGGATGCAGCGCGGGCAGGCGCAGGTGACGCGCTTTGCCGATGGCGAGGCGTATGTCCAGATCCAGGAGAACGTTCGCGGCGGTGATGTGTTCATTATGCAGCCGACGTGCCGGGTGGTGCGCGCCGATGGCAAGAGCACGAGCGTGGACGAACACCTGATGGAACTGCTGCTGATGATCGATGCGCTGAAGCGCGCCTCGGCACGGCGAATTACGGCGGTGATGCCCTATTTCGGCTATGCCCGGCAGGACCGGAAAGACAAGCCGCGCAGCCCGATCTCATCGAAGCTGGTGGCCGACCTGCTTACCACCGCGGGCGCGCACCGGGCGCTGATTGTTGACTTACACACCCCGCAATTGCAGGGTTTTTTCAATATTCCGGTGGATCACCTGTTCGCTTCGCCGGTGCTGGTGGACCACTTCCGGAAGCTGAACCTGCCGAATCTGACGGTGGTTTCACCGGACGCGGGCGGCGTGGAACGGGCACGTTTTTTTGCCAAGAAGGTGGATGCGGCGCTGGCCATCGTCGACAAACGGCGCGGGGAGATGAACGTGGCCGAAGTGATGCACGTGATCGGCGACGTGAAGGGGCGGACCTGCTTGATCATTGACGACCTGATTGATACGGCGGGCACGCTGGTGAAAACCGCGACGGCCCTGATGGAGAACGGTGCGACCGAGGTGTATGCCTGTTCTTCGCACGCGGTGCTGTCTTACCCGGCGGTGGAAAACATTGCGAAATCGGTGATCCGCGAAGTGGTGGTCACCAACACCATCCCACTGACCGAAGAGGCCAAGCGGGAACCCAAGATTCGCGTGCTTTCGATCGCGGGATTGATTGGCCGGGCGATTCAGGCCAATCACGAAGAGACATCAGTCAGCAAATTATTTATTTGAAGTTGTTTAGCAGTTCAGTGGCGATTACGGCGAACAGCACGTTCCTCCGCTCCGCCGTCGCTTCGCTCCGGCTCCGGTCGGAATGACAAGTCTTTTTGGATGGGAATAATTTATGGCAACCACATTGGAACAAAACACTCTGGAAGCGCAACCGCGGGAGGCAGGGACCAAGAACCAGGCCCGGCGGGTGCGGCGCGAGGGCAAGATCCCCGGCGTGCTATATGGGGCGAGCAAGGACGCTCTGCCGGTCAGTGTCGATCCACGGCATGTGCTGCGTATTCTGCGCTCCGACAGCGGGCATAACACGATTTTTGATCTCGCGCTTAATGGCGGCGAGCGCACTAAGGCGATGATCGTGGATTGGCAATATGAGCCGATTAAAGGCCACCTGCTGCACATCGACCTGAAGCGAATCGCCATGGACAAGGCGTTGCGCGTCAACGTGCCCATCATGCTGCAGGGGGTGCCACTGGGCGTGAGGACAGAAGGCGGGATTCTCGAACAGATACTGCGCGAAGTTGAGATCGAGTGCCTGCCGGCCGATATTCCCAGCCACATCGATGTTGACGTTAGCGAACTTACGTTCGGGAAAGTGCTGCGCGTATCGGATTTGCCGCACAACGAGAAACTTAAGTTCCTTTCGGACGCAAACCAGCCGGTGGCCCATGTGACCTCCGTGAAGGAAGAGGTTGTGGTCACTCCGGAAGCGGTAGCGGCGGAAGCTGGAGCAGCGCCGGCCGAGCCCGAAGTCATCAAGAAAGGCAAAACGGAAACCGAGGAAGAGGGCGAGGCGGCGGTTGCGGAGAAGCCCGAAAAGGCCGAGAAGAAGGCCGAGAAGAAGGAGAAGAAGTAACGCAGTGGCCGGGAGGTGCTTCGCTTCGCTCGACTGGCCCCCTCGGCTTCGCTCGGGGCACGCTTTTGAGGCGGCCGTCCCCAGATGGGCTGCGGCTTCGTGGTTTGGGATGGTGGCGTGAAACTGATCGTTGGTCTCGGAAATCCTGGTATCGAGTATCAATTCACGCCGCATAACCTGGGCTTTCTGGTGGTGGATCGCATCGCCAGCGAGCGTGGCGTAGAGATCAGGAACCGGCAATGCCGGGCGTTGACGGCGAGAATACAGGTTGGGGACGAGCCAGTTCTGCTGGCCAAGCCCGAAACTTACATGAACCTGAGCGGCGTATCGGTCCGGGAACTGGTGGCGGAATACGAGACGAAGCCGGAAGCGGACCTGATTGTGATTCAGGACGAACTGGATTTTCCGCTGGGCACGCTGCGGATTCACGCGCGGCGGAGTTCGGCGGGGCATAACGGGATCGAGTCGATCATCGGGGCGCTGGGCACGGAGGATTTCTTGCGCATTCGGATTGGCGTGGCTCCGGAACGCAGGGTGGAAGATGGCGAGCGGTATTTGCTGGCGCCGTTTCGCAAGGCTGAACTGGCGGTAGTGGACGGGATGCTCGACACTGCCGCCGGAGCGGTGATGGCGATTCTGACCGACGGTGCGGCGGCGGCCATGAACCGGTTTAACCGCAAAGACAGTGATCAGTGACCGGTGGTTCAGTGATCAGAATTTACAAAGGTGTGGTGTTCGCGGTAGCGGGTGTCACTGGTCACTGACCACTGATCACTAGCCACTGCTTAAGATTTGGAGAAGCAAATGAATCGTACTTATGAGCTGATGTTTATTGTCCGGCCGGACATGGCGGATGAGGATCTCGAGAAGCTGATTTCGAACCTGGAGTCGACGGTGACTTCGGCCGCCGGTTCGATCAAGAGCGTGGACCGCATGGGTAAGCGCCGTTTGGCGTACACCGTGCGCAAATTCCGCGAGGGCGTTTATATCCTGCTGACGATCGAAGGTGCGGGCACTGTCGTGCACGAACTGGAGCGCCGGTTGCGTGTGACCGAGCCGGTGATCAAGTTCCTTACCGTGCGCATCGACGAAGAGCAGAAGCGGCTGGACAAGATCAAGAAGCTGCGCGACGCGAAAAAGAAGGTGAGCGCGCAGCCCGCAGCCGTAGCGGAAGAAGTGCCGGCGCCACCGGCAGCGGAAACTCCAGCAACGGCGTAAGAACAGTGGCTAGTTCACAAGAGCGACATCGGTTTTGCTGGTCACTGACCACTGGTCACTGGCCACTGATTAAGGAGCGTTATGACTGAAGAGACTAAAGCACCAAGCGAGCGGCCGGAGCGGCCTGCCGGGGATGGACCACGAGAGTTCAGGCCTTCTGGAGACCGTCCGCGCTTCGGCGGGGGCGGCCGTTCCGGGCCTGGCGGTCCACCGCGTGAAGGTGGACGCAAGTTCTTCCGGCGCAAGAAAGTCTGCAAGTTCTGCACGGAAAAAATTGCGGACATCAACTACAAAGATTACCGGCTGCTCGGCCAGTTCGTGGCGGAAAGCGGCAAGATCGTGCCCCGGCGGTTGACCGGCGTGTGCTCGCCGCACCAGCACCGGCTGGCGTCGGCCATCAAGCAGGCCCGAAACATCGCATTGCTGCCGTTTGCCGGGCGAGCATCGTAAGAAAGCTGTCAGCTATCAGCCGTCAGCTCTCAGCTCATTCGCGCTGGGGTCTGGACTTGCTGAAAGCTGAGAGCTGATAGCTCAAAACATCGGAGTCATATCATGGAAGTCATTCTCAAAGAAGATGTAAGCAAGCTGGGATCGCGCGGCGACGTGGTGAAGGTTGCCGAAGGATATGGGCGCAACTTTCTTCTGCCGCGCAAGCTGGCCATTGAAGCCACTGCCGGGAACAAGGCCGTCATCGTGCAGATGAAGGCCGCCTCGGTGCGGCGCTCCGCCAAAGAGAAGACGCAGGCCGAAGAACTGGCCAAGCAATTTGAGGGGCTCTCGGCCTCGTTCCAGAAGCGGGCGGGCGAGCACGATCAGTTGTTCGGCTCGGTCACTTCGGGTGACATTGCCGAGGCCATCGTGAAGAAGGGAATCAACCTGGACCGGAGGCAGATCCAGCTCCACGAGCCGCTGAAGACCCTGGGCGAATTCACCGTGCCGGTGAAGTTGCACAAGGACGTGACTGCGCATTTGAAGGTCGTGATCGAGAAGGAAGCGGTCGCGGAGTAGTTTCAGTCATTCCGTGAGCCGGAACTCCGCGTGCAGCGCGGCGCCGGAGTCTTCGCCTACCCATACGTCGAACTGTTCCGGTTCGACGGCCCATTTCTTTTCGGTCGGGCTCCAGAATTGCAACTCGTCTTTTCCCAGTGTGAAGTGTACGGTGCGTTTTGCGCCGGGTTCCACCGGGACGCGGTCGAATCCCTTTAGCTGCCGCACCGGGCGAGAGGCGCTGCCGGCGCGCTGATGGGTGTAAAGCTGGACCACGGCATCGCCGGTGCGGCTGCCGGTGTTGGTGACGTCGACTGAAACCTCGATCGTGCCTCCAGTTCGCGCGGTTGGGGTCACTTTCAGATTGTCGAACGAGAAACTCGTATAACTCAGGCCATAGCCGAAGGGATAGAGCGGAGTGGTGCGAATATCCCAGTAGCGTGACTTGAAATCGGGCGAAGTCTCCGGGTTTTGCGTGAGGTTGTGGTTGTAATAGATGGGGACTTGTCCGGTGCTGCGCGGCCAGCTCACCGGCAAGTGGCCTGACGGATTGGCGTCACCGAAGAGTATGTCGGCGATTCCGTTGCCGCCCTGGCTCCCCGGATACCAGGCTTCGAGAATGGCAGGGATATGCTCGGCGGCCCACGAAATATCGAGCGGGCGACCGTTTACCAGCACAAGGACGACAGGCTTGCCGGTGGCGGAAACCGCTTCCAGCAGTTCTTCTTGTCCGTTCGAAAGCTTCAGGGAAGATCGCGAGGCGTACTCGCCACTCATCAGGTCAATCTCGCCTAGAACCAGAATGGCCACATCGCTTTGCCGGGCCAGAGCTACGGCATCTGCGATGGATTGCTGGATTTCCTGAGCGGTCTGGGCGGGTTGCTCCTTAAGGATCGCGGTCATCGCAATGCCTTCAAACGGCGAAGGGATGTCGCGCCTGAGGTTCGGTCCGTGCGAGTACGCGACCCGCACGGCGGAAGCGGCCTTTTCCTGAATACCCTGCAGAATGCTGATGGTTGGACCCGGTTTGGTCAGCGCACCCCACATGGAGAGAAGGTCGGCTTGGGCCTCGCCGAGCGAGCCAATGACTGCGATGGAATGAATGGTTTTGCCGCTCTTATCAAGCGGGAGCAGGCTGCCCTGATTGCGAAGCAACACCACCGAGCGTTGGGCGGCGCGGCGGGCGAGTTGCTGGTGGGCGGGATCGTTCAGGGTCGGTTCGATGCGAGATTCGTCGACGTAGGGGTGCTCGAACAATCCCATGCGAATCTTGGTTTCGAGAATCGGTCGCACGGCGTCGTCGATCTGCTGCATCGAGATGCGTCCCTGCTGCAATTCGATCGGCAGATACCTGAGGTAGGTGCCGCTGGCCATATCCATGTTCAATCCGGCGGTGAACGCCTTGTACGCGGCGTCCTGGGGATCGCGGGCGTAGCCGTGGATTCTCAAGCTGCGAACGGCAAAGGCGTCGCTCACCACAAATCCCTGAAAGTTCCACGAGTCGCGCAGCACATCGTGCAAGAGCCAAGGGTTACCGCTGGCTGGCACATCGTTCAGATCCATGTAAGCGCTCATCAGGCTTCCGGCGCCGGCGTCGATGGCGACTTTGAATGGCGGCAAATAGGTGTTCCACATTTGCTCTTCCGAAATGTAGGAGGAATCGTAGTCGCGTCCTCCGTCGGCCGCGCCGTAGCCGGCGAAATGCTTGGCGCAGGCCAACACGCGATCGGGCGCACCCAGTTGCTTGCCCTGAAATCCCAGCACCTGGGCTCGAGCCATGGCGGCTCCGAGGTAAGGATCTTCGCCGGCGCCTTCGACCATGCGTCCCCAACGGGCGTCGCGAGCGATATCCACCATCGGAGCGAAAGTCCACTGGATACCTGCGGCTCGAGACTCCTGCGCGGCCACGGCTTGCGCGTCCTCGACCATCTTCGTATCCCAGGACGAAGCCATAGCGATCGGCGCCGGGAAGATGGTGTGGTAGCCATGGACAACGTCGAGCCCAAACAGCACGGGAATGTGCAGCCGCGATTGTTCGACGGCGATGTGCTGCAGCCGGTTGATCTCCTTGGGATCGGAAATCCAGAGTACGGAACCCGCGCCGAATTGTTTGAGGACCTCTTCGACGGGCTGCTTGACGTTTTCTTTGAATTCGGCGGAATCCGTTCCGGGGAGCTGAGATAGCTGCGCGACTTTTTCCTCCAGAGTCATCTGCCGCAGGAGGTTCTTGGCCTTGTCGCGAATTTGACCCTCGGTGAGCGGGTCGGTCCAGGGGGCATCAGCTTCAGTGGGGTGGGCTTGCCCAGTTTGACTGGCGACTTCCAACGGCCGGCAGAGAAGAGTCGCCAATGCGACCAGGAGTTGCAGCCAACAGCGCCCGGTGAGGTTCATTTTCAAATCCTCCTTGTTCTGTAGCTGCATTTCGACGCGACGGTTGGGAGTATACACTCGAGGCAGCTTAACGAGCCGCTGAAGGCCGGAGTTCACCATGGCGTTAGAGCTGCACAAGAGTGTGGCGGGGTGCGTTGAGATGTCTCGTTGGGTGCCGTCCCTGGCGAGACTCTGTTCCCTCTTCGTCCGCTTTCCCCGCACTTACGTGCGGGGCTAGTGAATGCCGTCGCTTCGCAACTGAAGGTCGGGTGTGAATTGCATCATCCCCAGGGCATTTGTCTTGCCAAATCTGCTTTTCCCACCATGTGCGCCTGTTCTGTTTCGCGCTAAACCATTATGAAAGAATCACCTAGGCCGCATAAAATGCTCCGGCAGCCTATAATTTCTGCTCACGGTTCCACTGACTGACCGTCTATTCCTGTGCAAGCCCGGGTACGGCATTGACACCGGGCAATAGAGGACAAGACGAAACATGCCGGCCGATGTTTTGGCAGTAACACTTGCGGTTGGTGCACGGATTCACTCGAAGAAGAACAGAGTGGAGAAGGTCAGCGGGAACCAGGACCCCACGACGCGGGCCATGGCTGGGCAAGAACGCCGCATAGACGATACGATCCTCATCCGCGAGGCGCAAAGCGGGAACCGCGCCGCCTTCGAGGAACTCGTGCGCCACTACGATCAGGCTGTCTTGCGGCTGGCGCTGCATCTCACCGGGACCGAGCACGACGCCCAGGATGTCTACCAGGATGCCTTCCTCAAGGCTTACAAGAACATTGGAAGCTTTCGCTTCGAGTGCTCGTTTTACACATGGATTTACCGCATCGTGACCAATCTTTGCCTGGATCACCTGCGCAAGAAGAATGTACGCAAGGAAGATGCACCGGTGGCGAAGGACGCGTCCGGCGGAGAGTACGACCTGCTCGATCAGGTGCCGGACGGGCGCGCGGGCGCGAATCCGGAGCGTGATTTGATGCGGCGGCAGTTGGGGGCGCGGATCTCCGGCGCTCTGGAGAAGTTGACGCCGCGGGAGCGCATGGTGTTTGAGTTGAAGCATTACCACGGCTTGAAGCTGCGCACCGTGGGCGAGATTTTACATACGACGGAAGAGACCGCCAAGAACACGCTCTTCCGGGCCACACAGAAGTTGCGCGGGGCGTTGGCGGATATGAGATGAGGAAGGTTTCAAAGTTTTCAGCGTTTCAAGGTTTGAAAGACCTTGAAACTTTGAAGCTTGAGAAACCTTGAAACGGGGTTGCTATGAAATGCGAATGGGTTCGAGAAAATATCACGCTGCATGTTTATGGCGAGTTGGCGGATGATGCTCGTCATGAACTGGAGCAGCATGTGGCGCGCTGCGCCGACTGCGCTGCCGAACTGAAGGCGGAGCAGGCGTTCCACGCTGTACTGTCGCAGGACCGGGCTGCGGAGCCTTCGCCCAACCTGCTGACGGCATCGCGCATGCGGCTGCAGGAGGCCCTGGAGACGGCCGAGCAGGGCCGCTTCTGGCATCGTCTCGCATTCGATCCGGCGAACTGGCTGCGGCAGGTGAGCTTCTCGCCCGCTCTCGCGTCTGTGATTCTGATTCTAGGTTTCGCCGGTGGAGTGGGAACTTCCTACAGGGTATTCGGTCATCAGCCTCAGGGTCCGATCACCGGCACGACTCCCCCTCCCGCCGAAGCTTCAATCACGGGCATCCGTTCCATCACCCAGGAGCCCGGCACCAATAAGATCGACATCAAGTACGACACGGTTTCCACGCTGGAGACGCAGGGATCAATGAATGACCAGCGCATCCAGCAACTGCTGCTGTTTGCCGCCCGGAATAACTACAATTCGGGCGTGCGCATGGATTCCGTGGATCTGCTGACCCAGAAGCCCGATGTTTCGCAAGTGCGCGATGCGCTGATTTACGCTCTACGCTACGACACGAATCCCGGAGTCCGGCTGAAGGCTCTGGATGGTCTGGGCGGCTTTGTGAAGGATGATGTGCGCGTCCGCGACGCGGTGCTGGAAGCTTTGGTGAATGATTCGAACCCCGGAGTGCGCACCGAGGCGATGCGGCTGATTGAGCCGGTCAAAGCCGACGGCAGCGTGCGCGGCGTCTTAATGACGCTGTCAGCCAAGGATCAAAGCCAATACATCAAGTCGCAGGCCCGCACCATGCTGGCGCAGTTGCCGGAAATTGATTGAGCCAGATTGATTGCACCAGATTGATTGATCGAGGTGGAAATTTAGTGGAATACCGCTGACAACAGCGAGATACAGAAACTGAGGTGGGTCATTTTGAAGCGTTCGCCACAATTCGCCGGCTTGCTTTGCATGCTGGCTCTGTTTGCGCCATTGGCAGGGGCGCAGGAAGCACACATTTCCCGTGATGGAGGCGGAGTCTGGAGTCAGGAAGTCAACGGTTCGCTGGCCGCGGTAAAAACCTTGCGGGTCAAAGTAGATGTGGGTTCAGTGATCGTCAAAGGCGGGTCGGAGCAGGGCATCCGTTACGTCGTTCATACTCGTTCTTATACTTCGTCAGAACAAGACGCGCGGCACCAGTTCGAGTCTTACAAGGTCAATGCCTACGTGCGGGGAGACACGGCGTGGATCATGGGCGAGTGGGAGGGCGGGCGGCCGCGCAAGTTCTCAGGCGAATTTGCCATCCATGTCCCGCGCGAGATCAGCCTGGTGAAGATCGAAACCGAAGGCGGCAACATCGATACCACTGGAGTTGCTGGCCGCGTGGAGGCGGAAAGCGGCGGCGGCAGTATGCACCTGGATGATATCGGCGGAGGCGCCAGCGCAGAAACCGGTGGCGGATCCATCGATGTGGGGACCATCACCGGCGATATTGGCCTACATACCGGCGGCGGCTCGATTGAGGTGCATCACGCCAATGGGAAAATCACCGCGGAGACCGGGGGCGGCAGCATCGAGATTATTTCGGCTACGCAGGGCGCCAGCATTGAGACTGGGGGCGGAGGAATTGAGGTTCGCCAGTGCACCGGCAAAGTGAAGGCGGAAACCGGCGGCGGCAGCATCGACCTGGGAGACATTGCCGGGGCGGCTGACATTGAGACCGGCGGGGGCAGCATCCACCTTGCGTCCGCCAAAGGTCACGTCGAGGCCCACACTGGTGGCGGTGGCATCGAACTCTACGGGGTTCCCTCGGCACGGGTTGAGACTGGAGCCGGTGGCATCGTCGTGAAGTTCGTAAAGACCGGGGCTCCGCCCAGCGATTCCACGCTCGAGACCTCTGCAGGAGACATTACCGTTTATATCGCGGCGGATGTTGCGATCAACGTGCGCGCCAGCGTGGACCTGGGCAATGGGCACCACATCACTTCCGACTTCCCCGACATTCACGTCGCCAGTGAAGGCGACAAGTGGGGTCCGAGGACGCTCACTGCGGAAGGCAAATTGAACGGGGGCGGTCCCGTCCTGAAGGTTCGAACCACGACCGGCGATATCTGCTTCAGGCGGGCGAATCAGTAAGGAAGCGAGCCAAAACGCGCCCTTCGTTCGCTTGCGCTCTCTCAGGTCAGGCAGGCTCTGTATGACGAGCATTTCAGGAGGTTGGCCATGCGCAAACAAATTGTGACGATTATCGCTTTGCTGCCTTTGCTGCTCAATCTGTCGCACGCCGCACAAAAATGGACGGGTGACCCCTCGCAACCCTTCGGTATTCCCAGCGAAGATGCGGGGACGAGCGCGTATCTGGGCGTGGACATTGTGGATATTACCGCTGACCGGCTTGGCGCTCTGAAACTGAAGGAAGAACAAGGCGTCGAAGTGACGATGGTCGATCAGGATGCGCCCGCCGGCAAAGCCGGCATCAAGGAACACGACGTCATCCTGACCATGAACGGAACGGCTATCGAGAGTAAGACACAACTGCAGCGGATGATCCACGAAACTCCGCCGGGACGCGTGGTTGCGTTTGAACTGAGCCGCGACGGGCAGCCCCTGGCCATCAAGGTCCAACTGGCCGACCGCCTCCGCACAGAGTTTCCCCACCTGGCTACGAAAGACAACGGGAAGGACAAGGAATTCCACTTCGAGATGCCGCAGATGCCCAACATGCCGGACTTCGATGTTCCGAACATTGGAGTCGTGGTCGTGCATTCGTCGTTGCGCAGTGGCTTGATGGTGGAGAACCTGACGCCGCAACTGGGCGAGTTTTTTGGCGCCAAGAACGGAAACGGAGTCCTGGTCCGGTCGGTGGAAAAGGGCAGCCGCGCCGATAAGGCCGGCCTGCGTGCCGGCGATGTCATCACTCGCGTCGGTGAGCAGCAGGTTCATGACACCAGCGACTTCGGCCACGCCTTGCGTTCCCACAGCGCCGGATCGGTTACCGTGGCAGTGATCCGCGACAAGAAGGAACAGACTCTGACCCTCACCTTGCCCGAACGCAAGGATTCCGGCGAGATGATTGAGGAAAGCCTGGAAGCACCCGAACTGAATGCAGAAACGCAGATCGAGTTGGGTGAAGTACGGAACGAGATCGCCAGACTCCGGCCGCAGATTGAGCTGGCAAGAGAAGAGACCCGAAAGGCCTCGACGGAAATGCGCAAGGCTTTGTGCGATCAGCAGAAACAGCTGAGGGAGCAGTCACAGAAGCTAAGGCAGGAACTCCGGCCCAAGGTTCGGGAAGAACTGCAGAAGAGCCGCGAGAAGCTGCAGCAAGAGATGGAACAGCTTCGTCGCCAGATGGCTGCTGACTCACTCGACATCTAGAAGAAAGTGGCCAGTGATCAGTGCCGAGTGGCCAGCAAGGATGAATTCTGTAGTGATTTACTGGCCACTGATCCCTGATCACTGGCCACTGATTTAAGAGCCTGCCGAGTGGCCGCGTGCTAACGTGCCCAAGCAGACTTTGTTCCGTCCCGCCTGCTTGGCGGCGTACAGGCCGGAATCTGCGGCTCTCACCAACTCGTCGCGGGTGGTGCCCTGCTCGGGGAAAGCGGCGGCTCCAGCGCTGATGGTGACAGTCCGCGGCACACCCGGGAACAGCCAGCCTTCCACCATCTTCCGCAGTTTCTCTGCGATCTTCATAGCCTGCTTGGCGTTGGTTTGAGTCAGCAGAATCCCAAACTCCTCGCCTCCGTAGCGGCATACCACGTCAATTTTCCGCAATTGCTGGTGAAACAGCGATGAAACCTGGCGCAGCACCTCATCGCCCAGCACGTGTCCGAACTCGTCATTCAGCCGCTTGAACTGATCGATGTCGGCCATGATGACAGCCATCCCCGTGCCGTAGCGCCGGGCGCGTTCAATCTCTTCCATGATGCGCATCTCGAAAAAGCGCCGGTTGAAAATACCAGTCAAACCGTCAAGGTAGGCAAGCTGTTTTACGCGCTCAACATAATGGGCGTTCTGGATGGCGGTGGCGCAGATGTCGGCGACCGACTCCAGCGACTGCAGGTCGCCGTCGCGGAACGCATCCGGCTGCGCGCTGTCCAGCGCGAGAACTCCCAGCGTCTGTCCGAACGAGACCAGCGGAATGCACATGCGCGAGGCCGACTCCGCGAAGAACTTCGTGTTGCCGGGAGCGCGGCAAAGATCAGCTTCCATTGCCGTAGTGCTGCTGGCCAGGATGCTGGCCCAGGGTTCAGCGCTGGCCGGGAAGCGGCCGCCTTCCGGAACGCTGGGTGTGAGCGTTCCGTGATGGGCCCGCAGCACCAGGTCGTGGTCCTCCCGCAGGAAGAGCGAGACGTGCGAAACCCGGAACGCTCCCTGAATCAGCTCACAAACTCTCGCCAGCAGCTGTTCCAGGTCCAGAACCGCCGTGGTTTGCTGGGCGATGGCATTGATGGCTTGCAGTTGCCGCGTCCGTTGTTCCTCCAGAGAGTACAGCCGCGCGTTCTGGAGGGCGATCGACGCTTGGGTGGAGAAAAGCGTCAGCAGATCGATAGTCTCTGTGTCGAAATGGCCTACGCGGTCGCTCTGACAGTCGAGCACGCCCACCACTTCGTCCCGCACCATCAAAGGGATGGCGACCTCGGAACGAGTGGACTTGGCGGAGCACAAGTAGCGCGGGTCTTTGCTCACGTCGGGGGCATAGACGGGTTGCTTCTTGAGTGCCGCCGCTCCCGATATTCCCTGGCCCAGAGGGATCCGAACCTTGTCCTGGCCCTCGTCCCATCCAATCTGCGAGCGGACGTACAACTCCTGCGACTGCCTGTCGAGCAGCACAATCGCCACATTCCGCAAATGAAAATAGTCGTGCGCGATCGCCAGGATGCGCTGCAGCACCTCGTCCAGATCGAAGGTGGAGAGCACCGCCTGGCCGGCATCGTACAGGACTGCGATTTTGTTCATACTTCAGGGGATATCCTAACGTGACGGAGGCGTTTGTTAGAGGTTCCCAAAGTAACGTAGCGTCGGCAGTCGAAAGGCCTTCTCGGCATCCGAAAGGAGCCGGCAGTGCCCTACTTCCTACTCCTGGCGGTGCGGATCAGGCCATAGGTGACCAGGCAGAACCGGAAGTCCACGACGAGGCCCGCGTCGAGCTGGGGCTCAGGCGTGGGCCACGGCCACCAGAAGCGGTTGCGCCGATGGGTCCGCGACCGGTAACTCTATGGTTACGCGCGCTCCGTGGGGCTCCACGTTCGCTATTCTGAGATCCCCGCCGCGTTCCTTGACGATCCCGTAGCAGACGCTCAAACCCAACCCTGTTCCCTTGCCTACGGGTTTCGTCGTGTAGAACGGGTCAAGCGCGCGGCTCAGATTGCCAAAGCCCGGACCGGTATCTTGAACCTCGATGACCGCGCGGGAGCCGCACTGGTAGGCGCGAATGCTTATCTGCTTGGCGCCGGCCATGCCCTCCAGGGCATCGCTGGAATTGTTGAACAGGTTCAGCAGAATCTGTTTGATTTCATCCTCATTGACGGCCAGAAGGGGGAAATCTGGCGCGATGTCGAGTTCAACTCGAACGCTGCGGGTACGGGTGTAGTATTCGCGAAGAGCCAAGACCTCCTGGACCACGGGCGAGAGCTGTACGGCGTGGGTGTCGCGCGTACTTTGCCGCGAAAAACGAAGCAGGTTGTCAGTAATCCGTTTCATGCGGCGGGCTTCGCTTACCAGTTTGGTGAGGTGATCCCGAGTATGCGAGCCGGCGATGGCATCGCTTATGAGTTCGCTGTATCCCATGATCACGGTCAGAGGATTGTTGAGTTCATGCGCCACTCCGGCCAACAGTTGGCCCAGGGCAGCCAGCTTTTCCGACCAGACCAGCTGAGTGTGCAAGGCCTTCAGCTCGACGGCTACGGCAAGGTCGGCTGCGAGCATTTCGATGCGGGACAATTCGAGAGCATCGATGGCATTCGGGTCGCGGGGCGCGGCTAATCGGATGCACCCGAGGTATGCACCTCCGGCTGAGCAGAGCGGAATCAATAGTTCTTCGCGGCTCCGCCAGTTCGCATCCGGTTTCACGTTAGGTTTCGTGCGATCCGGAAAAGGAATTGCTTCCTGCGGAGGCAGCAGGTAGGAATTCTTCCCCATGAGCCGGGCCTCGGAACACAGAGTTTTAATGTGGTCGAGAGTCCAGTCCTGGGTTTGAGCCTGCAGTCTCTGCAGCGACGGTTGACGAGAGTCCGCTGGAGCCGGCCACTCGCAACCTGCGCTCGGCATCTTCGAGTTGGATTACGGCCACGCTGAAGTTACTGACTTCGGTGATTGCCGAAGCGATGGCGGGGCAAATGGTATCTGGGCCGCCACCCAGCAGCCGGGAAGTGAGTGCCGAGAAGCGTTCCAACTGGCGGTTCAGCACGGCTGCCTTGTGTTGCATGCCGGCGATCGATTCCGACTTGTCTTCCACAACGGCCAGAATCATTCCAAAAGCAACGAAAAACTTGGGAGTGTTCCAGAGATCGCCGGGAAGAATCAGGTTGGGAGCGATGCGATCGACCAGCAGGCCGAGAGGAAACACTGCTCCCCAGCAGAAGAATCCACCGGCGATGGTCAGCATGGCAGGCGACGCCCGCCGGTAGTTCCGGCAAATGAACACGCCCGTCAAAGCAAACCCGGTTCCAAGGAGCGCGATCGCGCCTTCGTCAAAGGAACCGCGAACAGCGGCACGAATCGCCCAGGCTCCGGCGAGCGAGCACAGAAAAGTTGTGGCCGTCAGGTACAACGACAATTTGCGGCTTAAACGAAAGAAGAAGCATGCGGCTCCGCCGAAGCAGGCCAGCAGGCACAAGACATAAGGCCAGCGGGCGCGAACGTCATAGCAGGTGCATGCCACGTAGGCGACCGAAGGCACACCTAGAACCAGCAGCAAGAGAGTCCGCTTGGCGTAGTCTTCGACGACGAAGGAGACAGAGACGAGAAAACTGACCGCAGCCGCTTGCAGCGACCCCGAATCAACGGCCAACAGAAGGGAGCTGACCGGGCCGTGATCCGGTTCGAGCAATTGCGCCAGAAAATGCGCGAACACCAGCGCCCATCCTATGGTCCAAAGCGTAAGGCGGGCGCTACGCGCCTGACGCTTCAGGCACACAAAAATAATGACCAGCACACCAACAGTCAAAAATGTCGGGATTTTTTCGACGACACCCATTCAAGGTTACTTTTGGGGGGAGCAGTACGGTTTCAACGGTAACTCAGGGTAACCAATCGTACGCGTTGGGACAACGCCAGAACGTGCCATCAGAGTGGCACCAAGGTCGGGCATAGTTTCGGGAAGCGATCGAAGGCGGGCAGAGCCAGTAATTAAATCGGAGCGGCCAATCGGCTGCCCACGCTGCTCAGGAGCTTTTCCGCCGCCTCGCCGGGATCCTGGGTGGCAAAGTTTTCGTCCAAAATGAGGACTGAGACGGTGGGATCGATCTCTTCTAACGCCTTGCTCGTGGGTTTGCCATGGATGGTTTGCATTTTCGAAGAGATTACCACCAGTTTCGCCTTGGTCGCCTTGAGCAGGATTCGGGCGTCGTTGATGCTCAGAGTAGTCATGGCGTTGTATCCGGCGCTGCACAGCACTTCCCGGAGGAACGTGCATACATCGGTGGACTCGAAAACGCAAAGTAAGCGTGGCCTGGCGTCGCCGGCTATCCCTCGCGAATAGCGCGAGCCCAGGTAGGCCGCGGTTATAGCTTCTTCGACCGAATCGTAGGTTTCAAATTGCGAGAGCAGACTGGTCAACTGCAGCATTTTGCGAACATTGGGCGGCAGTCCGGTGAGTTTGAGGTCTCTTCCCTTCGAACGCGCGGCTTGCATCAGGCGCACCAGGGCTCCCAACCCGCTGCTGTCGACGAACTCAACATGGTCGAGCTGCAGCACAACGTCGTGCTTCTCGATGGAGTCTCCCACGTGGGAGTGCAACGTAAATACTTCGTTGCCGGCCACAATGCGTCCGTGGCATTGAACGATCAAGACATCGCCGACCGGCCGGCTCTCCAGGCGCAGTTGCATCCCGCCTCCTCTGTATTTCGTGGCGAATCTTACGTGGAGGAAACCGGCAAGTCAATCGCCGGGACTAAAGCTTTACCCGAAACTGCCCGTGAAGAGGTGAGAAACCCACTAGCTTCGCCTCCCGGCCCACCTGTCCAACCACCGGGCTACCTGCGGGAGAGCAGATACAAGTCAAATTGGCCGCCGGGGCGGGCGTATACGATCTTCGAGAGATCGCGGGCAATGTCGTATGCATTGCCGCCGAAAACTTGCGAAAAGGCGAAGGGGAGCTTCAAGACCACCTGCGCTGCCCCGGTCGCCTTGCCGTCGCGCCAGGGAAGGCGATACAAGGTCACCTCGCCGCGTGAGGAAATTGTATAAATGACGTATTTCCCATCATGACTGAAGCGGGGAAGAAAGCTGGTCACGCCTGGGACGAGGACGGTGCACTTCTTGTCAGAAACACTAAGTTCGTAGACTCCCAGATTCTCTCCGTAAAGAGCAGTCATCAGAAGGTATTTCCCATCGGGTGATGCGTCCATGGCGAATCCACAACCTTCATGGATTGGTTCCGCGCCGGAACCATCGGCACTCAACCTCCAGGTCGTCAACGTTGTCGATCCGTCTTGAAAACCGCTTGCGTAAAGGTTCCGGCTGTCCCGGCTCCATACCCCCGAGTCGATGTGGGCCAGGGACCGTGGGAGTTCGCGGAGATGACTCCCATCGCGATCGACGATGTAATGTCGATCTGGATTATTCTGGTCCACATATTCCAATTGCAAACCGTCCTCAGACCAATCACCGGTTGCCAGGCTTTTAGACGAGGCCAGTTTCGCACTGTTATTCCCGTCGGTATCTGAAACCCACAGCTCGGTCCGCTGCGGCTCAGGTTGCGTGATATACATCACACGCTTTCCGTCCGCGGAAATGGCCGGCTGGGTAGCCAACTCTGAAGTTATGTCGCGGCTGGATTTTGCCTGGAGGTCGTAAACCGAGAGAAACCCGGAACTCTTACCGTTGATGAAGAAGATTCCTTTGCCGGCGGGATCCCGCATGGGCAGGAAATCCGGGCCTGGACCGGAAGTAAGCTGCGTGACTGCCTTGGTTTCAATGTTGTATTCCCAAAGATTCGTAATCCCGCTGACGTCGCGCGAGTAGAGCAGAGTTTTTCCCGGTTCCCCCCAGGTCGCAGAACCGGGGATCGGTGCCGCACCCAGATCCGCAGCCTTATGGCTGGCGACATTCAGTTTGTATATCTCCGAAGATGTCTCCGTGTTCGATGGCCTGTGGCCCATCAGCAGAAGGTCGGCGCCATCCGGAAACACCAAGAGGTTCGAATAGAATCCCAGCCCGAGATCCTTAGAGTTGTAGATCACCTTCCCGCCGATACCTGAGGCGGGAGCCTGTAAAATCTCACCGGTTTCTGAATTAGAGTAGAACAGGCTTTGGCCATCCGGAGACGGCCGGAGAGAACTGCCTTCAACTACGCGCACCGGAGTGCCACCTAGCGTAGGTACTGCCCAGACTTCCAGGGCACCCAGTTGGCGCCCGTAGTAGATTTGGTTTTCGTCCGCGGAAAAGCTGGCAAGGAACTTGCCGCCTTCGTCGTTGGTAAGTTGTAAGGGCTCGCCACCCGAAGTCAGCATGAGGAAAATCTGTTCGTACCCCCCGACGTACGAAGTGAAGGCCACGGCATGCCCGGAAGGGGAGAGGATTGCCTGGCTTATCGGCTTGTGCCAATGACTGATCTGGGTAATCTTGCCCGGGGCATCGGGCGTATGACGAGAGAAGAGATGGTAGGCGCCGTAACTCGCGGCAAGCACAAGCAGCAAGACCACCGCCGCGATCCCAATCACCTTGCCCTTATTGTGGGACGCCGCTTCTGCGAGCACAGCCCCGCTCGACGATCTCACTGCGGCAGAGCCTGACGACGGCAACGCGCCGCTGGGATGCGGATCCTGTGGCGAGGCGCCCGAGGCCGACGGAGAGAGCGCCGTCGAACGCGCGTCGCTGAGGTTCCGTCCTGAATCGGTATTGCGCTTAAGCCGCTTCAGGTCGGCCCGAAGCTCGGAGGCAGTCTGATAGCGGAGGTCGCGATCTCTTTCGAGCGCCTTATCGATGATCCGTTCCAGTTCAGCGGGCAACTCCGGATTGATCCGAACCGGAGGCGTGGGAGCTCGATTGAGAATTGCATCGAAGATTATTCCCGAGGTCTCACCCCGGAAGGGCAGTGCCCCGGTCGCCATCTCGTACAGCACGGCGCCGAACGAGAAGAGATCGGTGCGGGCATCCAGTTCCTTACCTCGCACCTGTTCGGGCGACATATAGGACACGGTGCCCAACGCAGTCCCCGGGCTGGTGAGATGAGGTTCGTCGACATTGTGCGTGAGTGTGTTTGCCGCTGCGATCTGGCTCGACGAACTGGCAGGGCTCGTGACTTTGGCCAGGCCGAAGTCGAGCACCTTGGCGTGCCCGCGCTTGGTGACGAAAATGTTTGCCGGTTTGATGTCGCGGTGGACGATGCCTTCTGCATGTGCAGCATCGAGTGCGTCCGCGATATCGATTCCCAGCGAGAGCACGGTTTCGGTCTCCAGCGGCCGGCCTGCAATCCGGTGCTTCAGGGTCAGCCCGTCCAGAAACTCCATGGCGATGAATGCTTGCCCATGCTGGTCGTCGATTTCGTAGATGGTACAGATGTTGGGATGGTTCAAGGCAGAAGCGGCCTGCGCTTCGCGTTGGAAGCGGGCTAGAGCTTGCTCATCTTTAGAAATGTCGTCGGGCAGGAACTTCAAGGCGACAAAACGGTGCAGCTTCACATCCTCGGCCTTGTAGACCACACCCATGCCGCCGCCGCCCAGTTTCTCGATAATGCGGTAGTGCGAGATGGTCTGGCCTATCATGCGAGGCAAATCTTACGTCGAGGAAAATGGCAAGTCAACGAAACGCGACCGTGCGTTGATAGGTGACTGGGAGACTTCTACTCTGACCAGCGGCGGAACAGGAGCGCGCCGTTGGTGCCGCCGAAGCCGAAGGAGTTCGACATGGCGTATTCGAGCTTGGCTTTGCGGGCTTGGTTGGGGACGAAATCCATGCCGCAGGTTTCGGGGTCCTGGCTGACTAGGTTGATGGTGGGGGGCAGGATCTGGTCGCGCAGAGCCAGGACTGTAATGCCGGCTTCGAGGCCGCCGGCGCCGCCGAGCAGATGGCCGGTCATAGACTTGGTGGAGCTGACGGGGATTTTGCGCTGGCCGAAGAAGTTGCGGATGGCGTGCGCCTCGAGCGTATCGCCGATGGGCGTGGACGTGCCGTGAGCGTTGACGTAATCGACTTTGTCGGGGCTGATGCCGGCGTCGCGGGTGGCGTTGCGCATCACGCGGAAACCGCCTTCGTGCTCGGGAGCGGGCTGAGTCATGTGGTAAGCGTCGCCGGACATGCCATAGCCGGATACTTCGGCGAGGATCGGCGCGCCCCGCCTTTTGGCGTGCTCCAGTTCCTCGAGCACAAGGATGCCCGCGCCTTCGCCCATGACAAAACCGTCGCGATCCTTGTCCCAGGGACGGCTGGCTTTTTCGGGCTCGTCGTTGCGGGTGGAAAGGGCGCGCATGGCGGCGAATCCGCCGACGCCCATCGGGGTGATGGCGGCTTCGGAGCCGCCGGCGATCATCACGTCGGCGTCGTTGTGCTGGATGATACGGAAAGAATCTCCGACGGAGTGGGCGCTGGTGGTGCAGGCCGTGGCCGTGGCTTCATTGGGGCCCTTTGCCCCAAAGCGCATGGAAACATGGCCGGCGGCAAGATTGATGATGGCGGCTGGAATAAAGAACGGGGAAATCTTGCGCGGGCCGCCTTCGAACAGGGCGGTGTGTTCGCGTTCGATGATGTCGAACCCGCCGATGCCGGATCCAATATGCACGCCCACGCGCTCGGCGTTTTCCGGCGTGATTTGCAGGGCCGACATCTTGAATGCTTCATCCGCGGCGGCGATGGCCAGGTGGATGAAGCGTCCCATCTTCTTGACTTCTTTTTTCTCGATGAAGTTGAGGGGATCGAAGTTCTTGACCTCGGCGGCGATCTGGCAGGCGAAATTCGCGGAGTCGAACTGGGTGATGCGGGCCACGCCGCTCTTGCCGGCGAGCACGGCCTGCCACACCTCTCCGGTGGTATTACCCACGCCGCAGATCAGGCCGATGCCGGTAACTACGACCCTGCGTCCCAAACTACTTGCCGCCTTTCGAATGCTTCCCGATGTAATCGATGGCGTCCTGCACGGTGCGGATCTTCTCCGCGTCCTCGTCGGGGATCTCGATGTCGAAGCCTTCTTCGAAAGCCATTACCAGTTCGACCGTGTCCAGTGAATCCGCGCCCAGGTCGTCCACGAACGACGCGCTGGAAGTGACCTCGCCTTCGTCCACACCCAACTGCTCTACGATGATCTGCTTTACTTTCTCGTCAACGGCTGCCATGTTTCTCCTCGCTTTAGCTCGATTTGATTTGAAATTCGATGCCGGGATTCGGGGACCGCAGTCTCCGCTCCCGTCCGGCCTTCGCCCGGACCCTCCGCGATTTGTTCCCCGCAGGTGCTACCGCACATGAAAATAGGCGAACGTGTAGTGTAATTGCCCCGGTGAATTAGTGTAAAGGAAGGGGATTGCCACACGGGGCAAACCCTTGGCCAATTCCGGATCGGACAACTGATCCTAACGGTTGGAAGTTCTCGTGGTCAAACTGCGGGCAAGTTATCATTGGACAGTTCGTACCTCGCTTGACAGGAGTCCATGGTGAAACGTGTGTGGGTGTGTTTTCTGATGTTATGCGCAATGGCTCATGGGGCGCCCTGTCCGGCTGGTCAGGCGAAAGACGGGGATGCGCTGGTCCAGAACGAGCGGACCTGGGCCAGGGCTCTGGAGGAGCGCGACGCCGCTGCACTGAGTTGCTTGCTGGCCGCGGAGTTTGAAGATGCCGGACCGGACGGAACGCTGCAGAATCGCGAGACAACTCTGGCCAAAGCTGCCAAGCATGAGCCCGGGCATCATGAATTGACGGAGATGCACGCGCAGCTGCACGGGGATTTCGGCTACATCCGGGGGTTGGCGACGGCGGTGGATGCACAGGGTAAGGTTTTGGCGAGAGTTCGCTTCACGGACATTTACGTTTATCGCGATGGGCGCTGGCAAGCGGTGGCGGCGCATGAGTCGATGCTTGCTGGGAAGCCATAGTGGAAGAACCTGGGAATTCTATGCGTGCAGTCGTGCAGCGGGTAAGCCGTGCTCAAGTCGCGGTGAAGGGGGAGATCGCGGGCGAGATTGGCTTGGGGTTGCTGGTTCTGCTGGGCGTCGGCCGGGACGATACCGAGGCCGATGCAACTTATCTGGCGGAGAAAATTGCTGGCTTGCGAGTCTTTGAAGATGACCAGGGAAAAATGAATCGCAGCGTGCAGGAGGTCGGCGGGAGCGTGCTGGCGGTTTCGCAGTTTACCCTCTATGGGGACGTGCGACGTGGCAAGCGGCCGTCGTTTGACGCCGCGGCGCCGCCGGAGAAAGCGCGGCAGCTCTATGAGATTTTTGTGGAACAGATTCGCGCCGCCGGACTGCGCTGCGAGACTGGGCGCTTTCAGGAGATGATGAAGGTCGAACTGGTGAACGAGGGGCCGGTGACGATTTTGCTGGATTCGGCGAAGACCTTTTAGCAATTTTCGCTTGAGAGTATGAGAAAAATCTTCTTCAACGCCCGTGGCTTGCGCTCCGGCTGGCGTCTCCTTATTTTTGTTGGCATTTTCGTGGGACTCGGATTCCTGTCGGACTGGATCATTCCCAAGATCTTCCATCCCAAAGAGCGGTCGTTCCTTGATCCTGTGGATACCATCTGGGGCGAGCTGCAGACGCTCATCCAGGTGCTGATCGCGACCTGGATTATGGCTCGCATCGAGCGCCGCCGCCTCGCCGATTACGGCGTTCCAGTGGGCAACGCCTTCGGCAGCGACTTTTGGGTTGGACTTGCCTGGGGCGCGGCTTCCACTTCTTTGCTGGTGGGCCTGATTGCGGCCTTCGGCGGCTATCGCATCCTCGGGCTTGCGCTCCATGGCAGCACGCTCTGGTATTTCGCTAGGCGTCTGGATCATTGCCAATCTGCTCATCGGATTTGCCGAGGAGTTCCAGTTCCGCGCCTATCTCCTCGCCACGCTCGCCGATGGTATTGGATTCTGGACGGCGGCCATTCTGCTTTCGATTGGCTTCGGTGCGCTGCACTACTTCCTTAAGCCCCACGAGCGCTGGGAAGACTTTGCTTCCACCGGGCTGCTCGGCCTGTTCGTGTGCTTAACGCTGCGTCGCACTGGCTCACTGGCGTTCGCCATCGGGTTCCACGCCGCCTTCGACCTGGCTAACCTCTTCGTGTGGTCGGGACAAAACGCCGGCGAGTATGCAGTCGGTCATCTTCTTGAAACCCGCTGGCAAGGACCGCAATGGCTTACTGGGGGCCTGCTCGGTCCCGAAGCCAGCTGGATGGTCTTTGTGGTGATCGTGCTGATGTTTGGAATCTTTGATCGATGTTATCGGCAGAAGAAGTTTCCCGGCTGACTCCTCCTCTGGCGGCGACCGCTTTTCTCAACGTACAATCAGCCGGGAGGTGGAGCATGCGTAAGGGCAAAACGATAGCGCTCTTCATAGTTACGCTCGCGATAACGGCGGCGGCGGGATCGAAGATCGAGGGCACCACTACGTTGAAAGATTTCCAGCCGTCGGGAACAACCGACAAGAAGACCCACAAGAATCAGCAGTACGATCTTTCCTTCGCCGCCTTGGGTAAGCTGTACACCTGCCGCTCGGTCGAGAAGGAGTCTTTGAAAGCCACCGATTTTGTTGTGGGCAGCGACGTGAAATACGAGATCAACGGTGACAAGGGTAAGGTGAAAAACGCCAACGGCAAACAGGTGGAATGCACCATCATGCGGGTCGCCGAATTGCCGGCCGCCGCCCCGCAACCAGCGGCCCCGCAATAAACCTGGCTCCAGCCAGAGAGTCGTCAGCGCGCGGCGAGGATGGCATCGGCCACGCGGGCTGCATCGACTGCAGCTCTTACATCGTGCGTCCGTAAGATGTGCACGCCTTTGAGAATCAAAGCGGTGTGCGCAGCGAGATTTCCGTACAGGCGATCGGCTGCAGGGACGTCTTCTTTCCCGTCTCTCGCCAGGGTGCGGCCGAGGAATGATTTTCTCGAGGTTCCGGCCAGCAGGGGAAAGCCGAGAGACTGTAAGTCCTGAAAACGAGCCAGCAGCGGGTAGTTCTGCTCGAAGTTTTTTCCGAAGCCAAAGCCTGGATCGAGGGCGATCCTTTCCCGGCGCACGCCGGCCAGCACGGCCGCTTCCGCCCACTCCCGGAGTTCGCGCTTGACCAGAAGAACAATATCGCCGGGCGGCGGCAAGGTGCGCCACTCTTCGGGACGGCCGCGCGTGTGCATCAGAACCGCGCCGCATTTTATTTCGGCAATCGTGCGCGCCATCTGCGCATCCCAGCGCAGACCGCTGACGTCGTTGACGATTTCGGCTCCGGCCGCGGCCGCGGCGCGGGCTACGCTGGCTTTGTAGGTGTCAATCGAAATCATCGCATCGGGGCGCTGTTTCTTGAGCGCGGTGATCACGGGCAACACGCGTTGCAACTCTTCTTCCGCGCTTACGGCGACTTTGGCGCCGGGGCGGGTCGATTCTCCGCCGACGTCAATGATGTCGGCACCTTCGTCGAGCAATCGTACGGCGTGGGCCGTCGCCTTTTCGGGATCGAGATAGAGGCCGCCGTCAGAAAAAGAGTCGGGGGTCACGTTGACTACGCCCATGATCAGCGTGCGTTTGCCCAGTTCCAGGGTGCGCGTGCCGAGGCTCCATTGAAAGACGGCTCTCATGGGGCAGATTCTAAATGAAAGAAGAGAACGGAGGAGCGAAACCGGAACCGCTAGCGGCGCCGCACAGCCGCATCCCGCTTGCCCATGGTCCGAAGCGCGCCGGGGCCGGTGCCGGTCGGCGGTTTGCGCATTCCGTCGAGCAAATCCTTGAGCACGATTGCGTTGTTGCGCTTCTCGTTCTTCGAGGCATACAGAAGGGTGAGGCGTTTCCGCTTGTGGGCCAGAGAGTAAAGCGTTTGCAAATCTTTTTCGGCTTCGGGACGGGCCAATTCCTTCAGGTAACGTTTGCGAAAAACCTGCCATTGTTCCGGCTGCGCGTGAAACCACTTCCGCAGGTCGTTGGAGGGAGCAAGATCGCGCAGCCATTCATGCATGGCGATCTCAGTTTTTGAAAGGCCGCGCGGCCACAGGCGATCGACGAGAACGCGCGCTCCATCGGAGCGCGACACCGATTCGTAGACCCGCTTCACCGCGACCGGCATGGCTTTCAGACTTCCTCTATCATTGTAAGTCGAGCGGGATTGCGGCAGCTGTGGGAAACTGGGCACAAATAAACTGGCGGAAATGTCGAGGATGCGAGTGATCGGAACGATCGAGTGCTGGAACATTCTGCGGCATGTGAAGCAACATCGGGGTTGGATCAGTGCGTTCCTGCCCGCGTTGCTGGCGCTGGCCGCGCTCGCGGGCTGCGACGTGGAACGTCGCAAATCGGACGCGGAACTCGGCCTCAACCCCCAGCAGGCCGCCGGGCGCAAGATTTATGACAACTACTGTGACCGCTGTCACCGGCCCGATTCCACGAAGGGGAAAAAGGGTCCGGGGTTGAAGGGCGTTTTCCAGCATCCATATCTTCCCCAGACTGGACTACCCGCGAATGACGACCGCGTGAGCGACATTATTCGCAACGGCCGGCCCGACATGCCGGGCTACAGCCAGGTGATGAGTGCACAAGACATGCAGGATCTGCTGGCCTACATGCATACGCTGTAGGGGCGGGTTGAATCATCCCTGCGCGGTTCATTCTCTTCGTGGGATAATCTCCGGGTGAAAACTGCTGCGCCGTCGGAACTTTTTCGCAAGCTGCCTTCCGTGGATGAGGTGACCCACGACCTCGCGGTTTGCTCGCTGGCGGCGAGCTACGGCCAAGAATCCGTGGTGGATGCGGCGCGCGTCGTGCTGTCCCGGTTGCGGCAGGAGATTACATCGGGGCTGCTGGACGAGGCGGCGCTGGAGCTTGCGCTCTCCGGTCTGGCGGGAGCGGTGGAGAATCAACTTCGCCAGGCGCTGGGTTATTCTCTGCGGCCGGTGATCAACGCCACCGGCGTGATCCTGCATACCAACCTTGGCCGCGCTCCGCTGGGCGATGCAGCGATCGATCACATCCGCGAGACCGCGGCGAGCTATTCCAATCTGGAGTTTGACCTGGGTGCCGGCGCTCGCGGCAAGCGGGATGTGCACGTGGACCGCCTATTTCGCAAGCTGCTGAGCAGTGACATGCTTGGGACGGGATCTCGGACGGAAGCCGCTGGGCTTCGCCCAGGCGGGACAGCCGAGGCGGCTGTCTCCACACAGCGATGTTTCCACGATCGTGGTTAACAACAATGCGGCTGCCGTGCTGCTGGCGCTGAATACCGTGGCGGAGGGCGGAGAAGTCATTGTTTCGCGCGGCGAGCTGGTGGAGATCGGCGGGTCGTTTCGGATTCCCGACGTGATGGCCAAGTCGGGTGCGATCCTGCGCGAGGTGGGCACGACCAACCGCACGCGCACCGCCGACTACGAGCGCGCCATCACCGAACGGACGCGGCTGCTGCTGCGAGTACACCGTTCGAACTTCGAGATCACGGGCTTCACCGAACAGGCTTCTACGGCGGAACTGCTGGTGCTGGCACGCCAGCGCGGCATTCCGCTGATGGAAGACCTGGGCAGCGGCGCGCTTTTTGATCTGCGCTCGGTCGGCATCAACGGCGAGCCCGGCGTGCTGGACAGCTTGCGCAACGGCGTCGACATCGTCACCTACAGCGGAGACAAGCTGCTCGGCGGCCCGCAGGCAGGGCTGATCAGCGGTGGTTCGGAGTTGATCGCGCGCATGCGAGCGAACTCGCTGTTCCGGGCGTTGCGTGTGGACAAGCTGATCTATGCCGCGCTGGAAGCGACTCTTCTTGCGTATGTGCAGAAGGATCACGATGCGGTTCCCACGCTACGCATGATGCGGCTTTCGAAAGATGCAATCGGCAAGCGGGCTGATGCGCTGGCGGCGCGGGTTGCAACTCCGAAGTTGAAGGTTGAAATCGTGGATGGCGAATCGATCCTCGGCGGCGGCGCTGCGCCATCGTCCACTTTGCCCACGCGCGTGCTGGCGCTGACTTGCGAGGGCCTGAGTGCTGACGAACTGGCCGCGCGCCTGCGCGGTTCAGAGCCGCCGATCATTGCCCGGGTCGAAGAAGGCCGCGTGCTGCTCGATTTGCGGACGGTGTTTCCGGAACAGGACGCGGCGGTGGTGGCGGCTCTCAATCGCATCGTTGCATGATCGTCTCGAATCGAAACAGCATTGGCTCTCCTCTATACTGTCGGACATTCGACCCGCTCGCTCGACGAACTGGTCGAGGCGCTTCAAGCTCACGCGATTGAAACTCTGGTGGATATCCGTGCCTTCCCCATGTCGCGGCGGCTGCCGCAATTCAATCGTGAATCTCTGGAAAAAAGTTTGCCCGCGGCCGGAATCCGCTATGTCTGGATGAAGGCCCTCGGCGGCTATCGCAAGAAGAGTCGCGAAGACTCCCCGAACATCGGGCTTCGCAACGCGAGCTTCCGCAATTACGCCGACTACATGCTGACCGCGGAATTCGAAAACGCGATGGCCGAACTGGTTGCGCTGGCCGAGGGCTCCCGCACCGCCTACATGTGTGCCGAGCGCGTATACTTCCGCTGCCACCGCATGCTGGTCTCGGACTGGCTGGTCGCGCACGGACATGAGGTGATGCACATTGACGGGAACGGCCCCGTCAAACCGCATCGCCTGACCACAGAAGCTCGCATGATAGAGGGTGAATTGATTTACCGTGGAGACCGGCTGCTGTAAGGTGTCGAAAATATGATCGTCGGCACGGGCATTGACATTGCGGAGGTTCCGCGCATCCGGCAATCGATCGCGCGCTTTGGCGATCGCTTTCTGCAGCGCATCTTTACGGCGGGTGAAATCCGCTATTGCGATTCCAAGGCGAACCGGGTGGAGCGCTACGCCGCGCGCTTCGCCGCCAAAGAAGCCGCTATGAAGGCTCTGGGGACGGGCTGGAGCCACGGCGTGCGCTGGCGGGACTGCGAAGTTGTGCGCCTGCCTAGCGGACGTCCGACAATTCATTTTCACGGAAAAGCCGGCGAGATTGCGGCCACGCTGGGCGTGAAGAATGCCGCGCTGTCGCTTTCGCACACAGCGGAGCAGGCCATCGCGCAGGTCATTCTCGAAAGTTAGGCGCAGGAACACAGCATTCTGGCTCCTTCTGCTAGACTGGCGCATTCCACATTCATGTCCGCGACCATTCAAGCTGCCCCGCCGGTTTCTTCCTCCTCTGAAATTCCCGAACGTACTCTTCTTCTCGGTCTGGGGATGACCAGCTTTGCCGCGTTGCTGCTGGAACTGGCGCTAACTCGATTGTTCTCCGTGGTGCTCTTCTATCACTTCGCGTTTCTCGCGATTTCGATTGCGCTGCTGGGGCTGGGTGCGGGCGGAGTTTTTGCCTACCTATTCAAGAACCGCCTCGCCAGAACCGACACGCGCACGCTGGCAGCGCGCCTGTGCATCGACAACTCGATTCTGGTGTTCGTCGCGCTGGAGGTTGTGCTGCATGTCCCGGTGGCGCTAACGGTCACGGGAAGGAATTTCCTGCACCTGACCGCGCTCTATGTGGTGGCGGCCCTGCCTTTCTTCCTGACTGGATTGCTGTTCTCGGTGGTGTTTGCGCGCGAGACGTGGCGCGTCTCCCGGCTCTACGGAGCGGATTTGAGTGGCGGAGCGCTGGCGTGCCTGGCAGTGGTTCCACTGCTCAACTGGATCGGAGGACCGAATACGATTCTGGCGGCGGCCGTGGTGATGGCTGCGGCGGCCATGGTCTGGGCTGCATCCTTGAGCGCGCGGCGGTTGGCAGGTGGTCTGGTCTTTATCTTCGTGGTGCTGATCGCGGCGAACCACTCGAACCGGCTGCATCGACGTGATTTATGCCAAGGGCATTTTTCGCGACCCGGCGTGGGTGGAATTTGCCCGCTGGAACGCGCTGTCGCGCGTGGAAGTGGATCGCCAGGGTCAAGCCAAGGCCATCGTCATCGACGCCGACGCTTCCACTTACATCATGAATTGCGATCTGGCGCACTGGCGACGGTTCGGAGTGGGAGCGCAATCTGATGTCAGCTCCGCCGGCGTTGGCCAACGTTCTGCGTCCGCGCGGGGAGTTCGCGATCATCGGACCGGGCGGCGGAGTGGACGTGCTGCGGGCGGTGGCCAACGGCAGCCCGAGCGTGACCGGCATTGAAATCAATCCCATCATTGCCGACACCATCATGCGCGGGCGTTACGCCGACTACGCCCATGCATCTTTACGAGCGTCCCGAGGTCCACATTCACGTAACCGACGGCCGCTCCTACCTGCGCTCCACGCCGCAGCAGTTTGACGTGGTGCAAATGACGCTGGTGGATACCTGGGCCTCGACCGCGGCCGGCGCTTTCGCGTTGAGCGAAAACAATCTCTACACGGTGGAGGCCTTCCGGGAATACTTCGAGCATCTCAAACCGGACGGCATGGTCGCCATCACCCGCTGGGAGTTCCGCCAACCGCGGGAGGCGCTGCGCGTGGTCTCGGTGGCGATGCAAGCGTTGCACAGTCTCGGCGTCGCGAATCCGGCGCGCAACTTTATCGTGGCTTCGCAAGGGGCGCTCGATGAAGACGGGATTCCCGTGGTGGTGCTGGCCAAGAAAACCGCTTTTACCGCCGAGGAAGAGTCCGCGGTGCAGGCTCACCTCGGCGAATATGACGAACTCGAGCCGCTCTATCTGCCTTCGCAACCTGCAACCGGGCAAGCCGTCCGGAATCCGTTTGCGGACTTGATCGCGAGCAATGATCCTTACCGCTTCGCACAAAGCTATGCCTACAATGTGGCGCCGGTCAGCGATAACGCGCCGTTCTTCTTTTTTACGCTCAAGGCCGGACAAATCCTGGGCCAGCAAGCGCTGCAGCATGGAATTGACTGGAAGGTGAACCTGGGAGTGCTGGTGCTGATTCTTGTGCTGGTCATCTCTGTGGTCGCAGTGCTGGGCTTTCTGATTCTGCCGCTTGCGCTCCAGGGAGGGCGCCAGTCGCCGCTTCCGCTGCTTTATTTCGTGGCGGTAGGTCTGGGTTACATCCTGGTGGAGATTGCGTTTATCCAGCGCTTCGTGCTTTTTCTGGGACACCCGACCTATGCGCTGACCGTGGTCATCTTTCTGCTGATGCTGTCGAGCGGAGCTGGGAGCTTGTTTTCGCGCCGCTGGCTTGCCCGCACCGAAATGGCCTGGATGCCGCTTATGCTGGTGATCATCGCGCTGGTCTGCTGACGTATTTCTTCTGCCCCGTGGGCTTCCCGCCTGGGTGGGGCTGGGCTTCGGCTACCGGCTGGTGGTCAGCGGCCATGCTGCTGATACCGCTCGGTTTCGTGATGGGAATGCCGTTCCCCACCGGCTTGCGCGCGCTCGCGGCGCGCCCCGTCTTCGAGGTCCCGAGCGGAGCGACTGAGGCAGACAATGCCGTGGAGTGGGCCTGGGCGATGAATGCCGCCGCCAGCGTTTTGGGATCCGTGCTGGCCATGGTGATCGCGATCCAATTTGGCCTGACCGTGACCCTGGCCTGCGGGGTTGCGGCCTATGTGCTAGCCCTATTGCTGCTGCCGGCCCTTCGCCCGCAACGGGTTTAAAGAGTAGGCTCCGGGTTTGCTATGATGCTGCGAGGGAACAGCGGCGTTTGGGGCTGTTCCGTGCGCCGTCACCAGGAAAACGCAGATTGCGGTCTGAGGAAATCACTTGCCGAGCCAGAAGCAGATCAAATGGTCGCAACTTCGCGTTGGCCTCACGGTGATTTTCGCCAGTCTGGTGTTGGCGCTGCTTTTGTTTCTCATGTCCGGGACCGGCGGCTTCTTCTCCAATCGAATCACGCTGGTGTCCTACTTCGACAATGCGGAAGGACTGCGGGTGGGCGCGCCGGTGCGGCTCAGTGGCGTGGACATCGGCAACGTTTCGAAAATTCTCATTGTCCGCGACAAAGACAAACAGCTCACTCCCGTGCAAGTGGTCATGAAGGTGAGCACGAAGTACGGTTTCAACCTGCGCCGCGATTCGGTCACTTCTCTCGAGACCGCCGGCGTGCTGGGCGAAACCTTCCTGGATATCGACAGCTCGCAGGCCATCGGCGCGCTGGCGCAGGACGGCGACACGCTTCCCACGCGCGTGCATCCCGACTTCAACGAAGTGGTGCGCTCCAGCCAGAGCACGCTGCAGAACATGGACGCTCTGCTCAAGCGCGCCGACCGCATTCTCGCCTTTGCGGAGAGTGGCAAGGGCTCGCTGGGTAAGTTGATTTACGATCCCACGCTGTATGACCGCTTCTCGCAGACGGTTACGGAATTCAAAACAGTTGTCGACGAGATCGCCAAGGGACAAGGCAGCCTGGGCCAGTTGATCAATAGCAACGACGCCTATAACAAGTTCGTCGCCACGCTCGACAAGATGAATGACGTGGTTGACGACCTGCAACAGGGCAAAGGCACAGCCGGAAAATTCCTGAAAGATCCGACCCTCTATAACAACGCCAACGACACCATCGCCAACTTGAAAAAGGTGAGCGAAGACCTTAATGCGGGCAAGGGAACAGCAGGAAGGTTGCTCAAGGACGAGGAACTGGCGAAGAAGATCGACACCACGATGACCAAGCTCGCGGCACTGACCAGCGAACTCGAGGCCGGCCAGGGGACAGCAGGGAAAACTGTTCAAGGACGAGACGCTCTACAACAATGCTCAACCAGATGCTGGACGAGACCCAGGGCCTGATTAAAGCGATCCGGGAGAATCCGAAGAAGTATCTCAGCATCAAGCTGCACATCTTCTAGAGGATTTGGTAATTGTGTAACTCGGGTAACTGAAGAACTCTTCGGTCGAATGTGATTTCCCAATTACCAAATTCCCCAATTACCCGATCTCCCGTCAGTGCTCGCCGATGCCGAACACCGCACCCAGCAGCAGAATCGCGAGCACTCCAAACGAGATTGCCCCGTACTTCCAATCCTTTTCTCGCAGAAAGAGAACGCCCGCAACTGCAACCCGCACGACCGGCGTAGCCAGCATCAGCAGCACACCCGCGCGTTCGATGTCTCCGGGAATGCGGCCGGGAACGAAAAGTCCAACCAGCAATCCCGCCAGCATGATGAAGAAACAGCCGAACGCGCCCACGCGCAGCACCAGGGCAACCACACGATCGAAGGCCGGTTCGCGGAGCTGGCTCATGCGGCGCCTCCTGTGAGCAGGTGCACGAACAGGTGCCCGGCGAGATAGAGCATGATCGCAACCAGCAGATAGACGACGTACTTCGTTTGAATGCGCGGCGCCAGGCGCGCACCCAGCAGCGAACCGAGAAACACGCCGACCGCCAGCGGAGCAGCGATCTCCACCAGAATGTCTCCGCGGCGGTAGTAGACGATGGCGCTGGCCGCGGCAGTGACTCCGATCATGAAATTCGACGTGGCCGTGGCCACCATCAGCGGAACATTCATGAAGATGTACATCACCGGAACTTTGATGGGACCGCCGCCGATGCCGAGTAGGCCGGAGAGTCCGCCCGCGACCAGAGACGCGCCCAGGCCGAGTGGATAGCGCTGCGGCTCGTAGGGTGGAATCACGGTCTCACCGTTGCTCGTAGCCGGAGGTTCTTCCGGATCTTTTACCTTGCCGCCGCGCACCAGAATAGTGACGGAGCTGTACAACAGGAAGCCGGCAAAGATCCCCTCGAGCGCATTGCGGTTGAAGTATCCGACCAGATAAGCCGTAACGGCCGCGCCAAAAGACGTTGCCAGTTCGAGCGTCATGCCGAGACGAATGTCGGTGGTGTGGCGCTGGAGATGAACGGAAGAACTGGCCGCCGAGGTCGTGATCACGGCCACCAGGCTGGTGCCAATCGCCTGCCGGATGGGGATTCCAAAATGCAGCGCGAGGATGGGCGAAAGCAGAACGCCGCCGCCGATGCCGGTCAACGCTCCCAGCAATCCCGCGAAGAAGCCCAGCAGCACCAGGAGCGCGCTCAGCATGCCGCGTCTAGGACACCACCCGCGGGGCGGAGGTGGACTCGGCCTGCTCGTGCGCGTGATAGCTGGAGCGCACCAGCGGTCCGGACTCGACGTGGCGGAAGCCGAAGCGCAACGCTTCATTCCGCAACTCGCGGAATTCCTCAGGCGTGTAGAAGCGGGCGATGGGCAGGTGGTCGCGCGAAGGACGCAGATACTGGCCCACGGTAAGAATGTCGACGCCGCGGCCGCCGAGATCGCGGAAGACCTCGATCAATTCTTCCGTGGATTCGCCCAGACCCACCATCACTCCACTCTTCGTCACCATGCCGGGAGAAAACTTCTTGGCGTTCTCGAGCAAGCGTGAGAGTGCGCTCGTAACGGGCGCCAGACCGCACTGCGCGATAAAGACGAGGCACAGTTTCGGTGTTGTGGTTGAGAACATCAGGTTGCGCGTCGAGCACGATCTTCAACGGTTCTTCCAGACCTTGAAAATCCGGAATCAGCACTTCGATCCGGCAATCGGGAATCAGCTCGCGAATCTCGCGGATGGTTTCGGCAAAAACCTTGGCGCCTCCGACGTTGTCATCGTCACGATTCACGCTGGTCACGACAGCATGCTTCAGGCCCAGCGTCGCTACAGCCTCAGCCACCCGTCGCGGCTCATCCCAGTCGATCGGCTCGGGGCGGCCCTTGGGCACGGCGCAGAATCCGCAGCGGCGGGTGCAGATATCGCCCAGCAGCATGAAGGTCGCAGTCTTGTGATTCCAGCACTCGCCGATGTTCGGGCACTGTGCCGATTCGCAAACCGTGTGCAGTCCCAACCCGCGCGCCAGCTTCTTAAGCTCGTGAAAATTGTCGCCGACGGGAGCCTTGGCGCGCAGCCAGTCCGGCTTGGGCATCCGCGGCGGCGGCGCAAGCTCGATCTGAATTAGTTGAGAAGTCCCTGCCATTCGTTCGATTCTAACAGCTTGAACCTAAGCCTTGAGCGAAGGGGGCGCGACGACATAGAATGCAGGCCAACTTGGGGGCACGCGCTCAATGAAGAGATTCTGGAAGTGGCTGGGCAGAGGGTTGCTGGTTCTGGCAGCGGTGCTGGTTGTCGCCATCAGTCTCACCATTGGCTGGAGGCCGTTTTTCGGTCCGCGAGCACGGCCCCTTACCGACCGGAGGTTTGAGCCCACGCCGGAACGCCTCGCACGCGGCCGCTATCTCGCGACCAGCGTGATGGGATGCACCGAGTGCCACTCCGAACACGACTGGAAAGCGCCGGGCGCACCGCCACTGGAAGCTAAACTGGGAGCCGGTGGGATCTTCCCGGAGTTAGGGTTGCCGGGAACCGTAGTGGCTCCGAACCTGACACCCGACCCAGAGACTGGTGCGGGAACTTGGAGCGACGATCAACTCGCCCGGGCCATTCGTGAAGGGATTGGCCATGACGGACGCACGTTGTTCCCACTCATGCCCTACCAGTCTTTCCGCATCTTATCCGACGAAGACCTTGCTTCCATTGTGGTGTATCTCCGGTCGCTGCCGCCGGTTCGCAATGCGCTGCCCAAAACAGAGATCATCTTCCCGGTGAAGTATCTGATCCGTAGTGTGCCCGAGCCATTGACCAAGCCCGTGCCGCCCCCGGATCGGTCAACCCAGGTAAAACGTGGCGAATATCTGGTTCGGATTGCGGACTGCGACGGATGTCACACTCCTCAGCAGCGCGGAGAATCTAACCCGGCTCTGGCTTTCGCCGGCGGCTTCGAGTTCGAAGGCCCTTTGCCGACCGTGACCAGCGCTAATATCACGCCTGATCCTTCAGGTATTTCGTATTACGACGAGGAACTGTTTCTCCAGATGATGCACACGGGCAAGGTGCGGGCTCGTCAACTGAGTTCGGTGATGCCCTGGAAAGCGCTTGGCAACATGACTGACGATGATCTCAAAGACATTTTTGCTTATCTCCGTACGTTGAAGCCGGTGCATCATCGCGTGGATAACACTTTGCCTCCGACCCTGTGCAAGATTTGTCAGGCGAAACACGGCGGCGGAGACCAAAACTAACCGCGCTCTGCCTCTTAACCTACTTCCACCAGCCCGTAGGTATGCTGCCAGCGCGTGCGCAAGGCGACCAGGGCCCGGCTGATTTCCACCTGCGTGACTTCCGAATTCGGCCCAGCCATCACCGCCGCCGCTTCGCGCTTCGCCAGTTCCAGCAACTTGCCGGTCGCGAATCAGGTTGGCTACGCGGAAGCTCGGCATGCCTGCCTGACGCGTGCCGAAGAACTCTCCCGGTCCGCGCAGTTCGAGATCGAGTTCGGCGATCTGAAAGCCGTCGTTGGTGCGGACCATGGCGTCGAGCCGGCGCTCGCCTTCTTCGGTAACTTTGCCGCCGGTCATCAAGATGCAATAGGACTTCGCGGCGCCTCGCCCAATGCGCCCGCGCAGCTGGTGAAGCTGCGCCAGGCCAAAGCGTTCCGCGTGTTCGATCACCATCACTGTCGCGTTCGGCACATCCACGCCAACTTCGATCACCGTGGTCGCGACCAGAATCTGCAAGTCGCCTTTCTGGAACATGCGCATGACCTGATCTTTCAGCTCAGAATCGAGCCGTCCGTGCAGCAGGCCCACCTTCAGATCGGCGAACACTTTCCCGCTCAGCTCGCGGTACATGTTGATCGCTGCCTTCAGTTCGGTCTCCTCGTTTTCGGCGATGACCGGGTAGACCACATAGACCTGATGCCCCTTCGCAACCTGCTTGCGCACAAAGTCCCACACCTCGGGCGAGCGGTCATCGGTGATTCTTCGGGTGACGATCGGAGTGCGGCCCGGGGGAAGCTCGTCGAGCACGCTGAGATCGAGATCGCCGTAAAGCGTGAGTGCCAAAGTCCGCGGGATGGGCGTTGCAGTCATGACCAGAACGTCAGGCTCGGCAGGATTCTTCTCATCGCTGCCTTCACCCGACTTCTTCATCAGCTTCAGCCGCTGCAAAACGCCGAAGCGGTGCTGCTCGTCGACGATGACCAGACCCGGCTTCGCGAACTCGACTTTCTCTTCCAGCAGTGCGTGAGTGCCGATGACGAGCTGCGCGTCTCCTTGCGCGATGTGCCGGCGGATTTCGCGCTTGCGGTCGGCTTCCAGAGAACCGGTCAAAAGGACGATTCGATATCCCGCATTCTCCAGAATTCTGCGCGCAGAAAAGTAATGCTGTTGTGCAAGAATTTCCGTAGGCGCCATCAGCGCCACCTGGCAGCCGTTTTCGATGGCGATGATCGCCGCCTGAAAGCCGATGATGGTTTTCCCCGAGCCCACATCCCCCTGCAGCAAACGCCGCATGGGATAAGGCTTCTGCATGTCGTCGGCAATCTCTTTCAACACCCGCTTCTGCGCTGCTGTGGGATGGAAGGGCAGAATCTTCTTGATCGCCTGCCGCACCCGGTCGTCCAGTCGAAAGGCGATGCCGGTTTGCGCCTTTTGCTGGCGGCGCTTGAGCTCCAGGCCCAATTCGACGAAGAACAATTCTTCAAAGATCAGTCGGATGTGCGCGGGCGTGCGCGATGACTGCAAATCCGTGAGGCTCTCCCCCGCTTCGGGCCAGTGCACTTTCCACAAAGCCTCGCGCGGCGAAAGCAATGCCAGGCGTTCGCGCACGGCTGCCGGGATGGTTTCGGCAAGGTCAGGAGTCAGATCGTCGAGCGCCGTGCGGATTACCCGGCGAAACCAGCGAGCGGTCACGCGCCCCTGCCCCGCCGACTCGTAGATGGGCACGATGCGTCCCACTTCGAGCGATGCGGCCGCCTTGCCATCCGCTCCGTCGCTGCCCGCATCGCCCAGCATTTCGAACTGCGGCTGCACAATCTGCAGTTCTCCGCTGCGCGAGTCTTGCTCCACCTTCCCGTAAAGCGCGATCAACTTGCCGGGCTTGAACTTGTCCTGCAGGTAGGCGCCGTGGAACCACAGG
Source organism: uncultured Acidobacteriaceae bacterium (assembly GCA_963770235.1). Lineage (GTDB taxonomy): Bacteria > Acidobacteriota > Terriglobia > Terriglobales > Acidobacteriaceae > Sulfotelmatobacter. The sequence goes on along the minus strand of CAVYOW010000003.1, from coordinate 33,887 downwards.
CACCGCAGCTTCGATCGTCCCTGCCCCACGGTTAATTGAAAGATGGGCATCTTGCGGGTGCGAAACAAGCCCGAGTTGCGGACCTCGCCAACCACGGTAGCCATTTCGCCGGCACGCAACTCCGCGATCCCCCGCGGATTCAGACGGTCTTCGTAGCGAAAAGGCAGATAATTCAGCAGATCACCCACCGTGGCAATGCCCTTGGTGGCAAGAATCTCCGCCAGCCGCGGACCAACTCCCTTGACGTACTGCACCGGCGTGGTGAGTTCAAGCATGGCAGAGGTTCCAGAGGAATGTTAGCAGCAAGTCGGTTTATCGCGATGCTTCGCCAAAGATCGGAAGGTGGCCGCGGCGTTGGCTTATATTCAGCATATGCGGGAGACGATGACCAAGCCGCCAGGATTCACGGCCATAGGCATTTTCCTGTTCTTTGGTGCGATCATGGCAAGTCTTGCCGCCACCACTTTGCTTTGGCGTGGCACCCCTCTCGATCGCGTCTGGACGCTCAACCCGACGGCGCACAAGCAGCTCGCGCCTCTGGGCGCCACGGTTGGAATTCTGTTCCTGCTGCTCGGCACGGCCCTCGCGACGGCAGGAGTCGGGTGGTTCCGACGCCGTCTTTGGGGATGGAGACTGGCAGTAGGAATCATCGCCACTCAGGTTCTGGGGGATGTCGTTAACTGCATCAGAGGCGACTTGCTGCGTGGCGGAACTGGCGTGATCATCGCCGGTGCACTGTTGCTGTTTCTTTTGCACCCAAGAATCAGATCCGCGTTTGCCTAGAATTTCTTTCGAAGAAACTCAAAAAGGACATAACCGATGAGCCCGGCTATCATGGCGATTCCAAAATTGGCGGCCGTAAAGACATCGTTGATTGCCCAGGCTATACCCTTCTTCTGTCCCATACCTGACCGCTCAAATTCTCCCATCAAGAGGTTGGAATAAAATAAAAAAACGATAAAACCGACCTCGATCACGGCCCTCCAGACATTTTTCCTCATAGCTAGGTGTCGGCTCCTGGGGTCGCTTCCATCGAGCAAGCCAAAGAGTCTTCTGGCAAACTGGTAGCGCAGCTGGGCAAGGTGTGCCCCTTGCCGGTTCCGTTCGTGAGAATACTAGCTATCGGCAGCACATGACGGCAAGCGTGGTTCTTGGAGCACCTTTAGCGGTAGCCCTCTTTGCCGTCATACTGGGCAACGTGCGGTACTTCTTGCTCGCCCGTCCCTTCCCCTGCCGCGCCAGCGGCCATTCCAATTAGGTCCCACTCCTAGCTCTTTAGCACCCACCAGTCCACCCCAGGTAATGACACCTTTGTACCTCCGGCCCCTGCCCCTTAGGGTCTTTCCATGTCACCCCAGGCACGCCACAATAAACTTTCGTACTGGAAAGCGCTCCCGCCATGGACAAAGCCTTCGGCACTGCCCCGGCACGCACTTCCTCCACCAAGAAGGCAGCGGCTCGCGTTGCCCTGGTCGACCTCAAGGAATCTTCCCGCGCCCTGCTCCACGAGTGTTTCCGCCAGTTCGCCATCGAGACGGTGCTTGTCTCCTCCAGCGCGGCCGAGCGCCTGCGCCAGGAGAAATTCGAGGCCTGCGTGATCAATCTGGCTTCCGGCGCCGAAACGGTCATGGAAGCCGCTCGCACTTCTCCTTCCAACAGCCGGCTCGTGCTCTATGGTCTCGGCGGCAACGCGCAGGAAGCCATGCGCTATTCCAAGTTCGGCATCAATGCTATGTTCCAGGAGCCGCTGGAGCGGCCCGCCGCGCTCAAGCTGGTCCGCGCCACTCACATGCTGGTGCTCCACGAATTCCGGCGCTACGCGCGCATTCCCATCATGACCGAGGTCAACGTCTTCAGCCCTGATAAACATCGCCTCAGCGCCTCCAGCCTTGAGATCAGCTCCGGCGGCATGTCGCTGAAGAGCGCCGAGGATATGCCTTCTGGAACCAATGTAGAAGTCTCCTTTTCCCTGCTCACCCTGCCTCGCGTCACCGTCCGCGGGGTCGTGACCTGGCGCAAGAGCAAGTCTTTCGGCGTCCGCTTCGACGCCACCGACGACCGCCGCCAGAAGGTTAAAACATGGATCGACGCCTACCTGGAAAGCTAAGCCGAGGCCTGGATCAGCCCTATCTCGAGGCGCCGGGCATCCCAGGCTTCCAGGAAGCCGAGGCGGCTTCAGCCACTGAGTCGCAAGCACGCAAGCCGCACCTCGCCACCTTCCCATTACAATAACTTCGTGACCGAAGCCAGCACTGGCGAAGCGCCTGCCGCAACAGACGCTACCCCTGCTCCCCACCGCTTCACCCTCCGGCAGAGAATCATCCTGCCCATCATCATCGCCGCCGGATACTCGTTTATCCGTCTAATCGGCCCCACCCTGCGCGTGTGCGTCTCCCACGAAGAAGGCGCGCAGCCAACCGTCGACCAGCGCCCGCTGATCGTTTCTTTCTGGCACGCCTGCATCATTCCCGCGACGTACTCTGTTCCGCAATGTCGGAATCCGCGTCATGAGCAGCAACAGCTACGACGGCGAATACATGGGACGCATCATCCACAAATTCGGATTCGTCGCCGTCAAAGGCTCCAGCAGCCGCAACGCCGTCCGCGCCCTGCTAGGCCTGCGCCGCGCCCTGCAGGAGGGCTGGGCCGTAGCCTTCAGCCTCGACGGTCCCCGCGGTCCGCGCTACAAGGTAAAGCCCGGCCCGGTCGCCCTGGCGCGCTCCTCCGGCGTTCCCTTGAGCACGTTTCACATAGCAGTCGAGAGAGCCTGGGTCCTGAACACCTGGGACCGCCTGATCATCCCAAAGCCGTTTTCCCGTGTCCTGATGCGCTTCGGCAAGCTCATCCCCGTTCCGCCCGAAGCCAGCGACGAAGACGTTGAGCGCTATCAACAACAGCTGCAGGATTCCCTCGATCGCATCCGCGAATTCGCCGAGGCCAACATAAAGAAAGTCGGCGCCCCGGAATTTCCTTATAATGCTTGACGGTTCTCGAGAAATTGGGAGATCAGAGATGGAATCCGCAGTGACCGCAACCTGTACCGTCAAGAAAATAAGTCCAATGCTGGCAGTTGCCGACATGGAAGAAACCCTCGCTTTCTATCACGACATTCTCGGATTCACCCCGATGATGAAGTCGCCGGAGTACTCCATCGTCGAGCGCGACGGCCTGACCATCCACTTCATGAAGGCGGCATCCGAAGAAGTCATGCGCTGCGTCCGCGGCCACACGGAGATCTACATCGAGGTCTCGAACATTGGCTCACTATGGGAGCATGTGAAGACGTTCAAAGACCGCTACCCCAGCCGCGACTTATTCGACCGGGACTACGGCATGACTGAATTCCATATCGGCGATCCCAACGGCTGCCTGGTCTTTGTCGGAGAGCCCACCCGTGGGCGAAAACAGGCTCCAGGGAACTGACGTCGGTCTCGGCGATTTGACTTATACCTGATCCACCCGCTAAATTCCTCACACCACTATTTTCCGTTCTTTGAAATGTCCTTCGGTTTGCGCGTCTTTGCCCCGTGGCAAAGACAGGGAAGCGGGTGCAATTCCCGCGCTGCCGCGCAACTGTAAGCGAGAAAATCGCAGCCGTCCACTGGGAGCAATCCCGGGAAGGCCGTCTGCAGAATCCGGATGCTCGAGCCAATTGCCAACTGCTGATTGCAGCTCGAAATCCTAACTCGCAAAGCCAGGAGACCGGCGTAAACCGTCCACCTTAACCCCTTTCGCGTGAAAAGGAGGATGGTTATGCGCGCACTGTGCGCCTCGTTCTTGCTCTTCGTACTTCTCGCGGCAGCCTCCGCTGTCGACCTCAAAGTCAAAGTAATCGACCCTCAATCCGCCGCCGTCCCAGGCGCACAGGTTTCCTTGTTTTCAAAAGGTAGGGACAATGCTCTGAAAATTGCCACCAGCTCAGCCGAGGGAAGCGTCGACTTCGGCGAGTTGAACTCCGGCAGCTACCAGGCTCAAATCCTCGCTTCGGGTTTTGCCCCCAACACTTGGGATTTCGAAATCTCCGCTCATTCCCGCGCCGTCACAAACCAGTTCACCATCCAATTGCATCTTGCCACCGCGTCGGAAACCGTAGTCGTAACCGCAACCAGAACTCCGATGCAAGCCGGCGAAACCGGCGCCAGCGTTTCAACCCTGGAGAATGCACAGCTCGAAACCATGCGCCCCGTCGCCGCCGACGATGCCGTGCGTTTCCTCCCGGGTGCGGTTGTGAATAGTTACGGGCAAGACGGCGCACTGGCCTCCCTGTTTGTGCGAGGTGGCGAGTCCACCTACAACAAAGTGATTGTCGATGGCGTTGCCATCAGTGAACCCGGCCTCACCTTTGACTTCGGCACATTACCGCTCGCGCAGGCAGATCGCTTGGAATTTGTGCGGGGCGCGCAGAGCACTCTGTATGGCTCTGACGCGATGACCAGCGTAGTGCAGGTCTGGACCCGCACCGGAAGCACGCCAGTGCCTGAGTTGCGCCTCGGCGCGGACGGAGGAAATTTCGCAACCGCCAACGGCTACGTCTCTCTGGCGGGCGCGCGCGGACGCTTCGACTATAACCTGTTTGCCGACCAATTCGACACCAACGGGCTGGGCGTGAACGATGCGTACTCGGATTCGCTCGAGGGCGTGAACGCGGGAGTGGCCCTGAACGACGAGACCTCTTTGCGCGTGCGCGTGCGCCACTCTAACAGCCATACCGGACTTCCGGGGGCGTGGAATTTCAACGGCACTGAGTTCGTCCCTCCACTGACGGTCGGGAACGCGCAAACCAACGCTCTTCTGGGGAGCGCTGAGATCAGAATCGCAGCTCCCTCCGGCTGGCAGCATCGCCTCACTGCTTCCGATTACCTTTACCGCTATGACGACAACAGCCCGGAGGGAAATACCTACAACTTCGCCTCCGTCTACGACTACGACATCAACCATGTGGCATTCGAATATCAGGGCGACTATTCCGAGCGCACCTGGGCCCACTCAACTTTCGGATACCGGATCGAAAACGAAAGTGCATTCTTCGGCTACCCCGCCTTTCCCCCGCCAACCCACGGCCAGCGCCTCAACCAGGACGCCTACCTGCAACAACAGCTGACCCTGGGCAGGCTATCCGTCATTGCCGGCGGACGGTTCGTGCACAGCAGCGTTTTCGGCAACACGGGCGTGCCGCGAATCGCGCTGACCCTCCAGGCGCTGCGGGGTGGGGATTTCTTCTCTGGAACGCGGTTGCGTTTTTCCTATGCCACCGCGTTCATGGAACCCGATTTCACCGATACTTTCGCCGGTCTCCCCTACTATGTGCCAAACCCCGGCCTGTTGCCGGAGCGTACCCGAGCCTTCGAAGCTGGCTTCCAGCAGAAATTGCTGGCCGGCCGCTGGGTTCTGGACGCGACCTATTTCAACAATCTTTTCCACGATCAAATCGAATATGGAACTAATGCGGTGACGTACCAGGGCAACCCGCCGGGCACCCTGGGCCAGTTCTTCAATGTGCAACAGTCCCTCGCTCACGGCGCCGAAATCGAGCTGCAAGGAAGAATCCAGAAGAGATTGTCACTGACTACCGCCTATACCTACACTTCGACCGAGTATCTGCAATCCCCCTACTGCGCCGACGACAATTGCGGCACTCCCTTGTACGAAACGGGAAATCCGCTGCTCCGCCGCCCCAAGCACTCTGCGACGACGCTCCTCACCTATCTGGGAACACGATGGGCCGCGAACCTGGGAGGGAGTTTCGTGGGCCGCCGCCCCGATTCCGATTTTGTCGATACCCTAGTCAACCATGCCGCCGGCTACGTCCGCGCCGACCTCGGCGGATGGTATGCCATCAACCACCGCGTCACGGCGTATGCCAATATCGAAAACGCTCTCGACCGCCGTTACAACGAAGTAGTAGGCTATCCCGCCCTGCCCATCAACTTCCGTGCCGGATTTCGCTTCCGAATAGGAGGAGAGTAACTGCAGGGTGGGCACAAATGGAAAAAGGGCACGAGTCTCAACTCGTGCCCTACTGGTTACAACAATCGCAGATCTTAACTTACTTTCTCTGGAGGCCTCGCCATCGCAATCGGCATCGACGCAGCCATCTTCCCGCCAAAATATTTTGTCCGTGCCAGCAACAGCTTCTCGATGTCAACCCCCGTCAGCGGCTGCTGCCGCCCGAGCAGATGCGTGACCAGCGCAATCTGCGCAAAGTGTTCCACAGTTTCCATCTTCATATAGGCGTGTTCGATAGTATCCCCATAGGTCACCACGCCGTGATTCGACATCAGGATGGCGTCATAATGCGGCACGTACGGCTCCAGCGTCTTCGCCAGCTCCGACGTTCCCGGCGTCCCGTACCGCGCCAGCGGAATGCATCCCAGCCCCATCACCACTTCACACACCAGCGGTTCGGTCAGCGCCATGCCCGCAGCCGCGAATCCCGTGGCGGTCGGCGGATGCGCATGCACAATCGCCTGAATGTCGGGCCGCGTGCGGTAAACCAGCAGATGCATCCCAATCTCGCTGGTCACGTTCCGCCGCCCCGCTACTCGCGTGCCTTCCAGGTCCACGATCACCATGTCCCGGGCTCGCATCGCTCCCTTGCTCACGCCCGTCGGCGTCACCAGAATCCGTTCATCATCCAGCCGGACCGACAGATTCCCGTCCATCGCCGCCACAAACCCGCGCTCGTGCAGCATGCGCCCGTAGCGAACAATTTCTTCCCTGTGTTTGCGTTCAGCGGACATGGAAATACTCTCTTAGGGGAGCAACGAAAAGCGGCTAAAGCTACAGCCCCCGCATAGTACCGCACTTGGCCCGAACAGACAAACAAATTTACCGAGACCGACAAACAAATTCCCCAAAGAAAAACGATAAACCACCCCGGTTTACGTCCCATCCTCGTCCTGCGTTCCTCCTATAATCGGACACCGTGCTGGTTTCCGATTTCCACTTCCACCTTCCCGACGGGCTCATTGCCCAGGAACCCCTCGCCGCCCGTGACAGCTCCCGTATGTTGCACCTGCAACGCACCAGCGGCCGCTATTCCGATCGCCTTTTCTGCGACTTCCCCGATCTGCTGCAACCTGGCGATCTCGTAGTCTTCAACAATACCCGCGTCTTTCCCGCCCGGCTCTATGGCCGCCGCGAAGGCGCCCGCGCTCAGCCCGTCAGCCCGCACAATCCCGCAGCCCGCGACTTCCTCCACGGCCGCATCGAGGTTCTGCTCACCCGGCAACTCTCCACCGAACCCAACGATTGGGAGTGCCTGGTTCGTCCCGGCCGCAAGATCGGCGTAGGCGAACGCCTTTTCTTCGGAGAACAAGACGAACTGCAAGCCGAGGTCCTGGCCCGCGCCGAGTTCGGCGAGCGCCACATCCGCTTCCAGCCCTCCTTTCAGACCGCCGACGCCTTCTTCGCCGCCCTCGATCGCATCGGCCACATCCCGCTCCCGCCCTACATCGCGCGCCCCGACTCTTCCGGCGATCGCGAACGCTATCAAACTGTCTATGCCCAGCAGCGCGGATCAGTAGCCGCTCCCACCGCCGGCCTGCACTTCACTCAGGAAATCCTTGACCGCATCCGCCGGCGCGGCATCGAGACCGCCGAAATCACGCTCCACGTCGGCTTGGGAACTTTCCAGCCCGTACGCGTCGACCAAGTCGAACTTCACAAACTCCATTCCGAACCTTATTCCATCTCCGCCAACGCCGCCTCCGCCATCAACCACGCGCTCCGCTCCGAACGTCGCATAATCGCCGTCGGCACCACCACGGTTCGAACCCTCGAACACGCAATTCGCGTCAGCGCAGGAGAAATCGTTGCAGGCCCGGCCGCTGCCGACCTCTTCATCTACCCAGGCTTCGAATTCAAGGTGGTCAAGGCAATCCTGACCAACTTCCACCTACCGCAATCCACATTGCTCATGCTGGTCTGCGCCTTCGGCGGACGCGAAAACGTCCTGCGCGCCTACGATCACGCAGTCTCCGAGCGCTACCGCTTCTATTCCTATGGAGACTGCATGTTCATCGAATAGAAGCCCTTGTGCTCCTCTGTGTCCTGTTCAGGTTTTTTCTCCGCCATCGCCGACCCATCCCCTGCGTTATACTTTCCGCGGGAGCACCCCATGGCCACCGCCGTAAACCAGGTCCCAATCCAGGATTTCGTAGCCCAACTCCGCCAGTTTTCCGAAGCCGCGTTTGACCAGACCGAGCAACTCCGCAGATTCCTCCAGGACACCCCGCTCAACCCCGATTCGCTAGCCCCCTATCTAACCTGGGATCGCCAACACTACACTCGCAACCTGATCGACAAAACTCCTCTCTACGAGTTGGTCGCCATCTGCTGGGAAGTAGGCCAGATCAGCTCCATCCACAACCACCGCGGCCAGAACTGCTGGATGGCCGTCCCCATCGGCCGTTTGCTGGTAGAGAATTTTCACGTAGTCCATCAGGACCTGGCTAAAGGCAAATCCACCATCGAGCCCACCGACACGGTCGAGATGAACGTGTCCCACCCCTGCGCCGTCGACCCCCTCGCGCCCGTCCACCGCGTCCTCAATCCCCGCGAATTCAATCAGCGTGCCGTCAGCCTCCACGTCTATTCCCGTCCTTTCGACACCTGCGTCGTCTACTCCGCCGAGCAGGGCACCTGCGGCGAAATCCAGCTCCACTACACCACCGAATACGGAAAACCAAAGTAACTTTCCCACCGGGAAAGACTGTTGGTCACAAGGCCTCCCTGCGGTTAGGTTAAGAAGAGCGGAGGAGGACCGCATGCATAGGGTTTTTGCATGGCTGTTCATGGGCGTAGTTTTGATCGGAGGCTATACCTATTACCAGAATCGCTTTTCCCAACCGAAGACGCAGACCACCGAACCATCCCAGGAGGCAGAACCGAAGCCTGACGCGCAAGACCCACTCCCGACAACCACGGTCATGGGACCAGTGGTGAGCCCGCTCGCCGAGTTTATCGAGAAGGCCAACCCGCTGCAGAAAGAAGAGGCGCCGCGTAAGCCCCACCCCAGTGACCTGATTGCTCCATCACCCGTGGGCACGGGTACCGCCATCGTTCACAAGACTTTTGCCGTTACATCCACCGCACAATTTCTCTTCCAAGTTCCGCCTCACGCTGCCAGTCCGCAACTGCACGGCACGTATCATTCGTTTGCCAAAAACTCCGGGGTCCAATCCGCCGACCAGGATCAGGACGGAGACGTTGATCTTCTCCTGATGAACGACCAGCAGTATTCTGACTTCCTCAGTGGCCGTCCCGCCGACGTGGTTTACTCGGTCGACTCCTCCCACGATCAGGACGTAAGCTTGGGCCTTCCCGCCACGCGCGATCAGCCCGTGCAGTACTACCTGGTCTTCCGCAACAGTGCCAACAGCCCAGGCAAAAAGGTAGTTCAAGCCGATTTCCGAGTCGACTTCTAGCTCCCTTGCTCATGTGGGGACAGTCGCCTCGGCTGCCTGCCCTCAGCGGAGCCGAAGGGTCCAGCCGAGCGCAGCGAGAGCGTGTGGCAGCGCCTCAGATGACGGCCTTCCGTACCCACTCCGGCTGCTAAACTACTGCCTTGTCCCCGCCAACAAAGTCCCGGCAACCCGAATCCCAACCCACGCCTCCCCGAGCGCCGGACGCCGAAGACCGCATCTTCCTCATCGACACCATGTCGTTCATCTTCCGCGCCTACCACGCCATGGCCCGCCAGCGCTCCATGTCCACGAAATCCGGGCTCCCCACCGCCGCCATCTATGTCTTCGTCAACATGCTCCGCAAACTGCGTGACGACTTCTCCCCCAACTATCTAGCCGCTGTCTTCGACGTAGCCGCCAAGACTCACCGCGCGACGCAAGCCGAAGCCATCACCACCATCCGCAAGTTCGATATCAAAACTCAAACCTTCACCGAGGTCGAATACAAAGGCTACAAAGCCAACCGCGCCGCCATGCCCGAGGACCTCGCCCAGCAGATTCCCTACATCCGCCGCGCCCTCGAAGCCTATCGCATCCCCATCCTCGAGCTAGCCGGCTTCGAAGCCGATGACGTAATCGGCACCCTGGCCCGCAAAGCCGCCGCCGCCAAGGCATCCCGTCTACGTAGTCTCCAGCGACAAAGACATGATGCAACTCGTCAATGACGATGTTCACATCCTGAATCCCCCCAAAGACAATCTCATCTGCGACGCCGCCAAAGTCGAAGAAATTCTCGGAGTCCCACCCGAACGCGTAGTCGACATCATGGCCCTCCGCGGAGACTCGGTCGACAACATCCCCGGAGCCCCCGGCATCGGCGACAAGGGCTCAGTCGAAATCATCAAGCGCTTCGGAACCGTCGAGCAGGCTCTCGACCGCGCCAACGAAGTAGAAAAGAAAACCTACCGCGAATCCCTCCAGAACAATCGCGACACCATCCTCTTCAGCAAAAGCATGGCGACGATCGACACCAACGTCCCCGTCGAGCTGAATGTCGAAGCCATGCGCGCCGGCAATCCCGATCTCGATCTACTCCGCCAGCTGTTCACCGAACTGGAATTCACATCGTTGCTGAAAGAACTATTGCCCGAAGCTCAGGTCACCGAAGCCCATTACAGCGAAGCCCAATCCGCCGCAGATGTAGAGAGCGTCCTCAACTCCGTCATGACGGAGGCCGCCCTAGCCATCGCCGTGGAATTGGAAGAGACAGAAGTCGCCTCCAGAAAGTGACGAAGAAGTCATCGAAGAAGTCCTGCAGTCCGGAATGCTCGCACTCACCGATGCATCGTCCCCAGCGCCTACGCCCGAGCCCGCCGCCCGCCGCATCGCCATCTCCTCGGCCGCAGGTTCCGCCCTAATTGTGAAGCTGGACTCCGGCGAGCGCCGCGACAACCCTTCGTTCAATTCTGACCACCGCAGCCACATCCAAAGCAATTCACGATTACAAAGCCGCAATCCACGCGCTGGACTCCCAAGGCATCCATCTGCAAGGTGTACAGCACGATCCCATGCTCTACTCCTACCTGTTAGATCCCACCTATTCCTCCCATCGCCTCGCGGACGTAGCCCTCCGCCGTTTCAATCTAAAGATAAGCGGCGATCTAGCCGAAGCCGCCGACCTGACCGGCAGGCTGACAACGGCGCTGCGAGAAGACGTAAAACAGGCAGGACTAACCAAGCTCTACGAAGAAATAGATCTACCGCTAGTCCCAGTTCTAGCCCGCATGGAACAGGCCGGAGTAAAAATCGACACCGCCGCGCTTGCGAAAATGTCGACCGAACTCGAACGCGAGATCGCAATTCAAGCCAGGAACATTCACGAGCTCGCCGGAACCGAATTCAACATCGGTTCTCCCAAGCAACTCGGCGACATCCTTTTCAACCGCCTGAATCTTCCCAAGCCCGTGAAATACGGCAAGGGACGCACCATCTCAACCGCCGTAGACGTCCTCGAAGCTCTGGCGGAAGAACATCCCATCGCCAGAAAAGTTCTCGACTACCGCCAGCTAACCAAGCTGAAGTCCACCTACGTCGACACTCTACCCGCGCTGATCAACCCCTCCACCGGACGCCTGCACACCACCTTCTACCAAGCAGGCACAGCAACGGGCCGCCTCTCCTCCGCCAATCCGAACCTGCAAAACATTCCCGTCCGCACCGAACTGGGTCGCGGCATCCGCGCCGCCTTCATCGCCGAACCCGGCCACGTTCTCCTAACCGCCGACTACTCGCAGATCGAACTCCGCCTGCTGGCCCACTTCTCAAGCGATCCACTCCTGGTGGAAGCCTTCCGCCGCGGCGACGACATCCATACTCTGACCGCCTCCCAAGTCTTCGGAGTCCCGGCGCTAATGGTCACGCCCGACCACCGCCGCCAGGCCAAAGTAGTAAATTTCGGCATAGTCTACGGCCTCTCCGCCTTCGGCCTCTCGCAGAATCTAGGCATCGAGCCCGCCGAAGCCAAACTCTTCATCGCAAACTATTTCGAAAAATACAAAGGCGTCCGTACCTTCATCGACAAAACGCTCGAAGAAGCCCGCCGCGATCTGAAAGTAAGGACTCTCCACGGCCGCATCCGCCCCATCCCCGACATCAACAGCAAAAACTTCACCCAACGCGGCTTCGCCGAGCGCACCGCCGTAAACACTCCGTTGCAAGGCACGGCAGCGGACCTGATCAAAGTAGCCATGATCCGAATCGACGCATCTCTGCAAGAGCAGAAACTGAAATCAAGGATGACCCTGCAAGTCCACGACGAACTAGTCTTCGAAGTCCCCGAAAAAGAAGTGGAAACCATGCAGTCGTTAGTGCGTGAGCAAATGGAAAACGTTCACGCCCTAGCGGTCCCGCTGCTAGTAGAAATGGAAGTAGGCCCGAACTGGAGAGATCTGGACTAGCGTGCAGCAAGGTCATGTGGGGACAGCCGCCTCGGCTGTCCAGCCAAGCGCAGCGAGGCGTTGCAGCGCCTAAATCCCCAAGGCCTTCTGAATCTCCCCCGCAATCCCCGCCGTAAGCGCCAGCATCCGCTCCTCCGACTCCGCCTCCACCATAACCCGAGCCATAGTCATCCGGTGCCCATGTTATACTAGAATATAACTAAGGAGAGAACCCCAATGCACACCACCAACCTGCGGAAAGTCGGCGGCTCGGTCATGCTGGCCGTCCCGCCCGCGCTGCTCGACGTCCTGCAACTGCAGCCCGGCGCCCGGGTCGGCATCGCAGTTGAGAGCGGCCGTCTCGTCGTGGAGCCAAGGCAGCGCCCACGCTATACCCTGAACGAACTGCTGGCCCAGTGCGACCCCAAGGCGCGTCGCCCGAAACAACAACGAGAATGGCTCAATAGCAAGCCCGTCGGCGGAGAACTCATCTGACGGAACGCAGGATGGAACGAGCGGGGAACCAGTAATGAAGCGCGGCGAAATCTGGCTCGTAAGTCTCGATCCCACCTCGGGCCACGAGCAAAGGGGCCGCCGCCCGGTGTTGATCGTTTCCCCGGACGCTTTCAACCGAGTCACCAAAGTCCCCGTAGTTCTGCCCATTACGAGCGGCGGTAATTTCGCGCGCGTGGCTGGTTTCGCCGTGCCCTTGACGGGAGCCGGACTCAAAACGACAGGGATTATCCGCTGCGACCAGCCCCGCGCTCTCGATCTCGCCGCGCGCGGCGGTCGGAAGCTGGAAAGCATTCCAGACGCAATCATGGAAGAGGTACTGGCGAGGACATCGCCCATTTTTGAGTGAGCCTTCCTTAAACCCCCAAGGCCTTCTGAATCTCCCCCGCAATCCCCGCAGTAAGCGCCAGCATCCGCTCCTCCGACTCCGCCTCCACCATCACCCGAGCCAAAGCCTCAGTCCCCGAATACCGCACCACGACCCGCCCATTCCCACCCAACTCGCGCTCAGCCGCCTCAATCGCCCGCTGCACCTCAGGCACGTCAGCAAACGGAATCTTCTCCCGCACTCGCACATTCTGAATCTTCTGCGGAAAAACTTTCAAATCGCCAACCAGCTCAGCGAGTGTCTTCCGCGAACGCACAATCACATCCATCACCCGCAAGGCAGTCAGCAGACCGTCGCCAGTAGTAGCGTCGCCATCGCGAAAAATAATATGTCCCGATTGCTCCCCGCCCAAGGTAGCGCCAGTCCTAAGCATCTCTTCCAGAACATACTTATCGCCAACATTCGCCCGCAACGTGCGAATGCCCGCCTTCTTCAGAGCAATCTCAACTCCCATATTCGACATCGTCGTAGCCACAACCGTCGATCCGTTCAATTTCCCGCGTGCCTGCAAATCCCGCGCCGTAAGCAGCAGCACTCCATCCCCGTTCACCACGTGGCCCGCGTCATCGCAAAACAAGGCCCGATCAGCATCCCCGTCAAACGTCACGCCCAGATCAAACTTCCCTCCCGACCCGGCCACGGTCCCACCCAAGGTCTCAGGATGCAGCGCCCCGCACTCCTCATTAATATTTTTCCCATCCGGCGTCACATGAATAAATGTCGCCCGCACTCCCAAGCCGCGAAACAATTCCGGAGCCTCAGCCGTAGCCGCCCCATTCGCGCAGTCCACCAGCACCCTTAACCCACTCAGGTCAGACGACACACTCCCCGCCAGCCACTCAATGTAAGCCTTCCGCAGCTCCGCTTCTCCCGGCAAAGATGGCCCGGCAACTCTCAGCGCGGTATCGTCCAGCGCCCCCGGTTTCGCCAGCAGCTCGAAGATTTCTTTTTCAATCGCCAGCTCCCGCGCATCCGTCAGCTTGAATCCATCCCCGGAAAAAACTTTGATCCCGTTATCCGTCCACGGATTATGCGAAGCCGAGATCACCACTCCCGCCGCAAGCCCCCGCGCCCGAGCCAGGTACGCAACTCCGGGCGTCGTGATCACGCCCGCGCTGTGCACCTCCACACCCACCGACGCCAGCCCCGCCGCCACGCGGTCCGCAATCCACCCGCTCGATTCCCGCGTGTCCTGCCCCATCACCGCCAGCGCCCTTCGCGTCCCGCGGATCAGATCGTGTCCCAGCGCCCGCCCGATCAGATAAGTACTCTCCGCTGTCAGCGGGAATTCCCCGGCCACGCCGCGTATCCCGTCGGTTCCAAACAATTGTCTGATCTGAGTGCTCATAGACTGTGCGGGTTCACAAAAAGAGCCGGATGTCGCACCTGAAATGCCTTAGCAGATGATAGATGATAAATAAGAACTACGAGGCGGGTGGAGCAAGCCTTGCAGGTCCGCATTCAAGGCAGCGGTTTCGATTTGGGCCTCAGCCCCTGAGGTCCGCGCTCCCGCCCAACCCCTCTCGAGATGGCCCCATGCAAGCTCAATGCCCGCTCTCCGCAGGCACACTCTTTTCCATGATCACCGTTACTCGCACCGGCGTCGGCTGAACCACCTGCACCAGCGCGTCCGGAACGTACACATTGGTCACGAACGTCGCCTGCGTCCGCGTTCCCGAAGCATCCACCGGATCAGTCGTCGCCGCATCGACCGCCTCCACGTGATTCCTCGGCCCCGTGATCGTGATGCTATCCGGATCCACCAGCATCTTGCCGATCTGTTCCCCTGCCGCAAGGTTCACGGTCACCCGCGGACGAATCTTCACATCCCGCGTCAGCCGCGTATCAAAGCTGAGATGCACCTGCCCCGGCACCACTTGCACCACCGTCAAATCCCGCTGGTGGCGAACCTGCTGTGCCGTCAGATCGAATGTCCGCTCCCCCGGCTTGGCGTCTCCCAACTCAAGTTCGGCGTGGATGTCCCCGGAGCGCAATTCCCGGATCAACCGCTCCGGCCCGCGCACCCGGATCTGTGCATCGGGTATCGTCATCGAGCTGATCTCCAGCTGCGCCGGCACATGCTGAAACTCAATCGGCACCCGCACCGCCACTTCCGCCGGTTCCTGATCCGGCGCTATCGCCAGCCACAGTCCCGTCGCCAGCACCAGCGACAAAACCTTCAGCCAGAAGTTGTGCAGCACCCATCGCCGCAAAAAACTCATCATAGCGGGCGCTCCGTTTCCGGCGCAGACTCCTCGTCAGCACTCATCTGCGCGCCCGCCCGCAGCGGCGATCCCTCACCCCCATCCGGCTCATCCTCCGCTGGCCCAACCGTCGGCAACGCCACCGGCGACATATACCGCCGCAGCTCGCTGCTCAGCCGCTCGCGCAATTGTTCCACCGTCAAATCCCGTTCAATCTTTCCCCCCACCGCCATGCTGATCGCGCCCGTTTCTTCCGAAACTATCACTGCGATCGCGTCCGTCTCCTCCGTGATGCCGATGCCCGCCCGATGCCGCGTCCCCATCTGCGTCGACAGCACCGGATTCATCGACAGCGGCAAAAAACACGCCGCCGCCGCCAACCGGTCCTTTCTGGATGATCACCGCTCCATCGTGCAGCGGCGCGCTCGGCCGGAAAATCGTGGCCAGCAGATCGTAGGAAAGCCGCGCGTCCATCGCCACGCCGCTCTCTACATAAGTCCGCAACCCAATCTCGCGCTCAATCACAATCAAAGCGCCGGTCTGATGCTGCGAAAATAAATTCGCCGCCAGCACAATGTCGTCATACGAATCCCCCTCCACCGCCGGCCCGCGCAAAAAGCTGACCCGCCGCCCCACATCCGACAACACATGCCGGATCTCCGACTGAAACACCACAATCAACGCAAACACCACATAGGGCAGCAAATGGCTGACCAGCCAGTTCAACGTAACCAATTCGCCAATTCGCGCCAGATAGAAACGCCGCCGCCACCGCCGCCAGCCCCGCCAGCATCGGCGCCGCCCGCGTCCCCCGGATCATCACCAACACTTCGTAGATGATCAACGCCACCAGCAGAATGTCGAGCACCGTAAACGACACTCTCGACCATGGCGCCGTCATATGCATAGTCGGATTTCTCCGCTACAGAATTTCAACCGTCAGAACCCAACATTCTAATTCACTGCTGTGATCCGATCCTGCACCTGTCAGGTAATGGTGCCCTAGCGCGGGACCCCATTACCCACCTGTCATCCCGAGCGGAGCAAGATCATTCGCTTTTTGAATGATCTTGCGGAGTCGAGGGACCCGCTGTTGGCCGGCGCCCTCCAGTATCTCTCGCCTTCTTCACCACCGCCCGAATCTCTCCCCGCGCCACCCGCGCCCGAATCTCCTCCCCCGCCTTCACCAGCCCAGCATCCTTCACCAACTGTCCCGCACCATCAAACACCAAAGCATACCCGCGCTCCAGAATCGCCAAAGGAGAAAGCGTCTCCAGCGCCCGGCCCATCCGCTCAATGCGGACCTTATTCTGCAAAAGCTGATTCCGCATCGCCGCCGCCAAAGCCGCAGTCCCGGCGTCCAAGCTCCCACGAATTCCGGCCAGCACCCGCCGCAAATCGTAATGCCGCACCGCTGCCGCCAGCGTCTCCCAACGCCGCCGCATCAGTTCCAGCGCCGCCCGCTCGCCCCGCTCCAGCCGGTAAGTCAAATCATCCAGCTTCTGCTGCCGCTGCCGGATCAAGTCCATCATGCGCGCAAACGCCCCATGCTGTGCCCGCTCCATCAGCGCATGCCGCGCCTCCAGCAGTTGCCGCTCCATCGCCCGCACCAGCCGCTCCCGCACCGTCTCTGCCTGATTCTCAATTTCCACCCGCGACCGGATCACCAACTCCGCCGCCGCCGAAGGCGTGGCCGCCCGCAAGTCCGCCACAAAATCCACAATCGTGAAGTCGGTCTCGTGCCCCACCGCCGAAATCACCGGAATCTCCGAAGCCGCCACCGCCCGCGCCAACCCTTCATCGTTGAACGCCGCCAGGTCCTCCGCCGACCCTCCGCCGCGCCCCACAATAATCACTTCCACGCTTCGGCTCTCGTCGTTGCGGATTTCATTGAAATACCGCACCCCAGCCGCGACCTCCGCAGCCGCGAAATCCCCCTGCACCTGCGCCGGATAAATCACCGCATTCACCGTGTGATGCCGTCTCTGCAGAATATTCAGGATGTCCCGCAGCGCCGCCGCCTGCGGCGAAGTCACAATCCCAATCCGCCCCGGCAAAGTCGGAATCGCTTTTTTCCGCTCCGCCGCAAACAATCCTTCCGCCTCCAGCTTCGCCTTCAACTGCTCAAACGCAACCTGCAATCCTCCCGCACCCTTCGGCTCGATATACTCTGCCGCAATCTGCAACTCCCCGCGATCTTCATAAATCGTCACCCGCCCCCGCACCACCACCTGCATCCCGTCCGCCAGGACGAAACCGCAGCAGCCGCGCCTTCGAACTGAACATCACCACCCGAATCTGCGCGTCCCCATCCTTCAGCGTGAAATAAAGATGCCCCGAATCCGGCGCCCGAAAATTCGAAATCTCCCCCTCCACCCACGCATCGGAATACTCCCGCTCCACAAGCGTCCGCACCGCCGCCACCAAAGCACGAACCGTCCAAACCCGCCGCTCCGGCGGAGCGAACCGAAATCCGAGCTGATCGGTGAGCGACATACGTCGAGTGCAGTTTAGCAGGCTGCCGAAAAACCTTCGCCTTGGGCAAGTCTCGGGAAGGGCACGACGTTCAGTCGTGCCGTAAAGTTCTCTGAAATTAGCGGGGCTTTAGCGCCTGAGGTTAGCTTTCCGTTGCCAAAAGGAGTTTTACAGCAGCCTGTTAGACGGCCGGGAATGGCTCTCCAAAGCGAAACCCCCATGCGTAAGGGGTGAACAACTAAGCCGGGCGAAGGACCCTGGGGTACCGGTATCAATGGCGACGAGGTAGGCACCCGTCGACCAGGCAGGAATGAACTACTTAGCCTTCGCAGCGCTCCCCTGCCGCACCGAGAGCCTCGCCTGCATCAGCTCCTTCTGGTCAAGCTCCCCGTTCCCGTCTTTATCCAGTTTATTGAACTCTGCTTCCATGAAGGCCATCCATTCCTTCTTCGATATCCTTCCATTCTGGTCAGCGTCCAGCAGAAGCAGCAGTTGTTTAACATTCTCGTTTGCCTGGGCAAGCTTGTCTTGCGGTTTTGGCGCAACGTCAGCCACCGCCAAAGCGCCGCTGGCGCTCATCAGTGCGATCAGCAAACTCCTTCGAGTCATTGCGAAACTCCCTCCCGGAATTTTGCGAGCGGGATCCCGCAAAATCCTGATCAGGATTTTGGCATATTTCTCAGGAACGCCAATGGTTACGTGGGTAACGGGGTCGCACTGCCTCACCGCCGCCACCGGCTAACCAAATACAGCACAATCGAAAGCACCACACTCACCACCACCGAAGTAGCCAGCGGAAAATAAACCGTAGTATTCTTCCCGCGATACAAAAAATCCCCCGGCAGCCGCCCCAAAGGCAAGTTAGTCCGCCCAAGCAGCATCAACACAATCCCGGCCACCACGATCACCGCACCCAGCCCAACCAGCAACTTACCCAACTCAGTCATAACCAAATCCTCACTTCGCCCGATACACCATCTTCCCCGCCACCATCGTCCACACCACCTTCGTATCCCGCATCTCCTCCGGAGAAACCGTCAACACATCACGGTCCAGCAAAACCAAATCCGCCCGCTTCCCCGGAGCGATGATCCCAATCGAATCCATATTCATGGCCCGCGCCGAATTCCGCGTATAGGCATAGAACATCGCTTCACGGGGCATATCCTGCGACGGGTCCAGCACTCCTTCCGGCCCCTTACGCGTCTCCGCCTGATAAATCGCCCGGAAAACATTCGCCGTCGAAACCGGCCAGTCGCTCGCCCCCGAAATAATCCCACCACTGTCCAAAATCGACCGTGCCGGATACTGCCACTTGTAAATCTCCGGATCCAGATAAGGCTTCAGAATCTCAATCGTGTCCGAACTCGCATCCGCCCAGAAAAGCTGCAAAGCACTCACCACGCCCAGTTCCCGGAACCGCGGAAAATCCTCCGGCTGCACGAACTGTTCATGCGTAATCGTATGCGGCAATCCGGAATTCCCATTCGCCTTCCGCGCCGCCGCAATCCCGTCCAGCGCCTCTTTCACCGCGCCATCGCCAATCGCGTGCACGTGAATGATCAACCCTTGCTTGTCCGCCGCCACGCACAACTCAGCAAACTTCTTCGGCTCAAACAGCAGATCCCCATTGCGCCCCGTATTCCTGTACGGCTTGCTGAGGTGCGCTGTCTGCGACGGATACTCCACCACCCCGTCGGCAAAAACCTTGATCCCCGTCACATGCAGATTGGGAACATTCTTGTAAGCCTCACGCGTCTTCTCCACCCCGGCCAGTTCCGCCGCCGGATCCTTCGCGAATACCTGTGGAAACGCCACCACCTGCGAAGTCAGCTCTCCCCGCTCCGCCAGCATCTTGTACGCCCGCAAGACATAATCGGAAGCCAGCGGATCAAGCCACGCCGTGATGCCCAGGCTGTAGTTGTATTCCAGAGCAGCCCGCCCCGCCGCCAGCAACTCGTCGTCGCTGGGCGCAGGCAGCAGCGGCTCAATTTTCTCCATGCCGGCATCCACCAGAAAACCGTTCGGCTGCAGGTCCTTGTCACTATTCACGCCGTAATAACTGCGTTCCCCCGGCGAAAGCTTCTTCAGAAAATCAGCCGTGATGCCCGCCCGCTGCAACAGCGCCCGATTCGCCCACGCCGTGTGCCCATCCATGCCCGCGCAGAACAACACTCTGCTTCTCGTAAGCCCCGGTGCTGAACTCGGCATTGAGCACGTCAGGATGCGACCAGAACTCCAGCGGCAGACCAAGAATCTCAAGAATGTCGCCGCGCATTCCCTTGCCCGTCTTTTTCGCGTCGTCCACAAAAGGCGCAAGCTGATCGAGAGTGTCTACCTTCTCGCTGGCGTCGGCCGAAATCAGGCTGAGTCCGCCGTCGATCGAGTGGCTGTGCGAATCGATGAACCCGGGGAAAAGACTCTTGCCCTCAAGATCAATGCGCTCCGCCGTAGCAGACACAGACTTCACCACCTCGGGAAGGTTGCCCACCGCGAGAATCTTGTCGCCGCGAATCGCAACCGCCTCCGCATAAGGATTCTGCGGATCGCCGGTGAAAACTTTGGCGTGAAAGAAAATCCGCTCCCCGGATTTCTCCTGCGCCCAAATCGAAGAACCTGCCAGAAATAAGAACCACATAACCCAGAGAAGCGCCACCGAACGCAGAAAGAGTCTCCTCACGGAATCATCCCCTCCCAAACCACACCCAGAATTTACCGCCAAGCCGAACCTCATTTCTCCTCGAGTCGCCGCCCCCAGCGCGCGAAAAAACCAGCTTTTCCCCAGCCTCAAGCGGCCCCGTCCCCTGTCTGCACCAAAGAGTTTGTCTTACCCGCGTAACCCTGCGATAATGCCATCACTGCGGGCTTACCAGGAGAGGTTCAGCCAGGGCTACCTCCTCCCGCCGTTCCGTCCCCCCGCAATTCAGAGAGCCAATTCGGCGCTCCTCTGCCCCGCTTATAAGGAGTACCCCGGAGGTTCATCATGCCGCTCTGCACACGATTTGTCACGCGTCTCATCTTAACCGCCCTCTCCCTTTCCTGCTGCCTTCTCCGGCGGCGCATCCCTCGCATTCTCCCAGAACGTCTCACCTATCACAACAACACTCTCCGCACCGGACTCAATTCCTCCGAGACCACGCTCACGCCCAGCCAACGTCAATTCCGCATCCTTTGGAAAGTTATTCACCCTCTCCGTCGACGGCTGGGTCGACGCCGAGCCTCTCTATCTCTCTGCCATTTCCATCCCCGGCAGCGGCACTCACAACCTCCTTATCGTCGCCACCGAACACGACTCGGTCTACGCCTTCGACGCCGACACCGGCTCGCTCATCTGGCACATCTCCACTCTCAAATCCGGCGAGACCCCGTCCGACGATCGCGGTTGCTCCCAGGTCACTCCAGAAATCGGAATCACTTCCACGCCCGTCATCCGCCCCGCCGGATCGACGGCGTCATCTACACCGTCGCCATGTCGAAGGATTCCTCCGGCGACTATCATCAGCGCCTGCACGCTCTCGACGCCGCCACCGGCAGCGAACTCTACAAAGGCCCTGTCGACATTACGGCCAAATTCCCCGGCACCGGTGATAACAGCTCCGGCGGCTACGTCGTCTTCGATCCTGCCCAATACAAGGAACGCTCCGGCTCTGCTTCTGACGGGCGGCGTGGTTTATCTGGCTTGGGCGTCGCACTGCGACATACGTCCCTACACCGGCTGGATCATGGGCTACAGCGCGACTACCCTAGCCCAGGAAACTGTCATCAACGTCACTCCCAACGGCAATGAAGGTGCGATCTGGGGCGCGGGTGCGGGCCTCACCGCTGACTCTCCGGCAACATCTTTTTCCTCGACGCCAACGGCATCTTCGATACCACCTTGAATTCCAACGGATTCCCCAGCAGCGGCGACTACGGCAACGCCTTCATCAGACTCACTACCACCGGCGGCCTGGCCGTCGCCGACTACTTTGAGATGGACAACGGCGTGACGGAAAGTGATCGAGGACGTCGACCTCGGTTCCGGCGGAGCCATTCTGCTACCCCCCATGAAAGACGCCTCCGGCAACACCTGGAACTCTCGCCGCCGGCGCCGGCAAAGATGGCAATCTTTACCTCGTCAATCGCAGCTCCATGGGAAAGTTCAATTCCGGCAGCAACAAGATTTACCAGGAACTCTCCGGAGCCTTGCCCGGCGGCATCTGGTCCACGCCCGCCTTCTTCGGCACCAAGCTATATTTCGGCCCGGTCGGCCAGCCCATCCTCGCTTTTCAATTCAAGAACGCGAAGCTGCTTGACCACTCCAGTGGCGAAAACCAGCAATACCTTCGGCTATCCCGGAGCCACTCCCAGCATCTCCTCCAACAAAGGTCAAGATGCCATCGTCTGGGCAGCCGAAAATACCAATCCCGCGGTCTTGCACGCCTACAACGCAATCAACCTGCAGGAGCTGTACAACACCAGCCAGGCCGCCGATCACGCGATCACTTCGGTGCCGGCAACAAGTTCATCACTCCCCTCATCATCAACGGCAAAGTCTACGTGGGCACAACCACCGGCGTAGGCGTGTTCGGCCTCCTCCCAAAATAGCTGCAAGTGTCGCGGGCGCCCTCGCCCGCGAATGCATGCGGCGGCGAATCGCTCGCGTGGCCATCTCGGGCGAGAAGACCACGGCACACCGTGTCATGATCCCCTGTTTCGATCGGGAAGGGCACGACTTCAGTTCTTAGCCTGCCCTGAGCAAGCGAAGCGCGCCGAAGGGTGCCGTAAGCTCTGACATCAGGTAAGGCTTTAGCCGCTGAGGTGACTTTCATCGAGAGTCTGCCCGGCAGTCGAAGTTCTCCGAAGGTTTGCCAGGCAAGTCCTACTTCAATCCCGTCACCACGTACGCCTCCGACAGCGTCCGCACGTAGAGATACGCGTATGCACTCCCGTCGCTCGACAGATGAGGCGCGACCAGCGTTGCGCCCTGCGCCCCCATTTCTGCCCCGAAGCTTTTCCACGGCTCCATTTTCCCGGTCTGTATATCCGCTCGATAGACCTGGTAGGCCTTCGCGCCGCGTACGATCGGAGCTACATACACCGACTCTCCGTCCAGCGTCCAGCCAATCACGCTGTCTTTCCCTTCAAGTCCCGGTATCGCACGAAAATCGCCCTTCTCGAGCGACCAGATACCTCGCTTCCCATCGGCGCGCGCACCGCGACGCTCTTGCCATCCGGTGAGAGTTGCACGCCGCCCATGCCCTCGGGAGTGATCGCCTTGGAATCCCCATTGCTCAGATCGATCACATAGTCGCGTCCGCCGTGCCCGGCCTCGATCCCGTACGCCAGCAGGCGCTTGCCATCCGGAAAAAACCGGGCCCCGTCGTAGCTGACCGCATCGTGCGTGAGTTGTCTCGATTCCCCCGCTCCCGTCGGCACCAGGTTCAGCGGTCCGCCCTTGCGCCGGTCTTGTGATCGCCCATTTTGTGTCCGGCGAGATGGCCATCGCGAGGCCTTCGCCAATGCGTGCCGGAGGCGACCCATCCGTATCGCGCAGATACACCGTGTAATTCGGACCTCCGCCATCGCCTTCCTCTTCAAATAAGATCTTCCGCCCGTCGCGGCTGATGTCGCGCAACTCCGACCATCCAAACCACCCCAGTTCATGCTCTTCTTTCCCACCCGGCGCCATGCCCCGGATCGCGAGCCGCTGGTGATTCGCCACCGTCAAGCACCGTTCCATTGCGCAGGTCTTCCAGCCACATGCCTCCCGGCACGTTCGTGATCGTCCGCAGCTTGCCCGCAAGGGTGACGCCGCGCGGGTTCGAAGCCTCGCCCGTGTTCGTGGATGTAAACCAGATCTCATCGCCCGCTGGAGACCAGAGAATGCCTTGCAACGAAGTCCAGCCGGAAGAAAGTTTCCTCTCTTGTTCCTTGCCATCCGCGCCGATCACCGCCAGCGAACCCTCGTCGTCGCCGCCTGGGTTTTCATGATCGGCAAACGCGATCCACTTCCCGTCCGGCGAAATCTTCGGATGGCTGATCCAGTTGATGGTGTCAAGCAGAACCTTGCCGATGGGATATTCCAGCCGCCAGTGATTGTTTTCCGGAATGTAATGGATGATCGCCAGACTCTCGCCGTTCGCCGACCAGTCGGCGTCCCCCACATTCTCCAGCACTTCGTGCGGCGTTCCCCCGCTCAGCGGAACCCGCGCCAGCGTCCCGCTTCGCGCGTAGCCGCCGTGAAACGCCGTGTTGAGCCGAATCGCCAGTTCTCCGCCCTTCGAAATCGAAAGCAGTTCCGCATCCTTGATTCCCAGTTCGCGCGACCCCGGATCATCCGTCCGCGACATATAAAGCTCGAATGTCCCGCCATCCCACGCCGCGCTGTAAACAATGCTGCCATCCGGCGTAAACCGCGCATTCCCGATCGCACCCGTCCGAAACGTGATCTGCTGGTATTCGGCCATAGCCGCCGGTCCGCTTCCTCGACTACCCAGCCACCATCCCAAACCAAGCATCACCAGCGCGACTCCCAGACCACCCGCGATCCCAACCAGCAACTTGCCCCGCGGCCGCCCACCCGTCCGCCGCCGTGACCGCCGCTCGCGCCGTCGTCCCGGAAACTCCCGTCAGATGTTCCAGGTCGAACGCAATATCGCTGGCCGAGTGGAAACGCTGCTCCGGATTTTTCTCCAGGCAGTGCTGCACCATCCGCTCCAGCGCCGGAGAAACATTGCGATTCGTCTCGTTCAACTCCGGAGGCTCTTCCCGCAGAATCGCGCTCATCGTATCCGCGGCCGTCTCCCCATGAAACGCCCGCTTCCCCGAAAGCATCTCGTACAGAATCGCCCCAAAACTGAATATGTCGGACCGCGCATCCACCGCCGTTCCCCGCACCTGCTCCGGCGACATATACCCCGCCGTTCCCATCACCACGCCAGCTTCCGTGGCCTGAGTCAGCGTAGGCAGCGAGGTCTGCGACCCGGACTCAGGCTGCGTCAGCTTCGCCAGCCCGAAGTCCAGAATCTTCACCCGCCCATCTTTCGTGAGAAAAAGATTTTCCGGCTTCAGATCGCGATGAACAATCCCTTTTTCGTGCGCCGCCGCCAGCCCATGCGCGATCTGCAACGCATAGTCCAGAGTCTTGCGCACCGCGATCGCCCCGCCCCGCAGCCGCTCCCGCAGCGTCTCGCCCTCAAGCAATTCCGAAACCACATAAGGCGAGCCTTCATGCGTGCCAATATCGAACACCGCCAGAATGTTGGGATGATTCAGAGCAGCGGTAGCCAGCGCCTCTTGCTCAAACCGGCGCAACCGGTCGGCGTCCAGAGAAAATGCCTGCGGCAAAACTTTGATCGCCACTTCCCGCTTAAGTCGAGTATCGCGCGCCCGATAAACCTCGCCCATCCCGCCCGCACCCAAAGGCGAAACAATTTCATAAGGACCAAGTCGCGCGCCAGAAGTAAGGTTCATGAATGCGCCCGATTATAACCCAGCGAAGAAGCAGGCTTGCACGGAAAGACCTTGACCAGTTCGCCAAACGAATCCCCCGAACGTCACGAATGCGACGAACATCGCGAATACGCACGCGAACATCACGAACGCTCCGAACATCACGAATGCCTGGAATACCGTGGAAGAGCGGCGCTTCAGCGCCGCGTAAGATCCCGAATGTGAATGTGGGCTTTAGCCCCCGAGGTACTGCTACAATTCGCCGCATGAAGCGCCAAATTCTCTTCTGTCTAATCACCACCCTCCTGGCCGCCCAAGCCCTCGCCCCTGAGGTCGAACTAAACGCCGAGCCCCACCATCACCTGACTCTCGAAAACAAATACGTCCGCGTCTACAACGTCGAAGTCCCTCCCCACGCCGACACTCTCATGCACTGGCACCGCCACGACTACATCTACGTAACCCTTGGCGCAACCGAGGTGGTAAACGCCGTCAAAGACAAGCCCCCCGCCACCATCAAACTCCAGGACGGCGAAACGCGTTTCTCCCCAGCCCCCTTCGCCCACATAGCCCGCAACCAAACCGATCAGCCTTTCCGCAACGTAACCATCGAAATCGTAGACGACGAGACCCTTCGCCACTCCACCACGAAATGGGACCCCAACAAGAATGAAGACCGAGCCCTGGAAACTTTCCCCGGAGGCACCCAGCAAATCCTCTTCGTGAAAGACGGAATCCGCGCCTCCGAATTCGAACTCCAACCCGGCGCCGTAGTCCCCATGTATCACCACAAAGGCCCGCACTTGCTCGTAGCCGTCTCAGATCTCGAAATCCGCAGCGACGTAGAAGGCATGGGCCCCATGCCCGGCCACTTCAAATCCGGCGACAGCAAATGGCTCCCGGGCAACTATTCCCACACCATAACCAACACCAGCACCAAGCCAGCCAAGTTCGTAACCCTCGAATTCCCCTAACAACTGAGTGGGAGTAAAAGGTCCATGTGGGGACAGCCGCCTCGGCCGTCCGGTCAAACGCAGCGAGACCTGCAGCTCGTCAAATCTCAGCCCGGGGATTTTCTTGTCAAGAGGCAAACCACCCTCGATCTGAACTATCTCTCTGATTCCACGGCAAATATATATCTGCAAAAATGGCGGGTTACCCCATAGCTAAGTGATATACTGAGCTTAGAGTAGTAAAAACAAACGCGGCCTCCCAAGGCCGCGTTTTTTATTGCCCAAACGCGCTCTTTATACCCAGAAACGATATACCCAAAACCGATCTTGTCATTCCGAGCGGCCTCATCGCGAGGAACCTGCTTTTCAGCCGGCAGCGCACAGCCCGCCGGCCACCAACCATCACTCAGAAACTTGCACAACGAACCGTTTCACCCAAGGGACCACCATGCCCAATCGCGCCAGCGGCCAACACATCCAGCACCCCAAACTCCGCGGAGAGTGGGCCGAACTCCGTTTCCAGCTCCGCGCCGCCGAGCACGGCCTGATCCTGGCCAAGCCGTGCGGAGACAACGCCCCCTACGACTTCCTCGTAGCCTGCCCTGAGAGAGCCATTACCGACCAAAGAGCCTGCCCTGAGAGAGCGAACAGCGACCGAAGGGGCCACTTCCTCCGCGTCCAGGTAAAATGCACCGTCTTCCATCGCGGAAATTCCTACAAATGCCACCTCGACCACAACGGCACCCCCTACACCCCAGACGAAATAGACTTCTTCGCCGCCTACGTAATCCCCCCAGACGTCTTCTACATCCTCCCCCTAGCCGCCACAAACAACCAACCCGACATCCTCCTCACCCCCCACCGCCAAAATTCCAAATACGCCCAATACAAAGAAGCCTGGCACTTGCTAATGCCAAAAGTCTGAACCCGGCGGCGCCAGGATGACCCCAGCCGCAGAGCGGCGATAGAATGCAGCCCACGGCGCAAGCCGTGGGTAGGATGCACCCGAGGCCCAACAAGCCCCGAAGGGGCGAAAGAAACGAACCTAATTCCAGATGTACTTCTCGTCATACTCCACGTGATTCTTCTTCAGCAACGCCACATACTCCTCCTGAAACGAATGCTTCTTATGATGTTCCTCCTGCCCGGCGATATATTTGGTGACCACGGCAACATTCGATTCGCTAACGCTGAACACCCCATATCCGGTTTGCCAGGCAAATTCCCGCGACCACTTCTCGCGCGTCCATTTCGACGAATTTGCTTTAACCACGCGCGCGATTTCCGCCGACGAATGGACCGGCCGAATGCGCAACAACAAATGAACATGATCGGCGGTCCCATTGATGATCAGAACCACCCCATTCATTTCGCGGACGATCCCCCCGAGATAAGCAAACAGATCACCCCGGAATGCCGGTTTGATCAGGGGCCGTCGCCCCAAAATGGAGAAAATAAAGTGAAGCAAGATGTTTCCCGATGTGAGACAAACTTCTTCCGCCCTTCTGGGCTTCTGCCCTCCTCGCATGCCCACTCACGGCTTGCGCCGTGGGCTGTACTCTCCCGCCGCGTCGCGGCTTCCCCACCGCACTCCCCGCCGTTCTCTCCAACCGTAGGTGGCGTGCCCATTGTTTCGGTGACAAACCTTGAAGGTCTGTGACAACCGTCACAAGGTCAGCTTGAAATCAAGCCGAGAGTCCCGAACCGGGCGGCAAGCCCCAGCTCCGAAGGAGCGCAAGAACAAAGCCCACGGCGCAAGCTGTGGGTTACAGCAAACGGCACAAAACCAGCCCCGACGCAACGGCCCCAATGTCACGCCATTGCGCAAAACTCCTTTCGCGAACCAAGTTCGTAAACTTCCGCTTGCACTCTTCCCCGCTCATCTGCTATAAACAATTCACCGAGAGCAGTAGTGTGGCTAGCCGGGCATAATTGTCTGCAACTCTCGTCGCTCGTCCGGCATCTAATGTTTGAGAGGGCGTAAGAGCCTCCAATTGTCCCGGCCACGGGACTTCATTCGGAAAAGCAACACAGTTTCCGAAGGGTACCTTCAAAGCAAGGACCTCCAAAAAGGATCTTTTCTCAATTTTCTGTCTTCCGATCGGCATGCGCCGAAAGTGGCGTCTACCCGACCGGAAGGCCATACTGTTGCGCGTATTCAGAGCAGCATCCTCACGCTCGCGATCGGGGCTGCCTCCGCGCCGCATCCCAAAACGGTCCATTTGTGGAAAACATCTGGAAATCCTGTGGGATGTGTCGATTGACAGGATTTTACGCCGCACCGTATGCTTGTAGGGTTTCGAGGACAGTCGGATTCGCTAGCGCGGTTAGCCCGCAAGCAAATTCGCCTGGACTGAATTCGCGCCGCTTAGGCGGACCGCGATTCGGTCTTTGACAACTAGGTTGAACGTGCCAGTCGTGAGAAACGGATTCGGGCATTAGTCCGAGCGATCTCACAAGATAGACCACCATGGTCTTTTCAATCCCTCGCGGGAAAAGAAAAGCTGAATGGTGGCGCCATCTCGCATTGTTGAAACCAGAGCGGCTTTTGCAAGCGGCTTTGGATATGCGGCGATG
>CAVYOW010000003.1:0-2500 GCA_963770235.1 uncultured Acidobacteriaceae bacterium | reverse complement strand
GATCATCCTGCGCACATGGTGGGGTTATGGCGTGCTAAGGAACGACGGGGTCCTGCGGTCCAGTCCCTGTTTGACAAGGACCAATGGTGGCGCCGAGGCTAGATCGAATGTTCCAGCGTAATGTTGGGCGTCAAACGCGACAACCGTGATTCAGTTCACGGTCCAATGAAAGTCGTTTTGACGCCGAACATTGGGTTGGAGGAATTCTGGAGTTTGCACACTCTGGAATAAGCAAGACCCATACCCGCACACGCGGGGTGACTGAGAAGCGGTTGCTTTTGGTTTTTAGCTAGTAGCTAAAAGCTAGGAGCTAGCAGCTTCTCACGAGGACGATATTTGACAACTGAATAGATTGGGCAAATACAAGGCGACGTAAATTTTTATGAGTGCCTGAGAGAAGCTGCTGGTGCGCGTAAACGTTGATAGGCGTTAAGCGCGCGATGAGCAGCAATAAAGGCCCATAGAGTTTAAGCGGCGTGTTGGATTTGCGAAAGCTCGGAGACTCACGTCTAGGGACTAGCAGCTCCAGTGTGTCGAGTAAATTTTGTGGTCAAGCTACTAAGGGCGCATGGTGGATGCCTTGGCAGAAGCAGGCGATGAAGGACGTGGCAAGCTGCGATAAGCTTCGGGGAGCCGCAAGCAGGCATTGATCCGGAGATTTCCGAATGGGGAAACCCACGGAGGTGAACCCTCCGTACGGCGTGATGAATCCATAGTCACGCTCGAGCGAACCCTGGGAAGTGAACCATCTCAGTACCAGGAGGAAAAGAAAGAAACCTCGATTGCGATAGTAGTGGCGAGCGAAATCGCAACAGCCTAAACCTGTTAGACCTTCGGGTTCAGCAGGGGTTGTAGGGTCGACAATAGTAGAGTTACCAATTTGGCCGTTAACTGAAGCCCTCTGGAAAGAGGGGCCATAGAGTGTGATAGCCACGTAAGTGAAAACGGACCAAACTCGAAGTCGATACCTGAGTACCGCGGAGCACGAGAAACTTTGCGGGAAGCTACGGGGACCATCCCGTAAGGCTAAATACTAGCTTCTGACCGATAGTGAACCAGTACCGTGAGGGAAAGGCGAAAAGAACCCCTGCGAGGGGAGTGAAATAGTACCTGAAACCGTGTGCCTACAAACGGTGGGAGGACTATGCGGCGCAAGCCGAAAGTCTGACCGCGTGCCTATTGCATAATGAGCCGGCTAGTTATTCTTGTCAGCAAGGTTAAGCGAAAGCGAGCCGTAGCGAAAGCGAGTCCTAATAGGGCGAATCAGTTGGCAGGAATAGACGCGAAGCGGGATGATCTACCCTTGGCCAGGCTGAAAGTGGGGTAACACCCACTGGAGGGCCGAACGGGTGTTTGTTGAAAAAAGCTCCGATGAGCTGAGGGTAGGGGTGAAAGGCTAATCAAATTCCGTGATTGCTCGTTCTCTCCGAAATAGCTTTAGGGCTAGCCTCGTATGATTTGTCGTGGTGGTAGAGAACTGAATGGACTAGGGGGCTTTCCAGCTTACTGAATCCAATCAAACTTCGAATGCCATAGAACAACCAATACGGGAGTCAGACTGCGGGGGCTAAGCTTCGTAGTCGAGAGGAAAACAGTCCAGATCGCCTGCTAAGGTCCCAAAATACAAGCTAAGTGGGAAAGGAAGTCGGAACGCCCAGACAGCCAGGAGGTTGGCTTAGAAGCAGCCATCCTTTAAAGAAAGCGTAATAGCTCACTGGTCAAGCGGTCCGGTGCCGACAATTTAACGGGGCTTAAGCTTGTTACCGAAGCAGCGAATGCATCACTTAACTGTGGTGCGTGGTAGGAGAGCATTCTCAACAGTTTGAAGCTAGAGCGAAAGCACTGGTGGACGGTTGAGAAGAGACCCTGCCGGCATAAGTAGCGATAACGGAGGTGGGAACCCTCCGCGCCGAAAGTCTAAGGTTTCCTGAGAAAGGTTAATCCGCTCAGGGTCAGGCGGTCCCTAAGGCGAGGCCGAAAGGCGTAGCCGATGGACATCCGGTTAATATTCCGGACCTCCCTTGTTTTCGTTATACGATGGGGTGACGCAGGAGGATAAGCAGGCCGTTCTATGGCTATAACGGTCGATGCGCGTAAGGTGTCTCCGATAGGAAAATCCGTTGGAGAGTTATCACTGAGGCGCAAAGCAGTACTCCGTATGGAGGAAAGCTGCCGATTCCACGCTGCCAAGAAAAACCTCTAAGGAGAAAGTAAGGGAACCGTACCTCAAACCGACACAGGTAGACGAGGAGAATATCCAAAGGCGCTCGTGAGAACAGTTGGTAAGGAACTCGGCAATATAACCCCGTAACTTCGGGAGAAGGGGTGCCCCGGTAGAGTTCATAGCTCGAGGGGGCCGCAGCGAAATGCGCACTGCGACTGTTTAACAAAAACACAGGTCTCTGCAAAGTCGAAAACGACGTATAGGGGCTGACGCCTGCCCGGTGCCGGAAGGTTAAAGGGAGAGGTCAATCGCAAGATGAAGCTTCGAACTGAAGCC
>CAVYOW010000002.1:0-55252 GCA_963770235.1 uncultured Acidobacteriaceae bacterium | reverse complement strand
AGCCTCGCGATCAAAGCGCTGTTTCGCTTCAGGATTGGAAGACAGATGTGCCGGAAGAATCTTGATCGCCACCGTACGGTCGAGCCGCGTATCGCGCGCGCGATACACCTCGCCCATCCCGCCCGCACCCACCGGCGAGACGATTTCGTAAGGTCCAAGTCTCGTACCCGAGCTTAAAGCCATTAGTGCGAGCCATTATATTCCTGGGGGAAAGCGCACAAACGCCGATGCAAGCGGCAAAGTCAAATCCATAAGCGTCGTCAGAATGTCACGATTGCGACGACAACGGTTGTGCTTTTGCACATCGGACGATAGAAAGGCCGAGGTCGCCGCAAGGGCTAGTAGTCAAACAGTCAGGGACCTCCTCCATCGGCCGACCAAATCCCCGGCCGCTCCGGGCCATTCGGGAAACTGAAACTCAAATCCAGCCCGCAGCAGGCGTCCCGGAACTACCCGACGGCTCTTCAGAATAAGCTCAGTCTCCGTGCCCATAAACACAGCACCGAGTTCGAGCATAGGCCGGGGCGCCGGCAGGCCCAACGGCATTCCCCACGCTCGCCGTAACTCCCGCATGAAGTCGCGATTCGGCAGTGGGTTGGGCGCGGCCAGGTTAACCGGACCGTCAAACTCCTCATGAGACATCAGGAACTCGATGCCGCGAATGAAGTCCGCGCCGTGGATCCACGAAACGAATTGCTTTCCCGAACCCGCAGTTCCTCCCAGCCCGAAGCGCACCAGCCGTAGCAACTCCGCGAAAATGCCGCCCGGGTCAGGGCTCATGGTCATGGCACTGCGCAGCGCGATCTTCCTCGTGCCGGGGGTGGCCGAGGAGAAAAATGCTTCTTCCCAGCTGGTGGCAACGTCAATGCTGAAGCGCCAGCTGGACGGACAATCCCGCTCGTTCCCGCCAATCTCGCCCGTTTCTTCGTCCATCGCGCGGTCGAGAGCATGCCGATAGATGGTTGCGGTGCTGGCATTCATCCACAGCCGAGGTGGATGAGTCAGCCGCGCAACAGCCCGGCCCAGTGCCAGCGTGCTCTGCACCCGCGACTGCTTGATTGCCCTTCGATTCTCCGGCGTATACCGGCAATTGACGCTGCGCCCCGCGAGGTTGATGAGCACATCAGCTCGCTCAAGTTCGCCCGTCCAATCACCCAATGTGGAGCTGTCCCACCGCATCACCCGCCAGGGAGCAGGCTGCACCGAGCGGGCGATCACAACCACTTGATGACCGCGCCCGTGGAAATGACGGGCGAGCAGGGTCCCCATCTGTCCACTACCGCCAGCCAGCACGATGCGCAGCGCTTCGGTCACAGTGCGACCCCTGGAAGCGCCGGTTCTTCACCATAAACAATTTCAAACAGGTCCGTGGCCAGCTTCCGCACCGGACGCATCAGTGGCAGGCTCGAAAACTTGATCAGGTTCACAACAATCGACAGGCTCTTCTGAAACAACTGCTTGGTTCGTGTCTGCCCCGGCGAAGAGTCATACACCCAGAACAAGAGCAGCCCCATCTGATAGAGCCACAACACGCGCGGCAAATGCGTTTTCAGGTCGTCAGGAATCCGCACCTTCGCCCCGTCGACCGCCGCCGCCAGAAATTCAATATCGTGCTCCCGGATGACACGCGTCTCCTCGCTGAACGGGGACAGCGGGATGCTGCGGATCGATATGCGCCGACAAAGCTCCCATCAGCTTCCGGTTCGGAGCAAAGTACTTGAACTTCACCTCAATCACCGCCCGCAACCGTTCTTCCAGCCCCTGCGTTTTTGAAAGTGCCTCCTCCAGCAAAGAATCGAGGTCACGCTGCGCCCGCTCATAGAATCCCATCACCAGCGCATCCTTCGAATCAAAATAGTAGTAGGCCGCGCCTAACGCTACTCCCGACTCCTGGGCGATATCCCGCATGGTCGCCTTCTCAAAGCCGCGCTTCCGGAACAATCCCAGCGCGGCTTCGAGAATGCGCGTCCGAGTCTCTTCGGACTTCTTGGTCGTCGTTGTGGTGATTCGCGTCATGGTTATGCCCTGGGTGCCGGACTGACAGCTGCCGGATTCATAGCAACCGGATTCGCGCTTGCCGGACGAGCAAAGGAAACATCCGGCCTGGAGCTGCTGGTCGAGCGTTTACGCATCCGGGAAAAGACGAACAGGTTAAAGAAGTGCATCCCCCCAAGCACCAGCAGAACCACGCCGATCTTGTCACTCACCAGCTCGATCGACGCCCGCAGCGTGTCCAGATTCCCATACGTCCTGAGAGCCAGCGTCACATACCCGATGTTAATCAAATAGAACCCTACCACCAGCAAATGGTTCACCGAGTCAGCCAGCTCAGCGTTCCCGTGAAAGGCATCCACCAGAAACACCCGCCCGTTCTTATGCAGCGTCCGCGCCACCCAGATGGTAACCGCCAGACTGATCAGCAGATAACTCACATAGCATCCGACGATATACATGGCACCCCTCCTATAAGTCGTAATTGAACATGTTCAAATACAGGATGCGCCAATCCCGAGGGCTCTGTCAAGGGGAAAATGAACGTGTTCAAATGAAAAGACTTGGGTGCAGGAACTCAACCGAGGATGGGGCTCGACTGGCCACTGACCACTGGCCACTGCCCCTAAATCTTCTGCAGCCTCTGCACCTCATGCACGCCGGGAATCTTCCGCAGCCCAGCCATGATCTGCTCCAGGTGTTTAAGGTCAGAGATATCAAGCACGATCTCCACGCTGGCCTGGCTGTTCTCGGTGCGCGCCCCAATGTTTCGTATATTACTCTGAGCATCACCAATCACGCTGGTAATGCTTTTAAGCATACCAAA
Source organism: uncultured Acidobacteriaceae bacterium (assembly GCA_963770235.1). Lineage (GTDB taxonomy): Bacteria > Acidobacteriota > Terriglobia > Terriglobales > Acidobacteriaceae > Sulfotelmatobacter. The sequence goes on along the minus strand of CAVYOW010000002.1, from coordinate 52,434 downwards.
GCGGTCATCACAATAAACCGTAAGCTTCACCGGATAAGCCGTAGGCGTCGTCTCGTCCCGCGCCCACTCCACATCGATGCGCCGTTCCGGCTCGTACATCAGGTTGGTCACATTCGGGCAGTTCGCCGCGTGCACCGCCACTCCCTTGCCCCGCGTGATGTAGCCCACAATGCTCTCTCCGCGAATGGGATTGCAGCAGCGCGCCCGATAGACCAGCATGTCGCCCTGGCCCTTGACCATGATGGCGTTGTGGTCGCCAAACACCCGCCGCACCACGCTCGCGATCGCCCCAGGCTGGTTCGACAATCCCTCAGCCTCAATGTCGCCCGCCATCGAAGGCGTCGCCCCCGCCGGCAACAGCCGCGCCAGCACCTGCCGCGCCGAATATTTTCCGTACCCAATGCCCGACATGAGGTCGTCGACCTTGCCCAGCCCATACCCGCCCGCAACTTTCAGCAGCTCTTCATCTTTGATTTCTTTGAAAGCGATGCGGTACTTGCGCGCCTCTTTCTCAATCAGCTTGCGCCCAATTTCAATGGAGCGTTCCCGCTGGTGCACGTTGAGCCAGTGCTTGATCTTGTTGCGCGAGCGCGAGGACTTGACCAGGCCCAGCCAGTCACGGCTGGGCTTGTGTCCAGCCTGCGTAAGGATCTCGACGATGTCTCCCGAATGCAGCTTGTGACGCAGCGGCACCATGCGCCCGTTCACCTTGGCCCCAACGCAGGTGTGGCCGACTTCAGTGTGAATCGTGTAAGCAAAGTCGATCGGCGTAGCGTCGCGCGGCAGCACGACTACCTTGCCCTTAGGCGTGAAGGTGTAAACCTCTTCGGGATAAAGATCGACTTTCAGCGCGGTAAGAAATTCATTAGGATCGCTGACGTCGCGCTGCCACTCGACCACCTGCCGCAGCCACGCCAGCCGCTGCTCGTCCTGCGCCGAGACCGGTCCGTCTTTGTATTTCCAGTGCGCGGCGATGCCTTCCTCTGCCATCTTGTGCATCTCTTCAGTGCGAATCTGGATCTCGAAGGGCGTTCCGTCTTCTGTGATCACTGAGGTGTGCAGCGACTGGTAGAAGTTGGGCCGGGGCATGGCGATGAAATCCTTGATGCGCCCCGGCACCGGACGCCAGATGTTGTGAATGATGCCGAGCACTGCGTAGCAATCCTGCAACGAGCGCGTGATGATGCGCATGGCAAACAGGTCGTAGACCTGGTCGACGGAAATGCGCTGGCGCTGCAGCTTCTTGTGGATGCTGAACAGGCGCTTGATGCGGCTGTCGACGCTCGCCTGGATGCCGGCCTCTTTCAGCTTGTCGCTGATGATCCCCTGCATCTTGGCGAGGAATGCTTCGCCCTGCTTGCGGCGCGCGTTGACAGCTTTTTCCACCTGCTCGTAGCCGGCCGGATCGAGGAAGCGGAAGCCCAGGTCTTCGAGCTCGCCGCGAATCTTTCCCATGCCCAGGCGGTGGGCGATGGGAGCATAGATCTCAAGCGTCTCCTCGGCGATCTTGTGCTGGCGCTCGGGCTGCGAGGTGCTCGAGCGTGCGCATGTTGTGCAGGCGGTCGGCCAGCTTGATGAGCACCACGCGGATGTCATCGACCATGGCGAGCATCATCTTGCGCAGGTTCTCGGCCTGCGCTTCCTCGCGCGTGGCGAAATCGATCTTGCTGATCTTGGTGACGCCTTCGACGATGTGCGCGACCTGCTCGCCGAATTCTTTGCGGATGTCGACGATGGTGACCGAGGTGTCTTCGACCGAGTCGTGGAGCAGGCCGGCGGCGATGGCGACCGGGTCCATCTTCATTTCAGCAAGCACTAACGCCACTTCGAGAGGATGCACCAGGTAAGGCTCGCCCGAGGCGCGCATCTGGCCTTCGTGATACTTCAGGGAGTAGTCGTAGGCTTTCTTGACGATCGAGAGGTCGTCCTGGGGACGGTTTTCCTCGATCCGCTTCATCAGCTCGCGGAACTTGGTGAGGGTGAGAGCGGTGGTCGCGATCTGTTGGCGCAAGCTCGCCATGCAGGATTATAGCCCGCTGTGTTCCTACTGGAACATTCGCTCGAATGTTCCAGTCGGAACATAAGTGCAGTTTTGCCGGAACACTGTGGAAAATTCGGAAATCTCGGAAAACCACCTTAAAGCTATAGTTGGTTGGCTGCAGGTGATTGGGGCGGTTGAGTTTAGGCGAGTGCCGATATATCGGCAGGGAAATCGCGGGGCGAAGGGAAGGCGACGGAAGTGGCGCTCGAGGCTGGCAGTCGGGGGTGGTGAGTGCTAATTTGGGACGAATCGCACTACAAAAACTTGGGTGGCCCGCAGCTCGGTTCTTGGATGCCGGAGGATTCGGGTATAGTCCTATCCGTGATGTAGGGGTGAGGCTCTCGGAAGGAACAGTGGTGGTCGTAAGAACCAGTCGGCGAGCGTGTCCGGATGGAAGCTCATACAGAAAGAGTCATCGGACGGCGTGATGACATACGGCCTGTCCTCTTGGTCGAGTTTTTTTCCGTTCTTGGAGACTGAAGTCTTTCACGCCTCGATCAAGTCGAGGCACGCGTATATCTGGCGTGGGCAACGCAGATCGGACTGGAGTATCAGTTCGTCGCTCGATCGGCTGCTCCAGAAGCTCAATTTCCTCTCCGCTGGCCCCAAAGTGCTTGAACATCTGTCAGCAGAGCATTTGAAATCCTTTGCTTACGCGGCTCGTGGGCGGCGCGGCACTAACCCGCGCAAGACCGGACCCGGAAATGCGACCACATGGCGGAAGGTCGGAACCAACCACCACCTCACGCTGGTGGCGCGGGAGATCGCCAGTTTGCGCCACGCTGCCTAAGGCGGTCACGCACGATATTTCCGAGATCTTTGAGCGGCAGGTCCGACGCTAGACGGTGCCACAGCTGCTCGCGGGGCTTGCTTCGCATGCCGGTTGCGAGGCCGCAGTCTTCCAGGACTTGAAGGGCCTCTTCTCGCCAAAGCAACTGAGCGAGCGCGAACGGTACAACCGCTGGATTTTGACGGGGCTTTCGCGAGCTCTTCAGTCGAGGACCGTCATTTCCATCCTGGGCCGCGGTCCAAATTCCCCACCACGGCGGGACGATTTCCCTGATTTTATCGACGTGGGACGGCGCGGTGACGACGGTCACGAAATCCAAGGCGCGGTTGTAGACGTCTATTTGACCGGGGAGTCTTGCGAGGGTGTCGCGCTCACTCTTTATCTCATAGCCGTGGATGCTTCCATTCACGACGGCAATATCCACTCTCGCGATGCCCTGGCAGAGGCCGAGCTCCTCAACTATGCGGGTGTTCGGTTCGCCAAAATGAAGACGTACATCCTCTCGCAGCTTCCGGCGAATATCGATGTCGCGCATGGCTAAGGGTTGTCGATTCACCCTAGATGTTACACCGGGGATCAAGAGGCACAAACAATGGTATTGTCGGGATCGAACATGTTTGGTCACCGTCGAACCGGGGCTTACGGTTTTTCGGCAAGCTCAGGCTATGGTCTGCCGTCCCTTCGGGACTCGGTTCCATCCCCACGGCGCTTACCCCGGACTTACGTCCGGGGCTATCATCTGCCGCCCCTTTGGGGCTGAGGTTTGATGGGCGGCGTCGGTAGTGGTACGGGCAGACAGCAGGTCCCTCCACTTCGCTCGCTTTCGCTCCGCTTCGGTCGGGATGACAGAGTTTCGAGTTCGATGGCTACACCGGCTGCCCCATGCTTCGCGTACTTTTCGAAGTGTGGAGTTACACGGGACTTGTGGGGCTGGACGGACATTTCTGCGCGCGAATGGAACGCTGGGGCGTCGCTTCGCTCCTTGGACAGCCGAAGGCGGCTGTCTCTACATGGGTTGTGGCGCTGGCGGCGAACAGCAGGTTCCTCGCCCGCCTGCGGCGCGCTTCGGAATGACAAGGTCTTGAGGCGAAGACAGCGTCAAAACGAAGGTGTGGGTAGAAGCAGGCGGGGGCGCCCGCTCACATTCCACATTCCACATTCGACTTACGACTTAGTTACTTCAGGTATTGGTCCAGCCAGGACAGCCAGCGGCTGAATACATCTCTTGAGCGGACCGGGTCGCCGGGGAAGTGGCCGGGGACCGGGTAGGCTACGAACTTCACGGTTACTCCGTTGTCTTTCATGGCGTGGTAGAGCTGGTAGGACTGAGTGATGGGGACGCGGACGTCTCCCGTATCGCTTAGGATCAGCGTCGGCGTTTTGATCTGGGCCGCGGAAGCGATGGGCGACTGGGCAATGTAATCTTTCATGTTGCCGGTCCACGGAGAGCCTTTGAAGTTGTAGCGTCCGGCGACATTGCCGTCCGAGAGGTTGTATTCCTCGTTCAGGTCGGTGACCGAGGCTCCGGTTACCGCCGTCTTCCAGATGTGGTAGTGGCCGATGAGCCAGCTGGTCATGTAGCCGCCGTAGGACCATCCTGTGACCGCAATCTTCGATTCGTCGACAAAGCCCAGCTTCTTGACGGCTTCGATGCCGGCCATCACGTCGCGCCCCGGACCATCGCCGGCGTCGTTGTAGATGGCGCGCTGATAGGTGTTGCCGAGGTTGTCGCTGCCGCGGTAGTTGGGCTCGAAAACTACATAGCCCCGGGCTGCGATCAGATGGGGTAGCGAACTGAAAGCGGTAGTCGAAGCGGAGGTGGGCCCGCCGTGAACGTAGAGCACCAGCGGGTACTTCTTGTCTTTGTTGAAATCAGGCGGGTAGACGAGGATGCCGTCCTCTTGGAAGCCGTCTGGACCATGCCAAGTGAAGCGGTCCACTTTCCCGAGTTGCAGCTCGGCGATTTGCTGATTGAAATTGGTGAGGCGCTTGGGCGTGTCGGAAGGAGATGGCATGTAGTAAAGCTCGGAAGGATGCGACGCGGTGCTGCCGGCGAATGCTATCTCACCTTTTGGACCAACAGCGGCATCGATCCAGAACGACCAGGCGGGATTTACGTCGCCCAGGGATAATTTGCGGGCCTTGCCTTTGAGCGGCTGCAACCACATGGCAATCTCGGTGCCGTCGTGACCGCCGACCAGCAGGGACTGGCCGTCGGGCATCCAGATAACGCGCTGCAGGTTGCGGTCGATGTCGCGGGTGAGGTCGGCGCCGTCGCCGCCGGCGGCGGGTGTGACAAAGATTTCGTTGACGTTGTTGGGATCGCCATCGCGCGGGTACCAGTAGGCAAGCTGTGAGCCATCTGGGGAGAACAGGCCGAAACTTTCGAACTTATCATGGTTCGTGAGCTTGCGGATTTCGCCGGTCTCTACGTTCAGGATCTGCAGCGTGGTCAGGTCGCCGTCGCCGAGTGGCGGGTGCTCTTGTCTGGTAAAGGTTAGCGACTTGCCGTCTGGCGTCCAGGAAAGAGGAGATGCCGGAGAACTGGGCGGCGCACTCTTGGGAAGGCTCCACGGGCCTGAGGTGAGTCGCCTGGCGACTCCGCCCTCGGCGCTCACGAGCCAAACATGAGACGGAGTCGGCGCGGCCGTGGCCAGGTAGTCGTTGTCCCCGACCTCGAACGAGTCATTGTGCTTCTCAATCTCTTTCTGGTTGGGTGGGTCGTCGCTGGCGACGTAAGCGATATCCTTTCCACCCGGACGCCAGGCAAGCTGTTCCACCCCGTTGGGCGCATTGGTGACTCTCTTCGCGTCGCCCCCGTTCATCGACATGACGAAGATCTGCGGGCTATCTTCTCTTTTCGCCTTATCGTCCTTGCTATCTTTGTCCCTGGTGTAGGGCACGACGGCAACGAAGGCCAGAGCGCGGCCGCTTGGAGACCAGCGCGGAGAACCTACCCCCTTGCGATCGAAGGTCAGCACTCGCTGTGCGCCTGTGGCCACGTCGACGAGCACCAGTTCGCGGTCGGAACGATCCTCGTCGAAATTCTGCCGCGCCACCACGCAGACGATGGACTTGCCATCCGGCGAGATCTGAGGATCGGAAACGGTCACGATCTTCGTCAAATCCTCGAGTTGGATGCGATGTTGCTGAGCCGGCACAGTGGGTGCCGCTAGGAAAACGGCCAGCAGTATCAGGGCCGGCGCTCGCGAGGCTTTCGATCCAGAGCGGACGGTCGATCGTTGAAGACAAACAGCGAAAGTAAAGTGGTTCTTTGGCATGAGTGTTGGCATAAATGAACGAACTCCCTGGAATTGGAGTGGACTCGACTGATTGACTGCCGATGGCTTTGGAATGCCGGGTAATGATACACAAAACTTCCGCAGTCCGACAGCATTGGGCGGCGGTTGACATGGAAAGAACCGGGGCAGGAGTGCCCGCTTCACACCGGCTGTTTAGGGCTTGGCTGAGTCGTGGTTGGTGTTCGTGGTCAGCTTCCGCATGAGGAATTCTTCAACTAGATTGGCGGCGGCGGTGGCGCCGATTCCGATGGCGGCGTTTTCGAAGGTTAGTCCTGCTCCGTTGCGATTCTGGGCTGGGTAATAGAGATTTGAGATGCCGCCGGCGGCCAGGTTTCCGAGGACGTTCGAGTAGTTGGGCTGCCAGCGTCCGTTGTCGCCTTTGCAGATGACGGAATTGGCTATGGCATAGAGAATCCGCGATCGCTTGCTGCCCGTTCCCTTATAGAAGTAGCGGGGGTCTTGTTTCAGGAGCGAGGGCAGGATGGCGCTCCCGATGAAGGTGCCTACGGCCACGTCGGCATAGGAGGCACCGTAGCGCTTGGCATAGCCCTGTGCGCCTTGCCCGTATCCGCTGAAAGTATTTTCCGCCTGCTGAACTCCGGCAATGCCTCCAACGATGGCGAAGGTGACGGGATCGATGGTCGTCTTCCAGGCCAGCTCGAACTTTTGCCTGGAAGTGAGCGCAAGGGGATGGGGGTCGTAGGTGACGTAGAAATTGGGAATGACGCCGAGCACACGCTGCTTCTCTTCATCCTTGACCTGCGCTTCGGCCACCTGGACGCGGGAGAGCGCGACCTGCACATCGGTGACATTGGCGGCAACCGCCAAGGCTATTTGCGGGACGAGGTGAACCTCTCCGGGAGCCAGGATTCCAGAGGATGTCTGGGTGGCGAAGCCCGGCGATGTAATGGTGAGCTGGAAAGCGCCGGGAGCGACGTTGGCAAAGGAGAATTGCCCGTTGTCGCCCGATAGTACCTGCTGGTTTGGGGATTGAGCTTCCCTGGAAAGCGCGACCTGGGCTCCGGCAACTACGGCTCCACTTTGATCAACGATGGTTCCGCTAATGCTTCCCGGCGCCGGATCGGGCGGGGTAGGGGTCTGCCCTAAGCACAGGGACGTCCAACCCAGAGTTACAAAGGCGAGAAGTATGAGTGCAGACTTGAATTGGAAGGCCATGAACAAAGTATTTTCTCTTCCCGCTCACATCAAAACCGGTCCGTCCTGTGTCGGATGCGTGGTAATCGTCCTGCGGTGGGAGAATCCCTGCACAAAGATTACACTAACCATTCCAAAGGATTGTCAGGGGCGAGCCCTTTGAAGATAGCTTATCGGGCCTTCTCGCTTTTCGCCGGTTACTAAGGTTTCAAATCCGTCGGCAGTTTGTTGGACGCTCCGCCAGTTGGTAAAGTTGCATTCCGTAAATCATGAATTCCAGAATCCTGGTTAGCGGGGCCTCGGGGCCGATTGGAGCTGCTCTTCTTCCTTCGCTCAAGACGAGTGGATGGTCCGTGGTACGGCTGGTGAGGGGGCCGGCCACGGGCGACGGGCAGGTCGCGTGGCATCCGGGAGCGCCGATTGCGCCGGAGGCGGTCTCCGGATTTGACGCCGTGATTCACCTGGCAGGAGAAAGTATTTTTGGACGCTGGACCGCGGCCAAGAAGCGGAAGATTCGAGACAGCCGCGTGATGGGGACATTGAATCTGGCGGGGGCTTTGGCGCGGGCGGAACAGAGACCGAAGGTTTTTGTCTGCGGGTCGGCGATCGGCTACTACGGCAACCGGGGCGATGAAGCTTTGTCGGAGCAAAGCGCGGCGGGGACGGGATTTTTGGCGCAGGTTTGCCGGGAGTGGGAGGAGGCGGCCACGCCGGCGGTGGAAGCGGGCATTCGCACCGCGCACCTGCGGACAGGGATTGTGCTCAGTCCCAAGGGTGGCGCGCTGGGGGCCATGCTACTGCCCTTCAAGGTGGGCTTGGGCGGCCGAACCGGAGACGGGCGGCAGTGGATGAGCTGGATTGATGTACAGGACATGGTGGGCGGGATCCTCCACATTTTGAAGAGCGATCTGCTGCAGGGCGCGGTGAATATGGTCGCGCCGAAACCGGTGAGGAACGCGGAGTTTGCCGGGACGCTGGCCATCGTGCTGGGGCGGCCGGCGATTGTTCCCATGCCTGCGTTTGCGGCGAAATTAGCGTTTGGGGAGATGGGCGAAGAACTGCTGCTGGGCAGCCAGAAGGTGGAACCTGGCAAGCTGATCGCGAGCGGGTATCGGTTTCGGTATTGGGAGTTAAGGGCATCGCTGGAGGGGCTGCTGAGGCGGTAGGGAAGCCAGTACCTAGTACCCAGTGGCCAGTAGCGATTCCGTTTCTAGGTACTAGGTACTGGGTTCTGCGAGTTAGTTTTTCGGCTGGTCGCCCGAGCGGTTCATTTCTTCCAGCAGCTTTTGCAGGAGCTGGGTGCGCTGTTCGGTACTCAACTCGCGCTGCAATTCTTCCAACGCCAGGGCGACGATGTGGTAGTGGTGCGCGCCGGCGAACCTGGGATCGGTGGTGATGTTGAGCCAGAGCTTGTGCATGAGCTCGACGTCCTGGGGACGCAGGCGCGGGGTGTGGGGACCGATGACGTACTCGCGCACCGTGCCGTCGGGAGCGCAGACTTCGAGGCACAGGCGCGGCCGGGGCTCTGGCATGCGCTCCCAGGCGTCGCCTGTGAGCTTGGCTTGCTCGTCGGCGGTGAGTTTGTTGGAGAGGCCGCAGATGACGCGGGAGGAATCAAGGCGCTGCGCGGTCACCATGATGGCGTCGAAGACGTCCGCCGCCGGGACCACGAGCAGAGAAATCGGCTTGCCTTCTTTTTCGGCGACGGCCACGGCAGCGGTGAAGAGTTCCTGCTCGTAGTGGTCGAAGACCTGGCTGGCCTCCATGACCGAGCTGCCGCCGAAGCTGGGCTCGCGATGGTAGAGGCGGGCGCTCATCACGACGACATCCTGCTTGGCCGTGTTGGTATAGGCCAACACCTGGCGGAGGTAGTAGAGATTGCGGGGATCGCGCACTGCAACCAGAATGTTTCCCGGACGAACCCCCATGGCGCCGCTGCCCAGTTCCTGGTTGCCGTAGACGCGGAACTGGTCGAGCTGTTCCGGTTTGCCGTGGCGCTCCTTGGTGACGTGGTGCTCGGAGAGCGTGAAGATAGTGAAGAACACGGCGCTGAAGATTACGCCGGCGATGGTGGCCTGGTACTTGGTAAACAGGTTCACGACGGCGGTGATCAACAACACTGCGGAGATGAGGATCAAGCCCACCGGAACTTCGGTCTTGCCGATGTGGAGGTTGCCGGGCACTTTCCATTCCCGATTGCCGGGCTCGGTATAGCGCAGCACGAGCACGGCGACGGACTTCATGGCGAAGCTCCAGATGACGCCGAAAGCGTAGAGCGCGGCCAGCATGTAGACGTTGCCGCGGCTGAGCACGATGGTGAGCACCTGCAGGCCGACGATCAGGTTGATGATGCGGTAGCTGGTGCCGTAGCGGTCGTGCGGCTTCTGGAACCAGCTGGTGAGGACGCCGTCTTCGGCCACGCGATTCAGAACGCCATTGGCGCCTACGATGGAAGTGTTCTGCGCTCCCGCCAGGATGAGCACGCCGACCAGTACCACAAAGCCGTGAAAGAGCAGCTTCAGGCTCTCTGGCCCGACCAAGTACATGGCGATGCCGCCGATCAAGTTGGCGAAATAGTGGTGCCGGACGTTGTCAGGAATGATCATCACCGCGAAGAACGAGACCAGCGAGGTGAACAGCAGGCTGTAGAGGAAAATTACCAGCCCGGTCTTCTCCAGATTCTTCAGCTTAGGATGTTCGATTTCGCGGTTGACCTGGGCCAGAGTCTCTTCGCCACTCATGGCCAGGACTGAGTGTCCGAAGCCGACGAAAAGGATGATCCAAGTGATGTGGCCGAACCAGGTTCCGTCGAGCCAGCCCAGCGATTCCTTATTCAGTGGAATTACGCCGGCGTGCAGCGGGTTCGGCGGCAATTGGACAGGAGCGCGCAGGACCGTGATGGTGCACCAGATGATCAGGATCACCACCATGACGGTGGTGATCGCCATGATCTGCAGGGCCTTCTGGCTGGATTCGTGCATGCCCTGGGTATTCTTCCACCAGAAGTAGGCGACTACGATCACGGCCAAGCCGGCGGCGAAGTGGTCGTCGGAAAAGTGGAGTGGGCGGTGCATGTATACGCCCATGTCTTTGATGAAGCCGGCCAAATATTGGCCGGCGGAAACGGCGCTGATGGGGCCGGTCAGCACGTAGTCGAAAAGCAGGGCCGAGACGGAGAACTTGGCCAGTGTACCGCCCATGGCTTCCTTGACCACGCGGTAGACGCCGCCACGGACGAACATGCTGCTCGATTCAATGTAGAGCGCCCGCACGCAATAGCTGAACAACATAACCGCGAGAATGAACCAGGGAGCGCTCTTGCCGATGACCTTCTCGGCGTCGCCACCGGCGTAGTAAGCAGAGGATGCGAGGTCGGAGAGGACGATGGCGGAGGCCCGCCAGAAGGAGATGAAGGTCAACATCACCGTGGTGGCGACGAAGACCTTTATGGCCGGTTTGGAGCCTGCGGATGTAGCCATGCTTCGGAGGAATTGTCCAGACTGCCTATCAGGGTAAACCTATTGAAGATAGCATAGGGGAACGTGGGTAGCGGGCCAGTTTCGGGTTTGTCTGAATCAGCCGATGTATCAGGACAAATCTCTCGGGAAGGGATGAGCTTGGAGGGAGATTCCCAGGCGATGCAGCGGTGCACGTTGTCCGCGGGTAGGGTGAATCCTCGCACGCTGGTCCTTTATATACCTTGACAGGTATATGCTCAATAGGGTATATTAGGTAAATGGAATCTGTGTTCGAAATCATTGCGGAGCCGAACCGCCGCGCGATACTGAGCCTCCTGCTCTCGTCACAACAGTCGGTGGGAGAGATCGAACGTCAACTTCGTATGTCGCAGCCGACCGTGTCAAAGCACCTGCGAGTGCTGCGCGACGCCGGTTTCGTGGAATCCACGGTGGACGCACAGCGCCGTCTCTACCGGCTGAAACCTGAACCACTTCAGGAGCTGGATGCCTGGCTGGCTCAGTTCCGGCGGTTCTGGTCCGCCCACGTGGATGCTCTCGAACGCCACCTCGACCGCATGGATCAATATCCGCATGGATCAGCATCACGAACGAAACAGAAGACTAAGGAGAAGACGACGCGGCCAAAACCGCGAACGCGATAGAGGAGAAACGAAATGAAAATCAAAGTGACCAGCGTATACGTGGACGACCAGAACAAAGCGCTGCGCTTCTATACGGAGGTACTGGGCTTTGCCAAGAAGACCGATTTCAGTCAGGGCCCATATCGCTGGCTGACCGTGGCCTCGCCCGAGGAGCCGGACGGCACTGAGCTGCAACTAGCGCTCAACAACAACCCCGCAGCCAAAGCGTATCAGCAGGCGATGTTTCAACAGCACCAGCCTGCGGCCAATTTCTTCACCGACGACGTCAAGGGCGACTACGAGCGGATCAAGGCCCGGGGCGCCGAGTTCACAAAGCCGCCCACGGACGTGACCGGCTCGACCATTGCCATGCTGAACGACACCTGCGGCAACCTCATTCAGCTCACCCAGTTGATGCGCTGGTAGGGCCCGCCGTTCAGCACGAGGAAGACCAGGGAACAGAAAATGACCGAACCTGAGCTGTACGCACCCGGTCCCGCCAACTTGGCGCGGGTAGAGAAAGACGGAGAAAAGTGGACGCTCATTCTTGTCAGAGAGCTGCGCCACTCGCCGGAAAAAGTCTGGCAGGCGCTTATTGACCCAGCGCAACTGCGCGAGTGGGCTCCCTTTGTGACCGATGGGAGCCTGGGTGCGGTTGGAACGGTGAAGTTTACCTGGGTGGGAAATCCCACGCCGATCGAAACAAAAGTGACCCGAGCGGAAGCTCCCAAGGCGCTTGAGTGCGGCGATATGCGCTGGGAACTCGAGGCTTCTGGCGGTGGCACCCGCCTGACGCTTTGGGCCAAGATCGATCGGCGCTTCGTCTCTATGGGCGCCGCGGGATGGCACATTTCTTTCGATGTTCTGGATCACCTGCTCAGCGGAACTCCCATCGGCCGCATCGCTGGTGGCGACGCCACGAAGTTCGCCGGCTGGCAGCGGCTGAACGCGGAGTACGCCAAGCAGTTCGGTATTAAAGCGCCCAACTGGCCGCCTCCGGGGGCTCAAAAGTCGTGAATTGAGAGAGGCGGAATACTAAATTCAAGGAGTGACATCGTGGCACAATCAGCTTATGCACCAAACATAGTGAAACGAGGCATAACACGTTCGATCTTTCGCTGGATTCACATCATCTTTAGCATTCCGATACTGGGCTATATCTATAGTCCATTTGAAAAACTTCCAGACTATGCCCCCAAAACACGGTTTGTGTTCGTTCCTGCAATGGTGGTTTCGGGATTGTGGATGTGGAAAGGGCATGTCCTGCGACGACTTCTTTCGCAAAGACCGGCGAAGATGACAGGTCCGTACTCGAGCTCGTGATTTTCGATCAGCGCCGGCTGTAGACCCTTCTACTTTCACTTGTTGTTTGAAAGGGGCTCGGATTTCTGTTTGAATAACCCGTTCGAGCTGCAAACGGAAGGGGCCGTCGCGATGGAATCTGCCTCTGCATTCATCGACCAGAAGATCAAGGAGCTTGGCGACTGGCGCGGGACGATGCTCGCGAAAGTGCGCGAAATCATACACAAGGCAGACCCTGAGATCCTCGAAGAGTGGAAATGGATGGGGACTCCCGTTTTTTCCCACGGCGGAATCGTTTGTACGGGGGAGACGTATAAGAACGTCGTCAAGATGACGTTTGCCAAGGGAGCCGCGTTGAGGGACCCTTGCGGTCTATTCAACTCCAGCCTCGAGGGGAATGTCAGGCGCGCCATCGACATCCACGAAGGCGAGAAGGTGGATGAGGCTGCCTTAAAGGATCTCATCCGTGCCGCAGTGGCGCTCAACCTCAAGGGCCAGAGCAAGAGGAAACCCAAGCCAAAGCCCCGGCGAACATCCCCACGCTGAATTTCGCAAAGAGCGCGAAATTTAGAATGGCCACTCGTCGGGCGCAAGTTGCGGGTGGATGGCTCTCGCGCCTAGCGTCGACGACGAGAGAGAATCATCCTCTAGCTACTTGCAGTCGACCTTGTTGTCCTGCGCGGCGGCGATCTGCCACTTAGCATTTCGCTTCAGCCAGGTATCGGTCCAGACCTGGCACTGCTTCGCGTCTGGATGCGTTTTGTCTTTGCCGATGGCGTGCTCGCTGCCGTAAATGATTGCCACGTCTTCGCCGAAGAAGCGCACCCTGGCATCGTCGAGTGCGCAGCCGTGCGCCGAGTGTGGGGTTTTTTCATCGCGTAGCTCATCCGCCTTGTTGTAGCGCTGGCCGCTAGTGCTGGTGCCCTGGAAATCGTCGGCCAACAACTCAGAGATAACTCCATTATTCGTGCAAACGCCTTCGGCCCACTTGCGCTCCATGTCGATCATGAACGTCGCGGTTTTGTCGTCGGGTGTGGCCCAATGGCTTTGCTGCGCAAAGGCGGCGGTCATAAGGACTACGACGCAGGCTACGAGGCACATCGGGTGCAGGATTCGGTAACACATCGTCCCTCCAGTATTTGAGTCAATATACAGGAACTCAGGCGCGTGGCTGGACCGCCGTCCAAGCCAAGTTCCCCGCCCCCTCGACAAGCTCAGGGCAGGCTCTGTCGCGGCAAAGAGCGAAAGGACTAATGACGGGGCGGCCGCTGGATTCTGTGAGCTAGCCGTTTTCGACGCGGTCCTTTATATCCGAGTACGCCGTGTCGATCAGCCTGCGTAGCGCTGCGTTGTTTGTGGCCGTTCCCAATCCCAGCTTCACATGGCGCATGAACTTGCCGGTGCCTTGCAACAAGTGAGCCGGATCCGGCAGTGCTGCGCCATGAAAGAACCCCACGTTTACGTGCGAAGTGAATACATTGACGTAGCCGAAAGGCGCATCTCCCAGACATGCAACGGGACAGCCATCATGCAAAAGCTCCCTGACTTCGTCCCCGCACTTTCGCATTACCTCAAACCACTGATGCGCGATGGCTCCCAATTCACCTGGATGCCCGTGCATCCACGCATCGATGGCTGCATCGCGCTCGACAGCGCCGTTGAATCGCAACAATTCCGCCTTCATCGTCGCTCCACTTTTTTCTTTTGAGATCTACAGTTATGTAGCTTACGAGAAGGCGGCCTCGCCACTCAAGGCGCCTGGACGGGTTAGTCGGCAATCAGGAAACTGACCCACACCGGGACCGGACGCGGGATGCCTGGGCTCAAGCCCGCAGAGTGATCAGGGTCAGTGGGCCAGATTCCTAGGCGCTGTTGTATGGCCCTTCGGCGCGAAGTACGTGCGTGTGATGCGGTCGTGCCAGCAGAGCGAATCCTCGTCGAGGAAGACCCAGGCGTATCCCAGGCCGAGAGAAGCGGCTGAGAGGAATGAGGCGAGGACCCGCCAGCGGCGGAGCCGGCGGCTGGCGGGACTTCCATCGAAGCGGGCCAGCTCGAGGCGCACCAGGCGCAACCCGGGTGTCGTGCCCGAGTAAACCACGAGCAGGTACTGGTAGGCGGCCCAGAACAGGCTGGAGAGCCCGGCAGCGAGCCCCATCATCTGCAACCGCGGCGGACGGATCGCCGTCACCTTCCAGAAAATGAAGCCGAAGAGAGCACACGCGACCGCGATGATGACACCGTCGACCGCGGCGGAGAAAATGCGCCGCGCCAGGGACGCACTCTGCAGCGGGATATCAATGCCGGGACGCTTCTCCATTTCCGGCCGCTGGGCGGGCTCAATCGTGATTCCGCCCAGAGCCGGAGGCGGCGGGACCACTTCCGGGGCTTCCAGGATGCGAGGACGGTCACGATCGAAGACCGGCTCGGCCAATTCGTCGAGCGGCGCCGGAGCAGGAGTCCATGAACGCGGGAACTCAATGATCTTTGCCTTTGCCGTGGTTGGGGCTGCAGGCTGAGGCTTCTCTACAGCTGTAGTTTCCTGTGACGCTTGAGGATCCAGCGCCAGCGGCGCGGGTGCTGGATCTTCGACGGCATCAGTAACGATGTCGGCAAACTCATCCAAGGCCAGAGCCCGGTTGGAAGCTGGCGCCATTGGGCGCGGAAAAGACGGGGACTCGACAAAACTGCTATCTGTAGCGGGGGTTGCATCCTGTTCGAAACGCAAGCGCAGCGACGGATAGCGGGGCGGGCGTGGCTTGTGCCGGGCTTGATAACGATTCAGCCGGGCCGCGACCTCCTGGCGCCAGGCTGGGGAATCTTCTGGGGCAGACTCGTTGGGATCGCCGGGGGCGATGGCTTCGACCTCCGGACGCGGGCTCGGGGCATCCGCGCCCAGCGTTTTCGGCTCCATCTGCGGCGGGGGGGCGGCCGGGCTTGCGTCGTCGTCAGCCAGCCAGCGCGGCGGGGCAGCGGCAGACGCGGCGGAAGAGCAGCGGCAGATGTCACCACAAAGCGGACAAGGCATGAATCACGGTCTTACTAGAAGCCAGAACTCAGAGCCAGCCGGATAACCTACCCGGATAACCCAGCCGGATAACCGCAAAGACGGTGTCGGAATCCAAGAATGCGGGCGGCTTTGCCTCCCGAGGCGCAAGCGTGCTAACTTCACCACGACTGCTGCCGGTAGAAGCGTCCGCGCGCGTTTTGCATGCGCTTCGGATGATCTTGTTCCGACGATCTTTGTTCCTACAGTCTTTGTCGCGGCAATCTGGTTCCGATGACTCTTCGCAACAGATTCCTTATCACGGCAGCAGTGCTTTGTCACCTTCTTCTCGTCCCGCCGTTAGTTACCAGCCAGTTGCCGCCTGCGGCTGCTGCCGGAGCACCAGAGCACTCCAGCGCGCCGACGGAAAAGTCAGCAACGGCTCAGGCAACACCCTGCGCTCTGGCGGCTGCGGCGCAGAAGGAAAAAGGAGACATCCACACCATTTGCGCCATCCAGCAGGAAGAGGAAGGCCCGGTTTACAAGTTGCACGGGGCGGTGGAAATCTACTACGGCGGTTACATACTGCGGGCGGACGAGGCAACCTACAACTCCGACACAAGAGAAGCGACGGGAACCGGACATTTCGCGCTCGACGGGGGCCCCAATGACGATCACATTCGCGCCACGCACGGCACCTATAATTTGGGTCTCGAAACCGGTCGCTTCTACGATGTGACCGGGACCACCGGGCTGCTGTTTCGCGGCAACCAGGTGATCCTTACTTCTACCGCACCCTTCGCTTTTACCGGCAAGATTGTCGATAAAACGAGTCCCGACCATTATCTGGTCTACGATGGCACCATCACCACCTGTGAGTTGCCGCATCCTAAGTGGCAGTTCGACGCGCGCAAAGTGATTGTGGACGCGGGCGGCAACGCCCAAATCTACCGCAGTACATTTCTGCTGCATGGAATCCCTATGCTTTGGTTTCCGTACGCAACCCATCCCGTGGAGAGACAATCCCGGCAGTCCGGATTCTTGATGCCCTCGATCGCCCGGTCTTCCACCAAAGGCAACGTCGTGGGCGACGCTTACTACTGGGCGATCAATCGCATGATGGATGCGACCCTGGGCGCCGAATACTTTTCCCTGCGCGGCTGGTCGCAGCGAGGCGATTTTCGGGCGCGGCCCAGCGAAACCTCCTACGTGGATCTGAACTATTTTGGAGTGATTGACCGGGGCATCGGCTCGCCTCCGCTTAAGGAAGGTGGCGAGAACGCCCGGTTGAACGCAGCCGGGAATATCGATGGCTTCCGCGGAGTCGCCAACATCGACTACTTGAGTTCGTTTCTGTTCCGGCTGGCCTTTAACGAGGTTTTCAGCCAGGCCGTGTATTCGGAGGTGAAATCGCAGGCTTTTCTCTCGAAGTCGACCGAAGGCTTCAGCGTGAATGGATTCGTGGAGCGCTACCAGAACTTCCTGAGCACGACTCCGGGGCAAGTGGTGACGATCTCGCACGCCCCGAGTTTTGATTTCTCCAGCGTGGACCAGCGGTTGGGACGCTCGCCTCTGTACTGGTCTTTCGACTCGTCGGCCGGGGGCTTATCACGCAGCGAACCTCCGCCGTGTTCCTTGATCCTGCTTCCACTTTGCCGGCAGCCTTTCCGCACGGGGAATTTGCTCGGGCGCTTCGACCTGAACCCGGAGATCTCTTTGCCGCTGCTGTTTCGAGGATGGTCTTTGCGTCCCGAGTTGACGTTGCATGAAACCTATTACACCGAAAGGCTGGTGGGAGAAGACCGGGAAAGCCCTGGACAAGCGGTGAGCGACGCGATTAACCGCCAGGCACTGGAAACAGCCGTGGAACTGCGGCCACCCGCGCTGGAGCGCGTGTTTGACAAGAACTTCCTGGGGAGGAAGTGGAAGCATGTCATCGAGCCGCTGGCGGTCTATCGTTTTGTGACCGGCGTCAACAACTACGCCAATGTTCTGAAGTTCGACGAACGCGACATCCTCACCGATACTCACGAGGTCGAGTATGGCTTTGTGACGCGGCTTTATGCCAAGCGCAGTTCGGAGAAGCCGGAGGATTGCGACCCCATCATGTCAGCGCTCATGGTAGGCGGCGCGGCGCCGGAATCGACCATTCCCTGGCAGCATGCCAACACGCTAGCCAATCGCCAGTGTCCGCCGCGGCCGCAGGTGCGGGAAGTCGTGACCTGGGAGCTGGCGCAGAAATACTTTCTCGATCCCACATTCGGCGGAGCGTTGATTACCGGGCAACGCAACGTATTCACTACCACTGCCGACCTCACGGGCATCGCGTTTCTCACCCAGCCACGACATCTTTCGCCCCTGGTTTCGCGGTTGCGGGTGGAAACAAGCGCGCGCACCGACGCGGAGTGGGATCTGGACTACGACTTTCAAAGCAATCGCATCAACGCGAGCACTCTGCTCGCCAACTACCACATCGGGCAGGTGACGATTGGCGGTGGCGATGCATTCTTGCAGATACCCGTGCAGACCGCGGCTCCGTTTACCGCTTCGCCCGCGCGCTTCAACCAGTTTCGCGCAGCCCTGGGATACGGACGCCCTAACAAGCGCGGCTTCAGCGCCGCCAGCAGTTTTGGCTTTGACGCGGAAGCCAAGCTTTTGCAGTTCGTCAGCGCACAAACCACTTACAACTGGGATTGCTGCGGCGTGACCATGGAATACCGCAGCTACACGGTGGCCAACGTGCGCAACGAAAACCTGTTCCGCTTCACCTTCACCCTGGCAAACATCGGCGGCTTCGGCAGTATGCGGCCGCAGGAACGGCTGTATTAAGAAGCAATGGCAGGTGACTTTTCAGATGGGCACGCGATTTAGAGGCACGATGAACTGGATGCCGGGCACATGCTTGCCCTGTAGACGTGTGTCATTGGTGACAAATAAGTCGGCGGCGGCGCTGGCGGCGGAAGCGAGCTGGATTACGTCAGGAGCCTTCAACAGGCGATCACGGCGGATCGCAGCGTAAATCTTTGCCACCTTGGTATCCAAGGGAATCAGCAGCGCAACGCTAGAGATGGCCTCTTCGTATTTTTTGCAAAGCTCCGCGTTTCCGGCAATCGTGGGCTTAACCAGGATCTCAGCGAGCGTAAGAGTCGAGGTCAGAAGCTGGTCTCCACGGTGCAGCATCTTCGTGCGAAGATCTTCCACGGCTTGCGACAGTGCGCCATAGTCTTCCCAAAGGTAGATGAAGAGGTTTGTATCCCAGAAAATGCGGCTCATTCCCAGCCTTCTCGAAGCCTGCGCACGTATTCGTCGGCGTGCTCGTCGGCCCAGAGTTTCTTCCCTGAGCCACGCAGGACTAGAAGGGGATCGTTCTTGATTCTGTCTTCCGCTCTGTCCTTGCTCCAGTCTCGATACCAGTCGAGCAAAGCTGCGTATTCAGAGGGAATATCTTCTCTGGCTGGGACGATCTTGGCGCCTTCCCGGGCAGCATCGTAATTGTCTCCGCTACGAAACAGGCGGCGGCGTCCGGGAGCGGTTTCGAAGAGCATGCGATAACGGCCAGGGTTCGGCGGACGGTTCGCCACGCAATGCTGATTTACGTGGACCCGAACTCCGGGGCGCAGTGGTTCCTCGCGCGCCGCCTTGCCCGCTCGCTCCATGATTTCTTCAATCGAAAAATCCGGGAGCCTTGGATGCTCTCGATGCAAGAGGGCCACTGCGATCCAGACCTCATCTGCGACCCTAAGCTGCTGGGCTACCGGTCCCATTTGGAGCTCGCCTCGTTGTCGTTTCCATTATACATAGGTATCGATGATTCGTCATCGCATTTATAACCCAAATGAATGATGAAGACACGGGTGAGCTGTCGTTTCCGGGACTCCTGCCAGCTCGCCCAAAAGCCGGCTCCTGCTAACATGTCTGGCATGTCAGCCGTTGAAGCTAATTGCGAGGCGAAGCGGACGGCGCTGCAGTTCTACCTGCGCAAGCTGGGCCGCACTCTGGTCGCCTATTCCGGCGGCGTAGATTCCGCCTACCTCGCGTGGGCTGCCCATCAGACGTTGGGAGATAACATGCTGGCGATCATCGCCGACTCTCCCAGCCTGGCGCGCACTCAACTTGCCGACGCGATTGCCTTTGCCCGGGAGCAGGCGATTCCGCTGGAATTGATTGCGACCTCGGAACTCGATCGACCGGAGTATGTGCGCAACGATGCGCAGCGCTGCTACTTCTGCAAAGATGAACTGTTCACGCTAATGGAAGAACTGCGCGTGGCCCGCGGCTTCGATGCGGTCGCGTATGGTGTAAATCTCGACGATCAGGGCGACTTCCGTCCTGGTCAGAAGGCG
Source organism: uncultured Acidobacteriaceae bacterium (assembly GCA_963770235.1). Lineage (GTDB taxonomy): Bacteria > Acidobacteriota > Terriglobia > Terriglobales > Acidobacteriaceae > Sulfotelmatobacter. The sequence continues at coordinate 32,419 of CAVYOW010000002.1, read as the reverse complement.
GCAATCGCGCACCATGTTGTGGCTCCCCTGCTGGATGCCGGTCTCAGCAAAGAGGAAATTCGCGCGTTGGCGCGGAGTGCCGGTCTGCGCATCTGGGACAAGCCGGCGTCGGCTTGTCTGTCCTCCCGCATCGAATATGGCCGACCGGTTACGCGCGAGGCGCTCGAGGTGGTGGAAAAAGGCGAAGACGCACTGCGCGCTCTGGGGTTCCGGCAATTCCGAGTACGCCATCACGGAGAGATCGTGCGCATTGAAATCGCTCGCGAAGAGTTGGAGCGTGCGCTCGATCCCGCCATGGCGGCAGAGTTCACCAGGATCTTTAAAGCGCTGGGCTTCAAGTTTGTGACCCTCGATCTGGAAGGCTTCCGTTCCGGGTCGATGAACGCTTTGCTGCCGGCGGAGGGGTTGTTCCGGCAGACGGGTTGAGGCAGAAACCGTGTTCGCACCCTCCTGAACTCCAGCATTTTCGGCCTGTTCCTTGCGATGACATCCCTGCGTCCCGCCCGGCCCTGTGAGATAATCAACGTTTAGCTCGCAATGTTAAGGCGGTTTTTGGTGATTCTAATTCGACGTTCTTTTCTTCTCCTGCTCGTTGTTTGTCTGGGCTGTGTGGCCCAGACCGCATCTCCGGACTTAGCCAGAAAGATCGAGCGCCAGGTCCGTTCCTACTACAAAATCCCTCCCGAGGTTCGCGTGGTGGTGGGCGTGCCCACGCCCAGTTCCGACTTTCCTAACTACGATTCGGTGGTCGTAACCGTTGATAGCGGAGAAAAGAAGCAGGATCTTAAGTTTGTGGTTTCCAAAGACGGTTCTTCGCTGGTGCGGACGATCAAGTTTGACCTGAGCAAGGACCCGTTCGCGGAAACGATGAGCAAGATCGATGTCAACGGGCGGCCCACGCGGGGAGCAAAGGCATCCAAGGTTGTGGTGGTAAACTTCGACGATTTCGAGTGCCCGTTCTGCGCGCGCATGCACCAGACATTATTTCCGGAAATCCTCAAGGAGTACGGCGACCGGGTCACTTTCATTTACAAGGATTACCCGCTGGTGGAAATCCATCCCTGGGCAGATGCACGCCGCGGTGGACGCCAATTGCCTGGCGGCGCAGAGCAGCGACGCCTACTGGGATTTCGCGGATTACATTCACGCCAACCAGCACGAGGTGAGCAACGAAAAGACGCCGGCAGCGCGGCTGGACGCGCGTCGACAAGCTCACCATGCTGCAAGGCCAGAAACACAATCTTGACGTCGTGAAGTTGCAGTCCTGCATCAAGGCGCAGGATGAGAGTGCGGTGAAGGCGTCCATGAAAGAAGGGGACGCGATTGGGGTGGAGGCCACGCCCACGGTGTTCATCAACGGACAAAAGATCGACGGCGCCGTGCCTATCAGCGAAGTGCGCGCCGCGCTGGATCGGGCCTTGAGGGATGCCAACCTGCCCGTGCCGGAGCACGCGGCCGCGGCGCCGGCCCGGCGCCGGCTTCCAAGTGACGTTGCGAGGCGGGAGAGATGTTGGTTGGTCCCGGCACACTTACAAGTGCGCTGCGGAGAGTCAGAGGGGGCTCGTTTGAAAAGAAATGCTGAATTTGCCCGGCTGGCGCTACTGCTGGCTGCAGCGGTTGTACTGGCAGGGCTGCTGGGCTGCAAGCCGCAAGTCAGCGGCGACGTGATGGCCACGGTGGATGGCCGCAAGATCTTCCGTTCCGACGTCGACAAGTACTACGACAATCAGGTGGCCAGCGCGCAGCAGGCGCCCGCCGGGGAACAAGCCACGATTCTCCGCCTCAACATTCTGCGCCAGCTGATCGATGACGAAATGGTGATGCGCCGCGCGGAAAAGCTCGGCCTGCTGGCCACGGAAGAAGAAGTGGACCGCAAGCTCAACGAGATCAAGTCTCCTTACACGCAGGAGGAGTTCGATCAGCGGCTGAAGGAGAAAAAGATCACGCTCGAAGATTTCAAGCGCGACATCCGCCGCTCCATCACCGTCGGACAAGGTGATGAACAAGGAAGTGTCCTCCAAGATCAACGTAACCGATCAGGACATCATCGACTATTTCACGGCGCACAAGTCCGAGTTCAACCTGATTGAACCGCAGTACCATCTGGCGCAGGTCTTCGTGACTCCCGCGCCGAACCCGCAAGTGCACAATCAGAACAACAAGGCGCAGAACGAGGCCGATGCCCGCAAGAAAATCCAGATGATTGCCAACCGGCTGGACAGCGGCGACGACTTCGGCACCCTGGCGATGAATTATTCAGAGGATCCGGAGACTTCCGGCAACGGCGGAGACCTGGGAACGCTTCCCGAGTCTTCTCTGCGCAACACCGATCCGGGCACCCGCGACACCGTGATGAAGCTGAAGCCCGGTCAGTACAGCCCGATCATCACGGTGGTTAACCCCGCGACCAAGCAGGCGGTGGGGTTCCGCATCGTGAAGCTGGTGTCGAAAGAGCCCGCGGGACAGCGCGATTTGTCCGATCCGCGGGTGCAGCAAGCCATTCGCTCGCAGCTCCATGACCGGCGTGAGCAGTTGCTGAAGGCGGCATACTACGAACTGCTGCGCGACTCCGCCAAGGTGGAGAACTACTACGCCAAGAAGGTGCTGGATAGCAACGGGCTGACGAAGTAGGGTGGTATCACTCCACGATCGCCAGGACGTCGCCCGCGTTCACGGCCGCGCCTTCGCTGACTAGAATTTTCTGGATGGTTCCCTTTTTCGGCGATTTGATCTCGTTCTGCATCTTCATCGCCTCGACTACGGCCACGCCGCGGCCCGGTTCCACTTCGTCTCCTTCGCGGACCAGCAGGCGCACGACTTTGCCGGGCATGGGGGCGGTATCTTCCTGGGGCCGTGATCGTCTCCGGCGCGGGTGCGGCCGCGCAGAGAGCGGGGATCGCGGACTTCCACGGCGAAGCGCCTGCTCCCTACCCACAAATGCAAGTCGTTCGCCACCCGCTCTGACTTGACCTCATACGCCAGGTTTCCGATGCGAAGCGAGAGTACATCCGGGCGAGTGAGAACGGCGTCGACCTCAAAGTCGCGGCCATCGAGGCGGCAGGACCAGCGTCCGTCGGCGCGGTTGAGGTCAAGCCGGTAATTCTTGCCGTCGATGGTTATGTCGTAGAGCATGAGAACCAGTGGTCAGTGGCCAGTGATCAGTGGCCAGTAATTCGACTTGCGATCACACTTTCTCAACGGAGAGCTTCGCGGCGGCCTGTATTCTTCCAGTTTGAGGCTACCTTTTCAGCCGCGCCTTTCGAACCGCTCCCTGCCGCGCCGTTTGCCGTGCCTTGCTCGGTCGAGCCGAGTGCGGCGAACAAACCTGCGGCGATCGCGGCTACTTCCGCCGCTTTTGAGTCGGCCGGCTTGTCCTCAGGGCGCTTCAGCATGCGGTCGAGGAATCCGGTATCGAGCTTGGCGGCGCGAAAATCGGCATCGCGCAGGATGCGCCGAAACAACGAAATGTTCGTCTTGATCCCGCCCACAAAGTATTCGCCCAGCGCTCGCGTCAGCCGCGCGATGGCCTGATCCCGGTCCGATGCCGTAGCCGATCAGCTTGGCCAGCAGCGGATCGTAGTCAATGGGCACAGTCCAGCCTTCGTACATGCCGCTGTCGATGCGGATTCCCGGACCTGAAGGTTCCTGTAACAGGGTGATCTTGCCGGGGCTGGGGAAGTAATTGTTGTCGGGGTCTTCCGCGTAGATGCGGCATTCGATGGCGTGACCGCGGATGCGCACGTCGTGCTTGCTTGAAGGGCAGCTTTCTCACCGGCGGCGATGCGAATCTGCAGCTGGACGAGGTCGAGGCCGGTAATCAGTTCCGTCACCGGATGCTCCACCTGCAACCGCGTATTCATCTCCAGGAAATAGAAATTCTTCTCCTGATCGACCAGGAACTCGACCGTGCCGGCGTTGGTGTAGTTCGGCGGCTTGCGCGACGCGGACCGCAACCTCGCCCATCCGGCGCCGCATGTCGGCATCGACGATGGGCGAAGGCGCTTCTTCCAGCACCTTCTGATGGCGGCGTTGCAGCGAGCATTCGCGCTCGCCAAGGTAGACCGTGTTGCCGTGCTCGTCGGCGAGCACCTGCATCTCGATGTGCCGCGGATTGACGATCGCCTTCTCGATGTAAACTTCGCTGTCGCCGAAAGAGCGCTCCGCCTCGCTGCGGGCTGCTTCCAGAGCAGATTTGAGCTGCTCGGGAGCGTGCACCAGCCGCATGCCTTTGCCGCCGCCACCCGCGGCCGCTTTCAGCATCACCGGATAGCCGATTCTCGCGGCGACCTGCTCCGGCTTCCTCGAACGACTCCACGCCGCGCGATGTGCCGGGCACGAAGGGAACACCGGCTTTCTCCATGGCCTGGCGGGCGCGCGTCTTCGATCCCATGGCTTCCATCGCGGCGGCGGTTGGGCCAATGAATTTCACTCCCGCATCGGCGCAGGCCTGGGCGAACTTCGCGTTTTCGGAGAGGAATCCGTAACCGGGATGAATGGCGTCAGCGCCGGAGCGCTTGGCGACGTCGAGAATCTTTGCGAATGTTGAGATAAGACTCGGAGGCGGCGGCAGCGCCGATGGGATAGGCTTCGTCAGCTTTGCGCACGTGCAGCGCGGCGCGGTCCACGTCAGAGTAGACCACGACCGCGGCGATTCCCATTTCGTGGCACGCGCGGAGCACGCGCACCGCGATCTCGCCTCGATTGGCTATGAGAATCTTCTTGAACATTCCTGGAACATCGGCGCTGGCGAACTCAAGATTCTACAGGAGATGGAGAAGCCAACCAAAAGCGCAAAGGACACTGAGGATTTCAGGACGCGTCTTCGGCCTGGGAATAGAGCGCCCACGCGGTGGCCAAATCCTGGACGACGTGTCCGAGCGACTTGTAGACCGTGATTTCCTCCGGAGAGCGGCGGCCTTTGATGTCGCCTGCCAACACCTGGCCAATTTCAGCGACGATGTGGTCGTCGCCGATTAGACCCGCGGCCTTGGCCCGGAGAAACTCCGCGCCTTGCGTTAGAACGCCCTCGCGGCTGTCGGCAATGAAGCGCGAGCGCACGACCAAATCACTATCCACCTCCGCCGGGCCCGCGTGGCTTGAGCCGACAAGATTCAGGTGCGTGCCCGGCCGCACCCACGCTCCCTTCAAGATTGGTTCGGCTGCGGAGGTGACCGTGCAGACGATGTCGGCCTCGGCAACTGCCTCTTCCACGGTTGCTGACGCTTGCGACTGGCACGGCAAGTTCCGCTTGCATCCGCTCAGCGAAGGCCCGGGCGCGTTCGGGTGAACGTCCCCAAATCGTGATGGATTCGAGGTCGCGCACCTTGCTGATCGCGCGCGCATGGGTCGCGGCCTGTTCGCCGTAGCCCAGGATCGCGAGGCGGCGGGCGTCTTTACGCGCCAACGCATCGGTGGCGACCGCACTGGCCGCCGCGGTTCGAATGGCTGTAATCTCGCCCGCATGGACGACGCAAACGGGCGCGCCGTTTTCGGGGTCGAACAGAATAACCAGACCCTGATGCGACTGTATCCCGAGCGCGAAGTTCTCCGGGAAGACGCTGATTAACTTCGCCCCGAACGGCGCACGCTTGACACCCATCGCACCGGGCATGACGCCGAACATGCGGCCGTCAGCGAGCGGGATGATCGACCGCAGGAGTTGCCGGGTTTCGCCGCGAGAGAATGCGATCATCGCATCGCGCACGATCGGAATGCACATCTCATAAGTGAGCCGACGGGCGACTTCTTCGCGGTCTATGAATCGCATCAGACGCTTCCCTAATCAGATCTTCACTCTGGCGGCACGCGGGAAAAACTCACCGCAAACGGAGCGTCGGCATCGCGGCCTGATCTTGCCCAGCGGGCGCGTCGGGTGAAGCGGTAGCGGAGGAGGGTCCAGATGGCTAGCCAGCCATCCGCGTGGCGAATCTTCTTGCCTTCGCCCGCAGAGCGCGGTGCGTAGGCGATGGGCACTTCGGCGATCTTTTCGCCCATGCGGCAGAGCTTTGCCGTCACTTCAGGACAGAACTCGAAGCGCCTGCATTCCAAATCAATCTGCGCGATCAGCGACCGGCGGAAGACCTTGTAACAGGTAGCTTCGTCGTGGATGCCCGCGCCGTAGAGCAGATTGGTGAGATGGGTCAGAAGCTTTGCGCCCAGAAAAAAGCGGAGGCCGCGCTCGGGACGGTCCGGGCGCACGCCATAGACCACGTTCGCCTGACGCTGTTCGAGTGGCCGCAGCAATGCGGGATAATCCTGCGGGTCGTATTCGAGGTCGGAATCCTGGATCAGAACGTATTCTCCGCGGGCGTACTGCGAGCGCGGTGCGGATGGCCGCGCCTTTGCCGCAGTTTTTTTCGTGGAAGACGACGGTGACGTCGTTGATATCGGCAAGCGGCATGGCCTGGAGCTTCTCGCGAGTGCCGTCGGTGGAACCATCGTCCACGATGATGATTTCCTTCTTGACCGGCGAGGCGTGGATGGCCTGCAGCAGCTCGTCGACGTGTGCAACCTCGTTGTAGACGGGAACGATCACGGACACGCATCCCGCCCACCGGTCGTTTGCCGGTGATGCGGCAGCACCCGCGGCGTTACGCGGCGATGTTTCGAGCGATGCCACACTCATCCTGCGGAACCCTCTGAATTGTGGGCTGTTCTTAGCATAATATCATTTGGATTCTGCCGTCGCTTCACAGCCGGTGACGCCGCAAAAAGCAAAACCCACGGCTTGGTGCCTTCGGCAGGCTCAGGGCAAGCTGTGGGCTGGATTCTGTCGCCGCTACGCGGCTGGATTCTTGCCGCTCGTGCTTACTTCGGCTGATCCATCGTGATGCCTTGCTGTCCGGGCTGCTTCTCGGCTTTGGCCTTCTTGGTGATCAGAGTCTGATCAACCCAATGGTCGGCGGTCTTCAGATCTTCCTGGCGGGCAGCGCAGGTCGTCGCATTCCACGTCGGCCTTTTCGCGGTACATCAGGTTCAAGTAGGCCATGGCGTCGTCGTAGTCGGGGCGAAGCTGAATCGCCTTGTTCAGACTGTCAATGCCTTCCTGGATCGAAGGCCCATTCTTCACTTTCAATTCGTCGCAGACCTTTTTCTGATCTTTGTTCTTGGGATTCAGGTTCTCGTCCGGCTTCAGGCCCAGTTTGGCGCGCTCTTCCATGCGCGGCTGGTAGCAAGCCGTCCAGTCAATGACGCCCACCGAGTAGTAGGGCTCGGGATCGTTAGGATCGATATCGGCGGCCATGCGGTAATACTTCTTGGCGTCGTCGAACTTCTTCATGTTCAAGTACAGGTAGGCAATTCCCTTGGCCGCGTTTACTTTCTGATCGCGCGCCGGATTCATGTCGAGCACGTGCTTGTATTGCTCAATGGCCTGCTCCGCCATTTTGTTGTTGTCCGGCGTGTCGGCTCCCGGGATGTACTGCTGCGCGAAAGCGGTGGCCAGATACATCTTGGCGTTAATCAGAGTGGGGTCCAGAGCAACGGCTTGCTGGAAATGGTCGATGGCCTCTTCGTACTTGGCGTTCTTGTAAGCGGTGACGCCCTTGTTGAGCTGGTCGCGGGCGCGCAGCTTGCTGCAGCCCACGGAAGAGAAGAGCGCCAGCATAGCGGCCGCCAGTGTTAGCAGTCGAATGTGTTTATTCATTGCGGTATAAGTCTCCCTTGCCACACAGCATCCTAGGCCCAGAGACAGCGAGTTGACAAGCGCTGGCCGCGCGTTTCCTAGCAGAAGCGGCACGGGAACCATGGCTCCCGTGCGCGGGCTGAATGCGATGCGCGAACTTCCGGGCGCTTCTTGACGTGCTACGTCTTAAGTCTTGGGCGCGCCCTTAGCCGCCCGCTTCGATCTTCGCGGTAATCAGACCGACCTTATCTACTCCCGCGGCATGCGCAATGTCAATCACGTTGGCCACATCGGCGAAGGGGATGGCGTCATCGCCCTTCACGAACATGACTTTCTCGGCGCGGGTCTTGTAGATATCGGCCAGACGCCCCTGCAGGTTGTCCCAGGTGGCATCTTCCTGATTGATCTTCAGGCCGGGATCCTGACCGGCGCCGCGATCAATCAACTGCACCACGATGGTGCGGTCGGGCGTATTGTTCTTGGGCGCGTTAGGCGGAGGCGGCTGAGGAACCAGCGCATCCAAACCTTTCGGCGTCAAAGGCGTGATCACCATGAAAATGATGAGCAGCACCAGCAGCACGTCAATGAGCGGAGTGACGTTGATGTTTGCGCTTTGGCCTCCGCCGGTTCCAACTGCCATACTCATGGTCGGTTCTCCTTTTCCTCTCATTGCCCACCCGCCGGAGCGGCAGGCGGAGCGTTTGGAGTGCTTTTCCTCTGGTCGGTGAGCAAGCCCAGATCATCCACCCCGGCGGCGCGCACGGCGTCCACCACCTGAACCACATTGCCGAAGTGGGCGCGGGCATCCGCCTTGAGGTAGACCTCCTTGTTCGTGCGATTGGTCAGGCGATCCTTCACCTTGCCGGTCAGACTGTCGACCGCGACCTTGTCGGCGCCGAAGATAGACCGTTCCATCGCGCATCACCGAAACCAGCAGCGCGTCTTCCTTGTCCGCGTCCTGCATTGGCGTCGGATTGTTCACCTTGGCCATGTCCACGCTGATGCCCTTCTGCAACATGGGCGTGATCACCATGAAGATGATCAGCAGCACCAGCATCACGTCCACCATCGGCGTGACGTTGATGTCAGAGTTTACGTTGGCCCCTTCGTTCCGTTTTGCTAATGCCATAACTGATATCTCCCAAGTGCAGCAGCCAGTTGTCGGTGGCCAGTTGCCAGTAAAACCTTGCCGGCGAAATCCAATGCAGAATCGATTCAGCCGGATCAGCCACCTGAATTGGGAAGCCCGGCGCCGGGAAGGTTCCCGGCGCCGGACAGCAACTCATGGCGGACTTGCGCCTAAAACTTCTAGGACCGGCGAACGTCCCGCCGCTTCAGGAAGTAGTCGATCAGTTCGCTCGACGAGTTGTCCATCTCCACATCGAACGCTTCCACGCGGCCGGTGAGGTAGTTGAACATCATGACGGCGGGGATGGCCACCAGCAGCCCGAAAGCCGTGGTCACCAGCGCCTCCGAAATGCCGCCTGCGACTGCGCCCAGACCGGTAGCCTTCTGCTCGGAAATGCCCTTGAAGGCGTTCAGAATGCCCATCACCGTGCCGAACAGGCCCACGAAGGGAGCCGTCGAACCGATGGTAGCCAGTCCGCCCAGACCACGCTTCAGTTCGGCGTGGACGATGGCTTCGGTGCGCTCCAGAGCGCGCTTGGAAGCTTCAATGGTCTCGCCGGGGATGGCGCCGGGGCTATCCTGGTGAGCCTTGAATTCCATCAGGCCGGCGGTGACAACCTTGGCCAGATGGCTCTTCTTGTTGCGCTCGGCGACCTTGATGGCCTCGTCGATACGGCCGTCGCGCAGGGCTCCGGCTACGGCCGGAGCGAAGGCGCGAGACTGCTTGCGGGCCGCGTTATATGCCATGGCGCGGTCAATCATGACGCCGATCGACCAGCCTGACATGATGAACAGAATGATGACCACGATCTTCGCGATGATACCCATCTGCTTCCATAGCGAAATCGGATCCCATCCCACTGCGCCACCTTCCTGCACAATCCAGGCGGCCGCCCTGGGCACGTGAACGAGAACTGCTGCTGCCACATTAGCTAACATGAGTTGCTTTTCCCTCCTCGGAACTTCTCTAGACTCTTTGATGCGAGATCTGTACGCCCTGCAAAACCTGACGGCGGAAAGTTGCCGCCGCATTCGCGTACCTGAGATGAAAGGTACGGCGACCGCGCCCGGCAAAATGAGCTCTCCCGGCCACCGTTTTAGGTGGGAGGGGAGGGCCATCCTGCTTTATACACTTTCTAACCTTGCTGCGTCACGCTTGCTGCTCCCATCTGCCCCGGATCTAGCCCCCGGACAGGGTGAAGTTGACCAGTACTTCCGTATCCACTTCGACCGGTTCGCCGTTCAGCAGATAGGGCTTGTACTTCCACTGCTTCACGGCGTCGATGGCCGCAGGCGCCAGCATGGGATGTCCGCTGACCAGCGTCAGGTTCTCGATCGAACCATCCTTGCTGATCACCGCCCTCAACACCACCGTACCCTGGATGCGGGCCTGCCGCGCCAGAGGTGGGTAATTCGGCTGTACGCGCCGTACCAGCAGTCCCTGCGAAACGCCCTGGGACACGCGGACGCGCTGCGGTGTGGCGACCTTGGGCACGGCTACCGGCGTCGAGCTGATAATGCCGCCGATCACGCCGCCCATCTGGCCGCCCGGAATGCCTCCCGGAACGCCGCCCACTACGCCGCTCGACGCCATTACCGGCGGCGGAGCTTCGTCTTCCTTGATCATCTGCACTTTTTGAGGAATCTTGGTGGGCGTGCGCAGTTCGCCGTTCACGATATCGGTCTGAATCTGCTTCACGATTTTCACCGGCGCAGCTGCCGGAGGTGGCGGAGGTGGAGGCGGCGGGGGGGCCACCAGGAAGGTCATTAACTGCTGCTTGGGCAGGGCTTCGGTGAAGATGAGGGGCATCAGAACCATGAGGCCGACCAACCCTATCTCAAGAATGATAGCGAATGTCGTCGTCCGTCCCCGCTTGGTCTTCAGCCTGCCGCCGGATTCCAGAAGGCTATCTTCAAACATAAGAGTTTCTCCCTACTTCAGAGCCTACGTAAGCTTAGACACCGACTGCTTCCCCTTTGCTCCCAAAACCGACTTCCATCGCCGGGGACGGCAACCTGATCTCCCGGCGCCGAACTACGGCTTCCAACTATATGCAAACAAATGCCTTAACGCAAAGATCGCCGGTCGTAACTTATCGCGTCACTACCTGACCCGGACGGGCAGCGGCACCCGGCCGTTTGCCCTTCTCGATCCTCCAATCCTGATAGGCCACCAGAATCGGCGCTGCGATCGCGATCGAGGAATACGTTCCTATCAAGATGCCAATTACCAGCGCCAGGCTGAACCCGCGCAGCACCTCGCCGCCGAACAAATAGAGTGCAAGTACGGTAAGGAAGGTTAGCCCCGCTGTCAAGATGGTTCTACTCAGAGTCTGGTTGATGCTCCGGTTGACGATTTCCGAGAGCTTCTCGCGCCGCATGAGTTTAATGTTTTCCCGGATGCGGTCAAATACCACGATCGTGTCGTTATTAGAGTAACCAATCAGGGTCAGAATGGCGGCGATGACGGTGAGGGAAATGTCCTTATTCAGCAGCGAGAATGCGCCCACGGTGATCAGCGTGTCGTGAAACACCGTGACCACAGCCGCGACTCCGTAAATCCACTCGAAGCGGAACCCGAGGTAAACCAGCATTCCGGCGAGCGAATAAACCGTCGCCAGCAGGGCCTGCTTGCGCAACTGCGCACCCACCTGCGGCCCGACGATCTCGACGTTGCGCACCCCGAAATCCGAGAGGAAGAAACCATCCGGCAAAGAAGCCACCACAGCCGGATCGACCGCAGCCCTTTAACTGATCGAACGAACTGAACACTCCGCCCTGCGCCTTGTCGCGCGTATCCACGATGGCCTGGGCCTGCTGGGTATATTTCTGGTCGGCATCGGAGCCCAGATGCATCGGGTCTTTGTCCATCAGATAATTCTTGATGGCCAAAGAGCTGGAGTTGTTCAGATCATTCTTGCCGGCGGGAACGTTGGTCTCGAGCGTTTGGATGATCTTGTTCTTGCCATTGTCGAGCGCCTGCTCGCTGGTTTCCTGCACGTCGAGGTCAATCAGCACCTCGTTGTTCGAAGGCACGTCGTAGCGCTGAATCTTCGCATTGTGCAGGCCGGCGCGGTCCATGGCCGCGCGCAGCGCGTTGTCGTTCGGGCGTGTGCGAGAACTTCACATAAACCAGAGTGCCGCCGCGGAAGTCCACGCCGTACGGGATGTGGTGCCAGAACAACATGGAAAACAGGCCCGCCACGCTGAACACCAGCGAGAAGGCGAGAAAATACCACTTCTTCCCGAGAAAATCTATGTTGGTATTGCGAAAGAACTCCACCAGGCCTACCTCTTATCCGAATTTATGATTTCGTTGGATTGAGCGATTGAGAGATTGAGTCATTGAGTGATTGAAAACCTGCATCCAGCGTCGCGATTTTCAATCACTCAATGACTCGATCGCTCAATGATTCAATCTCCTAAATGCTCAGCGCTTCGCCGCGCTGTTTGCGGCTCAGAATCCAGTCGAAGATCACGCGCGAAACGAATACTGCGGTGAACAGGTTCGCCAGCAAACCGAAAGTCAGGGTGACCGCAAATCCCTTCACCGGACCGGTGCCGAAGATGAACAGGATCGCCGCCGAAACGATAGTCGTGACGTGCGTATCCACGATCGTGATCCAGGCGTGGCTGAAACCCTGATCCACCGCGGAAGGCGGCGTCTTGCCATTGCGCAGCTCTTCGCGGATGCGCTCGAAAATCAGCACATTCGAGTCCACGCCCATACCGACGGTAAGAATCACGCCAGCGATTCCGGGCAACGTCAGCACCGCCTCGAAGTAGCCCATGAATCCGAGCAGGATGATGAGATTCAGAAGCAGCGCGATGTCGGCATTGATGCCGGCTGCGCGGTAGTAGATCAGCATGAAGATCAGCACCGCCAGCATGCCGATGATGGCGGCATTCACGCCGTGGCGGATCGAATCGGTGCCCAGCGACGGTCCGACCGTCCGCTCTTCGAGATACTTGATGCCCGCCGGCAGCGCGCCCGAGCGCAGGATCATCGACAGATCCTTGGCCTGTTGCTGGCTCATGCTGCCGCCGCTGATTTCGCCGGTATCGCGGATGGCTTCCTTGATATTCGCGACTTCCTGCACTTTGCCGTCGAGCACCACTCCCAGGCTCTCGCCCACATGGTTGGACGTAAAGCTGTAGAAGCGCTGCCCGCCCTCGCCGGTCAACTGGAAGCGCACGTTCGGCTGGCCATTCTGGTCGGTGCTGGGTTGCGCATCGCGCAAGTCTTTTCCTCTGACGGCGGAAACCCGCGATACCAGATACCAGGCCTGCTCGTCCCCCGGAGTTCCGGGAGCAGCGTGCCCCGGCAGAAGAATCGCATCCGGCGGCAGAATTCCGCCCTTATCCTGCAGCGCGGCCTGCTCGCTCGGGTAAGGTCCGCCCAACACCTGCTTGATCTCAAGCATGGCGGTGGACTGCATAATGTCCTTCACCCGGCCCGGGATCGTCCACGCCGGGCAACTGCACCAGAATCTGATATTGGCCGAGGCCGTGCTCCTGAATGGTCGGCTCGCTCACGCCCAGCGAGTCGATGCGGTTGCGGATGGTCTCGATCGCCTGGCTCACAGCCTTGTTCTTCAGGTCGCTGAGCATCTGCGGCTTCATGGAGAGAGTCCAGGTGTTATCCGCTCCCGAACTCAGGTTGTACTCAGGCAGGCGCTCCGAAACGATATCCAGCAGGTCCTTGCGGCCCATCCGGCGGAACGCCCTTCAGCACGACCCGGTCGGGACTGTTCTGCGGATCGGGCTTGGAGATGTCGGCGAAGGCAATCTTGCGCTTGTTGAGCTGCTCTTTGAGAATTTCGACGGCATTGTCGGAATCAACGTTTACCGCGTCATTGACCTGCACCTGCAGGATCAGGTGGGTTCCGCCGCGCAAATCCAGCCCGAGGTGAATGCGGTTGGTCATGGCCGTGAGCAGGCCCTGGCCCGAAAAGCTCTGCGGAATGCCGAATATCCCAAACAGGAAGACGAGCAGAGTTCCGACGATGAGCGCCAATTTCCAGAGAAGATTCTTATTCATAACGAAAACAGAGTCCAAATACTTCAGGTTATTGCCGCTACTACTTGGTCTTAACTTCCTCATCCGCAGTGGTCAACTGCGCCACCGAAGCCTTGGTCACTTCCAGCCGCAGGTTGTCCGGAGGCACCCGCAGATGGATCGAGTCTTCCTTCAGAGCCACCACGGTGCCGCGCAGGCCGCCGCTGGTGGTTACTCTGTCGCCGGTCTTGATGCTCTCCAGCATGGCTTGCCACTTCTTCTGACGGCGCTGCTGCGGCATGATCACGAGAAAATAAAATACTCCGACCATCAACCCCATCGTGATGAGGAAGGAGAAGCCGCCTCCACCCGGTAACTGCAGTGCCAGCAAGAATTCCATATTCACGAAGGCTCATATTCACGAAGCTGTGTTCTCAGATTCCCGGACTAATCCGCGAACTCAATCTGCGAGCCTCAATCCGCGAACAACCGCCCACGCCTACAAACGCCGCGGGCCTGTCATTTCACGACGGGAGTGCTGATCGATTCCGGCCGGATCATCTACCGCTCAGGCTTGAATCCGGGGAGGTCTTCCCAGGTAAGGTCTACGGTTTCGGTCGAGACCAGACGCTAGAGAAAACGGGACTCTTCCCCAAGTCGAATAGAATGACGCACTCGCCGCATGGTGTCAAGGTAGAAACTCAGGTTATGCAGGGTATTTAAGACCTGAGCCAGCACTTCATTCGAAGCATAAAGATGCCGCAGGTAGGCCCGCGAATAGCGCTGGCAAACCCGGCAGCCGCAATTGGGATCGAGCGGCCCGGCATCCTGAGTATAGCGCGCCTGCTTGATCGAGATTCTGCCCTCGGAGGTGAACAGCAGGCCATGCCGCGCCGCGCGCGTGGGCAGCACGCAATCCATCATGTCGACGCCCAGACGAGCGTACTCGACGATCTCCTCGGGCGTGCCCACTCCCATCAGATAGCGTGGCTTGTCGGCGGGAAGATGCTCGAGCGTGGCCTCGACCACCTCGCGCGTGCGCTCCCGGGGCTCGCCCACGCTGAGCCCGCCGATGGCATAGCCGGGAAAGCCGATTTCGACGGTCCGCTCGGCCGATTCCTTTCTCAATTCGAGATCCATGCCGCCTTGGACAATGCCGAAGAGGGACTGGGTCGAGTCCCTGGCAGTCTTGTCCTTCCGAGCGATGCAGGAACCTGCGTTTGCTCAGAACTGGCAGACCTGAGAACTGAGACTGTTCCACGGCACCTCATGCTTATGCTCCTCAAAATATTTCTTGCTGCGCTCCGCCCAGCGCAAAGTCAATTCCATCGAAGCCTTCGTGCGCGCCCGATCAGCGGGATACTCCGTGCACTCATCGAACGCCATGATGATGTCGGCGCCCAGGCCGATCTGCGCCTCCATCGCGCTCTCCGGACTGAAGAAGTGCGACGAGCCGTCCAGATGCGAGCGAAACGTCACGCCCTCCTCAGTCACTTTGCGAAGCTCGTTCAGGCTGAAAACCTGGAAGCCGCCGGAATCAGTCAGGATCGCCCGCGGCCACGCCATGAAACCGTGCAACCCGCCCATCTGCCGGACGGTTTCCACTCCGGGACGCAAGTAGAGGTGATAGGTATTGCCGAGAAGAATCTGAACTCC
Organism: uncultured Acidobacteriaceae bacterium; assembly: GCA_963770235.1. Classification (GTDB taxonomy): domain Bacteria; phylum Acidobacteriota; class Terriglobia; order Terriglobales; family Acidobacteriaceae; genus Sulfotelmatobacter. Next base: position 17,012 of record CAVYOW010000002.1, on the reverse strand, counting down.
GAGTTCTTCAAGAATGTCCTGCGGCACGCCTTTGACGGTTGCAACCGTGCCGACCGGCATGAACACAGGGGTTTCGACTTCGCCGTGGGGCGTGAGCAGCCGCCCCGCGCGAGCCGAACCGGCGCGGGCCTCGACATGGAACTCAATGGACATTCAGGTCTTTGCCTTGCGATTGTAGCAACGCTGGACCAGCAGTCAGGACTCGGTCAACTGCAAATGCAGAAGTTCGCCGCGCACGCCGCCATCTTCCAGGATCAACCTGCCGACGCTCACCGGCAGTTTGAATCGTCGCGGCCCCGCGCTGCCGGGATTGAAATAAAGCACTCCGTCGCGCATCTCTTGTTTGGGAACGTGACTGTGGCCGCTGACCACAACCGTGAATCCAGCAGCTTTGGGCTTGAGGTCCAACTGTGCCAGATCGTGCAGCACGTAGATGGAAATGCCGCCCAGTTCAAGCACCTCGAGTTTCAGGCAGCTTACGAGACCAAGCCCCTTTGTCGACGTTGCCGCGCACAGCAGTCACAGGAGCAATCGCGGAAAGCTTCTCGAGAATCTCAGGCGAGCCGACATCCCCAGCATGAATGATGTGTTCAGACCCGCGCAGCGCTTCGAGGGCCTCAGGGCGCAGCAGACCGTGCGTGTCGGAGATGACGCCGATTAGGATGGTTGTCATCCCGAGCAAGCGTTCTTTGCGCAGCGAGGGATCTGGGCGGGCCGTGCGATGTGTCGCGCTTTTTGCGACACAATAATCGCGCGTTTGGCCCGCTTCCTTATCAAACTCGCCACCACCCCGCTCTTGACTCTCTTCACTTCCGCTTCATCTTTTCAACCAGCTTGCCCACGCTCACAATGGCCCGGCCCACGGTGCCTCGGCCGATTTCCTGAACATCGTCGCGCGCGGTCACCCGCAGCGTGTAGAAGCGCCCGTCAAACGACTCCAGCACGGCCTCGGCCTGTGATGTGCGCGCCAATGCCGCTCGCCGCACGGTGCTGAATGTTGATCGAAGTCCCCACCGAGATCTCGTCGCCCTCGCAGTAAGGCTGGAGCGCGTGAAAGGCGGCGGTCTCCATCAGGCGGATCATGTCGGGCGTGGAATAAACCGGCGGCAACTCGGAGTGGTGCGCGGTCAGCGTGTGTTTGAACTCGACTGTCTCCTGGGCCTCACCACGGGCACCGATTGGAATTGGCTTCGCCATTGCTGGTGTGACCGAGTACTAGACCGATTACTATACGAGCGGCACCGCCGGTGGGCAATCACCGATCCTGCCGACTTGTTAGAATGAAAGCAGAAGTACTCCTGATAGGCAAAGATCTTATCGCTGGCATTTCCATGCAGCAGTTCACGGAACAATTCGAGGTAGTCGTCGTCGGCGCCGGCCATGCTGGATGCGAGGCCGCGATGGCGGCGGCGCGCATGGGGCTGAAGACCGCGCTCTACACGCTCAATGTCGACTTGATCGCGCAGATGTCGTGCAACCCGGCGATCGGCGGCATCGCCAAGGGTCACCTGGTTCGCGAAGTCGACGCGCTCGGCGGCATCATGGGCGAGATCACCGACGCAGTCGGCATCCAGTTCCGCCTGCTGAACACTTCGCGGGGCCCGGCGGTATGGTCGCCGCGCGCGCAGTGCGACAAGCAGGCTTACCGGCTCAAGATGCGCGAGGTGCTCGAGTCAGAGCCGAATCTCAAGATCAAGCAGGCGGAAGTGGCGGAGCTGATTCTTGAAGTACCCAGTGCCCAGTACCCAGTATCCAGCACTGCAGATGACTCGGCCCTGGGTACTAGGTACTGGGTACTAGGCGTCAAACTCCGCGACGGCCGCACCGTCGGCGCGCAGGCGGTGATCATCACCACCGGCACTTTCCTCAACGGCCTGATTCACTGCGGCGAGCAGCAGTATCCCGCGGGGCGCTCCGGCGAACCGAACGCAGTTCTCCTCGGAGAAGCTCTGAAGAAGCTCGGCCTGCGCGGCTGCCGGCTCAAGACCGGAACCCCTCCGCGCCTTGATGGACGCACCATCGACTGGTCCCGCTTCGCCGAGCAGCCGGGCGACGCCGACCCCACGCCCTTCAGCTTCCGCACCAAGCGCGTGGCGCATCACGACTCGCAGGTGCCCTGCTACATCGCGTCGACCACGCCCGAAACTCACCGCATCATCCGCGAGAACGTGCATCGCTCGCCGATGTACAGCGGACAGATCCAGTCGATCGGGCCGCGCTATTGCCCGTCGATCGAAGACAAGATCGTCAAGTTTCCTGACAAGGAGACGCACCAGCTCTATCTCGAGCCCGAGGGCTTGAACACGCACGAAATCTACGTCAACGGCATGAGCACATCCCTTCCGGTGGACGTCCAGCTTGCGATTTTGAAGTCGATTCCCGGTCTCGAAACCGCCGAGATGCTGCGCCCCGGCTACGCCATCGAGTACGACTCGATTGATCCCACCGAACTGCAGCGCACTTTGGAAACGAAGAAGATCGCCAGCTTGTTTCTCGCCGGCCAGATCAACGGCACATCCGGCTATGAAGAAGCCGCCTGCCAGGGCCTGATGGCGGGCATCAACGCGGCACTGCAGGTGAAGGCGCAGCCGCCGCTGATCCTCGACCGCACCGAAGCCTACACCGCGATCCTGATCGACGACCTCATTTCGAAGGGCACGAACGAGCCTTACAGAATGTTCACCTCGCGAGCCGAATTCCGCCTGCACCTGCGCATCGACAACGCCGACCGCCGGCTCACCCCGCACGGCCGCCGCGTGGGCTTGATCTCGAATGAAGCCTGGGATGATTTTCAAGCCAAGCAGCAACGCCTGGAGGCAATGAAGAAGCTGCTGGAACGCACAAAGCTGACTGCTGCAATGCTCGATACGATAGCGCCCTGCCATTCCACCGTCACACCTTGTCATTCCGAGGAGCGAAGCGACGAGGAACCTGCTGTCGCCGGCAGCGCAACAGGACTGACTCGCGACTGGAGTTCCGCCATCGGCCAGACCTGCGCCCAGTTGCTGAAGCGCCCCGAGATCGTCATCGAGCAGTTGGCGCCCATCCTCCGCGGGCTGGACCCTGCGTTCTTCGCAAGAGCAAGAGAAAGAGAAGAAATCCGTGAGAATCCGCGCGAATCCGTGGCCGCGCTTTCTTCCGAGATCCGCAACGAGCTCAAGTCGGTGGAAACCGAGATCAAGTACGAGGGCTACCTGCTGCAGCAGCAGCGCGCCATGGAGCGAATGAAGAAGTCGGAACAGCGGTCCATCCCTGGCTGGTTCGACTACGGCTCTGTCAGCGGGCTCTCGCGCGAAATGCAGGAAAAGCTGACCCACGTGCAGCCGCGCACCCTGGCGCAGGCCTCGCGCATCCCCGGGGTTACGCCGGCAGCGGTGTCTCTGGTCAACGTTTTCATCGAAATCCAGGCGCGCCGCCGCGAACAGGCCGCTTCCCTGTAGAAACCAACCGCCCGGAAGTCCGAAATTAACGCTGCGTTAACAATCGTGTGTTACGCAGAGGTTAATATTTTGGGCATGCCACAAGGGTCCCTACGCATTGAAGACCGGCCCGGAACACAACCGGGACAGCGCATTCTCCGCCTGGAAGGAGCGCTGGTCATGACCACGATCTTTGAGTTCCAGGCCACGGTCCGGGCCGACACCTCACGCGCGCTGATCATCGATTTCAGCAACGTCCCCTACGTGGACTCGGCTGGCATTGGGGCGCTGGTGGGAGCGTACGTCACACGCCAAAATGGCGGGCGGAGTCTCGCGCTGGTGGGGGTGTGTGAACGCATCCACAACGCGCTCAACGTCACTCGGGTAGAGCAGTTCTTCCGCTTCTTCGATTCCGTGAGCGCAGCCGAACAGGCCTCCGCATTGTTGTAAGAAGAGTGGCCAGTGGCCAGTGTTCAGTGACCAGTCAAATCGCATGGGTTCTACTGGCCACTGATCACTGGTCACTGACCACTGACCACGGTTCTTTCGTTTGACTGCGTTTGCCATCCCTCCTAAGATGAATTCCCCCAGGATTTGTCATGATCGGCCAGACCATCTCGCATTACCGCATCACCGGCCAGCTCGGCAGTGGCGGGATGGGGATTGTCTACGAAGCGCAGGACCTCGATCTGGGACGACGGGTTGCGCTGAAGTTTCTGCCGCCGCAGACTCTCCAGCGATCAAAATGCCCTGGACCGCTTTCTGCTTGAGGCTCGCACTGCCTCAGCCCTGAACCATCCCAACATCTGCACGATTTATGCGGTCGAGAGGGCAGGCGACCAGTCGTTCATCGCCATGGAGTTGCTGGAGGGCGACACCCTGGATCGTCGCTCTGGGCGCCGGAGGGCTGCCGCTCGATCGCCTGCTCGACTGGGGCATCCAGCTGGCGGATGCGCTCGACGCCGCTCACGCCAAAGGCATCATCCATCGCGACATCAAGCCGGCGAATATCTTTGTCACTAAGCGTGGACCGGTGAAGGTGCTCGATTTCGGCCTGGCCAAGCTGGCGCATCCGGAGACGGCGATGGAAACCATCGGAGCCACCCAGAACGATCCCAACCCCGTGCACCTGACCAGCCCCGGCGCCACCGTCGGCACCATCGCCTACATGTCTCCGGAGCAGGCGCGCGGCTTCGAACTCGATACCCGGACCGACTTGTTCTCGCTGGGAGCCGTGATCTACCAGATGGCGACCGGGCGTTTGCCTTTTGCCGGCGGCACCTCCGCCGTGGTCTTCCACGCCATTCTTGAACTCGATCCAGTTCCAGCGCTGCAACTGAATGCCGCCCTGCCGCCCAAACTCGAGGAGATTATCGCGAAGGCCCTGGAGAAGGACCGCGACCTGCGCTACCAGTCAGCCGCCGATCTACGCGGCGACCTGAAGCGGCTGAAGCGCGATACGGAGTCTGGACGCAAGGCCGCGCCAGCCCCATCCTCGGCATCGGCCTCAGTCGCCGCCGCCGCTAGTGACAGCTGGTTGGGTGTCACTGCTGGGGGATTGCCCGCCGCCGTTGCTTCGCAGAGTTCCAGTCAAGGTTCCGCCGTAGTGGCAGCAGCCGGCCGCCACAAGATCGGGACGGGTGTGACCGCCTTTGTCGCCCTCATCGTTCTGCTGGCTGCCGGCTTTGGCGTCTATTCGCTGGTAAGAAAAAACAAAACCCAGCTCTTCGAGAACTTTTCTGTCGCGCAGGTAACAGAGAGTGGCAACGCGGCACAGGTGGCGATTTCTCCCGACGGGAAATACCTCCTGATCCTGATGCGGGAGAACGGGTTGAGCAGCCTGTTGCTGCGCAACGTGCCAACCAACAGCATGACGCAGGTACAACCGCCGGCTGACGTGCAGTACAACGGCCTGCGCTTTTCCCCGGATGGAAACTATTTTTATTTTGTGCGGAGCGATCCAGGGAACGACGAACTCAAATTCCTCTACCGCGCGCCATTGCTTGGGGGAGCGCCGGAGAAGCTGGCGGAGGATGTGGACTCGAACGTAACGTTCTCCCCGGATGGCCGCAAGGTAGCGTTCACTCGCTTCGACAATCCGAAGCCAGGTCAGTATCAGTTGATTGTCAAGGATTTACAGGGCGGTGTTGAAACTCCCCTCGTCAGCGGTCCGACCAGTCAGTATTTGAATTACGCAGCGTGGTCCCCTGACGGCAAGGTCATCGTCTGTTACATCATCCAGCCCCAGGGAGCGCTGACAGGCCTCGAAGTTGTGGACGCGCAGTCCGGGCAGCGGACGGCATTGCTGCGGAGCGAAAGCGGAATCATAAGCCTTCCGGAGTGGCTGCCGGACGGCAGCGGCCTGCTGGCTCTCATGCGGGACGCCGCCTCCAATTACAAGCGGCACCAGGTGATTCGAGTTTCGTATCCCAAAGGCGCGACCACACCGGTCACGCGCGATGCCGGTGATTATTACGCGATCAGCATGGCGCGCAGCGCCCCAATACTCGCGGCTGTGGCCGGCGAACAGCGCTGGGGCCTTCAAACCACCGCTGGTGGCGGCGCGCGAGCGGAGGCCAAGGACCTTACCAAAGCCAGCGAAGGGCTGTATTTCTCATGGACGCCAGAGGGGAAGCTGATCACAGAAAAAGACAACCGATTTCGCCTCGTTGATGCCGAAAGTGGAGCACAGTCGATTTTCGGGACTGATCCCGGTGTGCCCGAGTTGCAACCCCAGGCCTGCCGCGGTGGCCGCTTCGTGTTCGTGAGGTACACCCAGGAAAGCAAGGCGCTCAATGTGTGGAGCGTGGATTCATCGGGCCAGAATCCCACAAAGCTAACCAATGGCCTTCTCGACTATTATCCCCAGTGCTCTCCGGATTTGCGTTGGATCTATTACGAGGACGTCACAACCGCCCTGCTGATGCGGGTTTCGCTGGAGGGCGGCATGCCCCAGAAGGTTTCCAACCTGCAAGTGGAGGGTTTTTTCGACATTTCTCCGAACGGTGCGACAGCACTGTTTCCTACCGTGAGCCACACTGAGGGGCACAAGGAAAGAGTCGTGGAAGTCTCCGTCGAAGGCGGACAGGTGAGCCGGAGCATCACGATGCAAAAATCGCATGCCGACCGGGTCCAGTATTCCCCGGATGGAAAAGCTCTTGAATACGCGGTGCGCGAAAACGGCGTCGACAACATCTGGCGCCAGCCTCTCGACGGTTCTCCAGGGAAATGGGAGACGGAGTTCAAGTCCGAACAAATCGGCCAGTTCCGCTGGTCTCCGGACGGCAAACGGCTGGCGATGGTTCGCGGGCACACTGATTCGGACGTGGTGCTGATGCGGGATACAAGAAATTGAGCGATCAGGCCATTGAGTGATTGAACTTTCAATCGCCCAATGACCCAATCACTGAATCGCTCAATAAAAAAGGCGGCCATCTCTGGCCGCCCTCTTTCCGGATTGTTAGCGAAGCGGTTTATGCACCCTTCACGTTCTCGGCTTGCCAGCCCTTGGGCCCTTTGACCACGTCAAACTGCACTTGCTGACCTTCCTGAAGGCTGCGGAAGCCGCTCGCCTGAATGGCGGAGAAATGTACGAATACATCCTCACCGTTCTGGCGGCTGATGAAACCGTAACCCTTGGCGTCGTTAAACCACTTCACTGTTCCTGTTTCCATGGTGTTGCTTTGTTCCTTTTTCTTTGATGTAGCGCTGAAACTTTGGAAGGCTTCTTCTGCAGGCAGGTCACGCGCTGGTTGGCGGAGAAACTGGATACTGCGAAAGAAATCTAAAGATCAAACGCAATTAAATTGTAAGGGAACGACCACCAAAAATCCACAATATTTCGCGAGTCGCACATCTAAGTACTTGCACATCAGCAACTTCCAAGCACGATGGCGGGCGCCGATTTGCCGGGATTTGCCATCCAGACGGCAAAAGATACATGATCATAGGTGGATCACCGAAGCACAAGATTGGGGTCTAACGATTGGGGGGTCGATAATTAAGAACATGCATTTCCGGAAGCTTCTGATTCTGATCGCGCTGGTGACTCCAGCCTGGGCGGGGGTTGTCGAAGACGTCCGCACTGCCCTAGCTCGAGATAATTTCAGCGCAGCCGACTCCTACCTCAATTCCTACCGCACCACGAACGGCGTCACGCCCGAATATGTCGAGGCCTATTCCTGGATGGCGCGCGCCGCCCTCAGCGCTCGCAACTATGATCAGGCCGCGGCCTACGCCAAACAAACCAGCGCTCTCGCGCAGGAGCAACTCAAACAGCGTCCGCTTGATGCCGAACCGCACCTGCCGCTCGCCCTGGGGGCGGCGATCGAAGTCCAGTCGCAGACGCTCGCAGCTCGCGGCCAGCGCACTCAAGCGATCGCGCGTTCTGCAGAGTGCGCTGCGTACGTATGGCAGTACTTCAATACGCGCCCGCCTGCAGAAGAACCTGAACCTTCTGTCCTTCGAAGGAAGGCCTGCACCCGCCCTTCGCTCAGAAGAGTTTCTCGGCTCGAAGCCGCCTGTCCTTGCCCAGCTCAAAGGCTCGCCGGTGCTGCTTTTCTTTTGGGCGCACTGGTGCGGAGACTGTAAGGCCGAAGCTCCCATCATCACCCAGCTGCGGACGGAATTTGCGCCCAAGGGATTGACTGTCCTTGGTCCTACCCGGCTCTACGGCTATACCGCGCAAGTCGAGAACGCAGCGCCCAGCGACGAACTCGCATACATCGATGCCGTCCGCCACCGCTTCTACGCAGGTCTGCTCGACATGCCCGTTCCCATCAGCAAGTACAACTTCGACACCTACGGTGCTTCGACCACGCCCACGCTGGTGCTGCTCGATCGCACGGGCAAGGTTGCCATGTACCATCCTGGGGCTTTGCCCTATGAACAACTGAAGGCGGAGATTGAGAAGGCCATAGCGCGCTAGGTCGAAATCACCCTCAAACCTCTTCCACTTCGGTCAGAGCCCCGGTCTTCACGTCGTAAACAAACCCTCGCACCGGGATGTGTTTCGGAATCCAGGGATGAGATTTCACCCGGTGCACCTGCTGCCGGACGTTTCCTTCCAGATCGTCAAAAGCATGAAACTGCGCGGGCGCCCCAGCGGACGTCCCCATCTTCGCCGTCAGCTTCGCTCTGAGTTCGGCCTCCCGCACTCTCAGCAAACCGCAGTCGGTGTGGTTAATGATGATGAACTCCTGGGTATCCAGCAGGTGATGCGAAACAATCAGCGAGCGGATCGCGTCCTCGGTCGCAATTCCGCCCGCATTGCGGATCATGTGCGCGTCTCCTGGCTTCAATCCCAGGCAGCGTTCGAACAGGATTCTGGAATCCATGCAGGCCAGAACTGCCAATTGCCGCTTCGGCCGCACCGCCAGATCTCCCAGGCTGAAGTTTCTTACAAATTCCTCGTTGGCTTGCAGCAGATCGTCGGCGACGGACAATTCCCTGGCCCTCTCTTTCCGTAGTCTGACCGTAATTGAGTTTCTTCCAGTCGGACGCTGGTTGTCCACCTGGATTACCCGCTACAATCGCCCCGTGAACCTGGACGATACGATCGTTGCCATCGCGACCCCGCCTGGGCGCGGCGGCATCGGCGTGGTGCGCATCGCCGGACCGATGGCACGCGCGATCGTCGATCCGATGCTCCGGCTCAAACACGAGCTAGAGTCAGGTCGAGCCATTTTCGGAGAACTAGTCGAACCGTGCGAGCCGGACCCTCCCTTCGGCAAGCTCACCCCACACGAGCAGCGCATCGACGAAGTCGTGGTCACGTACTTCGCCAGGCCCCATTCCTACACCACCGACGACGTCGTCGAGATCGCTGCCCACGGTTCTCCAGTCGTGCTCCGGCACATCGTCGAGCTGTGCATTGCCGCCGGAGCCCGCCTCGCCGAGCCCGGAGAGTTCACCATGCGCGCCTTCCTCAACGACCGCATCGATCTTACCCAGGCCGAAGCCGTCCGCGATCTCATCGACTCCCAGACGCTCTATCAGGCGAAGGTCGCCGCGCAACAGCTCGAAGGCGCTCTCTCACGGCGTTTGCAGCCCGTCAAGCAAAAGCTGGTGGAGCTGATCGCGGTGCTCGAAGCCGGCATCGACTTCGCCGAAGACGACGTCTCTATCCTGCCCGACCCAGCCATTCTCGAACGCATCGCCGCCGTCCGCCAGCCGCTCGAGCAGCTAGCGGCCACCTTCGCCTACGGCAAGATCGTGCATCAGGGACTGACGCTCGCCATCGTCGGCCGCCCGAACGTGGGCAAATCCAGCTTGTTCAATCGGCTGGTCGAACGCGAACGCGCCATCGTCACCGCAACTCCCGGCACCACGCGCGACCTGGTCAGCGAAACGGTCGCCGTCGGCGGCATTCCAATCCAGCTGGTCGACACCGCAGGAATCCGGCAGGCCCTCGACGAGGCCGAATCCATCGGCATCCGCAAATCCATGGAAGCGCTGGCGGACGCCGACTTAGTGCTGGTGGTGCTCGACGCGTCCCTGCCGTCAACCCCTGAGGATAGTGAGTTGCTGCGGCACGCAGAGGGCCGCCCAACCATCGTGGTCGGCAATAAATGCGACTTGGTAGCCACTGGTCAGCGGCCACTGGCCAGTGGCCAGTCTGCGATGATTCGCGCCTCGGCTCTCACCGGCGAGGGCATTGCCGAATTGCGCGCCGAGATTCTGCGTCACATCGGCGGCGAAACCGGAGCCCAAGCTGAAGCCGGATTTCTCACCAACGTCCGCCATCAGGGCTTGGTGCAAGACTCACTCGCCGCGCTCGACGCCGCTATCGCCGCCGTGGCGGCGAAAGTCCCTCACGAAATGCTGCTGCTCGATCTCTACAACGCGCTCCGGCCCCTCGACGCTGTCACCGGCGCCACCACCACCGACGACATCCTAAACCTGATCTTCAGCACGTTCTGCATCGGGAAGTGACGGCGTCGATGCCAAGAATTCGGGCCTCGACGATCACCCGGGAAAAAACAACGGCCGCACCTGAATGGTGCGGCCGGATGTGAAGGCTACGAATCTAGGTTTGAGTTAGAAGCGAACCCGGAGACCCACTTCGATCTGCCGGTCGCCTCCCGTTTGCTCCTGCGCCGATCCGGGCAGAGCACCGAAACCGCCGCCATTGAAAAGACCCGAGGAGAAGTCTGGATCTTCCCACTGATTGTGGTTGAAGACATTAGCGACCACGGCCTGCAGTTCCATGCTAATGCTCTCCGCTACCCTGATGTTCTTCTTGACGCTGAGATCCATATTCCAGTAGCGCAGACCATTGAGAATGCCGTAGCCGCCATCCCGGTTATCTATCCCCAGAATCGGGTTACGCCAGTTGGCCACCTCGGCCGGACCCGTTTTGGAAGATATTGACGGGCAACCCGTTCGTTTGACCGGGGCACCCGGTGGTCGCGTTGCAATAGTAGGCGTGACCTTGTCCTCCGACGGGGCCAATCGGGATGGCGTTGTCGTTGTTAAAGAAGTTTTGTTATCCCCTGCGCCGAACTCCTGACCATCTCCGGTCGATCCGTGTAAATCTCGATGGGCGAGCCGCGGCCCGCGGTGAATACGGTCCCGAACGTCCAGCCGCCCAGCACCCGTCCCATGAGGCCTTGCTGTCCCTTGAAGAAGGGCGGTTGGTACACGACGAACATGTTGTACACGTACCGGCGGTCAAAGGCCTGTCTGCCGTACATTTCCGCCAAATCGAAGGCATCGTCCGGAGTATATTCGCTGCTCGCCTGGCACCACGGCTCCCGTTCCCAGAGCCTTGGACCAGGTGAAGTTCGACTGCATCGTCACTCCTCTCCAGTCCGTGATCTTGAGGGAGGCGAAGCCGCCGTTGTAGTTCCCGTAGCCGGCGCTGGTGTTAAGAGCCACGCCCGACGAACTCTGCGGGCTGGGCTGCCCCCCGAAATTCCCTCCGTTGGGGCTGTTCATCATGGTGGTCCCGCCGAGCACGGTAGCCATAGAGGTGTCGAGGTCGCTCCACAGATTCCAGACGCTGGCATTGGTGAGGTTACCTGTGGGAGTGTTCACAGCGACGCAAGGGGGAGACCAGTGCCAGGAACGCACCCGTTCCCGTAAGCGTTCCCCTCTTTGAAGACTACTGCTGCAGTGCAACTGACGAATCCGGTGCAACAGGCAGAACCCGTACCCCCCAGCGCCCCTTCAAAGAACGGTTGAGCGGTGACAGGGGTCGGACCAGTCTGATTGGCCCCCGCGCAACCGCCACCACCCAGACCAGCCAGGCCGCCGCAGTATTGCAACACCAGACTGGAGTAGGCTTGGGAGAACTTCTGTTGGTTAACTGTCATCATGTAAGGCACCGCGTTAAGGTTGATGGGCTGGTACTCGTGGGTAATTTTTCGCCCGATGTAGCCCAGTTCCAGTGTGACCTTGTGGGAAAACTGGCGCTGGAAGGTTAAGTCGAACGAGTCAATCTGGTTGGGCCGGAAGTTCGGGTCCAAGGCCTCGCCAGCGCCCGCCGAAATGGCATTGAATCCCGGATAGTCCGGTTGGGGGAGCGTCTGGCTGGGTACCGGAATCGGTGCAGTCAGACCATTGACCCCAATGCGGAAGGCATTGGAAGCAGTGCCCTGCGCCGCGCCGCAGTTGCCGCCGCCGGCGGCGCCTGGATTGTTGGCGAGGTTATTGAAGCATTGCACGGGCTGGATCAGGCCGGTGCCCAGCAAGGGCGCCAGCACCAGGTCCACGCCGTTCAAGCGGCCGAATTGCCGTCCGTATCCTGCACGTATCACCGTGTCTTCGTGGCCGAAGAGCTTCCCAGACACAGAGTCACTGTCGAAGTGCGGGCTCCAGGCCGCAGCGATTCGTGGGCTGAATTCACCATAAAAGGGGTTGTAGGGATACTTCAATCCGTTACCAACATTGCCTACCAACGCAAACCCGATCTCCGGGTTGTACGCCTGGCCTTGCAGCGCATCGCGTTTCCGAGAGGCCAGGTAGTTCGTTGCCGAAATCTGCTCGTCCTCGCTGTTCACCAGCGTGACTTGCTTCCCGGTCGCCTCGACCGGCGGCATCTCCAGCGTCCAGCCCAAGCCGTAGGTCAGGGTAAACGTTGGCTTCAGGTGCCAGGTGTCGCTGAAATAGACGTTGTAATAGGGAATCTTGCTCTGGTCGAATGCCGGCGTCAGGGGAGGATTCAAAGTCAAACTTGCGCCCGTGCGGGTATAAGCGATCTGCGAAACGGAAACAATACCCAGCGCCGCCGCGGTTAGCGCGGGGCAGTTGCCGATATCCGCACTTCCAGTAGCTGGATTAGTTATCCCGCAGAAGGGCAGATCTGACGCGAGTCCCGATCCGTTAGACCCTTCTCCCAGCTCGTATACGGGCTGGTAATTGATTCCGCCGCCATTGTCTGTGCGTTGGTGGTAGTTGAAGTTATGCTGATAGGTGCCACCAAACGAGAGCAGGTGATTGCCCCTCAGGTGGGAAACATCATCGCGAATCATCTGATCGTGCCCATCCCAGAAGCGGGTGCGGGTTTGCTGCGTGTTGACGTTATAAGGGCCCAGATCCTGGGTTGCGCTCTGGCCGCTCATGATTTCGAGTGCCCCACCCAGTCCTGGCGGCTGCAGGCTATCTCCCTGCCGGCCCCACTGCCACCAGTTCCGCAGGAAGCTGTAGTGGAGGTCGTTGGTGGTGTTCGAGGTGATGTTGGTGGTCAGGCCCGCTACCCACATCCACGCTTGCTGCGGATCGCTGGAAGGCGAAGCCGGTGTCCCCTGGGTGTCGCCGCGGGAAAAAGCCACCGATATCGATTTGGTCAATCGTGGCGGACTTCAGGTTGAAGTAATGATAAGTGGACATGAAATGCCACTTGGCCGAAAAATCGTGGTCTATGCGCGCCGCCAGAAACTTGCTGCGTCGTCGGAACGCCAACATTGCCGGAGAACCCCAAAATGTTGACCGAGTCGCAAAAGCTGTTAACGCAGGCCGCATTCGACTGCGGCTCGTACGGTGTTCCAGTATCCCCTGGACCGTCGGATTGATTCCAATCCACAGAGGGTCGCAGTTGCCCGCACAACCGTTATTACCCGGGACGATGAGGCCCGTAGCTGGGTTGATAACGGCAGTTGTGTTCAGGTTGTAAACCGTTCCAGTTATGGGGTCAGTGATTAGCCCAGCCGCAAACCCGGCGGTAGGGGACATTCCTTTGGATCGTCTGGGGCGTTGGGGAAGTGGAAACCCTCGTAATTAACAAAGAAGTAAGTCTTTCCCCCAAGAATTTCTTTTGGGATAATCGTTCCGCCGACCGCGCCGCCGAAGCGGCTGTAATGGTAGCTGGGAAGCGGAACCCCGCTGAAATTATTCTCCCAGCTTTGAGACGACCAGTTGTTGTCCTTATAATATTCGTAAGCCGTGCCGTGCCAGGCATTGGTTCCACGCCTGGTGACAACCTTCACCTCGGCACCGGCAGAGACTATTGAAATCGGCAGTCTGGCCCGCAGTATTGACCTTGAACTCCTCGACACTGTCCGACGGAGTGGGTATCACGCCCGTTGGGCCAGCAATGTTTCCGTTCCCCAGCTGATTTTGAGCCGCCACGCCCCCGGTCGGATCGCCGGCCAGGCTGGTGGTGTAAACGTTCATACTGCCGTCCATGTCGTTGCTATTGTTCCCACCATCCAGGGAGAAGTAGCTCTGGTCGAGGACCGCTCCGCCAACGGCGCCATCCGGACCCACGCCGGGTTGCAACTCGACGAAAGTGCTGACGTCGCGGCCGAGACTGGGTAGGTTGTCAATCGCGACACTCGTAATTGTGTTGCCTACCGTGGCATTCATGGTCTGCAGCTCGTTGCCGACGGCTGACACCTCTACCACCACATTCGCTCCGCCAACCTGCAGCGACAGATCGAGTTCGAGGTTGTCTCCGACTTTTACCTCCTGGGTCCCAGTCTTCGTGGTGGCAAACCCTGCCTTACTGACTGAGAGAACGTAGGTGCCCGGGGCAACGTCGGCGAAGTAGTAGCGGCCGGTTGCATTGGTGGGACTGGTTCGAGCAATATTGGTCGAAGTATCGGTCAACGTAACCGTGGCGCCTGGCAGCACCGCCTTCGACTGGTCAGTCACAGAGCCGAAAACCGTGCCGGATGACGCTGACTGTGACCAGACAGGCAGGGCACTGCCCACACAAACCACCAATAGGAGAACCAGAGCCAAGTTGAAGCTGCGCGTGTGCATTGCTTCCTCCTAAACCTTTAGAGATTGAATGTTAACGACTGACTGACCCGAGGATAGCCGGACAAGTATGAGACCCACGACGGGGCCACTGAGTGCAACTGTCGTTCCAAACAGCATGCTGTCTGAAACTGTTATGTTTGTTAAACTTGCGGGAGTTCTGGCGGGGCAATGCTCCGGTTTGTTGAATAACAATATGATTTTCGGTAGCTCAACTGAGTCGAGCGAACGTCGCGATCAGGGGGTCGCGGAGCCGCCGGCGAGTGATCGCAGACAGGAGCCCAGGCATCCGACGCAGGGCTGTGGTCTACACTACCGTGGCAGAAATCTGGTCCTGCCTTATCAGCAAGACCGCGACCTGTGCTTGGGCGTCGTGGGCAGTTAAGGCGCCGGAAGCGAACCGGAACTCCTCCGCGGCCGCAACCAGACCTCGCGGATGCGACCGTTATTTCGAGAGGCCGGCTAATGCTTCCCGAAACAGGGCGTCAAACGATCCCGTCTTCTCGGTCTTGCCTCGCTCGGCCTTACTTCCGTCGCTCTTGCCCACGCCGCTCTTCATCACACTCGCCAGTGCCTTCTCGGCTGCGGCCTGGGGATATCCCAAGTCGACCAGCGCAGACAGAACGTCTTCCTCCGTCGCACTCATCGCAGGGGCGGTTGCGGTCGAGGTTCCCGCCGCTGCAGGCAGCTTGTCCCGGAGCTCCAGCACCATGCGCTCGGCAGTTTTCTTGCCGATGCCGGGAATCCTGGTCAGGCGGGCCACGTCATTGCCGCGAATTGCTCCCGCCATCTCATCCGCCGCCATCCCGCTCAAAATGGTGATAGCCAGCTTCGCCCCAATGCCGCTCACCGTCATCAGCTTCTCGAACAACTGCTTCTCGGCGGGACGGAGAAATCCATACAGCGCAATCAAGTCCTCGCGCACGTGAGTGTGGATGTGCAGAGCGACTTCGGAGCCGCTAGCCGGCAATTCAGAAAATGTCGGCACACTGATGTTGACTTCATAGCCGACGCCGCACGTCTCCACCACGATTTGATTGGGATGCTTGGCCAGCAGTTTTCCGCGCAGATGGGCAATCATGCTCAAGCCATTGTAGCCGCAGACGGCCGATCACGATCAGCGTTGCCAAATCCTCACGCTATCGTCGGAATGATACAGCAAAGGCTTCATCAGCTGAGTCTCAGACTTGTTTCGGAATTCCTCGCCTAACTATGTTCCCGGTCGTGTGAGACTAATGCGAACTGGTTCGCTCGGTTTGGCCAGATCCGGAGGTACGCATGCGCAACCGGTTTGTCCTCTTCCTCTTCTCCTCTTGCTATTTACCGATCATTTTCCTCGCAACCAGTAATCAGGCTAAGCCCAGACCGATTCGGGCAGCTACGCCAACGACGCGAAAGCCATCGAACGCGTGTTGCGTACACAGCAGGAAGCCTGGAACCATCACGATCTGGAAGGCTTCATGACGAGCTACTGGCGTTCACCCGACCTGACCTTCTTCTCCGAAGGGAAAGAGCAAGACGGATGGGACGCAACGATTGAGCGTTATCTCGCGAAGTACGCCAGACCCGGTCACGAGATGGGGAAGTGGATTCTCCGGCCTGCGCGTCGAAGCGCTGAGCGAGGACTCGGCCTTCGTGCGCGGCCGTGGAAGTTGACCATGTCCGACGCCAAGACGCCGCACGGACTGTTCACCCTGGTGTTCCGTAAGTTTCCGGAGGGATGGAAGATCGTGCACGACCACACTTCTGCGGCGGAATAAGCTGCTAGGTTCGTCCCATGCCTTTGTCCATGGCTTCATTGGCCAGCCTGTCGGCCTCTCGATTATGTTCGCGGCGAGCATGGCCGATCCCGAACCATTCCAGTTGAGCGATCAATTCCGTGGCGCGGCTGTGGAGATCCTTGAGGCGTCGCGTTCTTCACCTTGTAGATGCCCTTGATCTGGCGCACCAGCAACTCTGAATCGCTGATCAGCTTGAGGGCTTTGGGGCCATGCTGGAGAGTATATTCGACGGCTGCGATCAGGCCCTGATACTCGGCGAAATTGTTGGTCTGGTGGCCGAGGTATTCGCTGAGATGTGCGACTTTGCGTCCCGAACCGTCCCTGAATGACAACGCCGTAGCCGGGCCAGGGTTGCCGCGCGCGCCGCCGTCGCTGTGGGCGATCAGATAGTGGTCCGGGAGGATTTTCGCGATGGGAGTCCTCGCGAGGGGGGAAAAGCGGTTTGGTTCCGGCGCGCGGGATTGTAGGGCATGCACCCAAGTTTACAACGGCTGCAGTCCGCGACCTTAACGGCCGGCGGCGAGGCGCGTGGCCAGGCGCGCCGGCAGGTTGGCGGAGAGGATCCTTTCCAGCAAGACGGAACCGTCGCCGGCGGGGAGACAAGAACAGG
>CAVYOW010000001.1:0-804608 GCA_963770235.1 uncultured Acidobacteriaceae bacterium | reverse complement strand
CCAGAACGCGGATCTTATCGTTATTTGGCAATGTGATACTCTTCGCGCCAGCGGGCAAGTCGATCGGATAAGCGAACAAATAAGAGTAGCGGTAGGCCACATTCTCGCCCGCGGCGTTGTGATGATGCGAGCAATACCACGCCAGGTCGGCGCGCTTGATATAGCCCGGCTTGATGCCGGTCATCTCGCCGTAATCGTCCTGCGAGGTATCCTTCGAAGTCCACTGCCGGTCGTCCCACTGGCCGATGAATCCACCCCAGTCCTGGACGTTCAGGTCGACCTTGTCGGCCGACCTCGAATGTGGCCTTCTGATCGCCGTCCGCCGAAGCTGCCAGCACGTACAGGCGGTTGTAGTGTCCCGCCGGCAGGTCAATCGTCTGCCCCTTGGCGACAACCGCATTGGGCGAGCCCGTCTTCGCGGGGGCGAGTTGGAATTGCACATCGTTGAACGTGATCTGCGCGGGCAGCATCTCCGCCGGCAGCGCATTGCCCTTGCCGTCAAATCCGCTCTCCGATTTTGTGCCGTCATTGCTCGCGGTTGCGAGGTCGTAATGCAGCGTGACCGGCGCGGAACGCACTGCCGCAACTCTGATTGGCGCTGCTGCCAGCTTGACCGCGAAGGTACGCGGCTGATATGCGGAGAACGAAGTGACCAGAGCACCGCCGTTCACTGTCGTGCTCCGACCGGCTGCTCCTGCCCGTTCACTTCGCGCGCAGAACTGATTGCGGCGTTGAAAGATATTCGGACGTCACGCTGCGGCCTGCCATCGAGTTCAACCAGGCGCACGATGATCTCGTCGCCGTGCTCCGCCTTCTTCAGTGCCAGCACTCGAATTCGCGGATTGCTCACCTTCAGCAGAGAAAACTCCCTGCCCAGCGCGCCCGCGTGTTTGGAAGCTTCGAAAGCAATCAGCGGATCGTTCAGGCGCTGCGCTTGCCAGTCGGTCTGGCTTTGCCGCCAGCCGGCGGCGTGCCCGGCGATTCCGTAAACGAACTCGTGATGTCCAATATCCTGCGTGCCCTGATCGGCATAACCTCCGCGCGTGCCCGGAGTGCGGATCAAAGTGAGCCGGATGGTGTGGTCGTTCGGCTTGTCCGATCCGTTCTTGCAATCAGTCAGGATGGTGGCGCCGAACTCGCCGCTCATATCGGTCAGGTCAATCCACTGATGTGACGGCACTTCGAATTTCTTGGGCTCGGCAGTGGGCCGCTCGATCGTGCCAATATCCCAGTTATAGGTGGCCATCTGATTCGAAGCCGTCAGAGGGAAAGTCGCCTTCAGATTCGACTCTTTGGTATTCCAGTCGATCGCGTTCGCGAACTCCACGCGCTTTCCCGCATCGCCAGCCGACAGACGGATGGTCTGCACGAACTTCGAGCCCGCGGTCTCCCGCGAAACTTCCACAGCCACGCGTGCCGGACCATTCTCCACGACTCGAATCTTCGCCGGACCTCCGACGTACGTTTTCGGCGCAGCCTGCTCCTGATCCCAATCCATATTCCACGCCGGCCAATGCTCAGGGTTGTCATAGGAAATGGCCAGGCGCGCCGGTGCGGCCAGCAATTCCTTGCCGATCGACTTGTCGAAAATACTGGCGACGTCGCCATCGGCGTTCAGCTTCACGCGGTAGTACTGGTTCTCGAGTGAATTCTCCGACACTTGCAGGGTCGCGGTCGCCCGCCCGCCCCCTGGCTGCACATCGTAAACCGCATAGCCGACGGACGGCGCCTTGGCCACGAAGATCACTTTGCCGTTCGAAATCTGCGCCGGAACTTCCTTGCCGTCCGGACCGGTTACGTGCACCGCTTTCGGCATACCGCCGGGAAGCTTCACGCTCGCTTCCACCACGTCTTCGCGCGCGATGTTCAGTGGATTGAAGACCACGATCGGGACGCCTTTGGCTTCAGTGTTCAGCGCCGCGGCAACGGCTTCAGTGGCGTTGTTGAGCACGCCGGCAAACTGATTCATCGCGATCACGTCGTCGTTCCAGGCGAACTCGTACGCCTTTGGGAGTCGCCGTGCCGGCGGCGATATCGTGAAAATGGCCGCCCATCGCCAGCGTCCAGGCATTATTCAGGCGCTCCAGCGGATACGGCCGCGCACCCAGCCATTCCGCCGCAAGCGAAGCCTTCTCCGCAGCATCGGCCAGCAACTCTTCTTTCCTGATCCAGCGCTTCTGGTAGGCCTGCGAAGTCAGCGAGCCGGCGGAATGATTGGTCAGCTCCATTTCACCCGTATAGCGCGGAAGTCCGGCGGCCTGCGCGGGCGTGATGTCGAGAAACATCTGCTCGGCGTTCGCGGAGATCACGTGCACCGGTCCGTCGCCGACTTTCACCGAGGGCCCACCGGATGCGGCCCATCACGAAAGGCAAGGTATTCCGGAAGGGGCAGGCTCGCCATGCCCTTCGTGACGATGGCTTCGAGACGCTTCACCGATTCCTCGTCCGGCGTTCCGCCGATGTCGCCGGTGCCGTAATAATGATAATCAGTGAACACGCCGCTGACCTTGCCGTTCAGCTCGACGCGTGCCGCCCAATCACCCTGATGCCGGCTCTGTTCTCGATTCTGCTCGACCTTGGTGAACGCCCTCTGCTGATCTCGCAGGTCGACGAACTCCTGAATCTCCTTCGCATCCAGGATTTGCCCGTTGTCCTCCGCCTGTTCTACTTCTTGTTGCAGCGGCTGAAGCTTTTTCCGAAGGTCTTCGAGAGTGGCATCCGGCGGCAGTGGAGGCAACGGCTTGCTGAGATCGGTGTAAATCCCTGCCGCTGTAATCGCCCGGATTCAGCCCTGCCAGCACGCTTTCGCCATCCGGTCCCACCCACACGCCCACGTTGAAACGGCGTGCCTTCCGGCGTTTTCTCCAGCGATTCCGGACCTCCGCCGGGAGCGGACGATCCCCACACCAGCTTCTGCGTCGAAAATCCCTTCACCCCGGAGTGCGCGAGAATGGTCGGCAGCGACGACGGAAATCCAAAGCAGTCCGGCAGCATGTATTCCGCGCTGGCCTTGCCCAGTTCTTTGCGAAACCAGTCATTCCCGTACAGGACTTGCCGGATGATGGCCTCGGCGCTGGGCGCATTCACGTCACCCTCTTCCATGGACGATCCCGTCGGGAACCATCTCCCTTCATCCACGTACTTCTTTAGCCTGGCGAAATCGGCGGGAAAATATTCCTTCATGAAGCGGTAACGGTTGGCGCCGCTGAAGTTGAAGACGTAGTGAGGATATTTGTCGAACAGCGTGAAATTATCCTCCATGGTCTTGCGAATATATTCGCTGATGACCTGGGGATACTCCCATCGCCATTCCGTATCGAGGTGGGCATAGCCGACCACGTAAAGCGTCGGCTGCTTGCTCAAGATCGGGTTTTTCCGCGGTTTGGGCTTGAGCCGCGGTCGAGCAGCATCAGGCACGCCAGTGGAATCGCTGCCAAAGCCTGGCAGAATCGTCGCATCGTAAACTCTCCCAACCTTGTTTGAAAGCTCGTCTAGTCTTATAACAGAAATACCGCGGGTCATGACTGGTTCGGGAGACGTGCGCCGTCACGCACGGGCTTTGTCGATCATCGCTTTCCAGATACCTTTGGACTTGAGAATCAACTCAACCGCTTCCCGGACCGCGCCGTGGCCGGCAAGAGCCTTCGTTATGTAGTGCGCGGCGTCTTTTGCCTCAGGGACGGCATCACCTGCGGCGACCGCCAGACCAGCGCGGCGCATCAGTGGAATGTCAGGCAGGTCGTCTCCGATGTAAGCCACAGCAGAATCGGAGACGCCTGCTTTTCGTAGGATTTCTTCATACGCCGGCATTTTCACCGGCTGTTTCATGTAGATAAACTCCATCTTCATTTCGTGGGCGCGGCGGAGGAGTGCGGCGCTTTCGCGGCCGGTAATGCAGCCTGTGCGCACGCCGGCAGTCTGGGCGAGAGTTAGCCCCTGGCCGTCGTGTGCGTCAAAGGTCTTGATTTCTAGGGCGGTGCCGTCGGTCTGCGAGAGCAAGGTAACGCTGCCGTCGGTCATCGTGCCGTCCACGTCCATGAGGAGCAGCTCGATCTGTGCGGCGCGCTTTTTGAGTGCGGGAGAGATTTTGAGAAAACGGGCCAAACAAGCCTCCAGTAGAAAAGGTAAATGAGAGTCTAAGTGAAAAGCCTCATCGATGGCACGCCAAATGCGCTTTCTTGCCCAAACTGGGTAACGGAGCGCCCACCCGGGTTTTGCCCGCGCATGCGCCCGGTGCTAGACTGCGCGAATGGCTACCAAAAAGAAAACCAGGAAGAAGTCGACGAAGTCGAAGAAGAATGCCGGCCGGAAGGTAAGACCCACGAAGAAGCAGGTACGAAAGGGTAGAACTCCTAAGAAATCGGCCAGGAAGAAGGTCGCGCCGAACAAAGCGGCAGCGAAAAAGAAGAGCCTGAAAAAAGCGGCCAGCGGGAAGACTGCGAGCGTGCGTAACCAGGACACTCGGAAGAAGCCCCAGGGGCGGAGTGCGGTGCCATTCTCGCGCGAAATGCCGGAATCGCGCTCGGGCGAGCAATCGGGAGATCTACAAGGTTTGTCTAACATCGAAAGAGCGGATTCGGAAAGTGTTGACGAGTTGATCGAAGAAGGGAACGCATTCGAGGCTGGCGTGGTGTCAGGCGTCGAAGATGCCGAAAGGTCCGAGGGAAGGGAAGTTCACACGCATGAGGTACCTGAGGATGATGTGCCGGGCGAATACCTGGATGAAGACTGATTTGCCGTGAATACCCAAACGGCGAGCTAGCTTCCTAAGCTGCGGCCAAATAGATGTAACGCAGAATAAACAGGACCGTCAGTATCCAGATCAGCGCGTTCACTTCGCGAATCTTCCCAGCCGCAATTTTCACGACGGTATAGGAAATTAGACCAAGACTCAGACCGGTTGCGATGCTGAAGGTAAGAGGCGTGGCCAGCATGGTGATAAATGCCGGGACCGCCTCGCTGAAGTCCCGCCAGTCGATTTGCGCAATGGATTGCGTCATCAATACGCCCACCAAAATCAGAGCGGGAGCCGTCGCATAGGCTGGAATCGCGGTAGCCAGCGGGGAGCAGAACGTGGCCAGCAGGAAGAGTGCCGCGACGGCGACGTTGCTCAGGCCGGTACGAGCCCCGGCGGCAACTCCGGCGGCGCTTTCGATGTAACTCGTCAGCGTGGAAGTTCCTGTCAAGGAGCCGACGATGGTTCCCACGGCATCTGCAACCAGGACGCGGCCCACCCGGGGAATCTTGCCGTCCTTGATGAATCCTCCCTGCTCGCAAACTCCCACCAGAGTGCCGACATTGTCGAATAGATCTACAAACAGGAATGCGAACAGAATTTCGAGCAAGCCGAGATGAGTCGCTCCGCGAAAATCAAGCTGCAAGAAAGTGGAGGAAGGATGCGGCATCGCGAAGATCGCCGTGGGCCAGGTCGCGATCCCGCGAAGAATTCCGAGCAGCGTCGTACCAAAAATACCGATCAGGATGGCGCCATGCATTTTCCGCGACATGAGGACCAGCGTCAGGCCGAGGCCGAAGCAGGCGGTCTGCACTTCTTTGTCAGCGAAGCTGCCGAGGCCGACAAACGTGGCCGGATTCGCCACTACCAGCTTTGCGTTCCGCAATCCCACAAACGCGATGAACATTCCAATTCCCGCGGCTGTCGAGTGCTTCAGGCAGTCGGGCATGCCGTTAACGATCTGTTCGCGAACCCGCGTCACCGTGAGCACCAGAAAAAGAACGCCTGAACAAAAAACCACGGCCAGCGCCGTGCGCCAGGGCACATGCATGGCGATGCAAACCGAATAAGTGAAATAGGCGTTCAGAGACATTCCCGGCGCCAACGCGATGGGATAGTTCGCGTAGAGCCCCATGACCAGCGTGGCCACGGCGGCGGAAGCGCAGGTTGCGAACACCACTCCCTCTACCGGCATTCCTGCCTGAGCAAGAATCTGGGGGTTCACGACGATGATGTAAGCCATCGTGACGAAGGTGGTGAGGCCACCCAGCATCTCCTGCTTCACGGAAGTCTGATTCTCGGTGAGCTTAAAGTAGCGATCGATCAAATCGTTCCCCCTGGGATGAGGCTGGCGGCGCCGACTCAGTACTCGATCTTGTTAGGCTTGTTTTCCCACGCACGAAACGCCGCTAACGCCTCTTCACGCATCATCTGAATCATCGGAATCTTGCGCTGCGAATGCGGTTGCGCGAGTTCACGATAAATCAGCGAATCGTCAAACCCGATCCGGGACGCATCCGCATCGGCATTGGCAAAATAAACGCGAGAGAGACGAGCCCAGTAGATTGCCCCCAGACACATGGGGCACGGCTCACAGGAGGTGTAGATCTCGCAGCCTTCGAGATCGAAAGCGCCGAGTTTCTTGCAGGCCTCGCGAATGGCGACCACTTCCGCGTGCGCGGTAGGATCATTCGTGGAAGTAACCTGATTCGCGCCTTCGGCAATGATGGCGCCGTCTTTCACGACGACCGCGCCGAAGGGTCCGCCGCGTCCCGAGTGGACATTGTCGATCGAGAGCTGAATGGCGCGGGCCATGAAAGGATTGTCCATGTTTTCGGTCTATGTCTTCGCTCTATCTATGCGCAATCGTCAGGGTATGCCGGCGTCAGCAACCCGCGAACTCGCAAATCAGTCGACATGGACTCTTTCGCAGCCGCTTTCGCTGAGAAGCGAGTATAAGCCGGGACTCGGAACTTCGTAAAATGTTGTTTCGATTCAAGTGACGTGTGCATTGTAAGCGCCGAGCGGTCGGGATACCCTCTATCTACAAGCGCCAATCTTCGACGGAGTTGAGATCTTGAGTTTGCAAGCCTTTCTTGCCCGCCGCGTGGTTACTCCGGAAGGAATTCGCCCGGCGGCCATTCTTGTTAGGGAGGGGCGAATTCAGGCCGTCGTTTCTCCCGATCAAGTACCTGCCGAGGGTTGCGAAATCCATGATTTCGGTGAAGCGGCGATTCTTCCCGGGCTTGTCGATTCCCACGTGCATATCAACGATCCCGGCCGCGCGGAATGGGAGGGGTTCGAAACTGCGACTCGAGCCGCGGCGGCGGGCGGATACACATTGCTTGTCGATATGCCGCTGAACTGCCTTCCGGCGACCTTGACGGTCGCGGCGCTTGAGGCCAAGCGCGCGGCTGCGCACGGCAGATGCCGCGTCGATTGGGCGGCGTGGGGCGGGGTGGTCCACGATAATCAGAGCGACATAGAAGCGCTCGCGGCCGCTGGAGTGCCGGGGTTCAAATGCTTTCTGATCAATCCCGGTATCGATGGTTTCACCATGGTGACGGAGCAACAGCTGCGATCGGCCCTGCCGCATGTTGCCCGGACGGGCCTGCCGCTGCTGGTACACGCGGAACTTCCCGGTCCAATTGATCGGGCAACCGACGCTCTGGCGAACGCCGATTGGAGCCGCTACTCGACGTATCTTCAGTCGCGGCCAGACGAGGCGGAACTGGCTGCCATCCGGCTGATGCTGTCGTTGTGCCGCGAATACGGTTTTCGTTTGCACATCGTTCATCTCTCGACCAGCCAGGCGCTTCCGGAACTGTGCGCCGCGCGCGCCGAAGGACTTCCCGTGAGCGTGGAGACCTGTCCGCACTACCTGCATCTCTCCGCGGAAACGATCGCCGACGGGGCGACGCTGAGCAAATGTGCGCCGCCGATTCGCAGTCGCGAAAATCGCGAGAGACTGTGGCAGGGCCTTAGAGACGGAACGATCGATCTGGTGGTGACCGACCATTCGCCGTGTCCGCCAGCGATGAAGCGGCTTACCGAGGGTAATTTCCGCACCGCCTGGGGTGGTATTGCAAGTCTTTCCGTTGCGCTGCCGCTGATGTGGACCGAAGCCAGCAAGCGTGGATTCACGCTGCTCGATCTGGCACGCTGGATGGCAGCGGGCCCGGCGCGACTGGCCGGTTGCGACACACGCAAGGGCCGACTCGCCGCAGGATACGATGCGGATTTCGTTGTGTTTGATTCTGACCGCGAATTTGTCGTGACGGAAGACAAACTGCACTACCGGCATCCCGTCTCTCCGTATCTGGGAGAAACGCTGCGCGGCGTGGTAAAGGCCACCTATCTGCGTGGGAATCCTGTCTTTGCCGAAGGAGAGTTTCCCGGCGAACCTGGCGGGCGGGAATACTGCTTGACTTCAACGCGTCAATCGGCCTCATAGACTTTCTCTATCTCGGTTTCAACACTTCCACTCCATTGCGACCCAGTCTGTCATACACTATCCTTCGTCGAAACTTGAATGGCGAACTTGCAGAAGAACAACGATCGCATCGTCGGCAAGTCGGTTCCGCGCAAGGAAGGACGCGACAAGGTAACCGGAAGGTCGCAGTACGTCGACGATATGGTTCTGCCGAACATGCTCTTCGGAGCGACGGTTCGCAGCCAGATTCCGCGCGGCCGGATCAGAAAGATCACATTCGGTCCCGGAATCGCCTGGGACGAATTCGTGATCGTTTCTGCGAAAGATATTCCCGGGAAAAATTGCATTTCGTTGATCGGCGACGATCAGCCCTGCCTGGCGAGTGAATTCGTCAACCATCCTGAGGAACCGATTCTGTTGTTGGCTCATCCCAGACCGCCATCTTCTCCCAAAGGCGGTTGAGGCGGTATCGATCGAGTACGACCCTTTGCCTGCCATCTTCACGATTGAAGAAAGCGAGCGCCGCTCCGAAATTGTCTGGGGCGAGGACAATGTCTTCAAAACCTACTTGATCGAGAAAGGCGATGTCGATGGTGTTTGGGAGAAGGCCGACTACATCGTGGAAGGCGAGTATTCGACTGGCGCGCAGGAGCAGCTTTACATCGAAAACAACGGGATGATCGCGCCCTTTGACGCGGCGCAGGGAATCACGGTGTGGGGCTCGCTGCAATGTCCTTACTACATTCACAAAGCGCTGATGGCGCTGTGCGATTTGCCGGCGGAAAAAGTTCGTGTCGTGCAGATGGAGACCGGAGGCGCTTTCGGCGGGAAGGAAGAATATCCGTCGATGATCGCCGCGCATGCCGCGCTGCTGGCGATGAAGTCCGGAAAACCCGTGAAGATTATTTATGACCGCATGGAAGACATGGCGGCGACCACGAAGCGGCATCCCTCGCGCACTCGCCACCGGACGGCCGTCAGCCGCGATGGCAAGATTCTCGGCGGAGAGATCGACTTCACGATTGACGGGGGAGCGTACCTTACCTTGTCACCGGTTGTCCTTTCGCGCGGGGCAATTCACGCCGGCGGACCTTACTACTGGCCGAGTATTCGCATCCGCGCGAAGGCGGTTGCCACGAACGCGCCGCCTCATGGAGCTTTTCGTGGCTTCGGAGCGCCGCAGAGCCTGTTTGCCATGGAGCGGCACATGGATCGGATCGCGCAGGTGGTAGGTCTTTCTCCGGTCGAAATTCGCCGTCGGAATTTTCTGCAGCCCGGGCAGACCACCACCACCGAACAGGTCGTGCGCGAACCGATCGATCTTGGGAAGTTGCTCGACCGCGCACTGGAAGTTTCGGACTATCGCTCCAAGAAACAGCGCTTCGCGAACGAGAATCAGCTTGGCACCACCAGAAAGGGCATGGGCATCGCCGCATTTCTGCACGGCGCGGGATTCACCGGCTCGGGCGAGCGCTATCTGAGTTCCGTTGTCGGCGTAGAAGGCTGTGCCGATGGCAGGTGTGCGCGTGCTGGTTTCGAGCACGGAATTTGGCCAGGGAACGAAAACTGTGCTCAGCCAGATTGCCGCCGAAGCTCTCGGTCTTCCCTACGAGAACGTCAGCATGGCGCAGCCGGACACGCTGGAAGTACCGAACAGCGGCCCCACCGTTGCATCGCGCACCGTGATGGTGGTGGGAAAATTGGTGCAGTCCGCGGCCTTGGGAATTACGCAGACACTGATTTCATCCGACCTGCTGCGCGAGGCCTATTCCGCGGACGAGTTTCGCGCCGCCTGCCGGCAGTATGTTGCGACGCATGGCCAATTCCGTTCCTGGTCGCGCTACGAGGCGCCGAGCGACATTTTCTGGGACGATCAAAAGTATCGAGGAGAAGCCTACGCCGCGTTTGCCTGGGCGGTTTACATCGCGGAAGTCACCGTTGATCTGACGACGTATAGCGTCTCGGTGGACGATTTCGTCGCGCTGCAGGAAGTCGGCAAGGTGCTGCATCCGCTTCTGGCGAGGGGGCAAATCATCGGCGGCATTGCGCAAGGCATCGGATTCAGCCTTTATGAAAAAGTGGTTTGGCAGAATGGACGCATGCAGAATGGCCAGATGACCAATTACATCATGCCGACGTTCGAGCGACCTGCCGCCCATTCGCGTGTTCTTCGAAGAGCTGGGGAATGTCCACGGAGCGTATGGCGCGAAGGGAATCGGCGAACTCCCGATGGACGGCCCAGCCCCGGCGATCGTCAATGCGGTGGAAGACGCGCTCGGAATTCCCTTCGATTCGATTCCGCTGCTTCCGGAAGACATCGTGGATGCGCTGGGGAAAGATGGGCTGGTCAAAGATGAGCTCGCCGCGTCCTCGCCAGACAGCGGCAGTGGTTCCGCAGGCGGCGTGCGATGACGGATTCTCGCGCCAACAGCGCCGAGGTAGAAATCTCATTCACCATCAATGGTGAGCCAAAGACGGTGCGTGCCTACCCGATGGAACGCCTGCTCGACGTGTTGCGGCAACAGCTCCAATTGACCGGCGCGAAAGAAGGTTGCGGAGAAGGCGAGTGTGGGTCGTGCTCGGTGTTGATGGATGGCGTACTCGTGAATAGCTGCCTCATACCAGTTCTCCAGGCGGAAGGTTCAAGCGTGGTCACAATCGAGGGACTTGCGGCGGGAGAAACACTGCACGTCCTGCAGGAGGCCTTCCTCGAATGCGGTGGCGCGCAGTGCGGCATCTGCACGCCGGGGATGATTCTCGCAGCTTCTCATCTATTAAGCGGAAACCCTGAACCCACGATGGCAGAAATCCGGGAAGGGCTCTCCGGCAATCTCTGCCGCTGCACCGGTTACAGCCAGATTGTTGAAGCTGTGGCAGAAGCGGCGCGCCGCAGGATGGCCGCATGAGATCGAATCCCTCCGAATACGAAATAGTCGCGCCCGGCAGCTTGCAAGCGGTTGTCTCGCTGCTGGCAAATGAACCTGGCGTGTGGGTTCCGATTGCCGGGGGTACCGATGTGATGGTGCAATATGCGGCCGGGAAGCTTCCGGCGCGAAAGCTGGTCAGCATTTGGAACCTTCCCGAGTTGCGGCGCATTGAGGTCACGCCTGGCGAGATTCGGATC
The DNA here is from genome assembly GCA_963770235.1 of uncultured Acidobacteriaceae bacterium. GTDB lineage: Bacteria > Acidobacteriota > Terriglobia > Terriglobales > Acidobacteriaceae > Sulfotelmatobacter. The sequence goes on along the minus strand of CAVYOW010000001.1, from coordinate 793,316 downwards.
GGGGCAGGATGCACTTATACCGACCTCTGCAAAGATGAGGCTGTCGGACGCGAGTTCCCGCTCTTGGGCAGCGCAGCGCGCTGGACTGGGGGAATTGCGAATCAGAATCGCGGAACGATTGGCGGCAACATCGTGAACGCGTCGCCAGCCGCGGACTCGTTGCCTGCGTTGCTGGTGTACGAGGCGCAGCTGATTCTGGTTTCAGCCCGGGGCGAGCGCCGCCTGCCCTATATAAGTTTTCACACCAGCTACAAGAAGATGTCGCTGGCGCCTGATGAGCTGGTTCAAGTCGTGTGCCTGCCTCGGCGATTCTCGGGATATTTTAGCCATGCCCGCAAGGTGGGAGCCCGCAATGCGCAGGCGATCTCCAAGGTGTGTATCGCCGCCCTAGGCCGGCTTGCCGATGGTGTGGTGGAAGATGTTCGCATCGCTCTCGGCAGTGTGGCGCCGGTTCCGCTGCGGCTCACAGAGACGGAGCAAATCGTGAAGGGAAAAACTATTGATCCGGATCTCTTGCGGTTGGCGAGAAGAGCCGTGACTGCTGAGATTCGGCCGATTGACGATATTCGCTCTACGGCAAGATATCGTGCAGCAGTGGCTGCCAATCTGGTGGCGGAGTTTTTGAACCGGCTGAGTTCGCAGCGGACATCCGCGGAACACGGCAACATAAAGGATATTCTTGCCCGATGGAATGGTCTTTCGACCGATGAAGCTATGACAGCGATCCTGCCTTGTTGCGGCTCCAAGGCCTGGGCACAAGGGATGGCGGCCCGAAGACCGTTGGCGGATGAAGCTGCTCTGCTGGCTGCGTCGAACGAAACGTGGCGCCAGCTGACCCCATCAGATTGGATGGAAGCGTTTCAAAGTCATCCGCGAATCGGAGAGTCGCGACCATCGTCCGTGGAACCCACGTCTACGCCGGTCTTACCTGCGCTGAATCAATCTGTAGAATGGTCGGCGCAAGAACAAAGTAACGTCGCCGACTCAGACGCCACCGTGAAGATCGCTCTGGCGGATGCAAATCGAGAGTATGAACGACGCTTCAATCGTATCTTTATTGTGTGCGCCACGGGTAAGTCGGCAGCGCAGGTTCTCGAGATTCTCCAGCGACGCCTAAAGAACGACGCAGAAACCGAACTTCAGGAAGCAGCCGAGCAGCAGCGCCAGATAACAGAGATCCGGCTAAGGAAATGGCTTCAACGATGAAAGGCATTTCGACCCACATTCTCGACCTCGTTCTTGGCAAGCCTGCCGAGGGCATGCCTTTGCGGCTCGAAAAACAGGGCACCACCGGCGAATGGCGGCTATTGACTTCGGGGCGCACCGATCAGGATGGCCGCTGTGCTCAGTTGCTGCCGGAAGGCGAGAATTTGTCCCCGGGAGTTTATCGGTTGATTTTTGACACCGCGAGTTACTACGCACTGCAAAAAGTCGACGTACTGTATCCGGTGGTAGAAGTTATGTTCCAGGCCCGAGCGGGCGACTCGCATTTTCACATTCCGCTGCTCCTGAGCCCGAACGGCTATACGACCTACCGGGGAAGCTGAGCTCAAGCGGCATTCGAGATGGAGTTGATAAGGTGACCTCATCAATCCGGGAATGGCTGAACCTCCTGGTGCGCTGGTTCCACGTTTTTGCGGCGATCATGTGGGTCGGCCAGACATACTATTTCACCTGGCTGGACGGCCAATTCAGCAAGCTCGCGAAAACTGCGGGAGACGGTGCAAGCTCGTCAGTATGGATGGTTCACAGCGGCGGTTTCTACACTGTCGACAAACAGAAAACCCTGAAGGTCGGCCCCGGGCAGGTTCATTGGTTCCGCTGGGAAGCGTTAATGACCTGGCTGAGCGGAATGGTGCTGCTTTATCTCGTCTATTACTCCAGCAGTGGACTCATCGACACGGACGTCGCGAACATTTCTCAAGGATCCGGCATTGCCATCGGCCTAGCCGTGCTGGCGGGTGGGTGGATCATTTACGATCTGGCCGCACGGTCGCCTCTGGCCAGATCGGAAGCCGTGTTCGCTGTATTCTCTCTGCTGATGATTGCCATTCTCGCCTGGGGATTGACGCACGTGTTCAGCGGTCGCGCGGCTTACATCCACGTCGGGGCAGTGCTCGGAACGATTATGACTGCCAATGTTTGGTTCCGGATTCTTCCCTCCCAGCGCAAAATGATCGCGGCCGCGGCCGCCGGGTCAAGTTTCGATGCGTCGCTGGGCGCGCAAGCCAAACTGCGCTCCAAACACAATACATTCATGGCGGTTCCCGTTGTCTTTATCATGATCAGCAATCACTTTCCCGTCGCGACCTACGGGAACACGTACAGTTGGGAGATCCTCGTCGGCCTCGTTCTTCTCGGCTGGGTGGCAGCGAAGGTTATACGCGAGGCCTGAGCTTTCCTGAAGCGGGTATGCGTCGCCAGAACAGGAATCTAGTGCGGACCGCTGAAACCACAAGTCGCGCAGCAGAAGTCATCGCCCGCTGCCAAAGGCTGGCTACTTTCACGGAAGACGCGGGCAGCACGCGCAGGACGTTCTTGTCTGCGCCTATGCATGATTGCCACCGGGAAATTACGCGCTGGATGGAACCACTGGGCGCTCGCGTGCGAGTCGATGCTGCTGGAAATCTCCGCGGAGTCTATCCGGCCGCACGGCAAAACGCTCCGCGCCTGCTGATAGGTTCACACCTCGATACGGTTCCCAATGCCGGCGCTTATGATGGCATCCTGGGAGTAGTTCTCGCGGTCGCGTTGCTCGAAGAGTTGCGGGGACGGAGGCTTCCTTTCGGCATCGAGGTGGTTGGCTTTTCCGAAGAGGAAGGAGTACGCTTCGGCACTCCGTTCATCGGCAGCCGTGCGCTGGTCGGCAGGCTGGATCGGGAGCTTTTGCAGATTCAGGATGCGCAAGGCATTTCTGTGCGAAAAGCGATCGAAAAGTTCGGCCTGAATCCTGCTGAGATCCCTCAAGCCGAGTTGGAAAGCGATACACTCGGCTACCTTGAGTTTCACATCGAACAGGGACCGGTTTTGGAGAAACTGAATCAGCCACTTGCAGCCGTCGAGGCGATCGCCGGCCAGAGCCGAATGGAATTCACGTTTCTTGGTCGCGCCAATCACGCGGGCACAACACCGATGAATCTTCGCTGCGACGCAATTGCGGGCGCGGCCGAGTGGATCGGCACGGTCGAACGCGCGGCTCAGGGTGCTTCAGGGTTTGGTCGCAACCGTCGGGAAGATCGAAGCCAAGCTCGGAGCCGCGAACGTGATCGCAGCGGAGGCGCGGCTCACACTCGACGTTCGGCACAGTTCCGACGACATTCGAACTCGCGCCGTAGATGATCTCATTCGCCAAGCTCAAGAAATTGCGGCACGCCGCGGACTATCGGTTCACCAGAGCACGCTGTTAACCCAGCAGGCAGTCGCCATGGATCCATTCCTCACAGCACAGATAGAGCAGGCAATCGTCAAGTCAGGATGCAAGCCGCATCGCATGGTGAGCGGCGCAGGTCACGATGCCATGATTCTGGCGGAGAAAGTTCCCGCCGCCATGATTTTTCTGCGGACTCCCGGCGGAATCAGCCACGACCCCGCGGAATCGGTCGCAGTTGAAGATGTAGAAAAGGCAATCGAGTGCGGCTTGCATCTTCTCGATCAGCTGGCTGCTTCGCCCGAATTTCAGAAAAGGATAAACCGTGCATAATCTCGGCCTGACCCGAAGCTCCCACCAACCGAATCATTTGCTGCTGACTGCAGAAACGTTCGTGCGTACAACTCTGCCCGGGATGAAAGCGTGCTCCGCCATTGTGCACATCAGTCCGGCGCTGGGCGCCAGGTTCACCGAATACACTGCCGAGTTCGAAGCCGGAGGAGAACTGGGCAGCACACCTGCGCAGCGTCTCATTTTTGTGATCGACGGAGGCGTGAAGTTGGAAGTTAACGGCAAAACGAGCGAACTAGGTGCGCGCGGTTACGCCTATCTCCCCGAAGGATTGCAGCATCGAGTGGTGGCTGCGAAGCCAAGCCGCGTCGCCGTCATCGAGAAACCTTATCAGGCTCTCGCTTCAGTCGAGCGGCCACATTTGATCGTTTCGAACGAAGATGCCGTGTCCTCGCATCCGCTCGACGACGATCCCAGCCTGCAGGTCAAATGTCTGCTTCCCGATGAGATGAGTTTCGATTTCGCCGTGAACACCATGGTCTACCAGCCGGGAGCCTCGCTGAGCCTGGTCGAGATGCATGTGATGGAGCACGGGCTCATCATGCTCGAAGGTGGCGGAATCTACCGTCTCGGCGATTCGTGGTATCCGGTGACGGCGGGAGACTTCATCTGGATGGGGCCGTGGTGCCCGCAGTGGTTCGGAGCGATCGGCAAGGTGCCGGCAAAATATCTCATCTACAAAGACTGGAACCGGCATCCCCTGGCAGGCCTGCAGCGATGAGTCTTACTATCGATCGAGATCGCCTGCTTTCTGAAATCGATGCGCTAGCTTCGTTTTCTGACGCGGAAGCTCCTGCGGTGACCCGAATCGTTTTCTCGCCGACAGATCTTAAAGCTCGCGCGTGGATGAAAGCGCGTTGCGATGAAGCCGGACTCACAGTGCGCCAGGATGCCATCGGAAATACCTTCGCCCGCTGGAACGGTTCTGATTCGACTGCACCAGTTGTGGGCACGGGCTCACATATCGACGCCATTCCGAACGCAGGGAAATTCGATGGCGTGGTGGGAGTGCTGGGAGGCTTGGAAGCGATACGGGCGCTGCGAAAGAGTGGATTTCGTCCAAAACATCCGATTGAGTTGCTTATTTTCACCTCTGAAGAACCGACGCGTTTTGGAATCGGTTGCCTCGGAAGCAGGCTGTTGTCCGGCAACTCTTTCTGTAGATAAGGCGAGAAAGCTAACTGACAACGACGGAGCCACGCTCGAGCAGGTTCGCCGCGGGGCAGGGTTCGCGGGCGAGCTCGAACAAGTGAAGCTGCCCAGTGGCTACTACAAGGCATTCATCGAGCTGCACATTGAACAGGGGCCGCTGTTGGAGCGCCAGCAGATTCCTCTGGGAATCGTCACGAAGATCGCCGCGCCGGCGAGTCTCCGCGTTTCGATCGAGGGTTCGGGCGGACACGCCGGTGGCGTTCTGATGCCCGACCGCAGGGATGCTCTCTGCGCGGCGGCCGAGCTGATTCTGGCGGTTGAGAGCGCAGCGCGCGCCAGCGGAGCGATTGACACAGTGGCGACGGTAGGTATCTGCGACGTGTTTCCCGGTGCCATCAATAGCATTCCCAGCCGAGTCCGGCTGAGCATCGACGTACGCGACACGGATCTTCAACGGCGCGACAAAGTAGTGAGCACGATTGAAACCGCATGCCATTCGATTTCAGCCAAACGGCAGGTTGCGATCCACGCCGAAATGCTGAACGCCGACGCGCCCGCGGACTGTGCTCCCGCAATCATCGAAGCGCTTTCTCAATCGTGCCGTAAGCACTCACTGAACTTTCTTCCCATGGTCAGTCGCGCGTATCATGACTCGCTGTTCATCGCGCGCATCGCTCCGGTTTCGATGCTGTTCATCCCCTGCCGCAACGGATACAGCCACCGTCCTGATGAGTACGCGGCCCCCGAAGATATCGTTCGCGGAACGCTTGTACTCGCCGAGACTTTGGCAGCCCTCGCCGGGTGACGCTCTTCGGCGCCAGCTCTGAACACTATGCGGTGAGGCAATCACTTTGCTCCGATCGATTGGCGGATCCTGGCGTAACCAGGCTTGATAGCGGAATAGATGAAATCGCAACGTTCTCTGTAAGGCAAAAAGGCGCTCTTCATCGCATTGATCGTGATCTTCTCGAAATCATCCACAGTCAAACCAAAAGTCTCGGCTGCCGCTTCGAATTCCTGCGTCATGGTTGTGCGGCTCATCAGCCGGTTGTCAGTGTTGAGCGTAACGCGGAATTTCTCCTGATAAAGAATCTTGAAAGGATGCTCCAGCAAACTCGGCGTGGCTCCCGTGTGCAGGTTACTCAGCAGGCAAATCTCCAGAGGAATGCGCTTGTCCAGCACATATTGCGCCAGATCGCCCAACTTCACTGCCTTACCCTCCACCACGGCAATATCATCGATCAGCCGCGTCCCGTGCCCGATGCGGTGCGCCCCGCAATACTGAATCGCCTGCCAGATAGATTCCTTTCCATAACCTTCGCCGGCGTGAATCGTGATGTTGAAGTTCTCGCGCTGGATGTAATGAAAAGCGTCCACATGCTTCTTCGCGGGATAACCGCCTTCTTCGCCCGCCAGATCAAAGCCCACCACCCCGCGCGCCCGGAAATCGACTGCAAGTTCCGCCATTTCGAGCGACGTATTCATGTTGCGCATCGCGCAAATAATCAAACCAGAAGAAATCCCAAAGTCTTTCCGCCCTCGTTCCAGTCCTTTCAACACCGCCGCCACAATCTGCTGATGGGTCAATCCTTTCTGGGTATGAAAAACGGGCGCAAAGCGCGTCTCAAAATAAACAACTCCATCTCGACTCAGATCCTCGGCTTGTTCATATGCGACGCGCTGCAGCGCTCCCTCGGTCTGCATCACTGCAATCGTATGGGCGAAGCCTTCCAGGTATTTTGCGAGACTCCCTTGATTCGCTCCCCGGAAAAACCACTGGGAAAGTGCATCGGGATTGTCGGTTGGCAAGCCCGCGTACTTGGCATCCCTGGCCAAGTCAATAACAGTTTGCGGGCGCAGCACGCCGTCCAGGTGTTCGTGTAGAAGGACTTTGGGAAGGCTCTGCAACAACTGTTTCTCAGGTTTCATGGCAGGTGAAACGTTGCAAGATAATACAACACTTCTCAGGTCAGATTCTCGCCATCCATCGCTGTGCGCCTCGTGTTGTACAATCCCACCCCAGCCTGACTTACGGAGGGATCGGCACTGCATGGAGCGCACCACGCAAACTTATTCCCCGGGAGCAGACTATGGTTTGCGTCACGAGATTCTCTCTCCCATGGAAACGCTCGCCCAGTCCGTCTCCACCATGGCTCCGACCACCACGCCCGCAGCCACCATCCCGCTGGTTTGCGCGCTCGCCGGCAACGGCACCTGGCTCGCGTATGTGCTGGCGACAGTCGCGGTGTTGCTTGTCGCATTGTGCATCGGCCGCTACGCCCGCCATTCGGCCTCGCCCGGTTCTCTCTACACCTACGCTTCGATGACGCTGCCGCCATGGCTCGGCGCAACCGTCGCCTGGAGTCTTCTGCTCGCCTATGTGGCCACGGGTTCCAGTGTCATCGGAGGCTTCTATCATTATGCCAACTTGCTGCTGCACGATGCTACGGGCCATGTCTATTCGACTATATTGCTGGCCACTCTGGTCACCGGCGTTTCGATGTGGATTGCCTATCGAGACGTAAAGATCTCCGCGCGCCTGATGTTGTGGATCGAAGCGGCCTCCGTCACGGTGATTGTGATCGTGGTAGCGCTGTTGCTGGTTCGTCATGGCTGGCATTGGGACTGGGATGAACTCCACCTCCGTGGTATGACCGGCAGCGGACTTCGCCTGGGTCTGGTGCTCGCACTGTTCAGCTTCGTTGGCTTCGAGAGCGCGACCACGTTGGGCTCTGAGGCGTGCAACCCGCTGAAGACGATCCCGCGCGCGGTTATCCAGAGTGCTGTTCTCGCTGGGGCGTTCTTTACGGTGTGCGCCTACGCAGAAGTGTTGGGTTTCCACGCTGCCGGCCAGGATCTGGGAACCAGCCAGGCTCCGATGTATGTTCTGGCCCGAGTCGCCGGCGTCCCGGTGCTGGGACTGCTGATCGATATCGGCGCCCTCGTGAGCCTGTTTGCCGGAACTCTGGCGTGCATCACTGCGGCAGCGCGCGTGTTGCTGCTGATGGCGCATAACGGGCTCGCACATGGCTCACTGGGCAAGGCGCACGTCCGGAATCAAACACCCAGCCGGGCCGTCGTCATCACGGGAATTGCCGCACTGCTTCCGGTCGCAGTGCTGGCCGCCCGCGGCGCCAGCGGTTTGGATGTTTATGGCTGGCTGGGTTCACTGGCGACTTATGGTTTTATCGTCGCTTACGCATTGGTTTGCATCGCACTGCCGCGTTACTTGCGCGACCACGGTGTCTTTCGCCCAGGAGCGCAGGTCGTTCCCTGGCTGGCCGGCCTCGCCATGCTCCTCGCGCTGGTCGGAAATTTCTACCCCGTGCCCGAAGGACCGTATGGCAAACTGCCCTACGTCTACCTTGCCTATTTGACGGCCGGACTCCTGTGGTTCTTTTTCGCGGCCGCAGAAAAGACGCAGCGCTGGCTGGCAGCTAATGGGCCGAGAAATGCACCGCTGCAGCGGCTCCGCAGAGTTCATCATCGCAATAAGAATATCTAATCTAGGTCAAAGAAAGTTTGACTAAGGGAACGCTTTCCTTCCGTAAGAAACTCGTGTAAATTCGGTCAATCATTTTTTGTGCGGACGGCAAACCATCCAAGTCTGCCGCGAATATCGTTAGAGCAAAACGTAGTGGTCTGACATCAGCAGCCTGTCCTCTGGGTGGGCTTACAGACTTGATCGAGGTCACTTATGCTTAACGGAAACAGAATCGGACTCGCCGCTCTCCTGGCCGTGTCATCCCTGTCGATGCTGGTTGCTTTTCAACCCCGCGCTCAAGCGCAGCAGACCCTCGGCGGCATAACCGGTACAGTCACCGACAAGACCGGCAGCGTTCTGCCCGACACCCTTGTGACCATCGTGGGTGACCAGACAAGTCTCACCCGCACTCAAAAGACCAACCCGAATGGCAGCTACGATTTGGTCAACCTGCCCATCGGCACCTACACGCTCACCTTCACTCATGAAGGTTTCGAGAGCGAAAGGATTCCCTCCATCACGGTACAAGCCGACCGAACGGCCACCGTCAACGTCACCCTGCCCGTGGGCAAAGTGGGCACGGTGGTTGAGGTGCAGTCCGAGCCGTTGATGAATTCAAGCGACACCACCAACGGCTACATCCTCGAAAAAGACCAGATCGACGCCGTGCCGCTGCCCACCGGCAGCTTCACTGGACTAGCCATTCTGTCTCCCGGGGTCAGTGCCGAGCTCTCCGGCGGGACCGGCGCCAATAGCGGCCTGGGCAACCAGCCGATCTGGGCCAACGGCCAGCGCGACACCAGCAACAGCTTCCTGCTCAACGGCGTCGATGCCAGCAATTTGTTCAACGGCAAGAGCACCAGCCAGGTAGCCTCGGCCCGTATCGTGAACAATACCGGGGTGGCCAACGCGGCCAGCACCAGCGCAGCTCCAATCCAGAGTACCGCGTCAGTCTATCTGGCGATCGGCCAGGCGTTGCCTACGCCTGCGCCTGAAACGATCGCGGAAGTCCGTGTGAACACTTCCATGTACGATGCGCAGCAAGGCGGCACCAGCGGGGCTCACATCGACATGAGCACTGCCTCCGGCACCAATGCGATTCACGGCAGTGGTTACATCCATCGCGGTACGGACTGGCTGAACGCAGCACCTTTCTTCGACAAGCAGGATCCCAACATTCCCGCCAACGACAAGGTTCCACAGTTGCATCGCTACACGGCGGGTGGAACGCTGGGCGGCGCCCTCATCAAAGACAAACTGTTCGGTTTTGTCAGCTATCAGCACCTTCACGACTCCGACCAGGAAATCGGCCTCTCGCGCATGCTGGTGCCGCAGGACTCACCGACACAAACCGCACGCCTCTAGGCTTGGCCGCGATTTCAGATGCTAATTGGGGTACGAATCTGGTCCAAGCCCTCGCTACCAACCCCGAATGCCGTCAGTCCCATCGCGGTTGCGCTCTTTCAGTACAAATTGCCCAACGGTCAGTACATGATCCCCTCGTGGGATGGCCAGACGGCTACGCCGAACTTTCCGGAAAACGCAATCAGCCCGGGCACGGCGTACTTCACTTCCGATCAGGCAGTCACCGATCTCGATTGGAACAAGAGCACCAAAGATACGGTGTCGGCGAAGTACTACTATCAGCACGACCCGACCGTCGCTCCCTACGCCTACTCCAACGTCGCGGGCTTTTCTCAACATCTCGATGCCGGCAGCCAGGTCGCATCGCTCACCAATACGCAGACGCTCAAGCCCAACCTGAGCGTCGCGGAAGTTCTCGGCATTCTTCGCGAGAAGGTCTACAGCACCATCGCGCAGCCTTTCACGCCGCAGTCATTCGCCGCGCAAACCGGGACGACGCCGATCAACACATTCGGCTCGTCGTTCTTTCCAGGAATTTCCATCGTAGATCCTCTTGGGCTGGGTGGTCCGGCCAACACAGGCATTGCCCCCTGTGTCCTGGCGCCCCATGTCCCGTCGAAATCTCCAGTTCCTGACCATCGGTCAAGGCGCCGCTTCTCAGGGCGCTTTCACCGGAGTCTTTCAGAACCGCATCATGCCTTCGGCGAACGCCATCTGGACTCATGGCAAGCACACAGTCACCTTCGGCGGAAGCTATGCCTATACGCAGCTCAACACCCGTGACGAAAGAACGAACCAGGGCATTATTTCGACGGCGGACTTCTCGCAGTTCCTTCAGGGCTTCGTCACCACCAACGACGATTTCACCACCACCAAATTCCTGCAGGGAAATGCCAACCGCTATTACCGCGCCGGCCAATCCGGCGCATATGTCCAGGACAAATTTCAGTTCCGCTCCAACCTCAGCCTGACCGCGGGTCTGCGCTTCGACTGGGACGGCGGCCTCACCGAAAAGTACGGCCGCATCTTCAATTTCGACCCCTCGCTGTACTCCTACGACGCGGTCCGATGACGTCCTCAATTCCAACGGCTTCATCATCGCCGGCAACAACAAACTGTTCCCCACCAAAGGCGTCAGCAATACCACGCTCACCGGAAGGCAGTGGGGACTGGCGCCGCGTCTGGGCGTTGCCTGGAGTCCCGAAGAAGTTCAACGACAAAGTGGTCGTCCGCGCCGGCACGGGACTCTACTACGACCGCGGTGAACTGTATTCCTATCTTTCACCGGGCTTCGCCGAGGGCGTGATTAATGGCGGACCGTTCGGCGTGAACCAGACTCCGCCCTACGTGAACGCACAGTCTTGCAGCCCCAGTACCGAAACCCTCTATGAGGGTTTCATTCCCACGTGCCCGTCCCACCGTCGACCGTTACTCGCTCGCGAATCCCTGGGGCTCCGCACTCGGTCCCGCTCCCAGCGGCAATCCCGCTGACATCACTCAGTACCTGCCGAATACCGGTGGTGCCAGGAACCGGAGTAGCGGCAGGAATCGCACAAGGGCAGCAGCTCTTTTCCTTTGCCACCTATAACCGCGCTAACAAGCTGCCCTACACCATCAACGACACGCTCGACCTTCAATGGCAGCCGCGCAACGACCTGGCGATCGAAGTCGGTTATGTGGGCAACCTCGGCCGCCACGGAGTAATTCCCATTCCCTTTCAATCAGGCGAATATTGCCACGCCCGACTCAACCCCATCCGTCCCGGCACTCCTTACGAGCAGGATTACACCTACGGCTACACGGTGCAGTCGAGCCGCAACTTCGACTGTCAGTCAACCTTCCCAGCGCAACGATTGCCCACCACCGAACGCCAGGGATGCCCGTACCTCGCCAACTACGAAGGCGGCAACGTGGACCTGCGCGTCCCCTACATTGGATATTCGGCGGAATCGGAGACGCTACAAAGCGGCTGGTGTCTCTGCTTACAACGCGCTGCAGACCCACGTCGAAAAACGCATGAGCCACGGATTGCAGGTGGGCTTCTCCTACACCTATTCCCACGCGCTGGACGAACAAAGCGGCATGGGCCTGTTCTTCAACGGCAACAACCCGCTGAATCTGCGCTCGGCCTACGGGTCCTCTGATTTTGATCGCACCCACGTCTTTAATTTCAGCTACACCTACCAACTGTCCGAGTTCTTCTCGGCGTCCACACTGAGAGGCAAGCTGGCGGATGGCTGGGCTATCCGAGGCTTGACCGTGATTCAAAGTGGCCAACCCTACAGCATCATCGACTACACGGGTGCCGTCGGCAGCATCTTCTACAGCGTCTACGACGGCATCACCAATCCCATTGTCCCGCTGGCTCCCGGCTGCACCGCGAAGAACGCGCTCACAGGCGCATCAGGCGCCTTCGCCACCCCAGCTCTTCAGGCTTCCTGCTTCACTCTACCCTTGCTCAACTCCGGTCCCAACGGCGATCTAGGCGGCGCAATTCCTATCACCGACACTTTCGAGACCAACTTCACCACCGGCCAGCGCAATATCTTCCGCCAAGCCTGGCAGAAGCGCGCCGATATTTCGTTCGGGAAGCTCACCCAGGTTACGGAGCGCGTCTCTCTGAAGTACAGCCTCGATATTTTCAACCTGACCAATACGGCCAGCTTCGACATTCCCATCGACGACGTTTCGCAGAACGCAGTTCTATAACCAATTCCCGGTGCAGGGCACGACTGCGTTGCCGACAGGATGTGGCACGGCGAATGCAACGACGAACACTTTCTACAATTGTCCCTCTGGTTTAGGAGTGACGAACAAAACCATCGGCAGCCCGCGCCAGATCCAGATGTCGCTGGCTTTCAATTTCTAGTCACATCTTCGGGGCGGAACGGCGAGGGCAAGGCGATCACTCTGCCCCAATGTCTTCATTCCAGATCTCAGGATTCGCGCGGATATACTCACTCAATAAGGAAGCGCATTCCTTCGAATCGAGGTCGATCACCTTAACCCCGAGCGACCGCAGCCACTCCACGCCGCCCTGGAAGTTGCGGCTCTCCCCGACAATCAGTGTGCGGAACCCAAATTGCCGTACCAGCCCGCTGCAATACCAGCAAGGCGCAAGGGTAGTGACCATGATGAGCTTGCGATAGCTGCGCTGGCGTCCCGCATTGCGGAAGGCGTCAGTCTCGCCGTGCAGCGAAGGATCGCCGTTCTGCACGCGGCGGTTGTGGCCGGCGCCGATGAGCTTGCCGCCCTCGTCAAAAATCGCCGCCCCGATCGGAATCCCGCCTTCAGCCAGGCCTTTACGAGCTTCCGCTATCGCCACTGCAAGCATCGCGGAATGATCAAAATGATCGGAGCTGGCCATTACCCTTAATCATAGTATGGCCCCCGGCGGCGACCAGTAGCTTCCCAGTCACTTCCACGCGTCCGCTTCTCCAGATACAAATGTTCTTGTTTTTGTGGACGACCACCAACCAAACTCATGACTCACGCCCAATTAGTCGAAAAAGCCGTGCGCTGGCTGCGCGGCTACCGCTGCGGAGTAGTGCTCTCCGAGCAAGCCTGCGTCAGCGGCGAGATGCCCGACGCCATCGGCTGGAAGCGCGCCTGCCATTCGGTTCTGGTCGAGTGCAAGGTCACGCGCTCTGACTTCCTGGGCGACCGCGCCAAGCCCTTCCGCCTCAAACCGGAGCAGGGAGTCGGCTGCGAGCGCTTCTATCTAGTTCCCGCCGGACTCGTGCGCCGCGAAGAACTGCCCCAGGGCTGGGGATTGCTGGAACACAATCGCGGGGGAATTGAAACGGCGCATCCCTCCGCCAAAAATCTGCGCAGCGCCGCCGGCTTCCGCTACGAAATGAACCTGCTGCTCGCCAGCCTGCGCCGCGTCGAGGTCCGCGTCGAACCCCAAAGCATCACCGACTTCCTAAAATGGAAGAACCGCATGGCAGAGTACAACCGCGGCACCCTGCCCGAAGGATTGCAGTCCGCCGAAGAAGAGCTCAACGTGTTCCTCGAACAGATCTGACGCAGTAGCTGCCTCTCGGAGGGAGAGTCCCCTGAGCCAGGCTTTCGGAGCTGAAAGCTGAAAGCTGAAACCTAAGACCTCACAACTCCCGCCGCCCTTCCATAGCCTTCAGCATCGTGATCTCATCGGTATATTCGATGTCGCTGCCGACGGGGATGCCCATAGCAATGCGCGTCACTTTCACGCCCGCCCGCTTCAGTTGCTGCGAAAGATAAGTGGCGGTGGCCTCGCCTTCGACCGTCGGATTGGTAGCCACGATCACCTCGTCCACGTTCCCTGCGTCGACGCGCGCGATGAGATTGGCGATGCGCAACTGTTCGGGGCCTACACCGTGCAACGGCGAAAGCGATCCATGCAACACGTGGTAGACGCCGTTGAAGTGCTTGGTCTTTTCGATGGCGGCAATATTGGTGGGCTCCTCGACCACGCACACCAGCCGCTGATTGCGCGTCGCGCTGGTGCAGTAGACGCAAGGATCAACGTCGGTGATGTTGTTACACACCGAACACAGCCGCAGGCTGGCTTTGACGTCGCGCACCGCGGCGGCCAGCGCCTCGGCGTCTTCGTCGCTCTCGCGCAGAATGTAAAAAGCTAGCCGCTGTGCGCTCTTCGAGCCCACCCCCGGCAGCTTCTTCAGCTCGTCAATCAGCCGCGACATCGGCTCAGCAAATTTCGACATAGGGATTTAGTAATTTGGTCATCGGGTAATCTTGTAACTTGAAAACCGTGCGTTGAGACCCTTCAATCGGCTGCTGCGAGAAATTACTAAAATTACCCGATTACAAAATTACCAAATCGCCTAGAGTCCGCCGAGGCCCAGCCCGCCCAGCATCCCGCCCACGGTCGACTGCATCAATCCATCGATCTTTCGCGCGGCTTCGTTTACTGCAGCCAGGATCAAATCCTGCAGCATCTCGACGTCGCCCGACTTCACCGCTTCCGGATCAATACGCAGGTTGAGCAGTTGCTTGCGCCCATCCATCTTCGCCGTGACTGTGCCTCCGCCCGACGAGGCCTCAACCACCGTCTCCTGCATCTTCTTCTGCAGCGAGTCGTACTGCGATTTGGCCTTCGACACCAGTTCTTGCAGATTAAATCCGCCCATAAAGGTTTTACCGCTTCTCCTTGTAATCAATCACGGTCCGAATCTCAGCGCCGAACTTCTCTTGCAGCCGCCGGACTACTGCGTCCTGTTCAGCGCGGCTACGGCCGCCAGTTCCCGAGTTCGTCCCGCCGGACTTGGCAGCGTTACCGTTACTTTTTCCTTCCGCAGCCGCCCCAGTTGCTCCGGGGACAAGCCTCAGCTTGACGGCCCGCCCCAAAACACCGCTGGCCGAAGCGACCGCCAGTCGTCTGGCATCGGCACCCAACGACATGTCGACCACGGCCTGCGACTCCGACACTTTGACCACCACATCGTTTCCTTCGACCGTCCATTCGCCCGCTTCGAGCATCGAGACCAGAATGCGCTGATTGCCATCCCCCAGCGCTTGCAACACGGCGCCACGCAATCTCTCGATCGCTGGGACCGGCACAGTCGCCGCCGGTCGGGCCTGCGAAAGCGGCGGCGCAGCCTGCAATTTCGGTTCGCGCTGCGGTTCGGCCTGCGAACTGAGTTGGAGTTCGGCATCATCCTCACGGAGATTTGCCGGCGCGGCCGCTCCCATGACCACTCGCGCAGGTTGGCTTCCACCCGGAATCATCCGCGGGCCATTGCCAGGAGCGGGACTGGAAGCGGACTCCTGTCGAGGACCGCCCTTGCGCGCCGAATCGGCGTCGAACGGAGAAACGTGACTGGACCCCGTAGCCGGAGCCGCATCCTCGCGCTCCTGCGCGAACCGATTCCTCTGCAACGCAGCACTTCCAGGCGCAACGGCGATCGGTCTCGGCAAAGCGCCAACTCCGGATCCGCCGACGGAAGAAGCTGCCACGTCGCTCAGCAGTTGCTCCATCGGCAGCAAACGCTGCGCGTGCGCCATCTTGAGCAGCCCAAGCTCCAGGTGAAAGCGCTGCTCCTGCTTGTATCCCAGCTCGCCGTGCGTCCGCAGCATGATCTGCAGATGCCGCGTCAGATCTTCCTCGCCGAACAGTTCCGCGACCCGGGCGACGCGCTCGCGTTCTTCACTCGAAATCTGCAGCAGAGAAGAGTCCTTCCCCGCAATCTTGGCGACGGTCGCATTGCGCAGAAAGCGCACCATCTGCCGCGCAAAGTGCGTGGGGCTGTGGCCTTCGCTGATAAGATGGTCGACTTCCCGCAGCACTTCGTCGCTCGCCCCGCGAGCGACCGCCTGCATCACTTCTTCGAGAATGTGCGCCGGCGCTGCGCCGACCAGGTTGCGCACGGAATCAGCCGTCAGCCTCCCGCTGGAGGACGCAATCGCCTGATCCAGAATCGACAGCGCGTCGCGCATCGAGCCGTCGCCAGCCTCCGCCAGCAGGGCAAGAGCATCGTCATCAGCCTCAATCTTTTCGCGGCCGACCAGATCGCGCAGTTGGCCGACAATGTCGTCGAACTTCACGGCGCGGAAACTGAAGTGCTGGCAGCGTGACCGGATGGTCTGCGGAATATCCTCCGGTTGCGTGGTCGCCAGCATGAAGACAATGTGGTCGGGAGGCTCCTCCAGCGTCTTGAGCAGGGCATTGAAGGCCGCGTCGGTAATCTGGTGCGCTTCATCGAGAATGTAAATCTTGAAGCGGTCGCGCGCCGGACGGTAGCGTGCCGCCTCCCGCAGTTCGCGGATTTCGTCGATGCCGCGGTTGGTAGCGGCATCGATCTCGATCACGTCAACCGCATTCCCAGCACGAATCTCGGTGCAGGACTCACAGATGCCGCAAGGCTCCGCGACCGGCTTGTCGGATGATCGGCAATTCAGGGCCGCCGCCAGAATCCGCGCCACGGTCGTCTTTCCAATCCCGCGATGCCCGCTGAAGATATAGCCATGGGCCGTGCGCCCCTGCTCCAGGGCGTTCTGCAGAGTCCGGGTGACGTGCTCTTGTCCGATAACCTCGGAGAATTTCTGCGGACGGTATTTACGCGCCAGGACGGTGTAGCTCATGAGCCGGAAGAAACGATTATACGTGATAAGAGGGGGATGAGCTCGCGACTCCGGTCTCACTCAGCCAGCTTGCTAAAACCTCCGCGCAAGCGATAC
Source organism: uncultured Acidobacteriaceae bacterium (assembly GCA_963770235.1). Taxonomy (GTDB): domain Bacteria; phylum Acidobacteriota; class Terriglobia; order Terriglobales; family Acidobacteriaceae; genus Sulfotelmatobacter. The sequence continues at coordinate 776,418 of CAVYOW010000001.1, read as the reverse complement.
GCTGGTGCTTCAGTTGGAAGTGCGGGAGCGGCGTGGTTCCAGTGGAATGTGCCTGGAACACCGCTAAGGAGTGCTTTTATGCAACTGAAAGTGGCAACGCGAACCAAGGATGAAATTCTCGTGGTGGATTGCAGCGGCCGGATTATATTTGGCGAGGAGACGTCGCTGCTGAGGGATGAGGTCAAGAAAGCTCTGTCGGAGAACAAGCGCATTGTGCTCAACCTGGGCGAGGTCAACTACATCGATTCCGGCGGTCTGGGTACGCTCGTATCCTTGGGCACAACTGCGCAAAACGCAGGCGGCGCGATCAAATTGACCAACTTGACCAAGCGCGTGGGCGATTTGCTGCAGGTCACCAAGCTGCTCACGGTCTTCGACGTTTACAACTCTGAGAAGGAAGCCATCGAATCCTTCCGCAAGGCGGCCTAGCCCGGCCCATGATCGACGCAATATGATCGACGGTGCGACCGCCGCAGCCGCGCCCAGTTCTCCTCGAATGCTGCCTCGTATCGTCTTTCTTCTCTGCCTGCTTGGGAGTGCCAGCGGCTTCGTGTCTCCGCCGGTGGCGCTCGCGATGGGGCTGCTGTTTGGGCTGACCCTTCCTCATCCCTATGGCGAGGAAGCGAAAAGGTTCTCCAAATTCCTGCTTCAGGCCTCCGTCGTAGGACTGGGTTTTGCCATGAACCTGCACCAAGTCCTACGGGCCGGGCGCAGCGGTTTCGTCTACACCATGCTCGGCATCAGCGTCACGCTGCTCGCGGGTATGGGCCTGGGCACGCTGCTGGGCGTGCAACGAGTGCCATCGTTTCTAATTTCGACGGGCACGGCGATCTGCGGCGGAAGCGCCATTGCCGCCGTCGGTCCCATCACCCAAGCCAGCGACGAAGAGATGGCCGTATCGCTCGGAACCGTCTTCGTGCTGAACTCCGTCGCCCTGCTGATTTTTCCTTCCATTGGCGCGGCGCTCAAGCTGACGCAATCGCAGTTTGGACTGTGGGCGGCGCTGGCTATTCATGACACCAGTTCAGTCGTGGGCGCGGCCGCGAAATATGGAGCCGAGGCGCTGGCCATCGCGACCACGGTAAAGCTGGCGCGTGCCTTGTGGATTGTCCCCCTCTCAGTCGGGACTGCCGTGGTGCGCGGCGCCAAAGCGAAGATTCAATGGCCCTGGTTCATCGGTTTGTTCTGCCTGGCAGCTGTATGCAACACCTATCTTCTGGCCGGAGCCCACGCCTACGCCATCGCAGTGAAAGGTTGCAAAGATCGGATTGACCGCCACGCTTATTCCTGATCGGCAGCGGCATCTCCGTGGCAACCGTCAAGCAGGTGGGGCATCGTCCCTTGTTGCAAGGCATCATATTATGGTTGCTGGTTTCAGTGGGATCGCTGTGGCTGATTCGTCTGGGATGGATTGCGCTGTGAAGCCAGGAAGCAAAGAATCACGGAAACGTCGAGCAGAATCTAAGCCAGACCGATCGTCAGATCAACGGTCGAAGATCCGCCAGCGCATCGAGGCCGTCATACGACGGATTCCCAAAGGTAAAGTGTCTACCTACGGAGCGGTTGCGCGAGCGGCCGGACTCCCAGGAGCGGCGCGACAGGTGGCCAAGGTGCTGCATCGCAGTTTCGGCCTGCCCTGGCAGCGCGTGTTAGGCGCGGGAGGAGAAATCAAGCTGCGCGGCGATTCGGCCATCGAGCAGCGGCTCCGCCTGGAAGCTGAGGGCGTACGCTTCCGTGGCCGCCGCGTCGACATGAAGCAGCACGATTACAAGTTCGCGCGCGCTACCAAAAAACGCTGAGCGGGAAGCTCCCCCTCCGCTATTTCTTGAACTGCTCGTCAATCTCCACCTGATATCCGCTGACCATCTTGTTGGTTTCATTCGCCATCCCGACGACTGCCATCAACTCCTTGAACATGGCATCGGTCATCCCTTTTTTCTGCGCCGAGACGGTGTGCGAGGCGATGCAGTAGTTGCATTGGTTGGTCACGCTCACTGCGACGTAAATCATCTCTTTGGTCAGCGGATCAAGCGCCCCCGGAGCCATGATCTGCTTGATGTCCTCCCATGTGCGCTTCAGCGTGGCAGGATCGTGCGCGATCGCTTTCCAGAAATTGTTGATCCAGTCGATCTTGCGCGTGGCCATGATGTCGTCATAAACGGCACGCACTTCCGGGCTGGCGTCCTTGTATTCGATGAGTCCCAGCGTTGCCATGAGCGCTCCAGTTCGAAAAATCAATTCACCACAGAGGCACAGAGCCACAAAGAAAGGCAAAAAGCCCAGAAAGGTTTTTCTCTGTGCCTCTGTGTCTCCGTGGTGAATTCGGTTTTGCTTCGAAGGATAGCTACTTCGGCAGCTCTCCGCCCAGCAATTTCTCCAACGCCGCCGCCGGGCAGCGGACGCCCACAAAAAATTGGCCGAACAACGCATACACAGCGCTGACGTGATCGAAGCGCATTTCGTAGATCAATTTCTTGAACACCAGCGGATCATCGGCAAACAGATCAACGCCCCACTCCCAGTCGTCAAAGCCAATCGAGCCCGTGATGATCTGCTTCACTTCACCCGCATAGCGCCGGCCCACCAATCCGTGCTCATTCATCTGGCGGGCGCGTTCTTCGATCGGAAGCGTATACCAGTTCTTCTCTTCGCCCCGCAGCCGGTTCATAGGATAAAAACAGACGTAACGGTTCGGCGGAATCTCAGGAAACAGCCGCGGACGCATCGCCTCCCGATGCCGGTCAAGTTTGCATTCGATCTCGGCCTTCCACTGCTCAGAGTGCGGTTGAATGCCCTGATCAGCCAGCTCTTTGTAGATCTTGAGCGTAGAGTCATAGAGCCCGAGTTCAATGATGGAAAGATAAGAAGATGTCGGCTCAAGGTAATCGCTCAACCGCAGTCCGGCCAGCCTGAGTTCCGCTTGGTTCAGCTCGGCAAAAGACTTGCGGAAGTGCACCAGCATCAGATCGCCCTTGTGCCCGATCAGCGAAAAAAGTGCCGATTGCCCGCTCGAATTCTGTTCCATTTCACCCAGCAGCACAGAGGCTTCTTGCGCAATCGCCGACCGCGCGGCCTCGGGCAGCGCCCGCCAGGCCGTCCACCGGAACCGCATCATCTGGTGCAGCACGCCGTAACCCTCAGTGGTAAGCGGCACCTCGGGAAGCTGTGCCGCAGCCGTTTGCGAGTGAACCGGAGGAGCTGAGGTCTTCGTCATTGTCTTCTCGGGGCGCGGGTTCATGATTTCACCACCTATTGTACGCAAGAGGTGCGGAGCCAGCGAGTCCACGATTTACAATCATGCTGGCATCTCGAGCTCCGTGGCGGCACGCTGCATTCATGCGAAAACTGATTCCAGTATTGGCTCTTGTTCTAGTCTTGGCTGCTTCGCTCGCGGCGCAGAGCAAGCGCCTATGGGTTCTGCGCCCACCCGGCGAGATGGCAGAGTACGATCCCGCAACCTTCGCTGCCAAACAAACCGTGAAGACCCCGGCGGAAGCCACGTCGTCGCCGCTGAGCTTCTCGGTCAATCATCTCGGACAGATGCTGTTCGCCGGACCGGTGTCTTTGCCCCTGATGGAAGGCGATCTGGCGGCCGAGCAGAAGGTCTGGTTCTGGGATGGCCACACCGCCACCACCCTGACACGCGAGGTCGCCCGCTCCACGGCCACAGCGGGCTCCAACCTGTCCATCACCGAGTCAGCGCCCGTCCCCTATCTCTCAGAGGATGGAGCCCATCTCTACTGGTTTTCCAACCAGGCGCGCCGCCTGCAGCGCGATGGCGTGGATCTTTCCACCAGGACAACCTGGCAAAGCTGGCAAACGGATCTCTCCGGCACGGGCCGCCAGGACGTGGCCTCGATCGCGCTGCCCGATTGCCCCTGCCCAACCGGAGGCTGTGAAGAAACTTGCCCGTACGGCGAGGTGTGGGTTCCAGACGATGGCGTGAGCAGGTCTTTTCTGCTGACGCAGTTCGTCTCCGGAAAGACTCAGCCCCTTTATCAGGCGACCTCTTTATATGAGGAGAACGCCGGCAAATGGGCATCGACGCCGATCAATCCACCGCTTCGGCGCGTGCTCGACGCCGCCAACGCCAGGACAATCCTCGAGGCGATTCCCGACACCGCCTGCTGCGGCTGGGAGAATCAAAGCAACGATCAAACTCTGCTCCATCTCCACGGCAAGACATCGGCGGTGTTCGATGAGCAGGCAGCCTACAAAAATCCCGACTACGATGTCAGCTTCTACACCGAGAACGGCAAGCTGTCGCCCGACCTCGCCTCTGTGGCATTGACCATCGTAGCCACTGCCCAGCCGAACATGCCGATTCAACTCGCCGAGCAGGGGCAGGCCAACCCGGTAGAATCGCAGCATATTCGCAAGGCTTTGCTCGATCTGCCGGCGGTCGAGGTAAAGAGCAATGTAAGCAGCAATGAAGATGCGCCCCGTCGCATCGCATTCCTGCCGCACGCCACCCTGGTAGGCTGGATCAGCGCCAAAGAGATTCTTATCATCGAGGGCCATCTGCTCGTCGCCTACAACGTAGCAAGTGGCGCCCGCCGGACGTCAAACATCCGTGTGGAGGATGCGGCGGATGTGTTTCTGCGCTGAAGGCCCCCTGGCTCCGGAACCATCCTTATAGCACTCTCGGGCCACCCGTTCCCGGATCGTGCCATTGTCAGGACGCGTTCACGGCCTCAGGATACTTGTGTCTGGCGATCACACCTGGTTAAGAGCCATTTCGCTAGGCACAAAGACCCTAAATGCTACAGCAAAGTCCAACAGCGCACCTTTCCAGACCTCAGGTTGGTTTCGTCAACAAGCAACCTCGCCAGCTTCAGATTGCTCTCCTTCTTCTGTTGGTTGCCCTCGGCGTTGTCCTCGCCAAGGACCGCGATTTCTGGTTTGGCTCAGACTCAGACCAGACCGCCGAATCCGATGCTACCGGTTCCGAAAGCACCGCGAAAGTGACTTCCCCGGCTGCCCCTGCCAAGACTGCCCCGGCTCCCGTCGCACGGATGGAGGCCGCAAAGGACCATGTTGCTCCGAAGATTACCGCTAAGGCCGTCACCGAGCCGGCTCACCAGGATGCTGCTAGCTCAGACTCGCCGGTGGTCGCAACCTCTCGGGCCGCCCTTCCTGCGCTGGATGTCGAAGTGGTTGCAGGCGACGCCCACCGCACCGTTCATCCCGGAAGCAACGTCACGAAAGTGGAGATCCCCGGCGATTCGAACCGTGTCTCAGCAGCCACCGCTTCAGTACCAAATGTGAGCACGAACGCCGCCCAGCGTGAGCTTCTCCCTGCTGGGACCGTCCCGGAACTCCGGCAAACCCTCGATGCGGCCTATCCCTTACTGGGACAGCACACCCGGGTGCAGGGTTCGGTAGTGTTGCAAGCGGTCGTCGGCACCGATGGCATCATCGAAGACCTCCGCGTGTTGAGCGGCCCGTCCATCCTCACCGCCGCGGCGCAGCAAGCCGTCCGCCAGTGGCGCTTCAAGCCCTATCTCCAGAACGGACAGCCTGTCGAGACCAAAGCCAGAATCGTAGTCAACTTCTCGATTCGGGTCTCCGACAACCCCGCGACCAGCTAAGTCGTCGGCCAATCATCCAATTGCCCTTGTTCCGCCTGCGCCCGAGATCGTCCAGCGTTCTTCCCGGTCGGGGTGAGCAGCACCTCCGCGACACACACCAGGCTGACCGAGTGACGCGCTTATCTAGTGGTGGTCCTCATGGCCGTGCCGCCAGGTCCAGTATTCCTTCTGTTCCCCGGCGGGAAGCTTGCGAAAGTCTCTATTCTCGTCGCGGTGGTTTTCGCGAGCCCACTGATGGTAATAGGTGACCTCAGAATCGTTCCAGACATGATAGTCGCTGTAGTAGGGGTCATAGACTCGGTAGTAATGTGGATGTCCGCAAGCCGACCCCAATACGGAACACGTCAGGGCGCCGGCCAGGAAGAGTGAACTTACAAAACGCGACTTGCTCTTCATCTGTGAATGTCCTCCTCTGATTTCAACCTCTTAAATCATAACGTCTGTCCCGTTCGGGAATCGCTCTGGCTCGATCTCAATTGGTTGCCAGCGCCCACCCGCAGGGTTGCTTACAACCAACCGCTCGACATCAGCCGATCACAAACCAACGCAGCACTACCCGCAGAACCAAATTGTATCAGCGGCAATCGTCGAACAACCAGACTGGCTCCCAAACTTCCCAAGTTATCAGTTAGAATCAAGACATCCTGCCGGTCGAAGGAGAACACGCCAATGTATCCGGAAATTATGGTCATCCCCATGCGCGAAGAGCTGACCCGCCTGGGTATTGAAGAACTGCGTACCCCCGAGGCCGTCGACCGCGCCTTGGAGGCCAGGCCGGGTACAACGTTGGTGATAGTGAACTCCATTTGCGGATGTGCCGCCGGCCGCATGCGTCCCGCCGTCCGCATCGCTCTCGAAAAGGCCACGCATCCCGACAAAGCCTTCACTGTATTCGCCGGGCAGGACAACGAAGCTACCGAACGCGCCCGCGGCTATTTCACCGGACAGCCGCCGTCCTCACCCTCAATCGCCATTCTGCGCGACGGCCAGCTTGTCTACATGATGCCCCGCCGCGACATCGAATCCCGCGAAGCCCCAGCCATAGCCGCCGATCTAAAGGCAGCATTAGACAAATTCTGCGCCCGCCCAGCCTCCGTCTAGGACGTTTGTTGTCATTCCGAGGAGCCGCAAGGCGATGGGAGCCTGCCCTGAGCGCAGCCGAAGGGAACCTGCCTTCTCCCGCCGAAGCAACGGAAGCTTCGTACTACTTCTTACCCGCCCCGCTAATCATAAACGCCTTCACCACAATTCCATTCGGCTGCATCCCCACCGGAATCATGGTCAACAGCGAATACTCCGTCGGCTCCAGCCTCCGCGGCGCGCGCTTCTGGATCACCGTCACGTCCCCAGCCTGCGTATCCAGCACCAGAACATATCTCTGATCCGGCGACAGCGCCAAACCATCTGGACGGCTCCCCACTGCCATGGTGCCGATCCTCCGCCCCATGTCGATGTCATAGACCGCGACACTGTCCGACCCGAAGTTGCTGGCATATAGCCGTGAGTTATCCAGCGTGACCACCGCGTGCGTGGGATGCTGCCCGATCAGCGCGCTGCTGCCCACCTCATTATTTCCCGTCTCAATAATCGAAATACTGTCGGAATCAAAATCGCACACGATCAACTCCCCGCCGTCGGGTTTCAGCGCAAGGCTCACCGGCGTCCGCCCCACATCCAGCAGCGCCAGCACCCGGTCAGTCGTCTGCCCGCTGTTCTTTTTGCCGCTCTCTAACTCAATCGACGCCACCTGCGACGAGCCCGAACACGCCACGAACGCTTTGCTCGAATCCGGAAGGATGGCGATGTCCTCCGGTTGCTGGCAGACCGGCAAGGTCGTCCGCACCCGCAGCACCTTCGTGTCAATCACTGAAACCGTATTGTCCCCGCGATTCGACACCACCACGGTCGCACCGTCCGGCGAAACACGCGCCAGTCCTGGCGCAGAGCCCACCCGCACATTGCCGATCACAGCTCTTTTATCGAGATCGATTACCGAAACGTTGGCCGACCCCGAATTCGCCACATATGCCCGCTTGCCATCTTCCGAAACATCGATGAAATAAGGCCTCCCATGCACTCCCATCGTAGCCACCACGGCGTTTTTCTCAGCATCGATCACACTGATGTTATTCGACCCCGTGTTGACCACATAGATTTCATTCTTCTTGCCGTTGGCCGCGACCCCGGTCGGCTCCACGCCCACTGCAATGGTCTTTGCCGGCTCAAACGTCCGCAGGTCAATCACACTCACCGTATTGCTTTTGCCGTTGGTGACGTAGGCATACTCGCGGTACGCCGGACCGTAGTCCGGCAAAGCCTGCTCGCGGAGATACCACCAGCCGAGCCCGCCCAGCAGGGGTATCAGCACAATGATGATAAGGATTTTTCGCAAGATTCAGGTTACATCCCCAAAAGAAACAAGACTACCAGACAGCAGCACAACTCATGTGGAGCCAGAACCACAAACCATGTGGGGACAGCCGCCTCGGCTGTCCCGCCGAGCGCAGCGAGGCGGCCATCTCCCCATCTCTGGAAAATCCCCCGCTAACCTTCGTCGTTGTCGCCAGTCGAATTAATAGTGTGAAGGGCTGATGGGCCTGTCCCGTCCGCTTCGAGCCATCTGAGCTAACCGATGCGCATGCTCCTGGACACTTTCGGCCAGACGTTGCGCACCCTATGGGCGCATAAGCTGCGCTCGTTCCTCACGATGTTTGGCATCGCCTGGGGTGTGGGATCGCTCTTGCTGCTCGCCGGCGTGGGCGAAGGCTTCCGCAACGGCAACCGCCGCCAGCTCGAGACCTTCGGCAAGAACATCATTTTCTTTTGGGGCGGACGCGCTCCTGCCGTCGAAGGCAGCTTCACTTCCATGAAGTGGTTCAACCTCACCTATGACGACTACCTCGCCATCAAGAACGAATCAAAGCTCGCGCTGAACCTCGCGCCTGTGATCGCGCGTGACGACATCCGCGCCGTCAGCGACTACACCAGCACCAACGGCCAGGTCTCCGGCGTCCCCCCCATCTACAGCCAGGTCCGGACCATCCCCCTGCAGGTCGGGCCGCTGGATCAACGACGAAGACAACGACCAGCGCCGCCGCGTCTGCCTCCTCGGCCGCGAGATGACGCGCAATCTGTTCCCCGGACGTCCTGCGGTCGGCAACACCATCCTGCTCAACGGCGTTCACTTCGAGGTGATCGGCATGCTCTCCATGATTGGCAACGAAGAGCAGAACTCCACCAACATTCGCATCTTCGTCCCCTTCAACACCATGCGCGAACTCTTCCCCCTCAAAGGCGATAACTCCAAAGACGGCAACGCGATTTCATTCATCAATTATCAACCCCGCAGCTTCGACGAAAATGAAGATGCCAAGGACGAACTCCACCGCATCGTCGCTCGCAATCACGGCGGCTTCGATCCTAAAGGCGACGACATCTGGGAGGAGTGGGACACCGTTAAGAACCAGAAACTCATGGGCAAGATCTTCACCGCCATGGACTGGTTCCTCGGCGGCGTAGGCCTCGTCACGCTGGCGTCTAGGCGCAATCGGCATCATTAACATCATGCTGGTCGCGGTAACCGAGCGCACCCGCGAGATCGGACTGCGCAAAGCCCTGGGCGCGACCAACCGCAACATCCTGTCCCAATTCTTTCTGGAAGGCGCGTTTCTCACGCTTGATGAGCGGCGCACTCGGAGTAGGCGCTGCCATGCTCGTCGTTCATCTGCTCTCCGGTGTGAATCTCCCACAGGGTTTCGATACGCCGCGTATCGTACCCGTGTCGGCCGTCGCGGCGGTGCTGTCGTTGGCCCTGGCCGGCATCACCGCCGGCCTCTACCCGGCCCGCAAAGCCGCCATGCTCGAACCCGTGGAGGCCCTGCGTCAGGAATGAGTCGTCAGCAATAAGGCACGAGGAGTGATTCGCCAAAAAGTACCGGAGTAATTATGACCCGCGATCTGCTGCAAGAAGCTTTCGGCGCCATGCAGTACAACCGCCGCCGTACCGCCCTCACCATGCTTGGCATGGCCTGGGGTATCGCCACCGTCGTCATCCTGCTGGCCTTCGGCTCCGGCTTCGAACGCGCCATCGGAATGATTTTCAGCTCCTGGGGCACCGACGTCATCGGCGCCTTCCCCGGCCGCACCTCCCTGCAGGCCGGAGGCGCCAAGGCCGGCGCCGAAATCCGCCTCCAGATCGCCGATGTCGATTACGTCCGCAACGAAGTCCCCATGGTCAAAGGCGTCACCCCCATCTTCGACAAACGAAACGCGACCATCCAGCATGACACGCGTACCTTCACCAATCTGTTCCTCACCGGAGTCTATCCCGTCTACGACCGCATCCGTGGTTTCTCCGTCGCCACAGGCCGGGGTCTCAGCGAAGAGGACCAGCTCCAGCGCGCCCGGGTGGCCGTGATCGGCGACGAAGCCCGACGCAGACTCTTTTCCGGCGAGCCCCCGCTCGGACAGAACATCCGCATCAACGGCCTGACTTTTGAAGTGGTAGGTGTCTATCAGCGTAAAGTCCAGGGCGGCGACGACAACGACAACACCATGGTCGTAATCCCCTTCAGTTCCATGGGTGACCTCTACGACACAAAATACATCTCCGGCATCTTCATGGACTACGAGGGCGAGAACCACCAGCAACTGACTCGCGTAGTTCGCTCCGTGCTCGCCGGACACCACAACTTCCGTCCTGACGACCGCCGCGCCGTGTTCATGGCCGACTTCAAGCAGGACTTCGACGAGTTCACGGTCGTAACCACCGCGCTCAAAATTCTGCTCGCCTTCATCGGCGCGCTAACCCTCGGCATCGGCGGCATCGGCCTCATGAACATCATGCTGGTCTCGGTGCAGCAGCGCACCCGCGAAATCGGTATAGAAAAAGCTCTGGGCGCGCACAAAGCCCACATCCTGTTCCAGTTTCTAGCCGAAGCCCTCGCCATAACCTTCGCCGGAGGTCTGGGCGGCATCGCAATCGCCTACGTAATTTCCTGGATCGTCGGCGCACTGCCGCTGATGAGCGCCTTCGGCGATAACCTTCAGGCCGGCGACATTCACCTCCACATCGACGTAAGCAGCCTGCTGGTAGCAACAATTATTCTCACCCTCGTCGGCATAATCAGCGGCATGGTCCCCGCCGTCCACGCCGCCCGCCTCGACCCCATCGAAAGCCTGCGCTACGAATGAGACCGCCAACCAACCAGTACTCGGCTGCAAGGCGCGTCAGTGTACAATCAGCAACGCCGCCCGCCCGTCAAAACAGAAATTCCGTTGGAACCAATATGCGTAAGGAGCCTCACTGAATGCGATCCCTGGTCCTGTTAGCCTTGCTGGTGTCCCTGCTGTGCTCCACCGTCCTAGCGGCGCCTCCGCAATCTGATCTAGAGTCCCGCAGAAAAGCCCTGAACGATCTTCTTGCCGAACGCTGGGAGTACACCCTCCGCACCAGCCCCATCTACGCTTCCGTCCTCGGAGACAAGCGCTGGAACGACAAACTCGACGACTTCTCGCAGAAGGCCATCGACGACGACCTGGACCAGAGCAGAAAGTTCCTCACTCGCTTCGAAGCCATCGACCCCACCGGCTTCCCCGAGCAAGAAGCCCTAAACAAAACCCTGATGGTCCGCGACCTCCGCATGTCTCTCGAGGGAGCCCGTTTCAAGCCTTGGGAAACGCCGGTGTCCCAGGTCGAGGGCCTCCCCATCGAACTTCCAGAGCTGGTGACCGTCCTCTCGTTCCAGAGCGTCAAGGACTACGACGACTACATTTCGCGCCTGCGGCAGTTTCCCCGCGTCTTCGACGAGACCGTAATCCAGATGCGCAAAGGTATGGCGGAGGGCCTCATGCCCCCGCGCGTCCTGCTCGAGAAAGTGGTTCAGCAGTGTAATGGCCTCGCCACGAAAGCACCCGACGCCTCGCCTTTCGCGCAGCCCTTCGCCAAGTTTCCCGATTCCATCCCAGCCGCAGACCAGAAAAGGTTGCGCGAGCAGGGTCTCGCCGCGATCCGCGAATCCGTGCTTCCCACTTATGTAAAATTCACAACCTTCGTCCGTGAAGAGTACGCCCCGAAAGGGCGCACCGAGCCAGGCGTGTGGGCGCTGCCCGACGGTCCCGAGCGCTACGCCTTCCGCGTGAAAGACAGCACCACCACCGATCTCACGCCAGAAGAAATTCACCAGATCGGTCTGGCTCAGGTCAAAGAGATCGAAGCCCGCATGCTGCAAGTCGTCAATCAGCTCGGCTACAAAGACCTGAAAAGTTTCAGCGCCTCCCTGTCGACCAATCCCAAGGTCCACGTGCATTCCCGCAAAGAGATCCTAGACCTCTATCAAAAGTACACCGATCAGATGTATCTGAAGCTGCCCTCCATGTTCGGACGTCTCCCCAAAGCGAAGGTGGAAGTCATGTCCATCGGGGAATACAGCGAGAAGGATGCAGCCACCCACTACGTCGAGGGATCGCAAGACGGCTCGCGCCCAGCTCACATCATGGTCAACACCGGCAATTTCGAGAAGGGCACCACGCTCGATTTTGAAACCACCGCCTATCACGAAGGCATCCCTGGCCACCACATGCAGATCGCCATCGCCCAGGAACTGCCGCAGCTCCCACCCTTCCGCCAGAACGAGTACTACACCGCCTACACCGAGGGTTGGGCTCTCTACTCAGAGCGCTTAGGCAAAGAAGTAGGATTTTTCCAGGATCCCTACAGCTACTACGGTCACCTGCAGGACGACATGCTCCGCGCCATCCGCCTGGTCGTCGACACCGGCTTCCACTACAAACACTGGACCCGCCAGCAGGTAGTAGATTTCTTCCACGACCACTCCGCCATCGACGAAGCCGAAGTGCAGAGCGAGACCGACCGCTACATGGCCTGGCCAGCCCAGGCGCTCGGCTACAAGATCGGCCAACTAGAGATCCTGAAGCTCCGCCAGTACGCCAAGGATCAATTAGGCGACAAATTCAGCCTGAGCAATTTTCACGACGAAGTACTAGGTGCCGGCGCCCTGCCGCTGGATGTCCTCTCAACCCGAATCCACGAATGGGTAGCAACGCAAAAACAGTAGTCAAAGCGCGACAGATGTAGGAAGGGGCCCGTGTGGGAACAGCCGCCTCGACTGTTCAGCGAGCGCAGCGAGCAGCCCACCCTATTGCCGCAAAGTCAACCCGCTCAAAACCCCTTGCTGCTTGGCAATCAGCGCCTGCACCCCCGATCGCGCAAAACCCAGCATCTTAGCAAATTGCGCCTCGTCAAACGCCTGCCGTTCCGCCGTAGCCTGCACCTCCACCATCTTGTGCCCGGCCGTCATCACAAAATTCATGTCCACATCAGCCCGCGAGTCTTCCTCATAACAAAGATCAAGCAGGATCTCTCCATCCACAATCCCCACACTAACCGCAGCCACAAAATCCCGCAAAGGAACCGAAGTCAAGGTCCCAGCCTGCACCAACTTTTCGAGCGCGAGTCCCAACGCCACGAACGCTCCCGTAATCGAAGCCGTCCGCGTCCCGCCATCCGCCTGAATCACATCGCAATCAATCCAGACCGTGCGCTCGCCCAGCCGTGCCAGATCTGTGACTGCACGTAAAGATCGCCCAATCAGCCGCTGGATCTCATGCGTCCGTCCGCTCGGCCGCCCCTTCGCCACTTCCCGGGGCGTCCGCGTCAGCGTAGCCCGCGGAATCATCGCGTACTCGCTCGATATCCATCCCTTCCCCGAGTTCCGCATAAACGGCGGCACCGTCTCTTCAATCGACGCAGTACAAATCACCCGCGTATTCCCCACCTCAATCAGCACCGATCCCTCTGCCGTAGTAATAAAGTCAGGAACGATCGAAACCGGCCGCAGTTGTTCAGGCGAGCGATTGTCCGAACGATAGAACATAACCGAGGATTGTAACCGATGCTCGAGCGAAGCTCGACCTGCAGCGCCACAAATCCCGCGGCCAATCGCATCGTTGACGCACAAGTCCTGTGGGGACAGCCGCCTCGGCTGTCAAGCCGAGCGCAGCGAGGCGTTTCCGCCACCATCCTCCCATGTTTTAATAGACTCGCACTCAGAACTCGGAACCCAAACCCATGCCCACCCTGATTCCACACCCGACTCGCATCCAATCCGCCGGCAACAAGCCCAAGCTAATCGACGAATACATCGGACGCGTCAACTCCCAAACTTCATCCGCCAGCGTAGCCCACATGCGCAGCCCCGCGGGATGGCTCGAACCCGGCCAGACTCCCGCTTTCGACGAATTCACCATCGTCCTGAAAGGCACGCTGCACGTAGAACACAAGAACGGCGCCTTCGACGTAGCCGCAGGACAAGCCGTAATTGCCCACGCCGGCGAGTGGATCCGCTACTCCACTCCCCACGAAGGCGGCGCCGAATACATAGCCGTCTGCGTCCCCGCCTTCTCCATGGATACCGTCCACCGCGACCAGAGCTAGAGCCGAGAACTAAGAACTGGGAACTGGCCTACTCCCACTCGATCGTCCCCGGAGGCTTGGAAGTAATGTCATACACCACACGATTCACACCCTTCACTTCGTTCACAATCCGCGAAGAAATTGTTTTCAGCACCTCGTGCGGCAGCGCAACCCAGTCCGCGGTCATGCCATCCTCGGAACTCACCGCCCGGATCGCGCATGTATAGGCATAAGTTCGCATGTCGCCCATCACGCCCACCGACATCACCGGCAGCAGCACGGCAAACGACTGCCAGATTTTCGTGTAGAGTCCGGCACTCTTGATCTCGGTGACCACAATGTCATCGCACTCGCGCAACAGCGCCAGCCGCTCCGGCGTGACCTCTCCCAAAACGCGCACCGCCAGCCCGGGGCCGGGGAACGGCTGCCGCTGCAGAATTTCCTCCGGCATGCCCAGGTCGCGGCCGATCTTTCGCACCTCATCCTTGAACAAATCTTTCAGCGGCTCAATCAGCTTGAGCCTCATTTTCTCCGGCAGCCCGCCCACGTTGTGATGCGACTTGATCACCTGCGACGGCCCCCGCACCGAGCGCGACTCAATCACATCCGGATAGAGCGTGCCCTGCACCAGCCACTTCACCTTGCCTTCTTCCTTCTCAATTCGCCGGGCTTCCCGCTCAAACACCTTGATGAATTCGTTGCCGATGATCTTGCGCTTTTTCTCGGGATCACTGACGCCCTTAAGCTTTCCGAGAAAGCGCCCGTAGCGTCGACCGCGTCGACGTGCAACCCCAGCTTATCGTGCAAAGTCTTCTGCACCTTCTCGAACTCGTTCTTGCGCAGCACGCCGTTGTTCACGAAGATGCAGGTCAGCCGCGACTTCCCTCGAGCATCACGCAAAGCGCGATCGACCAGAACCGCCGCAACCGACGAATCCACTCCCCCCGAAAGTGCACAAATCGCCCGTCCCTTGCCCACTTGCTGCCTGACCTGCTCCACCGTCGAATCGATAAAGTGTTGCGGCGTCCATGTCGGCTTGGCGCCGCAAATCTTGAACACAAAGTTGCGCAGGATCTCCGTGCCATTCCGCGTGTGGTGAACCTCAGGATGGAACTGCACCGCAAACCACCGCTTCGCAACATTCTGGATTCCAGCCACGGCGTGCGAGGTTTTGGCAGTCAGTTCGAATCCAGGAGGCAATTCCAGCGCCTCGTCCCCGTGCGACATCCACACCGCCTGCCGCTTTCCGAGGCCCTGAAACAGCACCGATTCAGCGACGATGTCGACTTCCGCATGGCCGTACTCGCGCTTATCCGCAGGCCGCACCTTGCCGCCGAGCGTATGCACCATGAATTGCAGCCCGTAACAGATGCCAAGCACTGGCAGTCCCAACTTGAAGAGGCCCGGATCCGCCGGCGGCGCATCTTTGTCATACACCGACCACGGCGCCCCCGAAAGCACAATGCCCACCGGCGCACAACCCCTGACCTCGTCCAGCGAGGCCGTGCAAGGGAGCACCACGGAAAAAACATTTTGTTCGCGGATGCGGCGCGCGATGAGCTGCGTATACTGCGCGCCAAAGTCGAGGATGACGATCGATTCGTTGAGTCTGGATTGGGGTTCCACCAATGAGTTTCTCAAATCAGCAGTCCCATGTAAAGAACCGTGTCGTAGAGACGTTGCTTGCAACGTCGGCTTGTAGTGTCCTGGTGAAGTCTGTGCCGCCGCCCGCAAGCCATAGCAAGCTATGTCTCTACAACCAGGCCCGGAACATCGCTGAGGATCGGTTCTTCGCGGTCGATAGAGGTCTGTGGTGAAGGAGCGGGCACTGGCGCAGAAGCGGCCGGAGCTTCCGGCATTTCGGCGATGAAGACGTATCCTGCAAGACGTGCCATATATAGCCAATCCACAACCGCAAAATACGCAAGCGTCACGAACATGACGCCGGCGATCACGAGCCGCCACGGAGCTATCTGGATAAAAGCGAGCGGCACCGATACAGCCGTCGTGGCGACGCTGAAAGCCACGAGGTGCGCGAGGCCGGTCCAGGTGCTCACGGCGAATACTCGTCCAGATCGCTGCCGGAAAAAACTGACGGCAGCGGAAATGGAGCCCAACATGTCTTCCCCGTCGCGGACGGCGAATATGCAGGCTAGCGACAGCAACCAGTTCAGCGCCGGCCACACGATGCAGATCAATCCCGCCAGCGGCAGAAGGATGATGAAAACCAGGCCAGGTCGCGGGTTTGCATCCGGAGACGCGAAGCTGGCAAGAATCGATGCGCCCACGAAGGCGAGAATCGCAGAGAGCGTCAGTGCTACCCGCAATGAGTTGAGGCCAATCAGCGAGCGCAGCGGCCGTGGCTCGCGCGCGGCATCTGTCTCCGTAGAGACGTTGCTTTCAACCCCTGTTCGGAAGTACTCGAGCAGAGCGCGGACTGTGGCGTTCCGGCCGACGGAAGCAGCTATGATCCAGAGCAACGACAGAGCGATCACTGCAAACAAGGCTGCCATCACGGCGCGATTCAGGCTGCCGCGAAAAATGTGTGCGATCGCCCGTCCGATGAGCAAGGGTTGTCTTGTAGACAGGAGAGTCGCATCGCCCTTGGTTACCGGCAGCGTGTCGAGAAATTCGATCAGCCCGAAAAACACCACAGCCCAGGCAAAAGCGCCGATTGTCCAGCGCCAGGCAATCTCGGCAAAGGTCAGCGAAGGCCGGCGAAAACTTGCGCGAAAGCCTTCGAGCGTAGGTGAGACGCCAGGCATCAATCTATCGCACCACGATGTTTACGAGCTTGCCGGGAACGAAGATTTTGTTCACGATCTGCTTGCCCGCGATGGCGGACTGCACTTTCTCGTCGGCGAGCGCACGCTCGACGACGAAATCCTCGGGTGCGTCGGCGGCGACGGTGACACGGCCGCGCAGCTTGCCATTGACCTGCACCGGAATTACGAGTTCCTCCTCTTTGGCGAGCGCGGCGTCGTACTTTGGCCAAGGAGTCTTGAGCAAGTTACCCTTCTCGCCGAGCATCTCCCAGAGTTCGTGAGCCAGATAGGGGGCAAAGGGCGCCAGCAGGAGGACGAGGCTGCGTTGCACTTCGGCCATGAATTGGGGGGGGATGGCATTTTGTGCTATCGCATCTTCCATGTCATACAACACATTCACCAACTCCATGATTGCCGAGATGCAGGTGTTGAAGTGCCAGCGCCCCTGGAAGTCGTCGCTTACGCGCTTGATGGTTTGGTGCAATTTGCGCTGAATCTGTCGTGCTTGTGGCGAGAGAGGCGTCGCAAGCAACATCTCTACGGATGCATTCTTGGCGCTGCCGGCGTTTCTTGTGACGAAACGGTAGACCTTGCCCAGAAATCTTTGGATGCCAGCGATGCCGGAATCCTGCCAATCCAGGTCGCGGTCGGGCGGAGCGGCGAACAGGCTGTAGAGACGCGCGGCGTCGGCGCCGTAGCGAGCGACCATGTCGTCCGGGCTGACGACGTTGCCCAGGCTCTTCGACATTTTTGCGCCGTCCTTGATCACCATGCCTTGCGTGAACAGGCGCTCGATCGGTTCGTCGTGGGTGACGAGGCCCAAATCGCGCATGAACTTGGTCCAGAAGCGCGAGTAGATGAGGTGCAGGATGGCGTGCTCGACGCCGCCGATGTACTGGTCGATGGGGAACCAGTATTGCGCGGTCTTCGAGTCGAACGGAGCACGATCGTTGTGGGCGTCGACGTAGCGGTAGAAATACCAGGAGGAATCGACGAACGTGTCCATGGTATCGGTTTCGCGGCGCGCTGGACCACCGCACTTCGGACACGTGACGTTGACGAAGCCGGGGAGTTTGCCGAGCGGCGATCCACCGGCGAGCGTGATTTCGACGTTCTCCGGCAGAATCACGGGCAAGTCTTTCTCGGGCACGGGCACGATGCCGTCCTTTTCGCAATAAAGCATGGGGATGGGCGTGCCCCAATAGCGCTGCCGCGAGATCCCCCAGTCTTTCAGGCGATAAGTGATGGTGGCTTTGCCGAAGCCATGTTTCTCGGCGAAGGCCGACATTTTCTGGATTGCGTCGGCGCACTCCAGCCCACCGAATTGGCCGGAGTTGATCAGCATGCCTTCCTCATGCGCAGTAAACGGAAGCGGCGGCTCGGCTACGGTCTCTTCCGGGTCATTTGACAGGGGAAGAACTACGAGGCGGATCTCGAGGTTGTATTTTTTCGCGAACTCGTAGTCGCGCTCGTCGTGCGCGGGGACGCTCATAATGGCGCCCGTGCCGTAGTCCATAAGGATGTAGTTCGCCACCCAGACGGGAACTTTCTCGCCGTTGAAGGGATTGATGGCGTAGCGGCCAGTGAAGACGCCGTGCTTCTCGATTTCTCCGATGTCGCCCACTTCTCTGGCTTTGCGCTGCTCGGCGATGAGTTTATCGACCTTGGCTCGCAAATCGGGGTTGGCCGCGGTGAGATCGGCAACGATAGGATGTTGGGGCGCGAGCTGCACCGAGGTCGCGCCGAAGATGGTATCGACGCGCGTAGTGAAGACGCTGATGGTCCCGCCAGCGGGCCCGAATCCGGAATGTTTTTCCGCGTAGTCGAGCTTGAAATCGACCAGCGTGCCTTCGCTGCGGCCGATCCAGTTGCGCTGCATGGTGCGAACTTTTTCGGGCCAGCCGCCGAGCTTGTCGAGATCGCGCAACAATTCGTCGGCGTATTTCGTGATGCGCAAGAACCACTGTTCGAGCTCGCGCTGCTCGACGAGAGTATCTTCGTGGCGCCAGCAGCATCCATCGACGACCTGCTCGTTGGCGAGCACGGTGGCGCACTGCGGACACCAGTTGACCTTGCTCTTTTTGCGATAAGCGAGGCCCTTTTCGTAAAACTTTAGGAAGAACCACTGGTTCCAGCGGTAGTAATCGGGCAGGCAGGTCGTGACTTCGCGAGACCAGTCGTATGCGAAGCCAAGGCGGTTCATCTGCGCCTTCATTTTGGCGACATTGCCGAGGGTCCACTGGCGGGGCGGAGTGTTGTTCTGGATGGCGGCATTTTCCGCGGGCAAGCCGAAGGAGTCCCAGCCCATGGGGTGAAGGACGCTGTAGCCGTTCATCCACATATAACGGGCCAGGGCGTCGCCGATGGAGTAGTTGCGCACGTGTCCCATGTGCAGCGCGCCGGAGGGGTAGGGCAGCATTTCGAGCACGTAGTATTTCTTTTTTGTGCTATGGGGTTCGGCGGCGTAGAGCTGGGGGTCGCTTTGCCAGCGCTCGAACCACTTGGCTTCTACGCGCTGGGGATCGTAGCGGTCGTCGGTCGAACGATCGTCGTTCGAACGATCGGGACGGGCGTTGCTGATCGCGGTGGCGATTTCCGAGTTGTCTTGCGAAGGCATAGGAACCGGAGAAAGTCCGAGTAAGCCTTTGATTTTACAATGAGCCGAGAGAACTGTGCGCGGAAATGGCGGAGCTTCGCTCCACGGACAGCCGAGGCGGCTGTCCCCACATTAGGCGGGCTGTGCCCACACTTGTTATTAGGGATCACAGTAGCCCTGCATGGTTGAGAATCTCCCAGAGACCCCAGAGGGCTGCGGCGGGGCCTCCCCAAATGTACAGGAAGGATTTCAGGTTCAGCTTGGCTACGAGGTCTCGCTGGCTGTCGGTGGAGATTACGAATGGACCTTCGGCTTGCATCAAGATGACAGGGGGATGGAAGTCGAATTCGTGGGGCGAAGCCACGGTCGTTCCGGAAGGCAGCTTCGGGTTCAGGTAGGGATAAGCTTCACGGCGCAGCAGGTCGGCTTCCCCTTGTCCGACGAATCCCGGCCCGATCCGAGACAGCTCGTTGCACTCGGCAATCGGATCCTTCTTCGCCCAGGGATTCTCCCGAAGCGTGCCCAGGACGAAGATCGTGTCTCCGGGCTTTATGGAGTATTCCTGGGCGAATTCCGGGTTGCCTTCGGAATACCTTGTGAGTGCGAGGGCGAGCTTGCCGTACTCCGATCTTTCGCTGGACGGCGGCAGCAGGAGTTCCGAGCCGTGCGGGAAAATCATCAGCGTGCCCGTGCCATCGTCGAGGAACATTGGCGTACACATCTCGTGGATGCTGTTACGCAGATCGCCTTGCGGGTTTGATTCGATGACCAGGCGATAGTAGAGGCAGTCGTTATGGCTCATCGGGGCGACGAGTGTGTAGGGACCGACCGCTTTGCCGGTTATTTCCACGCGACCCAAGGCCGCAGAGCGAATAGTGGAGCGGGGAGTGTCCATGATGAGGCGCTTGCGCTGAAGGAGAAGAAAACCGCGCCAGAAGAAATACGGGCCGAGGGTTACGCCGAGCCCGGCCCAGAGTAAGGCTGGCTTAGTAACCAGATGAGAAGGCGGATCATGGGTTCGGCTCAGAATACATTAGGGCGGGCGGGGAGCAAATGGCTCGCGGAGTGGTATGAGAGGGCGCCTCGCTTCGCAAGCCCTTAGTTCATCGTTATTACTGCTCGGAAGCGGACTTTGCCTTCGGCGACCCGGTCGTAGGCTTTGGCAATGTCATCCAGTTTGTAGATTTCTTCTACTACTTTGACTTTGCCTTTGGCGGCTATGTCGAGGGCCTCGTAAAGGTACTCGGGGGCGTTTTGCGAGGAGCCGATGAGGCGGACGCGCTTGAACATTAGTTCAGGAGTGTAGTTCAGAGGTTCGGCGCCGACGCCCATCAGGATGATGCGGCCCTCGGGACGCATGCCTTTCGCGGCATCAGCAGTAGCCGACCAGGAGTTGGAGGTGGCCAGCAGAACATCAGCGCCGCCAGCGGCCAAGAGTTTCTCGCCGCTCTCAACTATCTCGTCCGCGCCCAGATCGCGGATCATTTTTTCTTTGTCTTTGGATTTGGTGACAGCAATCGTGTCGAAGCCTGAGGCTTTGGAATATTGCAGGGCTAGATGTCCGAGGCCGCCGATGCCGACGACCGCGATGCGCTCGTGGGGCTTGGGATCGGCCAGGCGCAGGCCGCTCCAGACGGTATAGCCGGCACAGAAAATGGGCGCAGCCTGCTCGTAGCTGATAGCGGCGGGGAGGGGCATGGTGGCGTCGGCATAGGCCAGCATGTATTCGGCGTGGCTGCCTTGCAGGGTAATGCCGGTGGAAGTGGGGTTTTGGCACAGCTCTTTCTTGCCGCGCAGGCACCACTCGCAGGTGCCGTCGCCTTTTTGCACCCAGCCGACGCCGACGCGGTCCCCGACTTTGCGGGAGGTGACGCCGGGGCCGACCTCGACGATCTCGCCCACCGGCTCGTGGCCGAGCACGCGGGGAAACGGGAGACCGAACAAACCGTGGGTTAGGTGCACGTCGGTGTAACACAGGCCGCTGGCGTGGATCTTCATGACCACCTGGTTCGGACCAGCCTTGGGGGTTTCCCACTGTTTTACTTCCCACTTGCCGTTTACCGAGGGAACTACGGCTGCTTTCATGTTGGGACTCCAGAAGAATTGTTGAAGTTTGCATTGTTTGGATGCTGCCGGGCCGCGCGAGACTCAGGGGATGCATCCCAGTACAATGGATTTCTTTTTGCGGGCGATCTGAGACAGGGTGTGCGAGAGATCTTTCGTGGACGAAACCACAAGTGGGGCTGGAGCGACAACGATCAAACTTGCGCCACCGGGAAAAGGCTGGGAGACGTATTGGTGCGTGAGTGCGCTGCTAGTGGTGATGGTGTTTTTCGCGTTCGTGCGAGTGCGGCTGCGCGATATTCCTCTGGAACGGGATGAGGGGGAGTTTGCTTATGTTGGGCAACTGATGCTGCAAGGGATCCCGCCCTACAAGATCGCCAGCAACATGAAGTTGCCGGGAACTTATGCGGCCTATGCGGCCGCGATGGCGGTTTTCGGGGAGACAGCCTCTGGCATTCGGATCGGATTGATGCTGGTGAATGTTGCGGCGACAATCCTGATTTTTCTGCTGGGGAAACATCTGTATGGGCCGCTGGCGGGAGCTATCGCCGGAATGACTTACAGTTTTCTTTCCTGCCGACCGGCAGTGCTTGGCGTCTACGCGCACGCGACACACTTTGTGGTTCTCGCGGCGCTGGCGGGGCTTCTTTTGCTACTGCATGCTATCGACACTGGGCGGACCGGTCTTTTTTTTGGCAGTGGAGTCTGCTTTGGGGTTGCCTTCCTGATGAAGCAGCCCGGAATTTTATTTGGAGTTTTCGCAGGGTTTTACTGGCTGTGGCGGGAGTGGAGACGGCCGTTTCCCTGGAGCAAGGTCTTGGTTCGCGGAGGTGCTTTGTTCGCCGGCATGGTGTTGCCGTTCGGGCTGACGTGCCTGATACTCTTTCGCGCGGGAGTCTTTTCCAACTTCTGGTTTTGGACCTGGTCGTATGCGCGGGAATATGGTTCGCTCATAACTCTGCGGGAGGCGTGGCCTTTACTGCGCGCTGGTCTTCCCTGGGCTGTTCGCCCGTTTGCGATCTGGGAGATCGTCGTGCTCGGACTTACTGCGCCGCTCTGGAGCCGGTACGCACGGGCACATGGCGGATTCGTTGCGAGTTTCTTCTTGTTTTCTTTCCTGGCAATTTGTCCGGGGCTTTATTTTCGCCCTCACTACTTCATCTTGTTGATGCCGGCGGCCGGGCTGTGCGCGGGAATCGGCGTGTGCGCGTTGCGGCAGACCTTGATTGAGAAACGATCCAACGCAATCGCAACCTGGCTCCCGGTGATTTATTTCGCGCTCATCTTTGGGATTTCCGTACGCGCGCAGGACAAGAAGTTCTTTCGGCTCGATCCAGCATCTCTCAACGAAAAGATATTTGGCCAGGATCCGTTCTCCGAGGCGATTGCCGTTGGCAACTATATCAAGGCGCACTCGGCGGAGCAGGAGACAGTTGCGCTGTTCGGGTCTGAGCCGGAGATTTGTTTCTACTCCGCCCGGCACTGTGCCAGCAGCTATCTCTATATGTATCCCTTGATGGAGAAGCAGAGATTTGCTCAGCAGATGGAAAGCGACATGATGCAACAGGTGGAACGAGCCCGGCCAAGATTCCTGGTGTACGTCGACGCTGTGCGATCTTGGGAGACGAAGCCCACGTACGGAGAAAACCCGGAGTTTCTCACGATGACCTGGGCGTACGCTCATCGCGACTATGAGTTGGTGGATCAGGTTCCGATTGCGGGCGATCCGGCGCACTTGTGGGAGGATCGGGCTTATCTGTATGTTTTCCGGCGAAATGCGCCTTAGGCAGTGGGAAAAGTGAGCACCAAGGACTTGCCTCGTTTGCGGTGCAGGGTTGCGTGACGGTAGACTTGATGGCGCGGGTTTTGTGGCACTGCAGGTCGAGCTGCGCTCGACCGGACAGCCGAGGCGGCTGTCCCCACATGGTTTGTGATGATCCGCTAGAGGGAATTTATGTTGGTCGTGATGAAGGCGCAGGCTACCGAGGAGCAGGTGCGGCTGGTTTGCGCGAAGATTGAGGCGCTGGGTTATCGGGCGCATGCTATGCCAGGGGCGCAGCGCACTGCCATCGGCATCACGGGGAATAAGGGCGAGGTGGAGCAGGGCACGCTGGAAGAGATGGCGGGCGTGCAGGAAGTGATCAAGGTTTCGAAGCCTTACAAGCTGGTTAGCCGCGATGTTAAGGAAGACAACACGGTGATTCGTTTTGCCGGGACTGCGGCTACGATCGGCGGGACCGGGCTGGCGATTGTGGCGGGGCCGTGCGCGATTGAGAGCCGGGAGCAGGCGTTTGCCGTGGCCGAGCGGGTGCATCGGGCGGGGGCGCAGTTCTTTCGCGGCGGGGCTTACAAGCCGCGGACTTCTCCTTATTCCTTTCAAGGGTTAGGTGAAGAAGGGCTGCGGATTATGGCGGAGATCCGGCAGCAGTATGGGATGAAGATTATTACGGAAGCTATTGATAATGAATCGCTTGATCTGGTGGAGGAGTATGCGGATGTGATCCAGATCGGGGCGCGGAACATGCAGAATTTTTCTTTGCTGAAGCGGGCCGGGCGGGCCAAGAAGCCGGTGCTGCTGAAGCGGGGCATGTCGGCTACTCTCGAAGAATTTCTGATGGCGGCGGAATACATTTTGAGCGAGGGCAACTACAACGTGGCGCTGTGCGAGCGCGGGGTGCGGACTTTTGCTGACCACACTCGCAATACGCTTGACCTGAGTGTGGTGCCGGCGGTGCAGCGGCTCAGCCATCTGCCGATTTTTGTCGATCCGAGTCACGGGACGGGCAAGAGAAATAAAGTAACGCCGCTGTCGCGGGCGGCGGTGGCGGTGGGTGCGGATGGATTGATGGTGGAAGTGCATAATCAGCCGGATCAGGCGATGTCGGATGGTCCGCAGTCGCTGTTTCCGGATCAGTTTGATGAGTTGATGGTGCAGGTGCGGCAGATCGCGAGCGTGGTGGGAAGGACTGTGCCGGGGATTGGGGTTCGGGAGACTGTGGGAGTTGGCAAGTAGCTTTCCATGGCGTGGTAGGTTGCGACTCCATCGTGGGAGCGCCGCATGAGGAACACGCGACGGGCCCTCGGGAACAGCTTCACCTGGCTGATCGCGATCGCGCTTCCGCTTAGTTGTTCGCTTGCTCAAGAGTCGCCTTCTGCGATCGCTGGCGCCGGTCTGAAGGTCTCGCCCTGCGCGGCATCGCAAGCAGTGCAACCGGTGCAATATCCCGACCACATGGTGTCTCCGAAGTATCCAAAACAGGCACTTGCCTCTGGGGTGGAGGGTTCCGTGGAACTGACAGCTCTGATCGGCTGAGACGCGAGAACGAAGGACTTGCGAGTGGTTAAAGGCGACCCTGTTCTGGTGGGTCCGAGCGTGAAGGCTGTCCGTCAGTGGCGCTTCCGTCCTGTGTTGGTGAAAGGCGAATCGGTTGAGACGACGTACCGGGTCAAAGTCAGATTCGATCTTCTGCTGCAGGAGGCGATCAGTGAGGTGGAAGTGGAGTCGCCTCGAGAAACGGTCTCTGCCCCGAAGACAGCGAGTGCGGCTGACCCGTCTGAAGGCGGGGTCTATAAGACAGGGCAGTAAGGGAGTTATAGCGCCGAAGCCGATTTATTCCCCGGATCCCGAGTTTTCTGAGAGGGCGCGCCAAAGCGGGAGAGCAGGAGACTGCGATCCTCTCGTTGATCGTAGATGCTCGACGGCAGGCCGCAGCGACGTTAGCGTGGCCTGCGGTTCTGTCTCTGACCTGGACGAGAAGGCGATTGAATCGGTCAAGACCTGGAAGATTCGAGCCCGGAACAAAGGACGGGAGGCCGGTTGCCGTGAAGATCGACCGTGCAGGTTGACTTTCAGCTGTACGATAATTGACGCTTCCTCGGAATCCGACGATGCAGGTGCAGACCGCAAGCGTGGTGGGTAGGACTGTGCCGGGGATTGGAACGCGGGAGACGGTGGGGGTAAGCAACTAAGTAGGGCCCTAGTGTTCAAAGGTCGTATGAAAAACATCCGAAGAGCCGTTGCCAAGGATCTTCGTCAACCCGGGCGTGATTGCGCTTCTATTCTGGTGGCAGCGCCGCGCTTGCGCAGGGCACGTGGGAACAACTTCCCAATGGTGACCCGAATCAGAGTTCTCCAGGCCTGCACGGCCCCGGTTCCAGGCTGGTGGCGCAGGTTGGGGATGTTGAAGTGCTGAATGGGCCGGTGAGCTTTCACACCAGGAATTATCTTGGATTCGGTGTGGTCGCTAACATTCGTGCGAATTGGCAGCGGGGGCTCAGCGAGAAAGGGCTTATCCCTGCGAGCGGGCAGAAGGTGTTCGCGGTCGAGTTCACCATTCTGAAGGATGGCACGCTCGACAGCAGAAAATTGGTGGCGAGTTCTGGAGACTCGGAACTGGATGGTACTGGCCTGGATGCGATTGCAAAATCGGCGCCGTTTATGGCTGTCCCTGCAGAATTCAGCGGCGAGTCTCTCAAACTGCGCTGTCACTTCTACCTTAATGCTGGCAGGAGGATTCCGTTTGTGAGCCGCGCGGGGCGGGAGGCGGGATCGAGCGATACTGCGGACAATACGCCTGCGGCGGGGGAAGGCTGACATGGCTCACTGGCGTTGGCACTATCCACGGAAGCGGCGGACCGACTAAGCCGCGTGCCATCTATGCTCCGACCCGGAATTCAGCGATCAGGCCAGGAAGGACCATGTGCAGGGAACGGTCGTTCTGAAGGTGACCGTGGATGCAAATGGCGACGTGGCTGACGTGAAGGTCACCAAGGGCGTGGGAAGCGGCCTTGATGAGAAGGCGGTCGAAGCGGTTCGCACATGGAAATTCAAGCCGGGGACTGAGGACGGGACTCCGGTTCGGAGCGAAATCGACGTGGAGGTTAGCTTTCATCTGTAGAGAAAAAGATGATGGGTGCTGCGTCCTGCTAAGCTTGTTCCTCCGGTTGTGCAAAGAACTGTAAATTTTGTGGCCTTTTTCCCGGACCTGAGCCACGCTGGGCGGAGCGGGCAAGGGATCTCATCGGCTTACCACTCGGCTTCGGCAAAACAGGGGAGCCGGTGGTGCCTGCATTGGTCGTGCCCCTGGCGGCAGCGACGTAGCAAGCTACATCTCTACGCGCACTTTGGGGAGATGGCTTCGGATTATTCGTGGGGCAGGCTTTCGACTGCGGTCGGGCTTTGCGTTCACGACCTCGGGTCAGAATGACAGGGTTGGGGGATTGTGCAATATGTTTCGCAAAGGGAGTCCAATTTCGGGGGTAAGGACGGTCACTCTGGGAGCTGCTTTGCTGGCCTATCCGTGCGGCATGTTGGCGCAGCACGGCGGCGGCGGAGGCAGCATGGGGGGTGGCGGGGCAGGGGGCGGCGGCCTTAGCGGACCTGCGGGTAGAGCGAGCGGGGTTTCAACGAAGGACGAGTTAAAAGACTTTCGCGCCGCCCTGGCGGTGCAGGCGACCAGCCAACAGATCGTCGAGTACACCTTGATGGTGAAAAGCGCGGCAGCCGCTGGCGCGGAGCTGCAGGGTTTTCTGGAACTGTTGGGCAAGCCGAATCCAGGTTCAGAACTTGCAAGTCGCGGTGCGACCCTTGACCAGGCGCTGGAACGGGCGCGCACCGAGAACCGGAAGTTTCTGGACGGACTTTCAGAACGACAGAAATCCGGGCTGAAGGAAATCACCAAGAAACTGGCCAAGGCGGATTCCGACCTGGAGCAGCAGACCAAGGCGCTGGATCAGATGGTTGCGGATACCAAGGCAGTTGCCCAGCAGATCTCCGGCTCGGGGCAAGGTCTGGAGCATGCGCTCACGGCTTTCCAAAGCCAACAAGCCGATCTCGGACAGGAAATGAACGTTGGGGCGGCCTACAACGGCCCGGACTCCGCTTTTGCCATTGCGCCGGTGAAGAGCTCGGTCAACTTCAGGAATCAGTCCATCGCCATCACTACGTCGGGAGTGATTTCCGCGGGTGTGGCGGAAGGCGGCCAGAACACATTCAAACTTGAGCTGACCGCGGACTTGTCGGACCTGCAAAACAATATTGCGGAGGTGCTGCGCGCCCAGCTCAACAAAGCTGATCGCTGCGGGGAGCAGATTGTGATTCAGAGCGCCAGTCTGACCCCGAAGCCGCCCGCGAGCCTGGCGGTTGTGCAACTGCACTTTGAACGCTGGGCATGCTTTGGCAGGGACACGGTCAACGAAATGGCGGAAGGGAACGGCACGATCGAAGTAAAGTTGACACCGGCGGTGGGAGAAGACGGTACATTGCAACTGACGCCGGAGATCGGGCGAATTAGTGCTGAGGGATTGGTCGGCGAACAGCTGCGGTCGGGTGCTCTGGGCGACGCAGTGCGCGACACAGTCGCGCAGTCGGTTCTTACCACCATGCGCGAAGGAGGGGACTTCAAAGTGACGCTTCCTCCAACCGCGCAGGGTTATGCCACGCTCCGGCGGGCGCAATTTCAGGGGACGGGCTCGGGCAAGTTGATGGCCGTGTTGGGTGGGGAGATTCGAGTTTCGGACGAGAAGGCGACAGCATTGACGAGCGAATTGAAGGGGCGATCTTCGTCCCGGGAAAACAAGCAGGAGAACAAGCAGGAGAACAAGCAGGAAAACTTGCAAGGAGCCGTGCCACGCTGAGTGGCGACTTGGTGGCGGCAAGACGTAGCAAGCCAAGTCTCTATGTAGAACGCTTTGGTGGACCCCGCCGTTCTGTGCTTTTCCTTAGGCGATCGAGACTGTCTTTATATTCATGAATTCGCGGATGCCGTTGGCGGCTAGTTCGCGGCCGTGTCCGGACTGCTTTACGCCGCCGAAAGGGATGCGGGGGTCGGAGGCGACCATCTTGTTGATGAAGACCATGCCGGACTCGAGTTCGTTGATGAAACGTTCGCGCTCGCGGTCGTCGGTGGTCCAGGCGCTGGCGCCGAGGCCGAAGCGGCTGTCGTTGGCGAGGCGGATGGCTTCGTCGATATCTTTAACGCGGAATAGAGAGGCGACCGGACCGAAGAATTCTTCGCGGTAGGCCGGAGATTCTTTCGGGATGTCGGTCAAGACCGTCGGAGCGTAGTAATTGCCGGGCTGCTTCAGGGGATGGCCTCCGGTTAAGAGTTTGGCGCCGGCTTGCACGGTTTTCTGAACGTCGGCATCGAGCGAGGTGACGGCGTCGGCTGTGGCCAGCGGACCTAGTTCGGTTTTTTCGTCGAAGGGATCGCCCACGCGAAGATTCTTCATGCGATCGACGAACTTGCGTTCGAACTCGGCGGCGATGGGCTCGGCGACGATGAAACGTTTGGCGGCAATGCAGGACTGGCCGTTGTTGATGACGCGAGCCTCGACCGCAGTGGCGACGGCGGCGTCGAGATTGGCGCTGGGCATGACGATGAAAGGATCGCTGCCGCCGAGCTCGAGGACGACTTTCTTGATGCGCTTGGCGGCTGCGATTCCGACCTGGATGCCGGCCTGCTCGCTTCCGGTGAGGGTGGCGGCGACGACGCGGGGGTCGTTGAGGATTGCGTCTACCTGTTGCGAACCGATCAGCAGAGTTTGAAACGCGCCTTCGGGGAATCCGGCCTCGAGAAAAATCTTTTCGATAGCGAGCGCGCACTGGGGGACGTTCGAGGCGTGCTTCAACAGTCCGACGTTGCCGGCCATGAGAGCGGGAGCGGCGAAGCGAAAGACCTGCCAGAAGGGAAAATTCCAGGGCATCACGGCGAGAATTGGGCCGATGGGACGGTAGCGGATGAAACTTTTCCTGGCGCCGGTTTCGATGACTTCATCGGTGAGGAATTTCTCGGCGTTGTCGGCGTAGTAGCGGCAACCTCCGGCGCACTTCACGGCCTCGGCTACGGCTGCTTTGTAGGGCTTGCCCATTTCTAGGGTCATCAGGTGGGCGAACTTGTCCTTGTCGCGCTCCAGGATGTCGGCGGCATTCCGCATGCGGCGGGCGCGCTCGGCAAAGGGCGTCTTTTGCTCGGCTTGGAAGGCGGTGACCGCCAGCTGGAGCTTTTGCTCGATCTGGGCGGCGGAAAGAGGCTGAAAAGTTTGGATTACCTCGCCGGTGGCGGGATTGGTGGTAGCAATGGGCATGATGGATGGTTCCTTCGAATAAGTGTCCCAGGAGGTCTCTAGAAGGCAGTTCGCTTGGCTGTCTGCCTGCGCGGCGGCGATGGGAAGTCGGGCCGCGGTCACACGACTATACCATTGGCTAGGCGAGGCGGGCTGGAGCGCACTGTCAGGTCCGCGATAGCGCAATGCTGGCGACATAGCAGGCCAAAGAAATGCTGACGCCTTTGAAAGGCGCACTGAACCAATAAACCTTGGCGAGCACAACAAAACCAACGAGCATTGCCAGCCCGACAATGAGCAGGAAGGGTGACCGAAACAGGATCTGGCCGTGGGCCAGTGCGAGATAACCGAAAATCAGGCCGAACAAGATAAGCCCCATGCTGTGGCTGGCATTAAAGCCGACCCAACACCGCCACATTGTTGTTTCGTTCGTAATGACAGGTGAACTCTGGCTCATGCTGATTTGCAGCGCGGGGTCACGGGGTGTGAGATTAGACCCCCAGAACGTGTAAACGAGATGGACGACTCCGAGCGTAAGGACAATGCTCGCGCTAAGAACCATGAGAACTTTTGCGGCCAAGATGCCCTCCGTATTTTGTAGTCCATTATTCACGAATCTCATTCTTGGCTTCAAGAACGTCAGCGACCCACGCAATCGCTGTTCCGCCGGCCTGGCGTTGTTTCCTGAAAGCGGAGACGAGCACCTCTTTAGCCGAAGGCCGGGACCGTTGTTTTAGTGGCTCGTAGTTTACAATTGGCTGTTCCAAGCACTCATCTTTCGCACAGATCCTGGAGGAATCTATGAAGCTTACCCCTGGCAAACTTTCGGGTCTCAAAAAAGTTTCGAATGAACGTGGTGTGATCGCGGCTGCTGCGATGGATCAGCGCGGGTCGCTGCAGAAGTCGCTGGGCAAGGAAAAGGGCGGGGAAGTCAGCGACGCGATGATGGAGGAGTTCAAGACGCTGGTCACCGAGGTTTTGACGCCGCATGCCAGCGCCATTCTTGCTGGACCCGGAGTGGGGACTGCCGGCGTCGAAGCGGCGGGCGAAGAATGCCGGACTGCTGCTGGCTTATGAGAAGACAGGATACGACAAGACGGGTCCGGGACGGTTGGGCGATCTGCTGGATCACTGGTCGGCGCGGCGGTTGAAAGAGGCTGGAGCGGATTGCGTGAAGATTCTGCTTTACTATTCGCCATTCGATCCCAAGGAAGTGAACGACAAGAAGCACGCCTGGGTGGAGCGAATTGGAGACGAATGCCGCGCCAATGACATTCCGTACTTTTTGGAGTTTGTTGGCTATGACGAGGGCGCGGACGAGAAGGGATTGGACTACGCCAAGAAGAAACCGCAGATCGTCACCGAGAGCATGCGGGAGTTCAGCAAGGACCGCTATGGGGTCGATGTGCTGAAAGTGGAAGTGCCGGTCAACATGAAGTTTGTCGAGGGCGTGAAGTGCTTTGGCGGGCAGAAGGCATATACGAAGAAGGAAGCGATTGATCTGTTCCACAAGGCTGCGAACGTTGCGACCAAGCCGTTTATCTATCTTTCAGCGGGCGTGAGCAATGCCGAGTTCAGCGAGACGCTGGAATTGGCGGGGGAATCCGGGGTGAAGTTCAACGGCGTTTTGTGCGGGCGGGCGACCTGGAAGGATGGGATTCCGATCTATGCCAAGCAGGGTGCGGCTGCTTTCCGCAAATGGCTGGAGACGGAAGGGGTGAAGAACATTAACAACGTGAACAGCAAGCTGAAGGCGGCGACTTCCTGGCATTCGATTTATGAAGTGGAGCCAGTGCTGGTCGGGGCGTAGGTTTTGCGGGTTGTGAGGCGCGGGCGAAATTGCCCGCGCTTTTTCTTTGTGGCTAGAGTCCAGGCGGCGGCAGACGTAGCAAGCTACGTCTCTACGCAGGAGAGTTTATGAAGTCGACAAGTCAGACTGCACTTATTACCGGGGCCTCTGGAGGCATTGGATATGAGCTGGCCAAGCTGTTTGCGCGCGACCGTTACAACCTGGTGCTGGTGGCTCGCAGCTCGGAGAAGCTGAACCAGGTTGCGGCTGAACTGCAGAGCCAGTTTGGCAGTTACCGTGAAAACGGTGGCGCTTGATCTGGCGGCGGCACCAGCGGCGAAGTTTCTGTTCGATCAGTTGCAGCGAGAGGGAGTCGCAGTTGACATTGTGGTTAACAACGCCGGGTTTGGAGGGTTTGGTGAGTTTGCGTCGATGCCGGAGGAAGAAATCCTGGGACAGATCCAGCTCAACATTGCGGCGCTCACTCACCTGACACGGCTTTTTCTTCCGCCCATGCTGGCGCGGCGCAGCGGGAAGGTTATGAATGTGGCATCCACCGCGGCTTTTCAGCCGGGGCCGCTGATGGCGGTGTACTACGCGACCAAGGCTTATGTGCTTTCGTTTTCGGAAGCGCTGGCGAATGAAGTGGCGGGATCAGGCGTGGTGGTCAGCTGTTTTTGTCCGGGAGCTACCGACACTGGTTTTGCGAAACGGGCTGGGACCGAGGATTCGCGGTTGTTCAGGAAACTCCGGCCGATGAATGCGGAGGTCGTTGCACGGGACGGGTACCGCGGGTTAATGGCTGGGCGGACCGTAGTCATCTCGGGGGTGCAAAATTGGCTGGTGGCGGAGTCGGTGAGATTTGCGCCGCGGAAAATGGTGACGGCGATTTCGCGATGGGTGGCGGAGAAGGTGGAGTAAGTTGACTAAGAAGTTTCTAGATTGCGGCCAGTCCGGATTCGAGGTCTTCGAGAATGTCGGCAATATCCTCGATGCCCACCGAGATGCGGACCATGCCATCGGTGATGCCGATTGCCTTGCGTCCCTTGGCGCCGAGCCCGGCGTGCGTCATGGTGGCTGGATGCGAGATCAGCGTCTCGACTCCGCCCAGCGATTCTCCCAGTGAGCACACGCGCAGTTTCTTCAGCATCTTATTGGCGTTGTTCAGCGATCCCGTCTCAAAGGTGATCATCGACCCGAAGCCGCTCATCTGAGTCTTTGCCAGTTCGTACTGCGGATGATCGGGCAGCCCGGGATAAAACACGTTACTTACTTTCTTGTGTCTCGCCAGAAACTCGGCCACGATGCGGCCGTTACGGTCGTGGATCTCCATGCGTGCTGCTAGAGTTTTCACGCCGCGCAGCACCAGCCAGCATTCGAACGGAGAAAGAATCGCTCCCGCAGCCTTTTGCAGAAAGGCCAGTTTCTCGGCCTGCTCTGGCGTGCTGCATACCACCACGCCGCCCAGCCCATCGCTGTGCCCGTTGAGAAACTTTGTGGTTGAGTGCAGGACCATGTCGGCGCCCAGAGCCAGCGGTTGCTGAAAGTAGGGCGACATGAAGGTGTTGTCCACGACGAGCTCAGCTTTTCTGCGCCGGCAAATCCGGCTGATGGCGGCGAGATCGCTCAAGCGCATCAGAGGATTGGTCGGGGTTTCCACGTACACCATCCGCGTGTTCTTGCGGATGGCGCGCTCCACGTTTTCGGCGTCGGAAGTGTCGACGTAGGAGAACTGCAGCCCGTAGCCGGCCAGCACCTGGTTAAACAACCGGGGCGTGCCGCCATACAAATCGTTACCGCACACCATGTGATCGCCCGCCTTCAGCATGCTGGCGACCGCGTTGATGGCTGCCATGCCGCTGGCAAACACGGGCGCAGCCACCCCGCCTTCGAGCGATGCCAGGTTCTCCTCAAGGCGCGTCCGGGTGGGGTTTGAGACTCGCGAATACTCGTAGCCTTTGTTCTCACCGATGCCTTGCTGCACGTAGGTGGAAGTGGGATAGATGGGCACGGTCACGGCGCCGGTCAGGGGGTCGGGCTGCTGTCCGTCGTGAATGGCGCGGGTTGCGAAGCCGTGTTGTCGGGTTTTCTTCATGCAGACTCTCTACCGCCCATCTAAATGCCGCCCTCAAATATTTTCTTCGACAAATAACGCTCGGCTGAATCCGGAATAATCGTCGCCACGCGTTTCCCACTGCCCAGCCGGCGTGCCACTTGCAAAGCCGCGAACACGGCTGCTCCTCCGCTCGATCCCGAGAGCACGCCTTCCTGCGCCGCCAGTTGTTTCACGGTCGCAAAGGCATCGTCGTCCGTCACCGCAATCACTTCATCGCATACGGCTGGGTCAAAGGTCTCTGGGATGAAGTTATTCCCGATCCCTTCCACTTTGTGCGGCCCGGGCGCCCCACCCCCAAGCACCGAACCTTGCGTGGTCACAGCAACCGCCAGCACTCCCGGCACATGCTGCTTCATATAGCGCGCTACGCCGGTAAAGGTGCCGCATGTGCCGCAGCCCAGCACTACGGCATCGACCTTCCCACTCATCTGCTCGAAGAGTTCCACAGCGGTGGTTTCGTAGTGATAATCGGGATTCGCTGGATTCTCAAACTGGCCGGCCATGAATGCACCTTGATCGTTCGCGACCAGCTCTTTGGCGCGCCGGATCGCACCCTGCATACCTTCTTCGTCGGGAGTCCGCTCAACCTCCGCTCCCAGGGCGCACATGATGGTTACTTTCTCTTGCGAGAAGTTTTCCGGCACAAACAGCTTCACCTTGTAGCCGCGATTTACCCCGATCAGCGCCAAGCCGATTCCCGTGTTGCCCGCCGTGGCTTCGACGATAGTCCCGCCGGGGGCGAGCTTACCTTCCCGCTCCGCCCGGCGGATAATTCCGATGGCGGCGCGATCTTTGACGCTGCCGCCCGGATTCAAGTATTCGAGTTTGGCGAAAATGTCAGCCGAACTGGCGGGAACGAGCCGTTTCAGTCGAAGGACAGGAGTTCCGCCGACCAGGTCCGTAATGTCGTCGGCGACGCCCAGATGGGAGACTTCGGAGTTTTTCAGGTGCACGCTACAGGGTAAGGGGAGAGTTCGGAATCGTCAATGGAGCAAGCGCACCTGGTCATCGTTCAAGCCGTTACCGTCGTCATCCTAATTTTGTGTTCCTCTCAAGGCGTTTGCACTCAGGTTTTCCTTGAACCTGCCGATTCTCCCAGAGTAGCCGCCAACTTCTTCGGGAGGCCTATGTATCGACGAGCACTCGGACTGGGCTTTCTCTGTGTCTTCCTTTGCACAGGCGAGATAGCCCTGCGGGCACAGGAATTCAAGCTGTTTGACCGGACGGTTCAGGTCCACGGCTTCGTGTCTCAGGGATTCGTGTACACCAACGACAACAATTGGCTGACCATGGACACCAGCCAGGGCAGCGCGTGCCTGACCGACTTCGCGGTCAATCTGTCGACCCACATCACCGACAGGCTCGAAGTAGGAGCACAGGGCTACGACCGCAACCTCGGCCAACTTGGCCAATACCATCCCTCTCTGGACTGGGCGGTTGCGGATTACCGCTTCAAGAGCTGGTTCGGGGTTCGCGGCGGCAAAGTCAAGACTAGCCTCGGCCTCTATAACGACACTCAGGACCTGGATTTCCTACGCCCTTTTGCGCTGCTTCCCCAAAGCGTCTATCCGACGGACCTGACGGGACGCGATCATCGCCCACCTCGGCGGCGATGTCTACGGCAACATTTCGCTCAAGCATCGTCTCGGCGATCTTTCCTATACGGCTTATGCCGGGCATCGCAGCGACAGTATCTATAGCGGCTATCCCTTTTACTTGAGTAGTTTCGGAGCCCATATCAAGAGCTTTGGTGGGCTGCAGTACGGCGCGGATCTTCGCTGGAACACGCCGCTAAAAGGCCTTCTATTTGGAGCGTCGCGCATCGAATGAGGACATCACCGGCAGGGGCACAGCCTGATCGACCCGTTTAACCCTGGGGCAGGGTTGTGCCATACTCTGAAGCCTCGAAAGCCGACTGGACTAATCAGTTCTACGGCGAGTACACCGCAGGCAGATTGCGGATCGACTCGGAGTATCGCCGTTACTGGCGCAACCAGGAACTCTCCGGCGGCACTTCCGAAAGCTTCGCCGACGTACGCGGTTGGTACGTTTCCGGAGCTTACCGGATCCGCAAACGCCTTCAAATCGGGTCCTACTATTCTCGCTACACGATCACGAACGTGGTAAGCGGCGCCCTCGCCGCCTTTTATCCTCCGACGACTGACACCGGCCTGCCCGCTGATCACGATTACGACAAAGTCATCGCGGGGCGGGTTGACTTGAATCGGTTCTGGAACGTGAAAATCGAAGGCCATTTCATGAACGGCTATGGCAGCGGCCCCTACCCGAACGGATTCTACACGCAAGTGAATCCGCAGGGCTTTAAGCCCGACACGAATGCTTTGGTCGTTAAGACCAGCCTTTATTTCTAGGCACAGGAAGTTGCACCGGTGATGGAGAACAGAGCGAGTACCGAAGAATACTCCTTGTCGCGGCCGGGTTCATGATCTCTGTTTCATCGCATGTCTTCGCGGCCGTGACGTCAAGGTAATTGCCAATTCCAGCGTTAAGAGCGGACACGATTTCCGCAGAAGAGATCAAAAGAGTTTTTCTGGAGGAGAGGAGATCACTCGACGACGGGAGCTCACGTCGCACCGGTACTTGAGAAGGATGGGCCGGTCCACGAAGCCTTCCTGCGAGCCTACCTCGGCAGAACCGATGACGATTTGCTTACTTATTACCGCGCTCTGGTTTTCACCGGTAGAGGATCAATGCCCAAAGAGCTCGACTCCGATGCTGAAGTGGTGGCCTACGTAATCAGGACAAGGGGTGCGATCGGATATGTGAGCGCTGAGACCAGTACGGAAGGTGTGAAAACGCTGGCCGATCGCCAGGGCCGGGAATAGCGACCAAAGAAGACTGATTATCTCGCGTCGAGCCAGAATACCCAGAGACTCTGAAGAGGCTCAACATTGGCGGACTGGTGCGCTTGCGGGTAACCATCTCAGCCAAAGGGCAACGTCGAGGATGTCGAACTGCTGGGAGGCAATCCGATTCTAGGCGAGTCCGCCGTCTCCGCCGTGAAGCAGTGGGTCTATGCAGCCAGCCACTCGCCCACTATTGCAGAAGTTAGCATCCCTTTTGATTCGCACCGTTGACGTTCCAGGAATCGCTTCCGTTGCCCTCAAGTCTCATCTGACGTAGTCAGGCGAAGCGCAATTATGCAAGGCTTTACCTGGCTCCTCTACTTCGCCTACTTCGCCCCAGACGACTCTGCCGGTTGCAACCCTGCGTAGTAGCCGCTCTTGGTTCGGACCACGAGTTTGCTGTGTCCTTTAGCCTTGGCCTCGACGCGGATCGTCCGGAAGCCGCCGCTGGCTCTGGGATTGGTGGGCTTGTAGCCGATGGTGTACTGATTGCGGATGTCGTGCGCGACCTGCCGGCTGATCTCATCTACCTCGTCGAGAGTGGCGGGAAAAAAGGCCAGCCCGCCGGTCCGTTGCGCGATGATCTCCAGCGCCCTCCGGGCCCGCTTGGGATGCTCTTCATCGCCGAGAATCCCGATCGCATATACCGACGGACCGTTTTCCTCCTGCAAATGCTTCACCGCCTGCTCCAGGTTGTCCCGGCTGGCATTGTCCTCTCCATCCGTCACCACGAACAACACTTTTCGCTCCAGCCTGGCGTTCTTAAAATTGGCCGCTGAGGCCTCTAAAGCGTCATAAAGCGCGGTTCCACCCTTGGCGTCAATCTTCTCCAGCGCCTCTTTCAATTTCAGCAGGTCGTTGGTGAAGTCCTGGTCGAGATAGTATTCGTCGTTGAAATTCACCACGAACACTTCATCCTGCGGATTGCTCGCCCGCACCAGGTTCAGCGCCGCCTGGTTCACTTTTGCCCGCTTTTCGCGCATCGAGCCGGAATTGTCGATCACGATTCCCATGGACACGGGAATGTCTTCATGCCGAAACGAAATGATGGTCTGCGGTTTGCCGTCTTCGAATACGGAGAAGTGGTTCCGGTCAAGGTCGGTCACAATATGCTGCTTGTCGTCCACCACCGTGGCGTGGAGCAAGACTTCGTCAACATCCTTGCGGATGACAAAGGTTCCGTTTTCGTCGCCGGATGGTTGCTGGCTCGAAGTGGCAGGAGGAGATGCAGGTGCATCCGGCTGGGGTAGAGGAGGTTTTGCGGGCAGGCTGGGCCTGGGCTGACTGGGTCTGGGATGGACTGCGGACTGAACAGTCTGCAGACTGCAGGTTGGAGAGGCTTCCACGGCGGCGGCCCGGCAAAAGGTTGCACTCAGCACCGCGACCGCGATTCCGGCCCAGATCGCACAGCTTAGAACAAGAAGAAAGTTCCCGGCCCGGTTATTCCTGGGGCCCGTAATATCCGGTCCTGGCATACACTCGGAGTGGCGGCAATCCTTTCGGCGGCAATAACTTCACTTTAATCTTACGCCATTTGCCGTCCCGCACTACTATGGTGGGACGATACCCCAGCACATACTGATTGCGCAGTTCGACTCCGATCTTGGTAGCCACATCGGCCAGGTCGTTTGGATTCTCCACGGTAAACGCCCGCCCACCGGTCAGTTCCGTGATCTCGCCCAGCAGTGCCGGACCCAGGCGTTCCTCCTGAGTTGCAAAATAGCGGTCGTAAATGCCGATGGCGTAAACCATCACGTCGGCTTCTTTCACCAGAGCCTTGATCTCGTTTTCGGTGTAGCGGCTGTGATTGTCGCCGCCATCGGAGATGATGAGGAGCGCCTTCTTGGGGTACTTGGCCTCCCTCATCTTGCTGACGCCCATGTAGATGGCATCCAGCAGGGCCGTCCGCCTGCGCGGCACGGTAAACACCAGCTTGCCCTGGATGTCATCCACCGAACTGGTGAAATCGTTGACCACCTCGGGCTCGTCGGAGAACGTGATCATGAAGAATTCATCTTGCGGGTTGGCGGTCTTGAAGAATTCCACACCGCATCCTTGGCCCGGTCCATCTTGCTGCTCATGCTTCCGCTGGAATCGAAAATCACTCCCAGCGAAACCGGAGCGTCCTCACTCGAGAAAGACTTGATCTCCTGGGCAGCGCTGCCTTCGAAAAGCTGGAAGTTCTCCTTCTCGAGGCCAGTCACCAGCCGGTTCATGGGATCGGTGATCGTCACCGGGACCAGGACCAAATCGACGGCTACCTTCAAGGGGCGCACGCGAGTATTCAGGGTCGGGGAGACCATGCTCTGCGTCGCGACCTCTTCGGTCTTCGTTTTTTCCACCTCGCGGGGCTGGATGTGGACATCGTTGACATCCGCCTGCCCGAAAGCAGGCACCGGCGAGGCTGCAGGCTGCAGCCAAGCGCGAGAAGGAACACCAAGAGGCGAGGCAGTGGTCGCGATTCGATGCAGCCGGGCAAAAGCTGGGTTCCAGGGTCGAACCGGGCGAGGAATTCCGAACCAAGCTCCGAACCAGACTCCGAATTGCTGCGAACTAGGGCCTTGGGGCGAGAGAGCCGGCGCCCATCCAGGAGGGCCATAAGCACCTCATTTGGCCGCGATAGTATCACAGCTTTGCTCAGGCGACTGCGGTTTTTTTGTCAAATGTTGGTGACAATCCCGAATCGGCGGCCCATTCCGGGCGATCCGTTCCCATCCGGTAGAGCTCCGGAACCGTGGGCCCACTGCCACCTTGTTACAATCAATAGTTTCCATGGCTGACATTCATCCCTTTCGCGCATTTCGCTACGATGCCCGACAGGTATCCCCTGCCCAGGTCGTGACTCAACCGTACGACAAGATCACCCCTGCTTTGCAGGATCGTTACTACGCGGCCAGCCCGCATAACCTCGTCCGCATCATTCTTGGCCGCCGGGAACAAAATGACAATGCAGTGAACAATGTATATTCGCGGGCTGCGGCTTACTTTCGCGACTGGCGCCAGCAGGGCATTCTACGCCAGGATCAGGATCCTTCCGTTTATATCTATTCCCAACGCTTTACTGCCCGTTCTGCCCGGTTCAACTAATGAGCTGGAACGCCACGGGTTTATCGCGTCTGGGCCGCATCGAGGACTATTCTGCCGGCATCGTTTTCCGCCATGAGCAAACCCTGGCCAAGCCGAAGGCTGACCGCCTCGATCTGCTCCGCGCCACCCGAGCGCATTTTGGCCAGATCTTCGTTGTCTATGAGGATTCAGGGCAGGTCGAATCCCTGCTCGCCACCAATGCCGACCCGGAGATTTCAGTGGCGGATGAGTATGGCGTCACTCACCGAGTGTGGCAAGTGTCGCGATCCAGGGCTGATCGGTTCAATCCGAACCGCGATGAGCGACAAGAAACTTATCATTGCCGACGGCCACCACCGTTACGAAACCGCGCTCACGTACCGCAACGAGCGGCGCGCCGCCGATACTTCCTCGTCTGCCTCCGGTCGCAGCGCTTCTCCTTACGAGTTTGTCATGATGACTTTTGTCAACATGAACAGCCCCGGTCTGCTAATCCTGCCGACGCATCGCCTCGTCCACGGTCTGGCGTCCTTCTCAGAAGAGAACTTCCGCAATTCCGCACGCGCGTTCTTCGACATCGACGAGGTCGATGCCTCGCTTGACGCGCGCTGCGCCACCGCGATCCTCCGCGAGTCGGGGCGGGCGGGAACGTCCATCCTCGCAGTCACTGCCAGACGAGCCTTCCTGCTGCACCATCCCAACCCGATGGCAGACGTCTTCGCGGGCCTCTCCCTCCGCCAACAGGACCTCGACGTGGTGCAACTGCACAAGTGTTTGCTGGAGAGAGTGCTGCAGCTTTCGGAAGAATCCATCCGCAACCAGGCGAACATCTCTTACGTGCGCGACGCGGCTGAAGCTTTCTCGCAAGTACGCGGGGAGGGCGGTGCTGGCGCCGATATCGCTTTTCTGATGAATCCCTGCCGCATGGCGCAGGTCCGTGACATTGCCTTCGCGGGCGAGGTCATGCCCCAGAAGTCTACTGACTTCTACCCCAAGCTCCTCAGCGGATTGACGGTCTATGCGCTCGATTAGAAGCGGGATCAACCGGTATTCGATTAGCGGATGGCGAAGCGGCGGAGTCGCGGCGGGTATCCTGCTGGTTCTAACAGTCCTGCTGGCTTCCAGTGCGGCTCCTGAAAAGCATCTTTCCATCTACTCGA
The DNA here is from genome assembly GCA_963770235.1 of uncultured Acidobacteriaceae bacterium. Lineage (GTDB taxonomy): Bacteria > Acidobacteriota > Terriglobia > Terriglobales > Acidobacteriaceae > Sulfotelmatobacter. The sequence continues at coordinate 735,906 of CAVYOW010000001.1, read as the reverse complement.
CCGCGGCCGACTATTCCTTGCCCATCGTGCAGCGGCAAGGCCGTGAGTACATTGGCTTGCTGGAGCTGCTGGATCCGCTCGGAAAGGTCAGTGCCAAATTCGATCCTCCACGCTGGCGAATACACTACAACAACATCCTCGGCGAATTCATCGTCGGGAAAAGCTACGCCCGCATTCAGGGACGCGACACCGACCTGGGCGGGAAATTCCTCATGGAAAACGGACGCGGCCTGGTTGTTGTGGCCTCCCTCGGTTCGCTCCTGCCAAGGTTTCTGGGAGGAGGCGTGACCCTGCACCAGGAATCCGGACGTTTGTTCGTCGGCAACATCGCCACGCACTTCACCGCTTCGGTGTCACCGGACGATGCTTCGCATCTGGTGTTTCGCTTCACCGCGCCCGTCAATCCGTCTGTCGCCACCGAACCCGGCAAACTGCGCATGACCTTCAGCCACGAACCAGTGACCGCGCCAGCCTCACCTACGCTTACTTTCGGCAGCAAGACTATTCTTGAGGCGACCTATTCTGAGAACAATGGCGCGGCCCAAATTACTGTAAGCACCACGATCCCGCTTATCGCCAGCTTCAGCCCGGATGGCAGAACCATCACTCTCTCACCCACCAAGTCTCAGACCGCAGCCAGCACAACCGGAACGGCTGTTACTGGGGCCACAGCACCTGTGGCAACCGCAGCTGGAGCAACCTCGAGCGCCGGAACGGCTGCGGCCCCGCCGCAAAGCATCGCAGTCCCCCAGCCGCCGACAGCACGACCGTCGGGTGCCGTCGCGCGCCGTTACTTTGCAGTGGTGGACGCCAGCCACGGTGGAAATGACCGCGGCGAGGCCCTCAGCACCACGCTCGCGGAAAAAGATGTAACGGTGGCATTTGCCCGCCGCTTGCGCCAGGAACTGGAGAATCGCGGAATCCCCACCCTCGTGCTGCGTGACTCGGACGCGACGGTGTCGGTTGATGACCGGGCTTTCTACGCCAACACCACGCACGCTGCCGTCTACGTGGCTCTGCATGCGGCATCGAACGGTCACGGCGTGCGCCTCTACACGGCTCTGCTTCCCTACGCGGACCAGGACGACCGGGGTCTCTTCCACTCCTGGGCCACCGCCCAGTCTGCATTCATCACTCTCAGCCAAGCCGCCGCAGCGAGCGTAGCGGCGGAACTGAAGAAACAACAGGTTACCGTTCGTACTCTCACTGCGCCGCTCCGCCCCTTGAATAACATCACTACTGCCGCGATTGCGGTCGAGGTTGCCGCGCCTTCGTCCGATCTGTCGCCACTCACTTCTTCGGACTACCAGCAACTCGTTGCCGGCGCCGTGGCTAACGGAATCGCCGCTCTTCGCTCGCAGCTGGGAGCCGCGCCATGATTGGACAACAATGATCCCACGCCATCTTTTCATTGCGGTCTCCGTTCTGCTGCTGGCCGTGCTGGGCATGAGCCTGTACGCCTGGCGCATGCGGGGCCGCGCCGCCGCTGGTCCCGTCGCCTCTATCGACATGCGTCCCGTAGTGCCCCCAGTGGCTGGAGCCACCGAGGAAGTAACCTTATTTGTCGCGTATGACGATACCGGGGTGCTGCTCGCGCAGTCCGCGCGCATTCCGCTGCCGTCGGTTCGGCAGCAACGGGCCGAAGAACTGCTGCGTGCGCTCCTTGCCCTATACCTCGACAAAGCCTCGCCCCACCCCTTGCCGGCAGGGTGCCGACATCCGCAGCGTCTACCTGGTTGATCCCGGACTCGCGGTCATCGACATCAACGCGGCTTTCGCCGACGGCCACCGCTCCGGCGTCCTGTCCGAAGAACTCACGGTGGCATCGATGATCCAGACGCTCTCCGCCAACCTCCCCGGCATTCTTAGAGTTAAGATCCTGGTGGAAGGCCAGCAGCGCGACACTCTGGCCGGCCACGCCGATCTATCCGGCTTCTTCGACGTCTCCGCCATCCATCAGTTAACCTCGCAACTGCAATTGGGACAGTAGCGTTTCGGCGAACTGCTGGTGGAGTCATCCGCCGAATCCTCCGGCAGAGACGGATTCGGCGATCCACTGCAGATAGGCGGGTGATCCATCTTCAATGGTCAGGCAGATGCATTCTGGAAGTTCGTAGGAGTGGAGTTCTGCAATCGCCTCGCGCACCTGGCCGAAGGCCGCAGCGGTCGTCTTGATGATTAAAAGCCATTCGCAAGCTTCCTCCATCTTGCTTTGCCAACGGTAGATGGACACGACTTGAGGGACGATATTGACGCAGGCGGCGAGCTGGTCCTGGACCAGATGGCGCGCGATTTTGCGGGCTTCTTCTTCCGAGGCGGCGGTGGTGAGGACGATTCGTTTGTCGGTCATATAGAATCAGGCGGCGGCTTCGCCGGCTTAGGAAGGAAATGTAGCAGGTTGTGCTGCTTAGTACGCTGAGAGAATCCCGGCAGGTGTCTGGTGGGTGCGGGCGCGGAGGGCAAGATGCCGGCGCTACGGAGTTCGGAGCGTTTCATGACTACGCAGATCAAGTTTGGCACATCGGGCTGGCGCGCGGTGATGGCGGAGGAGTTTACGTTTGCCAATGTGCGGCGGGGCGTGGGTGGAATTGCGCGCTATGTGGTCTCACAGAAGGAGGAAGGAGCGCGGGTGATCGTGGGGCGCGATCCGCGATTCCTGGGGGAGACGTTTTGTTCGATGGCGGCGGAGATTCTGGCAGCGAACGGGGTTGCGCCGGTTGTGGTCACGGAACCTGCGCCCACTCCGGCGTTTGCTTATGCAGTCGTCCAAACCAGGGCGGACGGGGTCATCAACTTTACCGCTTCGCACAATCCTCCGGAGTACAACGGGATCAAGTTCTCGACGCCGGATGGGTGCCCGGCTCTGCCCGAAGTTACGAAGAAGATTGAGGCCGAGATCGAAGACGGAGATCGCGCCGCTTCGGCTTCAGGAACAGTGGGTAACGGCAACGGAAAAGTTGCCGCGGAGTCGCTCGATGTGAAGCCGGCGTACTTGAAGCGGCTTGGGGAGATTGTGGATCTGGAGGCGATCCGCAAGGCGAACCTGCAGGTTTGTTTTGATCCCATGTGGGGCGCGGCGCGGGGATATTCAGACGAGTTGTTGCGAGACGCGGGGGTGAAGGTTGCTGCTGTCCACGACTATCGGGACGTGCTGTTTGGCGGGCATGCGCCGGAGCCGGACGATCACCTGTTGGAGGGTCTGCGAGAAAAGATGCGGGCGACCGGAGCGCAGATTGGCATTGCGACCGACGGCGACGCGGATCGCTTCGGGATCGTCGACTCCGACGGAACCTTCCTGCAGCCGAACTACGTGATTGCCTTGCTGTTCGATTATCTGGTGGAGAGCCGGGGGTGGAAGAACGGCGTGGCGAAGTCGGTGGCTACGACGAACCTGATCAATGCGATTGCGAAGGCTCGCGGCGTGGAACTTTTCGAAACGCCGGTGGGGTTCAAGTACATTGGCGAACTGATCATGCAGGATAAGATCGCGATTGGCGGGGAAGAAAGCGCGGGGCTTTCGATCCGTCATCACGTGCCGGAGAAAGACGGGGTGCTGGCCGGGCTGCTGTGTTGCGAGATGGTGGCGAAGCGAGGGAAGTCGCTGGGGGAGCAATTGAGGGCGCTGTGTAACCAAGTTGGTTCCTACTACCCACGACGGGAGAACTTCCGCTTGACGCCCGAGGTGAAGGCGAAGTTCACTGAGAAGCTGAGGTCTGATCCCAGGGAGTTTTGTGGGCGCGGAGTCAGCGAAGCAGTTCGCACCGACGGATTGAAGCTGGTTTTCGATGACGGCTCGTGGGTTTGCTACCGGCTTTCGGGAACCGAGCCGGTGGTGCGAGTGTATTCAGAGGCGCGCAGTGAGCAGGGTCTGGAGAGGTTGAGCAGGGCGGCCAAGCAATGGATTTTCGAGTAAAGGATCTTTCAAGAATTCGGCGATTTCCCAGTCCGCAAGACGGGCTGCGCGCCATGGCCGAGAGGGCGCCACAGGCCGAGGCGCTGGCGGCGTCCTGGATGTTAAGTGTGCGACCGCTGGTGACGCGACTGTGTCTTTTGCGGCGACGCATTGCGACCATCACGGTTGGGGTGCTTGCGGGATTGCTGTTTGTGCATGTTATGTTTGGCGCGAATGGCATGATTGTGTACAAACAGAAGCGGATGGAATATGAATCCCTGCAAAAGCGGATCGCGCAGGAACAACACGAAAACGAACTCTACGCGCAGAAGATTCAGGGAATGAAGACGGACGAGAAAGCGATCGAGAAAGAAGCGCGCGAGCAGTTGCACTACGCGCGTCCCGGGGAGTATGTGTACGTCCCGCCGGCTCCGGCAAATCAGCCGCCGCCCGCCAACCACTCGGCGAAGAAGTGAGGTGTCCGCTGCCGGGTTCCAAGGATCGAGCAGTGTACAAGTACGTGACAATCGACCAGTTCCTCTGTGGTATAGTTCGGGACGTTAATCGATGGCCGGGGCGTTGAGTTGCTGCCGGACGTGCGATTAGAATTCCTGCCATAACCCGCGGTTTGGGCCGCGAGCGGAACATCAAAAAGGAGAAAACCGGCCATGAGAAAAGTTCTATTGCTTTGTCTTGTAATGTGTTTCGTGTTTGCCCTGACGGCTTCTGCGTTTGACGACATGGGAAAGTCCACCACCGTCAACGGATGGATTAGTGACGCGAAATGCGGCGCGAAGGGCGCCAACGCTGCTGGCGAGGCGTGCACCAAGAAATGCGCCGCTGCGGGCGAGAAGTTGGTAATCGTGACCGACGGCGATTCGAAGGTGTTGGCCGTGGATAACCAAGACGCGCTTAAGGGTCATGCCGGACACCACGTCGCCGTGACCGGAACCATGAGCAAAGATTCGATTCACGTGAACAGTGTGAAAATGCTGTAAGAGAAATTTGCGAGTCATTAGGGCGGCTGCGGCCGCCCTTTTGTTATTGCAGTTGCCTTTTCGGAGTCGAGACCGGCAGCGGGGACGCTGCCGGGACGCCGGCACTACGCAAAGCCTACCGGACTACGCCTTCGAGCGGCGAACTGGCTGTGGCGTACAACTTCTTCGGCATGCGGCCTGAGAGGTAGGCTTGGCGTCCGGCTAATACCGCGTGGTGCATGGCTTCGGCCATCAGCACGGGATCTTGCGCGTTGGCGATGCCGGTGTTCATGAGAACAGCATCGGCACCGAGTTCCATGGCGATGGCGGCGTCGGAAGCTGTGCCTACACCTGCGTCCACGATCAGCGGCACGCCGGCTGATCATTTCACGCAGGATGCGGATGTGGGCCTGGTTCTGAATGCCCATGCCGCTGCCGATGGGCGCACCGAGCGGCATCACGGCTGCAGCCCCGGCCTCGACCAGACGTTTGGCGTAGACAATGTCGTCAGAGGTGTAGGGCAGGACCGTGAAGCCTTCGCTCACCAGCACGCGCGTGGCTTCGAGCGTGGCTTGCACGTCCGGGTATAGCGTGGCCTGGTCGCCGATCACTTCGAGTTTCACCCAGTCCGAAAGGCCGACCTCGCGGCCCAGGCGCGCCGCGCGGATCGCCTCGTCCGCGGTGTAGCAACCGGCGGTGTTGGGCAAGAGGAAATACTTCTTGGGATCGATGTAATCGAGCAGAGATTCCTTGCTGCGGTCGAGGTTGACGCGGCGGACGGCGACGGTGACCATCTCGGCGCCGCTGGCCTCGAGGGCGCGGGCAGTTTCCTGGAAGGACTTGTATTTTCCCGTGCCGACGATCAGGCGGGAGCGGAAGGAAGCGGCCGGCGATGATTAGGGGATCGGTCATGGATACATTGTAATGAAAACCAGATGGGAAGGGACATCGATGGTTGGGCGGGTGCGCCCTGGCGGACAGAAAGCAGGTTCCTCAGCGGCTGGCGCCGCTTCGGAATGACAATACTATGTTGTGGCCGTCGATTCCGCCTGGGCGTAGAGTTCGTCGATCTGGGGGCGATAGCGTTCTTCGATTACGCGGCGGCGCAGTTTCAGCGTGGGGGTTAGAGCGCCGTTGTCGGCGGTGAATTCGTCGGGGACTAGCAAGACGCGTTTCAGCTTTTCGAATCGTGCCAGATTCTGGTTTACCTCTTCCACAATTCCCTCGTAGAGCGCCTGGACCTTTGGGTTGGCGACGAGTTCGGCGCGCGAGGAAAAGGCGATGTCGTTGGTGCGGGCCCAGTCTTCGAGGAGCGGGAAGTTGGGCGAGATGATGACAAAGGCAAACTTGCGCTTGTCGCCGATGATGGCGGCAGTTCCGACCAGGGGATTCAGCTTCAGAGAATTCTCGATGGGTTGCGGGGCGATGAACTTGCCGCCTGAGGTTTTGATGAGTTCTTTCTTGCGATCGGTGACGGAGAGATATCCATCGGCATCGATTTGGCCGATGTCTCCGGTCTTGAACCAGCCGTCCTGGAAGGCATTCTGGGTTTCTTCGGGACGATTCCAGTATCCCTTGAAGACGGAGGGGCCGCGCACCAGGATTTCGCCGTCCTCGGCAATGCGTACTTCGAGGTTGGGCAGGATCTTGCCGACGGTGCCGATGCGATGGTTGACGGGCGTGTTGACGGCGATCACCGGGAGAAGTTTCGGTTAAGCCGTAGCCCTCATGAATGCGGATGCCGACGGTGGCGAACCATTCGGCTAGTTCGCGGCCCGAGAGGCGCGCCTCCGGAGATGAAAGTTTCGACCCGGCCTCCCAGACCGTCACGGATTTTCGAGAAGACCAGTTGGTTGGCCAGCTTCCAGTTGGCCGCGGTGGGGATTTGTCCGGCAAGAATTGCAGGCTTGTTGGCGCGGCCCACCGACAGCGCCCAGCGGTAGATGGCGCGCTTGGCGAACCCGTGGGCTTTCATTTCGGTCTTGGCATAGATTTTTTCGTAGACTCTGGGCACGGACACGCACAACGAAGGACGGACTTCGAGGAAGGTTTCGGTAAGGTTCTCCATGAAGGGACAGTAGGCCAGAGTTACGCCGTGGTAAAGCATGGAGAAATCCACGTGGCGAGCCGTGACGTGCGAAAGAGGAAGAAACGAAATGCTTAACAGCCCGGGGTGCATGTCGAAGCCGAGCAGGGAGCAATTGATGTTCGAGGCAATGTTGCCGTGGGTCAGCATCGCTCCTTTGGAAATTCCGGTGGTGCCGGAGGTGTAGATGATAGTGGCGAGGTCGTCGGACTGGACGGCGCGGGCGAGGGATTCGGTCTGGGGGTCGAGGTTGTCGGGGCCCCGGCTCATGAACTGATCCATTAGCAGCGCAGGTTGCGGCCAGATCGCTCGGCACTTGGATGTGGTCCATGACCACGATTCTCTTGACTTGCGTCTGCGGGAGAATCGCCTGGATCTTGCGCAGCTGATGCTCGGTGGAAACGAAAACGACGCTGGCACCGGAGTCGCGCAGGGTGTAGGCGGTTTGTTGGGGAGTCAGCGTGGAGTAGACAGGAACGGTGACGGCGCCGAGCAGCAGGATGGCGAAGTCGGCGGTCGACCACTCCGGGCGATTCTCGCTGAGAATGGCGACTCGATCACCTTTGTGGATGCCCCATTCCTGCAGCGCGCGAACGGTTCCGGCGACGTTCCGGCGGAGGTCTGAGGAGGAGATGGGCAGCCACTTTCCTGCCTCGCGGTAGAGCATGGCACGGTCGAGATTGCGCTCGGTGGCGGCGAAGAAAATGTCGTTGAGCGTGGTAAGAGGCATCGGGGCGTGATGGTCTGAAACTGAATTTACTGGTTTGTGACAGCTTTCGGCAATGCGAAAGGTGCGAGAGCAGGGTACTGATGGGGGCCTGCGCTGTGCCGGAACGGCTCGCTGCGCTCGCCTGGACCCCTCGGCTTCGCTCAGGGCAGGCCGCCGAGGCGGCTGTCCCTACGCGGGCGTTCGGCTTTCAGGCGATCGGCAATTCGAAAGAGAACACCGAGCCGCGGCCCAGTTGACTGGTGACGCTGACAACGCCGTTGTGGGCTTCCACAATGGCTTTGGCGATGGCCAACCCCATGCCCGTGCCCTGCACGCTGTAGCGCTGGTCGCGGCCGCGGTAGAACTTGTCGAAGACCAGGGATTGTTCGAAGTCGTCGATACCGTGTCCGTGATCGGTGACGCTGGTGACTATGCGATCTCCTTTTTGTTCCGCGGTGATGGTGATGGGCGAAGTGGGAGGAGAATACTTGGCGGCGTTTTCCAGTAACTGTTTCAGCACTTCCGCGATGCGGTCGGAATCCACGCGCACCTTGGGAAGCGATGCGGGCGCGCGTACTTCGAGAGGATGCTGGCCGATGAACGTTCTGGACTCTTCTACAGCGGACTCGATCACGGTGGCGATATCAACGGGTGCCATGTGGAGCTCGACCTTGTGGGCGTCGAGCTGAGCCATCTCAGTAGCCTCGCCAACCAGACGGTCGAGGCGATCAGTTTCTTCGTTGATAACGGTTAGCAACTCGCGCCGTTGTGCGTCGTTGAGGTTGTAATCCGAGAGCAGGCCTGTAACGGCGGCCTTGATGCCGGTGAGAGGTGTGCGTAGTTCGTGCGTCACCGAATCGAGCAGAACAGCTCGCAGGTTTTCGCTCTGGTGAGCGGCTTCGGTCTGAGAGAGTTTTTCCATGGCTCCGGCGCGCTCTATGGCGATGCCGATCATGCTGCCCAGAGCTTCGAGAGTGGCGCGCGAGAGCGCTGGTCCGACGATGCCCACGGCTCCTGTGGTGCGCGTACCCAGATGCAATGGAGTGAGAGAAATCCCGCGCTGGGAATCGATAACCGGCTCGCCTCGCGAACTGACCATTTGAAGGTCCTGCAGGGCGAGCCAGGTTGCTTTGGGATCGGTGCGGTAGACCTGTTGCGAGCTCAGCAGGTAAATGGCGGCCGCCTTGGCGCCGAATCCATCACATACGTAGGCGGGAATCGCATTCAGTAATTCGGCTACGTTGTCGGTGGCGAGCAGGCGCTGGCTGAAGCTGTAGAGGCGTTCCACGTCGCGGCGGCGCTGGTTAGCGTCGGCGGTTTGGCGGCGGGCGCGGTCCGCGAGTTGGCTGGCAATTCCCGCAGTCACGAGGAAGGCGAACAGCGCCACCCAGTTTTGCGGGTCGGCGACGGTTAAGGTTCCGATGGGGGGAAGAAAATAATAGTTGAAGGCGAGGGTGGCGATCAGCGCGAGAAAAACAGAGAAGCGAAATCCCCAGTAGGCGGCTACCCAGAGCACCATCAGCAGGAACGTCAGGGCGACGGTGGTGGGGTTTACGTGAATAAGCCGCCGGTAAACTTGGACCACCAACTCCGTGGCCACGAGGCAGGCGGCATAGCGAAGCAGGTGCTGTGGCCAGCGGGCTTTCACGGGCACGATTGTAACCGGAATCAAGGTTTCAGAGTTTCAAAGTTGCAAGGTTTCAGAGGCAGCCATGGGTTGCGAAACCTTGAAACTATGAAACCTTGAAACCTGCTTTCATCCAGATTCGACAATTTCTGCTCGGGCGTGGAGAATAGCGGCGATGCCCAAGACTCCTGAAGAATGGCTTAAGGAAGTGGACACCGCTCAGCGGCCGGCGGTGTTCAAGCTGTTTCTGGGCTATGCCCCCGGCGTGGGAAAGACGTACGCCATGTTGAGCGAAGGCGTGAGGCGAGCGAGCCGCGGCGAAGAGGTGGTGATCGGGGTGGTGGAAACCCACGGACGGAAGCCGATTGTGGAGCTTTCTTCGCGGCTGGAGGAGGTTCCGCGCAAAAAGCTGGAATACAAATCGACTATTTTTGAAGAAATGGATGTGGACGCCATTCTGGCCCGCAAGCCGCACGTGGTGCTGGTGGATGAGCTGGCCCACACCAACATTGAGGGCAGCAAGCACGCGAAACGTTATGAAGATGTATTCGAGTTGCTGGATGCGGGGATCGATGTTCTTTCCACATTGAATGTGCAGCACATCGAGAGCCTGTCGCCGACGATCCGGAGCCTGACCGGGGTGCAGGTGCGAGAAACGGTACCGGACTGGGTGATCCGGCGGGCGGGCGAGATTGTGATGGCGGATCTTACTCCGCAAGCATTGCAGACGCGCATGAAGCGCGGAGACATTTATCCACTGGAACGGGCGGATCGAGCGCTGGCAAATTTCTTCCGGAATACCAACCTGGTTGCACTGCGCGAGTTGGCCCTGCGGCAGGTGACGCAGGCGGTCGATCGTACCCTTTCGGAACTCAAGAGCGAAGACGGGCAACTGTTGCAGGTGCGGGAGCGGATTGCGGTGTGCTTCAGTTCGAATCCGGCGGCGCAGTATTTGATTGCGCGGGGGGCGCGCATGGCCCAGGCCATGGATGGCGACTTGTATGCGTTTTACGTGGACACAGGTGCGGATGAGAGCGACGAGAACCAGCACACCCTGGCCGACAACATCCGATTCGCGGAGAGCGTGGGCGCGAAAGTGGTGAAGACGGAGGGCAAGGTCGTCGCGGAGAAGGTTGCGGAATTCGTACGCGAAAATCACATTACCCAGGTGGTTTTTGGGCGGTCGGCCACGAAGGGGTGGAAGAGGTATTTCTATCTCTCCGCGATTCATAAGTTTCTGCGCGATACCCCCGCGGTGGACGTGCACATCGTGACCCAGGAAATGCGGTGAGCGGGATTGATGAGCGGGAAATGACGAGCGGAAGATGACGAACGAGCACCGGCGAATCCTGGTGGTGGATGACGAGCCGCAGATCACGCGCGTGCTGCGCACTACGCTTTCGGCGCAGGGGTACGACATCCGCGTGGCTAATGACGGGGAGATGGCGCTGGAGCTGATGAAGAACTGGACGCCGCACGTGGTGGTGACGGACCTCGCCATGCCGAATCTCGATGGAGTAGGGTTGTGCCGGCAGATTCGGCAGATGTCGCAGGTACCCATCATCGTGCTTTCCGTGCGTGGACAGGATCGCACGAAGGTGGAAGCGCTGGACGCCGGCGCCGATGACTACGTGACCAAACCGTTCAGCATGAACGAACTGCTGGCGCGAATCCGGGCGCAGTTGCGGCGGACGCCGGCGGTCGAGGAACAGCTCAGCGCGATTACCGCCGGAGATTTTTCGATCGATCTGGATGCGCGTTCAGTCAAGGTGAGGGGGCACGAAGTTCATCTCACGCCGAAGGAATTCGACTTGCTGCTTTATCTGGCGCGGCGTCCGGGCAAAGTGGTGACGCACCGAACGCTGCTGGCCGCTGTCTGGGGCACGAATAGCGTCGAACAGCCGGAATACTTGCGCGTCTTTGTGGGGCAGTTGCGCAAGAAGATTGAAGCTGATCCTTCCTCGCCGAAATATCTGCTCACTGAACCCTGGGTTGGGTATAGGTTTGAACCGGGGTCGTAAGTCTCGCTTTTCGTTGTACTTCCTTCTTTACGAACATTTTATGGACCCTTTATTCGACCTTTCCGGGATCCCGTGTCCAATAGTCGTGTGGCTGAGCAGCAGCCGCAGAACCTTTTTGGGTTCAGGGAGATCAGCAATCATGTGGATTAACGAAGTAGCACCGGAACGGTTGGCGGAGCTTTTCCACCACTATCACGAGGCACTGAAGCCGGATAGGTCAGGTAATCGCAGCGAAGAACGCGGTTCGTGGAAAGAAGTCCCGCAACAGGAGAAGAACCGGTTGGTGGCGGCTGCGCGTTTGGCGCTGCTCGAACTGGAATCGATGACCAGCGACCGGGCGAAATCGCGGCAGTATTTTGCCCAGCCGGGCGAAGCCGAGTGGGGCTGCTGAGCGCGACCGGCGGTTGAACTCTAAGAGCAACGTTCATGCTTATGTACTGATTTCTCGACAACGAATACAAAGTCCGATCCAGCGGAGTTAATCATGTCGAGCCGAACGGGCGTCGTACAGATTGTCGCATTCGCGGCAACGTTGGCCGTGACGGGTGCCATGCTACGGACTGGCCTGGCACAGAAGACGGCAGCGCCAAGACCGCAGGACAAGCTGGCACTCGGAGAAGAAGAGGTCAAGCAATTGCTGCTTCTTATCGATACCGAAAAGAAGGGCAAGATCTCGAAGCAAGAATGGATGAAGTTTATGGAAGCGGAATTCGACCGGCTGGACAAGGGCAAGAACGGAGAGCTGGACGTTAAGGAACTGACGCAATCGAGATTGCGTGTAAGCCACTTCACAAGTGCCGGAAAGTGACAGCGTTCCGCGGCTAGCCGGAGGGTGAGGACGATCAGTTTCCTGGCGATTAGCGCAGCGCGCTTTCAGGCGGTTCTCATCTCCTCATTATCGTTCCGCCGGTATTCTCCCGCACCCCCACAGGCTCCATGGGAACGTCAAAGCGGGAATGGGATGAATGCCTTTACGAATTCTTTAGAAATTCCTTAAACCACCTTTACACCTGAAATGTTCCACTAAAACGTTTGCGTGGGATGCCTGCGCAAAGGCGCAGGAGCCAAGTGTATGTGGGCAACCTGGGTAGTTGCAGTCGTCGCTTTGGCAGCGGTCGCGTTCATGCTCAGGTTTCTGGCGGCCTTGCTGCGTGAGGGTGCGCCATCGGTCTGCTACTGGGTCGTGCCAGTCTGCAGGGAACTGAAGAAAAAAGAGGAACACCTTAAGGTTTCGCGCGGCATCTATTTTGATGACGATTGCCGCGCAACAGAAAGTGAATGCGGCGACTACATGGTTGGAGAACGAACATCATGCGAAAGAAAAATGTACCTCAGGTCTTATTGCTCTCGACGTTTGTCCTGTTTCTGACAGCTTGGGCTGGCGCTCAGTCCACGCAAGGCGCGGTTACCTCCTCCGCGAACGCCGGCTCTAGTTTGGCTGCGCCAACAGAACAGCAGGAAATGCGGGATGAACTGAGAGCGCTGCGAGTCGAGGTGGAGCGTTTGCGCGCGGAAGTTGAGCAGCAGAGGGGTACGCCGGCCCGTGATCGCAGCGAGGCGTCGTCGGCGCCGCACCAGAGAGGACTGGCCCTGGGCCAAACGTTCCGGCGGTGACGGCGGCGAACTTTGCCAGCTCGACCGCGGCAACCGGCACCGCTGCTGTAGCTGGCGGGATGACTGGATGGTTGGCACAGCCCCGAATCCGTCTTCCCCCAGTCAATCTGCCGAAACCGCACCTTCGAAGAAAGAAAAGATCGATCCCTTTTCCGATTGGGACTGGACCTGGCTGAACGGCAATCCGCGCACGAAAGAGGCAGCATTCGACTCGAAATTCTTCACCCCGGAGATACGGGCCGACGTCACCTACACCTACGACTTCAACAAACCGGTGGACAACACGATCAGCGGGTCGAGCGAAATATTCCGCTCCAACGAAATCCAGTTGGAGCAACTCGGCCTGGGCGGCGATTTCCACTATGACAACGTGCGCGCGCGCTTCATGACTCAGTTCGGCATGTATTCCGCAACGACGCCACGCAATGACCCCAGTCCGGCGAAGGGCCAGTGGGACCTCGACACTGCCTATCGCTACCTGGCGGAGGCATATGGCGGTTACCACATCAATGCGTTGAACGGGATCAACGTCGATGCCGGCATTTTTCTCTCTTACATTGGCCTGTTCAGCTACTACAACTTCGATAACTGGGCCTATCAGCCCTCGTATGTGTCCTCGAATACGCCGTGGTTTTTCAATGGGTTGAGAGTTCAGATTTTTCCCAATCCCCATTTGAAGATCGAGCCGTGGTTCATCAATGGATGGCAGTCGTATGGGTCAGCTAACTCCCGCAAAGGTTTGGGTGGACAGATCAAGTGGACTCCGCGACCGTGGGTGAATGTCATTTCCAACAATTACGGGTTGGGGCACGACGATTTGTACATACCGAACCGCGGGCGTATCCACACTGACGACAGCATCGAGATCAAGTATTACGACAGACCGGAGAAGACTTTGGATAAGATGGCGTTCTCCTTCACCGGCGACATGGGCTGCGAATTTGGCCCCAGCACCACCACGTCGGCCGGAGTATATCTGCAAGGCGTGGGCTGTCACGGTGACACCAAGGACGCGAAGTCGGTCGGGGGCGATTATTTTACTGCTGGAATCAATCCTAAGCAGAGCTTTATCGGCTACATGCTGTACAACCGCTTCTGGTTTAAGAAAGACCGGTACGGATTGACAGTCGGCGGAGGCCAGATCAACAATCCCGGGCGCTATCTTGTTCTGGACCCTCCTATCAACGGAGAGACGGCAGAGTCGGCAGCGATCAATGCGCCCTACTTTACCGGGAACCCGTCCGACCCATTCAAGGCATGGGATTCGTCGATTACGTTTGACTACATGCCCCGGCAGTACATCACGTTTCGCTGGGAATATGACTATCGCCATGCCAGTGTGCCGTACTGGTCAGGCCGCGGTGGGGTCACGCCGCCGGGTTCGGGAGGAGTGCCTTATACCAACAACGGATATCCTCAATTCTTTGCCTGCAACAACGGAAATTCGTCCTTGCAAGAGACCGAACCACTCGCGGTAACGGCCTGCCAAGCGCAAGGCAGCAGCGTCTGGTTCCCCGATCTGCGCCGGGACGAGCAGTTCATCGACATGGCCATCCTGGTCAAGTTTTAAGGCTGAAGGGATCAGTGATGCAGGATACGATCTTTCTCGCGGTAACGATTCTGTTTTTTGCGGTTTCGCTGGCTTATGTGATTTTCTGCGAGCGCGTACGTTGAGGCGGACATGAATTCTGGACCGATCATTATGCTGATCATTTGCGCGGGCCTGCTGGTGTATCTGGTGTACGCCATGTTGCGGCCGGAGAAATTCTGATGACGGCCAATGGATGGCTGCAGATTTTGTTTTTGCTGCTAGTGGTGTTGCTGGTCACCAAGCCGCTGGGCGGGTTCATGGCGAAGGTGTTCGGCCGCGAGCGGACCTGGCTTGATCCCGTGATGCGGCCGGTGGAACGAATCCTTTACCGGCTTACGGGCGTGGATGAAAGCCACGAGATGGACTGGAAGGAGTACGCGCTGGCGCTGCTCTTGTTCAGTGGCGTTTCCATGATCCTGCTTTACGTGCTGCAGCGGGTGCAGCAGTGGGCGTTGCTGCCATGGAATCCGCAAAAGCTGGCGGGAGTGCCTCCGGCGCTGGCCTTCAACACCGCGGCTTCGTTCACGACCAACACGAACTGGCAGAATTATGTGCCCGAGACCACCATGAGCTATCTGACGCAGATGGTTGGTCTGGCGTATCACAACTGGGTTTCGGCGGCCGCGGGGATGGCGCTGGCCATCGCATTCATTCGCGGCATTGCGCGGCGCGAGCAGAAGACGATCGGCAATTTCTGGGTGGACATGGTTCGCGGCACTTTGTGGATTCTGGCTCCGCTGTGTCTGGTGGGGGCGCTGGTGCTGGTGTCGCAAGGCGTGGTGCAGAACCTGAAGCCTTATGACACGGTGCAACTGGTCGATCCATACCAGACGCCGCAACTGGGTTCCGACGGAAAACCTGTGACTGGACCCGACGGCAAGCCTGCGATGCAGACTGTGAGTCAACAGGTGATCGCGCAAGGACCGACGGCTTCGCAGGAGATTATCAAGGAACTGGGGACGAATGGCGGCGGTTTCTTCAATGCGAACAGCGCGCATCCGTTCGAGAATCCCACGCCGTTCACGAACTTCCTGGAGATGTTCTGCATTCTGGCGATTCCCTCCGCGTTTACCTACACACTGGGAAAAATGACCGGGTCACCGCGGCATGGGTGGGCAGTGTGGGCGGCGATGGCTTTGCTGTTCCTGGCAGGAGTTACTACGGCGTATTGGGCGGAGGCACGCGGGAATCCTTTACTAACGGCGGCGGCACAGCACGGTTCGCAGCATTCATCGTCTCTTCAACAAGCCGTGGGCAACCTCGAGGGAAAAGAAGTGCGCTTCGGCGTGGCGAACTCGGCATTATTCGCGACCGTGACCACCGACACCAGTTGCGGCGCAGTCAACTCCATGCATGATTCATTTACGCCGCTGGGCGGAATGGTTCCCTTGATCAATCTCATGCTGAGCGAAGTGATCTTCGGGGGAGTGGGTGCGGGAATGTATGGAATGCTGGTCTTCGTTATTCTCTCCGTCTTTATCGCGGGATTGATGGTGGGGCGCACGCCGGAGTATCTGGGGAAGAAGATTGAAGCCTACGACGTGAAGATGGCGATGCTGGTGATACTGATTTTTCCGCTGGTGATTCTGGTGTTCACGGCGATTTCGGTTCTGTACAGCTTTGGCACGTCTGCCATCTCAAATGCAGGACCGCACGGATTTACCCAGGTGCTTTATGCCTTTACTTCCTCCGTGGCCAACAACGGGTCCGGCTTCAACGGATTTGGCGGAAATACGCTTTGGTACAACACTTCGTTGGGCATGGCGATGCTGCTGGGGCGTTTCATGATGATCCTGCCCATGCTGGCGATTGCCGGCAATCTGTCAGGGAAAAAACAGACTCCGGCGACGCTGGGTACTTTCCCTGTGACAGGGCCGTTGTTTACGGTTCTGCTGATCGGAGTGGTGGTGATCGTGGGTGCGCTGACATTTTTCCCGGCGCTCAGTCTGGGGCCGATTCTCGAACACCTGCTGATGCAGGCGGGCAAAACTTTCTAGGCAAATATGGCAAGCAAGAAATCAAAACGCAGCCTGTGGGACATCAAGATCGTGCGCCGTGCGGCGTGGGATTCACTGGTCAAGCTGCATCCCGTGACCATGATGCGCAATCCGGTGATGTTCGTGGTGGAAGTGGGCAGCGTGGTGACCACAGTACTGCTCATTCTGGAGCGAATGCACGGGCAGCCCGGGTTCGGATTCAATCTGCAGATCACGCTCTGGCTGTGGTTCACGGTATTGTTTGCCAACTTTGCCGAGGCCATGGCGGAAGGCCGCGGCAAGGCGCAGGCCGATGCGCTGCGGCGGGCGAAAGCGGAGACGATGGCGAACCGCCTGCTTCCGCGACGGAAAAACGGAGACGGTTCCCGGCTCGAAATTGCGGTCGGGAGACATGTGTCTAGTGGAGGCGGGCGAGTTTGTCCCCGGCGATGGTGAGATTGTGGAAGGCGTGGCGTCGGTGGACGAGTCGGCGATTACGGGAGAATCCGCGCCGGTGATTCGCGAAGCCGGCGGCGACCGCTCGGCGGTGACCGGCGGAACGCGCGTGCTGTCGGATTGGATCAAGGTGAAGATCACTTCGAATCCGGGCGAAACATTTCTGGATCGCATGATCGCTCTGGTGGAGGGTGCGGAGCGGCAGAAGACTCCCAATGAAATTGCGCTGAACATTCTGCTGGCGGGGCTGACCATCGTGTTTCTTCTGGCCGTGGTTACGTTGCAGCCCTTCGCCATTTATGCCGGTGCGCCGCAGACCGTGTTTGTGCTCGTGTCTTTGCTGGTGTGCCTGATCCCGACGACGATTGGCGGACTGCTTTCGGCGATTGGCATAGCGGGCATGGATCGACTGGTGCAGCACAACGTGCTGGCCATGTCGGGACGCGCGGTGGAAGCCGCCGGCGATGTGAATACTTTGCTGCTCGACAAGACCGGAACCATCACGCTGGGGAATCGCCAGGCTACGGAGTTCGTGACTGCGCCGGGCGTAACCGAGGCGATGCTGGCGGATTCGGCTCAGCTCTCCTCGCTGGCTGACGAAACTCCCGAGGGACGCTCGATTGTAGTATTGGCCAAAGAAAAGTACGGGTTGCGCGGACGCGAAATGAGTTCGCACGACGCCGAGTTTATTCCCTTCAGCGCAATGACTCGTATGTCGGGCGTGAATCTGAATGGGCGCGCGATCCGCAAAGGCGCGACGGATGCAGTTGCCAAGTATCTGGAAGACCAGGGCAGTTCACTGCCTGCGGAAGTGCGTGCCGCGGTAGAAACGATCTCACGCTCTGGAGGAACGCCGCTGGTCGTGGCGGAGAATGGCCGGGCGTTGGGAGTGATTCAACTAAAAGATATTGTGAAGGGCGGCATGCGGCAGCGTTTTGATCAATTGCGGGCGATGGGAATCAAGACGGTGATGATTACCGGGGATAATCCCCTGACGGCAGCGGCGATTGCGACTGAGGCCGGCGTGGATGACTTCCTGGCGCAGGCCACGCCGAAAGACAAGCTGGATTTGATCCGGCGCGAACAGGGACAGGGAAAACTGGTTGCTATGACCGGGGACGGTACGAATGACGCGCCGGCGCTGGCGCAGGCCGATGTGGGCGTCGCTATGAACACAGGCACGCAGGCGGCGAAGGAAGCCGGCAACATGGTGGATCTGGATTCGAATCCGACCAAGCTGATTGAGATCGTGGAAATCGGCAAGCAATTGCTGATGACGAGGGGCGCGCTGACCACGTTTTCGATTGCCAATGACGTGGCCAAGTATTTTGCCATCATTCCCGCAATGTTTGCCGGGACGTTTCCGGTTTTGCAGGCGCTCAACGTGATGCGGCTGGCGACGCCACAGTCGGCGATCTTATCGGCGGTCATCTTTAATGCGCTGATTATCGTGGCGCTGATTCCGCTGGCGCTGCGCGGGGTGAAATATGTTCCGCAGGGCGCGGCGGTGCTGCTTCGCCGAAACCTGCTGGTATACGGCGTGGGGGGAGTGATTGTGCCATTTATTGGGATCAAGCTGATCGACCTGCTCATCGTGCGGGCGGGGCTGGCATAGGGGCGATTATGAAGAAGAATCTGATCACTGCTGTGCTCATGACGCTGGTGACTACCGTGCTGTTTGGCCTGCTGTTTCCGTTGGTGATTACAGGATTGGCGCAGGCTCTGTTTCCGAAGCAGGCGAACGGAGAACTGTTGACGCGGAATGGCAAGGTGGTGGGATCGAGATTGATCGGGCAGTCTTTCTCCTCTGCCGGCTATTTCCACTCGCGCCCGTCGAGCGCTGGAACGGGTTATGACGCTGGCAATTCCGGCGGATCGAATCTTGGGCCAACCAATCAATCTCTCGTGGCCCGGGTGCAGGGAGACGCCGATCGATTGCAGGCCGAGAATCCCGGAGGCGCTATTCCGATGGATTTGCTGACGACGTCGGGTTCGGGACTTGATCCGCACATATCACCAGAGGCGGCGGAATTTCAAGTGCCACGCATCGCGAAAGAACGCGGGCTGAGCGAAGATGTGGTTCGCGAAGCAGTGCGCCAGCATACTGAGTCGCGGCAGTTCGGATTTCTGGGGGAGCCCCGCGTGAATGTGCTGGAATTGAATCTTACCTTGGATGAGATGTCGCCGAAGCCAGTAACCCACTGAAGTTACTCACGTAACGAGTCTTCGCCTGCCTGATCAGCCAGCCCCTGGCTGTCCACACCGACCTCGCTGCCAGAAACTAAAGGTACCTATCGTGTTTATATGAGTATGGATAGGATCGGAGCAAACTCGCTTCGGAATCCGTTTCACAATCCCCCTCGGAATCCCTTGGAATCTAATGAGGAAAGCATTCTTATGAAGAGACAAAGGCCGTGGTGGAGCTGGGTAGTAATGCTGGCGGGTCTGGCATTCTCGCTTCAATTTTTTCCCGGAGTAAGGGCGCAGAACGCGCTGGCCGCTCCAGATTCTCAACCCTCCCAGACGCAATCCCAGAGCGCGCAGAATGACGCGCCAAACCAAAACACCGACCAGCAGGATCCTTCAAGCCGGGTCGCTCGTTTGAATTATATGGATGGATCCGTATCGTTCCAGCCTGGCGGTGACAACGATTGGGTCAGTGCTGTGCTCAATCGTCCGCTCGGGACGGGCGACAATGTTTGGGCGGATGAAAATTCACGAGCTGAATTGCATATCGGATCGACCGCTCTCCGCCTGGGCGCGAAGACCGGGATCACGTTGCTCGAGGTGAGCGACCAAGCGGCGCAGATTCGTCTGGCGCAGGGCTCCCTGATTCTGATGGTCAGGCATGTAGACGACCAGGACTCTTATGAAATCGACACGCCGAACGCGGCGTTCGTGGTCATGCAGCCTGGGGATTACCGCATTAATGTGGACGCGGATGGCAATCGCACGGAGGTGATGGTGCGGAGCGGACGTGGGCAGGTCACCGGCGGTGGCAATTCTTATGCAGTGGTGGCGAACCAGTCCGCGACTTTTACTAGTAACGGGACGGATCAACTGAACTACGATCAGGGGCAGATTCCCGGTCAAGACGGATTCGACAGCTGGGCGCTCGATCGCGACCAGACGGAAGATCGCTCCGACTCCGCGAATTACGTTTCCCGCGATATGACCGGATACGAAGATCTCGATCAGTACGGTAACTGGAGTGACGTGGCGGGCTATGGCATGGTCTGGCAGCCTGCGGGAATTGCGGCGGGCTGGGCGCCGTATCGCTTCGGAAGTTGGGCCTGGGTGGCACCGTGGGGTTGGACTTGGGTCGAGAACGAGCCGTGGGGATTCGCGCCCTTCCACTACGGACGCTGGGCTCTCTCGGGCAACAGTTGGGTTTGGGTTCCGGGGCCAAGCATGGTGCGGCCGGTGTACGCGCCCGCGCTGGTGGGTTGGGTCGGCGGCGGGCCGGGATTTCATTTCTCGGCTGGTGTGGGAGTAGGGTGGTTCCCGCTGGCTCCCGGGGAAGTATTTATTCCCGGTTATCGCGTGAGCCGCGCTTACGTGAACAACGTGAACATCACCAACACTGCGGTGAATACCGTGAGGGTCGCAAACGTCTATAACGCGGTGGTGGTGAACCGGAGTGTGAGCAATGTCACTTACGCGAATCGAAACGTGAGCGGAGGCGTGACGGTAGTCTCGCGCGATGCGTTTGTGAATGGCCGGCCGGCGGCCCAGAACGTGATGCCGGTTCCATCGCAGGAAATTGCCGCTGCGCCAGTATCGAACGCGCTTGCGGTCGAGCCGGTCCGGAGCAGCGCATTCGGTGCGGGCAAGCCGTTGGCGATCAAGCCGCCGGCTGCCGTGATGAATCGCCAGGTAGTGGCGCTGCGGACGCCGGCTCCGATGCTAGGCTCGGTTCAACAATCGTCGGCCAGCCAAGCATTAGTCCGGCAGCAACCGCCGGGGCGGCCAGTGCAGACCGCGCGGCAGCCGCAATCGCAGAACGGATTCCATTCCGTCAGAGAAGTCGATGCTCAGGGCAACGAAGCAAAACCGCAGCCTCGGGTTTGGGAGGAACAGGGGACGGCGGAGCCCGAGCCTGGGCCAAAGACGAGCGCGCCTGGTCTCCAAAACCGGAACATGCAATCGTCCGCCTCGCGTCTCTCACCGCAAGGCGCGCAGCCATTGTTGCATCCCTCGGCTGTGCGGGTTACACCGGTGGCGGGAGCAACCGATATGCAGAAACCCGCGTCTGCACCGCCGCAAAAGCAACAGAATCCGCATCCGGCCGCACCCAAGGCCGAAAGCGGGAGTGCGCCTAAGAAAGGACATTGACGCGACCTGGCCGCCTGCGGTCTGATAGGTTCGCATGCGGCGCGACGTGATAGTGGATCTGACAGCGGTTCGAAGTGAAGGTAACGAGATCACGATAGCGCCGGGAAGCCGGGCGACCAGCCCGCTCCCGGCGCAGTTATTTCCCAACATCTTGCCATGAGCCAACCGATCAGGAACGAACAAAGTCGTCCTGCGATCAACTGGATGGATTTTCTCTGGCTTGTATTGCTGGCCTTACTGGCCGTGCTGCCGCCCGTGCGGGAGTATCACAAACAGTTCATCTTGCTTGGTTTTGGCGTTCTCCAGTTGAGCGAAGGCTGGCTGATTGCGCGCCTCCCACGGCGCGGGCCGGTCTACATTGTCGTGCTGAAGATTGCCCTGGCCACCCTGCTGTTGGATCACACGGGAGAAATCCCCATCAACAGCTATTACTATCCCATCTACTATCTGCCCGCAGTCACTGCGGCGGAATATTTCGGTCCATGGGCCACGTTGTTCTGGACTGCGCTGGCCTCCGCCGCCTACTGTTCGTATCTTTATCCTGCGTTGCAGGAGTATGAGATTAACGCAGAGGACTACGGTCGGCTCGCCATCCGCATTGTCTTCTTTTTTCTGGCGGCGATGGTGGTGAACCGCTTCGTGGTGGAGAACCGGCGCCAGATCAAGCGCTATCAGGAATTAGCGGAAACCCTCGCCGAAACCAACCGCAGATTGGAGCAGGCGCAGGAGGAGGCGCGGCGTTCCGAGCGGCTGGCAGCGCTGGGGCAGATGTCGGCCGGGCTGGCGCATGAGATTCGCAATCCCGCTCGGAGTGATCAAGGGGTCGGCGGAGATGCTGCACCAGAAGCTGGGGGAATCGAATCCTCTGGCCAGCGAATTGGCGGGTTACATATCGAGTGAGACCAACCGCCTGAGCGCGCTGGTGACGCGATTTCTGGATTTCGCCCGGCCGCTGCATGTTGAACTAACTCCGCTGGACATTACTGCGGTGCTGGATCGGGCGCTGCACTCCGTATCGTTATCACTAGCCCAAGCCCAGAAGGACGGGATCGTGCGGGTGGAGCGGCGGTATGAGGCGGACTTGCCCTTGGTCCCGTTGGACGAGAGTCTTTCTGAACAGGCGTTCGCGAATCTGATTCAGAATGCTTACGATGCGA
Organism: uncultured Acidobacteriaceae bacterium; assembly: GCA_963770235.1. Lineage (GTDB taxonomy): Bacteria > Acidobacteriota > Terriglobia > Terriglobales > Acidobacteriaceae > Sulfotelmatobacter. The sequence goes on along the minus strand of CAVYOW010000001.1, from coordinate 713,465 downwards.
TGAGCAGCAGCGGAGGGACGTTGCAGGTTACGGCGGCGAGGGCAAACAGCGCGAACCGGGACGGAGTGGAAGTGCGGATTGAAGATACGGGGCCAGGAATTCCGGCGGAGCTGCGCGAGCAGATCTTCAATCCGTTTGTGACAACGAAGAAAACTGGCGTGGGGCTGGGGTTGTCGATTGTCTCCACGATTGTTGATGGGCACCACGGAACGATCCGCGTCGAGGGAGGGAAGGAAGGGAGCGATCAGCACGGGGCGTGCTTCATTGTCTTTTTTCCTGAAGGCGACGGGGCGGCCGCGGCGCAGGCATCTTAAGGTAAGTGGCGCCCCAGTACTAAGCAGTTAGGCATTGAGATCGAGGAAGTGGCGACGACTGTCAACCATCATGCCAACAATCCTGATTGTCGAAGACGAGGCCAAGATGCGGCGCCTGCTCGAGTTGAATCTTGGCGAGGACAGCTTTACCACGCTCTCCGCCGGAGATGCCGAGGCAGGGCTGAAACTTCTTCGCGAGAACGCGGTTGATCTGGTGGTGACAGACCTCAAGCTTCCGGGAATGAACGGACTGGAGTTCCTGCAGGCCATCAAGCGGCAGAATGCGGCTTTGCCGGTGGTGGTGATGACGGCTTTTGGAACGGTGGAGACGGCAGTGGAAGCCATGAAGGCCGGGGCCAGCGACTATGTGCTGAAACCATTTTCGCTGAGCGAGATGCGGATGGTGATCCGGAAAGAACTGGACGTCCGCGACTTGCGGGAGGAGAATCGGTCGCTGCGCGAGGCGCTGGGCAAGCGCTATGTCCATCCCAACGTGGTCGCGCGCAGCGCGAAGATGCAGGAAGTGCTGGCGACTGTGGAGCGCGTGGCGCCTACGAATTCGACGGTCCTGCTAGGCGGGGAGAGTGGCGTAGGAAAGGATTTGATCGCGCGCGCGATTCACGAAAAGTCCCGGCGGGCTTCCGGGCCTTTCATCAAGATCAACAGCACCGCGATTCCTGAGAACCTGCTAGAGAGCGAACTGTTTGGCTATGAAAAGGGTGCCTTCACGGGCGCAAACGCGAGCAAACCGGGCAAGTTTGAATTGGCGGACAAGGGAACGCTATTCCTTGATGAGATCGGCGATGTGCCGCCGGCGATCCAAGTTAAGCTGCTGCGTGTGCTGCAGGAGCGTGAGTTTGAGCGGCTGGGCGGCACGAAAACGATAAAGGTGGATGTGCGGCTGATCGCAGCTACGAATCGCGATCTCAGAGAAGCTCTGGAGCAGGGAACGTTTCGCGAGGATCTTTACTATCGCTTGAATGTCGTTCCCATCGACATTGCACCCTTGCGCCAGCGCAAGGAAGACATTCCGGATCTGGTGAATCTTTTCATCTCGCGCTTTGCCGGAGATTCTGGAAAGCCAGTAAAGAGTATTACGCCGGAAGCGATGCAGATTCTGGTGAATTATCACTGGCCAGGGAATGTGCGCGAGCTGCAGAACATCATCGAACGGGCCTGCGCGCTGGCAAAGGGCACGGTGCTCGAGGCAAGCGATATTCATCTGGACGTACGCCCGGCTAAGGCGGCGAACGGCGCCGGTAGATTTCTCCCTGAGGGCATGACTCTTGAACACTGGGAGGATGAAATGATTCAGGAGGCGCTGCGGCGAGCGAATGGAAATAAAAGTCAGGCGGCGCGTCTGCTCGGGCTGTCGCGGAATGCGCTGCGGTACCGGTTGTCGAAGATTGGGATTGCGGATGAGGAGAAAGAAGCGTAAGGCGATGGGCTTATTCAAGGAAATGTACGAACAGAGAGTTTTCAATTCAGATTGGGAATACACGGAACTACGACGGAAGCTGTCTGAGGCAATTTCAAGAGAGTACGTCGAACAGATTCCCGTTATGAAGCCTCATCGATGGGCACCGAAGCGCGAGTGGTACCGGGACAAGGAAACAGGCGAGATCTACTCTCTGGATGCACCTGACGGAAAGAGCCGAGGGTGGTGGGATAAAGTCGACCCTCAAGATATCGTCGGGCCCGATGACCGTATACAGTGATGGCGGCGAGGAGAAAGCACCTGGTAGTGTTACCGAAACAGAGCAGTCTCCACCGGGAAACGATAGTTACTTCAGTCGACCGCTTACATGGTGGGTACAATCGCCATCGGAGTTATGCTTAAGGTGTTTGAGGACAGCGTCCAGTACCAGATTTCTGGTTTCAGCCCCGACTGACTATCGGGGCTTTCGTGTTTCTGATTACGGGGTACGTCACCCCACAAAGCGCCACATCCGGTTGAAAAGCACCAACTTGGCTCAGGGCGGCCACCAGCTTCGAATTCTCAGTCGATTCCTGCCGAAGACCCCCTCCTTTCTATCTGAGAACAAACGAGTTACGAGACTCGCCTCCGTCGGCCTTTGGCATGGCAGTTGCTTCTCGCTATAGCGTGGTGATCTCTCGATTTTAGGGTTTAAGTAAGAAGTGGGTTGGGTCTGGGATGAGGTGGGTCATGAAAAGCCGATTCATAGCGACTTTGGCAGTCTTAACTCTCGCGCTGCCTGTTGCGTTCTCGAGTAGCGCGCGGGCGCAAACTACTCAGGAAGGTCCCGGTCCTTCGGAGCAACCCAGTGCGCCAATGGAAATCGGACAGGGCCAGCCCGCTCCGCCGCCTCAAGCTGGACGACCGCCGCAACCGGGGCAACCTCAACCCGGTCAACCACCCCAACTCGGCGAGGAGGCTCAACCCGGTGGACCTTCCGGGGAAGGTCCTGCAAGGACCGATCAAGGCGTCGGCCGGATCAGCATGACTCATGGCGAAGTGTCCACGCAGCGCGGGGATTCGGGCACCTGGTCGGCCGCAGTGTTGAATCAGCCCGTGGTGAACGGCGACAAGGTTTCCACTGGAGCCGGCTCGCGAGCGGAGGTGCAACTCGACTACGCGAACATTCTTCGCCTGGGATCGAATGCGCAAGCCACCATCGCAAACTTTACCAACAAGTACGTCCAGATTCAGCTTGGACAGGGCTTGGCTAATTACTCCGTGTTCAATGAGGGTGAGGCTGAGCCGGAAATCGATACGCCGAACGTTGCACTTCACCCCGCACATAAAGACGGCGTGTTCCGCATTGAAGTGCGGCCAGACGGAGACAGCGTCATCATCGTGCGCAAGGGTGAAGCACAGATCTCAACGCCGCAGGGCATTGCCGAGATCAAGCAGGGTGACATGGCGACGGTGCGTGGCTCCGGCGCCGATGCGAAGTACAAGATCAGCGCCGCTCCCGAGCGGGACGACTGGGACCGCTGGAATAGCGACCGCGACCGCATGATTCACGAAGCGGCTGCGTGGCGTCACACGAATAAGTATTACGTTGGGTCGGAGGACCTGGATGCCAACGGAACTTGGGTAAACGCTCCGGACTACGGGCAGGTCTGGGTGCCGAATGAGCCGGATGGATGGGTTCCATACCGCGATGGCAACTGGGTTTGGGAGCCTTACTACGGTTGGACATGGGTTGGCTATGAGCCTTGGGGCTGGGCGCCGTATCACTACGGGCGCTGGATGTGGTACGGCGGGTCTTGGGCGTGGTGGCCGGGACCCGTGTGGGGTCCGGGTTTCTATCGTCCGTTCTGGGCTCCGGCATATGTGTCGTTCTTTGGATTCGGAGGGGGTTGGGGATTTGGCTTTGGTTTCGGTTGGGGTGGATGGGGCGGCTTTGGCTGGTTGCCACTGGGGCCGGGTGACCGCTTCTTCCCGTGGTGGGGTGGATACGGCGGGCGGTTCGGAGTGGTCGGCTTCAACCGGTTTGGCACGCTCAACCGTTTCGGCGGGATTGCTCCGCTGCACGTGGGCACGCAGTTCTCGAACCTGGCGCACATCAACGATGGGCGCATCGGGGGCGCGCTCTCGACGGTGTCGGCGGGTAAGTTTGGAGCTGGCCGGACGACGGCGATGGCAGCGACTCATGCGCAGTTGAGTGGAGCTCGCATGATGACCGGCAACCTACCGGTAGTGCCCACGCGCGCCAGTTTGTCGGCGAGCGGACGGCCCGCGGCTGCCTCCACGATGCATAACAATGCATCGCAGCATTTCTTCGGCACGCAGAGCACGTCGCACACGGAATCGTTCCAGCAACAGACGGCGCATCTGCAACAGTCCATGCAGCAGAGCCACTTTTCGCCAGTGGCGGCGGGCGCGCGTGCGACCGGTCCTGGCTCTACGGAGTCTCGAAGCGCGTCGGCGGCTGGATTCGGGAAGCCGAGCGCTGGTACGACTGCGAGTGAGAACGGAAGTCGCGGCTCGACGGAACCGATGTCTTCCGTGAACCGCGGGGAACAAACATCTTCGACCCGGGCCGAACCGAATCGTGGCGAGTGGAAAACGTTTACGCCACCTTCGCGAGGCAGCGAGTCCGCGGGTCGCGCCGCGAGCGCCGCTGAGACTTTGAGGGGCGACGGCGGCGGCGGCTATTGGAATCGGACGGCGCCGAGTTCCAGCTATTCGCGCGAATCCGGTTCGAGCAACTACGAGCGCGGTGCTTATTCGCGTCCGCAGCTCAACATGAGGCAGCCCATCGTCCAGCCCCGGTCCTCCGGAAGCTATGGTGGCTACCGCGGTGCGCCGAGCTACGGAGGCAGCCACGGCGGCTATAGCGGCGGCGCTTCTCACAGCGCACCGAGCTCAGGAGGCGGCAGCCATTCTTCTGGCAGCGGTCATTCCGGGGGCGGAGGTCACCACTAAATCGCAGACTTGCCAGCAAGGTTGTAAGTGAAGTGAAGGTCAGAGGCGGGAAGGGCGTGCTAAACGGCACGCCCTTCTTATTTTCATCAGAGGCCGCAATCCGGCAACGGCATTCCTTTATGTTCCACGTCCGCTGGCCTATTACACTGAACTGGAGCAGGCTGGCAAATGAGCCAGAGACGTCGAATGAATCATCTCGGGATTACAGATCGGTGTGGACGTCAAGGAACCTATACGAGCAGAAATGGTCGATCTTGGATGTTCATTGCAGTTTTCGTGCTGGGCGGGCGGTTATTCGGTGCGCCAGACGTCATAGCGCAGACTTGCGAGGATGACAATCCGTGGCAAGCCGCTGCGTTGATTGACCAGATTCGAACATCTTGCGAGCGAAACAAGATTCCATACGAGAGCGACATCTACGGTTTGGCATCCGTTGCCGAAAAGGAGGCCGTACCGGCATTGCGAAAGCTTGCGGCATGGCCGACGGACGAGGGGGCAGGAGCAACCTGCCGGGGCTGGGTGATTGCCGCACGGGCGGCGCTGGCAAAACTGGGCGATGAAGACTACCGCGCAGGGTTGGATTTGGCCTCATTGAGTTTTGTTGGGGATGACCGTGCGCTAGCTGCGCTGATTGAGTTCCTGATCGCGCATGCCAAGGATCCGGCGATGCTCCAGGATTTTGGCGATTACCAAGTGGACCGGCGCGATGGGATTCTCAAGGATATCGACACGATTCGACGACGGCGGCGGGCGCCCGACTTGCCGATGGCGGATTATTCCGATGCGGGAATTGCGCAGTGGAAGGCATATCTGGAAAAACACAAGGGCCAACAACTCACGTTTCCTGCTTATCCGATAGTGGATGATCCGTATCTGCGGTGTCTGGCTCGGAGGGTGGACTGGGGTTATCCGGACGCGATTCTTGCTATCGCGGCGAAGGGAGGAGATGCGGCCCGGCACGCGTTGCAGCAATTTCCTAAAGCGGAAAAGCCAGCGGCGATGGGTTTCGCGGTCAGCACACCTTTCAGCACGCACTGGACGGACATCCAGGGGAATCTCCAAGTAGCCTTGGCGCAACTCGGCGACAATGAGATGTTCGAGCAGATCGTTGCGGAACTGCACGGCGCAACCGCTTATGAATCGGTGCGGAAGCTGGAGTTTATCGGTGGCCAGCGCGCAGTCGATGCATTGGTTAAAGCCCTGGACGTTCCCGAGGAAGTCGTGCAAAAGGCTCGAGCACAGGGACCGGGATGCGGGAACGGGCCCGCCTATTGCCACGGCAGGCAGGATTTCTACAAGCCGATATGGGGAACGATGCCGTACAACGCGCAAATTGACCGAGAGTCGTGCTTCACTGAGACCTTTCATGAGTGTTTGGTGTATGTGTTAGGGCGGATGGTGAAGAATCCGCCGGTTGCGCCCGGGGCGGAGGCAACCGCTCAAAACGTAGGGAAGTGGAAGGAATGGTGGGCGAAGAACGGGGAGAGAGCCGAACTTGTGGTAAAGCCGGTGCAGAAATTCGAGTGATTCCTGGCAATAGCGCTTCTCATGGTCGCGCGTAGGCGGGGCTGTCAGGCTCAGGACGATCATAATCGCGGCCATACTTGTTCTTGTGCGCCAGCTCGAGATCGGATTCAACCAGGGTGAAAGCTCCGAGGAAGGTTTCGCCGGGAGTCACCGTTATTTCCCGCTGCGCGGCACGCAGCGCATCCGGCGAAACCGAAGGATGGAAAACGTGCATCTGGTAGCGGCCGGGGATCACGTTGCCGATGCTTATCTCACCGTGTCCGTTGGATATCGCGTAGTACGGCGTATTCAGTGCAATCACCACGGCGCTCATCTGGGCGTGAATGTTGCAGAAGATGAAGGAAACGCCTGGCTTGTCGAACTTAACAAATTGCGTCGTGCCACTCTCATAAAGTCCAAGATCGAAGCGCTTGCCGTCGAACAACGAAAACACGTTGTGAAAAAAAGGATCCTGGTTGGGGAACTCGACCTGCCCGCCCGCTGGAATCACCAGCAGGGAAGGATGGAAGCTCTTATTCTTCTGCACCAGCTGGGGGATTTGTGAACTCTGCTGCAAAAGCGGCGCAGGCGCAGGAGTGCTCCCCAAGGCTGTAAGCCAGACCACAACTTTCGACGCGTCGCCTACGTTGCGTCCGTTTCTGGTGAGCTGCACCTTGCCCTTGAGGTCCACATTCTGCGCTGAGGCAAGAACCAATAAACACGGCAGCAGCAGGAAGCACGATACGGTCCGGCAATGAGCGAAGCGAAACATCGTCAAAACAGTATCCCCATGGCAAGATTGATCTGGTTGGTCACACTGGCACTGTCATAGACGGGGAACGTGTGCAAACGTCTGAATTCCGCGGAAAGCAACAAGTCGGACCGCGGCCGGTAGACCAGATTGCCGAGCGCGCCACGGTTGCGTCCCAGAATGGGGCCGAAGTTGTTGGCATCCGTGGCGAAGCCCCGCACGTCTCCGGCGAACGCGTTGTCTTCCGCGAACACACCGTTCAATTCCAGCTTGGGCGTGAGTTGAAATTTGACCTGACTCCACCCTCCGGCGGAGTCAAGTCCACGAATGCTCGATGTGGCGTCGGCCGGATTGCCACCGTACAGAATAGTTTGGCCGATGGCGCCGCCCAGGCCTCCCACTGCGCGTCCCCGATAAAATTCACCGGAGAGAGTCAAGCGCCGCAGGATCGGAATCTGCCAGTCCGTCATGCCGGCCCACGCATCCACGTCGTGACCCCACGGCCAGTCCTGCCGGCCATAATAGCCGGCCACGGCAAAGCTCAACGGATGGTCAAACACTGGGCGGGACCATGCGGTGCGCATGGCATAGGCAGGCTGGCCTGAACCTTCCCCTGCTGTCGCCGTGCGGAAGTAGGAGTTGCTGGGTGTTTCCCAATCGAGATTGTCCAGAATCCCACCCTGCAACGTCACGGTCTGTTGGTCGGAAAGATCGAAACGATGCTCGACGCGAAGCTGGGGCGTCCAGCCCCACAGGTTGCCCGCATAAGCAAAGGCCGGAATGGCGAGGGACGCGAAGGATGTAGGAGCAAGCGGCGAGATGAACAGGGAATCCTGCCCCGCAATCACCGAAGTGTGTTGCCAGTCGAGCCGCACGCTGGCGGTCTGCATGCGCACCAGACCGAAGTTGACGCCGTTGTTGGCGGCGGGAAAGCCTCCGGCAAAATCGAACTGCACGTTGGCTGAACTCTTCGCGCCGGCCAAAGTCGGTCCAAAAATCTCGAGGCCAATCTCGGTCTGGCGCAAGGTGGCTCCAAAGCTGGTCTGCGAGGTGCCCGGCGCGGGCGGCTGCGCGTAGTCGGGCAGGTCCAAATTGTCGGACGCACCGACATTGCGAAAGGCATTCATCAGCACAATTCCGGAAAGCCGGGCGCGATATTTTCCCGCAGTCTCCACCTTGGTCTGGTATTGCTCATCAATCTTCGAGCCCAGCAACTGCGTGGATTCCTCCAGCTTCTGCAGGCGGCTTCCCAAGTCAGCGTTGGCTGTGGTGCCGGAGGCGCCGGGCGAGACTGACGCGGTCGATTCCGCCGGAGTGGACGAAGTCGGGCCTGCATTCGCCGAAGCCGCGAGCGGAGCCAGCAGCTTGCGCGTGTCCTGCAATTCCTGGCGCAATTCCTGCATTTCGGCGCGCGACTGCGCGCTTTCGGCTCGCATCTGTTCGATCACGGTGCGCAGTTCGTGCACTTGGGAATCGAGTTCACGCAGCGACGCATCCGCGGAGTGAGGTGCCAACACCGGCGCGCCGTCCTGCGCCCAGGTGCAGGCACTCAGAAGCGCAAAGGCGGTTGTCGTTATAGCAGTTTTCCAAAGCGCGAAGGTCCTTGGGTTCTTCACACATCCTCCTGCGCGACATGCGGATCGTCGTGAAATCAAGAAAATGGGAAACCGGACTACGTATCCGAATGTCGAATTGAGTTTTCCGTCGCTCGATCGCTGGTTACAGGCAAAAAGGGACGGTCCGTTGGCTCGTCGTATTCCGAGCCTTGAGGAGCGCCTCCGGGAATCGTGATCCGAAAGACGGTTCGAGCGTCCGGGGTACGTTCCATCAAGACTTGGCCGCCATGATCCTGCACGATCTTCTGCACCACCGTAAGTCCAAGGCCGGTACCGTTCTCTTTGCCGAAGCTTACAAAGGGATGAAACAACTTTTCACGAATGGGTTCTGCGATGCCCGGACCATTATCCGCAACATCAATCGTGACCGCGGAATTGGTGCGGCCGATCGTGACTTGAACTCTGCCCTCGCGGCTCGGCGCCGCCTCACAGGCATTCAGCAAAAGGTTGTAGAGAGCGCGCTCCAGCTTGCGGGCATCGAACCAGGCCGTGGTCTGCCCGTTACTGTTGATCTCGATCAGCGTGCCCTGGTGGCGCGGGTGCAAGCGCACCGCCTGCATGGCTCGCCGCACAGTTTCAACCACGCTGGCGTAAGTTGGGTTGAGGGACTCTCTGGTCCGGGCGAATTCCAGCAGAGAATCGATGAGGTCGGTCATCTGGTTAACCCCAGTTCGGACCTCCTGATACAACTCTTCGCGCTGCGTAGAAGTCAGGCGGCCATCGCAAAGAAACTCAGAGTTGGCGACCACGGCGGCCAGCGCGTGCCGAAGGTCATGGGAAATCGAACTTGCCATGCGTCCGATCGTGGCTAACTGCTCAGACTCGAGCAGAGCTTGTTGGGTCTTGAGCAGACTGGCGCGCATCCGGTCGAAAGCTGAGGTCAATTCCGCTACCTCGTCACCGCCTCGCGGGTCAAGGGGATGGTGAAAATCTCCGCGCTCCAACGCCCGCACGCCCTCCACCAGGCTCGCGAGCGGGCGAGTGAATGTGTGGGAGATCAGGAACACCAACCCGCTGCCCACCAGGACAGCCGTGAGACCCAGCAGCAGCAACAGGCGGTTCAGGTTATCGAGAAATTGGGCAGCCTGATCGTAAGAGCCCAGCACGGTCAGGCGCACCGGTGGTTTTTGCTCGCCCGAGAGATCAAGCGACGTAGCCACAAAATTCTCTTTGCCAACCTCCACATCCTGGGGCGCGCTTTGTGAGGATCCCGCTGCCAATGCCCGCACACCCGGGCTTTGGGCTTGCAGGGGCGTCAAAGTGGTTGCGACGATTTCATCGCCGTAGGAGAAAGCTACCTGGCTGGCCGAGACCTTGCTAACCTCCCGGGCCAGGCGGTTATCGATCTCATAGCCGATGATCAGGAAGCCTAGCAGCGGACCTTCCGTCTTGGAACCGAAGTAAACAGGCTTTACGAAAGTCTGGTAGAGATGGTGGGCGCCAAACCACCAGTGGCTGGAATCCTCCTCGTGCAACGATCGATCGAAGTACTGCTGCGCGGCCTCGCGCGTGAAGCCCGGCGATTTTGTGTGGAGAGCTACAACCTCGCCATTGCGGTTGACCAGCACCAGAAGATCGCTGGCCGTCAATTGCCACACGTCTTTGGAAGCATCCTGGATCGTGGCCGGGTCGTGTGCCGTCATGATCGCCCGCGTGATGGGCAGGTAAGCGACCAGTTCCGCGGAGCCAGTCAGCATAACTTCGCGATCATGCTGAAAATTCTGGAAGGTGGTGACGGAGTTCCGCAGATCCTGTCCTATTCCTTCGCGGACATGGCTGCGCACGCTGTGGCGAACCACCAGAAGGCTCAACGCCGTGAGGCCAGTGGTGATCAGAACCATGGAGAGCAGAAAACGCGTACGCAGCCGCGTTCTGGGCACCAGCGCGCTTCCAGACGGTCCTGGAAAACTTTGCGAAACGGGTTCTGATGAGGGGGCCAAAGGGATCTCAGCGAACGAACTTGTAACCCATCCCGTGCACGGTGCGGAAGTGTACCGGACTGGCCGGGTCGCGTTCCAATTTCTGGCGAAGCTTCAGGATGTGGTTGTCCACGGTGCGCGTCGAGGGATAGTTCTGATATCCCCACACTTCATTCAGCAACTCGTCCCGGCCGATTACGCGGTCGGCATTTTGCACCAGAAACTGCAGAGTCTTGAACTCTTGCGCGGTCAAGACCACAACCTTGCCGTCACGCTGGACTTCCATTTTCCTGAAATCGATTGAAATGCCGTCAAAACTCACCAGATTGCCAGTCGCCGTTCTCGAGGTATGCCGCAGAGCCGCGCGTACCCGCGCCAGCAGCTCCCGTGGGCTGAAGGGTTTGGTTACGTAGTCGTCCGCGCCCAACTCGAGCAACAGAACCTTGTCGGAGACGTCGCTGGTTGCGCTGAGAACCACGATCGGCAACGCAGGTGCCTGGGCCTTGACTTCCTTACACAAATCGCTGCCGGAAAGTTTGGGCAAGCGAAGGTCGAGAATAATAACCGCCGGCGGGGCTGCCTGGAAGCTCTCCAGCGCCGACTTCCCATTGGCCTGAACCTCAACCGCATAGCCCTCGGATTCGAAGAGTCGCTTTAAGGCTTTCTGGACAGCGGGATCATCCTCGACCACGAGAATTCTCCCCATCTGCCGCACGGAATCCGTCGGATCTGCCGATCTTGCCGTGCTCATCGGTGTCGCGGTTTGACCCATAAAGCCATCCTCACTCGATTCTGGCCGGACTTCACTCGTGGTCCACAACCACTAAAGCTTACAACGTTTCAGAACCATTTTCGGCGCGGTAGCAGAGGTTTGACAAATTTTTTACATTTGCGCACCCGAGTAAGAAGGCTCTGCGGCACGGCGCTTGCAAGGGGATGCGACCTGCAGTGAACCTGGCTCTGAGGTCGAATCGCCAGCGAACCGATTCAGCCCAGGCTGCCGTAGAATAAAGCCAGCTTGCCGGTTTCTGCTGAATTCGATCATTTGCGCGTCGTCCTGGTGGACGCGCGCAATCCCCTTAACATCGGCGCGGCCGCTCGAGCAATGAGCAACTTTGGTTTTCACCATCTGCGTGTAGTCAATCCCTACGATGTGGCATTTGAGGGCGCCCGTTCCGCCGTGGGCGCCGCCGCCGTCTTGGCTCGCGCCGAAAAGCACGAAACGGTGGCCGAGGCGGTTGCCGACTGCTCGCTGGTGGTCGGAACCACCGCAATCGGCCACCGCGACCTGCAGCATTCCCTCCAGCGGCTGGAAGCAGGGGCTCCCATGATTCGCGCGCATCTTGCTACCGGCCCTTGTGCTCTCCTGTTCGGATCAGAAAAATTCGGGCTTTCGAATAAAGACATGAGCCACTGTCACTGGCTGATGCACATCCCCACACGCGATGAACACGCCTCAATGAATCTGGGGCAGGCCGTGGCGGTTTGCTTGTACGAATTGGTTCGCGATCCCGGCGTCCTCGTGGAGCCTGAGAAGGGAAGTCCGGCTTCGGCGGCCGAGGTGGAACGCATTACTGAGACCTTGCTTACGGCGCTCCGCGCCAGCGCCTACCCCAAGCTGAATTCTTCAGATTCTTTTGAGGGCGCAGTCCGGCGCGTAGTGCGGCGGCTTCATCTGCAAACCGGCGACGCGGAATTCTTGCTCGGCATGCTGCGGCAGATGGTTTGGAAGATGAAGAACGCAAAGAGTGAAGAGGCAAAAGGCTGAGCCGGTTTGTTCACGGATGTTTTTCTGACGGAGACACCTCGGCGGACGTCTTTCGAAACTCAAAACGCAGCACCCACTCACTGGCGGCCGCTTGTCCGTTCACCTGGGGCGGATTGAATTTCCAGCCCCGTGCCGCTGCCAGCGCCCGATTCGCAAAGTACGTGCTCGGCCCCGGTGAGACTAATTTAGCCTGCGAGACGTTCCCCGATTCATCCACCGAAACTTCGACAACGACTTTCAGCCGGCCCTCGATGGTGTTCAGTGCGTTGCGCGAGACGTCGGGTTGGACCTGCTGGCGCACGCTGCCTTGCACCACTCCTTTTTCCTCTTGCGCGGGTTTTCCTTTCTCTGAAAATGGCGCCGGCGCTTGCGCCGCGGGAATGTCGGCAGGGGGTTGAGGGCTTGCAGAATGAGTCTCCGCAGCCGGAACCGTGGGCTGATGAACCATGAACTTGCTGCCAACCCACACAACCAGCACCAGTGCTGCGGCAACGACGGAGGCGACGATCCACCGTTTCGAACCTTCTGGCGATCGGCGTGCCTCGACCATCCTGGCGCCAATCGGAGATTGGGTTTGAAGAACTCCTGGTTGGAGCCGGCTGAGGATATCGCTCGCCGTGCAGCGCTCTCGGGGATCGATCTGCAGGCACTGCCGCGCGATCTCGCGGAAAGGTTGCGGAATCGTTTCGGGCACGGCCACCGGTTCTCGAGTCACGTTCCGCATCTTAGGTTCGTCCTGGGTCAGGACGGCAACCAGGGTAGCGCCCAGCGCCCAGATGTCGGCTGCCGGCGACGGTCCTGCGGTTTCTACCTCAGGAGCGTCGTATGCGCTGCGGACGCGCGCCAGGCCGCGCTCCCCGGTCCGGCGAACGGCGTCAGCGGAAACCTTCAACTGATTTTCGACCGCCATAATGTTGGAAGGTTTGACGCGGCTGTGCGCAAACCCAGCGCGATGCAGAGAAGCGAGGGCTTCCGCCGTGGGCCGGAGCATCTCAAAAGCCTCACCCGAAGAAAGCGGTCGCAGCGGAAGAATCTCCAGCAGATTCTCGTCGGCGTATTCCATGACGACATAGAGCAGCCGCGTCTCGTCAATCTGGCAGCGTCCGCATTCGAACAATCGAATCAGGTGGGGATGGGAATGTTTCCCGGGGCCGGCCCAGCGGGAAAGTTGCGTGGTCTCGTCCAGTTCCGCGGCCGTAAGCTTGATGGCGGTTTTCTGGCGTTCCTTTCCGCCCCGCTCCGTGAGAAATACAGCGCTGTGATCCGAGCCTCCCAGCCATTGCCGCAGTGGGAACTTTCCCTCGACTACCTGGCCTTCCCAGTTTTTCCAGAGTTCGGTCGGAGTGCTCATAGGCCAAGACTTGGCGAAGCGCTATTCTATTCCAGCCGCGGCGTTGCCGCTCCTGAAATTGAGAGCGTCCGGGCGCTTTTTATGCGCCTTGGGGGGGTGGCAAGAGAGAATGAGAATCCGTTATAATGGTTGTCTAGTGTGCCCTTAATGGCACGAATTGGCTATTCCCGAAGCTTCGGGCAAAGCTTAAGGTAGCTGTCGTCTCGACACCTGCCAGCCAGAGTGGCGAAAGAGTGTGAATTGGTATCCTTCGGCTCATCTGACGGCTCATCTGACGTTTCCTCCAAGATCATTATCGTAGGCGCAGGCATGGCGGGCGCTACCTTGGCTGCCGTGTTGGGCCAGCAGGGTCGCCGGGTCATTCTAGTTGACCCGCGTTCCAGCTGTCCTCGGGTATTCAAAGCGGAGAAGGTTGACCAGGAACCCGTGCGGTTGTTGCGCAAGTTTGGTCTGCTTCAGCATCTTCTCCCACATTCCCGGCGATGGAGCGAGGTGCACGCGGGCTACGATGGCCGTATTTTCAAGACCCTCCGAACCGAACAATATGGCATTACCTACGCAGACATGGTCAATGCGCTGCGCGCCAACTTGCCTCCAGTCGTCGATTACCGCTGCGACAGCGTGGAACATATCGCCAACAGCGGCCACCTGCAGCGTGTCAAGCTCAGGGGTGGCGGGGAACTAACTTCGCGTCTGGTCGTGTTGACTTCCGGGGTTAGCAGCGGACTCCTCGCGGGCTTGAACGTGCGCCGTCGTGTGCTGCAGAAGGACCAGTGCGTCGTCCTCGGGTTCGACGTAGCTGCGTCCGAAGAGCAGCCTTTTGACTTTGACTCGGTTGTGTACTACTCGGCCAGTCCGTCAACCTGCATTAGCTATCTCACGCTTTTCAAAGTTCGCAACACCATGCGCGCGAACCTCTTTGTTTATCGATCCGCCTACGACCCGTGGGTCCATGAGTTCATCCGGGAGCCGGACCAGATGCTTCGACGCCACCTGCCTGAGCTGAGCCGGGTGACGGGCACATTTCAGGTGACCAGTGAGGTAGAATCCGGCCGCGTCGATCTCTACAGCGTCGAGGGCAATCCTCAGCCAGGCGTGGTATTGGTCGGCGACGCGTTTCAGACTGCTTGTCCCGCCACGGGTCTGGGTGTCAGCAAGATTCTGACCGACGTGGACGTACTCTCGACATGCATCCCCCGTTGGCTTGCGACTCCCGGCATGGGGACTGACAAACTGGGCGATTTCTACAACCACCCCCGCAAGCTTGCTGCGGATTCGCTAGCTCTTCAGCGCGCACACCACGATCGATCCCTTGCCGTAGATCCTTCCCTCCGCTGGCGGATTCACCGCTCCCTGGTGCATCTCAAATGGCAGCTCTCGGGTCGCACCCAGGCCCCGCCCCGCCGAAGCCGTTTTCATGCGGTCCGCGGAACCGTATTCAACAAGCTCCTGTAGTGGATCATCCTGTGTTGGATCAACCGCCGGCACGACCTTGTGCCCCACACATGGCAAGCCCAGTCGCGATAACCAGCGGCAACCTTTAGGCGGTTCGTCGAAGGTCCACCCTTAGGCCATCTCCTGTGCAAAACTAAAGCCCGGGTTTCGGGTTTAGAATGATCAGATACCCCCGCCCGGGTCGTAAGCTCAGCCTACGGCGGCTTCGAACATAGGTTTAGCCTCAGAGCGAACCCTATGTGGGCCACGAGAGGTGAAAGAAATTATGAGACCCGAAACGGACATTCCCGCATCGCGCGCTGAAAACCTTCCAAGCTTGCTTGATTCACCCCAGCATTCCTCTCGCGGCGGCGGAGGCACGCCGTTAAGACGTGTGATCGCATTGGCGATGACGCTGCTTCTGGTGCCAATAGTCCAAGGAGATTTGTTCGCGCAGCAGGCGCCGGACAACGGGCAGTACCCGCCCGACCAGCAATCTGGCAATCCGCAGCCGGGCAATCCTGAGATGGAAAATGCGCAGCCGCAGCCCTACGGAGAACCGTCTTCTCCGCAACCAGCGTACCCAGCCCCCGGCCAGACGGATCCGCAACAAAGCTATCAACAGGGACAGGCGCAGCCGCTTAATGCGCAGGATATCGAGCAACTGGTAGCACCAATCGCGCTCTATCCCGATGCCCTTGTTGCGCAAGTGCTGACCGCTTCCACATATCCCGCGCAAGTGGCGGAAGCCGACCGCTGGCGGCGGGCGCAAGGCTATGCCTCTTCCGATCAGATCGCAGCTGGAGCGGACGCAGAGCCCTGGGACCCGAGCGTGAAAGCGCTGACTGCATTTCCCCAGGTGCTGGCGCAGATGGACCAGAACCTGCACTGGACAACCGAATTGGGCAACGCCTATTACAACCAGCCGCAGGACGTACTCGAGGCCGTGCAGGTGATGCGTCGGCGCGCGCAGGCGGCTGGAAACCTGCAAAGCACCCCGCAGGAAGCGGTGAACTACGACAATGGCAACATCGTGCTTGCCCCGGTGAATCCGCAGGTGGTCTATGTGCCCGCCTATAATCCCTGGGGTGTCTACGGGCAGCCCGTGTCGCCCTACCCCGGGTTTTCGCTGCTCGGCGCGGTGGGCTCGTTTATCGGTTCATCGTTCGGCCCCGCGGTGCGATTTGGCTTGGGCATCGCAATGTCCGCCTTTACTCGCACACCATTCGGACTGCTGGCGTGGGGTTTGAACTGGCTGACTCAATCCGTTCTCTTCCATGGCTCGAACTATTATTCGCATAGCTCCACGGTGGCCGATTGGGGCCTGCCGCACGGCGGCCCACGCGCTTTTTCGCAACGCGGAGCGATGGGCATGCTGTCGAATAGATCATTCCGGGCGCCAGGCTATGGCCGCCCAAGCGGCGAGTACGGTGGAATGCGCTCACAGAGCTTTCCCCGAACGCCGGAAAGAGACGCATTCGCGGGGAACCGGCCGGGAGAAAGATTTCGCCGCGGTTACCAGACACCTGGCGCCGGCTACGGAGCGACGTCACGCCAAGCCTACAACGGCGTTCGCCCAGCGGTCGGTAGATCGCCGCAGTATGGATCGCAGCAGTATGGCCGTTCGGCGTATGGTTCAAGTTATTACAGCAGATCCGCCGACAGCTACGGCAGCAGGGCGGGCGCGGGTTACGGCAGTTCGATGCGGGCCTATCGCGCGCCGAATGCAGGATCTCAGTACAGCGATTTCGGAAAGCGGTCTTCTGGCCGCTTCAAGGGCAACAGTTTTGCGAAATCCTCTGGCAAGCAGGCGCACGGAGGCTTCCATTTTGGCGGCGGGCACGCCCCGAAGATTTCCGGCGGCGGGAAAAGCTTCAGTCGTGCGCACTCGGGCGGAGGCGGTCATTTCGGCGGCCACGGTCACTCCGGCGGCAAACACCGCGGTTGAACACCGGTCGTTTTTGAATCCACGACGACTTCTGCAACCGATGTTCACCAACTTCTTTCTAACATGTTAAATTGAATGACTGTGGGCGCGTAGCTCAGTTGGTAGAGCAATGCCCTTTTAAGGCATGGGTCGCAGGTTCGAATCCTGCCGCGCTCACCAGCTAAACCAATCCGCGGTAAGTCTGTCTGCTCCACTAATTCCGTTCCAGTATCGCAATATCAATTCGAACCGAAGGCTTCGGTAAGCGACATGGTTTTCAGCGCAGCTTTAAGCTGCTCCAGCGTGGCAGAAGACTTCAGTCGAATCGTGACGGGCTCTGCCGGCAGCAGATCAAAATAGTTGTCGCCAGTTTCGACATTGAGGTCGCCGAAAGACAAATACACGTTCCGGGCGAGCTTTGATGATTGCAGCGTGACGTTATAATCTTCGCCGTTCTTGCTGAGAGTTGTTTCAATCTTTGGCGCCACCGGCAGTTCCAGGTCGTGCGTCACCTCGATGAATATAAGGTTTCGCGATACTCGCTTTCCCGCCACTTCCAGGTCAAACACCAGTGACGCTCTTGACGCAGATCAGCCTTTGCCGACAGGGCCGCCTTGTCAACACTGAAATAAATCGCGTTCGATTGCGCGGGGATCTGGATATCCTTCGTTTGTTCGAGCAAAACGCTTCCCGAGAAGTCGAGCAGCCGCATGTGGATCGTTCCCGAAAGCGGCTGGAGCTTATCCGAGACCACGTATACGTCCACCTTGTCGTCGTGCAGAAAAGGCGAGATCAGCACATCGTCGTAGAAGCGGCGGGCATAGTAATGCAGCGCTTTCCAACGGCCGTAGTAATCGATGCTGGCCCACGAAGCCACCGGCCAGCAGTCGTTCAACTGCCAGTAAATCGAACCCATGGTGCGCGGCCGCTGCCGGCGCAGGTGCTCGGCGCCAATCTTGATGATCTCCGCCTGCTGCACCTGGCTCAGATAAACGAATGAAGCGAAATCCTTGGGCTCGCGGTACTCGCGCAGCATATAGGTCAGGATTCGTTCATTCCCGCCTTTGTTCTTCTGGTGCGCCTGCATGACGGTGGAACGAATGTCGAAGTCGTCCGGCTTATTTGCAAAAGTATGGATGGTGCGCATCTCGGGGAACGATTGGAATCCGTACTCCGACATGAACCGCGGAAACTGTTTCGTGTAGTCCGAAGCCGGCGCCTGCTGGTGCCAGACTGCCCAGTAGTGCATGTCGCCGTTGTGCTGATTGTCAGGAATTTCCTCAAAGTTGGCGCTGGGAGAACTGGGCGTGTAGGGCACGGGATCTGCGTATTGCGTGACAGCGCTCCTGAGAATGTCGGCGAACATGACCACGTAATCCTGCCAAACGCGGTCGCGGGTGTCGGGAGAGATCGACGCCTTGAATTCCTGACGATCGCCCCAATGCCACCATCCGGTTTCGACTTCATTATTTCCGCACCAGACCACGATGCTGGGGTGGTCGCGCAGCCGCTTGATCTGGTCGATGGCCTCTTGCCGCACATTCTCTTGAAAGGGGACGTCGCCGGGAATCATGTCGCCGCCGAACATGAATTCCTGCCACACCATAATGCCGAGTTCGTCGCAGATGTCGTAGAAATCGTCGGACTCGTAATAACCGCCGCCCCATTCCCGAACCATATTCATGTGCGCGTCGCGTGCGGACTGAAGAATGTCGCGATGAATCTCCGGAGTCACGCGGTTGGGAAAGCTGTCGAACGGAATAACATCCGCCCCTTTGGCAAACACAGAAATACCATTCACCACGAACTCAAAGCTCTTCCCCCACTGATCAGCAACGCGGCGCAGCTCGACCGAGCGCAGTCCGGTCTTGGTCTCGGCGTGAGCCGCAACGTCGCGACCGATGCGCACCTGCGCAGAAAATCTGTACCGGTTCTGAGCCCCGTACCCAACCGGATACCACAGCTTCGGCGCGGCAATCCGCACGGGAACTGAAACATGATTGATGCCGGCATTGAGTTGCAGCGTCTGAGTTCCATCGGCGGTTTGTGGTCCAGACATTTCATCGTGAGCCAGTGCGAGCGTAGCCGTTGTGGGCCGGCTGGCCTCGATCTCAACCTCCGCCGTAACGTTGGCCAAATCCGTCGTGATGCTCTGCTGATGGATGTGGAAGTTCTCAATGCGCAGCGCATCCCAGGTTTCAAGCCGCACGGGCTGCCAAATGCCTTCAGTCATGAAGCGCGGCCCCCAATCCCAGCCGTAGTTGTAGGGAGCCTTGCGCGTGTAGGGAGCGGTAGCGATGTTCTCTTCGTTCCCGTAATTATGAGTTGAGATCGAAGGCAAAATGTAAGGCAGCGACTTGACGTAGGGAATCATCTTCTCGACCGCGGAATGAAAAACAATTCGCAGCGTGTTCGGACCAGGCTTCAGCGCAGCCTTCGCCGGGATCCGCCAGGTGCCGGAACATATTGTCAGCGTGGAGAATGGCCTGATCATTGAGATAGACGTCCGCAAATGTATCCAGCCCAGCAAAAACCAGGTCGACGATGGTCGTGCGCGAGCGCGGCTGCATCCACTTGAAACGTGGTTTGATATTCCCAGTCGGCCAGTCCGATCCACTGCAGACGGAATTCATTATCCCGGTCGAAAGGGTCGGGAATCAGCCTGTTGTGCAACAGATCGGTTTGCACCACGCCTGGAACCTGTCGCGGGATGCCATTCCTTGACGTCGGCTCGATCTGTGTTGGCTACCGCGCGAAATTGCCAGCCGGAATCCAGATTTCGCGAAGAAGGTTCCGCCGCTTCAAGCGGCGATGCGACGAAGGAACAAAACAGCAGAACTCCGAGAAGGTAGAAAGCAGCAACTGCCAGACTACGAAGGAATGCAAACCGAATCCGTCCCATAACAAGCTCCTATCGAAAACGTTGTAAGTGCATTAATGCTGTGAATCTTGTTTTCCAGATGGTTGCGGCTGGTTCGAGCTGTTCTGCAGGCTTTGGAATTCCTGCATTTCACGCTGCGCCTCGGCCGTCTTTCCTTGTTTACGATAAAGACCCGCCAGTCCGAAATGTGCCTGCGCCGCCAGCGCGCTTTGCTTCTCAATGGAAAGAAGTTTGGTCCAGGCTTTCTCGGCGGCGGCAGCGTCACCTTCAAGAGAAGCTGCTTTCCCCAGCGAATAGAGCGTCTCCGGCATTTCCGGCATCAAGCGGTCGGCGCGCAGAAGTTCCGCCCGCGCCTCGTGCGCTTTTCCCTGCTCCAGCAGTGCCTCTCCCGAGACGGTAAGCGGCTTCGGCATTTCCCGGCTGCAGCTTCGCTTGCAGCCGAAATTGCTCTTCCGCTTTGTCCCACTGGAAAGCGCCAGCATACACTTCGCCCAACGCCAGGTGAGCTTCGGGCAGACCGGGCCGCAGCCGCAACGCTTCGCGATATTCCTTTTCCGCATCCGGCATCCGCCGCAGCACGAAATAGTTTTCCGCCATCGCCTGGTGGGCCCGGGCGGAGTCCGGATAAGCGGCCAGCAGCGTATCGATCGATTGTTTCGCCAGCAGGCCGCTGGCCCGGCCAAGGTAATAGAGAAGATCCGGATCGTTCGGATGCGCCGCCAGCGCCGCCTGCAGATTTGCCACCGCCTCCGGCAGTTGTCCAGTCTGGATTTGCGCAATCCCCAGCGCGGTTTTGTCTGGAGAGCGTTGCAAGTGCGGAATCGCTTCTCCCGCGTAACCCTGGGCGAGCAGCGCGTAGCCCAGCAATTGATGCGCCGGCAGCAAATCGGCGTTCAATTCCAACGCATGTTTGAGCGGCGGAATCGCCGGCCCGTAATTGCCGCTCTCCATATAGGCCTGGCCCAGGCTGATGAAGCCATCTGCGAAAAAGGGATCGAGTTCGGTCACTTTCTTGAACTCGGTGACCGCAACCTCGAACTGTCGTCCCTTCTCCGCCGCGATTCCCGCCTGCATGTGCTCGGCAGCCTGCGGCGATGCGACCTGCCACGCAAAGTACAAGAGTAGGAGCGCTCGAATCACGGCTTCTCCGGTTCACGCACTTCCAGAAACTGGTCGGCGTGAACATCATTTAAAACTCTGATGAGTACCAGACGGCCAATCGATTTCCACCTTAGCCTTCTCCGCCGTGCCCAGTCCGAAGTGAAGGCGTTTATCGCTGGCCGAAAGATAACTGCCGGCCGAAGTCGCGAATCGTGTCTGCCCGTTCACCTGCACCCGGGCTCCGAATCCATCCCGATTGCTGCGAGTGCCGCGAAGAGTAATCACCAGCCAGTGCAATCTTGCCGCCACGGTTCAGAAACACTTGAGGATGGCCGCCCAGAGTGGTCATCACCACATCCTGCCAGCCATCGTTATTCAAATCGCCGAACGCTGCCCCGCGCCCTGCCCAAGGGATCGTACTGCCCGAATCAGCGCGTTCGAACCGCCCATTGTGATTCATCGCCAGCAGTGGCTGTTCAAGATAGTGCAGCGAAGGGTCGATCTGCTCCACGTTGTCCAACACATGACCCTGCGCGACGAACAAGTCTTTCCAACCATCGTTGTCGAAATCTTCCAGGCCCACGCCCCAGCCGGAACTTCCGCTCGAGAGCACGCCGAGACCGGTCTCGAGACTGCGGTAGCTGAACGAACCGTTGCCATCGTTGTGATAGACGCCGTAAATTTCCCGCGGCAACTCGGTGACGATAACGTCGGGCCGGCCGTCGTTGTCATAGTCTTGAAACACCACTCCCATGCCCGAGAGCCGCCGCCCGTCCTGCGAAAGAGCGGCGCCAGCCTCCAGACCAACTTCCGTGAAGGTGCCGTTGCCGTTGTTGTGAAACAGATACTGCTGCATGCCGTCGTTGGCTACAAAGATGTCGGTGAATCCGTCGCCATCGTAGTCGGCGAACGCTACTCCCAACGCGCGCCCTTTCTTTGCCGCGATGCCGGAGCGCTGGCTCACGTCGGTGAAAGTTCCATCGCCGTTGTTGTGATAAAGAATGTTGGTCGTGGCAGGAAACTCTTCCGGCGGACAATAAGTGTGAAAGTTTCCGCCGCAATCCTTGCTGTGCTTGGTGTCCCAGTCCATGTACCGGGTTACAAAAAGATCCAGTTTTCCGTCGTTGTCGTAATCGAAGAATCCGGCTGAAACTGACCACCCGCCGGCGGCCACTCCCGCTTTGGCCGTCACATCGGTAAAGGTGCCGTCCCCGTTGTTGTGATACAGAATGTTTTTCCCGTAGCTGGTGACGTAGAGATCGGGATAGCCGTCGTTGTCATAATCTCCGACCGCCACGCCCATGCCGTAATTTCCGTCTCCGGCATCTGCCAGGCCGGCTTGTTTCGGTAACGTCGGTGAAGCTTCCGTCTTTGTTCTGGCGGTAAAGCCGGTTCCAGTAACGCGGATCGTGACGGTCGAAGTTCTCGGGAGTCTGCATGGGGCTGGTGATCCGCCCGCCGTTTACGAGGAAAATGTCCAACAAACCGTCGTTATTGTAATCAAGCAGAGCGACACCGCCGGGCATGGTTTCAATCAGATACTTCTGAGGAGTGGGAGAATTCTGCAGCGTGAAATCCAACCCAGGCGGCAGATGCACGTCGAAAACCGGCGCCGTCAGGGCGCGGCGAACAGCACGATCGTCAACACACAGAATGCACGTAGCAGAGTGTTCCGCAACTTGGGTTCCTTCAGTCGCCCAGCATATCGCGCGCGGGGCGTTCACCGCATGCTCGATTCCTTAAGAAATGCTTCTTCATTATTGTGCAGGCGGCGACCAGCAACTTGATCCCTCGACCACGCGGACCCTTGGTGTCTTCGAAGTTCTACGCCTGCCGCCGGGTCGATTCCCGTTCCACGAGCTTGGGTGGAATCAATATTTTTTTCGGCCGCATTGGGTGCTTCGACGCGATTCGCTCAACCAGAAGTTCAGCCGCCAGCACCCCGATTCGGCACGTACCCTGGTCGACAGTGGTGAGTGGCACCGCCACCTGGTCGGAGTAGTGAATATTGCCAGCTCCCACCACGCAAATGTCATTCGGCAGATTAAACTCAACCCCTAAAATGGCTCGTATGGCGCCGATGGCGACCGGGTCGTTGTAGCAGAAAACTCCGTCAGGAAACGGGTTTAGGTCGAGTAATTTCCGCATCCCTTCATAGCCTGTGTCGTCCCGCCGGCCGCCCGACACCACATACTGCGAATTCGGACGAATGCCGTGCTTCACCAGTGCTCGCCGGTAGCCTGCCAGGCGTTCCACCGCAATCCCTACTTCCGGACCGCGCAGGTGGGCAATGCGGCGACACCCTCGAGCGATAAGGTGCTCCGTACCCAACTCGCCAATAGCGTAGTTATCCACCCCAACATAACAGGCCCGCAGACCGGCGATAGGACGGTCAATCAGAACATAGGGTACCTTCTGCTCTTGAATCCGCTTGAACAGTCCCAGACGCCGGGGCGGCTGGGAGGAAGCGATGATAAGACCGTCGACCCGCCGGGCCAGCAATGAATCCGCCTCGCTCGACTTCCAATTCGGGATCTTCCTCGAAACATGAAATCACCACGTGATAACCATGGGGACGGACGGTCTGCGCCACGGCGCGCGCAATCTCGGCGAAGAAGGGATGCGTGAATTCCGGCAGGAGCAAGCCGATCGTGTAGGTGCGCCGCGTCACCAGGCTGCGCGCCACCCAATTCGTCTGATAATTCAATTGCTTTGCCCGGCGCAGCACTCGTTTGCGCGTGGCTTCGCTGATCCGGCCCTGATTGCGCAGCACCTTCGACACCGTGACCACCGAGACCTTCAGGCCTTTCGCGATGTCCATCATGGTCGCGGTCATGAGCCGGAAGCATACCATTGTTCGAGGGTTAACGATTATTCAAATGCGAATCATGCATTTTCTGCTTGACAACGGTTGCTCCGGTGGACAAGAATCCACCACCGTGGTTTGGGGACATTTGGGAAATTCCTGTACCGGAAAGAGTCATCTATGCCAAGTCGCATGCTGCGAAGTTTGCTTGTCTCGCTGGCCCTGCTGGTTTCTGCTTCCCTTTCTCTCTATGGCCAAAGCACATATGGCTCGATAGCCGGTTCCGTCACCGATACTTCAGGAGCGGCCGTCACGGACGCCAACGTGACCCTGACCAACTTGGGCACGGCTGAAAAGCGCACCCAATCCAGCGGCGCCGACGGCCTGTTCACGTTTGTGAACCTGTTCCCCGGCCAGTACCGGATTGACGTGGAAAAGCAGGGCTTCAAGCACTTCATCCGCACGCCCGTCACGGTCGACGTGCAGCAGAGCACGCACATCGATGCCGCGCTGCAGGTCGGCGAGGTTAGCCAGGTCGTCGAAGTGACTTCGGAAACGCCGCTGCTCCAATCCGAGACTTCTTCCCTGGGCACGGTCGTTGACCAGCGCGAGGCCAACGAGCTGCCTTTGAACGGCCGCAACATTTTCAACTTGACGACCGTTACTCCCTCGGTCATTCCGCAAGGCAGCACGGAAGGGAACGTCGGTGGGCAAGAATCCCTTCGACTTCGCCAACTACCAGATCGGCGGCGCCTTCGCCAATGAGGGTGCGGAATACCTGGATGGTCAGCCGCTGAATATCGGCTACATCAACCTGCCCTTCGTCGTTCCGACCCAGGACTCCGATTTCGGAGTTTAAGGTTCAGGACAACAATCTCGGTCCGGAGTGGGGCAAGTTCGCCGGCGGCGTCATCAACATGAGCACCAAGTCGGGCACCAACACCTGGCACGGCGAAGGGTATGAATACCTGCGGAATAAGGTTCTGAATTCCAATGAGTTCTTCAACAAGGGATCCGAGATTTCCCAGGGACTAGATAACAAGCCAGTCCCCTTTACGCAGAATCAGTTTGGCGCCGCCATCGGCGGAGCGCTTATCAAGAACAAAACCTTCGTTTTCTTCAGTTATGAGGGTTTCCGCCTCCGCCAGGGCACCCCATTTAACACTACAGTCCCAACCACTGCCGAGCGCGGGGGAGACTTCTCCGATCTTTGCACCTCCGACGGGGGGACGTTCAGTGTCCCTGACCCCAACGGATCGGGCGTCAACATCTGCTCCGACAACGCCGGGATAGATCCGACAACCGGCAAAACGATCTATACTCACCAGCTATATAACCCCATCGCCTTCACCGCCGGCGACACGGGCCTCACGGCTGTTCCCCCGGCCACGCCGACGAGCTTTCGCATCCCGTTCGCCAACAACGACATCTCTGGGGCAATCAATACAACCTCCAGTTATCTCTTGAACAAGCTGATCGCACCTCCCACCACCGGAGGCACCGTCCTCAACTTTCTTAAGGACGCCAGCACCGGCGGCGACACCGATGAATATGTGGCCCGCGTCGACCAGGTAATTAACAGTAAACAGACCCTTTTCGGCCGCTTCTCTAAGTGGAAGCTGCTCAGCCTGGCGCAGGATCCGTTCGGAACCGGGCTTTGCAAAGACCGTTGCGCTGAGAACACTACGAGCAAGAGCATTGCCCTTGGCTATAATTACGCCATCAGGCCGAACACCATCTTCAACCTCAGCGCCAGCATCAGCCGGTTCATCTACCTGCGCGATCCCATCAATAGCGGCTTTAAGTTTGAGACGGAGGGTTGGCCGGCTGCTTACGACCCCTTGGTACCCAGCTTGGAGAGCACTCCCCTGACCCCCTGTTTCGGCCAGAATGACGGGCTGGTGGGTTGCAGCCAGGGGCAAAGCGCGATCGCCGATTACAACACCCAGTTCAATATTTCGCCCCAGGTAACCATGATCCGGGGGCATCACACTTACACTTGGGGGTTGCAGCTTGAAGAAGGTTACGACAATTATCTGCAAACCAACACCGGCGGCGGCTTAATCTCCTTCGCTGGGTCATGGACATCTGCTACGCCCGGCGTGGTTGGTGCTGGCAACGTAGTAGGCGCAGGCGCAGGGAATGGCGAAGATTTTGCCGATTTCTTGCTGGGATATGGCAACGGCCAGGGCGCGGCATTCGGCAACCAGACCAGTGGGTCGCTGGTTATTTCCGGTCCGATCTCCGGCAAACAGACCTATCGCGGTTTCTTCTTGGGTGATACCTGGCATGCCACCCCTAAGCTGACTGTGAACCTTGGTGTCCGTTACGAACTGCAAGGCCCATGGTCGGAACGCTACGATAAAATGACTTACTTCAATCCGGCTGCTACGAATGCGTCCGTCACCGGATGCAACGGGGTTGCGGGAAGCGCCTGTCCAGGCGACCTGTTCCTCGTGAAAACAGGTGCTAACGGCAGCCGGAACAACCTGCCGCTCTCGAAGAAGGAATTCCTGCCGCGCCTTGGATTCGCCTATCAGTTGGACTCCAAGACCGTGATTCGCGGCGGATTCGGGATTTTCTTTATCCCGAACTACGTGTCGTTCGGAACGCCAACCCTTACGTAGATCCGGTGAGCAGCGCCACCTCGAACTTCTTCTCCAGCAATGACCATGGTGATACACCTGCCGCTACTCTCAACACAAATACCTGCGCCTGGGTGGCCAACAATAATCTTAACTGTATCGGCCTCGGGCCATTCAACCAAGGCACATATACGGCCGGGGTCCCCACGACGGGTGCGAACGACCTGACGCCCGTGCCCGGCCGCAACCCGCAGCCGAATGTCTCGCAGTACATTTTGACTCAGAACAATTTTTCGGCAACCGGCTATACCGTGCAGAAGTACGGGTACCTGGAGCAATACAATCTGGACTTCCAACGCCAACTCCCCGCTGGCTTCTTCGCCGATGTGGCCTATGCCGGATCGCACGGCGTACACCTGGAGCAATTCAATACCAACATCAATCAGATTCCTGACAGCTTCATTACGCAGGCGGCGAGTCAATTCGCCGCTGGTAACGCCGTAACCATTGCCCAACCTGTGGTCACCTATCCGTTCAGCCAGAACCTTCCTGGCGGCCTTGGGCCGGGCGTTCTCTTGCAAGGCCAGCTGGATCGCCCGTACCCGCAGTACTCCGGGCTGAACCTGAACGGCTTTGGCTGCTGCGGTAGCAGTTACAATGCTTTGCAGGCGACGGTGACCCGTCGCTTCCAGGGCGGCGGCACCCTGCTGGTGGCCTATACCAACTCCAAGCTGATGTCGAACACCGACACGCTCACCTCATGGTTGGAAGGCGGAACTACTGGAGGCGTGGGCGGCATACAGGACTGGAACAATCTGAAGGGAGAACGTTCGCTCTCCTCGCAGGATATCTCCCAGCGCCTGGTTGCCAGCTACGTGCTTGATCTGCCTTTCGGGCACGGCAAAAAGTACCTGTCGGGTCTAGGCGGCTTTGGCAACGCGGTGGTCTCCGGGTGGGGTTTGGATGGCATTACCACCTTCCAGCGCGGCTTCCCCGTAAAGATCAGTTGGGGTGGCGGCGACGCCCTCACCCAGGCAGGCTTGGGCAATCGGTTCTCTTCGACCTGACTATGTCTCCGGTTGCGACAAGAACGCGGGTGGAAGTGCCCTGGACAAGGAGCGAGCCACATGGTTCAACACGGCTTGCTTTGCTGCGCCCAGCGGAAACAACGGCAACATTAGCACCCCGAACAATCCATGGACGTTTGGTAACGAGCCCCGCGTCGACGGTACTCTGAGGCAGCAAGGCGTGGTGAATTTCGACTTCGCCGTGTTCAAGCGGACATCAATCTATGAGAGAGTCAACGTTGAGTTCCGCGCCGAGTTCTTCGACCTCTTTAACCATCCCCAATTCGGCCCGCCGAACGGAACTGCAACCAGTCCGACCTTTGGCGTAGTCACCAACACCGTGAACAACACCTTCCGTATCGTGCAGTTCGGATTGAAGTTCATATTCTAGGATCGATCGGCAACTTCTGCGGGCGGGAAAGTTTACTTTCCCGCCCGAACTTTTGCTCTGACCGACAGCTGTCAGCGACTTCCTTATTCGATCCGGATCCTTGTATCCTCCGCATCTATGAGAACTTTCCAAACCATCGACCATTCCGAAGCCAAGCGGGCAGTCGATCTCATCGTGGAAAAAGCTTTGCAGATGCAGAAGGCCGCGGCGGTTGCCGTCGCCGATTCGCACGGCGATCTGATCTGCTTTGCCCGCATGGACGGCGCTCCCGTCTCTTCCATCCGCATCGCCATGAACAAGGCGTGGACCGCCGCGCGTGAGCGCAAGCCGACCAGGGAAATCGGAGAAAAGGTCAAACATCCGGAGAAGGGCCACGACATCGCCTACTACGGCGATCCGAAGTATGTGGGATGGGGTGGCGGGATTCCAGTCTGGAAGAACGGCGAAGTAGTTGGAGCCGTCGCGGTCAGCGGCTTATCGTCGAATGAAGATATCGCCCTGGCTACACTAGGTGCGGAACTGATCGCCGGCTTATAGATCGCCGGTTCATGATCATCGCCATGATCAGCGGTTCATTGATCATTGGTTCACGATCATCGCTTCAAAGATCGCGGATAATAAGTGTCTCGATCAATGCTGCGCAAAGCGCAATCCTTCTTTCTGCTCGTTCTTCTGGTTCGTCCTGCCCGCCGTATGCCAGACGGCGCCGGTGTCCCAAGCAGCGACCGAGGCGCGAGTGGAGTCCCTGCTCAAGCAACTGAGCCTGGAAGAAAAGATCGATCTCCTCGGCGGCGTCGACAGTTTCTACATCCGCGCCGTCCCGCACATCGGCCTGCCACCCCTGAAAATGGCCGACGGCCCCGTGGGAGTCCGCAACTACGGTCCGTCGACAGTTTTCGGCGGCATCGGCCTCGCCGCCACCTGGGACCCCGCACTCGCGCAACGAATCGGCGCCGTAATCGGAGAAGACGCGCGTGCCCGTGGGGTGCATTTCATGCTCGGCCCCGGTGTCAATATCTATCGCGCTCCGCTGTGCGGCAGAAACTTTGAGTATTTCGGAGAAGATCCCTTCCTCTCCGCTCGCACCGCCGTCGCCTATATCGAGGGCATGCAAAGCCAGGGAGTCAGCGCCACCGTCAAGCACTTCATGGGAAACAACCAGGAATACGACCGCCACAACATGGATTCCATCATCGATGAGCGCACCATGCGCGAAATCTACCTGCCGGTGTTTGAAGCCGCAGTGAAGGAAGCCCACGTAGGCTCCGTCATGGATTCCTACAACCTCACCAATGGCCAGCACATGACCCAAAATGGCTACCTCAACACCGATGTGGCCAAGAAAGACTGGGGCTTCACAGGAATCATGATGTCCGACTGGGATTCCGTTTACGACGGTGTTGCCGCGGCGAACGGCGGCCTCGATCTGGAGATGCCGTCAGGAAAATTCATGAACCGCGCCACGTTATTGCCGGCTGTGAAATCGGGCAAGGTGAGCGAGGCAACCATCGACGACAAAGTCCGCCGCATCCTGCGCACCGCAATTCAGTTTGGATGGCTCGATCGCGAGCAGACCGACTTGTCGATTCCCAAACTAAATCCCCAAGGCCGGCAGGTAACCCTGGAGGCAGCTCGATCCGGCATGGTTCTCCTCAAGAATGATGGCAATCTTCTTCCTCTGGAGAAAGGAAAGATTCACTCCATTGCGGTCATCGGCCCAGATGCCTATCCCGCGCAGCCGGGCGGCGGAGGCAGCGCCGAAGCGAAGCCCTTTACGCCCGTAAGCTACCTGGAAGGCGTGGCGAATTACCTGGGCAGCGGCGCCAAGGTCTTCTACGAGCGCGGCCTGCCCACCCTCGACGAAATCGCCAAGCACACCGAATTCACCACCGAAGCAACCGGTGGTCGACCAGGTCTGAAGACGGAGTTCTTCACAAATGGCAACTCTGAGTGGCACCCCCGCCATCACCCGCACCGACAAGCACGTCAACTACGAACCGGCGCGGGGAGGCGACGGCGCCGCCGGCGATATGTCAATCCGTTGGTCCGGCTACTTCACTCCCAGCGCTCCCGGCGATTACCTTGTCTTCGTTCAAGGTCCGGGAGAGAACGGCGGCTATCGACTCTATGTCGACAAGAAACTCGTGTTCGATAACTGGAAGGATTGGTATGCCTTCGTCGGCGAGGTTTCGATGACGCTTACCCCCGGCCCGCACCAGGTCGAACTGGACTACTACGCCAAGGGTGGCTGGGGTAAAACTACCGCGAATCTCGGCATCGTGCGTCCTGAGACTCTGGTCAGCGCCGAAGCGAAATCATTGGCCTCACGTGCGGATGCCGTTGTACTCGCCGTGGGCTTTGATCCCTCGACCGAAGGCGAGAGCGGCGACCGCACATTCCGGCTGCCTCCCGGCCAGGATGAACTCATCAATCAGATCGCTGCCGCAAACAAGAACACAATCGTAGTCCTCACTTCCGGCGGCGGCGTCGACATGACGGCGCTGGGTGGACCACGTCCCGGCGCTCTTCGAGGCCTGGTACCCCGGCCAGGAAGGAGGAACCGCGCTGGCACAACTGCTGTTCGGCGAGTTCAATCCTTCTGGAAGATTGCCCATCTCAATCGAGCGGCGCTGGGAAGACAATGCCGTCCACGACAGCTACTACCCTAAGGACGGCGAAAAGAAGGTTGAATATACGGAGGGCATTTTCGTAGGCTACCGCCACTTCGACAAGTCTGGAGTGAAGCCGCTATTCCCCTTCGGTTATGGCCTCTCCTACACCACTTTTGCCTACAAGAATCTAACGGTTTCTCCAGCCGCGGGTTCAGAGGAAGCTAAGGTGGCCTTCGACGTCACCAACACCGGCAACCGCGCCGGCGCAGACGTCGCGCAAGTTTACGTTGGTGATCGGCACGCCAGTGTGCCCCGCCCGGTGAAGGAGTTGAAAGGCTTCGCCAAGGTGGAACTCAATCCCGGCGAGACCAAACATGTAGAGGTCGCGCTCGATCGCCGCGCCTTTTCCTACTACGATGTCAAGAATCACAAGTGGACGGTCGCCCCGGGTGATTTCGACATCTATGTCGCCCATTCAGCGGCAGAGATCGAACTCACGGGTAAACTCAACCTGCAATAAGAGGCTGCTGAGCCTTCAGGCGCAGAACGGCAGACTCGGTCAATCTCGCCGCCTTTGCTCCGGTCTCATCCCAGATGCGCACGCCGTCCGTTCCGCGAAACCAGCCTCCGAAGTGAGCGCTAGCTTTTTTCGAACCCAGTCCGGTGTTGGAGCGGACCAGCAGTTCGTTGAACTTATGCTGCGATCGTGCTCGCCCCTATTGAAAACAAAGCACTTCTTGGCTTTGTTTGGCAAAAACGTTATCTCCCTCTTCCCAAATTGATGTTGAGGGGAGGCGGCACCGCTTCTCCTCTGCGCTGTCGTTGCAGACGCTCAAGCTGGTCCATGGCGCGATAGAGTTGCCTGTCTAGGTGAGCCCGCAGGAGTTTGTCAGTTGCATCGACGGGCGGCAAGCTGAAGCTTCGGGCCTCCGCGTCTCCTGCGAGGTCCTCACGCTCGGTCGCCCGCTCCTTAAGCTCGTTGATCCTTTCCAATTGATCGTCAACAGCGGCGGCGACGATGGCGCGTTGTTTGTCAGCTTGTTTGTCACCAGCCTTTCGAGATGGTCGTCCTTCCATTTTGTCTTCGGGAAGACCATCGTAGAAACAGATAAGCGCGAAGAGGCAGTCCCAAAAGCCAAACCCGTTAAAATCTTCTTCGCGATCCATTCCGATATATGACCGTCGCTGGCGATCTGGGATTTTGCAATCTTCAGCAGCGCACTCAGGTAGGCCAGGCCAGAGTGATGTCCACGCAAATCGGTCTGTGACGACTTGTATGGCAGACCAGTATTCCCTGGTGGATACCTTGGCGTCACTGGGGTTCCCGGCGCTGAACAGAGGTAAGTCCATTTTCGATAGCGCTAAACCAAGGTTACCCCTATCTGAATCCCGCAGGGCTTGGTCCACTTGCCGTGTCCACCCGCTTGCGGTTTCTCCGTTCTCCGCCCAAGGACACGCGCTTTCCGCCACCAACAGGTGGCAATGGTTTGCACGAGCGAGTCCTCGAGGACGCCAACGGGTTCGTACTGTTCACAGAGTTTTTCGAGAAGGTCGTGAAACTCTTGCAAACTCTCCTCGCCATCCCCGGCCGTTATCACGACCTCGCGTGCGAGGAGTCCATGTTTAATCGCGTTGCGGGACACGTTGCGCTTTCCCTGCGCTGTTGTTGGCGCCGTCGACCGAAGAGCGTTTCTGCGGTTGGCCTGGATTCTGCGTTCCGACACGGGGCGCTTGCGGCCAGAATGTCTTGGTGAAGGTGGGGTTGGAAGAAATCGTGTGAGGGTTCTTGCAGAGACATGCGATTCTCCGGATGACTGAAGACACTCTTTTATCTGGCTCGTTGTGCTGGTATTGTTGCTTCCCGACTATGAATCTCGGGCACCAACCGCGGATATAGCGTGCCCGCTATATGGATGCGGAAAACGCCCCAGGAGAACGGCCGAGGTGTGTTACGAAAGTCGCACGTACGTATTGCCCGGAAGTCACCGCGGAGGTAGATAAGCTTATCGGCAGTCTTAGGATTGCCGTGCTGCTTTTGCCCCCCGGTTGTTTGGGATTTTTGATCGGCCGTATTGGAACAAGAACTTCCACTCTGAGTTCCGCCGATTGTGGTGGGCTAACCGTACGACTGCTGACTTTGGGTTTTCGGCGAAATACCGCCGTAGCACTCATTGACCGCGGTGGGCTACCTTCCATGAGAAAGCCGGTCGGTGTCAAGAACAGTCTTCTTCAGTCCTTGCTTTACCGGCAAATTCGCCAAGCATCAACTTTCTTCTTTGCCATTTCCGAGGTAGCGGTGTAGATATTTTGATCCCTCCTCGCTGTAAGCCTCTGTCCCAATCGTCAGGAGAATCTCGCAGACCTGAGAGATGCTGCGTGCCTCTCGATTGGCGATCTGTTGGAGGCTCTTCTTAAGCTCGCCTGAAATCCGGAATGCTAGGGGAGCGTTCTTCTTCATAATGCTGAGATTGTATGAAAAACCAAGCCCTTTGCTATTGACAATTTGTTGACTCCTCTATTTAGTTCTCATACAATGTATGTGATTGTATGCAGGAGGCTCTCCATGGCTGACCATCTGTTGCGGACCAATATGAGGTTTGCCCGATCTCGGTGGAAGTGCGATCTCAATCAATTTGCCTTTCAGTTGCTGAAGTTGCTCACCAACCAATTTCGGTTTTCGGTGGCGGAGGGCGATCTAATCTGGTTAGAGCGAGGGTGGTACGTGACCCACACGGGCCTAATACGACTCGCCTCCCGAAATCGCTGTGCGGGGATTCACAGCAAACCTGTCCCGGATTTCTGCGACCCGCACACACAACGCTGGGCGTTCGAGGCCACTGTCTACAAGACCAAAGCGTGTCGTGGCTTCGTCGGTTACGGCGATGCCGATCCTTCCAATGTTTCGTTCCTTGTTCACGGCGCCGAAATGCGAGTGGCCGAGACCCGCGCCGTCAACCGTGCTCTGCGCAAAGCCTACGGAATCGGCATCTGCTCGGTCGAGGAAATCGGTTCCTTCGCCGAACCACCGCAATCCTCCCGAGAGTCGAAGAAGCTTCCTCCGCAACCCGCCAACGGAAACCACGGCGGCCCGAAGGTTCGCGATCGCCTTTGCCAGATTATTCGCCAGCATCAACTCGATCCCAACTTGGTCAAGGCCTATGCCACCGACTTCTGCGGGGTCAAGACGCTACGCGAAGCCACTCGCGACCAAGTCGAAAACTTCGTCAAGCAGCTTGCCGACTGGGCCGAGAAGGACCGTAATGCCCTGCTCTGCCAGCTCAACAGCTATCTCGGTCAGAAAGAAGGTGCCGCATGAAACGTCAGATCACCGGCCTGCACGCCGCCGATCGCTGTGCCGCCGACCAGGTCCCCGACGGAGTCTTCCTGGTTCGGGTGCAACGGGTCCAGTTTCGTCGGCAGGCACAAAAGCCTTACTACACACTCACTCTGGCCATTCTTGAGCCCAGCCGTTTTGCCGGCCACACCCTTTCGAGCCGGCTCTATTGCAACCCGAAAGCCCTGTGGAAGCTGAACTGGTTCCTGCGCGACTTTGGCTACGACACCGAACTGCTCGGACGCGATGAGGTCGACGAAACTCAGCTCGTCGGTCTGAAGGGCGTGGTCAAGATCAGCCACATCGTCTTCAACGGCGCTTCCCTGCTCCGGTTCGACGGTTTTGCTCCCGCCGGTCGCTGGGAAGAGCTTTCGCCAGCAAATCTGGACAGCCCGCAGGTGGCCTGAATGACCTACAGCTACACCCAGATCAGCCAGTACCTCACCTGCCCGCGGCGGTATCGGCATCGCTATCTCGATGGCTGGAAGGAGAAGGACACCCGGGCGGCGATGCTGTTCGGCCGCGCCTTCGAACAAGCTCTGGGTGCCTATTTCCGCCGGGAAGATCCCGGAGCAGTCCTGTTCGCCGAATGGTCTGCGTGTCAGAACCAGGGCTTGCACTACTCCAACGGAGACTCGTGGGATCGCATGCTGCGGCAGGGAATCATGCTGTTGACCCGGTTCTGCCAGGACGATCGTATCCAAGTCCGCCAGCCTCGACGGAATCTGCAGATCAAAGTTCACTCGGCCAATTGCCGGAAAGAACGACTTCGTCGCCTATATCGATGCCATCGGCAAACTCGACGGCACGCGCTGCCTGCTCGAGTGGAAGACCTCTTCGAGCCGATACCCGGAAGAGCCCGAGGGGCTGCTCTCTCTGGATCCGCAGCTGGTTTGCTACTCGTGGATGACCGGCATTGCCGAAGTCGCTCAGGTCGTATTCGTTCGCAAACGACTGGTGGAGGTTCAGTACCTGCGAACCACCATCACCGACGAGCAGCGCGAGGAATTCGGCCGTTTGGTAGAAAACACGATCGGAAGAATCGAGTCGGCGGACTTTCTGCCGCACAGTGGCATCCGCTTTCCGCAGAATCCCTGCAGCAGCTGTCCCTATGTGGGACTTTGTCTTGGAAAGCAGGAAATGGCAGACGCCAGCTTGGTGCGGCGTCCAGGAGCAGACAGTCTTGATTGGCTTGACGAGCTTAATTACTAAGAATCCGCCCATGCCGCCGAAGCTCAATCGCCGCCGAGCCCTGTTCGTGCTGAGCAAGATTGACGAGATTCTGGCGTGGGAACAGCGGAAAGAGACGGAGCGGGACACCAAGTTCGTGGAACTCGGGCGCTATCTATGCGAGGTGCGGGCGGGACAGTACTGGCGGCTGGAGGATCTGAAGTGCTTCGACGAGTTCCTGGAGAGGCGGTTTCCGGGGTCGCGGCGGAAGGCGTACTACCTGATGTCGATTCACGAACACCTGCCGCCGCAGGCGAGAAAACAGCTGAAGGAAGTGGGCTGGGCGAAGGGGATCGAGCTAGCCAAGCTGGCGAGGAGGGACGGGCAGCACTTCGATTGTGCAACCTGGTTGCACAAGGCACGTGAAATGCCGAAAGAGGAATTCAAGCAGGAGGTCGAAAAGGAACTGACCGGGAAGGAAACCGAACCGTGGGAGATTATCTACTTCAAACTGTACCAGAGCCAGATGCCGGTCATTGAGAGAGCGATCGAGACCGCGGCTCTGATGCTGGGAAGCGACCGATCCCGAGGCTACTGTCTGGAAATGATCTGTGCGGACTTTCTGGCCGGGGCCAACCTGGACCACGGAGATCCGGAGATGCTGCTGTTCTCGATGACGAGATTCTTCAAGTTTCTGCCCGAAGAGCAGCGGCAGGCATTTCTTGGAGCTCTGAGCGAGAAAGCATCGTGAGCTCGATTGGTCCAAAGCCCACGCCCTTGCGGCTGGATCCGGCGTCGTACGAGAGTCTACGGCAGCAGGTGTCTGCGTCGCGATGGCTGGAGGTGTCAATCGTGCGGCACGATGTCGAACCTGGAAGTCCATCACAGACAGTTTCGCAGTCACTCGGGTCGACGATTCCGAGGACAACCTGATCACGCTCTGCGCCGTGTGCCATGCAAGTATCCATCACAAGGAGGTCGGGGGCGTGGTGTCAGTCCGATGATTGCTGCAAAATCTGTCTCATCGTTGGTCGAGAAACTCCGCGACAAGTACGGGACGAAGGAAGTGAAGAGGTACTACTCGAAGTTCGATGTGGCCGTGGTGATTGAACTGACCTGATACTCTGGCTTCTATCCGGGCGGCCACCGCATATCACGCCCGCCGAGCAGGTGTAGGTGCAGATGGAAGACAGATTGGCCTGCTCCGGAACCGGTGTTGCAAACAATCCGGAACCCGTCCAGGTGGCGATCAGCGGCTATCTTTGCAGCAACCAGATTACAGTAGCCGATTTCCTCTGCGTGTTCGGGCTTCGCGGCTTGCAGTCCGGCGATGTGTGTCTTTGGTACGATCAGGATGTGTGTCGGCGCCTGCGGGTTCATGTCCTCGAAGGCATAAACCCGCGCATCCTCATAGACCTTACTTGAAGGCCGCTCGCCCCTCGCGATTCGGCAAAAGAGACAATCAACCATGGAAGCCTCCGGAACAGGGCGATTCGGCTGCGAGATGTGAGAACATTCTGTCACAGTTTGCCAAGCCAGCGAAGTAATTTAGAGTCGAGGAGGTAGTCCTTGGACCCGGCTTTCGCCGTAAACAGAGAAGACGAGACCAGCCCAATCCGGCTTCGCTCGGAGCAAATTGCGGCCAGGTTTCTCGCGCCCGATGGATCAGAGGTGATGAAGTCTCTGGAAGTCCGGTTTGACCCGCTGCTGGGAACCTCGTCTCGTATTGCCGAAGGCGTCGAACTCTCGAAGGCTGATGAGGACGCACTAGCTTTTCTTCAAGCTCCGAACTCGAGCTGCCCGTTTTGCCCAGATCAAATCAGCAGGGTCACTCCCAAAGTGTTGGAGGCAATTCACCACGGTGGACGCCTGGAGCGGGGAGAATCGGTGTTGTTTCCCAACCTCGTTCCTTACTCTCAGTATGCTGCGGTCGCGGTCGTGTCGCAGCGGCATTGGCTTGCATTGAGCGGGTTCACGCCTCGACGACTATTTGACAACCTCTCAGTTGCCGTGGATTACCTTTGCAAGGTGCATGCTTTCGATCCAAGAGCCGAGAACTGCGCCTACAACATAAATTACTTGTATCCGTCCGGCGGATCGTTGCCGCATCCGCACGCGCAGGTATATCTCGATCCTCACCCGACGACTCTTATGCGATTGCAGCGTGAGGCCAGCATCGCTTATTGGACTGCTAAAGGCCGGCCGTATTGGGAAGACCTGTTGGAGACTGAAGAGGCCCGAAGACTGCGATTCGTGGCTCGGGTTGGCCGGACCGCGTGGATTACTGCTTTTGCTCCTATCGGCTTCAATGAGGTGCGGGCGGTCGTCTCGGGCTGTGAAACCTTTCTCGACCTCACGGAAGATGACCTGAATGCACTTTCAGCAGGTATCTCACGCGTCCTCCAGTGGTACGAATTGACTGGGTACAACAGCTTCAACTTGGCGCTCTATTCGGGGCCCCTGAACAACTCGCGTGGTTGGCGTGTACATCTGTCGATGATCACTCGCACGGCGATGCTACCCTATTACCGGAGTGACGCGATGTATATGGAGCGGTTGCACTGGGAAGCGGCAGTTGATCACTCACCAGAGCAGATCGCCGACGATCTTCGCGCACATTTCGCCGCAGTTTAATTCGGGTCCCATGGAGTCGTTTGCGAAGTCTTCTAGCTACACGAAAAGCTACGACCTATGGCTCGATCCGGGATGAGGGATGTGAGTGTGGCCTCCGAACTGTTGAAGCCCCATGATGCTCGGCTGATGCGGTGCTATCCCGTAAGCACTCGGATCCATCACGTGGCTAACGACGACGAGGAAACGATGGTGAAAGTGCGGGCCACCCGTATATACTGTGGCCGCGCATGGAAGCCCTGTGAACTCCGAGACCAACGACCAGCCGCACTACGACAATCACGGCGCAACGCTGGCACCTACAGACCCAATTCCGTCGATGCCGCCGTCAAGCCTGCGCAAGATCTTCATTGGCAAAGACGGCATCCGCGCCGGCTGGAGCCTGCTCATCTTCATCGCGATCTTCGCCGCTATTGCCCTCTGGATGAACTTCGTTGTCCACAAGCTTTTCCCCTCTGTTCCAAGAACCATGACGCCCCTCCGTGCCCCTGCACGGACAACCGGTGACGACCCAGCAAGGAGCTAACAATGGCAATCCGGGAAATATTACACTATTTCGCGATTGGCGAAACGGAGCAGCGTGTGTCGGTTGACGATGCCGCGCCTCACATGACGGTTTATCGCAGCCCAGGTATGCACCAAGTGTTTGACGAGCCCGACGAGATCGTCTCGACACCAGAAGACCGAGACTTCCTGCGTAAACTTGGGATTGGCAGCGATCTTCGACCAACGTGGGGAAAATAGACCAGAGGAGCAAACCCAGCGAATTTTCCCGAGGTTTGCCCCCGTGGCCAGACTTCAATCCTCCGTCCCGAATTTCTTCAGATCTTCCGGCCCTTCTGCCAGCGCCACCGCCTCTTTGCCCTGGACCAGTTCCCGGATGCTTTCCACCACATCAGGATTGGCCAAGGTCGTGATATCTCCAGTTTTCATATTGTTGGAGAGGGCGGCCAGAACCCGGCGCATGAGCTTGCCCGAACGAGTCTTGGGCATATCCGGAACGATGTGGACGTGTTTCGGACGGGCAATCTTGCCAATGATGGTTTCAATGGCCGTGTTGACCTTGGCCACAATCGCTGGACTGGCTTGGACACCGGGCTTCAGGGCGATATAGACTTCGGGCACGCGGCCCTTGATCTCGTCCGCCACCGGGACCACTGCGGCTTCCGCCACCTCGGAAACCGTCAGGCATGCAGACTCGATTTCCTTTGTGCCCAGGCGGTGGCCGGCCACGTTGATGACATCATCGACTCTGCCGAGGATGCGGAAATAGCCGTCGGCAGCTAGCACAGCTCCGTCCGACGCAAAATATGGCCAGTCATGCCAGTCTTTGCTGTTGCGATTCTTGCAGTATTTTGCGTAGTACTGGGTGACGAAGCGGTCATGATCACCCCAAATGGTTTGCATGATCCCGGGCCAGGGATTCCGGATGCAAATGTTCCCCGCCTTCCCCGATCCGGCCGCGACCTCCTGGTTATTTTCGTCATAAATTACCGGATAGATTCCAGGCACGCCTGGGCCGGCGCTGCCTGGCTTCATCGGATCCAGCGCGGGTTTCGTGCTGCACAGGAATCCTCCGTTCTCCGTCTGCCACCAGGTGTCGACAATGGCTGCCTCACGCTTGCCGACGGTTTCGTAGTACCAGCGCCAGACCTCGGGCTCGATGGGCTCTCCCACGGTGGTCATGTGCTTGAAATGGTAGTTGTACTTGTTGGGCTCGTCGTGACCTGCTTTGCGCAACATGCGAATGGCCGTCGGCGAGGTGTGAAAGATGTTGACATCCAGGCGCTCGGCGATTCTCCATACCCGCCCGGCGTCGGGGTAAGTAGGGACACCCTCATAGAGCACACTGGTGGCGGCCAAGGCCAGCGGACCGTAGACGATATAGGAGTGGCCCGTGATCCAGCCGATGTCGGCCATGCACCAGTACACATCCTCGGGATGAATGTCCTGAATGTACTTGGAGGTGCCAGTCACATAAGAGAGATAACCTCCCGTGCGGTGTTGGCAACCTTTGGGCTTTCCGGTGCTGCCGCTGGTGTACATAAGAAACAGCGGAGCTTCCGCATCCATGGGGACGGGAGGCACGATTTCACCCGAGTATTTCGGAAGGATCTCGTCGACGAAGAAATCGCGCCCTTTCACAAAAGGCGTAGCGGACGCATTCTGCCCCGCGTGCCGCCTCCAGACCAAGACCTTGTCCACGGTCTGGCCTTCTTTCTTGGCAGTAGCCACCGCGATCTCGGCGGCCGCTTTGTGGTCGATCAGCTTGCCATTGCGATAGTAACCATCCATCGTGATCAGAATATGGCTTTGCGAATCGGCGACGCGCGTGCCGCAAGCCTCGCCGCTGAAGCCCCCAAACACAACCGAGTGGATGACCCCCAGGCGGGCACAGGCCAGCATGGTGATCGGCAACTCGGGGACCATCGGCATATGAATGGTCACTCGATCTCCGCTCCTTAGACCGCAAAAATCGCGGAGCAGAGCCGCAAACTCATTCACTCTTACATAGAGTTCGCGGTAGGTGACAGATACTGGAGTTTCCGATTCCGGCTCCGGGACGAAGATCAGCGCCGCTTTGTTCTTGTACTTGTCGAGGTGCCGGTCGACGCAATTGTACGAGGCGTTGATCTTGCCGCCCACGAACCACTTCCAGAACGGAGGATCACTGGTGTCGAGCGTCGTGTTCCAATACTTGTCCCAACTCAGAAGGTCGGCGTACTCCCGAAAGCATTCCGGAAAATTCTTCTCACTGAAGCGTTCGATGACGCTAGGATCGGTCAGATTCGCTTGGCCGATAAATTTCGCGGAAGGATAATAGTATTCTTCCTCCCGCCAATGCACTGCAATCTGAGCCTCGCTGGTCTCGATCACTGCATTCTGCGTTTGAAGAGTTCGAGCCATATCAGTAACTCCTTAGGTTTTTGAATTTGTGACGCAATCCCGACAGTCCTTCGCCAGTATTTCCTGGGTTGACGGAGCGCGCCCCGCGCTCCATTCAAGCCCGCAATGATGGAACATTCCGTACCCGAACTGCAACACCTTCTAGAAACTAGGCTATCGCTGCCA
Organism: uncultured Acidobacteriaceae bacterium; assembly: GCA_963770235.1. Classification (GTDB taxonomy): domain Bacteria; phylum Acidobacteriota; class Terriglobia; order Terriglobales; family Acidobacteriaceae; genus Sulfotelmatobacter. The sequence goes on along the minus strand of CAVYOW010000001.1, from coordinate 672,833 downwards.
CCTTCTTTCCGGCCAGCCCAGCTTCCGGCGCGACCGGTCGTCTGGCTGCCAGTTCGCAGAGCAGGGCCACTGCCGCCAGCCCCGCCGCCCAGTAAAACGCCATCTGGTAGTTCTTGTACTTGTCGAACAGCACCCCGCCGATCCTGGGACCGATGATGCCGGCTACGCCCCAGGCGGTGAAGAGCATTCCGTAGTTGAGGCCGGCATTCTTCGTTCCCCAGAAATCCGAACAGGTGGAGCCATTCACCGAGAGCTGCGTTCCGTAGCACCAGTACACGATGAACACCACTATGTACAGCGTGGTCACATCGCCGCCCACCTTGTAGAGAAGGGGCATGGCAATCATCGAGATGGCGATCATGAGTCGCAACACGTTTAGCCGGCCGATTGCATCCGACATCCAGCCGGACAGGATGCGGCCCGAAGCGTTGCCAATTGCGGCCACGACCAAGCTCATCGTGATCAGCGACGCGCTCGGAATGCCCACACTCTTGGCAAAAGGAACCAGCTGGCTGATTACCATCAGTCCAGCCGAGCAACCCAGCGCATAGGCAACCCACATCAAGTAGAACGTGGGCGTTCGCAGCACCTCGCCCGGGCTGAATTCATAGGTGGTCGCGGCAGCCTTGGAGGCTGGCGCGGGCACCCAACCGGCCGGCTTGTATCCGACCGGCGGATTATGCAGCAGGAAGGCCCCGAAAACCGTCATCACCAGGAAAATCCCCCCCAGGATCATGAAGGTGGTATGCACACCATAGGCGGGAATAAGCTTCAGGTTGGCCAACGGTCCAAAGATTGCCGACCCTCCGCCGTATCCACCCACCGCCAGTCCCACCGCCAAGCCGCGTTTATCGGGAAACCATTTGGCCATCACCGGAATTGGCGTGGAGTAGCCAAATCCGTTACCGAGGCCGCCAATCACCCCGAAGCAGATATACAGGTAAGTCAAACTGTGCGTATAGGCGCACAGGAAGAAACCCAGGCTGACGAGGATGCCGCCAGTCAGGGAAACCCGGAATGGGCCGAACTTATCTTGCAGCCTTCCCGCCACGATGAACGTTAGTGCGAACACGACCACCGCGATAGTGAACACATTCGAAGTTTGAGCCCGCTTCCAGCCAAATTCTTTCTCCAACGGAGCCACAAACACACTCCAGGCATACAGCGAGCCCAGTGCCAGATTCATGGAGACCCCGCCGACCACGCGCCACCAGCGACTTATTCCAAGGGTGCCGGTGTCAGATGCAACATTTTCGTTAGCCACAGTTTTTCTCCTTTACAGACAGAAGTGAAATCAGAGCGGGAGCCAGTCTTTCTCCACAACCACCGCAACTCCCGTACTCTACGTGCGCACTGACCCATCAAACGGACCACAAATTTCGCGCGATCTCATACATCGGTTCAACCTCCGACAGAAGCTCAAATTTGTTCTGCAAACACATTCCGGCTCACGGCTGTATCTTCTGCAAGCTCGCTGTCACATTGACCACCGAACCCGCCTCTACCGTAAGCTCCCGCTTCCACTCGGCAAATCCTGGCATGGACAAGGCGATGACATGCGTCCCGGTGCTAAGGGGGATTTCCGAAGGCGTGCTACCGACAAATCTGCCGTCAACCGTGACTTCGGCTCCCGGCGGCGTCGAGCTGAAATTGCACCTTACTTTCTCCACCTTCTCCGGAGCTGTTGCCTGCACGGAGCCAACTGATGGCGCAGGCGCGGGCGCTGGCACCGGAGCCGATGCCGGAAAACTCTGCCGTGGCGCAGCTGCAGCCGACGCTGGCTGCGTCGCAACTGCGGCTACAGCCCCCGGCGGACCGGCCTTTCCGCTCATATCTACAAGCGTGTACAACTGCCTTCGCTCTTTGCCCTTGTCATCCACGTAGTACACGGTGATGCCGTGTTTTCCTTTCCTGGCGTCGAAGCTTTCTCCCTTCGGCAGCGGCATGCATCTCGAATATTTTGATTCAATGGTGCAACTGATACGAAACGGCGGCTCGCTGTCTTCCTGCACCAGCAACGTACTCACCAGCGGAACGCTTGAAGTGGAACGGCAATATGCGTCGAAAGTAAGTTGTTCGCAATTCTGCGGGACTCCGTTGTTTTCAGGAGCCGACGCTCGAGTTACAGAATCCAGCACAGTGATCCGAACCGTGTCTTTCTGCGACGCGGCAGCCAACACGGCCACCAGCAAAAGACCCGTCTGCAAAACTGCAATTCTGCCCATACTCATCAAACCAACTCCTTCAAACACCGCGGATGCACCTGTCGCATACCTGGCTTCCTCTAACGATTCTGCAAGCCAGTCCCGCAGTCTCGCTGCATCTTGCTCCCCCTGGCATCGCCCGCACAATCGCTCTCAAGGAGGAGGTTTGGGAGGACAGACTCACCCGCGGACCATCGTCCGAATCGAGCCCGCCCCCTTTTCGTTGGCGACCGGTCCTCAATCTGCACCGGCCACTTCACCCAATCATCCATCCGCGATCCTCAGCGAGCCCGGTTTGGGCTCGCCGGGGATGGATGGTAGGTCTAGAACGTAAAGATCGGCCCGAATTCGGTGCGGTGATCCTGCCATTCGTTGGATGGCTGCCCAGCAATTGTGTATATCGTGAGGCCGTCCTTCATCCGAGTGGCGTAGACCGACTGCTCGAAGGCAAACTGGCACCAGTTGTTGAATTTGTAGTACAAGGTGCCGATTGCAGTCTTGCCCATCAGCATTGGCAATGGGGCTGTGCCACCGCCATTGTAGGCGGCAACATAGCCGGGATTGTTGAGGTCGTGGTCATTCACTTGGTCTTTGCCCATTGTGAACAGAAGCTGCCAGCCCGCGTTGTGGCCACGCGGATCGGCATTGAACCACCGCGAAAGCGGCAAGCCAAGCTGGACGAATCCCCCAAACGAGCGGATCGGCCGCTGCGGGGCAACCACGACATTGCCGGCCGGGCATGCACCGGCAACCAGTGCCGCCGTGCAACCAAGAACGGCGCCACCGGCAGCAACCAGCGGCCCGCCATCGGCAGAGACGTACGGCCCGGATACCGCAGTCAGCCCGGCCACATCGGTGGCAAAAGTGTTGATTTGGCCGCCGAAGTAGAAGCGCAAGTCGCCTCCGCGATAGGCGGTCGCCACCAAGGTAACCCATCGCGTGGGCAGTTGCGCCACGATTTGGCCTCCCCACTGCGTGCTGGACGCTTGAAAGCCGTTCGGAAAGGCGGCCTGTAAAGAGCAGTCCAGCACGTTCGCGGTCAATGTGCCGCAATTGGCGAAGCCGTAGGAGCTGTTGGGAACGATCGACGTCCGCCTCGAATGGAATCCCGACAGCGATATTTGTGCTGGCGCGACACCTTTAGCCGGATCAATCTGATAACTCAAAGCCACCCTGCCTTCCCACTCGGGACGGTCGGAGTCCGCGCCTTCGCGCTCGCCTTCCCCGAGTTGGCCCGCCAGACCGGATAACCCGAGCTTTAGGATCTGACCAGTACTCGGCATCATGATCCCAAATTGCGGCTCGAGATTGACGTGGTGCGCCTTATCCAGCGTCCAGATGAAGCCCCCCCGCATTTGCGGCGAGCGCTCCCAGATGTTGCCCCAGAACGCACCGTTAAATGTGGTTTCCACTATATTTTCCAGGGCGCCGGACCCGAAAAGCGTCCAGTCCTGCCCACCCAGAAAGAAAACGTCGAACGCGTCGCTGGCGTGGTAATCGAGGCGGACGAATGCCAGACGCAGTTGCGGTTCATTGCTGCGGATCGACGATACGTCGCGGTTGTCGACTTCGCTGAAATTACCTTCGAAGTCCCCCTCGATCTTGCCCGTCAGGGTCAGGTTCTTCGACATGTCCGGCCACTCCACGTTGAGTCCAAAGCGCGTCGACCGCGCCTTGACGTGGACCTCGGGATCCTCGGTTGGGCCGGTGTTGAAGGTCGAGTTAGGTCCAGCAGTCAGCCATATACCGGGAAACGGAAAGTCATCGCCATTGGGGTCGCTGCTGTCATGGACAACTGTCGCCTTTATGAAGCCGTAAGGCGCCAGCGTGATCGGTCCAGCCTTAATCCCTGCCAGGCCGCCAGTCTTCGGCGCGTCGATCGGGAACACCCGGACCGGAATCACCGCCCCTACCACCGAAGCTGGGGGAGGCGGCAGTTCGCCGGCTACCCGCGACGGAATAGGTGTCTGCGGCTGGGTTTGGGGTTGGCTTTGCGGCGAAGCTTCCGAAGCCGCCACCAACGACGACGAAGATTCCCTGGCCTCAACCGGGGCCACAGGGGCCGGAGGTTGCGCCGCCGGGCTCGCAGCCGCCGACAAATCCGCTGCACTCAATACACCCTTGCGGCTAAGCGCCTCCACCAACAGCTGAAATTCAGCTTCGGGAGCCGCGTTCCGGATCGCCTCCGCCTCCGCCGACCCGAGCACTCCCTTCTTCACCAGCACCGCCAGCAACGCCGTGACATTTGTGTTTGCGGGCGCAGCACTTAGGCTAGGGGACGGGTTCGGATTTGCAGAAGCGGCATCTGGTTCCGCGCTGGCTCCATTTCCAGCTGCCGGCTTCGCGTCGTTGTTTCCTGCCATGACGGGCACTGCCGTGACGGCCAGCACTATCAGGCTCAGCAACCACCTTTTCATCTTCAACATAGACGGTCTCTCCTCTTTTTTGCTCGGCTCGGGCCTTGGCGCAATGGGCGCAACCTACTTTGTCTTGGTGAACGGCGCAGTGATGCCGGTCACCTAGCTACGTGATCTGCCTCATCAGAAGCTCCCCCATGGAACTCAGATAAGCATCCCGCAACGCGCAGTTTCTTCCTCAGTTTCCGCGCACTGCCGTAGGGGTCTCGGCCCAAGGGGTCGAAACCTACCACAAAAATTGCAGAGTGTAAATAATATTTACAATTCGTAGGAAGCCCACAGGCTCAGCGTACGGAGGGCTGGACCATCTCAAACTGAGAGAATGAGGCACAACAGAGGGTGAGTGTTTTCACTCCGGAAAGGTCGGAAAACGTCAAAACGGCTTCACGCACCGGCCGAGCGTTGCTCTGAGTTCGCCTGAACCTTGGCCGCTCGCGCCGCTAATTCCGGGATCGTGGGCACCGATTCCGGAGAAATCAATCTGCTCTCAGCCGGTTGAGATCCAGTGCGGATTGCCTCCGTCAAGCATTTCCAGGGCCAGGTCCGTGTTAGGACGAATAAAAATCGTGGCCGCCAGCAGACCGCTGCGCACCCACGACTGGCCTGTCTTCGGCAAGCCGTCGCATCCGGTGAACGGTATCTTCAGCCATCGTTCGCGCTCGCCTACCGCAATTTCCGCGAACGCCTTCCTGGCGCCCACCGCCATGCTGTCGTCCTGGGCTCCCACCAGATCAATGAAAGTTTCTTGCGAAGTCCGCAGTCGCAGCCACGAACTGACACTACGATATGCGCTCTCCTCGGTCCAGTTGCCCCGCATCGTCTTCACTTGAATGTTCGCAGGCTTAGTCTGGTTCATTCCGGCGGTCCGCTCGTGCGCCGCAGAACTATTGGCCGGCCCTTCGATGTACAGAATGGATCCGCCCTGCGGCAGCAGCGCGGCAAACTGCTTCCCCTGCAGCCGGCCTACCTCCTCGTGATCGGAGCTGATGGAAAACACCGGCACATGACAGCCTTGCCGGAGCTGCTTGAGATAGTCCGCGTCATGGTTCAGCACAACCCAGCCGATATCAGCGGCCACGGCGGCGCGGGCCACTTGCGGAAACCCGGTTCCGCCCGCCGGCTCGAACACAATGGCATCCGGACGCGACCCGGCCGTACCCTGGATGTAGTGCAGCAGCTGCTGGCTTTGCGTAACCGCGTCATTGTTGGCGTGGACGATCTTCAGCTCTACACCTAGACGCCGCGCGGCTTTCTCCGCCGCCGCCTGCTGTTCTTGTTGGTAGTCGTTCTCGTCGTTCGTGAGCGAGACCAGAAAACTGAGCTTCTTCATAACTCTTTCCGGTCTCGATCATAGTGCAACGTCGAAGACGCTCCTTGTGACGAGAGTAACTCTCAATTGTTCAATGAAGAAGAATCGCCAGGCGAATCACAGGCCTTGCTTGAAGCCGTGTTCCTGGAAGAATTGCCCGCGGTACTTTGCGTCGCGGAAAGCCTCCGTCCCTCCAGGCCGCGTGGTGGAAAACGCGCCCGCCAGATTGCCGGCGGCCAGGCACTTCGTCAAATCTGATCCCCGCACGTACTCATGCAGAAAGCCCGCATCAAAGCTGTCTCCGGCCCCCACGGCGTCCACGGCTTCCACTCGAAGTGCGGGGCTCGTAAAGCGCTCGTTTCCGCGCTGCGCCATCGCCCCCTCGCGGCCCAGCTTCACCACCACCAGCGGCACCATCGCCGCCAGCTTTCTTCACCGCCGTTTCCAGATCACTGACTCCCGCCGCCTTTGGCGCTTCCCGCTCATTCGGCAGAAAGACGTCAACATAGCGCAGCGCCTCATGCAGGCCGCCCTCCCATTTATCGTCGGGATCGTCGTTGGTGTCGAGCGAGGTAGTGAGTCCTGCCTCCTTCATCTTCCGGAACAGCTCCGCCACCCGCGGCCGCAACCCGCCCTGCAGATAATAAGAAGAGACGTGGAAATGCCGCGAATCAGCCAGATAGGCCAGGTCAAGATCATCCCAACTGGTTTCTGCAATGGTTCCGGAATAAGTCACCATGTTGCGCCACGCGCCGCGCTGCAAAATTACGGTAAGCCCGGTCTTCACCGGGCCAGGCACGCGGCGGAGCTCAGAAACGTCAACGCCGCTCTCCTGCAGCCGGAGCAGAGCAGTCTGGCCCAGATCGTCGTCGCCAATGCGCGATTGAAATCCCACACGGCTGCCCAAAGCCGCCAGATTGTGCGCCAGGATCGCCGACGATCCCCCGAGCGTCAGCATCATGCGATCAGCCAGCAGTTCCCGCTCCGGCGGCAGTTCGTCGGGAAGCCCGTAAAGAATCAGGTCCAGATTAAGCTCCCCGGCGATGGTGACGTCAAAACGCGGCATCTTTGAGTTTGGCATCTTCCTCCAATAAACTTCCATCGCGCGCGCACGATGTGTCCAGACAACGACAATGTGGGGACGGCCGCCTCGAGAGCCTGCCCCGAGCGAAGCCGAGGGACCCAGCCAAGCGCAGCGAGGCTTCTGCCACCCATCAGCCGCCCCACGCTCGCACCTACGCGACCTCTGCCTCCGCAGTCACCGGCACCGCCGTCCGCCGCAACGGCTCCGCAATAGCCTTCATCACCTTCTCAAACCCCGCGAAATCGAGCGACTGTGCTCCATCCGAGAGCGCGCGCTCCGGGCAAGGATGCACTTCGATGATCAACCCGTCCGCCCCCACGGCAACTGCTGCCCGCGAGACCGCCGCAATCAGGCTCTGCTTGCCCGTCCCGTGCGAAGGATCAGCGATCACCGGCAGATGCGAAAGATCGCGAGCCAGCGCCACCGCCGCCAGATCGAACGTATTGCGCATCTCCGTCTCGAAGGTCTTGATGCCCCGCTCACAAAGCACAACCTGGCTGTTTCCTCCAGAAAGCAAGTACTCCGCCGCCAGCAGCCACTCCTTCACCGTCGCCGAGGGACCGCGCTTCAACAGCACCGGCATACGAACGGTCGCCAGTCGCCGCAGCAGCGCGAAATTCTGCATGTTGCGCGCTCCCACCTGCAGCATGTCCACATGTTCACAAATGATGTCCACATCTTCCGTGCTCATCACTTCCGTCACCACCGGCAGCCCGGACTGCTCCCGCGCCTCGCGCAGAATCTTCAACGCTTCCAGTCCCAGCCCCTGAAAGTCGTAAGGAGAAGTCCGCGGCTTATAGGCCCCGCCGCGCAGCATGGTGGCTCCCGCCCGCTTCACCGCGTGCGCTGTGCTGAGCAACTGCTCCCGCGATTCCACGGAGCAAGGCCCGGCAATCACCACAACTCCCGGTCCCCCAATCGCGACAATGCCCGAGACCCCGCCCACGTTCACGACGGTTCGCTCTGGCTTTACCTGCCGGCTGACCAGCTTGAAAGGCTGGGCAATGGCCACCACATTGTCTACGCCGGGCGCGACCTGCAGCGCCTCGATCTCGTGGCGCCGCCCATTTCCCACCGCAGCCACAATCGTGCGCTCCACTCCCCGCGTCACATGCGGCTGTAGCCCGCCTCGCGAATGCGCTCGATGATGTGAGCAATCTCCTGTTCAGTAGCCTTCTCCGACATATTGACGATCATTAGGTTCTCTCCTGAGTCACGGGCTGAAGTTTCAGACTCTTCACCACAGAGTCACAGAGTCCACAGAGAAAAACCGAAAGAAACCTAAGAACACTTAGAGATTTTCTCCGTGGCTCTGTGACTCTGTGGTGAAAGCCCGTTCTCCGCCAAAAGCAAAGGCCGCGATCTTTAAAATCGCGGCCTCTGGCTGAAACTTGCTTGAATCTAGTCGATCATGCCTGACCCGATCTCCCCGCAAGTCCCGCCGCAGCCGCTACTCCCGCTAAACCAGTAGTAGCGAAACCGCCCGGTAAACAAGGTAAATCGCGTCATGAGTAAATAACTCCCAGCTTATGGTTCTGGACTGCCTTGTGCCTGTGCCAGCCGGTCCTGCTATTGGATCGAACTGGCTACATTCGAAAAGGCATTGTTGGCGTTGGATCCGATCAGGCGTATCGTGCCCACGACCAGAACCAGGATCACAGCCAGCATGACCGCATATTCGGCAATATCTTGCCCCGCATCTTCCGACCAAATCCTGCGGATGAATTCGGACATGCGCTCCCTCCAGTCCTAACCTGTTCCCTGCGAAAAGCGAAAAAGAAGCCGCAATTCGAACGCACCCATAATGCCCCACCGTGCAGCGCTTGTCAATTGGGGAAATGGCAAATAAGTGGTTCTCAGTTCTCAGTAAAGCCGCCTCCCGCGCCAAAGCCTGATCGCGCTAGTACCCACCTAAGACATCCAATCGCCACGAATCGACAACCCAGCGGGGCTTTTGCCTTTCTGAGAACGGAGAACTGACTGACGACTGACACTGAACCTGACTCCTGAACTACAATGATACCCTACTCCCGTGCCCGTCCTGCACAACCTCCGCGTCACCCTGGAAATGATCAAGTGGGAGCATTCCATCTTCGCTCTCCCCTTCGCTCTCTGCGGAGCCATGCTAGCCGCCTCCGGCCTTCCCACCGCCTCACCAGCTTCTCTGGATCGTAATCGCCATGCTAGCCGCCCGCTCCGCCGCCATGGCCTTCAATCGCCTCGCCGACGCCGCCATCGACGCCGCCAATCCCCGCACTCGCACCCGCGCTCTCCCCGCCGGCCAGCTCTCGCCCGCCTTCGTCACCACCTTCGTCGATCGTCTCCTGCGCCATCTTCATTCTCGCCGCCGCGCAACTGAATCGCCTTACGCTCTGGCTCTCTCCCGTTGCCCTCGCCGTCCTGCTCCTCTACTCCTACACCAAGCGCTTCACGCGCTGGTCGCACCTCGTGCTTGGTTTCGCCCTCGGCATAGCGCCCGCCGCCGCCTGGATCGCCGTCCGCGGTTCCCTCGACCCTCGCATCCTTATTCTCACCGCCGCCGTCACCTTCTGGGTCGCCGGCTTCGACATCCTCTACGCCTGTCAGGATTTCGATTTCGACCGCCACGCCGACCTCCACTCCATCCCCCGCCACCTCGGCATCCCCCGCGCTCTCTGGATCGCCCGCGCCTTCCACCTGATCATGCTCCTCCTGCTGATCGCCCTGCTCCCAGCCTTCGCGTCTAGGCAAACTCGCCATCGCCGGTGTCATCAGCCGTCCTGTTCCTCCTGCTCTACGAACATTCCCTCGTCAAGCCCGACAATCTCTCCCGCCTCAACGCCGCCTTCTTCACCATGAACGGCGTAATCTCCGTAGTCTTCGCCCTCTTCCTAGCCGCAGACTTACTCCTCCGAAGAGGTAAGACATGTCTCGACAACTGACTCAGTTTGTGAAAGAGCGCGGCTTCCAGCCGCGCCGCAAAGCTCTCAATGATGCGAATCATCCGGCTTTACGCCGCCCGAGCACGCCACCCAAAAAATAAAACCGGCGTTCCCACCCCCTGCGGTGGAAACGCCGGTTTCCCCATTCCCTCATGGTGACGGAGGGCGTGAAGATCCGCGATCAGCAACCCCGACGGTTCCTGATCGCACCCTCATCGTGCCCCACCCTCGGCCCACATTTGTCAGGCCGATGTAAACAATTTGTAAAAACAGTCGATCGACCCCCCGCCCCCTCGCCTGCGCAACTCAATTTCGCACCCCGAAGCTGGTACCATAAAGATTCCTCCACCACACTGTGCGCGCACTGCTCCACCTCGGCATCCTTTCTCTAGCTCTTCCGCTCCTCGCTCTTCCTGTCGACGCCCAGAGCAACACCGGAGAACTCCGCCTCAAAATCACCGGCCCCGACGATCTCCCCCTCAAAGCCGCCGTCGAACTCTCCAGCGACGCCCTACAGTTCCACCGCTCTTTCTCCACCGACGACGCCGGCCAGCTCATCGTTCGCAATCTTCCATTCAGCCGCTACCGCCTCCAGGTCCAGCGCGAATCCTTTTCTCCCGTACGACGGCCTCATCGAAATCCATTCCGCGCTCCCCAGCCGACTATATCATAAAGCTAAGCATCGCCTCCGTGAGCACCGCCATTCAAAGTCACCGCCCAAAGCACCCTTCTCGATCCCGAACGCGCCGGCGTCGTCCAACCACATCGACCAGCAGGCCATCGCCGATCGTCCCGCATCGCTCCCCGGCCGCTCCATCGTCGATCTCGTCAACTCCCAGCCCGGCTGGCTCTACGAAGGCAACGCCGTCCTCCATCCCCGCGGCTCCGAATATCAAACTCAATTCGTAGTCGACGGCATCCCCCTCACCGACAACCGTTCCCCCAGCTTCGGTCCCGAAATCGAAGCCGACGACGTCGACTCCCTCACCATCTACACCGCCGGCATCCCCGCCGAATACGGACGCAAAATGGGCGGCGTCGTCGAGGTCAACACCCTGCGCGATGTCCGGCCCGACGGCCCTTTCCACGGCGACCTCGTTCTCTCCGGCGGCAGCTTCGACACCGCCGGCGCCTTCGCTCGCCTGCAGGATACTTTTGGAAAAAACACTGTCGGCCTCAGCGCCTCCGGCAACATGACCGCCCACTACCTCAATCCCGTGGTCCCGGAAAACTACACCAACCGCGGCACCACCGGAGACTTTTCTCTAAGCTACGAGCGCGACTTCACTCCAAAAGACCATCTCACGCTCAGCGTGCGCCACGAACTCGCGCGTTACGAAATTCCCAACGAGTATCTTCAACAGTTCCCGGCAGGTCAGGATCCCCCCGGCTCTATCGCCCAGCTCCAGACCGCTGACAACTTTGAAACCATGGGCATCGCCTCCTACCAGCACATTTTCTCGCCCAATGTTCTGGCCAACGTTCGCGGTATGGTTCGCGACAACTCCCTCGATCTCAACTCCAACAACGGTTCCTGGCCCATTGCTGCCTTTCAGCACAACCACTTCAGAGAGGGATACTTCAATGGCTCCGTCTCCATTCACCATGCGCATCAGGAATGGAAAGCCGGCATCGAGTCCGACAACCTGTTCCTGCATGAAAACTTCAGCGATATCATCACCGTAAGTCCAAATGATCCCAACAATCCCTTCGACCCCGGCACACCCGCCACGTTCGCCTTCACCGGCAGCCGTCCTGACCTTGAACAGGCGGCCTTTGTTCAGGATCTGATTAAATTCGGCAATTGGACCGTCAACGCCGGCCTGCGCTGGGACCACTATCAGTTGCTTCTCAATCAAAACGCAGTCAGCCCGCGCTTCTCCGTAGCGCGTTATTTCCCCGCCGCCAACCTTATCGTTTACGCCTCCTACGACCGCATCTTCCAGACTCCGTCCTTCGAGAACATCCTGCTATCCAGCTCGTCGCAAGTCACTTCGCTCGACCCCAGCGTCCTCCGCCTGCCCGTCCAGCCTTCCCATGGCAATTACTTCGAACTCGGTGCCAGCAAGAGTTTCCTGAGTCAATTGCGCTTCGACGCCAATTACTTTCGCCGCTATGTGAACAACTATGCCGACGACGACCAGATCCTGAGCACCGGCGTCAGCTTCCCCATCGCGTTCCGCAAGGCCATCCTCTACGGTGCCGAAGCCAAAATCGAAGTCCCGCACTGGAACCGCTTCTCCGGCTTCCTCAGCTATTCCTACATCGTGGGCAATGCCTGGTTTCCCGTAACGCGGCGGTCTCTTCTTAGGGGACGATGCCACCAGCGCCACTACCCAGCTCACCGGCCACTTCCCCGATTCGCAGGACCAGCGCAACACTGCCCGCATCCGTATTCGCTATCAGCTAACCTCCCGCCTGTGGATTGCGGGCAGCTCCGAATACGGCAGCGGTCTTCCCTTCGATTTCGACGGAACCCAGGCTCAGGCGCTGGCCGAATACGGCCAGGCAGTCGTCAGCCGCATCAACTTCAACAGCGGACGCATCAAGCCCACACTCGCAGTCGATGCTTCTCTGGGCGCTCAACTCTACAAGACAGAAAAGCTGGCCCTGAACTCTTCAAGCCGACGCAGAAAATCTCAACAACCGCCTGAACGTAATCGACTTCGGAGGCCTCTTCTCCGGCAACGCCATAGCCCCGCCCAGAAGCTATTTCGTCCGCGTGGCAGCCACGTTCTGATGGGGGTTCATGTGGGGGCAGCCGCCTCGGCTGTCCAGTCGAGCGCGGTGAGGTCCAAGCCCGAAGGCATTTCCTCAGTTGCCCAGCGTTCTGGCAAAAAGAAAGGGACGCCGCGAAGCGCCCCCGATCCATCGCCTTTAAGTTACCTCCGTGGTGGGTCTTGTCCACAACTACACCACGAAATACTTAGCCCCCGGATGATGCACCACCAAAGCCGAAGTACTCTGCTCCGGCTCCAGCAAAAATCCCGAAGTCAGCCGCACTCCAACATTTTCCTCAGGCCGAAGCAGCACAAACAACTTCGTCTGGTCTTCCAGATTCGGGCAAGCCGGATACCCGAACGAATACCTCGACCCACGATACTTCTGATGAAACAAATCGCGAATCGCCGCCGCATCCTCGCCCGCAATCCCCAACTCCTCCCGCATCGTCTTATGATGCAGTTCCGCCAGCGCCTCCGCCGTCTCCACGCTAAGCCCATGCAGATACAAATATTTCGTATATTCCCCACCCTCAAACAATTTCTGCGTTTCCACCGAAGCCTTAGCTCCGATAGTGACCAAAGAAAATCCAATCACATCCATCTTCCCGGAACTCTTAGCCGAAAAGAAATCAGAAATACAAAGTCGCCGCCCCTCCCGCTGCCGCGGAAAAGTAAACCGCAACAGCTCAGTAGCGCCGGCGTCCCGCCGGCTTTCGCCGGAGCCTGCCCTGAGCTCGCCGAAGGGGCGACTCGCCCCCGCAGCTTCCGGCTCATAAATGACGACGTCATTCCCATCACTCGAGCAAGGAAAATACCCGTAAACCACCTTAGCCTCAAACAACCCCGACTCCGCCACTTCCTCTTCCAGCTTCTTCTTAATCGAACGAAACTTCTCCTCCACCAGCCGCACATAATCTGCCTGCGAAGCCGTCTTCAACTGCCACTGATTCTTAAACAGCGCCGTCTCATTAATGTAAGGAAACACGTCCCGCACCTCGTAGTGTTTCACCCGCACTCCCCAAAACGGAGGTTCCGGAATGTTCGGCGCATCGCTAACCACCAGGCTCCGCTCCGCAAACACCGGACCAGTCTCCTCATCCACCGCTGCCGCCTTCGCGTACTCCTTCACCGTCCGCCCATCCAGCAGCCGCGTTTCGCGAGCGCCATCCTCGGTAATCAAATCTTCCATCACGTGCAGCCCGGCAAAGGCGTCTTCCGCATAAAACACCGCGTTCGCATACTCCCGCCGCAAGTCATCTTCTACGTATTTGCGCGTCAAAGCCGCCCCGCCACAAATCACCGGGAACTCCAGTTTCTGCCGTTGCAAGTCCTGGATCACATACTTCATCTCCAAAGTCGACTTCACCAGCAGCCCGCTCAACCCAATCGCATCCGCCCCGTGCTCCTGCGCCGCGCTGATAATCTTGTCCCCCGGTTGCTTGATCCCCAGATTCACCACCTTGAATCCGTTATTTGACAAAATGATGTCCACCAGATTCTTTCCGATGTCGTGGACATCGCCCTTCACGGTCGCCAGCACAATCGTGCCCTTCTGCGACCCGCCTTCCTTCTTCTCCATCTTCGGCTCCAGATAAGCCACAGCCTGCTTCATCACACCGGCCGAATCGAGCACCGAAGGCAGCTGCATCTTCCGCGCCCCAAACAAATCGCCGACGGTCTTCATTCCGTCGAGCAAAACAGTATTAATCAGCTCCAGCGCCGAGTAAGAGCCGAGCGCCTCTTCCAGCAACTCCTCCAAAGACTTTCTTACGCGCGCCCTCGCCAACCGATTTCTCACCGTTGATGATGGCAAACTTCAGCTTGTCCTCCACCGATAGCGTATCCACATGCGCCGTCGTCGAAGCCGCCGGCTTGCCCTTCAACCCGGCAAAGTGGTTCATGTATTTCTGCAGAGGATCGCCGTCCGACTCGTCTCGGAAAATCAGCTTCCGCGCCAGATCCACTTCCTCCTGCGGAATCTTGTACAGCGGATAAATCTTCGTGTAGTTCACGATGGCCATATCGAGTCCATGGTCCACCGCCTCATGCATGAACACCGAATTCAGCACCCGCCGCGGATAAGCATCCAGCCCAAACGAAATATTGCTCACCCCAAGAATCGTCTTAACGTTGGGCAATTCCTTCTTGATCCGCTCGACGGCCTTCAAAGTCTCAATCCCGGCGCTCCGGTACTCATCCTGCCCGGTCGAAATCGGCAAAGTCAGCGCATCAAAAATCAGATCCGTCCCGTCCAGCCCATATTTCTTGGTAGCCAGATCGAAAATCCGGTGCGCGATCGCCGCCTTCTTCTCCGCGGTCAGCGCCATCCCGTCTTCATCAATGGTCAGCGCAATGACCGCCGCCCCGTACCGCTTCGCCATCGGCAGCACCAGCGACGTCCGCTTCTCCCCATCCTCCAGATTGATCGAATTGATAATCGCCCGCCCCGGAATCCGCTTCAGAGCCTCTTCCACCACATCCGCCTCGGTCGAATCCACCAGAATCGGCGCCGGAACCCGCGTAGCAATCCTTTCCAGAATCGTAGAGATGTATCCCTTCTCATCCTCGCCCACAATCGCGCAGCACAAATCCAGCATGTGCGATCCGTCGTTCACCAGCTTCTTAGCCAGCGCCAGAATGTCGTCGTATTTCTTTCCCCGCACCAGATTCCGGAAATGCTCCACCCGCGTAGTCGTGTTCATTTCCTCGGCGACGATCAAAGGCTTCGGCTCCAGATCAAGCGGAACCGAAGTGTAAGCGCTCGAAGCCGCACCCACCCGCTTCACCTCACGCTTCGCCGGCTCCACTCCAGAAACCGCATCCACCACGGCTTTCAAATGCGCAGGAGTAGTTCCGCAGCATCCGCCCACAACCCGCACGCCGTAATCCACCACAAAATGTTTGTGATACTCCGCCAGTTCGTCGGGAGTCAGCTTGTAAACCGCGTGCCCGCCTTCGTTGTGCGGCAAGCCCGCATTCGGCAGAATCGATATTTCCTTCGTAGAATTCAGCGCCAGATACCGGACCGCATCGTTCATCTCCTTCGGCCCGGTGGCGCAATTCAGCCCGAGGATGATCCACATCAAAAGGCTCCAGCGCCGTCAGCGCCGCGCCAATCTCCGTGCCCAGCAGCATCGTCCCGCTTTCCTGCAAAGTCACCTGCACGGTAACCGGCAGCCGCTTGCCCGCCTTCCGCATCGCCTCCAGCACGCCGATGGTCGCAATCTTAGCCTGCAACAGATCCTGGCAGGTCTCGATCAGCAGCAGATCCACCCCACCCTCGATCAGCGCCGCCGCCTGCTCCTCATAAGCCGCCGCCATCGCTTCAAACCCAATATGCCCCAGCGAAGGCAGCTTCGTAGTCGGCCCCATCGACCCCGCCACAAACCGCGGCCGCTCCTTGGTCGAAAACTGCTGCGCCACTTCCCGCGCCAGTTGCGCCGCTTTCACGTTGATCTCGCGCACCCGGTCCGGAAGCTCAAACTCACTCAGCACGATCCGCGACCCGCCAAACGTGTTGGTCTCAACGATGTCGCAGCCCACGCGAAAGAAGTCAGCGTGAATATCCCGAATAATGTCAGGACGGCTAAGCACCAACACCTCGCTGCAGTTCTCCTTACCCCAGTAATCATCCAGAGTAGGATTCCGCGCCTGGATATTAGTCCCCATAGCGCCGTCATAAACCACAACGCGCTCCCGAACGGTCTGTAAGAAAGTCAACCATCGTCTTCATACTAGGTACTGGGTACTAGGTACTGACAATGCACAAACGCCGGCCCCCAGAGGACCGGCGTGTGATCTGCTCGAACTCGTCTCGAACTCTAACTCCCCGCCACCATCTGCGCCGGAGCCCCGCCATCCACATCGGCCTGATTAAATACGACGTTCTCTCCCATATGCGCTGGCCGGGGCGCCAGCATCTGCTCTTTGCGGTAAACCAGATTGCTGGCGTTAAACGTCGCCAGCTCAAACCCATGCCCATGCGTAATCGCGTCGGTAGGGCAAGCCTCCACGCAATACCCGCAAAAGATACATCGATTGTAATCGATGTTGTAGACTTTGGCGTAGCGCTCGGCGCCGCTTACGCGGTGTTCGGCGGTGTTGTCGGCGGCTTCGATATAGATGCAGTTCGAGGGACAGTTGGCGGCGCAGAGGAAGCAGGCTACGCACTTTTCCAGTCCGTTTTCGTCGCGCTGCAGCACGTGTGCGCCGCGGAAGCGGGCTTCGAACTTCGCTCCCTTGAGCGGTCCCTTGCCGTCGGGATAATTCTCTACCGTCGTGGGCTGGAACATCTCCATGAAGGTGATGCTCATGCCCTTGGCGATGGCGGCGATATTCTTCAGGACCGGCATACCCTTTTAGTATACCGAAAGCAGGCCTTTGGGGCGCGGCCAGCCGAGTCAGAGTCCAAGGCGGCGGGCGAGGGCGTCCGCCCCACACTTACTCGAGATCAGGCGATCTCCAGCACGCGGTTCAGCGAGCCGACGATGTACTTCCAGACCAGGTAGTAAACCACCAGACTAGCGCAGAACTCGGCAAAAATCATGGAATAGGGAGTCGTGACCTGCTGGAGCCAGGTGATGCCCTGGGCGCCAAAGCTAACAACTCCGAGGTGGTCGGCAATCAGCGCTCCCAGTGGAGCCATGATCACGGGCAACAATGCGCCGTGGAAACCGATCGGCACTCGTTGCCCGGACCGGACGTACAAAATGTTCCACAGGCCGAATAAATTGGGTACTATCGCCATGGGAAACACGATGACCCGCTCGATGGGAATCGGCACCTGAAAAACCAGACGCACCGTAATGAACATGGTCAGGACCAGCAGTAGAAACAGGCTGGGCGTGAAGATGCCGGCCATGTAAGCGCGAAGATAAGGATGTTTGTTCATGATGACCTCCTTCTTTACAAGTGATAAAGCAGCACGGGGATGGCTGATGGGAAAAATGCCAGCAGGGCCACGACCGCTGCGCCCAGCGCCCAGTCGAACCATGCCTGGTCGAACCATGTCTGGTTGAACCATGACTGTTCAAACCATGCCCGCTCAAACCATGCCGCGGGTGCGTCAGGCTGCTGCAAGCGCTGTAACATCACCGGCCAGAGGTCGCGGCGGAGTTGCGCGGCGTCGTCCGTAACCGGCGGAATTGACTGCTTCAGCAGCCTGGCGATTCGTTCCTGTTCCGAGTGATTCATGGGTTGATTCCTTGTTGTATGAGTTTGGTCCGCAGCAGGCGCAGGGCGCGGAAGACGCGCAGCTTGACGGCTCCCGTGGAGATGCCGAGCGTGCCCGCAATTTCTTTGTACGGTTGTTCTTCGATCAGGGCCAGCGTGGCCGCCAGCTGCAGCTTGCGCGGAAGCTGGCGGAAGGCTTGTGCCGTTTTGGTCCTGATCTCCGTGGTGATGGCGGGATCGGGCAGTGGCGGCTGCGGCAAGTTCTCCAGCGGACCTGAGTCGTCCGTTGCTTGCGTGTGCTTGGCGAAGGTGTGCGAGGCGCTCTTGAAATAATCGAGTGCAGCGTTGGTGGCGATGCGGCGTGCCCAGGCTTCGAAGCTGCGTGCGGGATCGAAGCGGGCGTGGGCGCGGTGAATGCGCCAAAAAGTTTCGACGGTAAGATCTTCCGCGAGGGCGGGATCGCGCACGATGACTACAATCGATCGGTAGACCTCGGCCTGATGCTGGCGGAAGAGCGTTTCAAAGGCGTCTAGATCGCCGCGCGCGAACTGCCGCAGCACGTCCGATTGACCCAGCGCCGACTTTTCCGGTAACGGCTGTCCCAGCGATGACAGTTCCAGCACGGGCATCCTTTTAAACCTTCTGTATACACTTACGGTGCGAGGGAGGGGAAGGTTACAGGGAAATATGGGGGTGGGCAAGTCTGCCCGGCCCTGTCCTAGGCCAGACGCCAAGTCCTGGTGCGATTGCGGAGAGCGCCTTTTACCCTCACAACGGGAGTCAAGACAGCTTCAGAAATTCCTGGCTCAACTAAAAAAGTTGACAGTTATATCGCTTCAGACCTCGACCGCAATACCGTTGCATGTATTCGCGTACTCCGCCTTGGCTCGCTTCAGGATAGGGATGTCGGGAGGGGCGGGCTAGGGCAAAGGAACCCGGTAGAGATTGCGCTGAATCGTACGTCGGCTATAGGCGTAGATATTGGGGGATGAACTGGGAGCAAACTCTTGAGCTTGGCGCGCCGCCGGAACGATCGCCGCCACCTTGGCGAAGTCGGCCTCAGTTCGAGTACCGCCCGGTGGTAGCGCTTCCAGATTCGATCCCGGCTTCCACGGAATTACGTAAGTCTGTCCATGGTCCTTCGAATCGCCCTTAGCAACGAGTGCGAAGGAGACGTACAGCCTCTTGCCGTCCGGCGACCACATCGGAGCGCAAATGTCGCATATCTGTTTCCCAACTCCGTTGTGCACGTTGTAGATCATCATGCGGCCGGGAATTCCGTCCCCCGATTTCAC
Organism: uncultured Acidobacteriaceae bacterium; assembly: GCA_963770235.1. Taxonomy (GTDB): domain Bacteria; phylum Acidobacteriota; class Terriglobia; order Terriglobales; family Acidobacteriaceae; genus Sulfotelmatobacter. The sequence goes on along the minus strand of CAVYOW010000001.1, from coordinate 653,708 downwards.
TTCCGCCGCCAGCCAATTTCCGTCCGGGTCCATTGCAGCTACATACACGACCGGCGTCGGGAAGAATTTCTGCATTCCGCTGCCATCCGGCCTGATGCGATATACAATCTTGAAGCCATTGTCCTCTCTGCTGAAGGCCACATCGCCACTGTCCAGGCACATTATGTTACTGTCATCACTTTCTTCTGGCGTAATTCGCTTAGGCGGAAGGCTATGATCGATCGGCACGACCCAAAGGTGGACTCGATTCTTGTGATCCCGGGCTGCGTAGATGAGCTCCCTGCCGGCGGGAGGAATACAGTAATCGCCGACATCAGGTCCCGCAAAAAGCTCCTGGCTGACTCCCGTTCGTAGATCCATGCTGATCAGTTTCGTCTCGGATTGCTGGGTCGATTGGCCGACGGAACCGGGACGTTTCTTGCGGTCTTGTTCCAAATAGGTCAACCAGGTTCCTTGTGCGTTAATGTAGGGGAAATAGGCATAGCCCTCCGACGAGATCTGGCGATCTCCTTTTTCATCACGAAGCCAAACTGTTCCCTGAACACTGCCAACCGAAGTGATGAGCGATTTACCGTCGGGCAAGATCGCTAATCCCGATTCTCCGGTCGGACTCGACGTGACCCGCTCAGGAGGGCCGTCGGGAAACCGTTCCCGCCAGATATGGGTCGCGCCGCCTCCGGCGTCACTCGTCAGGTAAATCCATTTTCCATCTGGAGACCACGCTGCCGAATCACAGCTACCTTCGGGTCCAATCGGATTCCCCGGCGAGCTGGCATCCAGAGGTACAAGCCTGCAGCGTAACCAAACTGGTGCTTGCATCTCCACAATCACGGCCCACCGCTTATCAGGAGAGATATAAGAACGGTGTGCCATGCCACGGGGATCCGCGGGGAAATACACATCCCGCTCATCGCTGCGGGCCGGACTGGCTGTCACTGTTCCCATATGAATTCCTTCTCGAATTTCACTGAACAACAGGCGATTGCTATCAATCCAGGTCAGCCCGGTGGCATTTGGTAGTAGGAGCCTTGGTTCACCTCCAGTGACAGGAATCTCGTAGGTACTCCACTTGAAACCGTCAAGCACGGTGTAAGCGATCCGCGAGCCATCCGGTGAAAACACCGGACCCAGCTTGTTGCGATCGTCGTGTGTCAATGCGACGGGCTCGCCGTCGGGTAAGAACTTCACATAAATCTGCCCCGCACTGACAAACGTTTCGGGTCCGCGGATGAAAGTAAGCATGTGGCCATCGGCTGAAAGTGACGGCTGTACCGCCGAATCAGCAAAATCGCTAATCTGCTGCCATTCGGTCGTGGCCACCGCGGCGGGCTGGCGCAATTTGTAAACAGCCAGCAGTGCGAGCAACACAAAAAGCACCGCACCAACGCTGGCGTAAGCCCAAGTATGCTTTCCTGTCGCGGGTTGACTCTCAATCGCGGCGGCTGATACGCGCCCAGACTCCGTGTCCCGCTTCAACCGTTGCAAATCTGTTCGCATGTCGGCTGCGCTCTGATAGCGCAGACTGCGATCCTTCTCCAAAGCCTTGCTGATGATTCGTTCAAGTTCGGCCGGCACCTCCGGATTCAGCCGCACGGCAGGAACCGGGGCACGGTTCAGGATCGCCTCGAGGATGATTGCTGTGCTGTCCCCAGGAAAAGGCAATGCACCTGTAGCCATCTCGTACAAGACGACTCCGAACGAAAACAAATCTGTGCGCGCATCCAGTTCCTTCGCCCGCGCCTGCTCTGGCGACATATAAGCGATCGTGCCCAGCGTAGAACCGGGGCTGGTGAGATGCTGCTCGTCGATCGTGGCCGTCAAACTGTTCGCCGAGGTAATCTGGCTCGACGAACTGGACGTGGGTGCGACTTTTGCCAGACCGAAATCGAGAATCTTGGCGTGCCCGCGTGCGGTGACAAAGATGTTGGCAGGCTTGATATCACGATGAACGATTCCCTTGGAATGCGCCGCCTCTAGTGCGTCGGCGATGTCGATTCCCAGCGACAAAACCAACTCGCTTTCCATGGGACGCCCTGCCATACGGTTCCTCAGAGTCAGCCCCTCCAGAAACTCCATGGCGATGAACGCTTGCCCGTGCTGGTCATCAATCTCGTAAATCGTGCAGATATTGGGATGATTCAGTGCAGAGGCAGCCTTGGCTTCGCGCTGAAAGCGGCTGAGCGCCTGCGCGTCTTTGGCGACATCGTCGGGTAGGAACTTGAGAGCCACGAAGCGGCCGAGCTTCACGTCCTCAGCCTTGTAGACCACGCCCATGCCGCCACCGCCGAGTTTCTCGACGATGCGGTAATGCGAGATGGTTTGGCCGATCACTGGAGCAGAATGCTACGTCTGTGAAACGGGCAAGTCAATGAAAGCCTTGGAGTTGACGTGTTTTAACGGGACAGTTGGCGCAAGTCGCCACTACACTCATTAACGGGGTTTTGAGTGTGAACGCCTGTTCTCCCTCATTGACCTCAATCGAATGTCCAGCGCGTGGCAGTTTTCGGGAAGCTCTTTTCTATCAAGCCGAATACACGGCGCGTGCGCACACGGTAGAGAGGCTCAGAGCCGTCACCGCCGCTCATTCCATATTTGCTGAGCGATGTTGGTTCTAACTTCTTCGCCGTAGCTGGGTCTGTGATCTGTTCGGCGACACCTTCTAGAATCACCGCTTCAGCGGCACTCTGAGTGCCCACAATACAGTTTGGATTTCTTGCTAAATTGCGTGCCTTTTGGGTTTTGCTCCCCGTGCCGAACCAAAACGCACCGTCGAACCACAGGCCCCAAATGATCATGGCATGGGGTCGACCATCGGGACGCACGGTGACGATCCAGTACTCGCGAGACTCCGTCAGAGTCTTCACGGCCCATTCCCAAGGCAACATCCCGGTTTTGCTCTTGCTAATGCCGTAGCCGGGTATTTGTGGTCGTTCAGTTCGCGGCTCTAGCTTGCTCTTTTTCAGGCTTGGCATATCCGAATTGGCTCCCTTGGGTCCTACAATCCCTGGGCAACCGCTCTCGGATTGTATCGGATTCCCCTGCGCCGGGGGATAACTGTGGAATTGACCCAGCCGCCAATTCTCACTAGTCAGACAGCTTCTGAGATCGCCCTTGTAGCGGTACAGGTTCGCCAGCGCCTCTTTGAGCGCAACGATTCGCCTCTCATAGCTAGGTTACGGTATTACTACCATGAGGATTGCTGACGCAGTCTCCGACGCAAGACGAGGCTCACGGAGAGCCGGAGATTGCCCTGCGGTCGGACTGCACCTTGAGCATCAAAAAACGCCGAGTGTAGATAGTCGGCTTGAACTCGGACGCCGAATGGCCCCGAGAGAGCGTGCTCGATCCCGCCGCCAACGGCATAAGACAATCGTACTAGCCACCCGTGATAGTAGTCGGTCGTGTTTATTGGCACCGCTCCGTCGACGAGGGCCGGACCGGCTAGCGCGTGAACCGAGAATCGGGTATTCCTGCGGCCAAACGGATAGAACTCCGGACCGCCAAGAAAGTTCAACTGATAGCCAGCGTGTCGGGTCCCGAGGATGTCGGATGTGCGAACATACATGGAATCGACCATGGCCCCCCAACGCGAATTCAGATCGGCACTTCCGCCAACATCCAAGCCGCTCAGGTTCACGTGTTGCCCGGAGGTCATAGTCGTGGTGAAATTGGCATAGCCGACACTCATGTCGTAAGCTGGCATGGCGTAAGGTGGGCCAGCGACCGCAGGTACCGGTTCTTCTCGCTGATTTTGCGCCAGAACGGGTGCGGCCAGCGCCAACAAAATAAAACCGACCTTCTCAATAGTCCTCATCGCGTTTCTCATTACATCCTTGTCTGATCGGGCAGCGGGTGGGGCCGCTTGCTTCCAACAGTTAGTGAAGAGCCGAATAAAGCGCTCTCCGAATCATTGGGTTACCGACCTACACAATTCTCGGCGATTTTCTCCATCGGTCTGGCTAATAGCTCGACAAAGGGGAGAAGCACCCGACCTGATGGTGCAATCGCGATGCCAATACCAAATCCGCATCAACCGATCGCGAGCTTCTATTCGTTCCACGGCTGGGGAGTCGCAAAGTTGCTACTAGATGAAAGGTTTAGCTTCCAAATAAGGCGGAACAGAAGTTGAGCTGTCTTACAGTCTCTCTGGCACGAAAGTAACTCTTCATGGGACCTTTCGGGCCATGCCTGGTAACCAGAGAGTAAGAGAAACACTGAAGCTGCTCTCACATGGGAAAATACTTTCCCACATCTCTATGCACGCGCAAGGCGGCTTTCAGTGACATTAAACAATACTCAGCGAAAGCGAACGCAGATAACGGTGAGTCGGAGAAGAGCTGCGGGGCTCATAATCAAAACGTAGTTGAGAATAAGTTCTTGCATGAATGTCTCGGATGTGGGGATTTTTCCACGAGCTTGTGCAAAGCTTTGCATAAATCACCGACGGCGTCGGCAAGCTGTACAAAAAAAGCCTCCCGGATGGCAATCAAGTTGCCCCGTTGAAATTGCGGGCCGCCAGAAAGACAAGTTATTGGTGCGCAACGAAAGCCCGCCGATCGTTGAACGGCGAGGGAGCACAGAATCACATGCGAATTAAGGCATTAACACTGATCCTGTTGTTGGGGATACTTGGGTTGGCCGGCTGCGGCCAGGGCGCCATTTTTGACGGAAGTAGTTGGGCCGTTGTGAACGATGCATCGGACGCTGGAGCTATTACGAGCCTCGCGATTCCGGCCACCGGCACGGGACATTTGATGGTCGTAGGACTCATGTTCAACGGCGGAACATACGCCACCAGTGTTTCCGATGATGCAGGCAACGCATATGTCTCGGCAGATGCTAAAGCTTACGTCGGCAATCGTTCGACGGAAATTTGGTATGCAGTGAACTCCAAGCCTGGCGCTACGGTTGTGACTCCCACGTTTGCCGATTCACCAACTTCACGTTGAGATCACGGTTTGGGAGGTTTCAGGAATTTCAAACCTCGGCCCCTGATGTAACCAACACTTCTAGTGGAAACGTTACTCTCAATAACACTCCGGGACCGGCCGTGGTTACCACCCAGGCTGGCGACTTTATCGTGTCCATTCTGTTTGCCGTAGATTCCATCTTCAGTGGCATGTCTACCGGGAACGATTTTACGAACGATTTCATGACGAATGGAAACGGTTGGGCGCATATCACTAGCAATTCTGTCCCGGCCGGTACTTATCAGGCTAGCTGGTTTACATCTACGCCCCAAGGCGTATATTGTGCCAGCACTGTTGCATTCCGTCCCGCTCCATAGGTCGATAACAAGCCGGGCCGCCTAAGTGTTGCCTTCCATCGGCATTGGCATCGGCGTTCTTGCGTTCGGCAAGGGCAGCAAGGTCGCGGGTACAAATGTGCGTCCCACCAACATCCCCGTTGTCACTTAGTCGGGATTCATAGGCGTCTTTTTCTCCTTAGGTGGATCGAGGTGAGCTATGCTGCCGCAGATGAGTAATTCAAACGGGGTAGAATTCGACCGTAACTTGTTTGGGAGTTAGAGAACGCCGGTCTATTTGTTCAGGCTGGCAGTCCAACTCATCAGTACTGACATTGGCGTCAATGCCGCTTTCAGCTGCGTGTTGATCAAGAATCTCTGACCATCTTTGCTTGCGTCGTAGTCGAACTGTTCCGACGTTGCTATCATTTCGCGAGGGTTTGCCTGGAACAGTGCAACCGGGGTTCCGGCGTCGAAACTGGCACCGATGGTCACGGGCGTGGCCATAATCTTGCCGTCGGGTGCGAGATAGAACAACTCTTTTCCGTCGTTTCGCCATCTCGGCTGCTCCCCGCCCGCATTCGACACTTGCCACTTCCCATGCGCGTCAGGAAATGAAGTCACGTAAATTTCCCATCGTCCGCTTTCATTCGAAGCATAGGCAACCCATTTTCCGTCCGGAGAGAAGCGGGCATCTTTGGGAGTGGAGGCTGCTTTCAGAAACGGAGCGGCCGTAAGTTCTGGAGAAGTTACGAACCACAAGTCGGTGGCACGCTCATACAGCAGGTATTTCCCGTCGTGCGACCAGTCCGTGGGATAGCGGTCGGCGCCATCCTGCGGGATCAATTGCTCTTCTTGCGACCCGTCCGCATTTTTCAGGTACAAGTTGAACTTTTGCGCACGGTCTGAGCAAAACAGCAGCCTGGCGGAATCCGGACTCCAAACCGGCGATGAATCAATGGCAGGATCGAACGTCAGCCGTTTGCTACTCCCGTCCTCCAGATCGTAAGTCCAGAGATCGGTATTCGTGCTCGCAGGATCCATGGAGTCCGCCGCAACGAACTTCCCATTCGGCGATAGGGCGACGTTGCCGTAAATGCCCGGCTGGCTTGCAACTCCAACTTGCTGCCCCTTGCGGTCAAACCAGAGTAGTTGCGACGCTCCTGTATCGCCGGTTCGCTGAGCGAACAGCACGCCGCTCTCCGAACTCGCGAACACCGCCCTCTGAATTCGCGGCAAGTACTGAATGTCTGTGAGAATGGGAGTCGGTTCTCCGCTCAGTTCAAGCTTCCTGGCGTCGAACCGTTGGGCAAAAAGAGTTTGATCGCGGTAAAAGAGCAAATAACCCGGTTCGGCATAGGCGACATTCGCTTTTGCCTGCGTGACCAGACGCTTCTCGTCCGAGTTCTTCAGGGAACCCGCATAGACGGTGGAGAGAATTTTCCGGCCGGAAAGATCCATAGCCAGATAAAGAAAGTGAATTCCGTCTGGCAGGAAGACGGGCCAACGATGGCTGTCCTCTCCCCGCGCCCTGTCTGGAAATGTGACTTGCGTTGGCGTGCCTCCCGATGCGGCGATTCGGTATAGGCCGACTCCCAACTGTCCGCTCGGAGTAAACAGGATGACTCCGTCTTTGTTCCAGGCACCGCCGCGGCCGGTCGGCGCCTCGCAGAGTGTTTGCGGTGGCCCGCCTGATAGATCAAGCTTCTTCAGTTTCCCGTCTGCGAAAAATCCAAGTGACTTGCCGTCAGGAGACCAGAATGGAAAGTTGGCTCCCTCTGTGTTGGGAATCGCCGTCGCCTGCGGCGACCCGGGTTCGTAGATCCACAGGAGGTTTTTTCGCTCGGAATCTCGGCCAACAATTGCGGCAGTATGGCCATTGGGAGACACAGCCACGTCTCGAGCCGAGAACGGAAGCGGTGCAGAAAAATACTCGGCCCGCTCAGCAGGGCGGCTGGCGCTCCACCAGATCACGGCTGCGATCAGGAGGAGGGCGAGTACGCACGCCACAGCTGCCAGAATGGCTTCCCGTTTCGTTCTTCCGTACTTTCCTCCGAACTCTCCTCCGGACTCTGCGGGCTTGGCAGTTGGGGTTTTGCTTTCCGCAATCCACTTGAGCTGCAGTCTCAGGTCATGCGCAGTCTGGAGGCGGTCGTCAGGATTCTTGGCCAGGCAGGTCGCGACGACTTGCTCGAACGCAGGTGGCGTAAGGGGATGAGTCGCGGTAATGGGCTCAGGTTCTTTCTCGAGGATGGCGCCGGCAACGCTGATCTGGCTGTGGCCCGCGAACGGCCTGTTGCCAGTGACCATCTCGTAGAGAATCGCGCCCATCGCAAACAGATCCGAGCGAGCGTCAGCCTCTTTGCCCTCGAGTTGCTCCGGGGACATGTACTGGATGGTGCCGATGATTGATCCCGCCGTGGTCAACGGAGACATTGGACTGGCCTCGGTCATCGTGCGGGCTGCAGACAACAGAGGCGGGCTGGATCCTGAGACACCCAGGCTCGGGCTGGTGGCCTTTGCCAAACCGAAATCCATCAGCTTGGCGCCTGCCTGCGTGAGCATGATGTTGCCCGGTTTGAGATCGCGGTGCACAATGCCTTGCCGATGCGCAGCGGTAAGCGCTTCCGCAATGGCAATCGCAATCTTCAGGACTTCAGGGAGCGGCAATGCCCCTTTGCGCAGTCTTTCCGCCAGCGTTTCGCCTTCGAGAAACTCCATCACCAGGTAGTCGGTTCCGTCCTGAGAGCCGATATCGTAGAGATGGCAGATGTGGGCATGGTTCAGCGCAGAAATCGCCCGGGCTTCGCGCTCCATGCGCTGTTTGAGTTCGGGCGACGAAGAAAGATGGGAAGCAAGAACCTTGACCGCTACCGTTCGGTCGAGGCGCACATCGCGCGCGCGGTACACCTCGCCCATGCCGCCCGCACCCAACGGCGACTGTATTTCATAAGGGCCAAGCCTGGTGCCTGAGGTAAGGGCCATGCGTGGGCGCTATTATAGACTCTTCAGCACGTTGCGGAGGGATGCGCCGATGGCTCGCGGTTGGTCGGCTAACAGAGCTTAAGATGGTTGCGCCGGGCTTTTCCGCTGAGAAGGTTTACGACGATGAGTGAATCCTTTCGCACTATGGTCCGAAAGCCGAGTGCATTTCTTCCGATTGCGATGTCTTTGATGGCACTGGCGCTTCTTGGCGGGGCTTACATTTATGGCCGAGCCACAGGACAGGGTGCTCTCGTGCGTGAGCCTGACGAAGATTCAATCGCTCATTTATGGCAGCTTCTCATGGCGGGACAGCTGCCCGTGCTGGCATACTTCGCCATCAAGTGGCTACCGCGAGCGCCAAAACAGACGCTGCCCGTGCTTGCGCTACAGGCCGGAGCTGTGCTGGCTGCAATGGCAACCGTCTACTTCCTGAACCTGTAAACCCACCGTCGCTAAATCCCTATTACACTCATTGACCCCAGTCGGGGCAGTTCTCAATGAGTGTAAATGCCTGTTTACAACAATTTTGTTCTTATCAGGCACACTGCCTTGCATACGTACGGGTAGCCTGGAGGACGGAAGAAAATCACCCGACCTTTCTCACAAGGGTCTGGATCTCTTCTGGTTTCGGTGGGTTCCTTTGCGGAGCGGAACGAGGTGTTTGGATGTGCCACGCTACTACTGTGCTTCCTGCCATTGCCAAGTCAGGTCTGTTTCAATGCTTTTGGGGTAGGGGAAGTTCGCATTGTTAAAAACGACATGGTAATTAGCAGGAACATTGGGCACGGCCAATTGGATATTGCCCTGTGAGACGGGGCCGCTGTTGTAGAGTGAACCGCCGTTCTCCGGGGTGGCCGGGACATCATGTGGTTTCTGCCATTGAGTAAATTGGTCATCCGTCATGACGACCACATAAATCAGGCTAGCTTTGCCGCCCGTTGCCTTGAAATGGCCAGACAACCGAATGTCCTTCACCCCCTCGCCGACAGTGAACGCAAAGTCTTGAAAGTCTTTCGCTGCGACGATGAAATGACCGTCGGCGGCGGGTTGGTTTTTTGCTTCTTGGGCTAAACCCGCGACCGAGAGAATAACGAGGACAGCCGACGCTCTGGCAAAAGACGCATGGGTCATTTGGTGTCCCTCCGCGCTCATAATTCTAGCTCACCCTTTAGTGGGACCTGGAAGCGGAGTTTATACAAACGGCTCTGAATGAGTGTAAACATCTGTTTACGTCAACGAGCTAAAGCCGCTATAGTTTGGGCGCGCTCCTGACTTGATGAATGCACCCACCTCATCTCGCAATCTCTCCGCACGACTTTGGGTATTCATTTTGGAGGGGCTGAAGCTACTCGCCATCGCTGTGGTTTGTCTGGTTGTCTTCGGGATAGCGTTCTTCATATCGGTGAAGACTGGACTCATCAGGTTCCACATTCCTGCTCGATGGTTCGGGTTGTTCTACTGGACGAGCGCTTTGCTATGGGTCATTCTTCGACAGTTCAAGGGCGATTTGCGCGTGAAGTTCTGGGTCGTTCTTCTAACTCTCCTCGCACTACACGTTATTGGATTTGCCTTCGTGCTTCGGAGCTATCCAGAATGGCGCCCGGTGTGGTTTCTTCCGGTTTTTCTCATCGAGGGGTCGTTGGTGATGACGGCCTTGCGCCGTATTGTCGATTATTGGTATTAAATCCCCATTACACTCATTGACCCAGAGCGGCCCAACCCTCAATGAGTGTAATCGCCTGGTTTCGTCAACTATCCCTTACAATCTCCAAGCTGCAAAAAATCGGTCAGGTCAATACAGGAGGAAGGAACCATGGCGACCAATAAAGTCTGGCTCATCACCGGCGCCGGCCGCGGCTTGGGCGTGGATATCGTCAAGGCGGCTTTGGCTGGCGGCCATAAAGTCGTCGCTACCGGCCGCAATGCTGACAAAGTGGCCAAGGCCCTTGGAAAATCCGCCGAACTGCTGGTCGTGAAATTGGACATCACCAACCCTGCCGACGCGGGGTCCGCGGTTAAGGCGGCCGTTGACCAGTTTGGCTGCATAGATGTGCTAGTCAACAATGCCGCAAACTTTTATGCAGGATTTTTTGAAGAATTGTCGCCGGAGCAGATCGAGCGGCAGTTGTCGACCAGTCTAGTCGGCCCGATGAACGTAACCCGCGCCGTTCTGCCGGTTATGCGCAAGCAAGGTTCAGGGCTCATAATCACGATCTCGTCGACCGCAGGACTCATCGGTTTTGAGTTCGGCACCGCCTACGCCGCGTCGAAGTTCGGCCTGGAGGGCTGGATGCAGTCGCTGCAGGCTGAGGTCGAACCGTTTGGCATCAATACGATCACTGTCAATCCGGGCTTCTTCCGCACGGAACTCCTCACGGAAGAATCTACAAATTTCGCAGAGCCGACCATTGAGGATTATAACGAGCGCAGAGCGAAGCAAATGGAATTCTGGAAAGGCTACAACGGCCAGCAGTCCGGCGATCCCGCCAAACTTGCCCGGGCATTAATTATGATCTCCGGTCAGGAAAAGCCGCCACGGCGCTTCATAGCAGGTGCAGATGCCGTTGGCACCGCAGACCAAGTGGCCGCAATCCTTCGGCAGCAGACTGACGCTTACCGTGAGCTGTCATCTTCCCTCGCATACGACGATGCGGCATGAGCAGGGCTGATGACGCCGTGGTTGGTGATAAATCCCGATAGCACTCATTGGCCCCCGCCAAGGGGGTTTTGAGTGTAATCGCCTGTTTACAGCAGTTGACTTTCTGTTTGCTCGAAGCACGGGTGCGATTCGCTGGGTTTCGAATGTGATGGATTGTGGGCTGCTCTTCGCTAATTGTGCGCCCGCAGCGCTTCTCGCGCGATTGGCTCGCCATTGAGAAAGATTGTTTCTATCGAGTCATAAGCCGAAACATTTGCGAGTGGATTTTCCTTGAGTAGCAGTAAGTCAGCTCTCTTTCCAACCTCGATGGAACCTAGTTCGTGAGACAGTCCCAAGGTCGTTGCGTTGTCGAGCGTCGCGGCGCGCAGGATTAGTGATAGTGGAGCCCCAGCATTCGCCCAATTCTGCAATTCAAGCCGCCCATTCAGCCCGGGTGGATTGCCGAAGCCATCGACCCCAGGAGTGTCGCTGCCGAACAGGAGAGGAACATGGTCCTGCAGCATGAGTTTAAACGTTGCTCGCGTCCTTTCAATGGCAGCCGTGAGCAATGGTTCGAAGCCGGGCGGTGGGGAGGCCTTGCGATATTCTTCCAGCAGCGCAGTCCGGGCCTTTACCCCTTCAGGTGAGCGCAAATAACGTATCACCGGCGGCGGCAGTGCGAAGGTGAGTCTGGGATCATCGAGCAGGCGCGCATTGATGATAGCGCGCTCACCGGCAATTGTCTGCATCGTCGGTTGCACATGCGTACCCGCGCGCGCTGCGGCGGCAATCACATCGCTTGCTGCTGCCGGGGGTACGGAATTGCCTAAATCGCCCGGCCAAACCCAGAGACCGTGCGCAATGATGTCAGCATGAGCATCGAGCGCCGACCGCCAGCTATCAATGCTGTTGGCATGAACCATGAGCACCAACTTGCGGGCTCTAGCGGCAGCCTGAATCTTTTGCAGGTTCTCGGTGCGCAGATAAGGCCAGTTGAACATGCCGAATCCCGATTCCACGAAAGCCTTCACGCAAATGGCTCCGGCGTCCGCCGCGCGTGCTACCGCTCGTTCTGCCGTGTAGTCGCCCGGGTCCAGTGATTTTGGCCAATGTCCCGCTTCTTTCGGTTCATAGATCAGGTTGGGAAAGTTCGGCGATGAGAGCGCTTGAACATTGAGCGCCATATATCCGCCAGCAACCTTTATTCCTCTCCCACACGAGTAGAAGTGGGGATGCAACGTTGTGTTTTCAAACCATGTCTGGTCGCTGGGCGCGAGGTCGAGATCGACGATGGAGGTAAAGCCGAAGGCGAGATAAGCACGGGGAACCTGCGCACGATAAGCAGCCCAAAGTTCTGGATGGGCGTCGATTGCGTCGTCATCCAGCGCAGCGGAGTGACCCACATGCACGTGGGAATCGATCAGTCCGGGGATGAGAAATCGCCCGCTGCCGTTTATCCGCCGCGCATGTGGACCGGGGACCAAGCTCCTGCCGATCTCAGAGATCCTGCCATCGCGTAGAACAACATCAGCACGAAGCAGCGGAGCTTCACGTTCCGGCGAGATCAGAGTGACATTTTCGATTACTGTGCCCTGATCAACAACGTGCTGCGCCTGCGCCGCGCACGCAACATACAAGACTACGAGCGCAGTCAGTGTCCTCGATGACAGGCTATTTCTCAAGACCGCCCCTGAACATTGCCAACAAATATGGCCTGAAAGACTATACGGACTTCCAGCCTGAAAGTTCCCGCCCGGGGGATTTAGAAAGGATGCCTTGGGGCATGGCGCAGTTGACGATAAATCCCTATTACACTCGTTGACCTCGCCTGCCAGGGTTTTGAGTGCAATCGCATTGTTTGCAACAGTTATCTTCCCCCGTTGTCAGCCCGCCCAGAGCTTGGTATATAATCGCGTGATTTTTCGGGCGGCGTGCTCCGCCCAACTAATCCGATCTTCGCAGATAGAAAATTGTCTGCCCCAGCCATTGTCGCCGATGCCGTTGCCCGCCGCGCCCGCCGGCGGATTACCTTGCGTCTTCTACCCTATGTGCTCCTGCTCTATGTAATTGCTTACCTTGATCGCAACAATCTTGCCACCGCGGCGTTGCAAATGCCGCACGATCTCGGCTTCAACGATCGCGTAATTGGGTTCGGGGCGGGCATCTTCGCCCTCGGTTACGTCATTTTGGAAATCCCCGGCACCCTGATCGTAGAGCGTTGGAGTGCACGGCGCTGGATCACACGCATCATGATCTCTTGGGGGCTGGTCACGATGGGGATGGCCTTTATCCGTACACCGCATCAGTTCTACACGGTACGGTTTTTCCTGGGATTGGCGGAGGCGGGATTTTTCCCCGGGATCATCGTGTATCTCACCCACTGGTTCATCTATGAAGATCGCGCCAAGGCAGTGGCCGGTTTCATGGCTGCCATTCCCTTAGCGTACGCGGTCGGTTCCCCAATCTCGGGATTGCTGCTGGGCGTCCACTGGGGCGGCCTGCGAGGCTGGCAGTGGTTGTTCCTTCTCGAAGGATTACCTGCGCTGTTCTTTGGGGTGGTGACTTGGTTTTATCTGACCGATTGGCCGTATCAGGCAAAGTGGTTGCCCGCCGACGAGCGGGAGTGGGTTATCAATCAACTGGAGAGCGAGAAGCGGGCCAAGAAATCCGTCCGTACCTATACCGTGTGGCAGGCGCTCCGGGATCGCGACGTTCTCATTCTGACGACCTTGCACTTCGTGCAGAATGGCTCGGCCTACGCTTTAGCCTTTTGGCTGCCCACCATGCTCAAGCGCCTGTCGGGACTGAGCGATGTCAAGGTCACTCTACTCGTAGCCTTGCCTAACCTGCTTGGTTTCGTTGCGATGCAGGTGAACGGTTGGCATTCCGACCGCACAGCCGAACGGCGCTGGCACACCGCGATTCCGCTCTGGATCGCGGCGTCGTCGTTACTGGTGCTAAGCAAGGCGAATTGGGGAACCTTACCTTCTCTTTTCTTATTCTCAATTGCCGCTGCCGGCCTGCTCGCTTTTTTGCCCAGCTTCTGGGCCATGCCGTCTGCGTTCCTTTGCGATTCTGCTGCGGCCATGGCTACCGGCACCATCAACTGTGTTGCGGCGGGCCTCGGGGGCTTTCTCGGCCCGGCTTTGGTCGGCTATCAGGCCGCACGAACCCACTCGTTCAGGTCCGGCTTTGCGGTCCTGGTGGTCGCACTGGTGATTGCAGGTGTATTGCCCCTTACCCTACGCGTTCGCGGCCACGTCGTAGCGCCGGCAGCCGCGCAGTGACTGCTTATCTCGTTGCTGCAATCCGAAGTGTGGTCGATTGTTGGCGTAACATCGCCATTACACTCATTGACCCGGCTCTGGCCGATTCTCAATGAGTGTGAGTGCCTGATTGCGTCAGCTGACAATTTTTGTGCAAGGAGGTCGGGCCATGGTTGGAAGGCTGCTATTGCAGTTTCACGTACTCTGCCTTGGCTTCCTTCAGCATGGGGATGTCAAGGTCGGCATCTTTCCAGAGCGCAAAAAAGTCCTGATATGCGGCTTTGGTCTTGGCCGTGTCGCCAGACAGCGCGAACGCACGGGCAAGCTGGAGATGCGCCAGGGACCCGAATGAGAAATTCGACACTATCCCCTTGTGGTCGAGAAATCTCTGGAACTCCGATGCCGCCGCCGGACCGTTCCTTTGGGCGAGGTAGGCCTGACCGCGAACGTACGCGGGATAGATCACAGTAATATTGCCCCCAAGCTCATAGGGAAGCGAAGGTTCAAGAGCGACGATAGCCCGGTCGGGCGCCGATTGCTGCATCGCAATGGAGGCTTCGATCACGGGGAACCAATAAACCTTGAGAACGGTGTTGTCGGGTTCGGCTTTTCGCATCGCCTCCAGCATGCTCTTGGACTGAGCGGTGTCGCCGCTACGCGCCAGCGCCAAAGCCGCCAGGAGTTTTACGTAACGCCCGGGAGACAGTGCCAGGGCACGCGCGGCGGTCTGCCGGGCCCCGATTGCGTTGCCAATTTCAGCTTCCCGGAGTGCCTGAAACGATTGCCACAGGGCTCCGGTCTCTTTGGCGGTGGCGATTGTTAAAGAGGATGGTTGGCGTTATATCGCGATGTCACTCATTGACCCGGTCGGGCCGTTCTCAATGAGTGCAATCGCCCGTTAGCCACCCGGCCGAATGTAGTTATAAATGCTTAATCCGGCCCCGAACCTTGGTAACTGCGCCCACAACTCCAAGTAGCCGATAAGCTCTGGAAGGGCCGTTCCCAATGAGCGAACAGGAATTAGTTCTTAATGTCAAAGAACTTCATGTTTTGAGCCTCGCCTGCGGCAATTGCGGCCACGGGACAATATTTGATTTTGAAACCAAGGACTATCAGGAAAAATTGGTTTCGCCGAGGTGCGCTGTATGCAACACCGAACTGGAAGTCGATCTGAAAGAGCAGCTAAACGCCTATCGCTGTTTCTATGACAGCATGTCGAAGTGCGAACGTGTCGAATTCCGCGTGCGTTTGAAGAAACCTGAAGCCGCGGCATCTGCCAGCGAAGTGCAGGAAGCGGTTTCTACGGCGGTAGCGGAAGTACAGGAAGCCATGGCGACTGCCTTTGCAAAAGAACATGCTGGCGGTACTTAACGCAAAGTGTCGTCCAGGGTTGCCGGCGTGACATCGCGATTGCACTCATTGACTTCGGGTCGGGCAAGTCTCAATGAGCGAAAATGCGCCGTGGGACTTCGAGGAATCGTTTTGCTTTAAGTTCTTCCTCGGAAGGCTTGCAGCGCAACCTGCTCCTCGCTATAGATTTCGAAGAGGGTGTTTAGCCGGGTGAGCTGAAAAAGGTTTTGCACGTGTTTGTTGAGGTGCACAAGTTTCATTTCACCTCCCCTCTGCCTGACCGAGCTATAACAGCGAACCAATTCACCCATGCCATCGCTGTCAATGAAATCCACACCCTCGAGATTGAGCAGAAATTTTTTATGGCCGTTGCCGGACAGGACGTAGATCAGGTCACGGAGTTGCGTGCGACTGTCACTCAGCGTGAGTCTTCCCACCGCATCAACCACAGTGACCCGGTCGAGCTCTCGGGTGGTGATTTGAAAACCCATGGCGGGTTTGCAACATTCTGCTTTTCGCGCGGAATTATATATTCGCTTGATCTTTGCTTTCAACAGCCGCGTCATTCGCCGGGATCGGCCAGTTCTCAGTAGAAGCCGTCGCCTGGTTGGGTAAGCCATCCAGACGCCTCTGACAGGGTAATGACCCTTTGGTCATCTTGATCGGACACATTCCACATATATAGTCATTCTATATATAGGGAGAGTGAGACCAAATGGCATCGGTCAACGCACAAATCAAGCGGGGCAGTGCGGAACTCGCCGTCCTGACTTTGCTCGCCGAACACGCGCTGCACGGATATGAAATCGCCAAGCAGATCGAGTCGCAAACTGGAGGCGTGCTGCGCTTCGATGTAGCTTCTCTTTACCCCATGCTCCACCGGTTGGAACGAAAGAGCTGGGTGAAAGCGGAATGGCAAACCTTGCCTAATGGCCGCCGCCGCCGCAGCTACCGGCTCACGGCTTCTGGCAGAAAGCAAATCGCACCGCTGCGGGCTCAGTGGCGTGCCTTTTTCCAGGCGCTACAGAGCGTCACGGGGTTTCAAAATGCCTGATTGGAAGCAGATCGTCGGCAAGAATCTCCGCGTGCTCGGGGTTTGTTCACCGGAATTCACTGAGGAATTGGCCGCCCATCTCGAAGACAGCTACGAAGCTCTGGTGGGCGAGGGCTTGCCGGCAGAAGTGGCCTTTGAACATACCATTCGCCAGATCGAAGGCCGTTGCAGGGTTTTTCTCGTAATAAGTTTTCTACAGGAGGAGCTTATGACTGGTTTCATCCGCAAGGCAGCTCTGCCCGGACTGCTGACGTCGGCGGCAGCCTGGTTTCTCCATTGGGCGTTTGCACTGGGTCACATTCGGCCAGACGTCCTCTGGCTGGTCGGCGGTCAATTGCCGCTGTGGTGGTGGTGCCTGCTCCCGATCTGCGGCGGGCTGGGAGCGCTTCTCTCTCAGCGCAATGGAGGATCGCGGGTTGAACGCATGGCGGCATCTCAGCTTCCGAGTGCGATCCTATGCACTTTGGTGCTGCTGATCTTTGTCGTCGGATTCACCATCTCGGGGTTGGTGAACCACTATCAGTTGGTCTTTGCCCGTGTGGAATCGCTGGGAGTAGTGCCGCCCGGATTCGGGTTAATACCGGCGGTTTTCTCCCTGCTGGGCGCTGGAATCGCCGAAGTCGGCACCAGGAAATTCCGCCTTTCCAGGCGCTAGATACTCCCGCACGGGAAAGCAGGTCCCTCACCGGGCTTTCAGCCCGGATTGAGATGACATTCACTTCGTGAGTTACGCCGCTTTCTTTTGTGTGGTTCGCCGGTAATTCTTGACTGCGCGCTCGATGCCGGGTCCGGCTTTCTTCAGGTCATCAAGGTTCATGGCAGGCTGGAAGTCGATATGGGCGTCGAAGGCCAGAAACCAGGGTTCGGCCACGGCCGGGATTTGAGACGGATCCTTCAGATCGAAGAAGATGAAGCCGGTTCGCTTGCCGTTGTCCGCGGCAAAGTAGGCGGCTTCCGGTTTCAAGTCGGCGAGAATTGAGTCGATGGTCTTGCCCAGGCTGCCGTCGCTGATGGCGGCATTGCCGGTCTCTACAGGGATTGACACCTTGAGTAGACAACGCATGGGATTACCTCCGGAACGAAGTCTAGTCTTCGCGCAGGAGCGGGTCAATTCAAGAGGGTGGCATGCTACCGAAGGGAGTGTTCATCCCACAAGGCGGTTATAGCCGTGGCAGCCAGCGATGGACGGAGCGGCAGTAGGCGTCGTAGGGTGCTCCAAAAGTGGCGCGGAGGTGCGGCTCTTCGTAGAGAATGACGAAGAGATGAGCCAGCAGAAGCCAGGGCAGCGCGAACAGCACAATCGCGGGCGAGTGTTCGTAGAGTCCGTAGCCGAACAGCACGACGTAACCCCCGATGTACATGGGGTTGCGCACGATTTTGTACGGTCCGGCAGCAACGAACTTGCGCGGCGGGTCGAAGGGCGCGGGTGTGCCTTCTCCGCGGGCAACAAACGTAGTGATGCAGGCGAGCGCCAGGGTTCCTCCAAAAGCGAGCAGCGCGATGCCGAGTCCGCGCGTCCATTCGGGTAAGGGAAAGCCGAGCGCGGAGTCATAGCGGCTATGCACGCTCCAGGCGACCCAACCCCAGAGTGAGACGAAAGCTGTACTGACGACCGCAGCTCGCAACGCGAGAAAGAGGGTTTTCATGACCATCACCTCCGTATATCCTCACTTACTGCGGCGAGGCGCGATTGGTTTCCTCTTCTTTGTGGCGGTGACAGCGGCGGCCCGCCACCCCTGCCCAAGTTCGCTTTCTTGCTAAGCCATTGCTTTTGATACAGATAGATGATGGTGAGAGAAATAGTATGAAGAAAGTGAAGAAAATGCTTGCGTTTTCTCTAGTGTTATAGTTAACTATATCACTAAAGGAGACACTAAAATGAAATCACGCATTGCAGTTTCGGTTTTGTTGGTTCTGATCGCAGCCGCGGCCTCCGCCCAGTCTAATGCGCAAAAGCCTCTTGCGCAGGTTGACGAGCGAAAGACGCCTGTGGCTGCTGTGCCCTCCGAGGCGCAGCAATCCTTCGCAACCCTGAAAAGCCTGGCGGGAGAATGGGAAGGCCCCGTCACCGTCCCGGAGATGCCGCAGATGTCCGGTGGTAAGCCGATGCACCTCTCTCTGCGCGTGACCTCGCGGGGAAACGTCCTTGTACACGAGATGCAGGAAGCAGGAACGCCGTTGGATGCGACCAAGTACGACCACCCGGTGACGATGTTCTATGTGGACGGAGACCAGCTCACGCTGGTTCACTATTGCGACGCCGGGAACCGGCCGCGAATGACGGGAAAGATGTTGCCCGACGGCAAGATGGTCGAGTTCGAGCTCAAGGACATCAGCGGCAGCACGGAGATGCACATGCACCATTCCGTGATCACCCTCATCGACGCCAACCATCACACCGAGGACTGGACCTTCATGATGGGGGACAAACCGCTCCACGCGCACTTCGACCTGCACAAGGTGAACTGAATCGCTCGGTATCTCTGGCAAGGGCCCTCTGGGAAAACATGATGGAACGTGAGTGGAACGACAGTCAGCCGATTTACCGCCAGCTTCGCGACCGGGTGGTTGCGATGATTCTGGACGGCGTGCTCAAGGAAGGCGATGCACTGCCGTCGGTGCGTGTGGTCGCGGCCGAGTACCGGGTCAATCCACTCACGGTTCTGAAGGGCTATCAACAACTGGTTGACGAGCAACTGATCGAGAGCAGACGGGGCCGGGGCATGTTTGTGAATGAGGGCGCGCGCAATCTGCTGCTGCAGGGCGAGCGGCAGAAGTTTCTGACGGAAGAATGGCCCAGGGTCTCGGCGACCATTCAGCGGCTTGGGCTGAGGGCGGAAGAACTGCTGGATGGCGCTGCCAGCCGCGCGCCGTCTAATTCTGCAAAAGAGGAGCCGAAGAAATGACAGTGATCGAAGCCCGCGGGCTGCGCAAGGCCTTCGGCACAACCATCGCGCTGGACGGCGTGGATTTGCGGGTGGCAGAGGGCCGGATCCTTGGGCTCATCGGCCCGAATGGCGCGGGAAAGAGCACGGCGCTGAACGCGATTCTGGGCCTCACCCCATATCAGGGAGAACTGAGGGTGCTGGGACGCGACCCCTGGAGGGAGCGCGATCAACTGGCGCGCGATGTCTGCTTCATCGCCGACGTCGCCGTGCTGCCGCGCTGGATGAGGGTTTCGCAGGCGCTCGACTACGTGGCCGGGGTGCATCCGCGATTCGACCGGGAGAAGGCGGAAGGTTTTCTGGCGAAGACCGACATCCGCCGCGCCAGCAAGGTGAGGGAGTTGTCGAAGGGAATGGTGGTGCAACTGCATCTGGCCCTGGTGATGGCCATTGACGCGAAACTGCTGGTGCTGGACGAGCCGACGCTGGGCCTCGACATTCTGTATCGCAAGCAGTTCTACGATTCGCTGCTGAACGACTACTTCGATCGCAGCCGAACGATCGTGGTGACGACCCATCAGGTGGAAGACGTGCAGCACGTCCTCACCGATCTTATGTTCATCTACCGCGGGCGCATCGTACTTGATTGCAGCATGGAAGAATTCGAGAAGCGTTATCTCGAAGTGACGGTGAATCCGGGGCAGGCCACGGCGGCGCGGGCGCTCAAACCGATCTACGAACGCCAGGTACTCGGCCGCAGCATCCTGCTGTTTGATCGGGTCGATCGTCAACAACTGGCAGCGGTTGGCGACGTGCACACGCCCAGCATTGCCGACTTGTTCGTCGCCATGTTGGATAAGCCGGGCAAACAGGCCGGGCAAGCACAGGGAGTGGCGCAATGAATACTCAATCGGATACAGAGTCCGTTGACCCGCAGAGAATCACGCCCGCGGTCATGTCGACGCCCCGGCCCTTTTATTGGTCGGTGCGACGCGAACTGTGGGAGAACCGCTCGATCTATATCGCGCCGCTGCTGGTTGCCGCCGTGGCTCTGGTGAGCTTCTCGCTGAGCGCCGTAGCTGGCATCTGGGAAAAGCCTCTGAGGCTCAATCCGGCGCAACCTCAAGCGCCGTACGACCTCGCGGCAGGTCTAATGATGCTTACTGGCATCGTCGTGAGCGTGTTTTATTGTCTTGACGCGCTGCACGGCGAGCGCCGCGACCGCAGCATTCTTTTCTGGAAGTCGCTGCCGGTTTCCGATCTCACCACCGTGCTTGCGAAAGCGAGCATTCCGCTGGTTCTTCTGCCGGCGCTGACCTTTGCGATCACCGTCGCCATGCAGTGGCTCATGCTGCTGGTGAGCAGCGTAGTACTGCCGGCAAGCGGCCTGAGTGTGACGGAGCTGTGGACGAACCTGTCGTTCTTTAGAATGTCACTGCTGCTGCTGTACCACGTTCTCACGGCTCATGCGCTCTGGCCCGCTCCAATTTATTGCTGGCTGCTGCTCGTGTCGGGATGGCCGCGGCGGGCGACATTTCTCTGGGCGGCGTTGCCGCTGCTAGCGATTGCCGGGGTCGAGCAGATTGTCTTCCACACCTGGCATTTCGCGGCACTGGTGGGGGGCCGATTGATCGGAGCCGTGCCCAGTGTAGCCTCGACATCGCCAGATATGTTCCCAACTGACCCGATGACGCATGTCGCCCTCGGTAGCTTCCTGAGCAGCCCTGGGTTGTGGATCGGCCTGGCAGTCGCCGCGATGTTCCTCACTGCAGCCGTCCGGCTACGGCGCTATCAAGGTCCCATTTGAATCGCCTTGCGGATTGACTCGATGTCGCAATGGGGTGGAGATAGAGCCGAGATCAGTCGATCCCTAGTTCTGTGGCCAGGGCTTTCCATTTTCTGTCCACCAAAGCTTTCGTTTTGGCATCCATCACAATTTCATCGGGCCAAGGCCGGTTAAAGCCCTCGGTGGGCCACTTGCGGGTGGCGTCGATGCCCATCTTGGAGCCGTAGTTGGCGAAGCGGGAGGCATGATCGAGCGTGTCGACGGGGCCGAGGGTGAACTGGATGTCGCGCTCGGGATCGATATGGTTGAGAACCTTCAGAGTGACGTCGGCGAGGTCCTGCACGTCAACGTCTTCGTCGACCACGATGATGACCTTGGTGAACATGGCCTGACCCAGCGACCAGATGGCGTTCATCACCTTGCGGGCCTGGCCGGGATAGGACTTGCGGATGGAAACGATCATCAGGTTGTGGAAGACACCTTCGATGGGTAGATTGATGTCGATCAATTCAGGAATTGACAGGCGCATCAGCGGGAGGAAAACGCGCTCGACCGCTTTGCCCATGTAAGCGTCCTCCATAGGAGGCTTGCCTACGATGGTGGTGGCGTAGATGGGATCTTTGCGATGCGTGATGCATTGCACGTGGAAGACGGGATAGAGATCTTCGAGCGAGTAGAAGCCAGTGTGGTCTCCGAAGGGGCCTTCGGCGCGGAGTTCGTCGAGATTGACGTAGCCTTCGAGAACGATTTCGCTGGTGGCGGGAACCTCGAGGTCGACGGTCTCGCACTTGACCAGCTCAACTGGAGCGGCGCGGAGGAATCCGGCGATTAGATATTCTTCGACGTCTGGCGGGGCGGGAACGATGGCGGAGAAAGTTACGGCGGGGTCGGTGCCGATGGCTACGGCGACTTCCAGTTTGCCTTTCGGGTGATTTTTCTTGGAGACTACTTGGCCTCCCGAGGTGCGGGCCATTAGATCGACTGCCGCGGAGTTCCCACTTCTCGCAAAAGACGCGAAAAGTGGGGCACCCTCGTTTGTGGTGGTGCTGGCATTTCTCAGGGCTTGGCGGTAATGCTCGGCTGCTACTTTTTGTCTTTGCCAATGTGCTCCAGTCGTCTTTGCGTCGTAGACCTGGAGGCGGTACATGCCTACGTTGCGTTTGCCGGAGTTGGGGTCGCGGGTGATTACGCAGGGGAGGGTGATGAAGCGGCCGGCGTCCTGGGGCCAGCATTGGAGGATGGGGAAGTCGAGTAGGGAGAAATTGTCGCGTTTGATTACTTCTTTGCAGGGGCCGGTGGGGACGGTTTTGGGGAAGAACTTGCCGGCTTCCGTGAGGAGCGGGAGCATTTTTAGTTTGTCGAGGAAGCCCTGGGGGGATTTGAGGTCCATGAAGACGCGGATGCGGTCGGCGAATTCGTCGAAGGAACTTACGCCGAGGGCTAGCTTCATGCGGGCTTCGGAGCCGAACTGGTTTATCAGGAGTTGATGGTTGGGGTGGCCTTTGATGTTTTGGAAGAGGAGGGCTGGGCCGCCCAGTTTACCGGTTTTGGACTTGCTTACGCGATCCGTGATTTCGGCGATTTCTAAGATTGGATCTGCCTGGGTTTGGATACGCTTTAGTTCCCCGGCACGGTCCAGAGCGGCGATCCATTGGCGGAGGTCGTCGAAGGGCAAGGGGGGTCTCCTGGGAACGAATGATTATACCGACTTGGCGGGAAGTGGTCAGTGGTCAGTGATCAGTGGCCAATGATCAGTCGCGTCGCGGGTTACCTCAGCGGCCGAAGCCGAGACTTGACTTGGCGCAATCGACGGCACGACTGAAGTCGTGCCCTTCCCGGTCGGTGCCGACGTTTGCAACCCTTACAGTTTGCTGCGGAGCATGGTGATTACGTCGTCGGACGTGATTACGCCGGCTAGTTTGTTATGTTCGTCGATTACGGGGAGGGTGATGAGATTGTATTTGTCGAATAGTTCCGCGACCTCGTTGTCGCTGGTTTGCTTGCGGGTTAGAACCAGGGGCTCCTGAATCAGCGAGAGGAGCGGGGTTTCGGGCTGGGCCAGAACGAGTTTCACGAGGGGGACAGCGCCGACCAGAGTGCCGTGGGAGTCGACCAGGTAGATGGTGCTGACGGTTTCGATGCCGCCTTCGAAGTCGCGCATTACGCCGATGGCATTCTCGACCGTGGCGGTGACGGGGAGGGCGAGGAATTCGGTGGTCATGCGGCCGGCGGCGGTTTCTTCCTTGTGCTCGAGGAGTTCGACTACCTCCTGGCTGGCCTCAGGTTTCATCTCAACGAGGATTTGCTCGGTGCGATCCTGCGGGAGGTCACCGAGGAGGTCGGCGGCGGCGTCGGGATCCATTTCCTCGACGATTTCGGCGGCGCGTTCGGAGTCGAGGGATTCGACGATGGATTTCTGGACGCTGGGCTCGACTTCTTCGAGAGTCTCGGCGGCTACATCTTCGTCGAGGGTGCGAAAGACGGCTTCGCGTTCGTCGGGAGCGAGGTCTTCGACGATGTCGGCTATGTCGGCGGGATGGAGGGTGGCGAGGCCCTCGTGAGAGATTTTGAGTTTGATGCGGCGCGCGGGATCGGTCTCGATGAGATCGACGAAGCTCCAGGGGATGTTGCGGGGAGGAATTCTCTGGAGGAGGAGATGGAGAGCGGGGCGGGGTGCGAGGCCGCGAAGAAGGCGGCGGATGGCGCCGCGGACTCCGATGTCGACGGATTGGATGCGCAGGACGGCATGAGAGCGGCCGGCTTCGATCATGGCGTCGACTTGAAGGTCGACGTCGTTGACGCGGACGACCTTGCGTCCGTGAACGTCGATGACCTGCTGATCGAGGAGATCGCGTTCGAGCAGGAACAGGCCTTCAGCGCCGTTGGCGGCGGGCCAATCGGCGGGATTGGTGGAGGTGTGGATGTCGGCGTTGATGGTGGTGACAGCGGAGAAGGGAAGAACGCGGTTGCCGGACTTGGTTTTGACGATGAAGGAGGCGATGCGGTTGCGGTCTTCTTGTGGGGCGAGAGTGACTTCACGCACGTGTCCAGTCGCCGCGCCAGACGGGTCATAGACGGTGGCGCCGAGAAGCTCGGAAAGGGGCAGCGTGGTCATCCGGGGTAGAGAATAGCTGAGTTTTGCGGGAGAACGAAATGAATTGTGGAGGCGGGAGAAAAAAATGCTTGCGGGGATGGCCAGGAGATTTTGCCGCCCTTAGATTTTCCCTCCCTCGGAAGGCCCACACGCAAAGGCAGATGGGAGTATTGCGTGCTGACAGGGTTGGGTGTAGGTTATCTGTCGGCCAGGAAGTCAAAATGAGATTCCGGTCAAAATCTTGAGGAGGGGCGTGCGATGAAACTATACAGTGTGGGAGTAGTGGGGCTGTCGCTCTGTTTAGCGTCGTTGGCTGGGGCGCAGACCAAGGTTTCCGGACAGCACAAATGTGCTAAGCCGCCGGAAGTGGTGGGCACTTCCGAGGCTGGAGACAGGGCTGGGCACACGTTGTCGGTGATGAAAAATACTTGCTCGTGGACAACGCCACTGGAAATGGAAGGTGAAAAATCCACCGATGGAACATCTGTGGCGTTTGCCGAAATGACATCCACTCGGGCCACTACCAGTGGAACTTACGTCGGCAATACGGACGGCGGCGATAAGTTCTTCGTCAGCTTCCGTGATTCCGCGGTTGCGAAAGACGGGAAGCCAGGGGTCGCGAAGGGCACGTGGGCGTATACGGGCGGGACGGGAAAGCTGAAGGGGATTATGGGGAAGGGCACGTACACGGTCACGCCGAACGCGGATGGCAGCGCAGTAGTGGATGTCGAAGGCGAATACGCGGTGCCTGCGGCGACGCCTAAGAAGGCGATGGCTAAGAAGCCGAGCTAGATTCTCAAGCTTAGGTGTCGATCTCTGCTGTTCAGAAGAGCTGGGTAGTGCCTCGACCGAGACACTACCCGAGTAATTACTTTACGATTTGGCCAGCGCTCCCACCGGAGCATTTCCAAGGCTGAGACATTAGCGCCAAACCAGATTCGTTAGCGCCAAACCAGGTTCGTTGACAAACCTTCAGGGTGAGAGCAGACTTTCATCAATTCGGAGCAGCTTAAATGGTGCTGAAAATACAAACCCAAATCGCTGGCGGCGTGGTGGTTCTCTGCTGCGATGGCCGCATCGTGTTTGGCGATGAAGGCGCAGCCTTGCGCGAACGAGTGGGAAGCTTGCTGACCGGAACTCCGAAAATTGTGCTGAACCTGCATGGGGTGGATCACATCGACAGCGGGGGACTGGGGATCCTGGTTGGACTGTCAATCTCAGCGAGGAACCGGGGGGGCGAGATCAAGCTGGTCTCTCCCAACGAGCACGTTAGGGATGTATTTCGGCGAACGCACTTAGACTCCCTGTTCCATGTATACAGGGATAACGACGAGGCGATCGCCGCGTTCGGCACAGAAGTAGTCTGAGTCGGGCGGAAGTGTTTCTCAGCGAAGTGGGCGGCCCAAAGCCCTTATTGACTGTGGCGCTACGCGGCCGGTTCGGCTTCTCCCTCGGCTTCGCTGGGGGCTTCGGCAACACGGGGCAGGCCGCTGAAGCGCCGCTCTTCCACGTCATTGCACGTTCCCCGTAAGCTTTTCCGCAGATTTCTAGGCGGCCCGCCGGGATACGCATCTCTGAGATGCAGCGGAGAGGGTTGCATTCGCTACCCGTATAATGATCTGAGATGCGACTTATTTTCGACATATTCGGGCAGACCTTGCGCATGTTGTGGGGGCACAAGCTGCGGTCGTTTCTGACCATGTTTGGGATTGCCTGGGGAGTGTTTTCGCTGCTGTTGCTGGTGGGGCTGGGGGAGGGATTCCGGTCGGGAAATAAGAGGCAGTTCGACACGCTGGGCGAGAACGTAATGTTCATCTGGTCGAGCCGGGCTCCGGTGATGCAGGGGAGCTTCACGGCGCTGCGGCAGTACTACCTGACGGACCGAGATTATCAGGACATTTTGCGCGAAGGCGGGAGCGTGGGAGCGGTGGCGCCGGTGATCCGACGCAACGATATTCGTGCGGTGAGCGATTTCTTCCAGTCCAGCGGAGACCTTATGGGAGTGCCGGCGATGTTCAACCGGATCCGTTACCTGCCGATCAAGGAAGGGCGCTGGCTGAATGAGATGGATATTGCGCAGAAGCGGGCGGTGATTGTGCTGGGAGATGAGACGCAACGGACATTGTTTCTGGGGCGGCCGGCGGTGGGGAGCAAGATTCTGCTGAACGGGGTGGAGTTTGAGGTGATCGGAACGCTACAGCGGATTGGACACGGCGATAACAACACGCAGAACCTGAAATGCTTCATGCCGTTCAGCACGATGCGGGAGTATTTTCGGCTGACGAACGTGGGGGAAGCGCCGGACGTGATCAGCCTTATCGAATACCAGCCGAAGACGCGGGCGCTGCATGAAGCCGCGCAGCAGGAAGTACACAGGATTATTGCGCGGAACCATGGGTTCGATGCGAGCAATCCGGATTCATTCGACGAGTGGGACACGGTGAACACGGTGGACCAGGTGGGAAAGATTTTCGACGCGATGAATGAGTTCCTGGGGAGCGTTGGGCTGGTGACGCTGGGGCTGGGAGCGATCGGGATCATCAACATTATGCTGGTGGCGGTGGCGGACCGGACGCAGGAGATTGGACTGCGGAAGGCGCTGGGCGCGACGAACGCCAGCATCATGTTCCAGTTTTTTGTGGAGGGCGCGTTTTTGACGCTGCTGAGCGGGGTGGTTGGAATTGCGGGAGCCGCGGGGCTGATGGCGCTGCTGTCGGGAGTGAATCTGGGGGATGGATTCGATCCGCCGAAGCTGGTGGCGTCAACGGCGGCGCTGGCGGTGGTTTCGCTGGCGGTTGCGGGGGTGGTGGCAGGATTGTATCCGGCGCGGCGGGCGGCGATGCTGCAGCCGGTGGAGGCGCTGCGGAAGGAGTAGGGGCAGTGGCCAGTGGGCAGTGATCGGTGGCCAGTGAAGGAACCTTCCTTCACGCGGATGCACGCTGGTAGAGACAAAAGCTTTACCACAGGGGATCACGCGGTACATCAGACAAACTATGCATCGGGATTTGTTGGGACAGGCGTTTGCGGCTATGCGGCATGATCTGCGCAAGACTACGCTCACCATGGCGGGGATGGCTTGGGGGATTGCTACTGTGGTGTTGCTGCTGGCTTATGGGAACGGATTCGCGCAGGCGATTACTAATATTTTTGAGAGTTTTGGGGCTACTGCGGTGGGGATATTTCCCGGGCGGACTTCGCAGCAGGCGGGAGGGAACAAAGCTGGAGTGCAGGTGCGCTTCACCGATGCCGACATTGAACTGCTGCGCAACAATGTGCCGCTTTGCAAACACGTGGTGCGGATGTCGCAGAAGGATTCGTCAGTGCAGAACGGAAACCGGACATTCACCTTGCCGGTGGAGGGCATGGACGCGGCGATCGAGGAGATCTGGAATCTGGACATGGAGGAGGGACGGTTCCTCAACGATGAGGACAACGAGCGGCACCGGTTGCTGGCGGTGATTGGGTCCGAAGCCAAGGACAAACTGTTTTCGGGGATGCCGGCGGTGGGGGAAGAGATCCGGGTGAATGGTGTGGAGTTCCAGGTGTTGGGAGTGGTGAAGCCGCGGATGCAAGAGGGCGACGACGACGATAACCGGACGATCTACATTCCGTATAACTCGATGAATGTGCTGAAGGACAATCACTATCTGGATGGAATCTGGATGGATTCGCAGGGGTTGAATCACGACCGGCTGGATCAAACAATTCGCGACACGCTGGGGGCGGCACACGACTTCAAAAGCGACGATAAGCGGGCTATTTTTGTGTTCGATGCGCAGAAGCAGCTGTCGCAGTTCGGGATTATTTCGCTGGCTCTGAAAGTTCTGCTGGGGTTTATCGGGGCGCTGACATTGGGGATTGGCGGCGTGGGCCTGATGAACATGATGCTGGTGACGGTGACGCAGCGGACGCGGGAGATTGGAGTGGAGAAGGCGCTGGGAGCGCGGCGGCGGGACATTTTGTTCCAGTTTCTGGCGGAGGCGCTGGTGATTACGGCGGTGGGAGGGTTGCTGGGGATTTTGTTGTCGTACGTGGTGTCGGTGTCGGTGGGGCGGCTTACGTTTTATAGCGCGATGGCGAAGCATGCGGAGGCGGGAGACATCCGGCTGATTTTGTCGCCGATGATTCTGGTGGTGGCTACGGGGATATTGGCGGTGGTGGGAGTGGTGAGCGGGATGGTTCCGGCCATGCGGGCGGCTAAGCTGGATCCGATTGAGGCTTTGAGATACGAGTAGGTAGTACCTAGTGCCTAGTACCTGGTGAACATGACTTCGTCCGAGGACATTTTGAGTCTGGCTCCGCCTCGGGCGGATGCTCGGGCGGCTTATGGCGGGGATGGCAATCAGTTTTTGGATCTACGGTTGCCTTCGGGTAAAAGGCCGCACGGGCTCGTCATCTGTGTTCACGGCGGGTACTGGCGGGCGAAGTACGATTTGGGGTATATGGGTCACTTGTGCGCGGCGTTGACGGCGAAGGGATTGGCGACTGCGAATCTGGAGTACCGGCGGGTGGGGAATTCGGGCGGAGGATGGCCGGGGACGTTTGCGGATGTGCGGGCGGCTTTTCAGTTTCTTATGCAGAATGGGAATAAGTATGGGTTCGACGCGCGGCGGATGGTGGTGATCGGGCACTCGGCTGGAGGCCAGCTTGGGCTTTGTCTGGCGGCGCATGAGAATGGCGTGAAGGCGGCGATATCGCTGGCCGGCGTGGTGGATTTGCAGCGGGCATACGCGCTGCATTTAAGTAACGATGCGGTGGTGGAGTTTCTGGGCGGGACGCCGGCGGAAGTTGCTGATCATTATCGGGAAGCAGATCCGATGAAGCTCGCGATTGGAGCGCGGCAGTGGCTGGTGCATGGCGCGGTGGATGATGTGGTACCCCCGGCTTTCAGTCGCGATTACGTTGGCGTCAAGCAGAAGGCTAAAGAAGACGCGCGGCTGGTGGAGATCGCGGGGGCGGGGCATTTTGAGGTGGTCGATCCGCGGGCCGGGGCTTGGAAGGATGTGGAGAGAGTGGTGATGGAAGCGGCGGAGTAAAGGTCCATCGCGGCTGTTGAAGAAACGGCAGGTCCCAGTAACCGGTGTTTAGGAGCCGGATCTTTTGCGTATTGCCTGCTCGGTTTCCGAGGCTTGCTGGCGGACGTCGTTGGAAATATCCGGGAGGTCGCGCTCGTAGGGGCGAATGGCTGGGAGGTCGTCGGGCTGACCGATGAGATAGAGGGCGCGGAGGGCTTCCCAGACCTGGTCGGTTGCGGGATCGACTACCGCTATCTCCGCTCCGGCTGCCACATTCGCTCCGGTTCCGGTTACGGAGCGAATGCGGCCGGGGATGGGGGACCGGATTTCTGCAATCTGTTTGTTCCCGAATTCCAGCTTTGCTATCAGGCCGCCCTGGTGGATGGCGGTGCCGGGGCGGTCTGTGTCGACTATGCGGCCGGATTCGGGAGATGCAATGTGGGCGGGCTGCAGCAGGGCTAGAATTTGCGGGCGGCCTGTGGCGTCTCCGAAGCGCACAAGCGACAGCGCGGCGTTGCCGCGGACCATCTGTGATTGGTCTGCGAGCATTTTCAGCAGAGTTTCGTGGAATACCGCGCCGGATGTGTCCTGGCCCATGACCCAGGCGTCGGTGTTGCGGACTTCTTCGACCGGATCGGCGGCCAGGTTCACCAGGTCTGGGTACCATTGTTTCGCCGTTGGATCGTGGCGCGTGATGCGCTCGCCTACCTGGACTAACGCCTGCTGAATGTGGCGCGGCTTTTTCGAGTCGTGCAGGTATTCGGTTAGTTGCGGGTCGGAGAGCTTGCGGCCGAACCAGGTGTTCCACCAGAACAGGAACGGCATGAGGCAGATGAGCCAGGCCGTGACGAAGAAGAGGAGCTTCTGGGTGCGGGACATGCCGGGCCTTCGGGGTGGGGCGTCCTCGCCGGGCGCTGGAATTGGATTGGCAGACATAAGGGCAACACCTACCACGGAGTCACTGAGTCACGGAGAAAATCACTACCAGGAACTACTCTACGACATCGGCGTCTAGTACGCGCTCCTGCTCCAGGTAATGCGACACGGCGTACTGGGCCAGGAGCGGGGTCTGGAGGCGGATTTCGGCTCCGATCCAGGCGCCTTTGGGGTAGGGGGTCCGCCCTTCGCTCGGCGGCCCCGCGGCCTTGGCCACAGGGCTTGCGGAAAGTCCGCCGCTGCCGAATTGGGGGCCGAAGTGGGCGCTTTGGATCTGATCGAATTGCTTGATCTCGCGCCAGGCTTCGTCGGCTACTGTGCCGGAGACGTCAATTTTCAATCTCACTGTTGACATAAGGTCAAAATCCTTAACACAGAGGGCACGGGGACACAGGGTAAATCTTTAGCGCTTTCTTGTTCGTTTTTCTATGCGCCTCCACGGTGACCTTAACTGTGGGGGAACCATTGGTAGAGCATGAAGTATACGATTACGCCGGTTACGCTTACGTACATCCATAGTGGCCAGGTCCAGCGTGCGATGGCTCGATGGCGATCGTAGCGGGCGCGGAGGCCGCGGACCAGCGTGATGATTACCATGGGGACGATCACTATGGCTAACGTTACATGGGGAATCAGGATGGCGAAGTATACCGTCCGCCAGACGCCCTGGCCGAGAAAACGAATGTTGCCCACGTGCACATGAAAATAAACGTAGCACGCCAGAAACAGCGCTGAGGCGACTACGGCGGCGATCATGCAGGCGCGGTGCGCAGCCATGCGGCCGCGGGCGATCATGTAGCGGCCGACTGCCAGAAAGATTGCGCTGACTCCGTTCAGACCGGCGATCAGGGCGGGGAAGTAGGCGTATTGTTCAGCGATCATAATTTTGTCGATCAGTTTTTGTCGATCAGGCGGCCGGCCTCGTGGTGCGGCGGTTGGCCATCAGGAAAGCGAGCGAGAACATTACGAGAGAAAACAGAAGCAACGTCGCGATAGAGGACGGCAGAGGGAACGGGGTTTCCATCCCGGGATAGAGCAGGGCGCGCAGGGCCTCGACTCCGTAGGTGAGCGGGTTCAGATACATGAGGACGCGAATCCAGCCCGAGGCACGGGATATGGGAAACAGCGCGCCTGAGAGGAGCCACAACGGAATCAGAAACAGATTGATGATGCCATGGAAGGCTTGGGTTGAGTCCATGGGCCAGGCGATGGCGAAGCCCAGCGCGGTCAGCGCAAACGAAACCAGGAAGACTACGACGCTCACCAGCAGAAGTTGTAGAAGATTGAGATGGATGCCTGCGAAGGGCGCGAAGATGAGGAAGATCATTCCTTGGATTGCTGCGAGGGTTGTCCCACCCAGGACCTTGCCCAGCACGATGGCGGAGCGCGGCACTGGGGCGACCATGACGGAGAGCAGGAAGCCTTCTTTGCGATCTTCAATCAGCGACATCATGGCGAAGATCGAGGTGAAGAGGACGATCATGATCAGGGCGCCGGGGTAGAAATAGTCGAGATAGTTCTGCTGTCCCTGGCCGCCGCCGGAACGGAACGAGGTGCCGAATCCCGAGCCGATTACGATCCAGAACACCAGCGGCGAGGCGAGCACGCCGACGACTCGCGTCTTCTGGCGGTAGAAGCGCACGATTTCGCGCCACCACAGAGTGAAGGCGGGCAGCCACACGCCGGCTGAAGCCGGCGCAATGGATCCTGGTAAGGCGGCGGTTTGAGTGGCCACTAAAGTTAACTCGCTTTCGGTGCTGGAGATTTGGTCGCCGGAGCCGCCGCTTTCTTCTTGCCGACCAGCCCCTGGTCGCGCATTTCCCAGTATGCGTTCAGCAGAAAGACTGCTGAAAGGGTCAGCAAGATCAGGGTTATGAACAGGCCGTCTACGGTGGTGATCAGGCCGTTCGTCAGCGTCCATACGATTCCCAGCAGGGGGAGTATAGCAAGCACGAGAGAGATAATAAGCATCATAGAAAGTCTGTTACCTCCTGTGATCTTTTGAACTGGGCTGCTCGTCTTCAGTTCTATTGTTGTCTTCGCTCCAAAACTTGTGTCCGGTGCGGCGGATGAAAACGTCTTCCAGAGCCGGTTTGCTGACCGAGAGCGCCTCGATTTCTCCGGGGAAGGCCTCGACTACTTCGGTGACAAAGCGGTGGGCGCCTTCGCGTTCCATGCGCACTTGATTTTCGAGAACGGTCGTTTCGACGTGAAAACGCGCGCGGATGCGTTCGGCCAGCACGGCTGCATCATGGGCGGCATCGAGCAGGATCACGTCACCGCCGATTTCGCTTTTCAACTCCGCGGGCGTGCCCAGCGCAACCAGGTTGCCTTCATTCATGATGGCGAGGCGGTCACAGCGCTCGGCTTCTTCCATGAGATGCGTGGTGACGAGCACGGAAACGCGCTCTTCGTCGCGCAGCATCTGCAAGTATTGCCAGAGATCGCGGCGGGCGCCGGGATCGAGGCCGGTGGTGGGTTCGTCGAGCAGCAGCACTCCGGGATGATGCAACAATCCCTTGGCTAACTCGATACGGCGCTGCATGCCGCCGGAGAAGGTTTCGACCAGCTCTTTGGCGCGATCGGCGAGGCCGACGCGGGAGAGGATTTCTTGAATCCGCTTCTTTAGAGCTGCGCCGCGCAGACCGTAAAGATGTCCCTGATGCCAGAGATTTTCGTAGGCGGTGAGTTTGAGGTCGATGCTCTGGGCTTGAAAGACCACGCCGATTTGGCGGCGCAAGCGCGCCGGTTCCCGCGCGGCGTCGCAGCCCATGATGGTGGCGCGACCGCCGGTTGGGAGCATTAGGGTGGAAAGAATCCGGAAGAGGGTGGTCTTGCCGCTGCCGTTGGGGCCGAGGAGGCCGAACAACTCCGCGGGGCGCACGTCGAACGAAACGTCGTTTAAAGCAGAACGGTCGCCATAGCGATGCACCAGGTGCTCGACCGAAATGACGGATGTAGCGGAAGCAGGAGCTACTTCCGGAGCGGCGTCGGCGAATGCGGCAACGTTTGAGACCAAAGGGGTTCCTGAGTTCAGTATCAGTTTACGACGAGATTGGGTCCGGCATCACGAGAAAGCGCAGTGGTCGCTGAGATCCTTCGCCAAGCAAAAAGCGCTTGGCTCAGGATGACAGTTGCCGGGCGGTGGCCGCCGCTCATGCGGCGGAAACGTCTCGCTGCTCTTGCGGGACGCGCTCCGCCAAGGCGACCGGGACGTTGCGCCACACTTGAATCGCAAGGACTACCGTAGTTGCCAGGAGCAGCGCGCCGACTGCTACGTGCGCTACCGTGGATGCAACCATGGGAAGCTCCGGTTGGACTGCGCCTTGTCCCCAGGCTACGCGCGTGAGGAATGCTGCGAAGCCCAGGCAGAGCTGCGCGATTAGAAGTGAGAGCATGACGATTGCCGGACGGCGTACTGCATCAACATTCGAATACACCGAGATCGCGCGGATCGCGGTCCAAGCCAGCACGAACGAAACAATCGCCGCGTTGGCCACGTGCGGCCACCAGCTCATTCCGTGGTGGCGAAACATGCCGCCGAGGATGAGCTGTACGTAGAGCGCGACGATGGAGAGCAAGCAGAGCGTGAACAGGCTGGGATGGTGGGAGTCGAACTCCACGCGGGGCTGATCTTCGACCCACTTGCGTCCGGTGAAGAGCGCGATGGCTACCGCGATGCAGAAAAACGTTTGCGCTACCGTCGCGTGGGCGGTGGAAAGCCACGGGGGCTGGAAGAATAAGACTGTAAGGCCGCCCAGAGTGGCTTGCGCGATGACCGTGCAGAAGGCACCTAGGGCCAGCCAGCGCATCCAGCGCCGCTTTTCGACCAACAGAGTCCAGATGGCGATTGCAAGGGTGAGCGATACCAGCGTGCCGGCCACCATGCGGTGGCTCCACTCATAACGGACTCCGCCGACGAAATGCGGCACCTTTACCAGGTAGCCGAAGGAGGTTGGCCAGTCTGGGACCGATAGGCCGGCGTCGTTGCTGGTGACCAAGGCCCCTGCCGTGATCACGACCAGCGTGGCGCAGGCCGTGAACATGGCAAAAGCATGATGCGCCGGGTTATAAGTTGACGGGATGGCTTTCAGATTGTTTCCCCCTGGGTCACGGCTAACGCACAGTGGCGAGACGGATCGGAAGGCACGGCCTAAGGCCGTGCCCTTCGCGAGCCCACTTATTCACGAACGTCTACTCGCCGCCGGCTTTGAAGCTCTGATCTACGGTCTTGGTGTCTTTGGGGCCGACCGTCACCTTTTGGTCTTGCTCGCCTAGCTTTTCATGCACGAAGGCGATCGTGTAGTCGCCCGGGGGCAGTCCCTTGATTTCATACTTCCCGGACTTGTCGGTGACCGCGTAGAACGGGCTCTTCACGACGTTGATGTACATCTTCATCCAGGGGTGCTGGTTGCACTTCACGGGAAGCATGACTTCTTCGCGGGCGAAGTTCTTTTCGAGGGGAGCGGAGGACGGGGGCTGCGATTCGTTCCATTCGCGGTTGTCTTTTGGCGTGGGATGGATGTTATGCGTGGTCTGATCGTCATTCTTGATCTCGACCGTCTGCCCTGCCATCACTCCCAGGACGTGGGGATGATACTTGCAGCCGCTCTGGTCGAGGACGACCGCGTCTTTGGGGACGTCGAAGGTGCGGCTGCCGAGACCATCTTTTACGTAGACGAAGACGTTGGCGAGATCGCCATTGGCTACTACCACGTTCTCGGCTTCGTTCATGCCTTTGCAGGCGGGATCCTGGCTCATGTCGATCTTTCCGGCCTTCGGCGCGGCGCCATCGAACTTGACGGTGCCGTTCACCGTGGCCACGGTCGCAGGATCAATGGGCGTTGCAGCGGGGGCCATTGCCGGTTGCCCGGATGACATGGTGTTGGCCGGCTGTTCTTCTTTCTTGGAGCAAGCTGCGATCAGCAGCAAGGCGCACAATGCCAGCACGCTAACTGACAGCATCCTCAAGCTCGTTTTCTTATTCATGATGTCCTTCTTTCTGTAGTGATTGGTATTTATGGGCTTACGGACGCCCTCGGCGGCTAAAGCCGCGGTTGATTTTGTGGACTCTTGCGGCGTGGCTGGAAGCCGCGCCCTTTCAAAACGTAATCGCACATCGAGTTTTGCGTAACCGCCATTTTACCGCGAACCGCCGCTCGCCGCTGGATGCGATTGCACAACCGCTTGTTTGCGTTCGCTCTTTCGCTGTACTGCAGCTTTGGCATGCGGCATGGACGCGGCTACTCTCCGCTGTTCTTCCGGTGTTAACAGGAAGATGTAGTCCGTCAACAGTTTGCGATGATCTCCGGCGTAGCCCTGGAACGATGGCGGCGTCGGTCCGGCGAACACCCACTGGTTATTCTGCTGCTTGAAGAGGCCCGACGGCATTGAGGTTCCGGGGCTCACGGCCTGCGGGTCGGTAATCCAGCGCTCGACCCAATCCGGCTTCAGGCGTTCTTTTGCCAGCAGGAAGTTGGGCGCGGTGGCGATCTTGTCGTGCGTGGGATCGCCCGTGGCGTGACACTTCAAGCACGGAGCCGCGGTGCTGGAGAAAAGGCTGCGCGCCATGTCTGTTTCCTTGGTTGTGAGGACTGGCACCTCCTCGGGAATGTAGGGCATGGGCTGCTGCGACAGGGCCTGGAAAAAGCGCACCAGCTTCCGCAGTTCGTTGTCGGAGAACGAGAACGTGGGCATGCGAACTTTCAAATAAGGGCGAACGCCATTGCGGTTGGAGTCAGTTGCGCTCAGCGCAGGATTCGCCAGGAATTTTCGCATCCACTCAGGATCGACGCGCGCACCTTCGGTCAAGAGCTTTGGCGGCAACTGCTCCTGGATGTCCTGATACTGCTTCATTCCCATCAGAATGGTTTGCTGGCCGGGGATGAACTGGTGGCAGCCCATGCAGTTGTACTTCTTGATGATCCACCAACCTTCCTGAATGTCGTGCCGCGCGTCTCCGGGTTTGTATTGATAACTCGCGGGCAGGGAAGTCTCCTCGCTTCCCATCAGGAAAGTTGTGAGATCGAGCACCTGGTCTTTGGTGAGGTGCAGGTTGGGCATGCGGAGGGCTTCGGTTTCGCCTTTGACCATGCCCTGGTCATAAACGTTGGGCTCGGCCAGTTTGTGTTCGAAGAATCCTTTGTGGTCGTACCAGGGTTCCGTGGCAGGGCCGTCGGGCAGGCGCGCGAGATCGTCTTTGTCTTTGATGGGCTCGGCATCTTTGCCGCCGCGTTGGGCTGTTTCGGTGAACAGGGCGAAGTCGAGGCGCTCGATCGGTTTACTGCCTTCGTAGGTGAGCTCGGTACCGATGCGTCCCTCGTCCTCGAAGCCGGCGATTTCGTGGCAGCCGGAGCAGCCGAAATGGCGGACCCACTTCTTGCCCTCGGCCTTCAGGTTCGGATCGTCCATGAACGAGGCGTCGGCGTACGAGGATGGCTCCTGCTTTTTCTGCGTCATCAGATACGTGGCGATGTCTTCGGCATCCTCTGGAGATAGGCGGAGGCTCGGCATCACCGTCATGTTCTGCACTTGCAGTTCGTGGCCATCGTTGGGACAGCGGCTGTGGTCGAGGTCGAACTCGTATGGAAGACCCTTCTTGGCGTAGTCTTCGGGCCCGATGTCTTTCTTTTCGTACGGGCAGTAGGGGCGAGTGCGCTGGCGGGCGTTGTGAATCCAGCGAACCAGGTAATCGTAGTTTGCTTTTTCGCCGACGCGGGTCAGATTCGCGGCGAAAGTGCCGCCCTGGACCCGGTCGCCTTCACCAATCGAGTGGCAGGCGAGGCATCCGCGGGTCTCGAATAATTCTTTGCCGTGCGCGGCATTTCCTGGCTTGTGTTTGGGAAGCGGGTCAGTGAATCCCGATTGCCAGATGTAGGCTGAGATTGCCTGGATCTGATGATCGTTCAGGCGGAAGTTCGGCATCTTGGTGGTGGGGCGGAAGTCCGAAGGCTTCTTGAGCCACACCGGAATCCAATTCTTGTTCAGCTTGAGGCGAATATCTTTCAGGTTCGGGCCGACCTTCTTCTGGTCCTGCATCAGGCTGTGCGACTGGTAATCGAGCTGCTGCAAACGGCCGTCGAGCTTACTGTTTGCGACTCTCAGGTCAACGGCCTGGGTATTCAGCTTGTTTGCTTCGTCGTTCGATTCGGCCGCATCTGCCTGCTTCATGAGGTAGGCGGTTTGCTTGAGATTGTCTATCTTCTGGTTCTCGATCTGCTTGATCTGCTGGCCGATCGCGTTCAGGTCTTCGGGCTCTTTGTCGTATCCCTCATAGCGATGGCAGCCCATGCAACCGCGCTGGCGGAAGAGGTCTTTGCCGTTGTTGATGGTTTGCCACTGCACGTCTCCGCTGGCGAGAACCATGTCGGCGGCATGGCAATTCTGGCAACCGGCTTGAGCGTTTTCCTTGGGGAAGAGCGGCCAGAGCCAGTGCTCGTAGTTGCCGTGCGCTTTCTCGACGCTGGTGGTGGCGCGGCCGTTGCCCTGATGGCAGGGTGAGCAGCCGAATTTCTCGGGATCATGAATCTGCAACAACTCGGGCTGAGTATGGCTTAGGAACGCGTCGGCGTATTCATCCGGCTTCTTTTCGTCTTTCGCGGTCATCGAGACTGCAGTGATTTTCAGCGGCTCTCGGGCGTTCATGTGGCAGGATTCGCAGCGGTCGACGATGTTGGCCTCGGCCACGTTGATCTGCACGATCGCGGGAACCCATTCGGTTGCCCGCCTTTTCAAGCCGTCGATTTGCTGGGGCGTGAGGTCGACCATGTGATCGGAGATGTATTCATCCAGCTTCGCCTTCGCGGCCGTAACCGGTTTCAGCACCTCGCCGAGTTCGAGGCTTCGTTTGGTGCGCTCGTCGCGGATCTCGTTGTATTTGTCTTCGAGTTGAGGGAAGGTATATTTCTCTTTACTGCCGTCCGGGAATTCGACGCTTGCCTGCTCTTTCTTGTATTCGTCGATCTCTTTGCGCTTGCTGGCCTTTGCCGATTCGCCGGTGCTGGTTTCGAGCTCGTAAGTCAGAGCATTGACGTAGGCACGGCGGTCGGTGAATACGCTTTGCACAGCGAGCAGGCGGGCGCTGGCGTCGTCGAGTTTCTTGCGCGCTTCTTCGGCTTGAGCTTTCGAATCCTGATAAGTTTTTTCGTAGGCTTGCTTGAGGGCGAGGTAATCCGGGTTCTTTTCGACTTCCGTTTCCGACGTGGCCGACTTTGATCGCGCGGTGTTCAGAAAAGCGGGATAGCGGTCTTTCCAGTGCTCCTGGAAGGCCTTCCAGGGCCGCTGGGTCCAGGCCTCGTCCCACAGGGCCCAGAACAACGTTGCCATCAGAATCACCATCGCGACCAGGTAATAGGCGGCATACGACTTAGTTGTGATCGGGTCCTGCTCGGGGTTGGGTTGTTCAGGCACCGCTTCCTCCAGAAGTGTTGGTCATTCCGAAAGTGCTTGTCGTTCCGACAGCCTTGTCATTCCGAGCGAAGCGAGGAATCTCTACTCCCGGCACTCGCTACGGTTATAGGGATCCTTCGACTGCGCAGGTGCTTCGCTTCGCGACGCACCTGCTACGCTCAGGATGACAAACTAAATATTGAACCAGGGCGTAATCCACACATACTTGATGTGCCACAGAAGGCGGAGCCCCATCTTCAGGGGCAAAGCCACCATGGTGAGCAAAAGAAACTGGGTGATGGAAAATTGCAGCAGGCTCATGCGCTTGAAGTCTTTCGCCATGTATCGCCGGAAGAGCGAATACACGAGAAAGCCTCCGAGCAGGTAGTAGCCGCCGACTACGACCGCGCCGAAAAGAGCCTTCGCCATGTTCGAAGTGATCCCGAAAATATCGGGCAGGTCGCGGTTAACCTCATAGATGAGGCGGTTGTGGTCCCAGGTCTGGCCCGGCCAGAACCACTGCCAGCCGGGACCACGTATGAAGGTTCCGATGATGATCATCGCGACCCACAGAATGATGAAGCCGAACAAAAAGGTGCCAATGGAAAACTTGCGCTGCTTCCAGGTGTAGTAGCCGCTGCCCAGAGGGTTGGTGTCGATGTAAGGGATCACCATCAGGCCGACGATGATCATCGTCGGCATGACCACGCCGGCGATCCAGGGATCGAAATAGACGAGCATCTCCTGCAGTCCGAGGAAATACCATGGGGCCTTCGCCGGGTTCATGGTGAGGTTGGGATTGGCCGGCTCTTCAAGCGGGGCGTTGAGCGTGATCGACCAGACCATCAGAATGATGGTGACGATGATAGCGGCGAGAAACTCGATGCGGAGCAGGAACGGCCAGACGTGAACTTCTTTTTGCCAGCCCGGCTTGAAAGGCCAGGTCTTGCGGTGATGGGTTTTGGCGAGAGCGGCGTCGCCTTCCAGTTGCGCGATCAGCTGGTCGTTGGCGTGGGCTTGCCTAAATGCCAGATAAATGTAGAAACCGAGCAGGGGAATCAGGCCTACGATCGGGACGTTGTCTGGAGCGGAGCAGATTTCCCAAAGTTGTCGCCAGTCCATAAGTTCTCCAAGAACTTTGTGGGACGGCCGCCCTCGGCCGTCCGCCGGGCAGAGCCCGGCAGTTGTTGTGGCGGATGCGAACACCGATCGAGCTGCGCCCGATGGACAGCCGAGGGCGGCTGTCCCCACATTGAACCTCTCTTACTCGCCCGCGGCCTTTGGCCCTCTTCGTGTCTTGTCGGCTTCTTCTGCCAACATTACCGGTGCTGGG
The DNA here is from genome assembly GCA_963770235.1 of uncultured Acidobacteriaceae bacterium. Taxonomy (GTDB): domain Bacteria; phylum Acidobacteriota; class Terriglobia; order Terriglobales; family Acidobacteriaceae; genus Sulfotelmatobacter. The sequence goes on along the minus strand of CAVYOW010000001.1, from coordinate 613,733 downwards.
CCCGAGATTCCGCCGTCTTTCCGCACTCGCCAGAAATGCACGATCATCAGGATCGAGGCGACGATTGGAATGCCGATGCAGTGCCAGATGTAGGACCGCAGCAGTGCATTTGCGTCCACGATCGAACCGCCGAGCAGGCCGAAGCGGACATCGTTGTACGGCGTCATGCCGAGCATCGAACCGAACGGGCCTTCGTGGCCGAGCAGCGGCGTAGCTCGCGCCATGTTGGTACCTACGGTTACGGCCCAGAATCCGAGTTGGTCGTCGGGCAGTAGATATCCCGTAAAGGAGAGCAGCAAAGTAAATACCAGCAGCAGCACGCCGATGTTCCAGTTGAATTCGCGTGGCTTCTTGTACGAGCCGGTCAGAAATACGCGGAACATGTGCAGCCACACGCCGATCACCATCAGGTGAGCGGCCCAGCGATGCATGTTGCGGAGAATCTTTCCGAAGGGTACGTCGTGCTCCAGATAGAGCACGTCGCGGAACGCCTGCACCTTGCTGGGGTGGTAGTAGAACATCAGCAGCACGCCGGTGTAGGTGAGGATGATGAAGAGAAAAAACGTGATCCCACCCATGCCCCAGGTGTAGCTGTAACGCACTGCATCGCGATTGATCTTGGCGGGATGCAGATGCAGGAAGACGTTCGAAAGCACACCCAGAGCCCGGTTGCGCGGGGTGTCGTCGTGCTTGTGGCGGAAGATGGATGTGTAGACCTGGGTCTTGGTCGGATCTTTCAGGCCTTCCATCTGCTCTTTAGCCTTGGCGGGGATGTCGACCTTCATTGCCTGTATGTCGTCTTTGACGCGGTCGACCAGGCCTACTTTGCCGTTTTTGCCGTTATTTTCGTCAGCCATAGATGAATCCTGATTCTTCGTGGTGCCTACTGCAAGCGGGCGAGGGCGCCCGCTCCACACTTACACTCCGGTTAAGAATGCTCCCGGATCGTTGAATTTGCTCGGCTGCCCCTTGGGCCACTGGTAGAGGCGCGAGGTATCGACGATGATCTGCCCGTCTGGCGCCAATTCGACGTGGGCGCGGTCCATGGGCCGCGGGGCCGGGCCTTCGAAGTTGATGCCTTCGCTGTCATAGCCGCTGCCGTGGCACGGACACTTGAACTTGTTCTCGCTCGGCTTCCAGTCCGGAGTGCAGCCCAGGTGAGTGCAACGCGCATAGATCACGAACACGCGGTCAGGGGTGCGATCGACCCAGATGCGGTACTTCTGCTGAAACTTGGTGTCGACGCCGAGGGCGAACTCCGAGGGGTAGCCAATCTTAAAAACGGTGTTGGGTTCGAAAAGAGTGCGGGGGAGAAAGAAGCGGAAAAAGGCGAGGAACCAGGCGGTGAGGAAGGCGGTGACCGCGACCCACACCAGGCGGCGCCGGCGGCGGTCGATCTCGGTGTTCGAGGGACCGGTCGAAGACAGTCCAGCAGACGCTGCCGCTTTCGAGGTTCCGACCGCCGGCGTGCCCACGTATTTTGTGGCATCCATTGCGGCAGGCGTTGCTGGCTCTGGATTCGGGGTGAGCTTGCCGCCCTCCGGCTCTGGCATGAGTCTTCCTCCTGTTCTTACCTGCGACTCGAAACTATTCTCAATGAGGGAACTGCCAGTCCCCCAGGGCTAAAGTCCGCGTCTCTGTTAGCCCTAACGGCGCGGCCGAAAGCCGCGCCCTTTCAGATCCTACGGCCTTTCAAAACCTAGTCGGCCGCTACCAACGTCGGCACGACTTGCCTGTCCCTTCCGTACACCGGAATAGAGGAATCGACCGCTTCGCCCAAGGCCTGCAGCACCAACTGCCCCAAGGCGGAAATGAACTTTGGAGAATCGTTCAGGCCGGCGCTCATCTCGAACTGCTGGATGCCGAGCCGCCGCGCTTTCTCCCGGGCTTCGTGATCGATCTCACCCAGCGTTTCCACGTGATCGGAAACGAATGCTACCGGCACGATGCAAACTTCCTGCGCCCGCTCGGCCGCCAAGTCATGCAGTGTCCGGTGCAGCGAAGGCTGCAGCCATTTGCTCGCTCCCACCTTGCTCTGGTAGCAGAGACGGTGATGATTGGGCCAGCCGCCGCGCTCCATCAGAAGGCGCACCGTTTCCTCAATGTGGCGCTGATAGGGATCACCCTTTGCGACGATCGACATGGGGATGCTGTGCGCGCTGAAAACAATCTCGGCGCGTTCCGGCACTGGAAACCGCGCCAGAGCCTCTTCAATTTTCTCGATCACGGCGTCTAAATATAAGGGATGCTCGTAGAAGGGACCGACGTTGTGTACGGAAACACCGGCGCGGTAAAGGCGCCGCCACTCGTTCAGGCTGCTGCCCGTGGTGGTCGAGGAATATTGAGGATACAGGGGCAGCAAGACCACCTCGTCGCACTGCGCCGCCTGGAGTTGTGCGATCGCCTCGCTGGTAAAGGGATGCCAGTAGCGCATGGCCACAAAGCAGCGCACATTCATGCCCTGATCGGTGAGTTCGGCTTCGAGCGCCCGCGCCTGGCGCTCGGTGAAGCGCCGGATGGGTGAGCCTCCGCCAATGGTTGCGTAGTGATGCTGCACCTTACTGGCGCGCGCGGTCGAGATCAGCTTGGCCAGAGGCTTGCGCCCGATGCGGGCAAAGGGGAAGTCAATAATGTCGGGATCGCAGAAGAGGTTATAAAGGAAAGGCTCGATCGCAGCCAGCGTGTCAGGACCGCCCAGCTGAAACAGAACTACCCCCACACGGCGCGTTGTCTTCGCCATCCCCTAAGATTCCCCAGAACCGGCGAATTTACTCCCATCTGCAGCGAGAGTCAATGGCGGAAATAGACGACACGCCAAATAAGACGCACCCAAAGGCGAGTCTGCCGGCGCCATCCTACGGCAACCGCAACTCGGCGTGCTCCGGAACCACGATCTGATGCCGCTCCCCGGCGACGAAATAGAGAACACGCAGCACCTTGTGTACCTCGGGATCGGGATCGCCGCCCATGCTGCGGTTATCCACCACTGCAAAGACCTGGCCGCCATGTTGATAGCTGCGCAACGTATCCGTCACATCGACGAAATGCCCGGCACCGCCATAGAAGGCGCGCATAATGTGAAGTTCGCGATCGTGCCATTCGTATCCTCGGTCAGGATCGAGAGCCAGACTCACATGCGCATATTCCTGGAAGCGAAACTCTTCCACGGCGCCGTCCCAGTGCCGAATGCGGATGAAAAGCTCTTTGACATGATTTCGCGCCGGATCCACACCCAGGTTCCGGTCGTTGACGTCGAACTGCAGGATGCCGTCGTGCAGAAATGCCCGCACCTGCGGAGTCACATCCACGCGGCGGGCGCGGTCCCCGTATTCCGCCGCCACCAACACCCCGCCCTGCGCTGCTACCGAGCCTGCGAAAAGAAACATGCAGGCTGCACCAATGACCACACTTGCCACTAACCTCTGTTTCATAACGCCCCTTTTCCGCCTCATCGACTCATGAGGCCCCAAGCATAGTGAACTGTTCTTACTGAGCTGCCGGCTCGGTCTTCGCCTTATCCATTTCCTCGATCACCGCATCCGCGAATTCCGACGTGCCCGCCTGGCCCCCGATATCCCGCGTCAGCTTTTCCCGATGGCGGTATACCTTTTCCAAGGCATTGCGAATCTGCAGGGAAGCTTCGACCTCGCCGAGATGACGCAGCATCAGCAGCCCGGAGCGCAGCAGTGCGGTGGGATTCGCCAGGTTCTTGCCTGCGATGTCGGGCGCTGATCCGTGAACCGCCTCGAAAATCGCGCAGTGGTCGCCCAGGTTGGCGCTGGGCACAAACCCCAGGCCGCCTACGAAGGCCGCGCATAAGTCTGAAATGATGTCGCCGTACAAATTTTCCATCACCAGCATGTCGTACTGATAGGGATTCATAACCAGCTGCATGCAGGTGTTGTCTACGATGTGCTCGCCGTAGGTGATCTCCGGATAATGCTTGGCTACAGTGCGGCAGCAGCGCAGGAATAGGCCATCCGACAGCTTCATGATGTTGGCTTTGTGGATGGCATGAATTTTCTTGCGCTGATTCTTGCGGGCGTACTCGAAGGCAAACTTCGCGATGCGGGTTGAGGCCTTTTCGGTGATGATCTTCAGGCTTTCCACCACTCCGGGGACCACTTCGTGCTCCAGGCCGGAGTACAGGCTTTCGGTGTTCTCGCGCACGATGATCAGGTCCACATCCGGATAGCGCGTGGGGATGTGCGGCAGATTGCGGATGGGGCGGAAGTTGGCGTAGAGCTCAAATTTCTGGCGCAAGGCAACGTTGATGCTGGAAAAGCCGCCGCCGATCGGGGTTGTCACTGGTCCCTTCAATCCCACGTGGGTGCGCTCGATCGACTCAATTACCTCTTTCGGGATGTATTCGCCGTACTTCTCAAAGGCACCGGCTCCAACCTGGAACGACTCCCAGGCGAACTTCACGCCGGTGGCTTCGAGAATGCGCACCGTGGCCTGAGTGACTTCGGGGCCGATGCCATCGCCGGGGATTAGAGTTACTTTATGAGTCATGATTGCTCTAGCAGTGGCCAGTGTTCAGTGACCAGTGGCCAGTAAGAACGTCGATGCTGCGCCTTGACTGGCCACTCGCCACTGATCACTGACCACTTTTCTTTCCTCGGACTTCGCCCGTTTCTTTTTCTTTAGCTTTCACCAAATCCGTCAGCTCGTTCATGAACTCTTTGACGTCCTTGAAATCCAGATAGACCGAGGCGAAGCGCACATACGCCACCTTGTCGAAGCGGCGCAGGCGGTTCATGATGAGTTCGCCGAGTTCGCTGGTCTTGCGCTCGCGTTCCTGTGACTCGATGACGAACGACTCGGCCTCATTCACGATTTGTTCAAGTCTGCTGATGGGCACTGGCCGCTTCTCGCAGGCCCGCAGCAGGCCGTTCAAGATTTTCTGGCGGTCGAACTTTTCCCGCCGGCCATCCTTTTTGACGACCATGTAGGGGATTTCATCGATGCGTTCGTAGGTGGTGAAGCGCTTGCCGCACTTCAGGCACTCGCGGCGGCGGCGGATCGATTCCGCCTCCTTGCTTTCCCGCGAGTCAACTACCTTATCGTTGGCAAAGCCGCAAAAGGGACATTTCATGGCGCTGTGGTTGGCCGAAAAAGAATCTGTCGAGCGAAATCGAATGTTTGGGATTAATACAGAAATTGTAACAGGCGAGTAAGGCCGGGTCACACAGGTCGCACCTACGTAATAGACAGGAAATGCGGCTTACGCGGGCGGCCCGCCGATCTCCGCCTCTTCGGCCTGATGACTCTCTTGGGACAATTTCCGCAGCGATAATCTCTCGTGGTGGGCGAGCGCCAATCCTAACGGAACGACCGCGACAAAACACACCAGCCACAACAGGATGGCGCAACTGGTCGCCATTTCGGCGGGGACATCAAAGATTCTGGTGAGCGCAGCGATGGTCGCTACCTGCGAGCCGCCGCCGACGCCGGGCAACTGCAGCATGGATCCAAAAATGCTGGCTCCCATCAAGAGCAACACTTGAGGTCGCGTGATATCGAGGGCGTCTGTGCCATAAGCATGCGCCACCTCCTGATAGGCGACGGCTATTACAAACCACATCGCCACCGAAACCAAGATCGATAGCGTCAGGGAGATGGGGCCGTGGACGATGCGCAGGCCCAGGCCGAACTCGCGCATCTTCTCGGCAATGCGGTGGCCCAGGTTTGCGGCCAGATGGGCGAAGCGCTTCTCAACCCACGCCGCGAGGGCTTCGCCGCTACGGCCGACGACCACGGCGGCTGCGGCAAGGGCGGCCACCAGACCCATGAGCAGGAAGCCCCCGATGCGGAACTTGTGATAGTACTCGGGGTGAGGAATGGACTGCATCGCGCCAGGAAGAAAGAAGATGGCAAACACCATCAGGATGGTAAAGGCGCCAACATCGAATAGTCTTTCAATCGCCCATACTCCCATCTGGGAGGAGAATGGAAGGTTCTCACGCTTGGAAATGAGGTAAGGGCGAATAAGTTCACCCGGACGCCCAAGCAGGGCCAGGCCGGTGAATCCGATCAGCGTGGGGGAGATCAGTCCCGTATAGGAAGCCTTCGGTCGAACGGGCAGCAGAAAAATCTTCCAGCGGATGGCTCGTAACACGTATCCAAAATAGATCCACAGTACGGCGTGAAGCACGTGAAACCAGCTGATTTGCTGGCTGAGATTGCGAAACTTGGCCCAGTCGAACGCACGCCATTCGCGAAACTGAAAGTAAACCAGAGCGGCGAGTATCAAGAAAACGACCGTACTCGCCACAATGCGCTTTTTGTCCATGAAGAGGAGAAGCCTCGCGCCGCGACCCTCGCAACGCGAAGCGGAAACGGCCCTTCAAAGGTAAATGAGTGTGAGTAGAGGGTCAAACAGGGTTCAACGGAGCAGCGCTGCAAAGATGTGGGAAGGCTGGTGTTTCATCGCGCAGTCTGTTGCTCGCCGGGCGCAGGGCTCGCCTTCGCCTGGGCCTGCGGGGTGGGTTTGTGCGCTTTGTTTCCCGGAACAGGCGTTCGGGCTGACTTGCCAGCCGAAGTCTTTGGAGCCGCCGGCTGGTTTGCGGCCTTTGCGGCGAGTTTCTTTTTGTTGAAGTCGCGCACGATGCGGGCTACGTAGGCTTTGGTCTCGTAGTAAGGAGGAACGCCGCCATACTGCTCCACCCGCTGCGGACCTGCGTTGTATGCGGCCAGCGCCTTGATCAGATCAAAGTCATAGCGCTCGAGGAGTTCGCGCAGATAGCGCGTGCCGCCTTCGACATTGGCCCGCGGGTCGAAGGCATTCTGCACACCCAGTTGCGACGCTGTCTGGGGCATCAACTGCATCAATCCCTGCGCGCCCTTGGGCGAAACCGCCCGCACATTGAAGCCGCTCTCGGCGCGAATCACGCTGTTTACCAGATCCGGGTCCAGACGGTAGGTTCCGCTGGCGGCTCTTACTACTTCGTTCAGATCCAGTGAAGGCTGGACGTTCTTTGCCGGAGCTTGGGACTGTGCTCGAGACGGCGACAGTGCCGGAGATTGCGACTGGAGGCGCGAAGCGGGCTCGGTTTTTCCTGGGTCAGGCGGGGCTTCGGCGGGTGCGGCTTCGAAGTGGTCGATCTCTGCTGTTGGCACATCCACAAAACTCGCGTCATCCGTGTCCACGTAGAGGCGAGTGATGGTCCCGATGACGTGGCGGCGTTCGTGACGGATGGAGAATCCATTGCGCAGCACGGCGGTGTCGGCCGCCGCGCAGGGAAGCGCTGTTGCCGCGAGTAGAGTGATGATCGCAGCCCATTGCCCGATCTGGATTGTCTTCTTCATGTCTGAGATTGCGGCACGGCTGAAGCCCTGCCCTTCCCGAACTGTGCGCAGGAGCGAGGTCAATCCTAGCTAGCCGACCACTTCTGCGACGGCCGCGGCTACGCCGCAGCGATCGTTGCCGAGGGTTACGCTCCAGCCGCGCCCGCGCAACTCCTCGCAGGCATTCCCCATGATAACCGGATGGCCGGCGAACTCAAGCATTTCCACATCGTTGTGGTTGTCACCGATGGCCATGACCTGCTCGCGGCGGTAGCCCCGATGCGCCGCCCAGCGCTCGAGGGCGTGGCCTTTGGAACAGCCCGCATTCAGCACGTCGATCATGGACAAATCCCGGTTGGGATATTCGGTGCGGAGGACGGTAACGTGGTTACCCATGCCGCAGGCGTCGAGCGCCCGCAAGGCTTCGCTCATCCGCGCCATCGAGCCGCAAAACATGGCCTGCACGGGATCGTTCAGCCAGCGCATTTTCGATGGGCACCACGAACTCGATGTAGGCCATATTCTTTTCCAGCCAGCGCCGGATGCTCGCGTTCAAGTCGTCCAGATGCTCGAGCACGATTGCGCCTTTGGATTCCTGGTCAAAGGTAAGAACGGTATTGCCGCGGAAGTCTTGCATGGTCGCCGCACAACTCGCGGCAGAGTCTCGCGCGGCATCAGATCGCGATGGAAAGTCTCTCCGGCCAGCGAGCGGGTTACAGCACCGTTCGAGCTGATCAGCCAGAGATCGAAACCCAGTTGCTTGGCGATGGGCAAGGCAAAGGTGTGGCGGCGTCCGGTGACTAATACGACTTCGATGCCGGAATCATGGGCACGGCGCAGGGCTGCCAGGTCGTCGGGTGAAATCTGGAACTGGGGATTGAGCAGTGTGCCGTCGATGTCGGAGGCCAGAAGGCGAATCGGGCGCGTGAAAGGCTTCACCACTCGTGATTCTAGCATTCGCCGAAGCCCGAAAGCTGAGGCCGAAGCCCGTGGTATTCTGCGCTGTGCTATATTGCGCTGTCCATGGGATCGCTTCTCTTCTTTCTCGGCGGGTGGGGATTCATTCTGCAGGCGGTGGCGATTGTTCACTTCATCCGCCGCCGGCCGGACACGTACTGGATTTTTATCATTCTGTTTCTGGGATGGATCGGGGCGCTGATTTACATTGTCGCGGAAGTGATTCCCGATGCCGGGCTGCTGCGCGGGTCGTTTCAGGCCTTTCCGCGCCGGCGGCGGATTCACGAACTGGAGCGGGCCATTCTCGACAATCCTTCGGCCGGGAACTACGAAGAACTCGGCCTGCTCTATCTTGACGACGGCGACTTTGCCCGGGCGCGGGCGTGCTACGACAAGGCAATCTCGTCGCGAACCGATTCCGCCGATCCCTTCTATCGCCGCGGTATTGCCGAGATCGAGCTGGGGGATTTCGCTGCGGCTGTGCCGGATCTTGAACGCGCCGTTGCTGCCGATCCTAATTACGACTTCCAGCGCGCCAAAGGCCTGCTGGCTCATGCCTACGCGCAGACTGGACAAGCGGAAAAAGCCGAGCGCTCTCTTTCAGCAGGCTACGAAGATTTCTACGAGTTCGGAGACTTACTACAACTACGCGCTCTTCCTGCAGTCGCAGGGCCGGGTCGACGAGGCGCGCGAGTGGGCCCAGAAGATTCTCGACAAGAAGCCGACGATGCCGGGGTACCTGCGGCGGCGTGAGCGGCCGTGGTTTCGCAAGGCGTATGCGCTGCTGGCGAGGTTGCGGCTGCAGTAGGGCATGGCTTCGGGCTTGGGAATGCTTTCCGCTGAGTACCATGGGTGTTTGCTCGATGCGGGCCTCCTCACTTCCAGCTTCAGGAAAGAGGCTATTTACCTTCTCGTTACTGGGGTATCCCCCCTCCCCCCGATCTATTGGAATCATCATGTTAGAGCGATTTTTTGAAGTAATCCTAGGGCTGCAACAACTTACGGGCAAAATCTTGACAGCATAGGATTTAGCTTTGCGACTAACAGGAATAAATCGCGTTCGCGCACTGCTCCCGTCAGCATGATCGGATGATGGGGCTGTGGATGACAAGGTTAGATATCACGGGGCGCTGTGGATCTCTCCGGAGTAACGGTGGTGAACAGCCTCAGTTCGTTGCCGTGATAGTCGGGGCGCCATGATGTGGTGAGAGAAAATCCCCACTTCTCGCAAAGAACGCGAGAAATGGGGCACCCGGCCTCCGGATCGTGCTAGCACCAATGTCCAACTTAAAAGCGGTCGTTGGTGTCGATGTTGAAGCCGAGGTAGGCGTTGACTTCAACCGGCTGAGTGCCGCGCATGGCGGGGCGGAACTTCCAACGAGGCAGGGCGGCCATGATCTTCGCGGTCATGTCGGCTGGGCCCGGTTCCAGGACCTGGAAATGCTGCAGCTTGCCGGAAGTATCGAGTGTGCATTTGATCACGACGCGGGCGTGCGGAAGGTTGGCGGGCAAATCGGTGGCATAGCCTCGCGGGCCGACGAGGGCTCCGGTCGCCGTCCCGGCTGGAGTGTGCGCGACGGGATTGACTTCGGCAAATTGCATCACGACCATGCCGATCGACGTGTCCACGTAAACCGTGTAGTTGTCACCCGGGAGTTTCCCGTAGAAATCAAAGGCGCCGCCGGAACGCGAAGTGGCGACGATGGTGATGGCCGCTCCGTCCTTCGGCATTCCGGGAGAGTGTGCGGGAGCGGTTGGGGCGCTGGCGTTGCCGTCCGCGCCGAAGCTGGGCAGATTGACGACGTAGGTGCTGCCGCCGCGAACGTCCACACCGGGCACGGCGGGAGAGCCGGTGGGAGCGCTGCCGGCGCCTCCGGGACCGGGCGTGGGAGAGATTCCACCACGTGCACTGGCGTCGGATCCCACGCCGGTTCCAGTCTTGCCAGCGCCGGAGCCTGCTCCGGTGAGGCCGCTACCGGGACCGTCGCCGTGACCAATGCTTGCGCCTCCGCCGGAGCCGCCGAGGCCCGGCTTGTCGCCACCGGAGGGTGACATCGCTAGCGAGCCCTTGTTGCCACCCGGCATTCCGACCGTGGAGCCGGGCTGGGAGGAGATCACCACGCCGGAACCGCCATTGCTTCCACCCCCGCCGGGAGGAGCGAGAACTGAGCCGGAGTCGCCGGGACCGCCGAGGCCGGAGCCTTTTCTGCCGGAGCCGGAGAGCGCGCCGGAGCCGAGCGATGGAGGCGGTGGAACCACGTTGCTGGCCAGCAGCGTGCCGTTGCCCGGGACGCCAGAGTTTTCGGATCCGGTGGGAGACCCCGGGCCGGTACCGGAGCCTCCGACCGATGGGGGCGGAGGGATGACGTTTGACGCTCCGAGGGATGAGCCCCGCGCTCGAGCAGACGTCGAACCTCCGGTTGCCAGGCCGGAACCTGCGATGGACGGCGGAGGAGGAACGACGTTGTTGGCGAGTGAACTGCCCGGGCCGCCCGTGGAGTTGCGAGCGGTTCCTGAAGCACCTGCCGAGGAGACAGCGGGCGGAGGCGGTACAACGTCCTGGGTGCCGAAGAGTTTGCCGATGACGGTGCTTACGAACGATGAGTTGCCCGCCGGCGTGGGGGGTGGGGGGACGATAGCGGCTGAGGGGTCGACGGCGCTGCCGCTTTCCAGCCGCCGCAGGTCATGCGCGGAATCGGCGGAGGGTGGCGGCGCGACCACGGATGGCGCCGGCAGATTAAGTTTCGCATTGCGGGACGTCTCGCGTTCCGGCGCTGAAACTGGAGGAGGCACGACCGCGGCGTTGCTCATCTGCACTCTTGTTGGCGAAACTTCGCGGCTGAGGTCTGAGGGAGCGGGCGGAATCACGTTGGGATCCAAGGAAGGTGTGGCCAAGGAGCGCTCCCGGGAGACACTTGGAGCGGGCGCGATGATGCTGGGGTCGAGAGCCGGCGCGACGAGTGTGTGGTCAGAGCGGACGCTGGGCGCGGGAGGCACGACCGCCGCATTCAGCGCGGGAGCGGCTCGAGACTTGTCCGAAGAAATATTGGGAGCCGGCGGAACGATCGCATCGAGCGTGAGTCCCCGGCGGGATTGATCGCGAGCGACGTTGGATGGCGCGGGAGGAATCACGTTGGCGGGAAGACGAGGCGCAGTGAGCGAAGAGTGCAGGCCTTCGGCTGGAGGCGGTCCGGGGTTGGAGGGTGCTGTCTTGGCTTTGAAGGCGAGCAGGTTGGCTACCGCTCCCGCGGTGGACGGGAGTTTAAGGTCGGGCGCGTCGACGACCCTGGGTGCGAGCGAGCCGCCGCGAGCTACGTGAATGGTTTGGGTTCGGTGATGCGCTTCGTGACCACCGGCGCGTCCGGTGGCTCCGGCCTGGGCGCCGCCAAGATCTTCAGTGCGGGGCAGCTCGTCTCCGGAGTAATAGATGACTTCATAGGGACGCACCTTGGGCACCGCATAGGGACGGAGCTGGGCAATCTTTCCCGGAAGAATCATGACGACGAACAGCAAGAATGCTTGCAGTAACAGTGAGGCGATCATTCCCCGATACGGAAAAATGCCGTGAGGAGCTTCGCCGGCCAGGCGTGGACCGGAGCGGGCAAACGCGGGACGGATGGAGGTGACGAAGCCCTCCCAGCGCGGGGTCCATTCGACCAGGAGCCTGGGCTCATCGTGCAAGTAGATCGCGTTCTCGAGTTGGAGGGTATTGGTCACAGAAAGCTTGTCATCCGAGGGGCTGAAGCCCACGTTCCTATTTTCAACTGGCAGCGGCGCGGCTGAAGCCGCACCCTTTCAAGGCATGGCTGAGAACCGTGAGGTCTAGACATCCCCCTTCATCCTGATCTCAATTCTATCGCCTAGAGCAGTTCCTGTTGAGACTACGGTGTTTTGCGGCAACTCCAAAACTGAGGCTGCCCGCAAGCGGACGGGCGCGAACCGCCAGGGCCGCAGAGCGCGCTCGAGATGCACCACGTTACCGGCGGGGTCGAGATATACGACGTCGATGGGGAATCGCATACCTAGAGTATGAACGCCACGGCAGGGTCGAATCCAGAGCCCGCAGCCATTACTGAAGTCATCTTCAGACGCGCCGAGCAGACCGCGCAACCGGGACCAGTGCGTCTGGGCGACGGCGAGGTTGCTGGCGAGATAGAGCTGACGAGTCTGGTTGAAGGCCTGGCCGCGCGGGACCAATCCCGGCATGACGACTCCTGATTTTCTCTCTGCTTGGATGTGCGTCAAACGCTTCTCGCTACGCGTTCATTATTTTGAAACGAGGGAGTGATAGGCCTGAATGAGCGCCGGACCAATTGTGACGAAGAGGAACGGTACCAAAATGAAAATAACGAGGGGAGGGACCATCTTGATTGTAGTCTTGGCGGCCTGTTCTTCCGCCCGCTGACGGCGGGCGGTGCGTAGGGAGTCGGAGTGAACTCGTAAAGCTTGAGCCACACTGGTGCCAAAGCGATCGGTCTGGATGAGAGTGCCCACGAGAGAACGAATGTCATCCACCCCGGTGCGGTCGACGAGATTGCGCAAGGCCTCGGCCCGGGGCTTGCCGGCGCGCATCTCGAGATTGACGAGATGAAATTCGTCGCTGAGGTCGGGATGGGCGTGATGCAAGTCCTTGCCGACGCGCATTAATGCCTGGTCCAGGGCCAATCCTGCTTCCACGCAAATCACGGTGAGGTCAAGAGCGTCGGGCAGGGCGATGCGGATGCGCTGCTGGCGATCTTTAATCATGCGCTTCAGGAAAAAGCGAGGGATGAAGAAACCGAGTGCGGGCACGCAGACCAGCAGGCTCAGGCTGCTGAAACCCGAAAAAGCGAGGACGCCGGCCAGGCCCAGCGCCGCCAGGAGCAGGCGGGCGCCGAAATAATAGCTGGAGTGGCGCGATTCGCGAAGTCCGGCCTGGATCAGCCACCCGCGGGTGCGGGAGACGTCGGAAGGCGACATCGGGATCGCCCGGCTGATGGGATCGAGCGCCTGCTCGAGACGCTCTTTTATTTTTATCGTAGGCTTCTCGGGAGCCTGCGTAATCTGTCCGCCCAGAGCGCGCAGGCGGGCTCCCAGCACAGAACTGGGGGTCACGACGGCCGCGCCGAAGGCGAACACCACCAGCACGACGGTGACAAATACGACGATGGCCAAAATCATCAACGGCATCTTTAGTACCTGGTCGCTAAAGCTTGGTCGCTAAGCGTTGGTCGTTAAACCTCAGTCGTTAAACCGGTCGTTAAACCTGAATCTTAATAATCTTCCGGATCACGAAGTAGCCAATGGTTTGCAAGGCAATACTGACCACCAGCAGAGTATGTCCAATCGGGTCGTAAAAAAGCGGCCGGACAAACTCCGGACTGAAAACCGCAAGAATCGCCACCACGGCCGGCGGCATGCCCATGAGCAAGGCCATGGTGAGGCGGCCCTGCGCGGTGTGAACCCGCACCTGGCGCTGAATTTTGAAGCGCTCGCGGATAACGTAGGACAAATTGTCGAGGATTTCGGCGAGGTTGCCGCCGGTTTCGCGCTGCAGCATGACGGCGGTGACGAAGAACTTCACGTCCACCAGGGGCACGCGCTCGGTGAGATTCATGAGGGCGTCGCGCACCGGCATGCCGAACTTCTGCTCTTCATAGAGTTTGCGGAATTCACTGGCCAGGGGCTCGGTGGTTTCGTTGGAAATCATTTCCAGGGCGGTGGTGAAGGCGTGCCCGGCGCGAACGGCGCGGGCTAGAGTGTCGATCGCCTCGGGGAAAAGCTCCTCGATTTTCTCGAAACGCTTCTGGCGGCGATAGGAGACAAGGGCATAGGGAAGGAATGCGCCGATGATCAGGGCGGCCCAGGTGATGGCAGGATTCCGGCTCCAGACCAGAGCTGCGAATCCGGACAGAGCGCCGGAGAGCATACACAGTACGAGAAAGTTGCCGGCGCGAAATTTCATGCCGGCCTGCAGCAATGCTTCCTGCATGGCCGAAACCCGCGCGGAGCGGCGCAGCAGACTGTCGAGGGCGGGAATCTCGCTGAGTTGCTCGTCGCGCAGCAGCGCGAGTTCCTCGTCAGGATCGCGTTCCGGGGCTTTCTGCACGGTTGCCAGACGATCTTTGATGAGGCGAGCCTGGGCGCGGCGCTGGTCGAATAGAGACAAAACGGCGAAGATTGCCAGGGCAACCACCACAAACACGAGAAACGCAATCAACAAGGCGGACATAAACAATAGTTCTCTACTTCAAAATTCTCTGGAACTGCGTCCTCAAATTTCAGTCCTCGACTCAAACAGCGCCGGACGCAGCCGCGTGCCCGCGTTGGCCAAGCGCTCGGCAAACTGAGGGCGGACGCCGGTGGCGCGGAACGCTCCGCGCACCTTCCCATTTTCGTCGATGCCGCGCCGGTCAAACACGAAAATGTCCTGCATGACAATGGACTCGTTGTCCATGCCGGTGACCTCGGAAACCGAGGTTACTTTGCGCGTGCCGTCCGACAGGCGGGCGACCTGCACGACGGCGTGAATGGCGGAGGCAATCTGATGGCGCACGGCGCGCTCCGGAATGTTGAGGTTTGCCATCGAGACCATATTCTCGACGCGGGCCAGGGCGTCGCGCACGGAGTTGGCGTGGACCGTGGTGAGGGAACCCTCGTGGCCGGTGTTCATGGCCTGCAGCATGTCGAAGGCTTCTTCGCCGCGGACCTCACCGACCACGATGCGGTCAGGCCGCATACGCAAGCTGTTGATGACGAGCTGGCGCTGGCGGACCGCGCCTTTGCCCTCGATGTTGGGCGCGCGGGTCTCCAGGCGCACGACGTGTTCCTGCTTGAGCTGCAGTTCGGCAGCATCTTCAATGGTGACGATGCGCTCGACGTTCGGAATGTAGCCGGAGAGCACATTAAGCAATGTCGTCTTACCGGCGCCCGTACCGCCCGAGATGAGCAGGTTCAAACGTCCCTTCACCATGGTCGAGAGAAGTTCGAGCATGGCCTCGGTGAGCGTGTGGTTCTCGATCATGTTACGGGCCGTGACCGGGTCGCGCCCGAAACGGCGGATGGAGAGGCAAGCGCCGTCCAGTGCGAGCGGGGGGATGATAGCGTTCACGCGCGATCCATCGGCGAGGCGGGCGTCAACCATGGGAGAAGATTCATCGACCCGGCGGCCTACGCGGGAAACAATGCGCTCGATGATCTGCATGAGGTGCTGGTTGTCTTTGAAGGACAGGTCGGGCATAAACTCCAGCTTGCCCGCTCGCTCGATGTAGATCTTGTCAAAGCGGTTGACCAGAATATCGGAGATGGAGTGGTCCTTGAGCAGGGGTTCGAGCGGACCGAGGCCGAAGATTTCGTCAAGAATCTCGCGCGACAGGCGCTCGCGCTCGGCGAAGCTGAGGGGAACGACCTCGCTGTTGACCGAGTTGCGGATGAGGGCGAGAACTTCTTCGCGAGCCGAGTCACCGGAATTGCGGCCCAGTTTCTCCAGGTCAAGGCGGTCGAGGATCTTGCGGTGCAGGTCGGCCTTTACCTGCTGGTAAGTGTTTTGCTCGAAGACCTGCGGATTGGCCATAAAGTCTTATACCGTCTTAAAAAAGCCTATACCGTCTTAAACCTATACTGTTTTGAACAAGGACCATGCAGCACGTTTCACATCGACGTCGTTGCGGGTCAATTCCTGCGCCAGTCCGGAAAAGCAACGGGCAATCTCAGTGTGACTTTGCTCCATGACTGGTGTGCCCCGGTCGATGGCCGAGGATATGGCGAAGTATTGATTGGGGACGCGCCACAACAATTTGACGCCGGCAGCATTTTCCGCATCCGCCTCAGTGAAGCCTGGCACCTTGCGGAAACGATTGAGGACCAAGCGCAAGCGTTCGCGGTTGCCGGTTTCTCCCAGGTACTGTTGCACGCGAGCGGCACTCCACAGAGAGGCCACGTCGGTGCAAGCCACAAGCAGCACGCACTCCGACAGATTAGCGACCAGGCGGCTGGCGGCGTCGAGGCGTGAGGAGTTGTCCACGACCACGTAACGATAGTGGGTTACCAGCATGTCGAACAGCCGGACGAACTCCGCGGTCGATGGTTCGATGGCGGCAGGGGCATTGGTCCCCGCCAACAACTGCAGACCACCTTCATGCCGGGTCATGAAACTTTCCAGCAGGGAACTATCCATGCGGTGCAGATTACGGGTGGCGTCGGCCAGGGTGAACAAGGGTTTGAGATTCAGATGTAAGGACGTATGTCCCAGAGGCGCGAGGTCCACCAGAGCGGTGTGGCCATGGGCCGATTGCAAAGCCAAGGCGAGGTTGACGGCTACAGTCGTCGCCCCACTGCCGCCTTTCGCGTTGACTATGGAGAAGACCTTGCCCCGCGGACCTCCCTTTTGAACCTTGCGCTGAGCCGTAGTGAGGCGAACAAAGGCTTCCAGAAGATCGGTGGTGGTGGTTGGGCGTTCGATGAACTCGCGAGCGCCGGCGCGCATGGCATTTACGATGACCTGCGGCTGGTTGAGATTGCCGATGGCGAACACGGCCGTCTCGGGCAGTTCCTGGTGTAGAAGTTCAACGGCGCGCATGGCCATGGCGGGATTATCGGCGGGAATATCGACCAGGAGAACGTCGGGGCTGGCGGCTTGTACACGCCGCGTAACGGGATCAGATACGGCGACCGGGAAACTGGCGCAGGTATGAACCGTGCGAGCTACGCTGGTGCCGTCCACCAATACCTGGAGCACGGTGCGCTGCTCATTGTCAGTGGCCACGATGACGACTGAAAGCTCGGCCATAAGCTACGCCTTCCCCACTCCCCAATAATCAGTTACCAGTAAGTTCATCTGATCGTCGCGCCGCAGGGGTCTACTTCCCCGAAGGTTTTTTCCCATCGAACTTCTCGTTGTTGATGAAAGAGTCCGGATTCTTGGGCCCGGGCGGGGTTTCGGTGTTCGGCGAAATCCGGTGCACCGTACATAGAACCATGAGTTCTTGATTGCTCTTCGAAACGCTCTTGCTTCTGAAAAAGGCGCCCAGGATCGGGATATCTCCCAGACCTGGAACCTTGTTCCAAGTGTCGGTGACGCGATTGTCGATCAAGCCGGCGATCACGAAACTTTGGCCATCGCGCAACTCGAACTCGGTCTCGGCTTTTCGTGTACTCAGGGCCGGAATGGTGAAGCCGGAGATGGTAAGCGCGTCGGCGAAATCCAAGGTGCTGACTTCAGGGGCCACGGTGAGGTGAATATTGCCGTTGGGCATGATCACGGGAGTGAAATCCAGCTTCACGCCAAACTCCTTGAAGGAGATGGTGACGGCGGTGAATCCCGCTCCCGGTTGCACGATGGGGAAGGGGAACTGGCCGCCCGCGAGGAAACTGGCCTTCTTGCCGTTGACGGCGATGAGAGTGGGCTCGGAGAGAATCTGGAGAAGGTTCTTGGTGGCCAGCGCTTCGATCACTGCGCCCAAGTGGATGTTCGGCTGGAACAGAAACATATTGAGAACGTTGCTGATGGTCTGGGTGGCTGGAAACGGAGTATTTTGCCCCTGAGTCTGGCTGATCGCTTGCGATGCGAAACCACCGTATTGGCCGGTGGTTGAACTTCCAACCAAATTGCCGGCGCCGGTGGAGAAGAGGTTGGCGCCAAGTTGGGTGAGGGCGGCGCGGTCGACCTCGGCGAACTTCACTTCCAGCAGGACTTCCTGAGCACCCACGGGACCGAAGGTGAGAACGTTCACGACATTCTTGGAATATGCCGAAGCCAATTCTCCGGCGCGCTTGGCGACATCCTCGGTAGTAACGTGGCCGGAGAGAACGATGGCGGCGCGGGAGGGGGTGACGGAAATCTGTTCCTCGGGGAAGACGCGATGTTCTTCTTCGGCGCAAGCGCTGACATCCACATCGACGCGGAGATCAAAGCTGCGCGAGCGTTCGAGTTCGTCCCAGATGATCAGGGAGACTTCGCCGGGGGATCGTCCGTGGACCAGGATCTGAGTGCCAGTAAGTACGGTGGGATCGGCGACATTGGGGTCGGTTACCGAGACGCGCTTGATTTGCTCGGTTGTATTGATGAGCAGAGACTTATCGACCATGACGCGCAGCGGAGCCGAACCTTGGGGCTGGGCCGACTGCGCAGGAAGAGTGGTCTGGGTGGTGGCTGGTGGAGTTGGTTCCTGAGGCGCCTGAGTCGCGGGCTGCTGTGGCAGCGCCTCGGCCAGGGCGACGCTTGAAACGGGCATCGCGAGTAAGATCGGGAGTAGAACCGACAGTGCAAGCGCAACGAAAAATGTTGTGCGAACTTTCATCGTGTGATTCCTCTCCACATGAGGAAACCTGCAATGCAGTGTATCGAACGGCTAGGCCGAAACTGCTCTCCAACTACTTAGGGTCTTCACCGCTCTGTTCCGGCAACGGGACGACAGTCTTCTTGTCACCTTTATAGACTTCGACGCTGAGGACCGAAGGAGGGGGAGCCGGCTTCTCAGTCTTCTGCTGTCTCACGGGACGAATAGTCGGCCGCGGCGGTGCCGCAGCCGGCGTGCCGCCCTTGTACAGACCCTTGGCATTCGCTGCGTCCACGGGGTCCTGATGGGTGTCGAGCGGGTTACGCAAGGAGAGTTGAATCTTGCCTTCAGAACTGGCCAGAGTGAGACGTTCGGCGTCCTCGGGAGAAGTGAGCAGCGTGATCACTGGAGTGTTCTGAGGTTCCCCGGCGGCATTGCGTTCCAGGCGCTGGCCGGAGGCAATCACGGCCACATTCTGCAGGACCGTTGTAGTTTGGGACTCCGAGCTGCCGTTGGGAGTTCCAGTAAGCAGCACGTCGACGCGGGTTCCCGGACCGACGAAACCAGCGACCGAGACTACTTCATTCACCCGCACTGAGACAGCCCGCATTCCCGGAGGAATCAAAGAAGGCAAGCCCGATCCGGCATTTTCCGGAGCCAGCTTGCTGGGTAGAATGAATTCGCCCCTGGCGATGGGAATGATGACGCCGCGGCCCATCACCTGAGACCGTTTAGTGTAAGCGCCGGCAGGCAGTCCAGAGGCAGGGAACTTGGCGATGTGCACATCATGCTCTTCGACCCGTGCCCCCACCTGAATGTCGTCGGCGGCCACGACAACGTCTGCTCCGGCTTCGACGGTCGATGGGCCTCTACCTACCAGGTTCTTGTAAACGAAGAGGCTGACGAAGGCCCCCAAGGCCAAGGCCACAGCCCCGATCATCAACAAACGAGTGCGGTTCATAGTGCTCTGTCAGGACAAGCAAAGACGGTTATCCCCGCCGTACGCCTCGAGGATTGCTTGCGTTGTGCTGCGCCGTTGCAGATTCCTACTGAATCGAACTGGCGACGTTGGAGAAAACATTGTTCGCGTTCGAGCCGATCAGCCGAATGGTGCCTACAACGATCACAAGGATCACGGCCAGCATCACGGCATATTCCGCGATATCCTGTCCTTCTTCCTCGCGCCACAATCTCCAAAGATGATCCATAGTTCCCGGCCTCCTAGAAACATCAAGCTTCTGAAACAATCGTCCCCACAGATAAAAGGCGCATGCCTCTGGCGACTTGCGTCCCCGTTTACTCGGGCTGCTCTGCGGGAGTTTTAATCTCACTCATAATAACCCGCGAAATGCCTTGCAAGGTGTACTTTCTTGCATACCGTTGGTAACGGGAGTGCGGCCTTCGCACCCGACCTTGCAGACCCGGTTTTACGGACTTGGCATTGCGAGGGTCGCGTTACTCGTGGCGGGGTCCGTCTGGATGGCATTAGGAAGGGCAGTCAGGATAACGGCTTGCGGGTCCTCGTAGGCGACAGCCCAACCCGAGGAACTCCGCAGACCGGTCGCCAGCGCAGAATCCGGAGGAACAAGAACCGTGTCGACGCTCCAGCGCTGCAGGGGTTGCTGCCAGGACCCTTTGAGTTGATAGGTGTTGGCGAACTGGTCAAGTAGTTGTTGCCCGTAAAGATCGGCCCGGCCGTCGATGAAGACGGGAGTGGAAGGGTAAAGCCTCCAAATCAGATAGCCGCCCCAATCGTAGTGGTTGAAGATTCGGCCGGAGGATGAGCGGGTCTGAAGAAATGCGACCGCGCGGGCAGGGAAGCGCTGCATCTCAGCCTGCGGCTGGCTCTGGATTACCTGGGCGATGTGGAGTGCGGCAAAGCCCGCCATGGCCAACAGGATCGCGACGTTGAGCAAGGCCCGGGCGACTGGGGCACTCCGAGGGTGCGAGTTGCTCCGAGGCCAGTTCCCCAGCCGCGCGGAGACCAGCGGGACCGCGATCAAAACGAACAACGGCATCAAGCGGATGGAACAGAGGGCGGCATACACACCGACGACTAACAGAAGCAGGTCGCGCAGTCGCACCTCGCTCGTCCGGAGCTGGCGACGGGACCAACTCAGAGTCGCAAACGTGGCCAGTACGATGACCAGGAAAGGCCAGTACTCGGGGTGGTGAAAGTTCGGCGAGGCCCACTCGGCGATGTAGTTCTGCATGGCGGGCGAACGAAGGACTTCAATCGGGTAGGAGAACATCCGCAGGCCGTTGGGGTTCAACGGCACGATCAGCAGATCGAGCAACAGTATGAGCGCCGCTGTCCGTAGGCGCGATGCGCTCTGCGTGGAGTATCCCAAGGCGTGTTCGATCCATTCTCCAGAGAGGAACAGGGCCGAGAGCGCCAAACCCAGAGCGAATCCAGCATGCAGGTTCACCCAGAGCAGGGTCAGCGGGAGAGTCCACCAAAGAAGCTTGGGAGTGTGCTCAGAGCGCTCGAGAATCAGTAGCGAGAGACTGGTCAGCAACAGCGAAAGAACCTGAGGACGCACTCCCCAGACCGGTATCGTAGCCCATGCCGCGCAGAGCGTGGCTACGCCGGCAACGTAAGGAGCGCGGCCGCAGCGCAGGTACAACAGGAAGAACGCGCCACTGAGGACCGCGGCAAAGGTGACGATCAAGCCAGCCCACCCCGTGGTGCGTTCAAGTTCGTAGAGCAGAAGCTCGGTAAGCCACTCGTGCGTGACCCAGGGCTCTCCGGTGCGAGTGTAGGAAAAGGGATCGGTGTGAGGAACGCTCTTGTGCTCGGCGATGTACTGCCCGGTCTTGAGGTGCCACCAGACGTCGGGATCGGTGACGTTGCGCGCGGCCATGGCGAACAGGCCTAGGAAGAGCGCTGCCAGGAAGACGCGTGTGGTGCTGAGCTTCTGGTTCATTGCGGGTCCGCGAGGGGCGCCGTCACGGCGGGGCTCCGAAATAGAACAACAACCAGCATGGGCAGATAGAGAAAGATCACGGCCAGTCGTCCGACCTCGGTGAAGTTTGCGGGCTGGTGGTACCAGCGCCAGATTCCCGCACCCCAACTGAAGAATGCGGTGACCAGGATCTGCCGCCGCGATTTGGGGATCAGCCAGAGCGTGAAGCTGTCGAAAAACCAGCGCTGGGGCATGAGTGAGGCGAGCAGCAGAAGCCAAGCGTCGCGATCACGATAGCGCAGCAACGCCAGCAAGAGTAGAGGTCCAGGGAAAACTAATAGAGGAACGAAGTGCTCGTAGTAATGCGTTTGCCGCAGCCACAACCCTGGCCATTGCGGCAATACAGCGAAGCTTAATGCTGCCACGAAAATGCAAGCCAGCAGTCCGCGACGGGACAGTCGTGTCAGGAAGACCGGCAATCCCACCTGGGGCTTCATCATGGTTGCAGGCAGCAGTAGTGGAAAGAATGCGCCTGCGGCAATGATTGGCGGCCATTGCGCCGTGAGGACGCCTGCCCAATAAGGAAAGGCAAGAAAGACCCGCAGCCTGCGGTAGTTTTCGCGGGTGAGCCCGAAAGCCAGGAGAGCTGAACTGAATCCGTAAAAGAGTCCAGCGGCAACCTCGGGCGGTACGCGCAAGAAGGGAAGGGCGAAGAGTGCAGCGGGCAGGGGATATTGCTCGAGCGGCGTATCGTAGGGATTCTGCCGCGCCACCAGTCGCTCCGCCAGATGAAGAGCCCATTGGAAGTCGCCGGCGTTCTGGTGGAGGCGTTTGAGGAGAAACCAGCAGAACGTGCCGCTGGCGAGGCCCACGACCGCGGCTACTGTGATTCGCTTTCGCATCGGTAAGTTTGCCCCACAGTTGTAACATGGGGGCGGCCGGTTACGGATTCGAGTATGACGAGGGTGCTTCTGGCAAGGCTTGCGTAAACCTCTGCAACCCGTTGTTGGTCTGGTGCTGGCCGCGGTCGCGGCGGCCAGCATGTGGTTCTATGTGATCGGCATCCTGCGAGCCCGGCAGATCGCGGAAGCCGAGACCAAGCAAATTCCGCGGGGGAATCTCTCCGATCTTTATCCGCGCTGGCTGGGGGCGCGGGAACTCCTGCTGCACCATAGCAATCCATACAGCCGCGAAGTCACGCTCGAAATTCAGGAAGGCTATTACGGACGGCGGTTAGATCCTTCCCGGGCGAATGATCCAAAAGACCAGCAGGGCTTCGCTTATCCGGTGTACGTGGTCTTTTTGTTGGCGCCGCTGGTCGGCATTCCGTTTCCGGCGCTGCTGATCGCCTTCTATTGGTTGCTGGTGCTGTTAACGGGGGCGAGTGTTTGGCTGTGGCTGCACACGCTGCGATGGCAGTTACCGCTGGTGGCCGTTGCTACTTGCATGGTGCTGACTCTGGGAAGCTTTCCTGCCGTGCAAGGAATCAAGCTGCAACAATTGAGCCTGCTGGTGGCGGCGCTGCTGGCAGGTTCAGCGGCCTGCGTGGCCAGCGGTTTCCTGTTCTGCGGTGGAGCTTTGCTGGCGTTGGCGACGATCAAACCTCAACTCGCTTGGCCGTTGGTGGCGTGGCTGCTTTTGTGGGCGGTTGGCGATTGGCCGAAGCGACAGAGGTTGGTGTTTGGGTTTGGGCTCACGATGGTTCTGTTGCTGGCCGGCGCGGAGGTCATCCTGCCAGGTTGGTGGCGAATGTTTGCCGAGGCCATCGGCCAATACCGCCATTACACCCAGAGCCAGTCCGTGCTCGAAGTCATGCTGAATCAGATCTTCGGCTCCGCTGCGAGCGGGGTCGTCGGCCGCATCGGCGGGCAAGTCCTGGCGGCAATTGCCGTTCTGGCCTGCTTACCGGTGCTATGGAAGTTGCGGGGGCAGGCGGCAGACGCTTCAGGATTCAGCTGTGGGACAGCGCTGGCGCTGGCGTTGACAGTGCTGGTGGTGCCCATGTATGCGCCCTACAACCAGGTTCTCCTGCTGCCCGCAATTCTCCTGCTGGTAAGGGAGCGGGCGGTGCTCCTGTCTCGGTCACGGGGTCGCCGGTTGGCGTACCAGTTGGGCGCTGTGGTTGTGGGATGGCAGTGGGTGGCAAGCCTGGGCCTGACGGCGACCTACTGGCTGCTGTCGCGAGACTTGGCGTTCAGGGGTTGGGAATGGCCGTTCTTCGCGACCTTTGCGTTGCCCGTGTGCGTGTTCACGCTGATTTTCTTTTATGTGAAAGACGAGCCGCGCCGACTGCAAGACCTCTATATGTAAGAGCTCCATTCGTGAAAGTTCAGATGAAGCGATCGAACGAAGATCGTCATTGGCCTCCGTGGCGGCGGGCGCTTGTGATAACGCTGCTTCTGCGGGCTGCCTACTCCGTGCTCGCGGCGGTTTTTGCACTGATTCAACCTGTGAACTGGCGGCTGGTCCAGTCGAATGCGCTGACCGAAAACCTGCGCCCACCCGAGCCCAGCTTGCGCTACCTGCTGTTCGGCGTCTGGGAGCGTTTCGACACGCTTTGGTATCTTCACATCGCAGCCCATGGGTACGATCGGGCTGATGCGGTCGTCTTCTTCCCCCTGTACCCCAGCCTGGTGAGGATTGTGAGCCTGCTCATGCCGCCGATGGCTGCCGCTCTGCTGATTTCAACCGTGGCAGCGTTCTTTCTTTTTTGGGGATTGCAAGAGCTGCTGCTTAGGGATGGCCAGGCAAATCTCGTAAATCAAAGTGTTTTGCTTTGCGCCGCTTGGCCGGCCAGCTTCATTTTCTTTGCTGGCTACCCTGAGTCTCTGCTCCTTGCCCTGATTGCCTGGTCTCTGGGCATGGCCCGCAGAGATCGTTGGTGGGCGGCGGCCGTCCTGGGCCTGGCGGCGGCGCTGACCAAAGCAGTGGGCGTGGTCGTGGCTGTGCCGCTGTTGGTGATGGCCGTCCGGCACCGGAACATAAGAGCGCTTCCGGTTCTCTTGGTCCCGCTTGGTCTGGCTGGATTTCTGGGATATCTGCGTTGGAGGGGCCCCGGTGCACTCGCCCCAGCTTACGGGCAATATTGGCAGACGTCGGTCGCTCTGCCCTGGACAACCTTATTGGCGAGTGTTCGAGATTTGATCCACATGCCTAATCCGATTCTCGTATTGAATCTGACGTTCTTGGTCGCCGTCTGTGTTCTTGCCGCGCTGAGCCGGATGAGGGTCGAGTATCTTCTCTATTCAGCAGCTGCGATCGTTGTTTTTCTCTGTAAAGAGACCACCCCTCCGTTGCAGAGCATGATGCGTTATCTACTGATTATCTTTCCCGCCTTCGTCGGTTTCGCCCGGTTACTCCAGGGTCCGCATCTGCAGCCGAGATTTGGGATTGTGTGCTCTTGTCTTTTTGTGGTTAACGTGGGATTGTTGTGGCTTTTCCTGGGCTGGTCGCTTGTGGTTTGAGCCCTGATGGTTCAGCAATGAGACTTCGCGAATCCATTGAAGGTGTAGCGGAAGCACTACAGGAAGTCCCGACGAAGCCCCTTCCCGCCGGGGCATGATTCCTGTCATTATTCTTATTTACGCAATTTCCGTGTAGGCTTGGGCAGGGAGCGACACTAGATTCCATGGTCTTAAATGCGATAGGCCGTTCGTCGTCCTCCGGTTCGGGAGTGTTTCCCGGGCTGGTGCTGGTGCAAGGCAACGAACAGAAAAACATCGTCCTCAACCGCACGCCTTTCAGCGTGGGCCGGAAAGTGGATAAGGATCTGGTGATCGCCGATCCGCGGGTCTCGCGCGATCACGCGCTCATCGTGCTTGAAGAAGACGGATTCTTTCTGGTCGATCAGGGCAGCAAGCACGGCACGTTCGTCAACGGGGAACGGATTCAGCGGCAAAAGCTGGAGCGGAACGACCGCCTGGAATTTGGGGCGCGCGATTCCGCCTATGCCATCTTCAATCCGGCGCACGGCACCTCGAACACGGCGCGTGAGTTCCTGAGCCAGATTTCAGGGATCCAGCTCTCGCAGGAGGCCAATGACCTCGAGAAGTTGACTTTGTTCCTGGAAGCGGCGCGCAAGTTGAACACCGCAGGGGTGCTCGACGAAATCCTGATGACCATGCTCGAGGTGACGCTGCGGCTTACGCGCGCCGAACGCGGCTATGTTTTTCTGAAGGACGACGACGGCAGCTTACGGCTGGCCGCGGGACGCAACAACAAGGGCGAGCCGCTACTGGATGACAAGACCATTTCGCATTCCGCGCTGGACGAATCACTGCGTTCAAATTCCGAGTTTCTGCTCACGGATACCGGCAGTTCGCCGGAGCTCGCCGGCCGGCAGAGCATTGTTGCCTATGACCTCCGTACCGTGATTTGCATTCCGCTGCGCAAGCGGCAAGTGCAGGCTAGAACGCGCGACCAGCAAACTATGGTACCCGGCCTCCCCTCGGCCGAAGTGACGGGGGTTCTGTACGTAGACTCGCGCTTCGCCTCGCGCGAATTCTCCGGCGTCGGCCACGACATTCTGCGGGCCATCGCGACCGAGGCGGCTTCGCTGATCGAGAATGCACGTCTGGTGCAGGCCGAGGAAGAATCCCGCCGCTATCAGCAGGAACTCACCATTGCTGCCAGCATCCAGCAGCGGCTGATGCAGGTCAGAATTCCCGAAGTCCCGTTTGCCAAACTACGTGGCAAGAATCTTTCTTGCAAGGAAATCGGGGGGGACTTCTTCGATGCGGTGAATACTAAGGAAGGCCTCGCCGTGGTGCTTGCCGACGTCAGCGGCAAGGGAGTCTCGGCAGCGCTGCTGGCTACTTCGCTACAGGGAATGATTTATTCGCATTTGAGTTCCGGCATGCCGCTGTTGGAGGTGGTGACCGCCGTGAACCACTTCTTCACCGAGAAACTTGTAGGGGAAAAATATGCCACTGTCCTGCTGGCGCGCTTGCGGCGGGACGGAGATCTGGAGTACGTGAATTGCGGCCACGTGCAGCCGCTGCTGGTCTGTGGCGGAGAGGTGATACGTCCGCCGCACGGAAATGTGCCCGTAGGCTTGCTGCCAGATGCAACTTTTGAGAGCGCGCGCTGCCAGCTCAATTCCGGCGACCGTTTCATCCTGGTGACCGACGGTGTGACCGAAGCGGAAAATGCGATGGGCGATTTCTTCGAGGACTTCCGTCTGGAGGCGGCCGCGGCGAAAACTCCTACTCTGGAAGGCATTTTTTCCGCCGTCTCGGAGTTCTGCGCCGGAAATCCCTTGAGCGATGATTGCACCGTAGTGGAACTCGTGTACGCGAATCCGGTTGGCGTCAGCCAGGTGCCGATACCGTGACTGTATAGTCCTTGCCCTCCCAGCGATTCTCCTGCGGCCAATAAAACGTGAACACGATTTGGCTTCCCGAGGGCAGCGAAGCTGTAGGCAAGTCGAGTATGTGGAGGCCGAGGCCAGTGTCGCGGGTGTTCGTGTCCTGCGAACTCTTCCAGCCGTCAAGGCTCCAGTGCACCAGCGCGGGATTGAGCAGCTTGATGCGCAGCTTCTTGTGGCGCGGAATGGCGCGGGGCTTATTGTTAATCCTCCATCCGGAGAACTCTCGCGTAGGCCTTTCAACCTGGTAGCGTTGCACCGTCTGCGGAGGCTGGTCGAAAATCTTGCTGTCGCGCAGCGAACGGCGCAACTTTACGTATTCGGAATGAGCCCAAACCAGCGGACATGCAGAGCCGGTGGGCTTACCGCGGAACAGTTCGAGGCTGGGAATATCGTCGGCATCCCAGACCTGCTCGGGGAGCAGCCGGCTCTGGCCGATGGGGCAGTTCTCCATCATGGTCAGCAAAGACTCGGCTTCGCGGGGTCGGCCTGCTGCCAGTTCGTAGTGGGCGCGTTCCCCGGCCAGCAGAGGCCAGGGGCGGCCGATGCCGGTGCCGTCGAAGGCCGAGCCATCTTTGTGTTCGCCGTAGCCGTCGCCGTTATAGCGGTACCAGCAGGGGCCCTGGGGCAGTTGCGTGCGCAGCAGTGCGTCGATGACGTGAACTGTATTGAGGATGCGCGGATCACCGGGCGCGCGCAATCCGAAGCGCACTAGAGCCAGCGCATCGGGGCTGATGATATGAGATGCGCGTTCCGGATTTTCCCCCGGAGGGCGATTCTTTATCGGCACGAAGCCCTGGGTCGGCGAAGCCGCGCCATCGGTGTCTGGCGGAGCGATGCGCACGTAGTAGCCTTCCACGCCGACTTGCTGGGCGAGATCGCCGCCGGTCGTATAGACCCAGCGCTCGATGCTGTCGTTCCAGGCATCGGCGGTGTCGCGCAGGGTGGGCGCGGCGTCGGAGTGACCGGTTAATTCGGCAATGTCCGCCGCGGCTAGCAACGCGGAGATTTCCGCCGCCAGAGTGAAGGGAGAATAGCCCGCGTCTTCTTCCCATCGGTCCTGTTGCGTGACTGGACCGTTGCGCAGAATGAAACTCGCAGCATTTCGCACCAGCGGCCACCAGCGCTCCAGCTTGCCCATGCCAGGCGCGGCTTCGCGACGCAGCAGATCGAGCAACAGGATGGGGAAGGCGGTCTCGTCCATCTGCACGCCGCCCCAGTAGGAACGTCCGTCGAGCCAGAGATTCTGCGCCCAGTTGCCCGCAGCTTCCTGCGTGGATTCCAGGTAGCGAAGCACTCTGACGGCCTCGGTATCGGCGCCGGCGGCCAGCAACGCTCCGGCAGTCTCAACCAGGTCGCGCGGCCAGACCAGGTGATAGCCGCCGAGGTCTTCGTCGCCTTTGTCGAATCCCCAGGGGACCGAAAGGCTGGCGATGATCCCGCCCAGAAAATCCTTGGACTCATGCGTGCGCAAGACTAAGGTTGAGGCGCGGTAAAGATCCTTCTCGCGCTTCGGTTCATCGAGTTTGAGCAGTGTGTTCTGCCAGTTCCTCCACTCGCCCACGTAGTACTCGTGGATACCGTTGTAGTCCTCAGACAGGCTGGAGCGCACGTGCTGTCCGGCTTCACTCCAGATTCCGCCGAAGCCCAGGGACAGCACGAACTCCCCGGCGCAGGCCACGAGGTCGATCTCTCCCGTGCAGGCAAGGTTGCCATTCTCGGCGCGCTGGTATTCCCACTCCATCTGGAAGTGGGCGGAGAGATCCTGCCATCCGTCGGAGGAGCCCACGAATCCCACTGACATTTTCTTCCAGGGCGCCGAACAGCCGAGGGCGAGCGCTGTTCCCTCGTGCTCCGCGAAGAACATGGGCACACCTTTGTAATCGCCCACCCAACCGGTATTGTGGTAACCGGCGTTGGCCAGGTGCGGCGAGAGCAACGCGTAAAGATGATAGTCGGCGAGCTCTCCCTGCAACGGTTCGAAGCGGATTTTCTGCAGCACCACGTTGCGGAGCGGAACGGTTAAGACTTCTTTGTGGATGCGGTAGCGGCCGCTGCTGTCGGTGTTGGTGAGTTCGTACGCCGGGATGCCAGGCTCGAACGCCTTGTTTTCGAAGGTGCAGTGTCGCTTCTCTTCGGAGAAGAAATCGCGGCCATTGGTCACGATGAGGCCGAGATCGCGAGTGCAGGCTTGGTCTACTCGTGGGAAGTACACTTCATTTAAAATGCCGTGACTCAGGGTGAACCAGACCTTGCTGTGCTGGTCCAGCGCCGTGCCGACCCCGGTTTTGGCGCTCGAAGTCCAGCGGGGTGGAATGCCCGGCCAGCCCGGGGCGTAGCGGATAGAATCGCTCATGAAATTTTCGTCCTGGGGCCTGCCGCCGGATTCAGACCCAGCGGAACAGGGACGACCGGTGAGCACCCGAGCCACCACAATGGGATGGGCCTAGCGCCAATTAGTTGCATTGAAGCAGGAATGTATAAAAAGTAATGTTGCATTGCCGCGCAAACCCACGATAATGGGAGAATTCGTCGCAAGACACATGCTAGCCACTGCCCCATCCAGATCGGCGTTAGTCCTTGGTATGGTATCAGCCTTGTGGCTTGGCTTGGGATTGCGTGCGGCGGCGAGCGACGGTGCGGCTGACGATTCCGCTGCGTCGGCCAATTCGGCTATCGGGACGGAACTGGACCGCGGGTTCCTGGGGCTCTACAACCTGGATTTCGAGGGAGCGCAGAGAAATTTTTCCTCATGGGAGACTCAACATCCCGATGATCCGGTCGGGCCGGTCAGCCAGGCTGCTGGATTTCTCTTCTCCGAGTTCAACCGCCTGGGTGTGCTGGAGGGGCAGTTCTTTGAGAACGACGACAGCTTCGCCGCACGCTCGAAACTCAGCCCTGATCCCGAGGTGCGCGGTCGTTTTCAGACCGCGGTGGACCACGCACAAGCGCTCGCGCACGCCCGCCTGAACAAAGATGCGAAAGACCGGGACGCATTGTTTGCTCTAACCCTGGCTTCGGGATTGCAGGCAGACTACGCGGCGCTGATCGACAAGAAGAATATGGCGTCCTTGCACTACACCAAAGAGGCGTCCGCGTGGGCGCAGCAACTTCTCGCGATTTGCAACGACTGTTCCGACGTGCTGGTGGCTACTGGATTCAGCAAATATATTATCGGCAGCATGTCGGCGCCGGTGCGCTGGCTGCTCCGCATGGGTGGATTGCCCGGCGACAAGCGGGGCGGAATCTCTGACCTGCAGACCACGGCTGAGCACGGCCATTATCTGGCGCCGTTTGCGCGCGTCCTGCTGGCGATTGCCTATGTGCGCGATAAAGACAAGATCCACGCGCTCGAACTGCTTATCGCATTGCGCGCCCAGTTTCCCGGCAACACTTTGTTTCCTCGCGAGATTGCGCGTTTGCAGCCCGTAATAACCAAGTAAGGGAAATTCGAGCCGGCTCTCAGTCTCGACCCGCGAACATCCCACGAATCCCCCCGAAATGCCCGCCCCGTTCATGAGAAATTCACCTGTTTGTAACTCTCCTGTAACATAGCGCCGATACAACCGAGGATATCCATATCCAGGAGGAATCATCGAGCGATGCGCAAACTCACACTGCTTTTGTTGTTCGCTCTTCTGGCCCTGCCGATAGTAGGGCAGACCACGCTGAACGGAGCAGGCGCCACGTTCCCGTATCCCATGTATTCCAAGTGGTTCAGCGAATACCACAAGCTGCATCCGGATATTCAAATGAACTATCAATCCATTGGGAGCGGCGGCGGAATCCGCCAGGTGATCGCCGGCACGGTCGACTTCGGTGCCAGCGATGGTCCCATGACCGACGATCAGATAAAGGAAGCGAAGATGACGATCCTCCATCTCCCCACGGTCTTGGGAGCAGACGTCCCGGCCTACAACATCCCGGGCGTGACCGGGGAATTGAGGTTCACTCCCGATGCCTTAGCCGGAATTTTCCTGGGAAAGATTGCGAAGTGGAACGACAAAGCCATCACCAGCGCCAATCCGAGCGTAAACCTTCCCGACAAGGACATCATTGTCGTGCACCGCTCCGACGGCAGCGGGACCACCTACATCTGGACAGACTACCTCTCCAAGATCAGCTCGGATTGGCAGGGCCAGGTCGGGAAGGGCACCTCGGTGAAATGGCCGGTCGGGCTGGGCGGAAAAGGGAACGAAGGCGTTGCCGGAATGATTCGGCAGTTACCGGGCTCGGTCGGCTATGTCGAATTGATCTATGCGGTGCAGAACAATATCACCTACGGCAGCGTAAAGAACGCCGCGGGAAATTTTGTGAAGGCTTCCCTGGAGACCGTTACGGCGGCAGCCGCATCGTCTCCCGAAATGCCGGCGGATTTCCGTGTCTCCATCACCAACGCGCCCGGCAAGGACGCATTTCCCATTTCCAGTTTCACCTGGCTGCTGGTTCCGGAGGAGTCGAAGGATGCAGCGAAGGGCAAAATCCTTGCCGACTTTCTGAATTGGATGGTTACGGACGGCCAGAAGATGACAGCCGCGCTCTCCTACGCACCGTTGCCGGATGGGGTCGTCCAAAAGGAGAAAGAGGCGATCAAGCTAGTCAAATAATACAAGCCAGTGATGCGCGTTCGAGCGGCCTGGCGCATCAAACGGCTCCAAAACCGCGATTTCCGATGCGCCAGATCTGGAGAATCGCCGTTCCAGGACCATCCCGTTACATGTCTCCCTTGATTCACTGTTCTGCTTCTCGTGAAGAAGATGTTTTATACTGAATCGCGGCAAAGCGGTTCCCCGTCGGCAACAAAAGATCGCACGAATGAACCCGTAAAGCCCTGCTATATGGCTCGTCTTTCGCTGGAAAATCCTGCGTATTATCTCAACCGGGATACCTCCTGGCTTGCGTTCAACCGGCGCGTGCTCGAAGAAGCTCAGGATGAAGGCAACCCGCTTCTGGAGCGGCTGAAGTTCCTGGCCATCTCCGCCAGCAATCTGGATGAGTTTTTCGAGATTCGCGTGGCGGCCATGGTGCAACAGATCGAGGACGGCTACAACGAAGCTGGCCCCGATGGTTTGACGCTGACTGAGAAGCGCGACGTTCTGGCACGTCTTAGTCACAAGTTCGTCGATGATCAGTACGACTGCTGGAACGCATTGCGCCCAGCTCTGGCCGAGCGTGGGATTCGTGTGCTGAGCTTGCACGAGTTGGACGCGGAGGCAAGGCGGTTCGTCGACGAATACTGCGAGAAAGAACTGGATCCTCTGCTCACCCCGGTGACCGTGGATCCCACCCATCCCTTTCCGCGGGTGATCAACAAGGCGCTGTGCCTCGGGTTTCTTTTGCGCCGGCGGCGTCGCTCTGCGCTCACCTACACCGGTGTGGTGTCCGTGCCCCGAGCATTGCCTCGTTTGGTGCGGCTGCCCTCGGATACGACCGCTGATTTCATCTTCCTCGCAGACCTGGTCGCGCACCACGCCCAGAACATGTATCACGGCTACGATATCGTTTCCTCGGCTCCCTTCCGAGTCACCCGGAACAGCAATCTCTATCTGCAGGAAGAAGAGGCGCGCAACCTTCTCGAATCTGTGCGGGCGGAGTTGCACAACCGGCGCAAGGGCGATGCGGTCCGCATGGAAATTGAGGCCGACGCCGATCCCGAGATCATCGACCGGTTGCGCACCGTGTTCGAACTCGATCCCTGGCAGGTTTTTCCGGTGAACGGCCCGGTAAACCTTTCGCGGCTGTTCAACGTCTACGAGCAGACCCCGCGTCCCGATCTCAAGTACCGGAACTTTGCTCCGCGCGAGTTGCGGCTTACAGCTAAATCGCAGAATCTGTTCGAGGAACTGCGGCGGCACGACGTTCTGCTGCATCATCCCTACGACTCTTACGACGCCGTCGTAGGGTTCATCGAGTCGGCGGCGGAAGATGAGCACGTACTTTCGATCAAGCAAACCCTGTATCGCACCAGCGAGCACTCTGCGATAGTTCCGTCGCTGATCGATGCCGCTTCGCGGAAGGAAGTTACGGCGGTGGTGGAGTTGAAGGCGCGTTTCGACGAAGCCTCCAATATTCGCTGGGCCCGCGAGCTGGAAGATGCCGGAGTCCAGGTGTTTCATGGTCTGGTTGGCCTGAAGACGCATTGCAAACTCTTGCTTGTGGTGCGCCGCGATCCCGACGGCGTGCGCAGCTACGCCCACATCGGAACTGGCAACTACAACCCCACCACGGCGCGCATCTATACCGACCTCAGCCTGTTTACCGCGAATCCGGAAATTACCCGGGCCGTGCATGACGTTTTCAGTTTCCTGACTGCGTATGCCGAGAACCCGAGTTACGACCCGTTGCTGGTGGCCCCGCTCGATCTCGCGGAAAAGGTTATTGCCCTGATCGATCGCGAGGCGGACCACGCCCGCCAGGGCCGCCCGGCACGGATCATCGCCAAAATGAACGCACTGCTCGACAAGAACGTTGTACAAGCGTTGTATCGAGCTTCTCAGGCCGGGGTCGAGATTGATCTTATTGTGCGCGGCATTTGCGCCTTGCGGCCCGGGGTGCGGGGTGTGAGTGACCGCATCCGGGTGCGCAGCATTGTGGGGCGCTTTCTGGAGCACAGCCGGATTTACTATTTCAGTAACGGTGGCGACGAAGAAATCTATATCGGGAGCGCCGACTGGATGGCGCGCAACCTCTATGAACGGGTCGAAGTGCTGGTGCCTCTGCGCGACGAATTCCTGCGCGAGCGCGTGCGCCGCGAGATTCTCGACGCCTACCTGGCGGATAACCGCAAGGCTCGCATCCTAGTGCGCGATGCTACTTATATTCGGGCCTGGCAGCCGATGCACGGCAAGCGAAATCGCAAACCCCCGACGGGCGCAGCCGCCTTCAGCGCGCAGGATTTTCTGATCGGCGTGGCCGAAGGCAGGCAGCCGGCGAGCTTCGCAATACCTCAGCTCCCGGCGCCCAAACGCAAAGCTCCTGCCGGAAGAGTACGATAACCGAGAGTACGATAACTCCCGATGATCATTTATTTTCTGCGTCACGCCAGCGCCGGCGAACCCCTGGCTAACCCGAAGAAGGACGAGAAACGCGCGCTTGACAAGGAAGGCGTCGAACAATGCGGTTACGTGGGTCGTGCGCTGGCTGCCATTGAGGCACAGGTGGATTGCATTATCTCGAGCCCGCTCAAGCGTGCTACCCAGACCGCTTCACTGGTCGGCAACGAGATGGGTTACGAGGGCAAGCTGCAGATCGAGGCCGGGCTGCGTCCGGGGGCGAGCTTCGCGGACTTTCGGCGGCTGCTGGAAAAGTACGCGCGCCAGGAATCGATCATGGTCGTCGGACATAACCCGAATCTCAGCCAGTTCCTGGGTACCGTAATCAGCGAGTCCGGTTGTGAAGCTTCCGTAGAACTGAAAAAGGGAGCCGTGGCCCGCGTCGATATGCGCCGCAGTTCGGGAACGCTGATGTGGTGCCTGACGCCGAAAGCTCTGCGGACGCTCTACACCGCGGCGGTGGAAAGTTCCCGCCCGAACACTTCGCGGAAATAAGCGCAGTCTTTCTCAATTGCCCACAGTTCCAGATCTACTCCCATGCGCCGGCGGGGCACCAGAGTCAGGCGTATCTCCGCTGCGCGCTGGCTGACCCGCACCTTTTGGACGGTGCGGCTGCGGCCCAGGTTCAGGGCACGCGCCAGCCGCAGCAGCAGAATCGCTTTCTGCACTCCCGCACGGTCCGCGGGATCGATCGCTTTTATTGGACCATCTTCCATTGTGGGTCGCGACTTTCCCAGATAACGCGCAATGGCGGCGATAATACGGCGCTGCTGCGGCGTGTAGCCCAGAATCTCAGAGTTCGAAATGATGTAATAGGTGTGCCGGTGATGCCCGTTGCGGTTGACGTAATCTCCCACTTCGTAAAGCATGGCGGCGGCCGAGAGCCACTCGCGGAATTCCGGCGCCAGCCCGTGTACCGAACGCAGCGCGGAGAACAAGAACATAGCGGACTCGCGCACATCGAGCGCGTGCTTCATGTCGACGTGATAGTGAGCGACCGCCCGGGTGATCGACTCCCAGCGTTCCGATTCAATCTGTTTTCCCGAGCGTGTGCTGTGGTCGTGCTCAGCCGCCATCTGCGCCAGCAGCCCGTCGCGCAGGCCCAGCGGGGAATAACGAAAACCTTTGAGATGGCAACGATCGAGCAATTCGTGGTAAACGATTGCCCCGGCCACGATAATTTCCGCCCGCCGCGGACCGATGCCTTCAATCTGGCTGCCGTTCGTCCACCGGCAGGCGCGCCAGCTGCTTGGCGATTCGGGTCATCTCCGCGCGGGAGACGACTGCGCGCTGGCGACTCCCGTTTTTCCGCAAATGGCTGGCCGCTGCCGCCAGGGCCGCGGCGGTTCCCGACGTGGCAATCACATTCTTAACTTTTGCCGCCACCACGCGCGACGCGATGCGGTTCACTTCGCGCGCCACGAAGCCTTGCAGCCGTTTGAGTTCGCCCTTGCGCGGCGGATCGTGGCTAAGAAATTCATCGGTGAGACGGACAGCGCCCAGCGGCAAACTCACCATATCGCGGATGTGTCCGCGCCCGGAGACTGTCAGTTCGCAGCTTCCGCCTCCCAGATCCATCATTAACGCGGGCGAACTGTCGACGTGGAGATTGGAGACCAGTCCCAGATGAATCAGACGAGCTTCTTCCAATCCGGAAATGATCTCGACCTTCCATCCGGTGGCCGAACGCACCCACTCCAGAAAGGCTTGCGAATTGCGGGCATCCCGCAGAGCGCTGGTGGCGACCACTCGCACTGGATCGGTGACCACCTGCTGCGTGGCGCGGTGAAAGCGGCGCAAGACCTTCACCGTCTCGGCCATCGATTCGGGAGTGAGAAAGCCGGAACGAAACACGCCTTCGCCCAGCCGCGTGACCTCGCGGTCTTCGTGGATGGAACGAAGGCGGCCGCGCGTGAGGCGTGCGATCTTCAGCCGAACGGAATTGGAACCGATATCAACCGCGGCAAACGTTGGCATGAGGCAAGGCCAACAGTTTACATGCCCAATGTCGCTCGGTCATCAGGACCATGTCATCGGAACTATGTCCGCGTCTCGGGGCCTGGCAGATCGCTGTCGTTGGCTGCAATCGAGCTGCCGCAACGGCCCTGACAGCGAGCCAGTCGTATCGCCATTACATTGATACCGATCGAGGCGCCGAACAGCAGTCCACGCAACCCGTCACTCAAGTCCTTCCCTAAGAGGGTTGCGGGGTGGAAGAGATACGGCCAAAGGATGCCCACCACCAGGCACATTGAGGCGACGGGGATCAAGCCCGCGGGTTTATTAATTCGATTTCCAATGCGCATTTTTTTGTTCCTCCATTTCCATTTAATCGGTTATGCGATACCAAGCCATCACCGTCAGCTTGACGCCGACAATGGTCATGGCGACCGCGAAAAGGTCCCAACTCCAGACGTGGTTGACGTAAAAGCGATAGGCGAAGAGACAGATGGCCGTGATGCCGCCGATGATCCCGGCGAGACTCGTGGATTTGAGACGATGGTTCAGGAACCGTTCATCGATCACCGTACCGACGATAGGGATTTTCATTTTTCGCTCTCCAGCGTAAAGATCTGATCGGTGGAACAGCCGAAAACGCGGGCGAAGATGAGCGCCAGCTCCAGGCTCGGCACGTAACGATCGCGCTCGATCGAGTTGATACTTTGGCGCGAAACACCCACGGCTTGGGCGAGTTGCTCCTGCGTCCATCCGCGGGCGCTGCGAAGCTCTTTAACTCGATTCAGGATCTCGGACATAGAATGTCAAGCTAACTTTCCATACTATAGGTCGGAGTCCTCCCGATGTCAAGTCGGCTTGTCATTTTTATTGTGTCTTTAGAATTAGTAATTTACGGTGGATAACCCAGCCATCACGCCGCCGAAGTTGCCGGGCGGGTCGGCTTTGCCTTAGCTCGATCAGGAGTGTGCAGTGGATGTTCGAGGCCAGGGACGGGACTGGGCTCGCATGGGCAAAAGCACCGCAACCGCATGGCGAAATTTTGCTCCGGTCACGTTGTGTAGTTCCGCTACCAGGGAGGACGCTCGCACTTCGCCGAGATGCTGAGATGCAGTTTGGGTCAGCGTGAGCCAATCGTGCCAATCTCCCAACGCGTCCTGGATGTGCTTCAGCCTGGCGATGAACTGCTTCGGCTTCTGCGGATTGCTCGGCGAACTCGGCCGCGTAGCGAGCCCGCTTGCTTAGGATTCTGTATTGGTGCAACAGCGCCTCGGTCACCGGAGCGTCCCCGCGGTCAATCGCCTCAAGCATCCCCCGGGCCACCGCCAGCGGATCGCGACTCGCTTCCGGGTTGAAGATCTTCCCGGCGCGCTTCAGTCGCTTGCGAATCTCGCGGACAGCGTCCTTATCGACTGCCCTCCGCAGCTTCTTTTCCTGCCGGCCGCGCAGTTCGATCAAACGGTTCACGAGCTGCGTTTTACGCCGTGGTTCTTGCGGGATCTTCAAGCTGCGCAATGCAGCCAACTGCACGTCCAGATCGCGCACCTTGCCGGCACGCTTGCGAATCCGGCCCAGCAACTTCAGAAGCTTTTTCTGATTCCGGTCCAGCTTTGGCGAAAGCTCGCCCAGCAGTATCTGAAGGCGGCGCGTGCCGGTGCGGAAACGGTGTACATTCTCTGCCCGCGGTTTCGAGGAAAGCTTGACCAAGTCCTGCTCAAGCTTCTGAAAAACAACACGGCTGCGCTTTGGCGCGATCGACATAAAGAAGAGAATCGAACCGGGAGATGAAAATACAGGCTTGCCCGAGAAAAGGCAACCCTGAAAAGCTTCGCCATTTTAACATCCTGTTAACAGAGATTCTGCTACGGTTAAGCGCGAATGGCGATTCCCGCCTTACCTCGGCCCGATATGCCGGCTCCGCAACCTGTTGAAGCGACGAAGGTTAGCAGCCTCCCTCCAGCGGGAAGGAGGGCCGAGCCATTTCTTCGTGGGACCAGCGGCGAAACCGGCGACCGGGTGTTTAAAGTCGCCATGCTGCTGTGCGGCTTGGCCGTGCTGGCAACGCTGGGGCTGATTGTCTACGAACTGGTGTTGCGTTCCGGACCTTCGTGGCATGCCTTTGGATTCAAGTTCTTTGCCGGACACGATTGGGATCCGGTGAACGAGCAATTCGGCGCGATGCCGTTCGTCTACGGAACCTTGGTCTCTTCATTCCTCGCGTTGCTCATCGCGGTGCCGTTGTCGATTGGAGTTGCGGTGTTCACCACCGAGATGTGTCCCATGGTGCTGCGAGGGCCGCTCTCGTTCTTCGTGGAATTGCTGGCCGCCATTCCAAGCGTGGTTTACGGGCTGTGGGCGATCTTTGTTCTGGTTCCGATCCTCAGCAACTACGTCGAGCCGTTTCTAGCCCGCACCTTGGGCTGGACCGGTTTCTTTGAAGGTCCGCCTTACGGCATCAGCATGCTGGCGGCGGGAATTATTCTGGCCATCATGATCATCCCGATCATTTCCTCGATCACGCGCGAAGTGCTGATGGTGGTGCCGCAGCACCAGCGGGAAGCCGCACTGGCGCTGGGCGCCACGCGCTGGGAAATGATTCGCGTCGGGGTGCTGCGCAATGCCCGCGCCGGCATCATGGGCGGCATCATCCTGGGCCTGGGCCGCGCCCTGGGAGAAACTATGGCCGTCACCATGGTGATCGGCAACCGGCCGGAGATTGCGAAGTCGTTGTTCGCGCCGGGGTACACCATGGCTAGCGTACTGGCCAACGAGTTCAGCGAGGCCACCGGCGATGTATACCTTTCGGCTCTGATCGAGATTGGTCTGGCACTGTTCCTGGTGACGATCGTGGTCAATGCGCTTGCGCGATTGCTGGTCTGGACGGTCACGCGCGGCCAGCCTTCGAGGGCCAATGC
This sequence comes from uncultured Acidobacteriaceae bacterium, assembly GCA_963770235.1. Lineage (GTDB taxonomy): Bacteria > Acidobacteriota > Terriglobia > Terriglobales > Acidobacteriaceae > Sulfotelmatobacter. The sequence continues at coordinate 575,036 of CAVYOW010000001.1, read as the reverse complement.
CTGAGGCCACCCCTACTTCCGCGCTGCACGCCGTGCCGCCCATCGCTTTGCGGCGCCGCATCACTGACCATGTCATGACCGGCGCGGCCGTGCTGACGGTCGTCCTGGTGCTCGTGCCATTGTTTGCGATCTTCGCGTACCTCGTCTACCGCGGTGTTGGGTCGATCAACTGGGCCTTCCTCACCCAAACTCCGAAGCCGGTCGGCGAAGCCGGCGGCGGAATGGCCAATGCTATCGTGGGCTCCGCTTTCATTCTCGCCCTCGCCAGTCTGTTGGGCGTTCCTCTGGGCGTGGGCGCCGGCATCTACCTCGCGGAGTACGGCCGCAACCGCTTCGGCGACGTCATTCGCTTCACCGCCGATGTGCTCAATGGCGTGCCTTCAATCGTGATCGGTATCGTGGCGTACTCCATCGTCGTGCTCACCCAGAAGCACTTCTCCGCGCTGGCGGGCGGGGTAGCACTGGCCATCATGATGATTCCCACCATCACGCGCACCACGGAAGAAATGCTGCTGCTGGTGCCGCAGGCTTTGCGCGAGGCCGCCTACGGGCTGGGCATTCCCCGTTGGCGGACCACGCTCTCCATCACACTGCGCACCGCAACCTCCGGCGTGATTACAGGGATTATGTTGGCCTTTGCCCGGGTTGCGGGCGAGACTGCTCCGCTGCTCTTTACCGCGTTCGGCAATCAGTTCTGGAACCTGAAGGTGAACGAGCCGACCGCCGCGCTGCCCCTGCAGATCTTCAACTACGCTATTTCTCCCTATGACGAATGGCACCGGCAGGCGTGGGCGGGGGCCCTAGTCCTCATCGTTCTCATCGTTACTGCGGTCTCGGCTGTGCGCTTCGCCGTTCGCCGTGGTACCTTCGGAGCAGCATAGTCTATGGGTGTTGGAATCCAGGTCGAAAACCTGAATGCCTGGTACGGCAAGACTCAGGCTTTGTATGACGTCAAGTTGACGGTGGCGGCCAACCACGCCACGGCGCTGATTGGGCCTTCGGGCTGTGGCAAGTCGACGTTCATTCGCTGCTTGAACCGCATGCACGAGACCATCCCCGAGGCGCGAGTAACGGGGAGTGTCCGCATCGGCGAAATCAACGCCTACAACGGAACTTCCGCCACCCAGCTTCGCCGCCGGGTTGGGATGGTCTTTCAAAAAGCGAATCCCTTCCCGACGATGTCGATTTACGACAACGTCGCTTCCGGGCTGAAGCTGAACGGTTTTCGCGATCACCGCAAGCTCGACGAGATCGTGCATCGGTCGCTTGACTCTGCTGCGCTGTGGGACGAAGTGAAGGATCACGTTCACAAGAAATCAGGCGCTAGCCTTTCCGGCGGCCAACAGCAGCGGCTGTGCATCGCTCGCGCTCTGGCCGTCGAGCCCGAAGTCCTGCTCATGGATGAGCCGTGTTCGGCGCTCGATCCCATCTCCACCGGCAAGATTGAAGAGTTGATCTTTCAGCTAAAAGAGCGGTATACGATAGTAATCGTGACCCACAACATGCAGCAGGCAGCGCGGGTCGCCGAGTTTACCGGATTTTTCCTGCTGGGCCGGATGATTGAGTTCGACAAGACGGAGAAAATCTTCACCAAGCCGTCAGACAAGAAGACGGAAGACTACATTACAGGCAGATTTGGATAAGGCGGATTTGAATAAGCGGATTTGAATAAGGAAAGGTTCGGATAATGCGCACGCGTTTTCAGCAAGGGCTCGACGATCTGCGCCAGAGGTTGCTCCGCATGGGGGGACTGGCGGAACAGGCCGTGGATCGCGCCCGCCAGGCCTATGTCGATCGCGATCTCGCCCGCTGCCAGATGGTTCTCGAAGGCGAGAGTCTCATCAACACCGCGGAACGCGAGATTGACGAGGCCGCCTTCGACCTGCTCGCGATGCAGCAGCCCATGGCGGTCGATCTGCGCTTTATTCTCGCGGTCACCAAGATTAATTCTGACCTGGAGCGCGTAGGCGACCAGGCCGTCAACATCGCCGAGCGTGTGATGGACATGATGGAACTCCCCGCCGCCGACTTGCCCGTCGATATCGCGCGCATGGGCGCAGCCGTGAGCGCCATGGTGCGCCGGGCCCTGGAGTCGTTTATCGAAGGCAAGGCAGAACTCGCCCAGGCCGTGCTCGAAATGGATAGCGTTGTCGATCGCATGAAGGACGATGCCTTCATCCAGCTCGTGAAGACGATGAACCAGCGTCCCGAGGTAGTGCGGCAGGCCCTCGATGCGCTGCTCGTGGCGCGCAATCTCGAGCGCGTCGCCGACCACGCCACCAACATCGCCGAAGATGTCATCTTCTGGGTGCAGGGCGCCGACGTCCGCCACAATGCGAGTACAGAGGAGCATTCCGAGCACGCACCCGGTCACGAAGCGCCGACGCGCGCCTCCGGGGTTTAGAGCAGCCTGTCATCTAGAGCAGCCTGTGCAATCCTGATGCGGAGTCGAAGGATCTCTTGCACCGGGCGACCCTTTGACCGCAGCGTCCCGCCTGAATTACGCTCATCTTTCTCCACCTGTCTGCAAATCAAATCCCGCGGAGGTCCCGTGACTCGATTCTCCCGCATGATCTCCCTGGCTGTCTTCCTCGCCTTGCAGATTCAGTTGCGCTCGCGCAGGAGAAGCCCGGCGCCTCGTCGATCTCCCTGCCCACCAGCAAGACGCTTGACGATTCCCACCCCCGGCCGAATCGGCAGCACCAACAGCTTTCCCGCCACCATCACCCTCAGCCCGGATGGCCGCTACGCCGCGCTCTTGAACAACGGCTACGGCACGCAGGAAACCATGGCCATGCAGTCGATCGCCATTCTCGATCTGAAGACGAATCAGATCACCGACTATCCGGACAAGCGCTTCGGCGAAGACGTCGCACCAGAGCTACTTCCTCGGCTTGGTCTTCGGCTCCGACGGCAAGCATCTCTACGCCTCGGTCGGCTCGATCACTGATCCCACCGGAGCAGAAGCCGGGAGATACGGGCAACGGCATCGCAGTCTACAGCTTCACCGATGGCAAGGTCGCACCCGAACGATTCATCGCCATCGAGCCGCAAGCGCTCGCCGCCGGAAAGAAAGTCGCAATCGGCTCTACGGAAGACGCCGCCGGGAACCGCGATTCCTTATCCCGCAGGATTGGCGCTGGTCTCCGCCGGAGGGCATGACCGCCTTCTCGTGGCCAACAATCTTTCCGACAACGTCGTGCTGCTCGATGTCGCAACCGGCAAAGTGCTCCAGCGCTTCGACCTGAGCACGAGCGATCTGGTGCCGTCGTCGTTCCCCTATACCTGCGTCGCCACGCGCGATGGCCGCCGCGCCTGGTGCAGCTTGTGGAATGCATCGCAAGTCGCAGAACTGGATCTCACCAGCGGCAAAGTCGTCCGCTGGATCAAGTTGCAGGAGCCGATGATCCAATTGCTCCCGGCTCGCATCCCCACAGCGATGCTGCTAAGTCCGGACGAGAAACTGCTCTACGTCGCACTGTCCAACGCGACGATGTCGAGTTGCGTCTCGTGCCGCAACAGGCCAGGCCTCTCCGCTTGAGGTTCTGACCACCGAGAGCGCTCCACAGCAGTTTGACGGGAGCCGATCCCGATTGCGCTGGCGCAGTCTTCGGATGGCAAGCGGCTCTTGCTCCTCAGATGCGTCGCGTTCGAACTGCGGTTGGACGTCTTCGACATGTCGGACGCAACAGTCGACTCGCTCCGGACTCGGCAGGTTCACTGAGTCCCAGTTGCCCGCTCGGCTTCATCCCCACCGACTGGTACCCCAGCGCCCTCGCCGTGCAAGGCGACGACCTGCTCATCGCCACCGCCAAAGGTCAAGGCACGCGCCCCAACAAGGGACCGGGCAAGACCGCGTGGGAGATTCGACACCACGAGCATCCCTACATTCCGACGCTGCTGCGCGGTTCGATCGCGCGCCTGAACATTCCCTCCACTCTCGGCAAGCTCGACGAACTCACCCGCGTCGTCGAGCACGACAACCTGCTGCACAACGATCCAGGAACAATCCAGTTCGCCGGCGGCAAGAATCCCATCAAGCACGTGATCTACGTCATCAAGGAAAACCGCACCTACGACCAGATTCTCGGCGATCTGAAGGTCGGCGACGGTGACCCTTCCCTCACCATGTACGGCGCCGACATCACCCCCAACGAGCACAAGCTGGCAATGCAATTCGGCGTGCTCGACAATTTCTACGACAGCGGAGAAGTTTCCGGCGACGGCCATCTCTGGTCCACCGCGGCGATCACCAGCGATTACAACGAAAAAACCTGGCAGATCGCCTACCGCGGCAAGGAGCGAACCTACGACTTTCAGGGCACGGTCGCCGATGAATATCCGCTCGAGCACAACCAGCCCGACATCGACGATCCCTCCACCGGCTTTCTCTGGGACAACGTCGCTCGCCATGGCCTGAGCTATCGCGACTACGGGGAGTTCGTGAACGCCGAGTGGTGCAACAAGACCCGCAAGACAGCGACGCCGAAACAGGGAACTCCCTCAGCGCAGGAATCGCCCTGCACGCGCACCGAACTCCACCACGGCGATCCTCTGCCGCCGAACGTCGGCGATCCGCACGCCGGGCCGAGTCCGTTCCCGTGGACCGTACCTCTGTTCAAGGGTGTCAAGCCCACGAAGGCCGCGCTGCGCGATCATTTCGATCCGCTGTTCCCCGATTTCAACACGGACTATCCCGACCAGCTTCGCGCGGATGAGTTCCTCAACGAATTCGCGGCCTACACGCGGGCCCGCGGAGAAAGCGAAAGACCCGAGTTCCAGCTTCCTGCATTTGTTCTGCTCTATCTTCCCGACGATCACACGGGAGGAACGCGTCCCGACCTGCCGCGCCCGGCGGCCTCGGTGGCCGACAACGATCTAGCTCTGGGCCGGGTCGTCGATGCCGTTTCGCACAGCCCGTACTGGGACGACACTGCAATCTTCGTCCTCGAAGACGACGCTCAAGATGGCGGCGACCACGTCGACGCCCACCGCTCCATCGCCTTCGTGGTCAGCAAGTATTCGCCGGGCACCGCAACCGAACCCTACGTCGATCACCGCTTCTACACTACCGTGAACATGATTCACACCCTGGAAATGCTGCTAGGCTTGCCGCCCATGAACCAGAACGACGCGTATGCGCCGGCCGATGGGACCCATGTTCTCCGGCGCAGGCACCCAGCCCGCATTCAAAGCGGACTACAGAAACTTGAAAAACGGCCTCATCTACGAGATCAACAAGCGCGACGCTCGAGGCGCAAGCGAGTCGGCGAAGATGGATTTCTCCCGTCCCGACGCAGCCGGAGCCGCACGCTCTGAATCAAGTCCTCTGGCACGACCAGAAGGGCGAGGCCCCAGCTCCAGCGCCAAGACACACGGTTTTCCCGCTCGGACGGCGACTAGCGTCTGAGAGACTGATCCGCGCCAGCGCGGCGGCATCTCTTGAGACCTGACTAGATTCCGCAATCCCGCAACGATCCCGACCTTCGAAATGTGACCCAGAAGGGGAAAATACGGCAACCTAGCCGAATCTGGGACCTGTCCCGCTGTGAACTGTTTCCACTTCTTGCCGATAGATATTGCAGAGCGGAGTATGGGCGAACTGCGGACTGCGGTGATGATCTTGGTGGAAGCGTCCTGGCAAGACCAAAGTGGCAACATTGCAGACGGCTCCCGCGCGCATGGAAGACAAGTCTGCCGGAGGGGCATGTATACGGCTCAAGACACCAATCGGGGTAGGATCGAAGCTCAGAATTCAATGGCGCTGCGAGCAGTTCTCGGGCATCACAAAGTACTGCCGCAGCGAGGGATGGGACTACGTGGTAGGTATTCAGCGAGATGCTCCAAACGGTTCGCTCTCCAGCCAGACTCTCCCCGCGGAGGTCGCACCGCAAGAGCGCGTAAGAAGCAGTGACCCCATGGTTTCGACAGTCAAAACCCAAAACCCGCCGACGCGGCCAGAGAGCCAGCCGAACCGAATTTCCGTAGCCGAGCGGAACGTGGAAGCAGCGCCAATCGTACTCGCTGCGGGCTCCGCGACCAGCATGTCTTCGCCTCGGGTGGATTACGAAACACTCGACCAGGACAAGCTCGACATCTCGCGCCTCCCGGAATTCGATGCTCTTCGACGGACTGAACTTCGCAGCAACCAGCCTCCAAAGGAAGCTGGCAAGGAGAGGAAACCTATGCGACGCAATTGGCTCGGACTCGCGTCCTGGCGCAACCAGCAAGACGACCTCAGCGCAAGCGGCGACCCAGATGTCGACGGAAACGGCAACGGCAGCGCCGAGAAGGAGAATCCTATGCCCCAGGTGTCCGCACACACGAAAAAAGCTCCGGCGCATTCTGCACGCGAGGTCCCAACCTTCCAAGTCCAACTGCCGCCTATGGAAGATATTTACCGCGCGGCCGGCATCATGCTCCCGCGGAAGGGATACACCATCAAGAAGGTGGTCGAAATGCTTAGCAGCGAACACATCTGCGGACTATCGAAGGAGATGAAGCGGGTGGCCTTGCTGATGGCTCTTGATGCGGCCGGCGTTCCCATCGACGAGGTGCTGCGGGACGCCAAGGCCCGCCAGGATGTCCTGGATGCCTATGAGGCCCAGGAGAGGAAACAGGTTGAGGCGGAGTGGGCACGGAAGGCGGAGGAAAACGTGCAGATTCAGGCGGAACTGGAGAGCGTAAAGGCGCACTATACGGCCCGCATCAGCCGCAACCTGGAGGGTGTAGCGCGGGAGAAAGCCACGTTTGAAAGTTGGGTGACGTTGAAACAGCAGGAGTACCAAAGCATGGCCGAAGCGGTGGAGATGTGTCTGAAACCGACTGTCTCCGCCAGTGCTTCGCCCTCCGATGTCGAAATGGCAAGAGCTGCCAGCGCCGCAGCCGTCGGCGCCAAGCCGGTGTAATTCCGTCACTGACCGAGGCGTAAATCGCATCCACGGAACTGCCTTGGGCGAAGCTGAATGGGCGTTCATCAGCCCCGCAGCTTGGCCTCCGCGCGCCTCGGCTTTACACTAAGTATGTGAAGATCGCGCTCGGCCAAATCAACCCCACGGTCGGAGATTTCTCCGGCAATCGGGCCAAGATCATCGAGGTTTCCCGCCGCGCGCAATGGAACGGCGCTGGCCTGATCCTGTTTCCGGAGTTGTCGGTCTGCGGCTACCCGCCCCGCGATCTGGTGGAGCGCCCATCTTTCGTTGCCCGCAATCGTGAGACCGTCGAGCAGATTGCCGCCGAAACCCGAGGCATCGCCGTCATCTGCGGCCTGGTTACTCCCGCGCACTCCGAAACCGGCAAGTCCGCCATGAATTCCGCCGCCCTGCTGCAGGATGGCCGAGTCGCCTTCGTGCAATCGAAGATGCTGTTACCCACCTACGACGTCTTCGACGAAATGCGCAACTTCGCGCCCGCCAAGAGCCAGGACTTGTTCTCCTTCTGCGGCAACCAAATGGCACTCACCATCTGCGAAGATGCCTGGAACGACAAGCTGTTCTGGCCCAAGCGCTTGTACACGGTCGATCCCATCGAGGCGCTGGTGCGCGCCGGCGGAAACTTCGTGCTCAACATTTCCTCTTCACCCTTCTGGATCGGGAAGCGCGAACTGCGTCGTGACATGCTCGCCGCCATCGCCCGCCACCACAAGGTTCCGGTCGCATTGGTCAATCAGGTCGGCGGCAATGACAGCCTGGTCTTCGACGGCTCCAGCATTGTTCTTAATGCGGACGGGAAGGTCATCGCGCAGGGACGATCTTTCGAGGAAGATCTGGTCTACTTTGACTCCAAAACCCTCACCGGCGACCTGCACGAGCAAATTGAGGGCGAGGATGCCAGCGTCTATGCCGCGCTGGTATTGGGCACCCGCGACTACATGCGCAAGTGCGGATTTCAAAAAGCCATCATCGGCCTCAGCGGGGGAATTGATTCGGCGCTCACCGCCGTCATCGCCGCCGACGCGGTGGGGCCAGAGAACGTGATCGGCGTAGGCATGCCAGGCCCGTATTCCTCGCCGGGCTCGATTGAAGATGCCCGCGAGCTGGCAAAAAACCTTGGCATGCGCTTCGAGTTGCTCTCCATCGATCGCACATTCGAAGCGTACCGGCAAACCCTGCAGGGAGTATTCGCGGGTCGGAAGGAGGACGTCACGGAAGAGAATATCCAGTCGCGCGCCCGGGGCACGCTGCTGATGGCACTCTCCAACAAGTTCGGCGCCATCGTGCTTTCCACCGGCAACAAGAGCGAACTGGGAGTGGGCTACTGTACACTTTACGGGGACATGGTCGGCGGCCTGGCGGTCATCTCCGACGTGCCGAAAACGCTGGTTTACCGGCTCAGTCATTATGTGAATTCGCGCCGCGCCGTAATTCCGCAGGCCACGCTGGAGAAGCCGCCATCCGCGGAACTGCGGCCCAACCAGAAAGACAGCGACTCGCTGCCGCCCTACGAGATTCTGGACGCGGTGCTCGAGGACTACGTGGAAGACGCGCATTCCGCCGAGCAGATTGCAGCCGATCGCGGTTTCGACATCGAAGTGGTGCGGCGCGTAGTCGGGATGGTGGACCGGGCCGAGTACAAGCGCCAGCAGGCGGCCCCAGGTATTAAGATTTCTCCCAAGGCCTTCGGCTACGGCCGCCGTTTTCCCATCGCTGCGAAAAGTGAGGTTTGAAAGGGATCTCTCAGAGATGAGTCAGAGAGTCCCCGTGTGTCCTGCTCCACAACAATTGTTGGACTGAAAGGAAACCATGCGCAGTTCTATCAATCTGATTCTCATTCTCTTGCTGGCCGGCAGCTTGGCGGCTCAAAACTCGACCACCGCGAAGCCTGCTGCTAACCCGGCCCCGGGAGCAACCGTCAATCTTCCGTCGGAAGCCACGGTAGATTCTTTCATGCAGCAGACCTTCGGCTATGAGTCGCAGTTGAGTTGGAAGATATCCAGCATCAAACCAGCGCCGGTGCCGGGCCTGGCTCAGGTCGACGTTATTATTGCCAATCCTCAAGGCCAGCAACTCAGCCGGTTCTTCGTCACGGCCGATGGCGAACATGCGGTGATTGGCGAAATTATTCCATTCGGCGCCAAGCCGTTTGACCCGGCGAGAAAGACGTTGGAGAAGGGAATTACTGGACCCTCGCGCGGGCCAAAGGACGCGCCAGTCACGGTGGTCGAGTTCGGCGATCTGCAGTGTCCGGCCTGCAAAGCGGCGCAGCCCGCAATCGAGGCGCTCATCGCGGCGGAACCCAACGTGCGTTTCGTCTTCCAGAACTTCCCCCTGGAGATGCACAACTGGGCGGCGAAAGGAGCCGCTTACGCCGACTGCGTTGCGCAGGCGTCGAACGAGGCATTTTGGAAGTTCATTGCCAAGACCTATGAGACTCAGGCCGACATTACGGCCGAAAACGCCGACGAAAAGTTGACTGGCCTGGCCAACGGTGCGGGCGTGAAGGGCGCGGACATTGCAGCGTGCGCCAGCACTCCCGTAACCAAGGCGCATGTCGATGCCTCCCTGGCCCTGGGCAAGGCGGTCAACGTGACCGGCACGCCGACTCTTTTTATCAACGGCCGCACCATCGGAAATGTCAGTAACGTTCCTGCTGACACGCTGAAGGGTCTGGTGGATTTTGCCGCCAAGGAAGGGAAGTAAGGCTACTTCTCGCTCATCCAGATCTCATCCGTGGCCCGATTCTGGTTGGCCAGCACATGCGGTGTAATCACGATGAGCAATTCGTCTTCCTCTTTCATTCGGGTGTTGTCGGTTGCGGCCTGATTTAAGCCGGGTATGGCTGCAATGCCGGGAATACCGCTCATCGAAAGCTGATCGTTGGTCGTGATTTCTCCCGCCACCACGGCCGGCTCACCATCGCGGAGACGTATGCTGCCCTTGTATTCCTGGTTGGAAATTACGGGCACACCATTCGCGCTCTGCCCGGTCAGGGAGCGTACCTGCAGTTCAATCGACAGGCTCACTTCCCCGTCGCCGTGGACAACCGGCTTGGCCTTCAGGCTCAGTCCCAGGTCTTCGTAACTGACCGAAGGAAAGGGCGGGACGTAGCTCTGATTCCCCAGAACAGCTGAAATCGCCGAAGAGTTATAGATGGGCGCGTAGGAGGCGTTCAGGATGGGATAGCGCTCGCCCAAGTGGAGATTTGTTTCGTTGCCTTGGGCCGCATGCAGGGTAACGCGACTTAGGCTGCGGGCCCACGATTCGTTGAGGGAAAGCGCCGTGGTAAGGTGATCCAGGCTCACTCCAGAGAACGAAAGGCCGTTACCGAAGGTCGCCAGGGGCTGGCTGAAGATACCGCTCGTCTGGCTCTGCAGTTGCGCCAGAAGCCCGGACAGCGCCGAACTCCCCGCGGAGTTGATGCCGCCGGAAGAAATTAGTTGGTTAGCGAGCGACGAGATGCTCTGTCCGCCCAGCGCCGCCACCGCCGCTGCCACCGCCGCCACCGGGATGTTGTAGATGTTGAAGGTATTCGGAATATGCATGCCGATTTCGCGCGTGAAGTTGTGGCTGATCTGGTAAACCTCAACATCGAGCGCCACCTGCGGACGAGCACTGGTCAACTGCCGCATCAGCTTGGTACACGCCTCCAGAGTCGCTTGCGTCGCGCGCACTTCCAGGGTTCCACCCTGGCCTGAACTGATCTTCTGAAATTCACACATGGTCTTCAGCGATGTGACCAGTTCGGTTATCTCTTGCGGAGTGCTCGCCCCGGGCACGGCAAAAGTCGCGAGCGACATGCGGTCAAACTGCTTGTGATTTTCCGGATTGTCTGCCGCGATCAGCAGCGCATGCGCGTTGAGCGGCGTCCACATCGTCTTGCTGACCTGACACGCGAGGCGGAGAGCGGTGAAGAAGTCAATATCGTCCACGTAGAAGCGCACCGGCTTTGCCGGAACCGAATCGTCAAATTCGATACTCACGCCATAGTCTGAGGCCAGCTCGCTAAACAGGCCACGAACATCGCCGCGGTAGTGAAACGTCGTCCGTTCGGCCTTGGGCTGAAGATCGATTTCGCTGGCATCGGCCACCATCGCGGACACTCCGCCCAGCCTGGAAGATACGGGGTCGCGCAGAGCTTCGGCGAGCCGCTCCTCCACATAGGCATTGTCGGGATCGAGTTTCAGCGCGGCGCGGAACTCCGCCACAGCCGGGTTGCTCTGAACGTCGGCTAGGAAGGCGTCGCCGCGCTCCGTGTGCCGATAAACCAGTTGCGACTTTGTCAGTTCCTGTGCCGAAAGGAATGCCAGGTCTTGCGGCGCCAGCCGCGAAGCGTCGTCGAACTGGGCAAAAGCCTCTTCCAAGCGATCTTGACCCTGCAATTTCAATCCGCGCGCGTAAGCGTTGCGGGCTTCTTTAAGGTCCTTCTTCGTGGGAGCGCAGTAAACGCCGCCGGGGATCCCGTTTCCGCAGGAGATTACCGGAGCGCCGACGGGCGCGTCGTCCACGGCAAACGCCGGAAACTCAGACATTGCCGCCAGAAGACAAACCGTCACGACGATCCATACTCTCTGCATTGGTTTGATTTTAACCTGAGGCCTCATCCCTGCCGAGAGTTAATAGTCCCCGTACCTTCGGTCTTAACGGGGGATGGAATGGAGCACCACCGGTGAGAACGGGTGAAAGTCGCTTGCTTGCACGGATCCCAATTTAAAAGTTTAACAATGCTGTTTAGGCTCGTTCCGGCCAATTCTCACTTTATGCAGTCGCCCGTGCTCAACAACGAAACGTAGAATTGAGCAGCCTCAGGCCTCGACTTGCCCACGCTTGCTGGCCTCTTAGCGTTCACGAAGGCCCGGAAACCGATGGGTTGTGATAAGCACTCATCAACCTCGCGATCAACACGGCAAGGTAAAGTACCCCGATAATGGCCTCAATCACGGAAAGCGAGCGGGCCGGTGCTGAGACGGCGGTAATACCACCCGCACCAAGGGAGACCATAGTGGCGAAGCTGTAATAAATGAAATCGAACCTGTTGGGGATAGCGTGGAGATTCGTCTGAGGATCGAGATAGAACGCCTTGGGCTGAATGGCTGCCACCATGCCGTAGAGACTGGCAAAGGCGAACCCTACCAGCAAATAAATGCAAAGCGCCCCGAAAATTGTTTCCGAATTGGGTTGGTCCTTGGTAAAGACGCGGCGGAAGATGACCACCGCAATAAATACATCGAACACAAAACTAAGAACGATGCTGAGAATGGAGAGCAATCCTGCGTCGGGCTCTCGAGGCAGCATGCGTTCCAATAGGGCGGGAACGGCCAGCAGGAGGGCGACGAGCAAGAGTGTTCTCCGCAGGCGGATCGCGTACACTGCGATCAAAATTCCAGCGATGCCGACCACACGGAATGCAAAATAACCGAATCCACCGTTCTGCACGTACGGATAGAAGATGAGAATCGCCAACAGGAAGACGAAGAGCAAGCAAAACTTGTGCCCAGTCAGAGGCCGGGTGTGACTAGAGGCGGTCGAAGTGTGCATAGGTGAAGAGGGGCAAAACGGCAGCGCCAACAATCGGAATGTCGCCTCTTTCTAGCATCCCGCGCCATTCCGCGCAACATCATCGTGGCAAGGACGCCCTAGCGCTCCGATTTAACTCAGCATCAGCCGCTCAATATTCCGCGCCTTGCCGGTCTTCTCGTCGCAGTCGATGACCACCGCGCACAGCCGCACGTCGCCCGTGGCCGGCTCAAAGCGCACCGGCATGCCATTGAGAAACTTGTTGACCACCAACTCCTTCTTCACGCCGATCACGCCGTCGTAAGGACCAGTCATGCCTACGTCAGTGACGTAGGCGGTTCCGTTGGGCAGAACGCGTTCATCAGCCGTAGGCACGTGCGTATGAGTGCCCACCACGGCGGTCACACGTCCGTCGAGATACCAGCCCAGGGAAATTTTCTCTGAGGTCGCCTCGGCATGGAAGTCGACCAGAATCACTTTGGCGGCAATCTTCTGCAAAAGCTGGTCGGCAATGCGAAACGGGTCGTCATTCGATGCCATGAACACCCGCCCCTGCAGGTTGATCACGGCGTAAGGGACTTTTCCTTTGTGACCCTGATACAAGCCCCAGCCGGGCATGTCCGCGGGATAATTTGCGGGACGAAGCACGCGCCGCTGCGGCCCGTGCCCATTGCCTTCCACCATCTGAAAGTAATCGAGGATTTCGCGCTTGTCCCAGACGTGGTTGCCGGTGGTGATAACGTCGATGTTCAGCTCAAACAATTCCTCCGCCAGCGCCGGAGTAATGCCGAAACCCGCCGCCGAGTTCTCCCCATTGGCGATGACGAGGTCGATCGCTCTGGTCGCGGACAATGCCCGGCAGCCGGTCCTTGACGATGGTCCGTCCCGGCCGCCCGAAGATGTCGCCAATGAAGAGAATCCGCATGGGTATGGATAAGGAAGCGTAGGCCGGCGTCCCGCCGGCTTCATCCGAAGTTCGATGGTAACACGCGGCGTTTGCGGCCAATTTGGTGACGTACCACGTTTGCCTCATAGAGACGTTGCTTGCAGCGTCTCTCCAGCGACTATTCGGAACGCCGCAAGCAAAGCCGCAGTCCAGGTCTCCACAGACTCGTTAGTTCTTATCCGGCGCCAGCTCCGCCGTGCGCAGAAAGTCATAGTTTCCCGCAGGATTCAGCTTCAGATTCACAACCCGTTTGTTGTGTACGAGAACATTGTCCAGATACCACAGGTCGATGTAAGGCAGTTCCTCAGCCAGGATGCGCTGTATCTCGGCATAGATCGGCTTGCGCACGGCGGGATCGACTTCGCGGCGGCCTTGATCGATCAGCGCATCCACTTTCGGATTCGAATAGTAGCCGCGGTTCGCGCCGTTCGGCGGGAACCTCGCCGAGTGAAACGCAAACTCGAAGATGTCGGGATCTTCGTTGCCACCGATCCAGCGCAACCCATAAAGCTGAAACAATCCGTGGGTCACGTCGGAGAAGAATGTGCCAAACTCGAAGCTTCGAATATCGAGAGCGATTCCGACCTCGCGCAACTGCTGCTGCATCACGGCCACCATCAGGCGCGTGTTCTCGTCCGTGGAGGTCTTCATGGTGATGTGAAAACGCACACCGTTCACCACAGGATATCCCGCCGCATCCAGCAACTTCCGCGCTTTGTCGGGATCGTGGTCGTATGTCGGCACGTCGCCGTCGTAGGCCCAACTTTGCGGCGGCAGAACGCTGCGCGCAGGCTGCGCCTCACCTCGCCACAAATACTCGATCATCGGCCCGCGGTCGAGAGCATAGGCGACGGCCTGCCGCACTCGCACGTCTTTCAGAACGGGATCCCGCAGGTTGAATCCCAGATAAGCCAACCTGGTGCCGGGCGCGGACTCGACGGCGAGTGTCGGCTCCCGCTCCAGAGTGAGCACAGCATCGGGCGGGAACGACGCGTTGATGATGACGTCAGCACTGCCTTTGCGCATCTCGAGGGCTTGCGTCGTCGCGTCTGGCACCACTGCGAAGCGCACGCGAGCGAGGTGTGCCTTTTCGCCCCAGTAATCATCGTTGCGTTCGATGATCACTTCTTTGTCGGTCTCAGCGCTGACGAACCTGAACGGCCCCGAGCCGATGGGATGCCGCGTCATTTCATCTCCGCTGCCCGAGGGCACGATGCCCACCGCGCCGTCGGAAAGGTTCCAAAGCAATGGCGTGTCTGGTTCTTTCATGTGGAAGATAACGGTGTAGTCATCGGGCGCGTCGATATGATCGACAAAGCGATAAGTCGCCGCCTTGGTACTCCGAATCTTGCCTTGAAGCAGGGAATCGAAGGTCCACTTCACATCGCGCGAAGTGAGTGGTCGTCCGTCGTGAAACTTCACGCCGTGATGCAGATGAAAAACGTAGGTCAGCGGATCGGGAATCTCCCAGCGCTCGGCCAGTCCCGGCGCCACATCCAGGTTGTCGCCGCGCGACAGCAGATCGTCGAAGATCAGATTGTCGATGCGTTCCGAATACGCGTCCTGACCCACCCGCGGGTCCAGATTCGTGGGGCTCGATTCGATCACCATCACCAGCGTATTGGGATCAGTTTTGCCGGAGCAGGAGAGCAGGGAAGCGATCAAGGTGAGGGCTGCGAGAATAGCAACTGTGCCGGAAGCGGACGGAGCCGGGCGCATCAGCCGCAGTCCTGGCATATCTGGTGGAGGCTGTTGACGGTTTTCCAGTTGCGGGTTGTGGTGACCACGGCGAGTGCTTTCTCCCAGGGAACTTTCCACAGACTGCTTGCGGAGAATCCGTTTGGCAGGTAGAGGAAGATCTCCTTGCCTACACACCTCGATTGGTCGGGAGCGATGGTAAACTCGGCTAGTTTCTTCAGAGCGGGAGTTGCCGGAGTGTCCGAAAGAAAGGTGACATGAAGTTTCTCGAGGTCAATGCCTCGTTGTTTCAGGAAGGGATTGGCAGCGATGATCTCGCCCAACTCAGCGCCTGTCCTGACAATCACCGAGGCTGAAAAGCCGAAGTCGCTGACAATCCTGTCTTCGATCTTCTTGCCCAGCGCAGCGGAAGAAGTCTTGCCCGCCTTGAAAACCACGTTTCCGCTCTGGATGTAAGTCTTCACCTGCTCGAAGCCCAAGCCTTCGAACGACTTTCGCAGCTCGTCCATCTTGATCCGCTTGTGTGGGCCAACGTTGATTCCGCGGAGCATCGAAACGTAAATAGGCATAGGTCAACAAGTCTCGCTTACGAGTCTAAGGATACGAAATCTTACCCAAGCACCGCAGCGCGCTTCGCCCCGGTCGCCGACGGAATGTTCGAGGGCCGCCGATGCCAGGTTTCGTACGCCAGAACCGCAAACGCCACGGCCTCCTTCGCTGCCGAAGGCAGGCCAAATTCGTCGGAGAATCGCAGTCGCAATCCCAGCGGCGCAAGTTCGCGGGTTAACATTGCCACCAGCGTAGAATTCTTCGCGCCGCCGCCGGACAGAATCATTTCGCTTGAACGCTCTGCTTCCGCACAGAGCTTGAGCTCCTTGCCGCAGAACCGCCGCGACCGCATCTGCAATCGACTTCGCCGTCAGCGCCGTCGCTGTCGCTACAATGTCGCTGCTTTCGAGCAACGCCCGCACTACGCAAGAACTCGCGCACAAACTCCCGCCCGAATTCTTCCCGCCCCGCGGTTTTGGGAGGCTTTCTCCGAAAGAACTCCCGCTGCAATAGTCTTGCTATGACGGTCTCCAGCACCTTCCCGGAAGCCGCGATCTTCCCGTCTCGATCGAACGGTTGGCCGAACAACTTCTCCGTAACCGCATCGATCACCATGTTGCCCGGCCCGGTATCGAATGCCATCACCTCGCTCGTAGCCCGCGCGCCTGCAGGAATCGCCGTAAGGTTCGCGATGCCCGCCGATGTTTTGCACGATTCTCCCCACGCGCGCATCGCGGAACAGCATGTAGTCGAGAAAGGGAACCAGCGGCGCGCCCTTGCCTCCCGCCGCCATATCCGCCGGACGAAAATCCGAAACCACCGGCACTCCCACTCGTGCCGCAACGATCGCCGCCTCACCCGTCTGCCAGGTCGCCGCCAGCTTGCGCCCAAGAAATGTTTGCGGCTCGCCCTGATGATAGAGCGTCTGCCCGTGGCAGCCCACCAGATCCGCTTTCACGCGAAACCGCCGCTGCGGAGGCCAAGCACGGCATCCGCATAAAGCTCGCCCAGCAGAAAGTTCAGCCGCGCCAGATCCGCCACGCTCGCCCGCGAAGCATTCATCGCAGCCAGCACAGCCGCACGCACCTTCTCTGAGTAGGAATACTCCGCGTGCCCCAGCAACTGTCGCAGAGCTCGTGCGGCGCGAGAGCGCGCCTCAGCGCTTCGCATCCGCACCAATGCAACGTTAATCCCGTCGGCGGAAGTCCCGCTCATCACCCCGGCCACGATCATGTCTTTCTTCGTCATGTCCGCCGGGTCCGCGCATTCTCCTCGCGACTCAGAGCTTCCAACCGCACCTGCTCGCCAAATTCCCAAGCTTGCGCGACAGCTTCTCGACCGTTGCGGCAGAAGGCGACTTTCCAGCGGCAACATCTTCGCCGACTTCTTCTTGAACGCCAGCACGCGCCGCACCGCTTCCGCAACGCGCCGGGCAAACTTCGAGTCGCGCTCTGCGGTCTTTACTAATTCGTCGTAGGCCTCCGCGATGTAATCCTCGCGATGGCAGATCAGGCACAAATCTCCGCCCGCGCGAATGAACTCAACCGCAGCCTGTCCCACCGGAGCGGCCGACAAGACCGCCGCCCATCTCCAGATCGTCCGACACGATCAGATTGCGGTAGCCAATGCGCTTGCGCAGGATGTCTGTAATCCAAACTCTTCGAGAGCGACGCGGGAGTTCGATCCTTCGTGACCTGCGGATACGCCGCATGCGAAATCATCACCAACGGCAGTCTGCGGCGCGAAGCGTGCGGTAGGGAACCAGATCCTCGGTCCAAAGCTTCTTCAGCGGCTTCTCGATCACTGGCAGTTCGTGGTGGCTGTCGAGTTTGCCTTCGCCGAGGCCAGGAAAGTGCTTGCCACATCCCAGCACGTTCGCCGCTCGAAGCCCGGCAAGAAACTCACGCGCATAAGCAATCGACTCACGCGGATTCGCCGAGACCGACCCGCGAACTCAGCACGCTGCGCGAAGCTTCAAACGCCAGGTCGAGCACGGGAGCAAAGTCAACGTTGAATCCCAGCGCGCGGCAGTTCTCTCCAATCACCTGCCCGTGCTTGCGGAAGAGCTTGCGATCGCCGGTGGCGAACACATCCGCCGCCGAGGGCGCTGGTCCGAGCACGTCGCGAAATCGGTCGACGCTCCCGCCTTCGAGATCGACGCAAGTAAACAGCGGCGTCGAAACACACTTCTGGCAATCCCGCAGCAGCTGCCAGGTCTGCTCCGCACTCTTGATGTTGCGCGCGAACAGGATCACGCCCGCCGGCTGCAGGTGCGTGAGCAGGGAACTGAGTCGTGGCGTCATTTCCGTGCCGTCGAAGCCGACGATGAGAAGTTGGCCGACTTCGCCAGTTCGGCGCATCTTTGGTTGAATAGTCATCCAATTGCGATTTCGGAACTTTGCGTCGTCACGCCTCGTCAGATTTCTTTCTTCAACTCCGCCAGCAGATTCAGCGCCTCCAGCGGCGTCAGCCGATTCAAATCCACTTCGCGCAGCTTCTCCAGCACCGGCTGCGACAGCGGCGTAAAGATGGTCAACTGCGTTGCCGGCGGTGAAGCTCCCGGAGAAAGATGTCCCGTCGCCAGCTCGCTCGACAGATTCATGTTCGGCCAGCACCTCGCGCGCCCGCGTCGATCACTTCATTCGGCAGTCCTGCCAGCTTGGCGACTTCGATGCCATAGCTGCGGTCGGCCGCTCCCGGCTCAACCTTACGCAGAAAGACGATCCCGCCGCCGGTTTCCTTCACCGAAACGTGATAATTCTTCACTCCCGCAAGCTGCTCGGCCAGTTCCGTCAGCTCGAAATAATGAGTAGCGAACAAAGTCTTGGCCCGCACGCGCGCATGCAGATACTCGATCGGCCGCCCAGGCAATCGCCAGCCCATCGTAAGTCGAAGTGCCGCGGCCAACTTCATCCAGCAGGATCAACGACCGCGCCGTCGCCGTATGCAGGATCGCTGCCGTCTCCGTCATCTCGACCATAAACGTCGACCGTCCGCGCGCCAGATTGTCGCTGGCGCCGATGCGGGTGAACACGCGGTCGACCACGCTCAGCCGCGCCGAGCGTGCCGGCACGAACGAGCCCATCTGCGCCAGAATCACGATTAGCGCCGTCTGCCGCAGGTAAGTCGACTTGCCGCCCATGTTCGGTCCGGTCAGCAGCAGAATCGTGTGCGTGGACGAATTCAGGTAAAGATCGTTGGGCACGAAACGCTCGCTGCCGCCGGCCATCTCCTGCTGCTCGATCACCGGATGCCGGCCTTCGACAATCTCCAACTCACCCGCGTCATGATTCGCCGAAGCCTTGTCTGTCTGGCCTGCCGAAGCCTTGTTCATCGAAGCAACGAAATGCGGTCTGCAATAATTACGGAGCGCCGCGATGTGCGCCAGCGAAGCCAGCACATCCACCTCAGCCAGCGCCAGTGCAGTCTGCCGGATTCGCTTCGCCTCGGAGGCAATCGCAGTGCGCAAATCCGTGAACAGCCGCCGCTCGATCTCGACCATCTTTTCCTGCGCATCGAGAATCTTGGCCTCGTACTCCTTCAGCTCAGGAGTGGTGAACCGCTCCGCGCTCACCAGGGTTTGTTTGCGTTCATAATCCTGCGGAACCAGATGCAAATTCGGTTTCGAAACCTCAATGTAATAGCCAAAGATCGAATTGAACTTCACCTTGAGCGACGCAATCCCGGTTCGCCCGCGTTCGCGCTGCTCGATCTGCGCCAGCACCTGCTTGCTGTTGCGCGAGAGCTCGCGCAATTCATCGAGATCGCGATCCACTCCCGCCGCAATCACGCCGCCGTCGGCAAAGCTCAGCGGTGGCTCCGGCACAATCGTCTTCTCAATGCGCTCGCGCAGATCGCCTAATTCATCGAGCGATCCGTGCAAAGTCTTCAGTCGCTCCGCCGCTAACCGTCCCACTGCGGACTTCACCGCGGGAATCTTCGCGAGCGACGCCGCCAGAGCCAGCACGTCCCGCGGATTCGCCGTCTCCAGCGTCACCCGGCTCAAGAGCCGCTCCAGGTCGAGCACGCCATCGAGCGCGCGCCGCAGTTCCTCGCGTGCGACAGTGTTCTTCACGCCCGCTTCCACCGCATCCAGGCGCGCTTTGATCTCGGCAAGATCGAGCGACGGCCGCAGCAACCACGACCGCAGCAGCCGCTTGCCCATGGGCGTGACTGCGGCATCGATCGAGCGAAACAGAGTAACGCCCGCATCCGTCCCGGCAAACAGTGGTTCGATCAATTCGAGATTGCGGACCGTCACCGCGTCCAGCACCAGACAATTCTGCCGTTCATACCAGCCGATGCGATCTACGTGATCGAGCGATCCACGCTGCGTCGAGCGCACATAATAGAGAATCGCCCCCGCCGCGGCCGCTGCAGCCGTCCGCCCCGCCAGCCCAAATCCCTCGAGCGACAACACTCCGAAATGATTTTCCAGCAGCGGAATGGCATGGTCCGGCGCAGAAGATCCAGTCGTCGAGCGGAGTCTCGGCACAGGTGGCCCCCGGTGCTCGAGGCTGCGGTGCCTGGACAGGCGGAACTTGCGGAGGCGGGGCCGGCGTGGGCACGAGCGAAGCTCGGCTGCCCTTCACTTCAAACAGCGGTGCCGCCGACCCATACAGCAATTCCTTCGGCCGCAGTTGCTCCAACTCCTCCTGCACCCGCCGCAACGCGCCCTCGCCCGAAAACTCCGTAGCGCGAAACTCCCCGGTCGAAAGATCCAGCGCCGCAAACCCCACACGCTCCCCCACCTGCGCCAGCGCAGCCAGAAAATTGTTTTCTTCCGACCCCAGCAGCGAATCCGCTGCTGTCCCCGGCGTCACCACGCGCGTCACTTCGCGCCGCACCAGCTTCTTCGCCAGCCGCGCATCCTCCATCTGTTCGCAGATGGCCACCTTGAAGCCTTTGCGGATCAGCTTTCCAATGTAGCCCTCCGCCGCGTGGTGCGGCACTCCGCACATGGGCACCGCGATGCCTTTCTCCTTGTTGCGCGAGGTAAGCGTGATCTGCAGCTCCTTGGACGCAACAATCGCATCGTCAAAGAAAAGCTCGTAGAAATCCCCCAGGCGGAAGAACAGCAACGCGGTGGGATGTTCTTTCTTGACGGCGGCATACTGCCGCATCAGCGGAGTGGACGGCTCGGTCATCTGTTTCAGCGGGCTTGGCGCGGATTATAACAAAGCTTTATCTTCAGCCTTTGTGACTCTTGCACATCGCCCGAAGTGGAAATGCCAGTTGACGCGGCTTCTCCCACAGTGTTTTCCTAATGCATGGAACTCCGCAAAGATCCCATCACTCGCTCCTGGGTCATGACCGGCGACGAGCCACCGGACGGCGCGCCGCATCCCGGAGCCGCCTGCCGTTTTTGCCCGGATGCTCCTGAGGCCACGCAGGTCATTGCCGCTTTACCAAGCGCGGCGGGCTGGTCGGCGCGATCCATGGTGCATCCCGCTCCGCTCTACCACATTGAAGGCGAGCCCGGCCGCCGCGGCGACGGCCTCTACGACCGCATGAACTCGGTCGGCGCTCATGAAGTTCTAGTCGAGAATCCCCGGCATGACCGCCATCTCTGGAATGCCAGCGACGATGAAATCGGACATGTTCCTGCGCCTCGCCGCCGAGCGCATCCTCGATCTCAAGCGCGACCCGCGCATCAAGTACGTCAGTCTCTTCAAGGACTACGGACCCAACGCCGGCCAGGAATTCAGCCATCCTACGTCGCAGCTCACGGCGACCATGTTCGTTCCGCGTCGCGTGCTCTACGAACTGCGGGCCGGGACGCGAATACTTCACGGCAAAGGAGCGCTGCGTCTTCTGCGACATTCTCAATCAGGAGGAGCGGCAGGCCTCGCGCGTGATCGAGGCCCGCGGCGATTATGTCGCCCTTGGTCCCTATGCTCCGCGCGTCCCCTACGAAACCTGGATTCTGCCCCGCAACCACGAAGCCTCCTTCGAGCGCACTGGATTATCGAAGCCCGGGATTGCGCGTGAATCTCGCCGCACTGCTTCGCCGCACCCTGCAGCGCGTTCGCACCGTCACGGAAGATTTCCACCTCGTGCTGCACACCTCGCCCAACAGCCTGCATCCTTCGAAGACCCTCGGCTATTGGAAGACCATCGACGACGACTACCACTGGCACATCGAGATTATGCCGGTCCTCGCCACCAAAGCCCGCTCCTATACGTTCAAAGAGGTTTATTACTCGCCGGTCAGCTCCGAGACTGCAGTCAAGCAACTGCGCGAGGCCAAGATTGATGGTTGAGGAGCGTGTGTGTTTGCGAAGCCCCATAGGAACCGAGGGAGACCAAGTTGAGACAGAACTCTGCGCTGTGCTGCTCCTTGCGGCGGTATCTGTTGCCCAGACTCCCAATAATCCCCCGGCGGGCGCACCTTCGCTCGAAAAACAGAAAGTCCTCTGGCAAAAACTCGAATCCACCATTCACGATGTCGACCAGCACCTCGACGGCGTGATGGGCGTAGCCATCGAAGACCTCAAAACCGGCGACCAGTTCTTTCTGCACGAAAATGAAGTCTTCGCCCAGGCCAGTTCGATCAAGATCACGGTCCTCGCCGATCTGTATCTCCAGGCGCAGCAAGGCAAGCTCAAGCTCACCGATCTCTACACCGTGCAGGCTTCCGACCTTGTCCCCGACAGCGACATCATGGGCGGGCTCACCCCCGGCGTTACACGCATTACTCTGCGCGATCTCGCCACTATGATGGTCGCGGTCAGCGACAACTCCGCCACCAACGTGCTGATCGACCGCGTCGGCATGGACAACGTCAACGCCATGCTCGACTCCCTCGGACTGGCGCACACTCGCCTGCGCCGCAAAATGATGGATCTCGATGCCGCCAAACAAGGCCGCGAGAATATTTCCACCCCGCGCGAAATGATGACCTTGCTTGAGGCCATCTACCGTGGAAAGCTGCTCAACCAAGAATCAACCGAAGACTTCTTCAAAGTCCTGAGCACCAATAAAGATTCGTGGATTCCCCGGGACCTGCCCGCCGGTGTGAAGGTCGCCAACAAGCCAGGTTCGCTCGAAGCCGTGCGGAATGATTCTGGAATCGTGTTCGTCGAGGGCCGTCCTTATGTGATTTGCGTGATGACCGCGTTCCTGGCCAACGAACGCGATGGCGAACAAGCCATCAGCAAGATTTCCGTCGCCGCCTGGCGGATGTTCGACCGTCTCAGCCGCGCCTCGGAATACGGCCGGGTTGTCTCGCCGGGGAACGGCAGGTGGTGATTTGTGTGCCTTCGCCTGATCGTGCGATACGAACGTCCGTGCGGAAAACGGCCGGCTACTGCCTGCCTCCGGCCCGGCGCAGCAAGCGGCCGACTTCGTTGTTGTTCCGAACCTGGGCCCATGTCAGGGCGGTGTAACCGGTGCGACTCCGCAGGTTTACATCCGCACCCGCCGCCAGAAGTGCCTTGACCACATCCGGGTTGGCCTTGGGGTTTCGGCAGGCGAGGATCAGAGCTGTTTGCCCGGTCTGATCCAAGGCATTTACGCCCAACGCATTCGGGCCGGGGGAATTTACGTTTGCGCCCTTTGCCGCAGACAATAGTTGCTGCACCGTCTTCAGGTCTTCCTGCGCCGCAGCCCGCATAAGTTCGGTTTCATCGGGATCGTCAAGGGTTTCGCCACCGCTTCCCAGCTCGATCGGCCAGGCGATCGGAACAATCCTGACCACCTTGATGCCGATATCCCCGTTCATCTTCTGCCAATCGTTGAGCCTGAAATAGCCTCGTAACAGAGGCTCAATCTGTATCCCAACCGTCGATTGCCATACCGGACGTCCCGCCGGGCGCCAGACTCCCGCGGCTTCGTCCCAGGCTTGCAATCGGAACACGCTGAAGCCGTCGCCCTGGTTCCACTCAAAGCGCGCATCCAGATTACGAGTGAAGCCGGCTGGGCTAATCCAGAGAGCAGTGCAAACTACCAGCAAAGCCGCAACCAGGTAGGGCCACGATCGCCGGCCGACGAAGCGAGACACAAGCAGCGCCGCCAAGCCAACCAGGGCCAAGGCCTCAATCAGGAGGCCCGCAGCCATGAGTACTTCGCCGGCACTGTTCCACCAGCGCAGGCGCCAATCCAGGAACCCGCCCTCGTCAAAATGCCAAAACGGATTGAGGTAAAGCACCAGCAGACCAGCGACGAACAGCAGTGCCCCTGCTTCCACACCGGTGATTGCCCAGGTCGTGCGGCGGATGTGCTTGGCCGTTGGAGTGAGCATCAGTGTCTACCAGCAAGAGTATAGACACTGCGCGGAAGACGGGGAATCAAAGCCGATACTACCTAGGGATGGTGTGAAGCGAACAAGAACACAGCTCATTGCGCTCCAGCCACTTTCGCGTGTAGGACCGGCAGCCGCTGTCGCAGAAGCTGTTCCGCCGCCTTCGCCTCCACCGGTGGGGAGAAGAAAAGTCCTTGCCCCAGTTCGCACCCCAGCGCGTGGAGGTGATCAAACTGCCTGCCGGATTCAATGCCTTCCGCAATCACTTTCAATTTCAATTTGTGCGCCAGCAGGATGATCAACTCCACCGTCTCACAGGTTTGGCGGTCAGCCAGCATCCCGCCAACCAGCGAGCGGTCAATCTTCAACGCTTCAACTGGAAACTGCCGCAGCCCGCTTAATGACGAATTCCCCGTTCCAAAGTCATCGAAGATCACCCCCACTCGGAGCTGCTTGAGGTGGGAGAGAACAGTTGCAGTCAGCTTTGCGTCGGCTGTCGCCACGCTCTCCGTCATCTCCAGACGCAGCCGCGACGGGTCAAACCCAGTTTCCCGCAGCGTCGCTTCCAGGCCGGTGACGAACTGCCCATCGGCCAATTGCTTGGATGAGACGTTCACGCTTAGGCCTACCGCCTCTCTGGTGGGACTTTCGTTCTTCCACGCGCGTAACTGCCCGCATGCCTCGAAAATCAATTGCCGGCCAATGGAAACCAGCAACCCTGCATCCTCCGCCGCGGCAACGAACTTGTCCGGCGAAATCAAGCCTTGCTCGGGATGTTGCCAGCGCAGCAACGCCTCAAACCCCGTGATCTGCTTCGTTTCCAGTTGTACGATGGGCTGGTAATAGACGCGGAACTGGCGCTTCTCCAGGGCTTCTCGCAACTCAGATTCCAGCTTCAGCCGGTTGACGGCACGGGTGTGCATCGCCTCGTCAAACACCTCACAGCGTGATCCTCCCATAGCTTTGGCCCGGCGCATCGCAACGTCGGCATCCACCAGCAGATCCTCTGCGCGATCATGCGTGGATTTACTCAAAGCGATGCCCACACTCGCCGCCGTGCGCACCTCGCGTCCTTCTACGAGGAAGGGCTCGGCCACAGCGCTGAGGATTCGGGTCGCCACCCGCATCGCGTTGCTCGGGTCGCTCACCTCTTCGAGCAGGATGGTGAATTCGTCGCCGCCCATTCGAGACAAGACGGCATCCATCATGGGGAACTCGAATTGGGGGCGGGAAACCGTATCGTCGTGCCGCAAACAGGCCTCCAGGCGCTGTCCAATCTCGACAATCACCCGGTCCCCCACCGCGGGGCCCATGCTGTCGTTGAACACCTTGAAACCATCCAGGTCCACGAACAACACGGCGTGCTGGCGGTCCGGGCTGCGCTGCGCCCGGGCAAATAAATGCTGCAGGCGATCGAGGAAGAGACGGCGGTTCGGCAGCCCGGTCAAAGCGTCGTGAAAAGAGTTGTGCTCCAGTTGTTCTTCCGCGCGTTTGCGCTCAGTCACGTCGCGATTCACGATAACCAGCTTGACGACCTCGCCCTTCTCGTCTCGGATGGTGCTGGCCATCGACTCCAAGACCCGCCAGGTGCCGTCTTTGTGGCGAATGCGGTAATCCAGTTTCCTGCCTACTCCGGTGCTGCGCGCCTCGCGGGCCGCTTCCAGCACCTTGAAACGATCGTCAGGGTGGATTTGCTCAAACGAGGATGTTTCCCCCAGCTCCGCTGCGGAATAACCCAGAATTCTCTTGTATGCGGGACTGTTGTAGAGCCGCCGCCCCTTCACGTCTACCAGGGCAATCATGTCGGCCGCGTTTTCGGTGACGATCCGGAACAACTCTTCGCGTTGCTTCGACTCCCGACGTGCCAGGTACATCCGAAACTGCTGGTAGGCCAGCAGAATGCCCAGTGCGGCAAAGGCCATCCAATTCCATTGCAGCATCATTTTGTACCGAAGTGGGAGAGAGACCCTCCGTAGGGCGACTCTCAAGGAGGGATATCGGCAGATACGAGCAGGACAATTAGCTGCAGCGCCAGTCTCTCTAGGGATTCACCACAATCTTCCCAAACATCTGGCTCTTCTCCGGAATCAGGGCCTGCACAGCGCCCAACGCAACCCATAAACCGCTGAAAACAATAGCAGGCTTTGTGCGGATTTTTCGCTGGTCTATGCCCATTCCTGCCTCAGCTCACGGACAGAAGACGGTACAATCACGTCATGGATGAGAATCCAACAACTAACGCCTCCTCCAAGCATCCCTGCTACTTGGCCGGGTTTAGCAGTCGGTATAGGATATCAAGTTTATCAATCGTGGGACCAGGATCAGAATTGAGACGGTACCCGGGGAAGGAATACGGTGGCAGGCGTTCGATTACCAAGATGTCCCCTGTGTAAGTCAGAGTTCGAAATAAAGTATGTGGATGGTGGATCGCCTTTTCGCTGTCCTGCGTGCGGTGAGTACCTATCTGTTCCCCGTTCGTACAAGTTATTTTGGTTTTGGGCCGCGTTCTTTACTTCTGGACTTCTCTGCTACGGGTTCGGTGCTAGAGGTGCCAATCTCTTTTGGGGCACCTTGCTGACTTGGATTCCTGTTCTTTTCATCGTAGTCTTTTGGTCACGACACTTCGCCCCGCCCAAGCTCAAACCTTGCCCTCCCCCTCACACCGGACCTTTAGGCCTATGACGTTCTGAGAGATGATGAGGGGTGATGGTCGGCTGGCCCACTTGTGCGCTCAGCTTGGCCAGGGCCAGCACGTAGCTGGAGCGCGTCGCAGAATCCAAGTCGAGGGGCTGGTGCTACAATCCCGCGCATGTGCATCTGTGAAGAAAAGCAGCCGCCGAACGAGTGGACCATCGAAGTCGACAAAGCTCGCTTTAACGAATTGAAGTTGCAGGAGCGATTCTGGCAGCTTGTGGCACTGTCGAGAGCTGTGAACGCCCTGCGATTTGTACAGATACCTCTGCTGGCACATGAAGCCGAAAGCGACTCCTTGCACGTAACGCGCACGAGGTTCAATTCTTTTTTCTTCACCTGCTCCCTTCTCTACGAAGCCCATCGATCTAGCCGGAAGGATGCGCAAACACTTTTACCAGACTCCCGAGTTTGAACCGCTCCAAAAGATTCTCAAAGACCCCAAGGCGACTGAGTTCAGGCAGTCTAATCTCAACCCTCTTCGCAACCAGCTAGTGTTTCACTTTTTTGAAAAGGAAGTTGGGGCTCAACTCAGCAAGAGCGACCTGAATCCTCGGTTCGTAGTTGGTCAGGGTGATACGAACACAGATGTTTACTACGAGTTAGCCGATGCGTGCGCTTTGGGAGCTTTCGCTGGACTTGAATTGAATCAGCCGGGAGCCGTAGAACAATTTGCAACACAGGCCCAAATCGCAACTGACCTTGCGGTGCGGTTTGTGGACGCGGCTGAGGACTTTGTCGCCAAGATACTTATCGCTGACGGGTGGAAATTGATTAAGAAAAGTCCACACTCGTAAGGCAAGGCCGCCCCGAAAATTTTCCCTCCAGCCCCGCCCGCAGCTTTGCAAATCTCTGCTACAATTCCTCTACGTATGAACATCCGCTCAGCAGTCCCGAGAGAAAGGCTGGTCATGTTGCGCACTACCCTTCAGAGATTCACCTGAAAGGGGTAGTCACATGTCACCAGCAACCGCACCAGCAGTCGCAGCGCTCCAACTCCATCTCCAACCAACCACTGAACCAAGCACCGACCTCGCGACGTTATCGCGTGTCGGACAAAGTGAAATCGATGCCATGTCCTACACGGAGCTGGACAGCTTCGTGGACAAGAGCGTGGATGGCATTTCGCTCAACCTAGTTAACATCATCAAACTCCGCAAAGCGCTAGTACCGGCGATACTGCGCATTCGTGCCGCACTCTCCTGCCAGGGCAGGCGCAGCGACCTGCTTGACGCGCCGAAAAATCTTACCTTTGACGGGTGGATTAAGAGCAAGGTAAACCTCGGCTCACGCTCAACCATCTTTCGTCTGCTGCGCGAAGCCGGATTTTCGCGGAAGTTGCTTCCCGCTGGAACAAAAGTCCGCGACATAGGTTCCGGGGAAGTAGGCACCGTTGACCGCTCCTATACCGAAGACGGTGGCGAAACGAAGTCGGACGTGATAATCGAAGGGGAAAAGACAACCTGCTTCACCAGCGACCTCGAAAAGGTGTCCACTCGGAAAGTTAAATTGGGCGACCTCTTCATCTTCACCGATATGAGCGAGGATTACCAGTATTGCTACACGGGCAATTGCAAATTCGGACCGCGAGAAAAAATCCAGCCGAAGAAAATAGCTTCGCCAAAGCCTGCGCCCAAGCCCACGCCCAAGCTGGCATTGGTGGCCAAGTCCAAGCCCGAGGCCAAAAACAAAGTCAAAGCCAAGGCCGAAGCGCCGGTGCAGGGGGTGACGCAATGACGAAGACACCGGCACCCATGAGCGGAGAAGGCTGCATCACCTACAACGGATACGACTTCAGCGCGCAGGCTACTGAATCTTTCTGGAACTCATCCTCGGATGACATGTTCTTTGAAACGGATACAGAGGGTCACTGCATCTCATTCGGCTTGTGCTACGGGGCGCGGGCTGCGGTGATGGTGTTCATCTTTCCGCCGAAGCCACCAGTAGAAACGGCGCGGCTGATTGTGCGCAAAACCGGAGCCGAGCGCATGGCAGAACGAAAGCACCAAGTTGCCGGTGCTGCTTCGCGGCGAGAGCGGTCCGCGCTGTATGACGTCAACGTGGACGATGTCTTCGACACACAGCCTGCAGGATACGGGAAACTCGAAATCGTCATTACCGAAGGTGTCTCCGACGAACTGGCGCAGGTGCTCCTGCGCAAAATCGCGGACAGGATGGAAGAGGTTCCAAGCACTGATTGGAACCGTTACGGTTTGCGTCGGCCTGAATCAGTTCGTGAAGCAGACAAGCTGGAAGCGGCTGAGCGCGCGCTAGACCGGGGGCAAGCATGAGCATGAAAGGCGCTACGACCTGCGCAGTCCCGGATGTTCCGAGCCGCTTTCAGGATTCAACAACCTGTGCGACAACCACAAACTGCCGGGGCTTCCGGTTAGCGTGGACCCCAGCCTGAACAGTGGAACAGTGTTTCCGGATGCAAACACAACTGACGATACGATGATTATCACGCATTGGTACGCGGAGCATGGAGGCGAAGCAGGCGTGATTTTCCTGAACGACTGGGCACTAGGTGAGCACTTTTCCGGGCGCGCCGGGTTTGAAGCGGAACTTGCGCGCCAAGGGTTCGTGAACGTGCGGAATGTGTGCCTTGCTGACCGTGCAGACTTGCAGAAGCTGATGCAGGGAAAGAAGCAAGGCACGTGGGGCGGCACATGGCAGACGCGCTATGCGTGGGAACCCGATGAATACGAACAACCCGCCCTGACTCCAATACAACAGGGCGGGCATCCGAAGGGTTGGAAGCCGGAAGGCTGGAGCGCGAACAAGGAAAATATGTTTCAGGAGTGGCGGCAGGATGGGAAGTGTTTTGAGGTTGGGGGATTCGCGGGAAATCTTTCCGAAGAGGATTTACGGGAAGCATTTCACAACCTAATGCAGGGAACCGAGGAAGACCACCAGAAAGAAACGGAGGAGTTAATCGCGGAGCTGGTGCGCCGGAGTGGGGGTGCAGCATGAAGAAATCTGCGAAGTTATCCGATGTTAGGTTGCGGGGACGCGCGGGTTACCGGGTACGGTCTTTCGTCTTGGAATCGCTTTCAGCTTTTCCGACCAAAAGAGAGCGGGAAAGTGAAC
The DNA here is from genome assembly GCA_963770235.1 of uncultured Acidobacteriaceae bacterium. Classification (GTDB taxonomy): domain Bacteria; phylum Acidobacteriota; class Terriglobia; order Terriglobales; family Acidobacteriaceae; genus Sulfotelmatobacter. Next base: position 545,368 of record CAVYOW010000001.1, on the reverse strand, counting down.
AGATAGTGCATTACGAAATTTGGGACGAGCAGCACAAGCGGCCTTTGGTGCCCATAGGCCAGTCATCTTTTCGTACCCGGGAGTCAGCCGAACGCTACCTTGAGAAAACCACCATCGAAGCGCAGCGGGTATGGGACGTGGAATGCGCAATGAGCGGAGGCAGGGCATGACCGCCAAGAAATCCATACCCAAACCAGCCCTGATATCAGACATGGACAAGAAAATCCTGGCGTCGGTCGCGGCTGGAGTCGCAGAGCGGGCGCGGCTGCAAGCAGCTAATGAATCCTTTACGGAGGAAGCTGGTCGCATTGAGAGCCGGGATGACTTGAGCACTGCGGGGAAAGCGGCACGCAGAACATTCTATCGTGACCAGTTGGCCAAGGGGCTGAGCAAATCAGAACTGGAGAAGACTTTCAAAACCCTTTCAGATGCCAAGCAGGGTAAGTTCACTCACTGAGCTAGGTGCGTGGCGGCATGGACCGGCGCGGGTCGACCCCAGCTCATTCAGTGCCTGACGCACCAAGGGTTCCATCGCTCCGTCCCCGGTTTGTTTGTATCTGGACGCCAATCAGAATGGTCGCCGTGTTCCCACCACTGCTCAGTGATTACGAAATCAACTGTTTGGCCAGGCAGGAATGATTTGTAAGGTTTCAGCAGCGTGAAGGAAGCGGGTTCTTTCTGCGGTCTGATTATGGCCAGCGTGAATTTATGAAAGGTTGCGTAGGAGCAGATGTAATTCTCCTTGAACAATCGAACGAGATTCCTAGCAGAGATTTCTGTCATAGTTATACTTTTGGTTAACAGTTCACTTAGTTAAGCAGCTAGTCGCTGACAAGACTGGGTTTACCTATGTTACTTTTCCCATAGTTAACTTATATAAAAAGGCAGTACTGCGGCATTTTCAGGGTTAGGAGTTGATCGTATGCCTATTGATTGCAACGCTTTATATGACATTTGGCATCAGAATTGCGAGTGGAACTAACTTACATAAACTTGTACACTGTTAGACAAACCTGTGCTATCATCAGTACGTATAGCTCCGAGCATGTTAGCGGATTAGCGCCGTTCTGGATTCAGACTTGGGACGAAGTGGCAGCGTTGTCGGACTAACTGCACACCGCCAAGCTTGAGGTAGCCGTCTGCTTGCCATGCCCTTCTAATTACCCCGCCGTGTCTCATTTAGAGCCACGCTGACGCACGTTTCCGCCTTGCCCCGTCCCTACCCCCAGATAGGCTGCAATCCTGTCCCAGTAACTCGAGGCGCAATGGGCTAGTAGTGAGGAATTTCGCGTTGAAGCTACTGACTTTGATGGAGTTACAAGGTGCTGTCCCGCCCCCACTGGCCGCTGTAAAAAAACGGGGCCGACTCCACGACCGGCCCCGCTTTTAGGGGAATACAAATGACCGGGCAGTTTTCAGGACGCGTCAACTGCCCCACAGCATGGCGCGTTGCGGCTTGCTGCCGCGTACTCCGGATAATCGCCCCGCTGGCAGCCGTCCACTACGGTATGAAAACGAGCTCAGGGTTGCGCTGATGTTGGCAGCAGATGAATTTGCCTTGCCGGAACCGCCAACACCGTTCGACCTGCGCAGTGGACACGCGAAGTTACTCCGGCTCGGCTACTTGGTACAAAACTCATTCGAATGTAAACGTCTGCAGCACTGAAGCTGGCAAGCCAGCGCTTATGCTGACCACCGCGTTCTGCGCGGGCGAGCCTTCCTGTGGGCTGTCCACGCCCAAAACATTCTGAAGCATTCGCTCCGTTGAACTGAGTCCACTGACGATGCTCGTGGGCGGATTACCGGGCACAACAACATGGCGGGGCATTGGGACACTTTCAGGAACGTTCGGCAGCCGGTGCGGGCACGCCAGTGCCGGCGGTGGTCGGATCCATTCGATGGCACCTCGGCACTGCACGCGCTCAGTGGCTGCCCACACTTCCAGCAAACCGGATTGAGCTGTGGCGTCTTTCCTGTGGTAGTCCTCAAATCGTCCAAGTCCGGGCGTTGCAACGGCCCTTGGTCAGGCGTGGAAAACGGACGTTGCTCATAACTTGTTCGGCTCATATCGCCTCCATCAGAACTTCGAAACAAAATCGTTCGGCGGAATCCGCAACGCGGTCGAAGGCAGCATCGATATCGCGAGCCTGCACGTCATCCATGTGACGCGGCACCAGACGGCCTAAACAGGATTTCGTAATTCTGAGTAAATCCGCCTTCCTGCGCTGCTGACCTTTGGCGATTTGCGCACGCCGTGACTGCTTGCTGAAAGTCTCGAAGAACTTTTCCACGGATGCTGAAGTTTTAGGAGCCAACTGGCGCAGGCCCTCCGCTGACGGCATGATTTCTTCGACCAGTTTGTCCAACATGCTATCGAAGCCTGGTGCTGGAGGCGTAGCGCGAAAACTTCCGAACGTCCGCCGCAATCTGCGCATCAGTCGGAATCGGCACGAGCGAAATCGATTACGCGTCCGTTTCGACCTTCTCGCAGAGCGCATCCGCCGCGTTGCCCGACTTCTGCATATTGCGCAGGGCGGGCGAGTCATCCAGCCATGGGATAGCGGGCACTTCGCGCTCTGGTAGCGCGATTTCGTCCGTGCCCAAGATTACGTCTGCGAGCCAGTTTAGTTCTTTGTCCATGTTAGCTCCCTGCTTTATCGTTCAGCTTGTTGTAGGCTTCCAACGCCTGCCTAAACTCGGTTCCCGCGACCTCCCTACGGTTTGGCCAGCTTCGCATTTCATTATCGAGGGTTTCGCAAGCCGCTCGCGCTTGTTCCAGTCGCATCAACGTGAGTTCCATCTCCGTGCGTGGTGCCGCTGGCCACGCCACAAGTTCCGGCTCTGGTTGCTCAGTTTGGGGCTGTGATTTTTTCCGGAACAAAATCACTTGGTTCCTGCTTTGGTTTCGGCTGCCAAGTCGCGGCATAGGTGCACAGATCGGAAGCGAACGCAGGATTTTCCCACGCCCGAAGGAAGATGCTTTCCATGTCCGGACGGTTCAAAGCCCTGGCCCTGTTCAACGCGGCTTTAATTTTTGGCGCGTCCACTGGGTCTGGCTCAGTCTGCGTCAGAAGGGCGACCATGGAATCCAAATCGCCAATGCTTATCTTGCCCTCAGAGTCCGCGTCTGATGCGGCTTTCGCGGCTTTAGCTTTTGCAGCTTTGCGCTCGCGAACATGGCGCAGCGCGGTGCTGGCCACTTGCTGCTGGCCGCGCACGTCCGCATCTGTAACGGCTTGTTGGAATGTCTTTTCAAGACGGGCAGCCCATTTTGTTTCTTCCACGTCCAGCGAATCGGCGCGACACAAGCCGCGTCCGTGGCGCGAAAGCGCATGGACCGAAACGCCGGGGAATTGCTTGGCAATGTCCTTCTTAAACGCGTGGCCATCCAAGAGCGAGTCAATCTCCGCGCAGTTCGGATGGCTGCAAATCGAGCACTTGTTAGGCATTGGACACCAGCCGGTGTTCGTATTTGCGCTGGAATTCCCTCCAACGTGGAGCGGCGAATCTTGATATGGCCCCACCGGCCAATTTGGAAAAAGGGCAGCAAGCCCTTGGACATGAAGCGGCGCAAGGTCGAAGGGTCGCAGCCACATGCTGCGCTGGCTTCTTTCACGGAGAGTAGCGGGTCGCGAATTTTGTCTGCAGTGACCATAGTTACTACGTTATAACTCAGCTCACGAACCAATGCAAGAAGAACTTAGTAGATGCCTTAGAAGGCAGCGGTCAGGGTGCCAACCTATATAGCCCAACTTACTTCCGGCATAACTCAACCGTACCCGAATCCCGGAGCGCCGACGGCGCAATCGGGGAGCCGGAATCAATCGCTGTCAACTTTGACAGCGATGGGCGGGCAATCGCTGTCAAACGCCATCGCTGTCACGGTATCCACACGCACATGGGGGGGGTGCGTTCTTTCCCAAAACGTACGCGATGTTGATTATAAAGTAATTATAGAAAAAAAGTTCTCATTGTCACGAGTAAGTCATTTTTGTCTTGGTGGATGTATGTGCACCCCCCTATTTTTGACAGCGTTGACAGCGATTGCATTTTGACCTGTTGGATATGCGCTCCCGATATTTGACAGCGATTGCCACTTACTCACCTGAAACTAAACCTAGTTAGATCGCCGTCATAACTTGACAGCGATTGACAGCGTTGACAGCGATTCAACTTAGTCCCATCAAATACAAGGTTGTATGTCTGAACCGGCTGGAACTTACAACTTCATTGCCGAAGCAAGCGCTTATACTGACTGTGAGGACGCCCATGACCACCAACCTGCAGCTCATCTCCAACGATATTTGGGACGAAGTGCCCTTCCTCATTTCGCGCATGCCCCGCCAATTTGGTCCTTCCGCCACGCCCGCAGAGGATGAGATTGGAAGCTGGATTACGACTGAGCTGGAGCGCACGATGGAGGATTATCTGCTGCAGGACAGTGAGCGCGAGCTGTGGGCGCAACGTGTGGACGCTGTACTGCCCGCTTCGCTGTGGGCACAATTGGATGAGCTGATTATCCGCCAGACCGTAATGCTGGGGGATTGGATGGAGCACAGTGCGCTGGTTCAGATTCGGATTCAGCACTGGAAGATAACGCCTTCGGGGACTGAACTGTATCGGCGCTACAATGCAAGCCGGGACAAGAACATGCGCATACTGCAGCGGCTGGAGCTGCCTCCGATAGACCCGGGATGGAAAAGATTCAAGTCAGCCATCGTTGCCGAACTGCATCTTGTGCTGCAGGACTTGCGGGGACACTTCGCGCAGTCGCGGCAAAAGTTTACCTCCGCAGACGTGCTCAACCGCTTCAGCCACGCGATTGCCCAGAGTAACTGCGTGCATCTGCAGTCCAATCGCCTTCGTGGGAAGCCTTCTTCAGTGCCCAGCTCCCCATCAAAACTCTGCTACGCCGGGGGCGCGAATCTCGCCTGCTGGGTTGTTCGATGAGTGGGCGCAATGGGTCACGGGGCGGAGCTTGGACGCGCTCCGCCAGACCATCTCTAAGCAAAGAGCCTGATGTCTCGACAATTACTTCCCAAATCGAGGATAACTGTTGCAATCAGGTAATCTTGGTAGTGGGCTACTTTGGTTTTCTAGCGTCGGTAATAAGAAAGTAAGCTCCGACAAATGAAAGCACGATTCCGACCAGCAAAACAGTGCCAAAGAGTGGGGACTTGCGCCAGACCCCCCACATTGCGGCTGAGCCGAAAAACGCGGTTGTTAGGAAGACAGCTATTCCGCTTGCCATTCGCATTTACGCCGCTCTTTCCGCCCTAATACGCTTTGGCATATTCCAAGTATGCCACGTTTGCCAGCCGTCTCAAAATGAAAGTAGCCCACTACCGTAATCTTCCCTCGTTGTAAGTTTTAGCGCGGCCAAACTTACAGCGAAGCCACGCCTTACCGTTTTATTCTGGGCGTATGAGAAATCTCGCGCGTATTCGTGGGTTTCTGTTGCTCCGCCAAGGCGATGTTGAGCGCGCTACGGGCGTGCCCCGCTATCGCTTAGCTCGGGCTGAATCAGGCCGAATCACATTGAATGATGCGGAACAGCGGTCGCTGGATGCGTACTACCAGGCCAGGTACGAATGGTCGCGGAGGAGGAAGCGGAGCAGTTTCCCCGCGCTATCTAGTTCGAAAGGCCGGCCCGCTGCTCTTACCCTGTCAAGGCAAATTCAAGCGGGCCGGTGGATGTTCATGCGATGCACGACGATAACACGACACTCGATGCCGAAACAATCAGCGTTGATATTTTTTTGGGGCAGCTCCTGCAACTAGCCCACTTCTCATCCGTGAAGGCGCTGCACCTTAGCGCCTAGTCCCCATCCAGCACTGCACTCCCTGTAAGCGCTGCAGCGCTCCGGTTGCGCGGGTGCGCCTGAACGTGGAGTATTGCATACGGTCGATTGCGTGCGGAACGAACTGGGTAATCCGTACCTTGCGCCCCGCTGGAATGCGAACGTGCTCAGCGAGCACGAATGCGCAGAGCATTGCAATGAGCGATAACCAAGTAGCGCAAGCCGCCCGCGATTGCCTAGAAATGGGCTGGCAGCCTATTCCCATCCCGGCGCGCAGCAAGAACCCGAACCGGGATGACTGGCAGCTTGAGCGTTGGACGCTGGATGACGTTCCCCACCAGTTTCCCGCTAATAAGAACATCGGCGTACTGACCGGAGAACCCAGCCACGGGCTGACGGATGTTGACTTGGATTGTGAACCCGCCATCCGGCTTGCTGCCAGCTTTTTGTTGGAAACCGGATTCAAGAGCGGTAGACCGAGCGCGGAACGGTCGCACTGGTGGTATGTCACCGCGCTGTAGTGCCAGCGCCTAAGAAGTTTCTAAACGTTGACGGAAAGTGCTGCTTGGAGCTGCGCACGAACGGAATGCAGACCGTCATTCCACCGTCTCTGCACCAAGACACTGGGGAGCAGTTGCGGTGGTACAACACGACGGACGCGCCCGCAAATTGCGTGCTGAGTTGTCCAGCATCCTGAACGTGCTGGCAGCCGCTACGTTGACCGCGTGCCACTATCCAAAGGAAGGCAGCCGCCACGAATTTGCCCTGGCTCTTTCCGGTTTCCTGCTGCGTCAGTCGGATGGGACGCAGCCCGCACCGTCCACTTTGTTACCTCTGTGGCCGAAGCAGCCGGTGACGATGAAATCAACGACCGTGCATCCTGCAGTGCAACTACAGCGGAGCGGATGGCCGCTGGCGAAAAGGCAATAGGCGGAACGCGCCTGCGGGAAATGCTGGGATGGTGCAGTTTTCGAGAGGTTCTGCGAGTGGCTGGGATTCGCCAAACCGGGACGTTTCGAGGCACCGCCCACAGTCGAAGCTGACGACGTTGGGACGGATGCAATCCCCAACTGGCCCGCTGGACACGCTGGACGGACGACTACATTTCCGACCTGACTTTCGCTCTGTATGACGGAACCAGCCATCCCGCCACATTACATTCGGGAGCAAATCGTCGCGGTTTTCGCTGCTCTGGCCAGACGGCAAGCTGAGTTATCCGCATTATCCTGATTTGTCTTTACGCCGGTTTCTGGCACTACTCAGTGAACGGGCCGGGAGTGGGCAAGGGAGTTTCATGGAAAAGACTGACGCAGAGCACGGGAACCGGCGGAGCGCTCCGCCCGTTGCTGGGAACGCTGAAGCTGCTACACGGTTCGGGCATCGGTTCCGGTCAGTATCTCGCCAAGGAATTGGAAGAAAATCCTGGTGCGCTCATTCATTGGGACGAAGGTTCGCAGCTTTTTCAGGTTACGGGCCAGCAGGGGAATACGCTGCTGTCCGCACTGAAAACTCTGTTCGATTCGAACAGCCATTGGACGGGCAGCTTCACCAACAAAAAGCATGGCACTGATGACGCGCACCTGTCCGTTCTGCTTCACGCCACGCGCAAGACGTTCGTTGACGGCTTTGCGCTGCGCTGCTCAGTCGGAGATGGATTGCTCAGCCGGTTCGTGCTGGTTTATTCGTCAGGAATGCCTGTAGTCCCGGAGTGGGAGCCGCGTAACCTGCCCGAAGAAAAAAAGCTGGTCGCAACCATCGGCAACCTGATTCCCAACGTGACCACGGTTCCGGCGATCGCGGAGAACGCCCGCAAGTGCATGAACGAGTTTATTTGCGCCCTTGGCGCTGCCAATCATCCACACCCTGACCATGTGCGGAGAGTGGTGGAGCTGACCAAGGTTGACGTTTTGCATCGCGCCGTCTACGGCGGTTCCCCGGAAATCACCCTGGAGATGGCCAAGCGCAGTCTCACTTGGGGCGAGCACCAGTTGGCTCTGCGCTTGGCATTCTGGCCATCGGATGCAGCGGACAAAAGCGCCGCTATGACCCAACTTCTGCTGCGTCGGCTGGGGAGGGGCAGCGCCAGCGCCCGTGATTTGCGAACGAGTGCCAACGTGGACCGCGACGGCACGCATGAGTTGTTTAATCGCGCATTGCTTGCGCTCACGCGCAGCCGCAAGGTAGATCGTCGCGGGCAAGAACAGCAAAGGCAATGAGGTTTACAAGCTGGAACCGGAGGACGTATGAGCACGGCGCACTTGAACAAGTGCACGCCGTGCGCCGATTGCCAGCATCCTTATGGCGACCATTGCGAATCCGGGATGCCGCACTTCGATGCGGAAGACCACGTTTACAACTGCATCGTCAGGCATTGCGTCTGCGGTCCGTGCCAGTGCCCCGCGTTTCGGAATCCGTTGACTGGCAAGGTTGCGCCATGGACGCGGCCAACGTTGCCCGAAACGCCTTGCGCCCGGTGCGGGCATCCGAAAAAGCATCATTGCAAGAAAGGTTCAATCGGGATTGTGGTTGACGGCAGGCCGCACACCTGCAGCCATTACCTGCGATATTTGCGGGCTGACTTCACTGGCACACCGGAGTGCAGTGACACACGCTGCGCCGAGATTTTGGATGTAGAGCAGGAACAATTTTGCCCGTGCAGCCGGTTCAAGAATCCTTATTTGCGGCCACGGCGGAAACGAGCACCTAGACCTATGACTCCATTGTTTTCTCCAGAGGAATTGCAAACCATGTACGACTCCGTGCAGGCGCAGCAACCGCCGCGACCGAAAAGCCGCGCCGAAATTTTGGTGGAAGTCGTGACCGAAGACCCAACCTGCACCGTCGCGGAACTGTCGGAATGGTCCTCGCGCAGCAAGAGCTGGGTGCGGAAACACCTGAAAGCAGCAGGGCTGGCAGCGGCAAAGCCGATGCGAAGAAAGGAAGTGAAGCCATGACCGACGAACAGAAAATTCTGCTGGTGGAGCTGGAGCTGGACGGGACTCTTGCCGAGTGCCGCGAGAAGGCCAAACATTGCGGTCCGGGTGAAGACGGGGCTATCTGGGCTGTGGACGATCTGATACGCGCTGGAATTAATAGGGATGACGCAAAGCGCATCCTCCTAGGGAGGGGCACGAAATGACCGAACTTTTTGAGAACATTCGCCGGGCCATCGAGTCTTGCCCCGTGGACCGCCTACCCCGCTGTATGGGGATGCTGCGGGAGATTGAGGCAGTCATGCAATCGCGCCTCAGCGCCCTGGCGCAACAGGCACCGGCTCAGGACGAACTGCTGTCCTGTGCTGAGGCGGCCAAGTTGCTGCGCTGCAGCCGGGATACGCTTTACCGAGGCAATTTCCCGTTCGTTCGTAGGTTGGGCAGGAAAAAGCTGTATAGCTCTGCCGGAATCACTGATTACCTGCAGAAACAAGAGTAATTTTCATGCTTGCATGCTCACATGCTCATATGCTAGTGTGCTCAATGGAGGAGTTATGGCAGGCAAGTTGGAAGTTTCACATCGTGCCTTGTTGCAGCGTTGCAACCGCGTGCTCAAGGCAAAATCACAACAACTGAAACGCAACGCCCCGGACGCCCGCAACTTCGACACGCTGGGGCTTTACTTCATTGTGGACTTAGAACGGGGCAAGATTGCCCGCAAGCAGATTGACCTTGAGAAATTGGGGAACGAACTCGGAGTGCTGAAAACTTACGAAACACTGGAGGGAAAATGAACACGCAACGTGGCAGTGGCCGGATTTTTCGGCGCAAGAACTCGCAAAACTACTGGATTGCCTACTACCTGCGCGGGCAGGAGTTCAGGGAATCCGCTGGCACACCGGACGAAAAGACAGCTACGCGATTTCTCAAACATCGCATCAAGGAAGTGGGCGCGGACCAGTTGGGCGTCCGCAAGTTTGTGGAACCGGCATCGCAGCGCGTGACCGTGAACGAATTGCTGGACGCGCTGAAAACGCATTTCACAGTGAACGGCAAGAACAATAATCGCTTTCGTTCCAATTTGCAGCCCATCGTGGAATGGTTCGGCAACTTCCGGGCCACGGAACTTGACCAGCGCGGAGATTGACAAGTTTATCGTCCACGCGCAGCAGCACGGCAGGCGCAAGAACCCGACCAAGCCGGTGGGATTTCACGGTGGCAGGCCATGCAACGACCAGCCCAGCAAACCCGCGTCAATCAATCGCTCCCTGCAATTGCTGGCGCAGGCGTACAAGCTGGCGATTGAGAACGGCGTGCTGAACTACAGCCCCGGGCATTCACAAACTGTCAGAAGTGGGCAATGCAAGGCAGGGATTTTTCTCCGGCATGGAATTCCGTTCCGTGCTTTCCAACCTGCCGGAATACCTCAGGGACTACACGCTGTTTGCGTACCTGACGGGCTGGCGCGCCGGGGAAGTTAAGTCCCTGAGCTGGGCTAATCTGGACGGCGACACGATCAAGCTACGGGCAGAGAACAGCAAGAACCGCACAGCTCGCAGCGGTTCCACTGGTGGGGGAACTGGCCGAATTGATCGAAAGACGGCGGCTGCAAATGTCTCCACTGACTCCGCTGATTTTCCATCTCGACGGTAAGCGCATCGGGGACTTTCGGCGGTACTTGGCGGACAGCGTGCCAAGCTGGCAGGCTGTCCGGGACGGTTGGTCCATGACCTGCGGAGAACGTGCGGTCCGGGACGTGACCCGTGCGCGCACGCCCCAGTCCGTGGCCATGAGCATCTGCAGGGCACAAAACGAATGCCATGTTTTTGAGCGTTACAACATCACCGGACGATGCAGACCAGCGTCAAGCACTTGCTTGACCGGCAGAGCTACAGCGCCCAGCAAAGTCACCACGGAACCGGAGAAGGAAAATGCAGTCCAACCCACCACTCGCGTACAGTAGACGGACAGAAGCACCAAAACTGGTGCAAATCAAAAGGGCAGCCAATTTCCGAGGCTGCCCTTAATTTATTTCTTATCACGGGGTTAGAGTCGTTAGGGATTCACCACAATCTTCCCAAACATCTGACTCTTCTCCAGATACTCGTGCGCCGCCCGCAACTCGCTGAGCGGAAACACGCTGTCCACCACCGGCTTCAGACGCCCGGCAAATACGTGCCGCAACACTTCATGCAACTCGCCCATGGTTCCCATATAGGAGCCCAGAAGCGTCAACTGCCGACCAAACAGATGCCTCAGATCAAGCGCGACGTTCGGCCCGGTGGTCGCTCCGCAAGTCACCAGCGTGCCACCGCTTTTGAGGGACTTCACACTCTCGTCCCAGGTGGCCGCGCCCACGTGCTCCACAACGATGTCGACGCCTTCTTTGTTTGTGATCTTGCGAACTTCTTCGGAGATCTTCTGCTGGTAGTGGTTGATGCCGTAGTCCGCGCCCAGTTCGCGGCCCTTGGCCAGCTTCGCTTCATCGCCCGCGGTGGTAATCACGCGGCAGTGAAAGAATTTGGCAATCTGAATGGCTGCGATACCGACACCCGAGCTCGCCCCCAGCACCAGCACGGTCTGTCCCGGACGAATGCCGGCTCGTCCGATAAGCATGTGCCACGCGGTCACAAACACCAGCGGCACGCTCGCCGCCTGATTGAAGTCAAGCGAGTCTGGAATCGGAATCACATTCGCCGCCGGCACGGCAATGAGCTCGCAATTCCCTCCATCCACACCATTGCCCAGAACGGTAAATTCCCGGCATTGGTTTTGCAGTCCGGCAACACACTTTGCACAATGTCCGCAGTAATGCATCGGCGCCAGCAGCACTCGCTGGCCAGTCTTGAATCCACCGACGTACTCGCCTACCTCCACGATCTCGCCCGCCACGTCGCTGCCGAGAATGTGCGGCAGCTTTACTCCCGGCAGGCCCTTGCGCACCCAAACGTCCAGATGGTTCAGCGAACACGCCCGTACTCGCACCAGCACTTGATCCTTGCGTGGTTGCGGATCAGCGACTTCTTCGTAAGTCAAAACTTCCGGCCCACCAAATTGATGAATGCGAACCGCTTTCATAGAAGTGCTCTCCTGCTAGATTTGGCGTTACAAGCATACTTCCCCAGATCGGGAATTCCCAATCCGGGATCGGAGTGGAGATTTCTTGAGCTGATCGTTTGACAATCCCTGTTGTGCTGGTTCACGATCGATAAGCTTGGCAAGCCGTGTGGTACCTATCTGGTTTAGCACGCAGCGCTGGAGTGATTACCCGGGGCTTTTGCTTTTCTGCGTTTGACTCTCTCCTGTTAACCGATTGATAATCAAGACTGCAAGCGGCTTCCAGGCTCATGGACATCTACGAGCAAATCGTCCAGCTCCGGCGCGATGGACGTCGCGGCGCAGTTGCTACCATCGTCAACGTGCGTGGCTCGATTCCTTCCTTTAAGACTGCCAAGATGCTGGTGCGCGACGACGGCTCAATCGTCGGCACGATCGGCGGCGGCTGCGTCGAGGCCGACGTGTGGCAGGCTGCGCGAGAAGTTATGGAATCGGAAAAGCCCCGTACCCTTACCTTCGACCTGAACCAGGATCCGAAGTACGACACCGGCCTGGTCTGCGGGGGCACGCTCGAGGTTTTCATCGAGCCAGTGTTACCTCCAGCATTACTTTATGTCTTCGGCGCAGGTCACGTAGCCCTAAACCTTTGCCAAGTCGCAGCGAACGCAGGTTTTGACCTCATTGTCGCCGACGACCGCACTTCCTACGCCACCAAAGAACGTTTTCCAGCCGCCCGCGAAGTCCACGCGCTCGATTTCGACGAGGCCACCAAGAAGCTTGATCCTAACGAGACTTCCTACATCGTGATCGTCACTCGAGGTCATCGCGACGACATGCGACTGCTGCGCTGGGCAGTGCAGACTCGGGCCCGCTACATCGGTATGATCGGCTCCAAGCGGAAGGTGATCAGCATCTTCAAGACGTTGCGAGAGGAAGGCGTCCCCGCGGATTTGTTTGACCGCGTTCATGCTCCCATCGGACTCGACATCGGCGCCGTCACACCCGAGGAGATCGCGGTTGCGATTACGGCAGAGCTGATCGCATTTCGGCGCCACGCCGGCGCCAACCTACCCCACATGAGCTGGTTCCGGTCGCAAGGCTCGCAAGCAGAAACGAACGATGCGCCGGACTCCCGAGCCGCAGCCCTGGATGAATTCGAGTAGGCTGCTGCCCACTGATCGTTGATCGCGCAACGCGCCGACGAAAAGCTGTCCGGGGAGATTCATGGAGAAATGGAACTGGCGCGGCCTTCTGCTCTTCGAAGCCATCGTTTGCGTTGTTTCCTTATTCTTTTCGATTGCGGGCTCTGTCTCCCGACAGATTGTGGTGACCGTTCCCGCGCGGGGAGGCTTCTCGGTAGGCTCTAACGCGATTTTGTTGTTGCTAGGCAGCTTTCTTCCCGGAGTCGTTCTGCTTCTCGTATCCAGAGAATGCAGATCGGCCACCCTCCGACTCAACGCCGGTTTCGGAGTGTACGTCAATGCTGTCCTGATTGGTTTTGTCTTGCCGTTCTCAAGCTATCTCGGCGCAAGGCTTGCCTATCCTCCCCCATGGAATTCGAGCACACTCCCAAGCTTGGTTAGAGTTTTTCTCGTCAACCTGCTCTTGTCGCCGCTGTGGGAGGAGATCATTTGGCGAGCATACTTTTATCCCAAAATCAATTCCATGATGCGGAGGGGACCATCCATAGTCGTGGCATCGGTGGGATGGACAATTTGGCATGTCGGCTACTTGTTCCAGCTCCATCACTATGGAATTCGGGTTGCGATTATAACCATTTTTGTAGTTGAGATCTTTCTTGGAGGTATCGTTCTCTGTTCATTCTTTGTGCAAGGCCGTAACTCTCTCCTCCCATGCGTTCTATTCCACGCGGCTTTCAACGCCTCCTCTGCGGCTTACTTTGGAAGCAACAACCGGGTCAACGATATCGGTTCATATGTAGCAGAAACTGCATTCATGCTGGTCGTCGCGATCACAGCGTTCAGGTTTGCAATGCGGCGAGCAGAAAACAGCTCTGCCCTCACTGAGAGCAGCGGCGTGTCAGCTTAGACCGTAAAAGCCTTTAACAATTCTCCTCAATTCCCTGCTATCTTCGCTGCATGACCCGCGCTTCCAGCTTTGCCGGCTTAATCCTCGCCGCCGGAGATTCCTCGCGCATGGGCAGGGACAAAGCCTTGCTGCCTTGGCCGCCGCCCGCCGCCGGACAATCGATTTCGAGCGATACATTTCTCTCGGCGGCCATTCGCTCACTTTCGATGGCCACTGAGTTCGTTGTGGTGGTGGTGGGAAAGAATGAACCAGCGCTGGCGCCGATCATTTATGCGCAGGGAGCCTCTCTTGTAGTGAACCCGGATCCGGGCCGGGGCCAGTTTAGTTCGCTGCAAGTCGGGCTGCGCGAAGTGCTAAACCATGGCCGCGACGCCGCGATGATTACGTTGGTTGACCGGCCTCCGGTCAGCACCGCCACCGCCGAAACTCTGCGCGAGGCCTTCGAAGCTGCAGATCAGAGCATCTGGGCGGTCGTCCCCGAGTTCTCCGGCAAACACGGGCATCCCTACCTGGTGGGCCGCGAAATGATGGAAGCGTTTCTCCGCGTCCCGGCCACATCGATCGCCCGCGACATCGAACACGATCATCAGGAGCACATCCAGTACTTCCATGTCGACGATCCCCTGGTCGCTCTGAATATCAACACGCCGGAGGATTACACCGGGCTGCTGGCGCGCTCCTGCTGAACCCGGATCGGTCTGAGCCTCCGCGTCCGACCAAGGTCAGTCATTGCGCGCCTTCCCCAGGGCAAGTTATCGTCGATAGATGAACGCCGCCGAGGCCGAAGGATTTCTTCCAGTCACCAACGAATTTCTCGATTCGATTCTCCGTCTTAACCTGCGCGTCGCTGCGTTTGACTGCGACGGCACGCTGTGGTCGGGCGATGTCGGGGAGCGATTCTTCGATTGGGAACTGAAACAGCGCGACATTATTCCGGAAGTTCTAGTGCGTCCTCTGCGGGAGCGTTACGCGGCCTACCGGCGTGGCGAGGTCGATGAAACCACCATGTGCGGCGAAATGGTGACGCTGCACAAGGGCATTTCAGAGCTGAAGATGATGGACGCGGCCTGCCGCTTCTTCAATGAGTTTTTTGTCGTGCAGATCTTCCCCGAGATGCGGGAACTGGTTCGCCGCCTCCAGGAAAATGGCTGCGAGGTCTGGGCAGTGTCGGCTTCGAACGAATGGGTGATTCGTGTCGGCATGAAGCATTTCGGCATCCCTGAAAACCGCATTCTCGCGAGCAAGGTCGAAGTCGATAATGGCATGGTCACGGATCGGCTGATCCGCGTGCCCTCCGGCCTGGGCAAACCGCAGGCGCTGCGTGAAGTCGTGAAGAAGGAGATCGAGGCCGCGTTTGGCAATTCCCGCTGGGATCAGGACATGCTGGCGATGGCGAAGTATGCGTTTGCGATCAACCCGAATCCGGACCTTGAGTCCGCGGCCCAGGAACAGGGCTGGCGGATCCATTTTCCCGAGGGTACTCGTTCACGGAGTTGAGTTTGCCACCCGCTGCCTGCCGTTTACAATTGGGCTGCAAATGTATTCAGCGCAGTTACTCGATCATTTTCAGAATCCGCGCAATGCCGGAGAGCTTGCCGATGCGGACGCTACGGCCGAAATTGAAAACCCTGCCTGCGGAGACGTTTTGCGCCTGACGCTGACAACCGGCGCAGGCCGCATTACTCAGGCCCGATTCAAGGCGAAGGGATGCGTGGCGGCCATTGCCTGTGGCTCAGCATTGACAGAGTTGGTTGTGGGGAAGACGCTGAACGAGGCTCAGAATCTGCGGCGCGAGGACGTGATTACCGCCGTAGGCGGTCTGCCCCAAGCCTCAACCCACGCCGCCCAGCTGGCCCTCGACGGGCTTTCGGCAGCGCTGACTCGAATCAGGCAGTAGTTCAAGATTCATGCCATCCTCCCACACGCCGCGTCGCATCGCATGCCTGCAACCCAGCGCGACAGTCATCCTTGCGGCGCTTGGGGAACTCGACCGCGTGGTGGCCTGCACGAAGTATTGCGCCGATGTGGTTCCCGAAATCACAGCGCAACCGCGGATTATTCTTGCCGACTCCTGGACTGCCAACGCCGAACAAATCATTGCGACCCAGCCGGACCTGGTCATCGCCTCCGTGCCTTACCAGGAGAAGGCGGTCATCGAAATACTCAAGTCTGGAATTTCGTTTCTAGGGCTTGCGCCCAAGAATCTAGCAGATGTCTACGCTGACATTGCCATCGTCGCCGGAGCGGTCGGGGCGAGTGATCGCGGCGAGGAAGTTATCGTTGGCATGCAGCAGCACATCGAACAAGTCCGCGCCCGTACTGCCGGAGTAGCTCGTCCAAAGGTCTTCTGCGAAGAATGGGGCAAGCCGCTTGATCGCGTCGCAAGCATGGGTTGCGGAGCTGGTGGAAGCCGCTGGGGGAGAGTTCCTGGGCGCGCCAGGACGGCAGATTTCCGCCGAGGAGGTGGCCCGCATGAATCCGGATATCCTGATCGCCGCCTGGTGCGGAGCGGGCGACCGCATCCCGCTGGAGAAAATCGTCGCCGACCGCAAGTGGCAGGGAATTCGTGCTGCTCTAACGTCCCGTGTTTACTGCGTTCGAGACGAGCACCTCAACACGCCGGCTCCCACGCTTCTCGCCGGTCTCGACGCTCTGGCTTTTGCTATTCATCCCGAACTCTTTGCTTGCACGAAAGGAATCCGCCAGATTACCTGGGTTCCATCTTCCACAGCCGTGAATCTCCCACTCTGAGTTAAGATTCTTCTCATGCCCGTTACCACCAGAATCGAAGAGGTTCGCAACGAAATCACGGCGCTGGCTCAAGCGGCGCCTACGGCCAAGGATCTCATGCAAGGCGTCTGCAAGCTCTTGCACGAGCGCATGCTGAAGTACAACTGGGTTGGCTTTTACATGCTTGAGCCCGGCGCCCAGCCGCCCATGCTGGCGCTTGAAGCTTTCGTGGGCGCCATGACTCCGCACACGCGAATTCCGCTCAACCAGGGCATTTGCGGAGCTGCCGCTTCCAGCGGGAAGACGATCGTGGTAGACGATGTCAGCAAAGATCCCCGCTACCTTGCTTGCTCCCTGGAGACGAAATCCGAAATCGTTGTGCCTGTTTTCGTGAAGAGCCAAGTGGCCGGCGAACTCGACATCGACAGCCATTTCCCCGCGGCGTTCGGCGTCGAGGACCAGAAACTCGTCCAGTACTGTGCCGAGGTTGTGGGGAAAAAGCTGGAGAAGAGTCAGTGAGTCTGGTTTGTTTGTAAAACCACGAATTCAAACGGGAACTCATTCGTCCCCCGGAACCGGCAATTTATGAAACGGGTGGTCGCAGCCGTGATCGAAAAGGATGGCAAGCTGTTGGTCTGCCAGCGCACACGACATCAGACGATGCCGCTCAAGTGGGAATTCCCCGGGGGAAAAATTGAAGAAGGCGAGCAGCCTCGCGACGCCCTGCGCCGGGAGTTGGAAGAAGAATTAGGAATCCATGCCAGCATCGGCGACGAGATCGCCCGCCTGCAACATACCTACCCGAATGGAGCCATGGTTGAGCTGAGATTCTATATCGTTCGCGAATACGATGGCGAGATCGAGAATCGCATATTCCGCGATCTGCAGTGGTCGGCTCCCAAGAATCTGGCGTCGTATGATTTTCTTGAGGCCGATGCTTCCCTGGTGAAGGATTTAGCGGCAGGAAAACTGCTTTGATCGGGCGATGTCCGGATGAGCGACCTCTGAAAGCTTCGCGCTAACCGCCACCTTTCAACGTCCAGAACCACGCGATCGTCAGCCCAATCATAACGACCGTAGTCAGCCAGGCCACGATGTTGAACAAGCGCGTGTTCACGTACTCACCCATCAACTCTTTCTTATTGATCAGCAACAGCATGAAAATCAAAACGAAGGGCAGCACCACGCCGTTCACGACCTGCGACAATACAGCGATCTTCACCAGAGGCAGGCCCGGTATAAGTAGAACGGCGCCGCCAGCCACGATCAACAGCGTGTACAGCCAGTAGAAGAAGGGAGCCTCGTTGAACTTCTTGTCCACGCCGGATTCAAAGCCCATCCCTTCGCACACTGTATAAGCCGTGGAAAGCGGCAGAATGGACGCTGCAAAAAGGGAGGCGTTGAACAGCCCCACGGCAAACAAGATGTAAGCATACTGCCCGGCCAGAGGCTTCAGTGCCTGGGCTGCGTCCGCGGCATACTTGATGTCACGGTATCCGTGCACATAGAGCGTCGCGGCGCACGCCACGATGATGAACCATGCCACCACGTCCGTAAAAATGCAGCCCGCGATCACGTCCCAGCGCGAGGCTTTAAGCCCGCGCCGGGTTACGCCCTTTTCCACGATCGAGGACTGAAGGTAAAACTGCATCCAGGGCGCGATCGTGGTCCCGACCACTCCAATCACCATATATAAGTACGCCTGTTCTCGGAACCTAGCCCATTCGGGTGGCTTGAAAGTCGCGACGGTTGCGACTTTCCATGCCGGATGCGCCAGCGCGCCGGCGAAGATGTAGGTGATATAGAAGAACGACGCTGCCAGGAAAACCTTTTCGACGCTCTTGTATTGGCCCTTGACCACGATGAGCCAAACGATCACGCCGCAAACCGGGACCGTCACATAGCGTGACAGCCCGAACAATTCCAGGCTGGTGGCGATGCCTATAAATTCCGTGACTACGTTGCCGAAGTTGGTGATGAGGATTCCGAGCATCATCAGAAAAGTGATGCGGAGTCCGAATTCTTCCCGGATGAGGTCGCTCAAGCCCTTGCCGGTCACCGCGCCCATGCGGGCGCTCATCTCCTGCACCACGATCAGCGCCAGCGTGATCGGGATCATGGTCCACAACAGGAGAAATCCGTATTGCGCCCCGGCCTGGGAATAGGTCAGGATGCCGCCGGCATCGTTGTCCACGTTTGCCGTGATGATCCCCGGTCCTACGACTGCGAGGAACAACACGGTCCGGCCTCTCCAGCGTTTCCAAAGCCTCATGCGCGCATTTCGCCGCCATAGAAATTAAAACAACTCGAGGCAGGCCTGCGCAGTACGTTTCGGGGCGCGCAGGCTGGCTCAAGGCGGCATCAGAATACATGGACAGCCCGTGCCCGGGATAGATGAAAATGAGAAATTGTGGAGAAGAGAATCGGAATCGCAAACAGTTTAAGATGGTTCATGGCCCGAGCTGCACAGGCCAAGACTTTGGATGACCAAGAACTCCGCGCGCGCCCTTTATCTGCTGATTGCTCTCGTCGTTGTCCTGATTGACCGCTGGACCAAGCACGTTGTGGCGCAGCGTATCCCGCTTTATTCGCATGTCCGGGTCATACCGGGATTTTTCAGCCTGACCCATACCGAGAACACGGGCGCGGCTTTCAGCCTGTTCGCCGACTCGAACGCGCCCTGGAAAACGGGCTTGCTGATCGCATTTTCCTTGATTGCTTTGGCGGTGATCTCGGTCCTACTCTGGAAAAACCACCATGCTCACGTGGCCACCGGCATTGGCTTGGCGCTGATTATGGGAGGGGCTTTAGGAAATCTCTGGGATCGCCTGGTCCGCGGCCGGGTGGTCGACTTTCTGCTGTTCTACGTGAAGCGGTATCAGTGGCCTGTGTTCAATCTGGCGGACAGCGCGATTGTGATTGGCGCGGGGTTATTGGTGTTGGAGATTTTGTTTCACAAGTCGAGCAGCCAGGAAGACTCGCGGTCGAACTGAGTCGAGGGATGCGGTTCTACGGTGTTCCATACAGCTGCTTGTACACGCTGGCGTTCCGCAGGATAGCCTGCACGTACTCGCGGGTCTCGGTGAAGGGAATCGATTCGACGAACTCCTGCGGATCGCGATATTTGCCCTGGTTCAGCCAGTCTTCCACGCGGTCCGATCCCGCGTTGTAGGCGGCCAAGGCGTATTCGAACGATCCACCGAACTTGTCGACCATGCCGCGGAAATAGCGCGTGCCCAGTTGCAGGTTTACCGCAGGAGTGTACAGCTGGCTGGCGGTATAGCGTTTCAGCTTGACTTGCCGAGCCACGAGTTTGCCGGTCTTGGGCAGCAACTGCATCAGGCCGACGGCGTTAGCGCGCGAAACCGCGTTGGGATTGAACTCCGACTCCTGCCGGATTAGCGACGCCACCAGATAGGGATCCAGCCCATTGGCTGCAGAAGAGCGTTTAAGGTCGCTCCAGTAGGCTTTGGGGAAGAGCGCCTCCCAGTACTTTCGTGGCAGATCGGGAATGTCGAGGGCGAAATAATTCGGCGCGGAATGCTTCATGACTTCGATGGCCTGGTCGTAGTGCCCGGTCTCGTCGTATAGCTGAGCGGTTTCTGCCGGGCCCCAACTGCCACCGACGGCCTCAGCGGCGGCCTGCAATTCGCGCACGGCGAAATCGACGAGCCCACCATTGCCCAGAAGCTCCGCTTTTTGCACATGCAACTCATCTGACGGTGGTTCCGAGTCCGTCACTTTGCCGCTGTTGTCGAGGGGTGGCACGTGATCGAGCAGAGGGTAGGTTGTCGTGGCATCGGCTGCCGCCGCCTGGAGAAGCTTCAGCCTCTGCCTTCCCAGTTCCGCGTAATAGAAGTTGCGATAGCGATCAGAAAGCTTCTGATAAAAGGCACGGGCCATGAGGGGCTGGTTGTCTTCCTCAGCCAGCCGGGCGCGCCAATATAAGGCCGCAGGGGTTTCCGTGCCGGAAGGATAAATCGCAATCTGTTCTTCAAAGGCCTTCTCGGCTTCCTCATTGCGTCCTTGCCGCAGAGTCAGCCAGGCTGCCTTCCAGTGCATATAGGAAGCTCGCGCACCATTAGGAAAGCGCGCCTGGGCCTCGCGAAATGCGTCGAGTGCCTGGTCGTACTCGTGATGCACAAGATGCAGATTGGCGGCGGAGAGCAGGGCCTGCTCCAGCCACGGACTCGCGGGAGACGCCTGGCGCAGCTCATCGACCGTGCGGTAAAAAGCGTCGTTGTCATTGGTGGCGAAGTCTACTTGACCCAGCAGATACAGGCGATGCGCGTTGATTTCGCCGCCCTCGCCGCCGACCAAGGCGAGGACCAGCTTGGCGTCACGGTTCTTGCCGCCGCGATGAAGCGCGTCTGCGAGGGCAAGTTGTATCCCTGACCGCTCCGTGGTGGTGGAATTGGGGCTAATCTCGTTGATCAGGTTGCGATATTCGTCCGCGGCGTCGGAGTAACGTTTCCGGCTAATCAATCCGTCAGCCCGGGTTTTGAGTTGGGTCGCAGTTGGCGGTGGCACGGAGGAAAGCTTCTTCAACTCCAGATACGCCGTATCGGCGTCGGCGCTGCCCGGCATCGTGTAATAGACGTTCTCGAGCGTTTCGGCGGCTTTTCCGGTCCGGCCAGCCGCGGCGTATGCCCGCCCCAGGGCAAGTTCCACGTCGGAGCGCACTGGCGCTCGGTCCTGCTCCAACAATGTTGCCGCTTCCGCCGCTTGTCCTTCCGCCAGAAGCACGCCGGCATAGCTTACGTGGGCGTCCCGTACCAGCAAAGAGTCCGGATGTGTTTTGGCAAAGTCTGTCAGGGTTGCCAGCGCCTCTGCCGTACGGCCTGTCTGCAAGTACGAAGTTCCGAGATAGTAATCGACATAATCGCCAAGGTCGCCAGCATAAACCTTGGCGCGGTTCAGCGGGTCGATGGCGCGGGCAAAGTCTCGATCCAACACGTGCGCATAGCCCACTACCAGCCAAGCCAGAGCTCCCGCATCTTCCTTGGCGTGAGCTCGCGCATAGGCTTCAACCCCGGCGTAGGCCGGGAGCGAGCGATCTTGCAGAAGCTGTTGCGCCATAGGGCGCAAGCTGGCGGAAGCTACAAAGGCCTGCCGCATGCGCCGGACCCGCGGCGACATCGTCCGTCGGTTCCTGGTAGCGACGGGGTGACGCTTGACCGTGCTGGCTGCCGGCTTTTTGGCGGCAGGCGTTTTATCGGGTGGAGCGCTGGTTGTAGCCGCAGCAGCGGCTTGGTTGGCCCTCGGGGGCGCTTGAGCCGCTGGTTTCGGCGGAGACGTGTCCGCCTGGGTTGGAACGGAACTGGACGCAGGTTGCTGCAAGGCCCTTGCTGACGAAAGCAGAACGCCAGCAAAGCCGCACAGAGCCAGGGCTACGAGCACCCACGATCTCGAACCTGATGGCACTACTTTTATTTTTCGCGGAGACACGCTACTGCCAGAACTCTGCCGCAAGTCTAGCGGCGGAAATTTGAACCCATGATGGAAATGTCATCTTCGGCCAGACTGCGCAGCAACTCGCCCTGAAAATAGTCCGCGCCGGCGGCTGCCGTATTGCCGTACCGCTTCTGAAAGGTTCCGCGGCTCTTGTCGATATCTTCTTTGAGCCGGTCGTACAAATCCTTGTTGCGGCGGCCCTCCGCCACTTTCGCCTGATTATAGAGCTTGATTTCATCAACCAGAAGGCGTGCGAAGCGCTGCGCTTTGCGATGAACGTCAGCGTCTTCCGGCGACAACCCAGCCAGGGGATCGGTGGCCGCAGCCGGTGCGGCTGCACTGGCGGCGTGCGCCGAAGCCACTTCCACCACCTCAGCCGCAGGTTCGGGCTCAACGAGCTTAGCGGGCACATGTTTGGGCGCATGGGCTGCGAAGGGATCGGAAAACGAGGAAACCGTCTGCACTGGCGGGCTCTCAACCCGGCTCACCACGTCGCCGTCTTCCCGCGCTGCTGCCTGCTTGCGGAGCGAGGTTACTTCCAGCCAAGCGCAGGTTGCGATCACGAGCAACTCGAGGTCGTGGGGATCCAGCTTGCCGCTATCGCCTCCGTCGGCGTAAACCAGGGCTGCCACCTTGTCCTTGAGCGCCAGCGGCAAAACCAGGACCTGCTCATTGGCGGGACTGCCGAACTGCTGCACGAACCGCCGACCCATTTCTGCGATGTTGCCCGGCGTAGCCACTCGGTTCTGGTACGTATGTGCTACCGGACCGGCGCTGAGATCGAGAGAAAAATCCTTGACCACTTCGTCATCGCCGAAACCGCGGCATTGCCATCCCGACGCGGCTCCCGCCTTCACCACGAACAGGGCGATGCGCGAACAATACGCGCTGCCCGTGTCCAGAAGGGCTCGCAGAATCTCCTTCTGCGTCGATCCCGCATGGATATTGGAAACGGCGTGAACCAGGGCGCCGGAGTCATGAGTGCCGAGATGGCCCGCAGCAGCTGTACCTTCGCTCACTCGAGCGGGCAACGCTTCCAGCACCTGTTGGACAATCTGCGACTGCAGTTGCGGGATCTGCGCCTGAAGAGCTTGCGCCACAGCATGCTCCACCACCTGCCGCACCTCGCTCTGCTCGATCACGTTCTGTTTCTCGTTGTGTCGCGCCATGCCTGGAGAACCCTATCCCTTTAAATCGCGCACCGCTGGGAGCACCCGGTGCGAGCCGAGCCCTAAGTGCTGATTATACGGCACTTGTGGGACTGCCCCAGAGTACGCAAGGACGTGTTCGACCGCGTACCTTGAATCTTAAGCTCGACTCCTTCGACTCTATCGCAAATCTCATCCCGCCTGAAGCCTGAAACCGATTGGGCAAACACTTCGGTTACCAAGTAGAATAACAGTTTGCTTTTCCGTGCGGCTGTTCGGACCTGCAAAATACTGCATCGCCAAGAGAATGGGAGCCATCCAAAACAAACTAGAAGGGCCTGTCAGTGATGAACTGACCCTGGTACAGGCGGCCAAGCGGGGCGACGATTCAGCCTTTGAAGAGCTGGTTCGCCGCTACGACCGCAATGTCTTTCGGATCGCGCAACACATCACGCAAAACCGCGAGGATGCGGAAGATGTGGTGCAGGAAGCGTTCCTGAAGGCGTACGGCAACCTGGCGAAGTTCCAGGAGCAGTCCAAGTTTTACACCTGGCTAGTGCGCATCGCCGTCAACGAAGCGTTGATGAAGTTGCGCCGCAGGAAGCCTGAACGTACGGTCTCACTCGACGAAGACATCAAGACGGAAGATGATTCTCTTCCCCGTGAGATCGCGGATTGGAGCCCCAATCCTGAGCAGCAGTATAACCAGGCGGAGCTGCGGGAGATTTTGAGCAAGACGATCCAGGGCCTGCCCCCGGGCTTCCGGACCGTGTTTGTACTGAGGGATGTGGAAGGACTATCGACCGAGGAGACCGCGGCGGCACTGGAATTGAGCGTGCCCGCAGTCAAGTCGCGATTGTTGCGGGCGCGCCTGCAACTTCGCGAGCGCCTGGGAAGGTTCTTCCAGAAACGCGAGAGTGGAGATGGCGACCAGTGAAATGTTCTGAGTTTCTGCACGAGCTGACCAACTATTTGGACGGCGTCCTCGACGAGCCTACAAAGGTCGAGTTGGAGAATCATCTTTCCTGGTGCCACAACTGCTATGTAGTTTGTGATACGACGAAGAAAACCATCGAGATCTATCGCGACTCCCAGCTTTACGAACTTCCTGAAGACCTCCGTTCCCGTCTGCGCTCCGCCATCATGACCAAGTGCCAGCAACACAAGAGGCGTGGTCCGGAAAGCGTATAAGACAGCCTCTAGAACCTGAACTGGCAATGAAACCGGCGCTCCGCTTGCTCCATCGCTTATAATAGAGCCCGCGCCCCGGGGTGTTCCATGCTGCGCTCGCGAAATATAGCTCTTCTTGTCTGGCTGTCCCCTTTCTGTTTCGCCCCAATTCTTGGTTACGGTCAAGGCGGCGATCCAGGGCAATTGCGAAAGGCCGCACCCGCCTCGGCGCCCCAACCGGCGTCCCAACCAGCAAGCGATCGGACGCCTGTTCCGGACGCTCCGCCAATTCCTGCCAACGCGCCGCGCATCAGCCAAAACACTCGCTATGAAATCATCCGCAACTTCGAAACCCAGGTGGTGTATGCACGGACGGCTTTTCCGATGGGCACAAAAGGACTACTACTGAAGGACGGAGTGATCACGCCGAACGGCGAAGAATTGCGGCAGACGCTCACCCTTTGGGGACCTGCGGTGAAGCCAGGCGATCCGGCGCACATCTCATTTGTGCAGATCAAGAATGACCACATTCATTTTGAGATCAATGGCGGCCCGGTGCACCGGAAGAAATGGTATCAGCGCGTGGAGGTTACCGGCGCCTATGGTGCGCCGGTCACGGGTGGGGACGAGGCGCGAGCCAATCCGCACGGTACCTTCGTGGACCTTTATTTTGACAAGCATGTTCCCGAGATGACGGTGCAGCAACTGCGGGCATTGCTGTATCCAGTGCTCGACTTCAACGCCCGGAATAAAGAGCAAGCTTATCTGGACACCGTGCCTCCCAAGGCCAAGGAAGCGATCCAGGCGCACCACGTTCTGGTGGGGATGAATCAGGAAATGGTGCTTCATGCCAAAGGCAAGCCTCCCAAGAAGGTGCGGGAGCGGGAAGGTACGACGGAGTACGAAGAATGGATCTACGGCGAGCCCCCGGCCGATGTCGATTTCGTGCGCATCGTGGGAGATGAAGTGGTGCGGGTGGAGACCATGAAGGTGGACGGCGAAAAGATCGTACACACGGAGAAAGAAATCATATTGGAACCGTCGGACAAGGATAAGGATAAAGAAGCGAAGAAAGAGCCGGCGGAGCGTCCCGCGAACGCTCCCACACTGCGGCGTCCTGGGGAAGATTCACAAGATGTGCCCAAGCCGGCGAACGGAGCCTCGCCAATGCCGCCTCAGCCGCCACCGGACTTGCCTCAGCCTCCGGGTGGTCCAGGAGAGATAGTAGCGACGCGATAGCATCGGATCGACCCTATCTCGCAGCCACGGCTGACCCAGCGTCGGCGAAGGAGAAGGCCAACGCTATGTTGGGAAACTCCTGCCCATCGACTTCCACGTAGGGGTAGACGAAATAGTTCAACGGCTTGCCCTCCTGCGGAGGGTTAAGCCGCAGATCGCGGCCCATGCTGAACTGCATCCGGTTCACGTCGTGGGAGCCAAAGAAGTAGTCGTGCTTCTCCGGGTGCTTCCACGCCTCGGAAATGTCCACCGGAATCCATCCTTTACCATCAATCCAGAAGTCGGACCAGCAGTGGTATCCGGCGATTTCTGCGGTGTGCTTGTCGGGAGGCAGTGGAAATCCGATCTCGAAGCGGGCCGGAATGCCCTGGGATCGGGCCATGGCGATGAAGAGGGAATGGAAGTCGGTGCAATTGCCCTTCTTTGCGTCGCAGGCGTAGAGGACGTCGCCGTGTCCCCATCCGGTTCCGGTCTTGTCGTAGCGCATGGTGGTGAAGACGTAGTCGTAGATGGCACGGGCTTTGTCGAGTGGCTGCGTCTTGCCTTGCGTGACTTGTGCGGCCAGATCAGCGGGCAGGCCGGTGACGGGAACGAGGACGTCGGGCTGGAGGTCTTGCTGCTTTTCTGCGGATGACAGCGAAGCTGCAACCAGGTGAGCGCTTTGTCCAAGTGCCACGCGCTCGTGGCGGGTCACATCGTATTCCACATCGAAGTGTAGTTCGGGCTGGGTAGATCCGGACGTCTCTGCGAAGTAGATATGGTTGCCGAATCTCGACTCGCTGGTCCTTCTCAACGGCAGATCACCTTGAGCTGAGATGATCTTCACCTCCTGATACGCGTCAGACTGGGCTGCGGGGATCCAGATTCGGACTTTCTTCCCGGCCGGAAGATTTCTTACCGTGAAAGCGTAATGAAAGGTGAAGTGTCGGGAGTCCTGGGCGAAAGCGGACAGAGCGAAGACGAGAAACAGAGACAACGACACACAAAGCTTGCGCAGCATAGGCGGCGTCCTTTCATGTTCTCAACCGAGAACCGAGAGCTGGAATTTGAGGACTGTTTGGAAACGACACACGGGCGTCTTAGAGGGAACGCCGTCAAGTAAAGCCGCGCTTGAGGATGCGCATGGGAGTGAAGATGCCGGAGTGAAACCGGCGATGCGGTATTTTAGCAGAGCGCGGGAGGGAACCGTAACCTTCGGGACGCAGCCCGCGTTGAATCCGATAGAATCGAACCGTGGCTGTTGCCATCCAATGTCGCGATCTGCGCAAGACTTACGACGGCAAAGTCGAGGCCGTGCGCGGACTGAACCTCGAGATTCAGACCGGAGAATGCTTCGGTCTTCTCGGGCCCGAACGGAGCAGGGAAGACGACGACCATTGAGATCCTGGAGGGCCTGCTGGAGCCGACTTCGGGCGAGGTGTCGATTCTCGGGCACTCCTGGCGCGAGAATGCGCGCGAAATGCGGGAGTGGCTTGGGATTTCGCTGCAGGAGACGCGGCTCTCCGAAAAGCTCACGGTGCGGGAAACCGTCGAACTGTTTGCCAGCTTCTATCGCGAACCGCGTTCGTCCGATGAAGTGCTCGAGCAGTTGCAGCTTACCGAGAAGGCGGATTCGTGGGTGGGAAAGCTTTCCGGCGGGCAGAGGCAGCGGCTGGCGGTGGCGACGGCGCTGGTGTGCAATCCGAAGATTCTTTTTCTGGACGAGCCGACCACTGGGCTTGATCCGCAGAGCCGGCGGCAGTTGTGGGACATCATTCGCGAATTTCAGCGCGCCGGCGGCACCGTGCTGCTGACCACGCATTACATGGATGAAGCCGAGCGCCTGTGCGACCGGCTGGCGATCGTCGACCATGGTCAGATCATTGCCGAGGGTTCGCCACCGGATTTGATCGAGCGCCTGGGCGGGCATCACGTGGTGGAGTTTGCCGTGGGCGCAAGAACAGCCGGGAATTCGGACGGAGCGGCGCTCGAGGCTTGGCGCGCGCTGCCCAGCGTGGAGTCGGTTCGCGAGGATGATGGCATGGTGGCGCTGAGTGTGAGGGAGCCGCATCTGACGATCCCGGCACTGCTCGATGCGGTCGGGAAGCAGGGAAGCGAGTTGCAGCATCTGACCACGCGGCAGGCTAGTCTGGAAGATGTGTTTGTGCGGCTGACCGGGCGGCATTTGCGGGAAGAGTGAGGCGAGTGAAAGGACGGACACAACTGTGCAGAGACATTTTCGCTACATAGTTCTTCTGGCTATAACGGCAGCGGTGATGCTGGGCGGGCAGTCCAGCCTTGCGCAGGCTTCGGCGGCTGACTCGCCAACAGGCTTTCCTCCACTAGACCAATGGAAGGTCGAGGTTCTCGCGGGAGATGCAGCGGCTTTAAAGGCGTTCTACAGCACCGATCCGGTGGCACAGGTGATGGCCAACGGCGTCAGGACCGACGCGGATGCGGACGTGAACTTCTGGCTGGGCCTGAAAGCGCGAAGCATGACGTTGGAAACGGTTGCGGTGCTCGACCGGCCCAAAGGCACGAGCGTCGTTTTCAAAGCCGATGTGCAGTTGGCGAATGGCCAGACTCTGAGCGTGACCGATGGCCAAATGTGGCGCAAGCAGGGAGAGCAGTGGCGACTGATGAGCGTGGAGCGAGCGGATGCGCCTCACCTGAAACAGCCCTCGGACATGAACAAGAATATCTATCCCGCGGATGCGGACGCGCACGCGGAGATCAAGGAAGCCGAGGAGAAAGCCGCAACCGAGCACAAGCGCGTGCTGCTGGTGTTTGGCGCCAACTGGTGTTACGACTGCCACGTGCTCGACCTGGCCTTTCATCGGCCCGATTTCGCGCCGGTTATGGCGTCCTATGAAGTGGTGCATGTCGACCTGGGGCCGGACGAAATGAAGAACGCCGATCTGGTGAAAGAGTTCGAGGTGCCACTGAACAAGGGCATTCCTGCGTTGGCGGTAATCGAGAGCGACGGCAAGCTGGTGGTCAGCCAGAAGAACGGCGAATTCGAGGATGCGCGTTCGCTGACGCCGGAGGCGTTGCTTGAGTTCCTGAATAAGTGGAAGCCGGAGGCGCGATAGGTAGATCGTCCGTGGGTAATCGGTTATGAGTGTTGCAGAGCAAACTCCGCTGTAGAACCAAGGGTTCCGCGGAATCGACCGCCCCGGCGAAATGGGCGCTGGGCGGGATACCGTCATCTGCTGATGGCGCGCATGCTGGAGCTGAAGCGCGAACCGGAGGTGGTGTTCTGGGTATTCGTGTTTCCACTGTTGCTGGCGACGGGGCTCGGGATTGCGTTCCGCAACAAACCCGCCGACGCATCCTCGGTTGCGATTGTGTCGGGAGCGGGTTCGCAGGAAGCTGAGGGGCTGCTGCAGCGCTCCCCGAAGCATGCATCGTTCAAAGTCGAAGTGCAGGATAGCGAAGCGGCGCAGAAAGGCTTCCGTCTGGGGAAATACGACCTCGTGATCGAGCCGGACGGCGCTGGGGGCCTGCGGTATCTCTACGATCCGGCGCGTCCGGAGAGCGTGCTGGCAAGATCCGAAGTGGACGACGCGCTGCAGACGGCAGCCGGTCGCAAGGATGTTGTCGCGACTATGGTGGTGACGTCTTCCGAGCCGGGTTCCCGCTACATCGATTTCCTGATTCCCGGATTACTGGGGATGAACCTGATGAACTCCGGAATGTGGGGCATCGGATTCGCGCTGGTCGACATGCGGCAGCGCAAACTGCTCAAGCGCTTTGTGGGTACGCCCATGCGGCGGGGAGACTTTCTGCTGGCTCTGCTCTCGAGCCGCCTGGTGCTGATGATTATTGAAATCGGCCTATTGCTAACGCTTGGGGTCATCGTGTTCCACATGAGGGTGCTGGGGTCGCTGTTCGCTATTCTGCTACTCGGGGCTGCGGGGGCCATGTGTTTTGGAGGAGTCGGATTGCTGACCGCAAGCCGGGCGCAGAAAATCGAAAGCGTAAGCGGGCTCATGAATCTCGTAATGATGCCCATGTGGATTTTTTCAGGTGTGTTCTTTTCCTACGAACGCTTCCCCGCGGTGATTCAGCCGCTGATTAAGGTGCTGCCCCTGACGGCTCTGAACGATGCGTTGCGGGCGAGCATTCTGGAGGGCACGCCGCTGATCCGCCAGTGGCCGCGGCTGTTGGTGATGGCGTTGTGGGGCGGCGTCTCGTTCGTGCTGGCGCTGCGATGGTTTCGGTGGACTTAGTATCGGCCGACCGCGAAGATCCAGAGATGTCTGGGATAGCAGTGAGTTAGCCCCTGCCGATAGTAGATAAGAAGCGTGGAGCCTGACGAGCCCTTATCGTTTGTTCGAAAGCGAACGCCAGGCGGATGAGAGTCGGCTCGCTCCAGGCGCGGCCGAAGAATGAAATGCCGACGGGCAAGCCCGAGATAAATCCGGCGGTTACGTTGATATTGGGATAGCCCGCGACGGCCGCGGCATTCGAACTCCCACCGGCAAAGTGGTCGCCGTTGACCAGGTCGGTGAGCCAGGCAGGTCCACCTGTGGGTCCGACGATGGCGTCGAGATTGTACTTGTCCATAGTGGCGTCAATGCCCTCGGTGCGGGCGAGTTGGTGATTCTTCTCGAGCGCGTCGATATACGCCTTTTCAGTTAGCGGGCCTTTGGCATCGGCTTTCAGAAATAGGTCCTGGCCGAAGTAGGGCATCTCTTTCTCTCGATTGCGGTCGTTGAAGTCGATGATATCTCTCAACGTGTGGACAGGAGCGCCGGGGCCCAGGCGTGCGAGATAAGCATTGAGGTCGGCCTTCAGTTCGTACATGAAGACCAACAGCTCGCTCTCATCGAACTTTCCCAGGGTTTCAATGTCAGCGGGATCGACCAGCGTGGCTCCCTGTTTCTTCATGGCGTCGAGGGCTTGCTCCATCAGAGCATCGACGGCATCGTTGAAGCCGAAGTACTTCCTGGCTACGCCGATGCGTGCGCCCTTGAGACCGTTGGAGTCACAGAACTGCGTGTAGTCGGTGAAAGACTTGCCCGCGCTCGCAGCAGTCGCCGCATCGTTTGGGTCTACTCCGGTAAGTGCGCCCAGTAAGATCGCAGCGTCGCGGATGGTTCGGCACATCGGGCCGGCGCCATCCTGGCTGTGAGAGATTGGAATGATTCCGCTGCGGCTTACCAGGCCGACGGTGGGCTTGATGCCGGCAAGTCCGTTCGAGGACGATGGGCAAACGATGGAACCATCGGTTTCCGTGCCGATCCCCACCGCGCACAAGTTGGCGGATATGCCCGCGCCGGTGCCGGAGCTGGAACCGCAGGGATTGCGGTCGAGGGCGTAGGGATTCCTGGTGAGGCCGCCGCGGCCGCTCCATCCGCTGGTGGAGTGTCTGGAGCGAATATTCGCCCACTCGCTGAGATTCGTCTTGCCCATGATCACAGCCCCGGCACTCCGCAGCTTCTCGGCCACAAACGAATCCTGCGGTGGCTTCGAGCCGACCAGAGCGAGCGAACCGGCCGTGGTCATCATTTTGTCTGCGGTATCGATGTTGTCTTTGACCAGAACGGGGATGCCGTGCAGCGGGCCGCGCGGGCCCTTCACTTTCCGCTCCTGGTCGAGGGAGTCGGCAATGGAGAGTGCGTCCGGGTTCAGCTCGAGGACGCTGTTGATCGCGGGACCATGCTTATCAATCTGCTCGATGCGAGCCGAGTACCTTTCAACCAGGGAGCGGGCCGTGAACTTACCCGACTTCATTCCCTCTTGCAGGCCGGAGATGGTGATTTCATCGAGTTCGAAAGGCTTGACGTCGGACGCTGGGACGGCGGAAGCGATCTCGCGGGCGGCGCCCAGCGCGGGATAGAGTGGAGTCAAGGTCGCGGCCGCGCTGCCGATCAAACTGGCCTTAAGAAACGAACGGCGGTCGGCAGCGAGTTTCGCATCTCTTCGAGGCATGATTGGGGAAGTCCTTTGGCGTGCCAAGATGGCAAATCGGAACCATTGATATTAATCCATGCGGTCAGAGTTCTGCCGGGTCGTGCATCAAGGGCAGAGGCTGCCGGTTTCCGGACGAAAGCTGGGCGCCGTGACGCGTAGTTAGGTTCGTTTGGGGTTGGAGCGTGCGCTACGCGGCCTTGCGCCGGCCTTTGCCTGCTTGATTGCACCGCCCTTGATCGCTCCGGCCTTGATTGCAGCTGCAAAGAGATGTTGCCCGTCGTCGTAGGGATTGTAAGCATCGTCGGGATACCAGCCGCCGGCGAAAAGATCTCCCTGCCTGGCGACCGTGCAGCGCTGCACATGGACGCTGTCGATAAAGTTGTGTTTGATGTCGGGGGCGCCCCAGTCGCCGCCCCAGACGAGCCCGCTGCTGTGCGCGAGCTGTCCCAGGAAGGAGAAATCACCTTTCCAGCAAGGCTCTCCGGCAACCACGCGGACAATATCACAGGCCAAGCCATAGTGGTGAACGCCCACGACCCGAAGTTTTGTCGCGCCGTTGTTGAAGAGCTCTCGCTGACGGTCCTGGCTGCGATAGGTTTCGTAGATCATGACTTCAATCCCCATCTGCTGCGCGGCAGAAACTATGCTCCCGACAAGTTTGCGAGTCGTCGGTTCGAGCAGGGAAGAATCGCCGACGCACGCCACCGAGTCGAAGCGCGGGTCTCGTGAGATCACGTCGGTGTAGAAGTTTCCCGTAGAAAAGGCCTCCATGGGTGTTAGTGGGCGGTGGGCGAAGCGAATTGCGCTTGTGCTTGACTCTCACGCGGTCGAAAAATGAACCCACATCCACAGAATAGCTCGATGTCCAGCGAAAGCTCCTAAAACGGCAACGAAAAAACCATCGCCCGTTTCAAAATGGAACCGCCGCGGTGGAGTACGTATAGATTTGAAAGACGCCTGAATCGAAAAGCTGCTACCATCCTCGGCAGAGTTGTAAAAGGGCCGCAGCTGAAAGGCAGCGGCTTAGGCGGCGCGTCGGATGAAACTCATGTTCGTTCCTACGAACTCCCGGCGCGTCCCCTCCCCCATGGGCGCTAAGCGATGAGACAATTACTTCTGGCGTTCGCCGCTTCCGACCTCGCCGATCGCTCGATGGCCGTTGATGTCCTGGTCCGAGAAGAGCCGGACGAAGACGAGGAAGAAGAGGACGGAAGAGGAAGACGACGACGAAGGGGGCGAAGACGATGACAACTCCGATGGATACTCGGAATGAGGCAGTCCATCGCCAGCCTTGGCAGTCGATTCGCCGGGCGGGATGTGAGCGGTTCCCTGCAAATCATGACGCCTGCAAGATTTCCGAGCAGTTTATCGCTTGAGGGTGTACAATTAAACCCAGCTAAGTTTGACTCACGAGCAACTGAAGGTCGGTATCGCCAACCAGCGTCACCCCCTCACTAGCAGCGAATCTTCTCAGCACAATCTAAAGAAACAGAATAGGACTATCAACAATGGCAGAACAAGGAACAGTGAAGTGGTTTAACGACGCCAAAGGCTATGGCTTTATCAGCCGTCAGAATGGCGAGGACGTTTTCGTGCATTTCTCCGCGATTCAGGCAGGTGGCTTTCGCAGCCTGCAAGAAGGACAAACCGTGCAGTTCGACGTGACCAAAGGCCCCAAAGGGTGGCAGGCGGAGAACGTCCAAGCTGTCTAAGCGACCGCTTTTGCAGTGAAAACCAAGTGCCCGCGATCCGCAAGGATTGCGGGCATTTTTATTTGCTTGGAGACAGGCACTTGATCGCCAAGCTCGGCGCGATCGGGCTCCGCGCCAGAGAGTGGAATGTCAGGTTCCTTGACGCGCCTGCTGCACCATCTCTAGCAGAACTTCTCTGGCCTCGGCTGGATTGCTCACTTCCCGCAAGAACGCAATTCGCACGCCTTTCATTCCATCCAGGGTTTTCAGGCGTACCTGGAAACCGAGCCGGTCCACCGCGGTCATCGCCGCCTGCTGAGACTCGATACTGGCAAACACCCGGGCCAGCAGGACGAGCGCATCCTTGTGGTCGGCGTTCATGTGTTCGACGATCCCGGCAGCGGTATCGGCCAGCGGGTCGGTTTGGGCCCGGAGGTAGTCCGATGCCGCGACCCAGCCCATTACCCCGAAGCCTCCCACGTAGTAAACGTCCAGCAAGTCCATGCGGTAGAAAGAAAAGTCTTCAAAGTTTACCCAGTACTTGCTGTTCGCGTAACGCTCGAGGTAGCGCCGGCGGGCGTCCGCCACTTCGGGCTTCGGGATAGTCAGAACATTTCCCATCAGCGTCACCCGCGACGCGCCCAGCGGATCGCCGCTGGCGTCAGCCTGGGTTATGAGCAGGCTGGCGCGCGAATCCGCCTGCAGGTTCTGGGTGTGCATGGCCATAGTGCTGATGAGGAAGATAGGGAGCCCGCGGGCATCCAGCCCGTAGGGCATCACCGAGCCGAAGGGGAATCCTGGCAGCTTCCGCGAAAGAGTCGAGAGGCCGCCAATGCGGCCGGTATACACCAGCGTGCGCGCCCGCTCTGAGAAGGAAGGTTCAGAGACCACTGGCTGATCGCCGACACCGGTGCCCGCGTGTTTTCTGGAGGAAGACATGGTTGCTCTCTCTTCAGGAAGTCTAAATGAAAAAGAGCAGGATGACTGTGCGCTGCGGCCGCACGTGCAATTCCGCACAGGCTCCGATTCCGAGCGGGTCGAGTAAGCCGAGCCATTCCACGGATTGTTTCCCAGCAGTCCCCAGTGCTAGACTCGGATGGGTTCTACACTAGTTTGTTGCGATTCCTGTAACTGAGCGGGAGTAGTTCAGCGGTAGAACGCCAGCTTCCCAAGCTGGATGTCGCCGGTTCGATCCCGGTCTCCCGCTCCATTCTTTTCGAGAGGTTGCGCGAGTCGCCTCGTCGCCGGCTTGCAGTGTGGGCTTGCCGTGCGCGATCCCCCACTTCGATCTGCCGCAACAAGGTCACAATTTGTTCTGCCTTGTATCTCTTGATGGCCATGGCCACCTTCCTCCTCGGTGGATTCTCTCATTCCACCTGGTACAAAAGGCGCCAGTCAGACCTTTCGCGGGTTGGCAGGTCGCTTTTTTGCGAACTAAATTAATTAATACAAATGTATTAAACCTCGCATCTAGTCCCTTGGTTTAGGCTACATGGGCAGGTGCAAGAACCGAAGAATGAAGATACGGTGGCTGTGCGCGCCGTCTTGATTGTTCTTTCCCCCCGAGCAGCGCCGCAAGGAGGGGATACCGGTGAAACACTATTCAAGAACCACCAGCAGCAAGATCTTCCTAACATTGGCCATTGCGCTCGCCGTCATCGCAATGCCGGGCATCGCGTCCGCCCAGTACTCCGACGTATTCGGGGTCAGCTATTTCGCGAACAACGTGCCGGCCGCGCCTGACGCTACCATCCAGTTAGCCAACCCCGGGGCGGCGGGCGGGAACCTGTGCGCCATGATCTATGTATTCGACACCACTGAGGAACTATCCGAGTGCTGCGGTTGTCTCACGACGATGGATGGATTGAGTACGCTTTCTTTGAAAAAGGATTTGACTTCCAACCCGTTGGGTGGCCCTGTGTTGAGCAGGGGAGTGATCAAAGTGGTCGCTTCGGAACTCAATGGGTACCCGTGCGATCCGACGTACGATGTCCTGCCCACGCCCGATTTGCGGCTTTGGGCTACTCATATACAGAAGGTGGGGAGTACTTATCCCATCACCGAGACGGAGTTTTCGGAATCCTTCCTGAGTGGGATAGAGCTTTATAACCTGCAAGAAGAGTGCACCTTCGTCAATATTCTGGGCAGTGGACACGGACAATGCACGTGCGGCGACTAGGCCGCGATTAGATGAGCAGTACTCATGTTTGCTTGGGGTCCTAGCTTCTTGCGAGGAGGAGGTTGTTGGCATGAGAAGATTACTTTCGCTCGTTTTTTCCTTGGGGCTTCTGCTGACTTTGGCCTTCGGAGTCCTGCATTTCGCGTTTGCTCAGGGCAACGCAAAACTTCCCGCTTGGGTGCCGGGCAGCTGGAGTCAGGCGTTGGAAGCGCCTCTATTGCCCAGCATTCTCAACGGCGCGACGCCGGCATCTATCCCGCAGTTTTCCACCGTCCCGGACGCTAGCGGCCAAATCTCCACCTACGAACCGGGCGGCGCCGTAACCACGTCGGGTCCGGCGGGCAACGCTTTCTTCCAGTCGCTCGGCACCAATGGCCGCAGTTGCTTTAGCTGCCACCAGCCAGAGAACGGCTGGTCGATAACCCCGCGCACCGTGGCGGCGATCTACTACAATACACAAGGTCGGGACCCGCTGTTCTCACCCGTCGACGGTTCCAACTGCCCGAACTTGGGTGCAGCTGCCGTTCGGCCTGGCCCGCAGTTCATCGCGGCGCGCAGCCAGTTATTTAACCTGGCCGATTTCCGGATCTTCCTACCGGTGCCAGCAGCCCACGATTGGATCTCTGTAACAGCCACGTACGATCCGACCGGCTGTGAGTCGAGCCCCGTTTACGGCCTTCCGGCGGGCATGGCGTCATTCTACCGTCGGCCTCTGCCCTCCGGGAATACTAATTTCATTCTTCCGGCAGGTGGCGGGGCCGCGTTTGACATTATGTGGGACGCGCGCGAGGCCAGCCTTCAGAGCCAGTTTCTGGACGCAACTAGGATCCACGCTCAGGCTACGCCGGCCCAGGTTGCAGACGTGACCGGGGCGATGATTACGGAGGGCGTTACCTTCCAAAATGGGAACTTCACTGCCCAGTCCTACGACCTTCGGGCCGGGGACCTCACGGGCGGTGACGGGAGCGGAGCTCAGGGCGGTCCAATTCCTGAAGCTGCTCTGACCTCAGCCGGAGTCCACGCCCCAAAACTTCCCCTGGGCTGTGGCGCGCCGCCTGCAGTGGCATGCATATCGGGAGCGGCTCAAACGTTCGATATTTTCAACACTTTTGACTCGCCCGAGCCCCCGACGGCGAGCCAGCGCGCGTCCATCCAGCGCGGGCAGACCATCTTCAATACGAGGGTTTTCACAGTCACGAACGTCAGGGGTCTTAACGACGCTAAGCGCACGGTTCTTCTCCCCGCTACATGCGCGAGCTGCCATAACGTTGTGGACGTGGGCAACGACTTCTTCGACACTCCGAAAGATACTGGCGTCATGGACAGCACCAGCAATGTGCTTCCACCCGGGCTCAATTTACCGATATTCACCTTTCTCTGTCCGCTGGGTTCCCTTAGCAACGCATTTGTTACTTACAGCGACCCCGTGACGGTGAATGGCGTCGTCTACGACCAGTATCAGACGACGGACCCAGGCGTGGGATGGATTAGCGGTAAATGCGCCGATCTGGGGAGGATGAAAGTACCCGTGTTGCGCGGACTGGCAGGGCGGGCACCGTATTTCCACGGTGGTAACGTCAGCAACCTGACCCAGCTCGTGCAGTTTTATAATCAGCGGTTCAACATCGGTCTCAGCGAGCAGGATGCGTCGGATTTGATCAACTTCCTGAATTCGCTGTAGCTCGAAGCTCCGCGGTTACAGGTTCCAGCGGCGAGAGGCACTTGCGAATCGTCCGGTTGAGGCAGCCCGCGTCTCGGTTCTCCCGAGACGCGTTTGGTTGCGTCCCTCGGCGGGCGTGTCTGCTGAAATGCTCCGGTACCACACGCACATTAGCGCCCAGGCCTCGCGCCAGGCGGTCGAGAAGCTTCAGCCCCGGCACGCGCCCGGTTAGAAGCTTATAATCGTGTTAATCATGAATCGCAATATTGAACCTCCCTCAATGTCGGAAGTTTGTGCGCGGGTTCGGCATCTTGGATATGCGGCTTCGGGACGCGTTCGCCTTTATGGCGAGGAGTTTGACGTGGTTTCAGACCCGTTTCCAGAGGCGGACGGTATCGCAGTTCAGGTTACAACCAAGAAGGACTCCAAAATCCGCGTGTTGCAACTTCCTGCGACTGTTCTTCAGAGTGTGAGAGGGCGAACCACTAACGCTGCCTGAGCGAATGTCCACCAGAACGGGCGCCCGGCGCCCGTTTCAGCGATATTCAAAAATATGATGCGCCCAATCGAAATTATTCATCTAAGAAAATGGGCAGTAACTTGACGTGGTTCCTGGTTCGGCCTAGTATCTTCGAGAGTATGAGTACTTTCAGCAACCTTCGCCAGATTTGTATGTGTGCATGTTGTTGTTGTTGTGCATGCGTGTGTTCTGGCGCAGGGAGGCTGCTGACTTAGAGATTTCATAACATCAGCACTTATCACCCACCGCCAGAGAGCCTCTGGCGGTGGTTTTTTTGTCAGCGGCAAATCAGGTTAAGGCGAATCGTTTATGGGAAATCCAGTCAAGGAAACCAAAGCGCAAAAGGTAGAGCGGCTGAAGCGCGCCATGAATCCCTGGGAGGGTCTGGCCGAGATCCGCCGCTTTGCGCGGGAAGGCTTCGCCTCGATTCCGCCGGAATGGATTGGGACGTACTTCCGCTGGTGGGGAGTCTACACCCAGGGTGACGGAGCTGGAGTTGTTGGCGGCAAAGACGGCCAGGGACTGGCGCTGCCGTTCTTCATGGTGCGGATTCGCATTCCCAACGGCCTTTTGCGATCGGACCAACTGCGAGCCATCGCCGGCCTGACCAGCCGCTACGCCCGCGGCATCGCCGACCTCACGGTGCGGCAAAACATTCAGCTGCACTGGGTCACCATCGAGGCTCTGCCGGAAGTGATGGAAGAACTCTGGCGCGTCGGTCTGAACACGATGGGTGCCTGCGGCGATGTTACGCGAAACATTACCGGCTGCCCGGTCGCAGGCGTAGATGCGGATGAGATCTGCGATGCTTCATCGCTTGCGCTCGAAGCCGATCGAGATGCTGGCGGGCAACGCCGAGTTCTACAACCTGCCGCGCAAGTTCAAGATTTCGATCACGGGATGCCGCGTCTGGTGCCCCTATCCGGAGATCAACGACATCGGCCTGACTGCGACCGAGCGCGTGGTTCGTGGAACCCCGAGATTGGTTTCGCCTGCGCGTAGGCGGCGGACTTTCTACCGAGCCCTATCTGGGTGCTCCGCTGAATGCCTTCGTGCGCTGGAACCAGGTTCTGCCGGTGATCCGGGGAATCGCCGAGCTGTTTCGCGACTCCGATCAGTTGCGCGAGCACCGCGAGCGCGCGCGGCTGAAGTTTCTTTTCCTGCGCCATGGCTGGACGCCGCACGACTTCCAACAAGAACTCGAGCGGCGGATCGGATTTCAACTCGATCCCGCCGAACCCGAGCATCCACCGGCAGACGTCTACCGCGATCACATCGGTATTCATGCGCAAAAGCAACCGGGCCTCTGCTATGTGGGAGCCACGGTTCTGCGCGGCCGGATCACACCCGAACAAATGCACGCTGCGGCCGATCTGGCCGACCGCTTCGCGAGCGGCGAATTGCGCACCACCAACATGCAGAACCTGCTGATCGTCAACGTTCCCCGACTGCAAGCCGACGATTTGGCCAAAGAACTAGGTGCGATCGGACTGCCGGTCAGCGGGTCGCCGTTTTGGCGCGGAGCCATCGCCTGCAGTGGTACGGAGTTCTGCAAGCTGGCGATCACCGAGACCAAGAGCTTCTCGCGCTGGCTGGTGGAAGAGTTGGAAGAACGCCTGCCCGGTTTCGATCAGCACCTGAAACTGCACGTCACCGGTTGCCCCAACAGTTGCGGACAACACTGGATCGCCGACATCGGAATCGAAGGCAAGAAGATCAAGGTCAACGGACACATGGTGGATGCCTACTACTTCTGCCTGGGGGGTGCGCTGGGCTTGAATCAGACCATCGCGAGGCCGGTGGGGTTTCGCTGCCCCGCGACCGAGGTCCCGGAAGCCATCGAACGTCTGCTGCGTCGCTACCTCGCCGATGGCCAGCCCGGGTGAGAATCTGCGCCGCTTTTTTGCCCGGCACAGCGACACGGATCTGCGGAATTTCCTGGCCGGAGAGTTTGTAGAAGCGGTCACCCGTGATCTGCCCGAGGGACGTGTGCCGAGCAGCGTGGAGGGTTAGACGAGGCGTTAAGCGAAGACTATGAGCAGTTTGTTTCCAATGTTCGTGAAGCTCGAAGGCAAACGTTGCCTTGTGGTCGGCGCCGGCAAGGTTGGCGAACCGAAGATCGGCGGCCTCATCGACACCGGCGCGCGCGTCCACGTGGTAGCTCTGGAGGCGTCCGAAGCCGTGCACCGAGTGGGCGAATGCCGGGAAGATCACGCTGGAAATGCGGGCCTTTGCTCCGGCCGATCTCGATCGAACTTTTCTGGCGGTTGTGGCCACTGCGTCGCGCGCTCTTAATAGATCCATTTATCGCGAAGCGCAGCAGCGTGGAATTCTGTGCAACGTGGTCGACGTTCCGGAGTATTGCGACTTCTACTATCCCGCCGTGGTGCGCCGGGGCGACCTACAGATTGCAATCTCGACCAACGGGCAGAGTCCTTCCCTGGCGCAAAAGCTCAGGCAACAACTGGAGCGGCAGTTTGGTCCGGGATATGCGCGATGGGTTGCGGAACTGGGAGAAACGCGAAAGCTTGTGCTGGCCAGCGATCTCGACCCGAAACGGAAGAGCGAACTGCTGCACTCGCTGGCGAGCCGTGAGGCTCTGAAGGCGGCATTGGCGGAAGAGTCGGCGAAGAGCGAGGACGACAGGAGGGTAACTGCATGAACGGCAAGGTGTATCTGGTGGGTGCGGGTCCGGGCGATCCCGAGTTGCTCACGGTGAAAGCTCTGCGTTTGCTGCGGACGGCCGACGTCGTGCTGCACGACGACCTGGTCTCGCCCGAAATCTTGAAACTGATTTCGCCTGCCGCCGAAGTCCAGAACGTGGGCAAGCGTTGCGGCAGCAAAACCATCCGGCAGGAAGAGATCAACTTTCTCCTGGTCACGCGGGCGGGCTCAGGACTGCAGGTGGTCCGCCTGAAAAGCGGAGACCCGCTGATATTCGGCCGAGCTGGAGAAGAGATCGAAGCGCTGCGCCGATCAAACATTGCCTTTGAAATTGTTCCGGGCGTGACCTCTGCCCTGGGAGCCGCCGCCGCCGCCGGCATTCCGCTGACCCATCGGCGAGCCTCTTCCACCCTAGTGCTGACGGCCGGCCATCGTGCTTCCGCGAACGACGATGCGGATTGGAGCCAGTTTGCCACCGCCGAATCGACCCTTGTCGTCTACATGCCCGGCTCCGAGCTATCGAGAGATTTCCGAACCGGCTGACGGCCGCCGGATTCGCAGAAGAAACTCCGTGCGCAATTATTTCCCGGGCGACAACACCCGAGCAACGAATTTACCGCACCACGGTTTCGCATCTCCGTCGCGCGCCGCGGCTCGCGTCTCCCACCCTTCTCGTAGTCGGAGACGTCGTGACGGTTCGCCGATCAAAATGTGGTCGAAGAAGCGGCCAATCTCCCTGAGCTGAAACCAGGATTCGAAGCCGCGTTTGCGCAGAGCGTCGCCGCAACCTTCAGAACAGATGAGGAGCCCTTGGCATGAAAGAAGAAGTCGAGGAAGGAACTGCAGATCGCCGCGGAAGCCTGGAGCCCCGAGCGGGTCCTCGCATGGGCGTTCGACACGTTCGGGGATGGGGTGGCGATCTCCTCCGCGTTCGGCGCCGAGGGCATGGCCCTGATCGATATTGCTTCCCGGGTGCGCCAGAACTTTCGCCTCTTCACCCTCGACACAGAATTCCTGTTTCCCGAAACCTACAACCTCATGGACCAGGTGGAGCAGAGATATGGCATCACGATTGAAAGGGTATATCCGCTGAACTCGCCCGAGAAACAGGAGCGGGTGCATGGTCCGGCGCTGTGGCAACGCAACCCCGACCAATGCTGCAATCTGCGGAAGGTCGAACCGCTGCAGCGCAAGCTGGGCGAGCTGCAAGCATGGATCACGAGCATCCGGCGCGATCAGACCACGACCCGGGCGGGCGCCGGCAAAATCGAGTGGGACCAAAAATTTGAGCTGGTGAAGATCAATCCCATCGTCGACTGGAGTTCAAAGCAGGTGTGGCGATACATCCGCGAGCATGACGTGCCTTACAACGAGCTGCACGATCGCAATTACCCGAGCATCGGTTGCACGCATTGCACCCGGGCGGTGCGGCCGGGAGAAGATCCAAGGGCAGGGCGTTGGGCAGGTTCGTCGAAGACCGAGTGCGGACTGCACATCATTCAGCGAGCCGCAGCCCGTGACCACTCCTCCGGAAGCGGACGCTTAAGCACTCTACGAATGCGCCGAGGCATCCGTTTTCTTGAGATAGTCCGAGAGCTGCCGCACCACCGCGATGAACGTCTTGTTGGCCACTGAGAGCGTGCGGTCGCGCCGGTAAGCCAGGCCGAGTTCGCGCCATAGTTCCACGCCTTCCAGCTCGACCAGCTTCACTCTGCCCGCAGCCACTTCATCGCGCGCGAAAGACGCGCTGATCAGCGAGATTCCAAGATCGGCAGCCACAAAACTCTTGATCATCCCGATGCTCGGCAACTCCATTCTGACCTTGAGCTCGGTGTTGTACTCGCGGAAGAGCTTGTCCAGCAGCCGCCGCGTGTGGCCGGTCTTCGGCAGCAGCAGAGGATATTTCACGACGTCGCTGATGTGCGCGGACTTCTGCTTGGCCAAAGGGTTCTTGGGACTCACCATCAGCATCAACCGGTCGCGGTAGATAGCCTGAACCTTCAAGCTCGGAGACTGTACGGGTAAGCTGAGTACGCCAACATCGAGAGAACCGTTCTCCAGCTTCTCCACGATCTTGTAGGTGAAGTTGCGATAGATGCTGATCTGCACGTCGGGATAGCGGCGGCAGTATTCCCCAAAAACCTCGGGCAGAACGTAAAGGCAAGTGGCTTCGTTGGCGCCGACCAGGAGCGTGCCCCGCGGCGTGTGTCCGTGGTCGGCGACCGCTACCAGCGATTCGTCGCGCAGCTTTTTCATGCGCAGCGCGTATTCGTGGAAGACCTGGCCGGCCGGAGTCAGCTTGACGGTCTTGCCCGAGCGGTCCAGCAGACGGTCGCCGTACTCCTGCTCCAGTTGACGGATCTGCGCGCTGACCGCCGATTGCGAGCGGAAAACTTTCTCCCCGGCACGCGAGAAGCTGCCTTGCCGGGCGACCTCCAGAAATGTGATGAGCTGATCGAAATCCATGCAGTTTAGTTAGGAGATTATAGCGAACTTCCCATCGAAGTGGTTCCGGTAGAGCGCGCCCAGCAATCGGCAGTCCGGCTCACTGCACGACTGGTCTTTCGGAAGAGAGAAGTTTGTCGCGTCCGTAACTGCGCGCTTCCTCGGCTGCGAGGCGCGCCAGAATCGAAGCCCAGGTCTCTTCGATGGAGCATGG
The DNA here is from genome assembly GCA_963770235.1 of uncultured Acidobacteriaceae bacterium. GTDB lineage: Bacteria > Acidobacteriota > Terriglobia > Terriglobales > Acidobacteriaceae > Sulfotelmatobacter. The sequence continues at coordinate 502,516 of CAVYOW010000001.1, read as the reverse complement.
TGGCGTTACGGGTTCGACCCGAAGCAGCGGCAGCGCGGAACAGGAAAGCAGGTCGGCAGCTCGGGGGCTGCCCGTGAGTTGCAGGTGCCGGCGAAGAATGCGGCGGAGCCATTGCTCTTCCTGAGGTTCGAGAGTTGCGAACCGCACCGAGTCGCGGTTCATGGCATCGTCGTTGAAGTAGTCATTGGCGTCGGCGCGCAACAGATAAGCCAGGCCGCCAGTCATCCCTGCTCCCATATTGGCGCCCGCCGGACCGAGAATCACCACTACGCCCGCCGTCATGTATTCGCATCCGTGGCGGCCCACTCCCTCGACCACAGCGAGCGCGCCGCTGTTGCGGACTGCAAACCGTTCTCCCGCGCGGCCCGCGACAAACAGCTCACCAGACGTAGCTCCGTAGAGCACGGTGTTCCCCACCAGAACGTCTCCGCGCTCCGACGCTTCGGCCTGCGCGGTAATCGCGATGCTGCCGCCGCACAGGCCTTTGCCCACGTAATCGTTGGCTTCGCCAGTCAGCCGGAAGTTCGCGCCGGAAATGAGGAAAGCGCCAAAGCTCTGTCCCGCGGTGCCGAAGAACTCACAGTCGACCCCGCTCATCTCCAGAGTCGAACGTTCCAAACGAAGACCCGAGGCGGCGCAGCACCTCGCCGCTGAAGTGCGCGCCCACGGCTCGATCCTCGCTGGTGATTTCAAAACGATAAGGACGGATGGAGAGCGATTCCAGATCGTCGACCACGCGATTCAGTTCAACGTGGAGCGCGCTCGTGTCCTCGTGAGGACAGGGAAATTGCGCGGGTGGATCAAGAATGGGCTGCAACAGCGAGGACACGCTTTGTTCGGCCTCTGCCGACCGCGGCCGCAACCGGTCGACCGCACCCAGAACGTCGTCGATGGATCCTGCACCCATGCCCGCCAGCAGTTGGCGGACGTCGGCTGCCAGCGCGCGGAAGAAAGTCTCGACCATTTCCGGGTTCCCGGCAAAGCGGGCGCGCAGGGTTTCATCTTGCGTCGCGATGCCGACGGGACAAGTGTTGAGGTGACACTGCCGGGCCATAACGCAGCCGATGGCCAGCAGAGCAGCGGTTCCGAAGCCGAATTCCTCGGCCCCCAGCAGAGCCGCGACCACCACGTCGCGAGCGAACTTGAGGCCGCCATCCACGCGCAATCTCACTCGCGCGCGAAGGCCGGCCCGCACCAGCGCAGTATGTGCGTCGCGCAAACCGATCTCCCACGGCAGTCCGGTGTTCTTGATGGAGGTGAGCGGCGATGCGCCCGTGCCGCCATCGTGACCGCTGATCGTAATGACGTCCGCGCCGGCTTTGGCTACGCCGGTGGCGATCACGCCGACTCCGGAACTGGAAACCAGCTTGACTCCGATGCGCGCGTTCGGATTCACGGCACGCAGATCGTAGATCAACTGCGCCAGGTCTTCGATGCTGTAGATGTCATGATGCGGCGGCGGCGAGATGAGCGAGGTTCCGGGTATGGCGTGCCGCAGGCGTGCGATGTAAGGCGTGACCTTCGCTGAAGGCAGTTGTCCGCCCTCGCCGGGCTTCGAGCCTTGCGCCATCTTGATTTCGATTTCGTCGGCATGCACCAGATATTCCGCGGTCACGCCAAATCGCGCCGAGGCCACCTGCTTGACGCGGTTGTTGGCCTCCGGGCGCTCGTAATAAATGCTCGGATCTTCACCACCCTCGCCGGTATTGCTGCGCCCTCCCAGGCGGTTCATGGCGATGGCTAGAGTCTGGTGGGCTTCGGGCGAAATTGCGCCCAGCGACATGGCTTGCGTGCTGAAGCGGCTGAGCAGCGAAACTTCGCCTTCCACTTCGTCCAGGGGCAGAGGCTGGGCGGGACGAAACTCGAGCAAGTCCCGCACCGCAACATTCTTCCTTTCTTCCGAGAGCACAGCCAAAGCCGCCTGATTCTCCGGGGTCGGCGACTTGATGTAGCGATGCATTCGCCGCACCAGTTCAGGCGAACTCGAATGCAGTTCGCCGTCGCGGCGGAAGCGATACAAGCCGGCATCACGAAACTCGGCGGCGGCAGACCCGAACCCCGCGGCGTGACAGGAAATGCAGTCCTCGAAAAGATCGTCGAGTGTTTTCCCGCTGAGCGCGTGTCCGGCATCTTCGAAGAACTCGTCGCATACTTCCGGATCGAGCCCGATAGTCTCAAATATCTGGCTATTCCGGTAACTGCTCATGGTGGAGATGCCCATGCGCGCCAGCACCTTGCGCAGACCTTTCTCAATCGCGGCACGGTAGCGCGCCACTCCGTTGGAAGTTCCGTTCAGGTCGGTGCGCACGGCCAGGCTCATTGCTAGATACGGATGCACCGCGCTCGCTCCTGCCGCCACCAGCAGGGCCACATGATGCGTATCGATGACTTGACCTGTCTCCACAATCAACGGCACATTCCAGGCGCCCGCCTCGGTCATCGCTCGCCACGCGCAGGAAACAGCCAGCAACGCCGGAACAGCGGCCCGTCTGTCATTCAAGGCGCGATCGCTCAACAGGATCGCGCTGCCACCGCGAGCTGCTGTTCGTGCTGTCTTCACGGATTCCGCTCAACACCTGACGGGCGGCTTCAACCCCTCCCGCCGCCTCGAAAGTGATGTCGATACAGTGTATCGGCGCCAGGGCTTCGGCCACTGCATCCATCTGCCCGGCATCAAGCAGCGGAGAATCCAGCTTCGCATTCTCGCCCAGGTACACGTCGAGCGACATCACGTGGCTCTCGCGCAGAGGATCGATGGGAGGGTTCGTAACCTGGGCAAAGCGTTGCTTGCAGTAATCCCAAAGCGGACGCGGCAGGCTCGATAAGAAAGCCGGAGGTGCGTCGTCGCCCATGCTCCACAGCGGTTCCTGACTCTGCTCCACCAGCGGCCGAAACAGCATGCGGAACTGATCTTCAGTCCAGCCAAACGCCGCCATCAATCGGTTGGCGTCGGGGATGGTTGGCGCAACTTTGTTTTCCGCCGGAATCACAGTGGCCGCGTTCCGGCTATTTTCGACGGACACGAGCCGGGCCACTTCGCTCGGCCGGAAAAAGGTTCCGCTAGCCGGATCGGCTACCAGCATCTCGCCGGGACCAAGCCGCTGCCGTTCGATTACCTGCTTGTCAGAAAGATCGGTGATGCCAACTTCTGAGCCAACGATCAGCAATCCATCCGAGGTCAGCGTGTAGCGCAACGGACGCAGGCCATTACGGTCGAGCTTGGCGCCCACCACCTGGCCGTCGGTGAAGATCAGCGCCGCGGGGCCGTCCCAAGGCTCCTGCTACGGGCGCATGGTCGGCGAGGAACTGGCGCAACCCCGGGTCGAGATGCTCGTCGTGTTCCCAGGCCGGCGGGACCAGCCGCAATGCGGATTCGGCAATACTCGAGCCGCTCCTCACCAGGGCCTCCAGCGCGTTATCGAAACTCGCGGAGTCGCTCATTCCCGGCTGCAGCAACCTGGAATTCTCCGGCAGTCCAAGCTGGCGGCGCAATGCAGCTCCCCGCGCCTGAAACCAGCGGCGATTGCTGCTGATGGTATTGATCTCGCCGTTGTGAGCCACGAAGCGAAAGGGTTGAGCCAGCGACCAGCTAGGTTGCGTGTTCGTGGAATAGCGTTGGTGGAAAACCACAAACGCGCTTTCGAACTCAGGATCGTTCAGATCGGGATAGAACGGAGCCAATTGCTCGGGGGTGAGCAATCCCTTGTAAACGATGGTTCTCGAAGAGAACGAGCAGTAGTAGCCGGAATCGGAAATGGTTTCGAGCTCTTGCCGCAGGCGGAAGAGCTGTAGCTCGAAATCGGAAGATTTGAGGCCGGAAGCCTTCAGATCGGAAGGTTTGCCGCCGCGGCGCAACAAAGCATTGCCGCACAACGGGCAAGGAATCCCGCGAACGCGGTCCAAGGATTGAAGGATCAGTGGGTACCGGTCGCCAGCCCAGAAACGAAAGGTCGAATTTTTCAACGGCAGCTCGAATCGACTCCGTCGCCTGCGATTCTTGGCCACGCTGAAGAAACACCATGCCAACGCCAAACTCTTCAGGCAATGCGATCCCGTCATCCCGAGCGACCCTGCGGAAAAAAGCTTTCGGAAGCGCGACCAGCAGACCCGCCCCATCGCCACTGCGGCCGTCAGCGTCCACGCCGCCGCGATGGGCCAGGCGCGCCAGAGCCTCGAGCCCGCGTTCGATCACGGCATGCGACGCAGGTCCGCCCAGTTGGGCAATAAAACCCACGCCGCAAGCATCATGATCGTTCGAGAATGTGGGGCGACTCTCCGCCATATTACATGTCTAACCCGAAACACCCAGCCAAGTACAATCGTCATTTTCGATGCGGTGCATGGGTTTTTCTGCACGAGTGGCGGGAGTTTTCCCAAGGTTCTGCATGAGGTTCCTGTATCGTGAAGCGTCCAGCATTTCCTTTCAGGTAAAATGACGACTCTTGCCGCGGTCAGCGCTCCCATGGTCAATCTTTCCCACATTCAGTCCGCCCTGGCGAGGGTTCGAAAATCCATCTACGTGTCTCCCTGCACGCGTTCTGAAACCTTCTCCGAGCTAACCGGCAACTCCATCTACCTGAAACTGGAGAACCGGCAGAGAACGGGCGCCTACAAAGAACGGGGTGCGCTGAACAAGCTTCTAAGTCTCACCGCGGAGGAGCGTTCCCGAGGAGTGATCGCAGCCTCGGCCGGCAATCATGCGCAGGCCGTGGCCTACCATGCTTCCAACCTCGGCATTCGGGCAAGAATCGTCATGCCCCTCGCGACTCCATTGATCAAAGTATCGGCCACACGCGGTTATGGCGGCGATGTCGTGCTTCACGGAGCGAATTACGATGAGGCTTACGAGGAAGCGCTGCGCCTCAGCGCCCAGGACCACCTCACCTTCGTCCATGCCTTTAATGACGATGTCGTGATCGCTGGGCAGGGTACTCTGGGGCTGGAATTGCTCGAGCAGCATCCCGACCTCGAGGCGGTCGTCGTGCCCATTGGCGGAGGCGGACTGATCGGTGGCATGGGTTGCGCCTTGAAAGAAACCAATCCCCGCATCCAGGTCATCGGAGTTCAGCCGGCGCGGCTGCCTTCTGTGAAGGTCGCGCTGTCGGAGGGGAAACCTGTGACCTTGCCGTCGGCAGTCACTATCGCGGACGGGATCGCAGTTCGCCGTGTCGGGCGAATGCACGCTTCCTCTAATCCAGAAATATGTCGACGACGTCGTCACGGTTGAGGAAGAGGAGATTGCCAACGCCGTCCTGCTGCTGCTCGAAAGAGAGAAGATGCTGGCCGAAGGAGCAGGTGCCGCCGCTCTGGCTGCTCTGGTCAATCGCCGCAGTCCGATGATTCGTGAGAAGACTGGCAAGAAAGTTATAGTCGTGGTGAGTGGCGGAAACATCGATGTCACTCTGCTGGCACGCATCATCGAGCGTGGCTTGGTCAAAGATGGCAGATTAGTTCGCTTGCGTGTTCACCTCCCGGATTACCCTGGGGCGCTGCACAAGGTTACCGGCATTCTGGCCCAGCATCGTGCCAACATCGTTGAAACTTCCTACGACCGCGCCTACCACAACGTAAATCTGGGAGACACAGCCATCGACATCACCATGGAAACCCGAGGTCCCGACCACATTGCCGAACTGATTTCAGCCCTCGGCGCCAACGGCTATACCCACGAGAGAATCCTGTAGCGAAGTCAAGATACCTTTGTGGGGACGGCCGCCTCGGCTAGCCTGCCCTGAGCGAAGCCGAAGGGTCCAGCGAGGAGAGCGAACCGTCGAGCATAGGCGACGGTTGACCACCAAGCTTCTCAACGGTCAAATCGGTTGCTTCCAGACGCCGGAGGCGTATCCTTTCCAAGGCGGGGCTAAGAGTCCCCGCGCCCCAGTCCGAGGGCTGTTTCAACCCATAACTCTATCATTCAAAACTCTGATTCAAAACCCTGTCGTACGCGTGACGACAATCACCCCGCAAAGTGATGCCGGTTCTTGTCGGCGGCAAGAGAAAGACGAGAATTGAAGCAGGTTTGTAATTGGCATACCTACAGGAGGTAGGACTATGACTTCTGGCATTCTGACCTCGCCCGGAATCAAGGCTCCCGGCGATTACATTGAAGAAGTGATGATCAGTGTGAAGGCGAAGAATCCCGCCGAACCTGAGTTCCATCAGGCGGTGCGCGAGGTTTTCGATTCTCTGCGGTTAGTACTGGCCAAGCATCCCGAGTATCAATCCAACCGCATCCTGGACCGGATCGTCGAGCCTGAGCGCGTTCTGATGTTCCGCGTCCCCTGGACCGATGATCAGGGCAATGTGCAAGTCAACCGCGGCTTCCGTATCGAGATGAACAGCGCCATCGGCCCCTACAAGGGCGGGCTGCGCTTCCATCCCTCGGTGAACCTCGGCATTCTGAAGTTCCTGGCTTTCGAGCAGGTGTTCAAGAACTCGCTCACCACGCTGCCCATGGGCGGCGGCAAGGGCGGTTCCGATTTCGATCCCAAAGGCAAGAGCGACAACGAAGTAATGCGCTTCTGCCAAAGCTTCATGACCGAACTACAGCGCCACATCGGCCCGAACACCGACGTCCCCGCCGGCGACATCGGCGTGGGCGGACGCGAAATCGGCTATCTCTTCGGCCAGTACAAACGCCTGCGCAACGAATTCACCGGCGTGCTCACCGGCAAGGGCCTGAACTGGGGCGGGTCTTTAATTCGTCCAGAGGCGACCGGCTACGGCTGCGTGTACTTCGCCGAGGAAATGCTGAAGAGCCGCAAAGATAAACTGGAAGGCAAGCTCTGCCTGGTCTCGGGCAGCGGCAACGTCTCCCAGTACACCATCGAGAAGCTGCTCGACCTGGGCGCGAAGCCGCTGACCGTCTCGGATTCAAATGGAGTGATCTACGATCCGGACGGCATCGATCGCGAGAAGCTGGCGTATGTCCTCGAGCTGAAGAACGTGAAGCGTGGCCGAATCCGCGATTATTCGGACCGCTACAAGAAGGCGATCTTCATGCCCACGGACGTGAAGCTGGAACACAGCCCGCTGTGGAACATAAAAGCCGATTGCGCCTTCCCGAGCGCCACGCAGAATGAAATCACCGCGAAGGATGCGGCGAACCTTCTCAAGAATGGCATCAAGCTGGTGGCAGAGGGCGCCAACATGCCCAGCACGCTGGAGGCAACCAAGCTGTTCCTGGATGCCAAGGTTCTGTATGGTCCGGCGAAGGCGGCGAATGCCGGCGGCGTGGCTACATCAGGCCTCGAAATGTCACAGAACAGCGCGCGAATCTCGTGGACCCGCGAGGAAGTGGATGACAAGCTCCACAAAATCATGATCGCCATCCACCGCAACTGCTACGAAACGGCCGATAAATACGGCACACCCGGCAACCTCGTGAATGGCGCCAACATCGCAGGCTTTCTAAAAGTAGCCGACGCAATGCTGGATCAGGGGCTAGTGTAAATGCATCGCAGAGACGTTGCTTGCAACGTCTTAAAGGCGGCGAATCTGACGCGGGGCGGAGCCGGGCCCCGCGTATTTTCGACCTCGCAAGTTTCTGCGCTAAGATTATTTCCCCAGTGACCACCCGCACCATCGCCGAACCCTTTCTCGACGCCGAGGCCCGCCTCGAAGGCTTCGACAACCTGATGCCCTTCAAGGTCCAGAACATACTTCTGGTCTCCAGCCTCTACGACTCTTTCATCCTCCGCGAAGACGGCCGCCTCAACGAGCTGTTGATCGACGAATCGCTCGAATTGAACCTGCAGCAAATCCCTGGCATCACCCACGTTTCAAGCTGCGCCGAAGCGCTGGAACTGGCGCGCTCGCAGCCGCGCTTCAACCTGATCGTCACCAACCTCGCAGTAGGCGATATGACCGCGGCCCAGTTGGCGCGGGAAGTTAAGCGCGCAGGCCTCGACGTCCCCGTGGTGGTGCTGGCCTATGACTACCGCGAAGTAAAGAACTTTGTCAGCCGGAATCCCGTCACCGATATCGAACGGATTTTTCTCTGGCAGGGAAACGCGCGCATCCTCATCGCCATCGTTAAGTACATCGAAGACAAGCGCAACGTTTTGCACGACACGCGAGCGATGGGCGTGCCGGTGTTGCTGGTGGTGGAAGACAACATCCGTTACTACTCGTCGTTCTTGCCGGTGATTTACACCGAGCTGATCAAGCAGTCGCGGCGCGTCATTCAGGAAGGCATCAACGTCGCGCACAAGCTGGTGCGCATGCAGGCGCGCCCGAAAATTCTGCTGAGCTCGAACTTTGAAGAGGCGGCCCAGTTGGTGCAGCAGTATCGCGATTACCTGATCGGTCTTGGTGTCAGATGTGGAGTTTCCCTGGGAGGGCAAACTCAGCCCGGAAGCTGGCTTTGAGCTCGCCCGCCTGTGAAGGCGCTGGTACCGGATGTACCGGTAGTCCTGCAGACCAGCCGCACAGAGTTTCGTCCGCGCGCGCTGGCAGCGGGTTATTCGTTTCTTCGAAAGCGTTCGCCGACTCTGCTGAAAGATCTGCGCCGCATTCTTACCGAACAATTTGGTTTTGGCGATTTCGTATTTCGCCTGCCCGACCTGAAAGAAGTAGGCCGCGCCAAAGACTTGCACGAGCTCGAAGAACAATTGCAGACAGTTCCGCCGGAAAGCCTCACCTACCATGCCCAGAGCAATCACTTTTCTCATTGGCTCATGGCGCGAACCGAATTTGCTCTGGCCGTCAAGCTGCGGCCGCGCAAGGTCTCCGACTTTAGCGGTCCGGAACACCTGCGCAGCGACCTGATCGACTCCATCAACGACTACCGCCGCGAACAAAGCGAACTTCTGATCGGCGACTTCAACGCCGACACCTTCAAGCCGTCGGAGACAGGTTTTCTGCGGATCGGCGCCGGCTCGCTGGGAGGCAAGGCTCGCGGCCTCGCCTTTGTGCGCCATCTCCTGCGCAAGAACCGCGTCACACGCCGCTTTCCCGGCATCCGAATCGCGGTGCCGCCGGCTCTCGTTCTGGCCACCGACGCGTTCGATCAATTCATGGCGGAGAACAATCTGCTCGATTTCGCCTTGCAATGCGAAGACGATGCCGAGATTCTGCAGAAGTTCCTCGCCGCTCAGCTCTCCGCAAATTTGCAGGAAGACTTGAACGTCTTCCTCGCGGAAGTCACCTATCCGCTCGCCGTGCGCTCTTCCAGCCTGCTCGAAGACTCGCAATACCAGCCTTTTACCGGAGTGTACGAAACCTTCATGCTGGGCAATCAGTCGGCAGATCCCGCCGTGCGGCTCGCGGAGTTAATCGACGCCATCAAGCGCGTCTATGCCTCCACTTTCAGCCGCCATGCCAAGGCCTATGTGCGCGCCACGCCTTACCGCCTGGAAGAAGAAAAGATGGCCGTGATCGTCCAGCAACTTGTGGGCACGGCGCATGGGCAACGCTTTTATCCTGATTTCTCGGGTGTGGTGCGCTCGCACAATTTCTATCCCGTGCCGCCGATGACCTTCGCCGATGGCATTGCCGCCGTGGCTTTGGGACTCGGCCGGGCCGTGGTCGACGGCGGAAAGTGCCTGACCTTCTGCCCCCGATATCCCCAGAACCTGCTGCAATTCTCATCGGTCGACGACATGCTCGCCAACTCGCAGACCGAATTCTGGGCGCTCGAATTGGATGGCGGTTACCCAGGGACCTCTCGGACATCTGCACGAAATGCGCTTTGGTCTGGATGCGGCCGAGGCCGACGGTACGCTGCTCGCGGTTGGTTCCACGTACTCGGTCGACAACCAGGCGGTGTACGACGGTGTGAGCCGGCCGGGCGTGCGCATCGTGAGCTTCGCTCCCATGCTGAAACACGGATTGTTTCCTCTGGCAACCATTCTCGAGATGCTGGTCAAAGCCGGCGAAGATGCGCTAGGCATTCCCGTTGAGATCGAGTTTGCGGTTCGTATGCCCCGGCAGCAAGGTGAGGTCGCGGAGTTCGGCTTCCTGCAAATTCGTCCTCTGAGTCTTTCGCGCGATCACCAGGATTTATTGGTAGACAGCGTGGAGCCGCAGCTGTTGCTCTGCCAGAGCAGCAAGGTTCTGGGGAACGGACGCATCGAAAACCTGCACGATGTGGTGGTCGTCGATTCGCAGCGCTTCGAGCGCGGCCGCAGCCTGGAAGTGGCCAAAGCGGTGGCTCATTTCAACAGCGTGCTGAGCGTCGCGAATCGGCCGTATCTGCTGATCGGCGTGGGACGCTGGGGATCGAACGATCCCTGGCTCGGCATTCCGGTGGAATGGGACGAAATCTCGGGCGCGCGCGTCATTGTCGAGGCGGGATTCCACGACTTTCGGGTTACGCCCTCGCAGGGCAGTCATTTCTTCCAGAATCTCACTGCATTCCAGATCGGCTATTTTACGGTGAATCCCGATGCGGGCGAAGGCTCGGTGGACTGGGAATGGTTAAGCAAGCAACCCTCCGTGGACGAAGACGGGTGTGTCCGCCACTTACACTTCGACGCGCCCATGCGCGTGATCATGAACAGCAGACAAAGTCACGGCATCATCTTTAAACCGCAAGCGCTGCCATAAGACCAAACACTCTATCCGTTACGGATTGGGACTGCCCGCCGTGCGCCGCATCGCCGCTGTGCTTGTGGTTCATCTTGCGATGAACATCAGGCCAGAACTCTTTGATGACGATCGTGATGGTGTCATAGAGGACCTGCGTTCCCCACACACTCGCGGTATTCGGAAGGGTACGCGAGGATGCGTTGTAAACATAGGTCAACGTGTCGGTGGTGGGGTTGAAACGAGTCGTAATGAAGGATCGGGGATGGTAGGTGTTCGTCGAGATTGCAGCCGACAAGGCGCTGCCAACGATTTCAGAGTAGTTGAATTGCGCATGGCCGGAATCGGTCCGGGTCACAAAAATTCGGCTCATCGCATACCCAGCCCGGTGTCCGAACCCACCTTCGCTTGATTGGAAGAATCGGGGATCCTGATGCAGAATTGACGGAAGTACCGCGCTGGTCATGAAGTTTTCGATGGTCCCGTCGGCGAAAGCCGACGCATAGCGTTTCCCGTAGCCCTCCCAGCCCTGACCATAACCAGGCTCGCTGTTTTCCGCCTGGCTGATGCCTGACAGAATTCCATACCACGGAAATTCAATCTTATCGAAGGAACCCCGGGCCACGACCTTGAATTTCTGTCCAGCGGTAAGCGGCGGCACTTTGCCGGCATTCTCCAAGGTCAGGAAGTTCGGCAGCGCCAGGAAAAGCCGGTCATTCGACGTTCCCGCATTTTTTCCTTGCGCGTTCGTACTTTGCGCGTCCTTGTCTTTGTCTTTATCCGATGGGGTCTGCGGCGACGCGGCTTGCGGTACGGGATTCGTTGGCGGTGGAGTCTGCTGCGCCGCAGACGGTAGAGAAAAGAGAGCTACAAGCAGGACGCCAGTCAACCCTTGGGCGACAGATTTTATCGGCAAGCATTTTCTCCCCAAAAAGAATCTCACGCCCAATGGAAGGGTTTATCCCCATATTCTAGCAGCCGGAGTCCCCTCGCCCCGAAGATTGCCCGTGCTTTACATTGATTTACAAACCGCGGCCTTCTGCGCAAACCTTCAAAAGCCAAGAGAAAGGCGGCCGCGCTAGCGGCCGCCTTCCGGTTAAACAGTTTCGCTAGAAGTGGAAACCGATCTCAGCCGTAAGCGAGCGCGGCGTGACATAGTGCGTCCCGCTGAAGGTTGAAAGAAAGTTATAGAGCGCGTAATTGTTTGCCAGGTTGATGACAGTCAATTGCGCGCTTACTTTATACTTATCTCCACGGAACACGTTGTCGTGCCCGATCGAGAGATCAAAGAGATTCCGCGATGCGATGCGTGGTGGATTGTGGTCGTCGTCTTCGGTTCCGTTCGTCGGCACTCGCACCAGACTCGATCCCAGCGGTGCGGCGCACGGAGAAGGCAACGGAGTGGTCGGCGTCGCACGCACGCCATTGCAAGTGAACCCCGCCTGGAACTCCTGATCAGCGCTTAGCGGGTTCCCGAAAACATCTTGCAGGAAGACGGCCGGCTGCGTTCCGATTGTGGTCGACTGTGGGCAGTCGTTATTTGCACCTACCCCGTAGCACGGCGCATTACCGGCCACCAGACCGCTGTCGTAGCGCCAGTTAAACCCGACCCACGGGCCGTGCTTCCAGGGCTGGTATTGCAAGTGGGTGGTCTGGTTGAACTTTTCGTCGTGGTCAATGCGGAAGGGAAGTCCCGGAGCTCCCACGGTCGCACCAGCGCCGCCAATCTGCGGCGGGAAGAACCGTGCAGCCACGCTGGAGAAGACCATCAACGCCGAGAAGCCATGGATGTCGGGCACGCTCACCCGGCCCGCATATCCAGGAATCTTGGAGTTGTGCCATTCGATGGGAAACGTGATCGGCGTGTCGCCCAGCACGCTGAAATCGTATCCGTTGTGCGTATACTTCGTGATCCACTCGCCGGAAAAGACTAGGTACTTCCCAAATGCCTGCTCGATGCCGGCATGGAATTCATTGCGAAAGCCGGGACTCAATGCCCCACTCGACAGGCCCGAACAGGCAAGCAGCGGAGCCAAGACAGGGTTTTCGCAGCCGATACTGGAAAGTATCAGGTTTTCATTGAAGGGAGATTCCAAGGTGCGTGCGTAGGAGGCGCGCAGAATCGTGTTCGTCTTCTTGATATTGTAAGCAGCCCCTACACGAGGCTCGGCCTGCCGAGCCGTAGAGAGACCATTGTAGAAATCGCCGCGCAAGCCAAGGTTCAAAGACCAGTTTCCCTTGGTGATCACGTCCCGGACATAAAGAGCAAGCTCCTTCACGTCGGTGTGGCCGTTGAAGGTGAATAAGCCGCCGCCGCGGGTCAGGTCGTAGCGAAACAGGATCGGATTGAAAGCGGGGTAAAACGCGGTGTTGGGTGCGTTGGCATTAAAGAACGCGCTTGTAGGATCGGCAACATTTGGCGCGAAGCCGAACCCGCCGCATTGCGAGGGATCGGTGTAACCCGGGACAGGAACATTAGGGACTGCGGCCGTCGATAGAGTCAAGCAGGGTGCGTTGTAGGTGGGGTCCACGATACCGAGGGTATCGTTTTCATTGAGAAATGTTTGCTGGTAGACGACTCCGGCCTTGACCTGGTTAATCCCCTTAACATACGAGAGATCGGATCGAAGTCCGGTGTTCGTGAGCGTCCGGTTCTGACCGACGGACTGCCTCTGAAGACTCGGTGGCCCGAGGTCCGCGAACGGGTCGCTGCTTGGATAGTAGTTGTAATCGTCGCGGCGGACAAATGCGCCCAAAGTGAATACGGCATGGGTGTTCAGCACATGTGTCCACGAAGGAGCGACGTTAAAGGTTCCAATCTTGGAACGCTGGTCCGTCGTTCCGACAATAACACTGGGAGTAAAGCCTGTGGCAGTGCCGATAGGAACTGCGCCGTTATAGTCATCGACGAGCGGAAGAACCCCGCTCAGTCCACTCCATGGCGTCGCATTTTCGGCGTCGAACGAATTCGGCGTTTGGAACCAGCTCCGGCTGTAGCCGAAGTTTAAGTGAATGGAGTCAGCGCTGTTTAGCTGATAATCCACGCGGTCGAACAAGTTTTCTTCGTTGCCTTTGTCGTGCCGCACCGTGAATTCCGGCGGATCCAGGAACCGGCCGCTGTTCAAACCGTTGGCGGAGATAAAGTTTCCCCAGTTCTTGCCTCCGTAGGCAAGCTCTGCGGCCAGGTTGGATGTTCCGAACGAGCCGTACGAGGCGGTCACTCTGCCGTGAGGTGTAGTGACGCCTTGGCCCGAGCGTGTGGTCGCTACAATCACGACGCTGGTCTTGCCTCCGTATTCCGCCGGCGGGGCGCCGGAAATGACTTCCATGGACTCGATCGAATCGAGAGGAACCTGGTTCGAAAACACTTTGCTCTGCTGGTCCGTGATAGGCTGCCCGTCGACGGAAAACGAGTTCTCCGCGTGATCGCCCAGCCCATGGAACAGGCCGTTGGAATCGGCAGCAATGCCGGGAGTTGACAGAGTAACCAGCGAACTCAGCGACGACGACGCACTTTCCAGGGGAAGCTTGTCGAAATAGCTCTTGTCGATGTCCGAGTGGAAGGTCGGATCGTTCTCCACAAGGTCCGCCGCGCCAGCCTCAACCGTCACCGACATGGTGGAACCCGACACCTGGAGTTTCACGCTGACGCTGACCGGCACGACCGACCGCACCTCTACGTCCCGAACACTCTGGCTGAATCCTGTTGCGGTCACCGTCACGTGGTAAGGGTTGAAGGGAACGTTCGGGATACTGAAACTCCCGGATTTATCTGTGGTGGTTGACTGGTCAAAGTGGCTGACCGGGTTGTGAATCTCAACCGTCGCATTGGGAACAACGGCGCCGTCAGGGTCCAGCACGGTGCCGCTGATAGACCCGGAGCTCCCGCCCGACTGCGCGTAAGTAAAACTCCCCGCTAGACAGAACGATACGAAGAGAAGAACGACGAGCAACTGCCTGGATGATGAAGTAAGCATGAGTCCTCCTGGGACGAAGTCAAGAAATAGAGATCGACCCGGCAAAGTGAAGCCGGAGCTTTGCTCTTTGATCAGAGAATCCTGAACAGAGCAGCCTTGATCGACGGAATCTCTAGACGGCAGGAGGACCACGAATGCCTAACTCAAAAACACTGAGCCGGGCTTTGGCGATTATTTCTTCTTCTTGCAGCAGACCGACCGCGGCAAAGACCGGCCGAGCCTGACGCGAACTAACTGAGGGGCTTGCGCTGTGCGACAGCGCGCAGATGGAGCAGGATGCAGATTCGGCTTTGTTGGGATGGTTGTGAGTAGACTCCGCCACCGCCGTCCACAACATCAGGGTCAGGCAGAGCCACGCCAACCATCGAAAACCAAATCGCATACGCTCTTGAATCCTCCCTACGGACGAGGTCCGCTAGAAGTGGAACCCGATCTCCGCCGTGAGCGAACGCGGCGTCACATAGTGCGTCCCGCTGAAGGTGGAAAGAAAGTTATAGAGCGCGTAATTGTTCGCCACATTGATGGCGGTCAACTGCAAGCTCACTTTGTACTTGTCGCCATGCGGAAGGTTGTCATGGCCAACCGAGATGTCGAACAGATTCCGCGGCGCGATGCGCGGCGGATTGTGATCGTCGTTCTCGGCGTTGGGTGCAGGCACCTTTATAAGAGTGGATCCGAACTGCGATGCCAGGCACACCGAGGGGAGCGCGGCTTGTCGGCGTGGCGCGGACAGTGCCGCAGTAGAATCCAGCCTCGAACTCCTCATCGGCCGTCAAGGGAGCGCCATTGCCGAACATCTCGACCGCGGGTTGGCCGTTCAGCGTGGTCGATGCCGGGCAATCGTTGTCTGGGTTCACGCCATAGCACGGCGCGGCGCCCGCCACTTGTCCACTGTCGTAGCGCCAGCTGAACCCGAACCAGGGACCGCGCTTGCCAGGGTTGGTATTGCAGATGGGTCGACTGGTTGAATTTCTCGTCGTGATCAATGCGGAAGGGGAGTCCATTCTGCCCCACCGTCGCTCCCAGCCCTCCGACCTGCGGCGGGAAGAAGCGCGCGGCGACGCTGGAAAACACCATGGCCTGCCGTGAGTCCGTGAATATTGGGCATGTGCACGCTGGCCGCGTATCCGGGGATCTTCGAGTTGTGCCACTCGATGGGGAAAGTGATCGGCGTGTTGCCCAGCACGCTGAAGTCGTAGCCGTTGTGCGTGTATTTCCAGATGTATTCGCCATCGAAGACCAGGTAGCGTCCGAAAGCCTGCTCGCAAGCCGGCGTGAAATTCATTGCGGAAGCCGGGATTCAGGTTCGCCGGGACGCAAGGCACCAGGGCCGCGATCACTGCAAAATCGCAACCGTTGTTGGAGAGAACCAGATTCTCGTTGAAGGGAGTCTCCAGCGTCCGCGCGTACGAGACGCGAAGCACCGTGCTGCTCGGCTTGATGTTGTAAGCCATTCCGAGGCGCGGCTCGACCTGCCGCGCGGTGCTGAGACCGTTGTACACGTCGCCGCGAAGCCCAAGGTTGAACGACCAGTTCCCCTTGCGTGATCGTGTCCTGGGCGTAAGAGCGCAAGCTCCTTTACGTCGGTGTGGCCATTGAAGCCGTAGAGCCCGCCGCCGCGCGTCAAGGTCGTAAGGGCAGCAGGACGCGTTTGAAAGTGGGATAAAGGGTTCCGTTAGGGTTAAAGGGCTGACCGTTGGACACGAAGCCTAGCGCGCCGTCTCCGCCAGAGTATTCGGCAAATCGGCGCCCGCGCACTGCGAGGGATTAGTTATACCCGGCGCGGGGACTATACGTTCCTGATGCCACATTCAGCGCGATGCAGGGAGCATTCAGCAGTGGGTCGACAATGCCGAGCGCATCGTTCTCCGTCAGGAAACGTTTGCTCGTAGTCGACTCCCGAACTTCATATTGTTGACTCCGCGAACGTACGCCAGATCGGAGCGGACGCCCGCATTGGTCAGCAGTCCGGTTCTGGCCGATCGTCTCCCGCTGCAAGTTCAGAGGACCAAGATCGGCAAATGGATCGCCGCTCGGGATAGTAATTGTAATCGTCGCGGCGCACGAAACCGCCCAAAGTAAACACCGCGTTCGGATTCAGCAGGCAGCGTCCACGACGGCGCAATGTTAAAGGTTCTTGATCTGCGAACGCTGGTCCATGGCCGGAACCGGGTTTCCCGAGTGGGTCGACGGACGCCCAAGATTGAGATTGTCGAAGGTATTCGGCGTCTGGAACCAGGAGCGGGTCCACGCCAGGTTCAGGTGAATCGTGTTGCCGGTCGCGATCTGATAGTCGATGCGGTCGAACAGGTTCTCCTCGTTGCCCTTGTCGTGCATCACGGCGAATTCCGGCGCATCGAGAAAGCGGCCGCCGTCGGTGCCGCTGATCGCGATGAAATTTCCCCAATTCTTGCCGCCATAGGCGAGATCGAACGACGTGTTCGAGGTGCCAAACGAGCCGTAGGAAGTGGTGAGCTGAACCGGTCGGCGTGGTCACTCCCTGACCTGACCGCGTGCTCACCTTCACGACCAGGCTCGTCTTGCCGCCAAATTCCGCCGGTGGCGCTCCCGGCGATCACCTCCATCGACTGAATCGAATTCGACGGAATCTGGTTGGAAAAGGTCTTGCTCGTCTGATCGGAATCGGCCTGGTCGTCGACGGAAATCGTATTCTCCGCGTGATCGCCCAGACCGTGCATGCTGGTTATTGGAATCGGCGGAAACCCCGGCGTCGCGGCCGTCACCGCCGCACTCACGCCTGTCGATTCTGTCGGCATGGGCAGCCGGTCGAGCAGGTTCTTGTCTACGTCGTGTGGAACGTGGAATCGGTTTCCACCAGGTCGCCCGCTTCCTCGTGCACCGTGACCGTCGTCGCCTCAACCACTGCTTGCAGCGTGACGCTGAGCGTTACCGGCACCACCGAACGCAGTTCCACATCCTGCGCGTACGGCGAGAACCCTTTCGCCGTCACCGTCAGTGGTACGGATTGAAGGGAACGTTCGGAGAAGCTGAATCCGCCGGTAGTATCGGTCTGCGCGCTTGCGATCCAGTGCGCTGACCGGGTTATGAATTTTAACGGTGGCGTCCACAACCACCGCGCCGGTCAGCGTCCAGCACCGTCCCGTTCAGTGAGGTGGAATTTCCGACCGACTGCGCCCGGCCGATACTGGCGGCCAGAGAAACGCGATCGCCAACACGGCGACATCGCACTTGATGAAGTAGGCATGAGTCCTCCTGGGACGAAGTCAAGAAATAGGGATCGACGCGGCATCGTCACGCCGGAGCTTCAATCTTCGGGAATCCCTAAACGGCAGGAGGACCACGAATGCCCAAGTCAAAAACACTGAGCCGGGCTCTCGCGATTACTTCTTCTTCTTGCAGCAGGCCGACCGTGGCAAACACCGGCCGGATGTGATTGGAACTGGCCGTAGGGCGTGGTCGTATGGGCCACCACGCAGATCGAGCAGGAGGTGGATTCGGTCTGGTTCGGATGGTTGTGGGTAGACTCCGCCACCGCCGTCCACAACATCAGGGACAGGCAGAGCCACGTCAACCATCGAAAAGTAAACCGCATGCGTTCCTGCATTGGGCTAAATTCTTTTAAGCTTATATCGGTTGTCCTGCACAAGGCAATGCCAGGCAAGTTACTATTGGATCGACTGTTATGTTGGTCGTTCAGGCGAGCGTGCCGTTCAGATCTCAAACTTACAAGCGAGGAAACACATGTCAGAACCAACCTACGAAGAACTCAAAGCCCGGTTATCCCAGTTGGAAAAAGAAGTCGAGACCAAGAAGCGCAGCGGCGACCTGATCTTCAAGGTCGGCGAAAAAGGCGGCGTCAGCGTCTACGGACTCGGCCGCTTTCCGGTCACGCTCTACTACGAGCAATGGAATCGCCTGCTGGGAGCGGCAGACGATATAAAGAAGTTCATGGAAGAGAACAAGTCCCGACTAAAGCTCAAGGAGCAAGGCTGACAGCGCTGAGTTCCGGTTCTCAGTTCCGAGTTACCCTTGGCGTTTCGAGGTTACTAAAGCTGAAACACTGGGAACCGAGCAACTGGTTTCGGGCTATAATAAAAAGACTGTGCCCAAGTACTCCATCGTCGTCCCTCTGCACAACGAGCAGGAGAACGTCACCGATCTCTACGACCGCCTGAAAGCGGTGATGGAGGCCGCGGGCGAGACCTTCGAAATCGTGCTGGTCGATGACGGCTCGAACGACCACACCTTCGCCATGCTGCGCGAGATCGCGGCCGTCGACAGCCGCGTCACGGTGGTCAAGCTCCGCCGCAACTTCGGCCAGACCGCCGGACTGGCCGCCGGTTTCGACCATGCCCGCGGCGAATACATCATCGCCATGGATGGCGATCTGCAGCACGATCCTGCCGACATCCCGTTATTTCTGGAAAAGATTGCCGCCGGTTACGACATCGTCAGCGGCTGGCGCAAAGTCCGCGTCGATAATTTCTGGATGCGCCGCATCCCCTCCCGCATGGCGAACTGGCTGATGGCCAAGCTCAGCGGCGTCGACATTCACGACTTCGGCACCACCTTCAAAGCCTATCGCCGCGAGATCCTCGAGCAGGTTCCGCTCTACGGCGAACTGCACCGCTTCATCCCGGCGCTGGCGTCGTGGTACGGCGCGTCGATCTGCGAAGTGCCCATCCGCAACGTAAACCGCGAGCGCGGCATTTCGCACTACGGCATTTCCCGCACCTTCCGCGTGGTCTTCGATCTCATCACCATTCGCTTCCTGCTCCGCTATCTCTCCCGTCCGCTGCACTTCTTCGGAACCTTCGGCCTGCTAAGCCTGTTCGGCGGCAGCGCCGTAGTAGCCTGGCTGGGAGTAGAAAAATTCCTGCGCCACGTTCCGGTAATGGCGTCTCACGGCCCGCTGATGATGCTGGCTCTCGGCCTGCTGCTCGGCGGATTGAACCTGCTAGCCATCGGCCTGCTCGGCGAGATGCAAGTCCGCCACTACCACGAACCCCGCCACCGCGCTCCCTACTCCGTCGACCGCGTCCTCCGTTCGCAGAACGAAGAACACAGCGTCTCGGAGTAGATTTCATTTCAATGGCTGGCTTCACCGAATGAGCTCGGGAAAGGCACGGCTTCAAGAGCCTGCGCTGAAGCCAAAGCGTGCCACCGAGAGCGAAAGAGACTCGGGCTTTAGCCTCTGAGGGACCTCGTTTCTGACCATAGATCGCTGGACCTCAGGTTCTCATTACGACCAATGGATGGGCCGCTGGAGCCGCTTGCTCGCCCATGAATTTCTAAAGTGGCTGGACCTCCCGGCAGGTCTGCGCTGGCTTGATGTGTGCTGCGGCAGCGGCGTCATCACCGAAGCCATCGTTGAACGCAACGCCCCGGCCAGCATCGTGGGCATCGATGCCTCGCCCGAGCAGATAAACTTCGCGCGCCAGCATCGCGCCCACCCGAACGTCACCTTCCAAACCGGGGACGCAATGGCTCTGCCGTTCCCCGACGCCACCTTCGATGTGGTCGTCTGCGGTCTGGGATTGAACTACATTCCGAACCCGGTCGAGGCGCTGAAAGAATTCTGCCGCGTTACCCCGCCGGGCGGCACCATCGCCGTCTACGTTTGGGACTACGCGCAGGGCGCAAGATTCTTGCGTGAGTTCTGGGATGCAGCCACAGCCGTTGATCATGAAGCGGCCACCTTCGACCAAGCCCGCCGTTTTCCAATGTGTACTCCGGAAGGTTTGCAATCTCTCTTCGAGCAAGCAGGGCTGAAGCACGCAACCGTCCATGCGCTCGAAATAGTAACCCACTTCGCCAGCTTCGACGATTACTGGGAGCCACTCCTGACCGGGCAAGGCTCAGCCCCGAACTATCTAGCGACGCGTGATCAGAAGACTCAAACAGCAATCCGCGAGCGCCTAAGAGCGGCCCTGCCAGCCAACTCCCAGGGAGCGATCGAGCTGCCCGCACGCGCCTGGGCGCGAGGACTTCATCCCTGAAATCCTGGTCGCGCTTAGCTCCATCGTGCCGCCGGCTGGCCTTGCCGCAGCCACTCAATGAAGTCCGTGCCCGGAGGCACTCCTCCCAGCTCGCGCAGTCGAGTCGCATTCTGTCCGCGGTGGTAGTGGCTGTGCATCGCTGCCTGCGTCAGAGCGTGCCTCACGCTGATCTTTAGCGGCGGCTGAAACCACGGCACCTCGATCGTCTCGCCCAGCGAGCCTCGTCCAGCGCGCCGAGCATCGCAGCCATTTCCGCGTGACACTTCCGCGCAAAGGCCTTCAGGTCGGCCATGTTCGCGTAGTCTTCGGCCTTGGTGATCACGAATTGCTCTGCCCGCGACCCCACCACCCATAGAAACGCCGACTGCACCAGATGAATGTGATGCAGCCGCGTGCGAATCGCCCGATCCGCCAGCGCGACGGAGGATAGCGCCTCGATCGCGCGCCAATGCTCGGCGTCCGCCCATTCCTGATGCCCGTAGAGTTCTCGAAGGTATGCGCTCATCGGTTCCTCAGTGTCGCCTCCATCGTGAGTCATTCAACTGTCTGGCACACATTATAGAGAGTAGGGTCCGGATGATCGCAGAGATGCCCATTCCCCCGCGTATAATCTGCGGGTTAGCTTCTTAAGGGCGCCGGTCATCATCGCCCGCAACGCAGCACGAATTGCATCCGCCCCATGTCCCGCCCGGGTGCCGTGCGGCTTGGGATGACGATATTCCGCCGACCATCTTTGTAATTCTGGGAGGCGGTGGCCGGATGTAACTTGCTCCCCCGTAGAGATTGCGAGAAAGTCGAGATGGTCAGCGGTAATCCCAAAATCTGGGTCAGAAAGAGCGAGGCCGACTGACCCGACTCCTGTGAGCAACGGCTCGGCAATCACGACATTATTTGGCCCGCGAAGATCGGCCGGGGTAACGCCTGAGCTTTCCGCAGGACGCCAGTGGAGGAGCTTCGCCCGGTTCCTTGGCCGTGCGCTTGTGTTTCTCTCGATGCTCCCTCTTCTTTCAAGCGGATACGTGGCATTCGCTCACTACTGGATTCAGACGCATTGGACCGAGTCGGACGCCACGGCGTTGAGCGGCGAGATTCGCCAACGCTCAACCGGGTCAACAACCAGGTCTAATGGAAGCACTACGTCTTCCCACTCGTATTTTTTCCACTGCATAGTTTCATACCCGGTGGGGGGAGAAACCCGGCAGTCCGAACTGGATTCACCCCTTTCCCCCTACAGAATCGACGCCCAGGTTTGGGCTGCGACGTGGTCGCCGGGCCGGCATATCGCCATCCGCTACAAGGCCTTGAATCCGACCAAGATTCGGATGGCTGACAATCCAGCTGAGATTACTGCGCCGGCTTGTTACGATTCGCGCTTTATTTCCTAGTTCCCGGCATGCTGCTGATACTGACATCACGCTCAGAACCGGTTGATTCCCGGTAATCCCAACTTTCCGTTCTCGATGAGAGCGCTCGTTTCCAGCAGTCATCTCCCGAACCTCCTCCGCACCCCCGGCGTATAATGTGCCGTTTAGCCTCTTAGGAGCGCCGGTCATCATGGCACAAACCACGCAACACGAATTGCAACTGGCCCGCCGCATGTCGCGCCTGGGCACCGAGACTGCTTTCGAAGTCCTGAACAAGGCGCGCGCGCTCGAGCGCCAGGGCAAGAGCATCATCCACCTCGAAATCGGCGAGCCCGATTTCGACACTCCCGCCAACGTGATCGAAGCCGGCGTCGACGCGCTGCACAAAGGCTGGACCCACTACGGTCCCTCCGCCGGCCTGCCCGAACTGCGCCAGACCATTGCCGACTACGTCGAGCCGCACCCGCGGCGTGAAAGTTGCGCCCGAAGAAGTGGTCGTTGTGCCGGGCGGTAAGCCGATCATTTTCTTCACGATCCTGGCCTTAATTGATGAAGGAGATGAGGTCATCTATCCCAACCCCGGCTTCCCGATCTACGAGTCGATGATCCACTACGTCGGCGGCAAGGCCGTGCCCATCCACCTGCGCGAGGAGCGCGATTTCTCACTCGACGTAGACGAACTCGCAGCCGCTCATCACCGACCGCACCAAGCTGATCATCCTGAATTCGCCGCAGAATCCCACCGGCGGCGTGCATGCAGCGCCGAGACGTCGAGCAGGTCGCCCAGATCATCGGCGACCGCAACATCCTGGTCTTGTCCGACGAAATCTACAGCCGCCTGCTTTTTGAAGGCGACGCATTTCTCCATCATGTCGGTGCCCGGCATGCAGGAGCGCACCATCCTGCTCGACGGCTTCTCGAAAACCTACGCCATGACCGGATGGCGCATGGGCTACGGCGTGATGCGCCCCGATCTGGCCGCCCACATCACCCGCCTGACGACGAACTCCACTTCCTGCACTGCCAGCTTCACCCAGATCGCAGGCATCGAAGCGCTGCGCGGCGACCAGAGTTCAGTCGACCACATGTGCGCCGAGTTCAAGCGCCGCCGCGACGTGTTCGTCGCCGGCTTGAACAAGATCAAGGGCTTTTCCTGCCGCATGCCCAAAGGCGCGTTCTACGTCTTCCCCAACATCACCAAGACGGGATGGAAGTCGAAGCCGCTGGCCGACGCTCTGCTCGAGCAGGCCGGCGTGGCCGCGCTTTCCGGCACCGCCTTCGGCGAGTTCGGCGAAGGCTACCTGCGCTTCAGCGTCGCCAACTCGCTGGAGAACCTGCAGCAGGCGCTCGACCGCCTCGACCAGTGGACCCGGAAGAATCTCTGAAGCCTGGAGATGCTGACCTGACTAATTTCATGCCGGCGAAAAAGATTCCAGCGCGAACAGAAAAGCCCAAGTCCAGCCGTCCGCACATGCCCGGCTACGGCCTGCCCGAAGGCGACAAGGGACTGCTCCCGTGGACTTGGGCCGAGCAGCGCCTGAAGAAATCACACAACTACTGGATCACCACCGTCAAGCCCGAAAGCTCGCCGACGCGACCTCGATCGCCCCACACCATGGTGGTCTGGGGCCTGTGGCAGGACGGCCGCTTCCTGTTCAGCACCGGCAGCCAGTCGCGCAAGGCGCGCAACCTGGCGCAGAACCCGAACTGCGTGGTGTGCACGGAACACGCGCACGAAGCAGTCATAGTCGAGGGCACCGCCGAAATCGCCGATGTCCCCGCGCGCCGCAAATTCCTTCCCCGTCTATGAACGCAAATACAAGTTCGACATGTCGAAAATGAAACCGGACATCCTCTCGATGAAGGAACCGGTCTTCGCCGTGCGCCCGCGCATCGCGTTTGGCCTGTGGGAGAAGCACTTCATCGGCAAGTCCACCCGCTGGACGTTCGAGTAAAGTAACCTGGTTCGTTTCATTCAAGAGTCATTTCTTGCAAGGAAAACACATGAACCGGAAATTCCGCGTCTTTGCCACCTGCGACATCGGAGAAGCCATCGAACTGCTGCGCCACCGCGGCTATGAAGTCGAGGTCTATCCCCAGCCGGAAGCGCCGCCCGAAGAGTCTGATCATCGACAAAGGTGAAGTCCGGCATCGACGGCCTGATCACCACCCTGCGCGATCCCATCGACGCCGAGGTCTTCGAAGCCGGCAAGAACACGCTGAAAGTCGTGGCGCAGTATGCCGTCGGCTTCGACAACATCAACCGCGCCGACGCCAATCGCTACAAGATTCCTTTCACCAACACGGCGGACGTCCTCACCGAGGCCACCGCCGAGTTCGCCTTCTTCATGCTGGGCATGCTCGCCCGCAAGATGTGGCCGGCCGAGCACCTCACCCGCGACAACCAGTGGGGATACTGGCATCCCTACCTGCCGTTTCTCGGCGACGAAGTCACCGGCAAGACCATCGCCATCATCGGCACCGGACGCATCGGCCTGGCCATGATCAAGAAGTGCGCCGGCTTCGACATGAACATGCTGTGCTACGACCCGGCGTACGAGAATCACGACTACATCAAAGCCATTCAAGAGACCATGGACCTGCGCCACGCCCGCGGCATTTCCAAAGAAAAGAACTGGATCAAGTACGTACGGTTTCGAAGAAGCTCTGCGCGAAGCCGATTTCGTCAGCGTGCACGTGCCCCTGCTGCGTCCCGGCGAAAGCGCCACGCCCACCTATCATCTGTTCAACGAGAAAACCCTGCGGCTGATGAAGCCGACTGCCTATCTGGTCAACGACTCGCGCGGCCCGGTAATCGATGAACTTGCGTCTGGTGAAAGCGCTGCGCGAGAACTGGATCGCCGGCGCCGCCCTCGACGTCTACGAAAAAGAACCGCTGCCCGCCGATTCGCCGCTTCGCGATCCCGCCATTGCCGACCGCTGCCGCCTCATGCCCCACTTCGCCAGCGCCGCCCGCATCACGCGCCTCTCCACCGATCCCAACAAAGGCATGGCCGGCCGCTGCGTCCAGGGATTGATCGACGTCCTCGAAGCCAACTACGGCGGCGACATCACGAAAATGCCCTACGTAGTAAATAAGGAGGCGTTCGGAAAGTAAACCGCCGGTCCATAGCCTCGAACCTCTACCCGGTCTATATTGACTCATGGCAGATTTGCCGACCTCTCAATCCGGCGGTTCGAAAATGATCAAGCAATTCCTGTTGCTGCTGGGTGTGATTGCTGTCATCCTGGCGGCGCTGCTTTGTTCTCTTTACATTCTTGATCTGGTGAAGATTGCCGACCTGCAGACTGATCTGCGCAAGGTCTTCGGGCTCGTCGGTGTGGCCGCCGTCGCCGGAGTGCTGATCACGCTGCTGATGAGGGCCGCCCAGAAAAAATAGTCTGCCTGTTCGCCGACGATTCTCTACGTGATGGGTTCCTCAGGCCGCGCGTTCCCGCTAGAATGTAACCGTCGCCGATTTTGCCCAAGGATACGAATGAAAAAACGATACGCCTTCCTTCTTCCGTTGGCTCTGCTGCTTCTGGCTCCCGTGATCTCCGCCCAAACTCCCGGTGCGACTGATCAACCCAAGGAAGATCAACTCAAAGACGATCAACGAAGATCAACTCAAGCTGATCCCCGAGCCCAAGGAAGTGCGCCTCCAGCAAGGCGGCTTCCGCGTAAGGCCAACCACCAGAATCCTCGTGGAGTTCGGCCATCAAGAGGAAGATCGCATCGCCGCGGAAACCCTGGCCGAAGAAATCCACGATCAGTCCGGCCTGAAGTTGAGCATCACCGGCTCGAAAGAGAAAGCACGAGAAGTGCGCAGCACCATCGTGCTGGCCCGTCTGCAGGACCGCAGCGTCAGGGATTTCCTGGCATCGAAAGGCCTGAAGGCAGATTCCATCGGTGACCAGGGCTACCTGCTCTTCTCCGACAAGACCCACCTGATCGTCGCCGCCAACACCGGCCAGGGACTCTTCTACGGCGTGCAGACGCTCCGCCAGCTGCTTCGCCAGGACGACGGAAAACTAATCTGTCCCGCAGTCTCCATTCGCGACTGGCCGAGCATGGAATGGCGCGGCGTGCAGGATGACATCAGCCGCGGTCCCATTCCCACCGAAGATTACATGAAGCGCCAGATCCGCACCCTGGCAGCCTACAAGGTGAATCTGTTCGGTCTCTACATGGAGCACGTGTTCGATTTCGCCAGCCAACCCCTGCTCGCTCCCAGGGAAGCCGCGCTCACTCCGAAGGAAGTCAACGCTCTGGTCGACTACGCCAGGAAGCTCTACGTCACGATTCTTCCCGAGCAGCAAACCTTCGGACATCTTCACCACATGTTGAAGTACGAAATCTACTCCGAAGTAGCGGAGCGGCCCCACGGCCACGTGCTCACCCCGACCAAAGAACAGTCCTACGACATCATCAAGGCCATGTATGCCGACCTGGTCCCGCTTTTCCCCGGACCGTTCCTGCATGTCGGAGGCGACGAAACGTTTGAACTGGGCCACGGTCAAACCGCCGCCGCGCGTCGCCGAAGTCGGCCTGGGCCGGGTTTATCTCGAGCACATGCAAAAAGTTTTCGCCATTCTTCAGCCTTATCACAAGCAACTCATGTTCTGGGGCGACATCGCGCTGAAATATCCGCAACTGCTCGGCATCCTGCCCAAGGACATGATCGCCGTCCCCTGGGATTATGACCCGAAGCCGAGCTATGACAGCATCATCAAACCCTACCGCGATGCCGGCCTGCGCGTGGTAGTGGCGCCCGGCGCGCAAACCTGGAACCAACTATGGCCGAACCTGGACGTGGGCTACGTCAATATCCGCAACTTTGTGCGCGACGGCCAAAAGCTGGGCGCGATGGGCATGCTCAACACCACGTGGAATGACGACGGCGAGGCGCTCTACGGCATGGCATGGCCGACGCTCATCTTCGGCGCAGCCGCGGGATGGCAGTCAGGCGAGTCGAGCATCGACCAGTTCAAGAACGCCTACGACTGGGCCTTCTACCGCAACGGCAACGACGCCACTTTCCGCGACACCTTGGAAAATCTCGACCGCGGCCACCAGGCGCTGGCCAAGATCAAAGTCGAAACCGAGACCGACGATTTGTTCTGGATCGATCCCTTCACCCCGGAAGGCGCCAAGATGATGCAGAAGGTCGCCGCCGCCGCTCCCGAAATGCGTCTAGGCGCCGAGCACGCGCTGGAGTCGCTCCACCGCAATCGCGCCAAAGCCCATGCCAATCAGGACACGCTCGCCGACATGACCCTGGCCGCCTGGCGCTGGGACGCGCTCGGCATGAAGGCCGAGTTCACCCAGGAGATCAACAAATTCTACTGGGACGCTTTTCAGAACCAGACCGACGCCGACCGCGTGGGCAGCGACCTCGAAGAAATCACAGCCATCAACGCGCGCCTCGAAGATCTGCGCGACGCGACCACGCGCGTCGGCCAGATGTACCGCGAAGCCTATCTGCGGGAATACGGCCCGTACTGGCTCGACAACGTCTTGGTGCGCTACGACGATCTGGCCCGCGACTTCCAGAAAAAAATCGTAGCCGTACGTCAGGCCCGCCGGCAATACGATGCAACCAAGACCCTGACCCAGCCACAAGAGTTGGGATTCTACCTACAGCCGTAGAGGCAGTGATCAGTGGCCAGTGATCAGTGACCAGTAAAAGAACGCCTGGAACGCGTAGGCAAGGGCCCAGCTTCAGCGATCCGTACCGCTTTTACTGACCACTGGCCACTGACCACTGGCCACTGAATTTAATGTTTTCCAACCGCACCAACTGGAAGCTAACCCGCAATCGCCTCACCGAGGCCCTCGAAGAAGCGCGTTCGAGCGGCAAGCGCTGTGCTCGATCTCACCATCTCCAATCCAACCCGGGCCGGCCTGCTCTACGACGAACCGCAAATTCTGCAGTCGTTAGCCTCGCCGCAGGCCCTGGACTACGATCCCCAGCCCAAAGGCTTGCCCAGCGCCCGCGCGGCGGTTGCGGCCTATTACCAAACTCAACACGGCATTCACCTCGACCCCGAGCACCTGATCCTCACCACCAGCACCAGTGAAGGTTATTCCTTCGTCTTCCGCCTGCTCTGTAATCCGGACGATGAGCTGCTGGTTCCGAAACCAAGCTATCCGTTATTCGAATTCCTGGCCGACCTGCAGGACGTCAAGCTCGTTTCCTATCCCTTGATCTACGACCATGGCTGGCAAATGGATTTTCCCTCGCTGCAAAAAGCGGTATCGAAGCGCACGCGAGGCGTGGTAGTGGTCCATCCCAACAACCCTACAGGTTCGTACGTGCACCCGCAGGAGCAGAGAATCGCTAAATCGCTTCTGCCGCGAACACGAACTCGCGCTTGATCGCCGACGAAGTGTTTCTCGACTACGCCCACGACCGCGCACCACGGCAAAGCTTCGCTGCGAATCAAGACGTGCTCACCTTCACCTTGAGCGGAGTTTCCAAAATCTCAGCCCTGCCCGCAAATGAAAGTGGCATGGATCGTCACCAGCGGCCCGGCAGACGCAGGTCGAGGCCGCACAGGCGCGTCTGGAAGTAATCGCCGACACGTATCTCTCCATGAATGCGCCCATCCAGTGGGCGACTCCGGTGCTACTCGATCAGCGCAAAACCATTCAGCCCCAATTACTCGATCGCGTTCACGCCAACTTGGCCGAACTAGACCGCCAGCTCGCCGCAAAAAGATCTGTCAGCGTTTACACGTCGAAGGCGGATGGTACGCGGTCCTGCGTGTCCCGGTGACGCAGACCGACGAAGAGCTGGCAATCGATCTGCTGCGCCGCAAATCGGTGCTGGTGCATCCCGGCCACTTCTACGACTTCCCCAGCGACGGATATCTGGTGCTGAGTCTGATTACTCAGAAGGATGAATTCGCCGATGGCATCAAGAGGTTGTTAGAGCTCGTGAGCACCTGAAGGTCGAAGGACGGAAGTTTCGTATCAGGGCATGGCTTCAGCCGTGCCAGCAAATCCCAGAAAAGGAGTGGGCTTTAGCCCCTGAGCTGGACAGCCCACCGCATTCTCACCGCTTCACCAGAAACGGATTGCTCTCCCGCTCTTCTCCGATAGTAGTCGACGGCCCATGCCCCGGCACAACCACGGTCTCGTCAGGCAAAGCCATCACAGTCCCATGCAGCGACTGCATGATCTTCTGCATCGATCCGCCCGGCAGATCAGTGCGGCCAATCGACCCAGCGAACAAAGTGTCACCCGCAATCAGAAGTTTCTCAGCAGGGAAGTAAAGGCAGACGCTGCCTTCCGTGTGCCCCGGCGTATGCAGAATGCTGGCCGCGTGCGCCCCAGCCTTCACCGTATCGCCGGTGCTCAGGCTCTGGTCAATCTTGACCTCGCCCGGCGCAGCCACGCCGATCCACGTAGCCTGCACGTCGAGCATCTTCAGCAGGGCATAGTCGTTCTGGTTAAGCAGGATGGGCGCTCCCGTAGCCGCCCGCAGCTTCATCGCGCCTCCCACATGATCAATGTGGGCGTGCGTGATCACGATTTGCTTGACTTGCAGGTTATGCTTGCGGATGAGCGCAAGCACGTCCTCAATATCGTCGCCGGGGTCGATGACCATCGCTTCGCGCGTCGTCTCGTCGCCAATGATCGAACAGTTGCAGTGCAGCGGCCCCACGGGAAAGATTTCATGGATCATCCTTCCATTGTAGCGAGTACCAGGTCGCGAGTACTGAGTACCTGGGTAAGACCGGAAAGACCGCAGTTCCGACTTGTCTTGAAGCGCCGCTGGCGAGACAATACGCCAACGTGCTCGGAGGTTCCGTGGCAGCCAAATACCGTCAGCACGGATATCAGGACCGCGACCGCCAGGAAAGGCCGCCAGGAGATCCGCGAGACAAGCGGGTCCCGAGAAAAAGAGCCAGAGAAAAGCCCGCCCCGTACCGCCCGCCAGACGCGACTACAGCATGGGCCCAAAGCCGGTGAACATGCCCGGCACCCGTGCCGTTTCCCGCTGCGCGCAGTGCGGCACGGTGCTGCAGGCAATTCCGCCCACCGGTCTTTGCCCGAAGTGCGGCTTCGAACTGCATTCCTGCAAGCAGTGCATGTATTTCGATCCCGGCAGCCGCTTCGAGTGCATGCAGCCCATCAAAGAGCGTATCGCCAAGAAAGATGCCCGCAACGATTGCACGTTCTTCGAAATCCGCGTCACCCGCGAAAAAGAAACCTCCACGCCCGCCAGCCTGCGCCCCAACGACGCCCGCCAGGCGTTTGAAAATCTATTCAAGAAGTGAAGCCTGTCCATTGTGTCGCAACGGCGACATCAAGGTTTCTGCGTAGGCCTCATCAGAATCTCACTCACAAACGACTGCGCACTCTGCGTCACCAGCATCGCCACAGCATGCGCCACGTCTTCCGGCTGCAGCATCTTCGCCGGATCCTTGCCCGCATGCGGGCTAAGCTCAGTGTTAGTCGACCCCGGACAGATCACGGCCACGCGAATGTTATAGCCGCGTAGTTCCTCCGCCAGAGAGTAGCTCAGCCCATTCAATCCCCATTTCGAGGCCGCGTAAGCCGCGCCGTTCGGCAGCGCATTCTTTCCCGCGAGCGACGAAATGTTGATGATGTGCCCGGATCGCGCCCGAATCATCATCGGCGCGAACGCACGCACCGCGTAATAGACGCCCCGCAGGTTCGTGTTCAGGATCTGCTCCCAGGAGTCAGGAGGCAGTTGGTGCAGCGGCCCGCCGAATCCGCGAATGCCCGCGTTATTCACCAGGATGTCCACTCGCCCAAACGAAGCTTCGACCCGCTCGGCCGCCGCCTCCACCGAACCCAGACTCGGTCACATCACAAGGAACGACCTCGGCCTTCCCGCCAGCCTCAGTGATCGTTCGCGCAACCGATTCCAGAGCGGCGCGAGTGCGCCCGCACAGCACAGCCGTCGCGCCCAGGCTCGACAACTCCTGTGCGATGGCGGCGCCAATACCGCGGCCCGCGCCGGTAACCACGGCTACCTGTCCGCCAGCGGGTGAACCGTATCCACTTTATCCGCTCCCACCGCGCTCATTGAAATGCCTCCTGTCTCGCGCCAGGCGTCTCGCAAGGCTGAATTACGGCCTGAACGCGAGGCTGCGACATCTGCATCCTATACAATAGCGCGGGGGCCGACTAGGAAGTTGCTTGCCTTCGGAAGAAGACGTACTTATAATCCGGCAAACCCGGAATGACGGGTCAGTCGCCATGCGTCTCACGCAGATGCAAATTGTCGATCCCGTAAGATCCAAGGAGCCATACTGATGAAAAAGATTCTGGTCACGGTTGTGCTTGGGGTTGCTGCGCTGGCGGCGGCCCAAGATGCTGCCGGCACAGTCGCAACCGTCCGCGGCGCCCGCGCAGGCCGCCGCTCAACCCGCCCAGGCGCAACCCGCCACAGCACCCGCAGCAGCCCCGGTCATTAAAGATCCCCAGGAGTACAACGCCTACATCGACGCGATCGAACAGAAGGACGCTACCGCCCAGATCAGCGGCCTCGAAGCATTTCTAACCCAATATCCCAACAGCATCATGAAGGTTGCCGCCCTGCAAACTCTCATGCAGGACTACCAGCAGGCCGGGAACCAGGCAAAAACCCTCGATGCCGCCACCAAACTCGTAGCCGCCGATCCCACCAACGAGCGCGCCATGTTCCTGCTCGCTTATTTTGATCGCCTCAAAGCGCAAGGTGGCGACGCCAACGCCACGCAGGATCTCGCGGATGCCAAGAAGTACGGGCAAATGGGACTGGATGGTCTGCCAAAATTCGCCAAGCCCGATGGCATGTCGGACGCCGACTTTCAAAAGATGAAAGATCAGATGACCGGGGTTTTCAACGCCGCTCTCGGCCTCGCTGCCCTCACCGCCAAGGACTATGACACCGCCCGCAAGGACTTGCGCGCCGCCGTTGATAGCAGCCCTGATTTTCAGAAGGATTTCAGCGTGGTCTATCCCCTGGCGCTGGCCTATGCCGGACCCACTCCGCCCGATCCCAAGCTCACTCCCGACCCGATCAATGCGATCTGGTTTGCCGGGCGCGCTTCCGTCGTCGCACCCAACGCGCAGTATCAGCAGTCGATCGAGAAGTACGCCAGAGGTCTGTACGTGAAGTACCACGCCGGAGACGACGGCTGGGCCGATGTTCTCGCCCAAATCAAGGCCAACCCAGTGCAGCCCGCCGGTTTCACCATCAAACCCGCTCCCACTCCCGCAGAACAGGCTCACAACATGGTGGTAGCAACGCCGCCCGACAAAATGGATTTCGCCACCTGGGAGTTCGTGCTCTCCAACGGCAGCCAGGCAGACCAGGACGCCGTCTGGAATGGCACCAAGGACAGTGACGGCAAGGTGGTCGTCGAGGGCATCAAAGGCAAGGCCGTGTACATGAACGGCACCATCATCAGCGCCACTGCAACCGAGTTCGATATCGCCGCCAGCGCCGATGACATCGACGCCAAGAAAGCCGATATCACGCTCACCTTTGAAGAGAAGGTCCCGCTGCGGCTTATCCCAAAAGAAGGCGCCAGTCTCGACTTCCAAGGCGATGCCCGCCTCCTACACTCCAAACCCCTTCATGATGATCATGGAAAAGGGCCAGCTGCCGAAACCGAAGATTGCGCCCACGTGCACCACAAACCAGCTGCGAACTAGAGTGGGTCCGATTCGAGCAAAAGGCAGCCCGCGAGGGCTGCCTTAGTTTTTTCTGAGCCACATCGAAACACGAATGCCCGGCTCCGAATCTGGCCGCCCTAGCGCACCGCTTTTTTATCCCTCTCCAGCGACATCGGTCGCGCGCTGCGGGGTGGGCGCTTCGCCCCATCCCGAAGCAGGCGGACGTCGATCTTGAGTTCGTCGATAGTTCGGCTAAGCGTGTTGCGGTGCATCCCCAGTTCGCGCGCCGCGCGGCACTGGTTCCCCTTGTTTTCCTGCAGGACGGTGAGGATAAAGCGTTTCTTGAATTCGCGCACACCCTCGGAATACAGGATGTTGCTCTTATACATCTGCAGAATGAGTGCTTCCAGTTGATCTTTCACGTTTGCTCTCTCTCTTCTTAATGTCTTTTTTTGACTACCTGCTCACACGCCTCTTACTTCGACTTCGAAGCCGGAGCGCCGGTCAAATCTGCCGGGGCCCGATGCAGAAAGTCGAATCCCTCATTGAACCGCGCCCGCAACTCCGACGGCGCCACCCACATCGCGGCCCTTCCCACGACCAGGAAATACGGCGCCAACACCGACCTCTTCAGCATGGTTGAGGTAGGCGTGAACGCGGTCATACCCATCAGCACCACGGTCACGACCAAAACCCCCTTCACCACGCCCAGCAATGCTCCCAGAAAACGGTCGAACCTGCTCAGCCCGGCTGCCTTCATCAACTTGCGTGCGATCCTGGCGGCCACGTTGAACACCAGCAGGATCGCAAAAAAGATGATCAGAAAACTGAAAATATCAGCCAGCCACGCGTTCTTCAAGAACGTCATGAACCAATCCGACAGCCCCGGATACTTCCACGCGGCAACCATGTAACCCACCACCAGTCCAGCCATGCTCAGAGCCTCCGCAAAGAAGCCCTGCATCCCTGCCGAAACGACGCTCAGCAGCACAACCGCGACAATCAACCAGTCTGCCGCGGTCATGCCGTTCTCCTGCCTCCCGCTTTCCGCCGGGCTTTACGCCTGCACATCCAGCTTGCGTCCCGTAATCTGGAAATAGGCGTCAAGATACTTCTCGCTGGTCTGGCTGGCCACCTCGTCCGGCAAAGCTGGCGCGGGCGGCTGCTTGTTCCAGTGAATCTCTTCCAGGTAATCGCGAACGTATTGCTTGTCGTACGACTCTTGAGAGCGACCGGGCGCGTACTTATCGGCGGGCCAGAAGCGGGAAGAGTCCGGCGTGAGCACCTCATCCGCCAGCGTGATTCCCTGCGCGGTTCGTCCAAACTCAAACTTGGTGTCGGCGATGATGATACCGCGCTGCCGCGCGTACGCGGCAGCTTTCTTATAGATCCGCAACGTGATTTCGCGCAGGTGCTGGAGGTCTCCGACCCCAGAATTTCGCACATCCGGGCAAACGAAATATTCTCATCATGCCCGCTCACCGCCTTCGTCGCCGGCGTAAAGATAGGCTCCGGAAACGCCTCCGACTCCCGCAACCCCGCCGGCAGCTCGATGCCACAAACCTTGCCCGTCCCCTTATATTCCTTCCAGGCCGATCCTGAAATGTATCCCCGCACCACACACTCCACCGGAAACATCTCAGCCCGCTGCACAATCATGGACCGCCCCCGCAGCACCTCGGCATACTTCTGCAACGCCTGGGGATACTGCTCCACATCCGCCGTGATCATGTGGTTGGGGACGATATCAGAAAGAAAATCAAACCAGAACAGTGAAATCTGGGTTAGCACCCGTCCCTTGTGAGGGATGCCGGTCGCGAGCACATAGTCGAAAGCGGAAATGCGGTCGGTGGCCACAAACAGCAGCCGCTCGTCATCGATCTGGTAAACGTCGCGCACCTTGCCGCTGGCGTGGAGCTTGAGATCCTGGAAATCAGTCTGCAGCACTACGGGATCGAGAAGTTTAGGAGTCATGTTTTAAATTTAACAGGGTAAGGAGCGAGGCGTATTTTAGCCTGTCAGAAATTTTTGTCAACGCCAGAGATCACATCATGGAAGGAAGTCCCTATCCTGTTGAACAGGGAAGCGTTGTCCGCCCACCCCGTCCGAGGTTTCGACCCCAACCGTTGTGGAAAAGCTGAGGATGAAAGTGGATAACGTGGAGCGGAGCCCTAGCCCGCTGCTTTTGACTTGGTAGGAGGAATTTCGTGCCTCAAGCTCGAATCCTAGTGACCATCATCGCGATACGTTCTCAGCCGCGACCGAGTGGCATTTCGGCAGCTCCACATAGCCGAGCGAACCAAAGTAGCAGAGCCCAACCAGTATGGCGGCAGACAGCACAAAACCCTGCAACACCTTCGAAGCTGTAAGCCCGGATTCTCCCAGCGCCAGGTAAGCATCCTGACCGGCCGGCACCACCGCCGAACTGGTTGCGCTCGGCTGCAGCCAGCAGCGCACGATCGCCAGGCTGGTGTCGCCGAAGATCAATGCCCACTCATTGGGTTCCGCTGCCTCTGCCAACTCCAACATCTCCGGCGCGAAACGTCGTCTGAATGCCGGGGGATACATCTGCAGCAAAAAGCGGTAAGCCCACAGCAAGCCAATCCGCATACTCATGCGCCCCTTTCATCCAGCTTGCCCAGCCGCGTCCTTGCGACGTCAACCACTTGCCGCAGGTGCCGAACCTCGACGCGCAGCACCTGCTCCCCGCTGGGCGTCAGGCAGTATTCCCGCCGGGTATCGCCACCTTTGAGTTTCCGCTCGCTCTCACCGACCAGGCCGCTGGCCAGCAGACGATCCAGATTGGCGTACAGCGTGCCCGGTCCCAGCCGGTAATTTCCCCCCGACTGCCGCTTGACCGACTGCATGATCCCATATCCGTGCAGGTCAGATTCCGACAGCGCCAGAAGAATATGAAGAGAGGCCGATGATAGCGGTCGATCCTTGACTGTCATGTCGTACTCTGATATATCACATTGTGATACATGTGGCAAGGCTCCCTGAAACGGCGAAGCCCAATCCAAAGGAGAAATCTACCATGAAGCCGTCATCGCTTGTGCTGCTTGCAGTCACTATGCTCGCGGTCGTTGGAACCAGTCTTCCCAGCCGGGCCCAGGCGCAGAATCAAGCTCCGCTTCCTGCCCGTTCCCGAGCCGACGAGATGCTCGACCGGTGGAACGACATCGGCAACAAACTCGTCACCATGGCCCAGGATTTCCCCGAAGATAAGTACGACTTCAAGCTCCAGAAAGACGAGCGCACCTTCGCCCAAAATCTCCTGCACGCCGCCGGACTCGATTACGTCGTGATCCGCAAAGTTTCCGGATCGAACATCGGTCCCGACTTCGGCGAAGGCGACAACCCCGCGCGCGACGCGTTCAAAACCAAAGCCGACGTGGTGAAGTTCGTGCAGGGTGCAATCGCCGACGGAGCGCAAGTGATTCAACAGCAGGGCGACGCGGGCCTCGACAAAACAACGAAACTTGGCAAAAGGCTGCTCCACAATTCCGACATCTGGGTGTTCGCCATCGAGCACAGCGCGGAGCACTACGGCCAGCTAGTCGTCTACTATCGCGCCAACAACCTGGTGCCGCCGGCATCGCGCCCGCCGCAGGCCCAACAGTCGCAACCCCAGCAGCCTCTGCCAACCATAGCTTCAACCATCGACCACGAAATCAGCGCCATCGAAAAGCAGATTTTGGAAGCTGCCGAAGCCATGCCCGAAGACAAATTCAACTTCTCTCCCGAGAGCCTGAACATTGCCGGCGCCGAATACAAAGGTGTGCGCACGTTTGCCCTGCAGGTCAAGCACGTAGCCGCTTCCAACTACGCAATCTGGTCGCCGCTCACGGGCGAAAAGTTCCCGGCGGATTTCATGGGTGGTGACGGTCCCAGGAACTTAAAGACCAAAGCCGAAATCATCAACTTCCTCAAAGATTCTTTCTCGCTGGGTCACAAAGCCGCGGCCACGTTGACCGCCGAGAACATGTTGCAGCCCGCCGAGAAGAGCAAATCGCTACGACTGCACCTGGCCACATTCGCCGTAGCCCACGCCTTCGATCATTACGGACAGATGGCCGAGTACCTCCGCATGAACGGCATCATCCCGCCAGCCAGCCGCGCAAATTGAAGTTGCGCGATCATGGTCTAGGCCGTGACGGTTCGCGGGCACCGGGTCAGACGCCCCGACCAGAGCCTGCTTTGCCTCGAGATCATCATTGACAACACCTACTTACGGGATTAGCCTGATAGTTGTTTGGGGTGCGCCGACGTGCAGCGACTTCGTTTGACATTGGTTCTCTTCCTGTTGGCAGCCGCAGTGTGTGTATCCACCATACCCCGGCCGGACTTGCCCGAGACTGCCTTCAACGAGGCTGACGCTCCCGTAAATCTAGCTCCTCCTGTATTTCCCCGTATCCAGGTCGCTCCTGCTGCGGTCAATCCAATCGTGGTTTTGCCGGCATCGCCAAACCAGTGCTCGCTTTGCGTTGTCAGCGCTGCGGTGCTCGAACCGGCAGTCACGCCGAAACATCGCCATCCCCATTCTTTCCAGGATCTCCTCTGTACCTTCCTGATCTGAAGTCATCCCGCCTATCCGACTGAATAGCTCGCTGTGCCCGCTGGAACCGGCGCCTTTGGCCGTCGCGTGGGCGCAGCAACCTGCGAGTTCCCTGAAATCCGAATTCCGCGCACTCGCCGGAAGTCTTGAGAGCAATTCCGTCCCAGCCGAACCCGGCACGATTGCCCGACTAGGGCAGACGCGGGGTTTGGCAGACAGTTGGGGCCGAAAATTCAATCACCCAGTCAGAGGAGAGTTCCATGAAAAAAATCATCTCGGCTCTTGTTCCGCGGCCTCGATCGTTGAGCGCGAGCATTGTCCGCGCGCAATCTTCACCTACCACGCTGTGCACACCGTCAGCGCTCCTTCCCAATTCGTCCTCGGAATCCAAATATTCCCGGCCGGAACATGCAAACCCTCAGCCCAAACCATTCTTCAGCCGATGGCTCGAAGCCTGGAGAAGCCAAAATGGAGGAGCGCGGCAATGAACTCCAGCGACGAAAGCAAGAAACACGAGGCAAGCAACACCACAAGACCGCGCCGCACTATGAGCGCATTGACGGAGGCGACCATGGACAAAGTAGTTTCTCGCTGTTTCGCAGAACAGATACAACCAAACCGCGTGATCGGCAAGACCTATTCCGATGCGTCGCTCTATCTCAAGGATAAGAGAGTGGCTCGGTTGTTGTTGCTACTGAAACAGCTCCACCAGGACGTGGGTGGATTTGCAAGATTGCCGAAACTCGAACTCAGTCAAATCATCTCCAGCGCGGTCGGAATCTGTGGCTTTGTAAACGCGATCGAGGCCGGGGATGTGATCGCGATTGTCCTGGATGCACTCGAAACGGAATATCCAACCCAGGAGAGCCCGTAATTCTTGCGACTCTGGTTTGGAAGTACCAGAGAGCACGGGTCAGGGTTTGCTGGTCAGGTTTGCACTCGCCACGTTGGTGAACTCCCTTCGTGGCGCAGAGCGCGGCTAAGTGTCCGACTGCTGTTGAGTGAACGATCTCGGGGGAGGCGTTGCTCAACGCAGTCGGACGCAAGCTGCCAGCCCTGTGTGTCGGGTGGACCGCGTAAAGCCAGTCCCTTGCACCCCAGTGTTAAAATAGAAGCAGGAATTATTCTACAATTTCGCAAATTCGGCGGAGCTCCAAGGCTCCGCCTTTCTGTCTCAAGACTCAGGTTCTAAAGACGTAGGAGTCCCGATGTCCAAGCCGCATCCCAACCGCCCCGACGATCCCAACCGTCCCAACACCAAGCGCACCGGGGAACGTTCCGAAGCTGCCTTCCTCTACCAGGCCAGCCAGCGCCGCTTCGCCATCTGCAAGCCCTGGGGAGACAGCGAGCGCTACGACTTCATCTTGGACAACCGTCCCCAACCCAAGGTCCATCTCTTCCGCATCCAGATCAAATGCACTGACTGCCTCCGCGCCGACGCCTACGAAACCCGCGCGACGTACACGGTCGGCAACACCCGCGCCGTCTACACCAAACGCGACATCGATTTCATTGCCGCCCACGTAGTCCCGCTAAACATCTGGTACATAATCCCGGTAGAGGTCTGCACCCCGCAGCCCATGCTCCGCTTCTACCCCCACCGCAAAGCCAGGCAGATGCGCCTCGAGAAATACCGCGAAGCCTGGCACTTACTGGATCCCCCACTACCACATCCGCCGATAACCATCCATGCTTGCATCGATGAAGATTACCCGGAGGCAGACTACCCGGAAGGCGACGAACCGGAAATTGAATTCCCGGAGTCCCAATAAGCCTTGTCATCCTGAGCCAAGCATGACGCCCACTTTAGCTTTGAAACGAGCTCCGATTTCTGTTTGAATAGCCCGACGGGGAGCCATCATGAAAATATACAATCTCGTGGGCTATCTGATTATTTTCTCCTACATGCTGGCCTGCATGTATTCCGCTCCGGCTCACTTGGGACTATGGAAAGGATTGTTGATAGGCGCGGTGTATTTCATTTTTTGCTGGTTCCTTGGTGGCTTGTATTTGGCCGACGTTCTTCATCTCGGAATCGCTCATCGTTCCCTTGACTATAAGGAATGGTTCATCAAAGCCGTAGCGATCGTGAATAACACCTTCGCGATCTATGTAAATCCAATCACCTGGGTGAATCGCCATCGCTTGCATCACAAAAATTCGGACCATGATGGGGATCCCAATAAAGTTGGAGGAGATGGTCTTTGGCGGACCCTATATCTCTGTCTATTGCCGTATCAGTGTCAGGAAAATCTGGCCAGCGACGACATCCTGAAGTCGAGAACCTTCCGGGTCGTGGGGAGCCCCTTCTTTGCGGTGGTTTCGCAAAGCGCCAATTTTTGGCTCTTATGGAAGCTGGTTGGAAGCCTGAAGTTCGCTCTCGTGATGTGGATTGGCGTTCGAATTTTTGGCTGGTGGGTCAACATGGTGCAAAACTATTGGACCCACACTCGAGAATTTGGATACCGGCGGTACGACGATCAGCGTGACAACGCTATGAACATTGGCGAATGGCTGCCGGTAACGGCGACCTTCAGCGCCTGCCTGCAGAATAATCATCACCACTATCAAACTCTTTTGCGGCTGAGCCACGACGAATCCGAATACGACTTTGGATTCTTGACCGTCAAATTCATGAAGCGTCTTGGGCTGGTTAAGGCAACGGCAAGGGGCGAACAGGTTCCCGCGGACGTTCGATTAGCTGCACTAGATTTTTAGGCCGCTCTTTTTCTTCCCCATAAAGGGTTCAATCGTCTGCCCAAGAAAGCCCGGCGCAATTTCCTCGCCATCCAGGCCGTAACGTTCCGGCCATTCATCGGGATAGTAGTAAGTTCCAAAAAGTTTATCGATCCACGGAAAATGAATCGCAAAGTTCTTGTCGATGCCCTCTTTTTGAGAAGTATGGTGCCAATGGTGATATCTGGGCATAACCAGGATCTTTTCGAGCCATTTTGCGTTGGGACCGAAATTGCAATGAGTCCAGGTAGCGTGAAGGGTGACAAAAATCAGATACGCCAGGATGATCGATTGCGAAAATCCAAACATGAGAGGAACAAGGATAAACCCGCGCACGAGTGTATCGTCTACAAAGTGAGAGCGTGAGCCCGCGATCCAGTCCAGCGCCTTCGAAGAATGGTGAACGGCATGAAAGCGCCACAGGAAAGGCACTTTGTGCAAAGCCAGATGAATGAAATATTCAGCAATGTCGGCGACCACAACGGCCAGGAAAAATTGCAACAACCAGGGCATTCGAGCGATAAGGTGTTGAAGAACCGGAACACCCAGATATTTGGTGGCCTGGGTAGCGGGCAATAAAACCAGAAAAGACAAAATTTGTATAGGGAGATGAGTGGACATGAAATAAACCACATCCAAAGTCCACTCGTTCCTGAATGTTCCCTGTTTCGGATACTGCGGCCAGAGTCTTTCGATCGGCACGTAGATGAGTGCCATCAAAAACAAATCAAGCAAAAACCAGTCCAGGCCGATCGCGGGCCCACTATGCAAAGTGCCGTTAATCTGTACACTCGATCCGCCCCAGGCCGTTGCCGCAATGGCAAGCAACATTCCAGTCAATGCCAAAGTCTTTTTCTTGCGCCTGATCGAAGAAATGATTCCGAATAAAATTGCCCCCACAATGAGGCATTGGATCAAGACGCGCATCGTGTGCATTGGATAATGTGGACGCAGTTCAGGAGAGCTTAATAACTCAGGAAAATGCAGGCACAAAACTCCGCCGAATGAAAGAAATCCCAAAAAGGCTGACAGTATCCCGCTCCACCAACCGGTTCCAAAGCCAGTAGACTCGGCGTCGCCGAAGAATTCGTTGATCTTTTTCTCGATCACGATGTCTCCCAGTTTACGTTCCTCGACTCCTGCAAGCTATTGGAAAGATAGCGACATGCCGCCCAAGATGAAAAGATAACTAACGTTTGGCGGGCCCGCACGCCGGCGTTGACCTTATCAGAAGCAAGACGGGGAAGGGCACGACTTCCAGTCGTACCGCAAAGCCGTAAGAAAAGGGAACCGGGCTTAAGCCCCAAAGTAAATGTGGGACAGCCACCCCCGGCTGTCCGCCGGGCAAAGCCCGGTGCCGTTGGTGTTGGTTTTGCCTGTGTAGGAGGGAAACTCCTGTCCGTCGCCTTTGACCTTGACTTGTCATCCTGAGGAAGCGGAGTCGCGCGCAAAGCGAGCGACTCCCGACGAAGGACCTATGCATTTTCC
The DNA here is from genome assembly GCA_963770235.1 of uncultured Acidobacteriaceae bacterium. Taxonomy (GTDB): domain Bacteria; phylum Acidobacteriota; class Terriglobia; order Terriglobales; family Acidobacteriaceae; genus Sulfotelmatobacter. Next base: position 461,246 of record CAVYOW010000001.1, on the reverse strand, counting down.
CTCAGGTACCATCCGCACAAGAGCCCAGGGTGGTGCAGCGCTTCAGCGCTGCGATAAGAAGGCAGGTGGCCCACATCTGGGTGCCCCATTTCTCGCGTCCTTTGCGAGAAGTGGGGGACGCCATCACTGCTCCCCACAAGCGACGAAGCCAGAGAGTCCCTTTTCCTTTCAACAACTTACCCCCACCTAATCCCCCAATCAACCGCTAAACCCCATTTTTTCCCCGTTCGTTGGGATAAAGATGCGTAACCCGTTACCCTCCAATAGCATCACCCCAGACCAATACCCAGGGAAAAGTGTAAGAACCAGGTTCAATTCCCGGGGAGAACCATAAGCAGTCGGGTTCGCGGTCTGGTTTTGTGTACTGGTTTTGTGGGTCAGGATCCAAGGCGAAGCCAGGGCAAAGTTCCGCCAGAGTTTTCCTGTCACACAAAACCTGCCGCAAGACATCCAAGAAGCAAGAAAAAGAGCAAAAAGCCAGGAGCTAGAAGCCAACATGCGCAAGCCGATCAAGTACGTAGAAAAAGCAGCCGTTGCCGCCGCCAAAGGTGCGTGGGTTGTGTTCGACCGTTTGAACCGCATCAACCCCGGCGTGTCGCCCACCCCTAAATGGTCCGACAAGCCTCTGCTCAAGTCCTACGAAAAGTCGAAGCCACCCCTCGGCTGGCCCCGCTCCACCGATTCGCTGTGCCCGAAGTGTGTCCCTGAAATCCGCCAGCAGATTCTCGACGGCAAACTGCCCCACGAAGTTCTGATGAACGAAAAGGTAGGAGAGATCAAGGCCACCATCATCGAACGCGACGGCAAGATTCTGATGGTCAAAGACTGCCCGAAGCACGGCCACTTCGAAGACGTGATGTCGATCGACACCGAATTCTCCAAGCACCTCGAAGATGTCTTCCCCGGCCGCGACATCGCAGCCCACAACGACGAAAAGCTGCACCATCACGGGTCTTCCACTGTGAAGTATGGACGCGGCTCGGTCCTCACCATCGATCTGACCAACCGCTGCAACATGATGTGCGATCCCTGCTTCATGGACGCGAACCAGGTAGGCTTCGTCCACGAACTGCAGTGGGAAGAAATCAAGCAGATGCTCGACAACGCCATCACCATCAAGCCACGCCGGCAGATGAGCGTCCAGTTCTCCGGTGGCGAGCCCACCTTGAGCCCATACTTTCTCGACGCAGTCCGCTACGCCAGAAAAGTCGGATACAACTCCGTTCAGGCCGCAACCAACGGAATCGAATTCGCAAAAAGTTTTGAGTTCTGCCAGCAGGCAGTAGAAGCCGGCATGCGCTACGCCTATCTGCAATTCGACGGAATCGGCAACGCCGCCAACGCCCACCGCATGGTCGGCAACCTGTTCGACGTAAAACTAAAGGCGATCGAAAACCTCCACAAAGCCGGAGTAGAAATCGTCCCGGTAGTGACGATCGTAAACGGCATCAACAACGAACAGGTAGGAAGAATCATCAAGTTCGCGCTGGACAATCCAAGAACAATCAGCTTCCTGAGCTTCCAACCAGTAAGCTTCACCGGCCGCGACGAAGCCGTAACCGACGACCGCCGCCAAGCCCAGCGCTACACCCTGAGTCACCTGGCACACGACGTAAAAAACCAGACGGGCTTAGGCGAACCAAGCCGCGACTGGTTCCCGATCAGCTTCATGGGAACTTTCTCAGACTGGGCAGACTTAATGCACGCCAACGACGTAAAAAACGACTGGGGCCAGCTAAGTTGCGGTTGTCATCCGAATTGCGGGACTGGGATGGCTGTCATGATTGATAAGGAGACTAAGGAGGCGGTTCCGGTTACTGCGTTTTTGAAGGGGGATCAGCTCGCGAAAGATATTGCCAAGGTTAACGATGCGGCGCGCGGGAAGTTTTTGACGGTGTTTGGGATGGCGCTTTGTTTGATGAAGAACTACGATCCGTATCAGGCGCCTACGCATTTTAAGCTGATGGATCTTTTGCGGAAGTTTGATAAGAACTTTAACGCTACGGGGAAGAACTACGGCAAAGTTGGGCCGGACCGGACGGTCGATGATGTGATGAAAAGGCGGCAGGACCGGTGGAACTTCCTGTTTATTGCGGGAATGTGGTTCCAGGATCTGTTCAACTACGACTTCCGGCGGACGGAGCAGTGCATTATTCCTTACGCTACGCAGGAAGGCGAGATTTCATTCTGCGCTTACAACACGGGCGTGGGGTGGCGGAACATAATCGAGAAGATGCACATGACTGCCACTTTGACCAAGTGGTATGAAGAGCATGGCCGGCATGAGATTTTCGCGGGCGGCAAGAAAGTGAAGATGGACGATGAGACACACTCACTTCTGCTGCGCGAAAATATTGTGACCACCGAATTGCAGCACGATCTGGATAATCTGGGCATCGCGAAGAACGCGCGCGAGGAGAAGAAGCGGGCTCGAGATGCGAAGGCGGCTTTAGCCGTGGATCATTCTGAAACTCCGGTCGCGGGACATCGTGGGCCGCAGAAGAATGATGAGGCTTACAACGCTCGCATGGCTTCACTTTACCGCGAAGTGGTATTGAAGGAAAAACCCGCGGTGGCGGAGAATGGATTCATTCCCCTGGGCGCGCTGGGTAAGGCGAACGGGAACGGGGCGAATGCTGCGAAGCCGGAAGTGGGCGAGCCGGTGGCGGGAGACTAGGTCGGGCTTGGTTTTCAGGCTTCAGCTAAACCAAACGGGCCGCCTGCGGGCGGCCCGAATTGTTTTTCTGGAACGACGGTGCGGGAAGATGGACGCAGCGCCTTCGCCGTGGCTCCGGTCGTCGCTTTGCTCCTTCCTGCGCCACGGCTGCGGCGCTTCCCGCCCGCTTGCCCACTAACTGTCCGGCTTCGTCGCTGTCGCTCCTTGCAGGACAGTTCGCCCAGAATAGGATCCTGCGGAAAGGATTCAGCTTGCGCGTGGCACTTTGAACCGATATTTGTTGATTTTGAAGCGCTTGATTTTCGAGTCGAGGGTTCGCGCCGGCAGCCCTAGTTTCGTGGCTGCGCCCAACGGGCCCGCGATGCGTCCATAACACCCCGCCAGTGCGGCTTCAATCATTTCCTTCTCCTGCCGCGCGAGGACACCATGAAGCGTACTCCGCCGGCTACGGGCAACCGGGAGTTCTGGGCGAAGCCAGGTCTCGTCCACCGAAAAGGTGTCGCCCTCGTTCAGAATGACGGCCCGCTCAATTACGTTCTGTAGTTCGCGAATGTTCCCAGGCCAGTCGTATGCCTGTAATAATCTAAGACTCTTCTTGTCGATCGTTCTGAATTTCTTTCCAGCTTTCTTGCCGAAGCGGTCGATGAAATACTCAACCAGCAAGGGAATGTCGGTTACGCGTTCGCGCAACGGCGGCACATCGACGGGGACTACATTCAGTCTATATAAGAGGTCTTCACGGAATTTGCCTTCGGCTACGAGCCTGTTCAAATCACGATGAGTAGCGGCGACCACTCTAACGTCGATGGGTATTGGCTTATTGCTGCCGACGCGCTCAATTTCACGTTCTTGCAGCACTCGCAACAGCGCGACCTGGATCTCGGGAGGCAAGTCGCCAACTTCGTCCAGAAAAATTGTCCCGCCATTCGCCGATTCAAAGCGACCGAGGCGACGCTGGGTTGCGCCGGTGAAGGCGCCCTTCTCGTGACCGAAAAGCTCGGAAGCAATCAGCGATTGTGGGATGGCAGCGCAATTCACCCCGATGAATGCCCGATCCGCGCGATTGGATCGCTTGTGGATGCTGCGAGCTATCAACTCCTTTCCGGTACCGGTTTCGCCGAGAATCAGGACTGTCGAATCGGAAGAAGCCAGCTTGGCGATCTGGCGTAACACTTTCCGTAGCGCTTCCGAGGAGCCAACGATGTCCTCAAACATCGAGTCACGATCGATTTGCTCGCGCAATGCCAAATTTTCGTTTCGTGTCTTCTCCTCGGCTCGGACGCGGTCATCGATGTCGGTTCCCGTCGCATACCATCGAGTCACCTGGCCCTGGTCATTTCGGAAGGGGTTGTAACGAATCAGAAACCAACGATATTGGCCGTCTTTCCGGCGGGCCCGCTGTTCAATTTCGAACGGAACCCCCCGACGGAGAGCAGCCTTGCGCTCCTCGCGTAATCTCTCCAGGTCGTCGGGGTGGAAGATTCGCTCCCGAAAGTCCGGGGCAATCACATCTTCCGTGGGCAGACCGGTGTAGTCGAGCGTCGCCTGGTTAGCGTAGGTGGCGGTACCCGAGGGGGATCCTGGACGACAATCGCCTGCGGTATTACGTCGGTGATGCGACGGAGCTCGCGTTCATCTTCTCGCAGCTTCACTTCCGTTTGCTTGAGAGTTTCGATGTCGGTGCATGTTCCGTACCATCTGACAATCTTGCCAGTCTCGTCCCGTAGCGGCTCAACCCTCATGAGAAACCAGCGAAACACTCCGTCATGGCGACGGAGACGCGCTTCCATTTCGCCGGATTCACCCGTGACCAGGAGCCCTCGCCATTTCTCCATCAATGGCGCTCGATCGTCGGGATGGATCGCAGTTTGCCAACCCCAGCCGTGCGACTCTTCGGGAGACAGGCCGGTATACTCATGCCAGCGCCTGTTAAGGAACTCATTCGAACCATCCGGCAGATTGCACCAGGCCAGTGTGGGGATGGTGTCGATCACCTGCCGAAGTTTTGTTTCCGAGTTCTTTAGTTCGTCCAGCGCTCTCGCCAGCGCCTCTTGGGATCGGGGAGGTGTCACAGAAACCATCGGGCGATTATAAGCCTGCCGCCTTTTCCTGATTAAAAATGAATTCCTGATAAATCAGGACAATGTGCCAGTCTAACTTCAACAGCAACAGGCTCTTGCAAATGGTCTCGGACTTGCACTGCCGTCGCTGTCTTCCGGAGTCGGCAGAAAATGACGCTGCGGATTGAACGGGTCCAAGGGGGGATTCGGCTCAGCGGCGAATTGCGAGCTGGGCACCTGGATCAAGTCAAAACCGAAATCGAGCGCTGCGAACCGCCAATCGTTTTGCATCTGGAGGAATTGGGTCTTGTCGATCTCGAAGGTGTGCGTTTTCTCAATGCATGTGAGGCGAAGGGGGTCTCGATCCTGCACGGTTCGCCTTACATCCGGGAATGGATGCTGCAGGAGCGAGGTCGGCCGAAGGAGCGTCCAGAATCGTTGTGATGGGCACTATGTCGGACAAGCGACGTCGGCTCACAAAGCTGACGCGCTTGAAAAGAAACGAAAGGGAAAAAGGAGAACAAAATGAAACCTAACCATAGAAATGTCACGACAAGGCTTTATGCCGTTGCTGCACTTGCTTCTTTGCTGATGGGTGCGACTCTGAACGCTGCCGCGGCGTGTCCGACGCCGCAGACTGGCATCAAGGACGTGGTTCTGGTACACGGAGCATTCGCCGACGGCTCTGGTTGGGAAGCCGTAGCGAAGATCCTCGAGAAGGATGGCTACACGGTGTCGGTGGCACAGCCTCCCGAGACCTCCTACGCCGACGACCAAAAATACACAAAGGCCGCCATCGACGCCATGGGCGGGCCGGTCGTCCTGGTCGGCCATAGCTATGGCGGGTCCATCATCACCGAGGCTGGCAATCACCCAAAGGTTGCGGCGCTGGTCTACATTGCTGCATTTGCGCTCGATCACGGTGAGAGCTGTGCGTCGATTGAAACAGCGGTGCCGCAAGCCTCCACGGCGTTCAAGCCGGACAGCAACGGCAACTGGTGGATAGAACAGGAGCATTTCGCGGCCGACTTCGCAGCGGATATTCCCCCGGCCCAGGCTCACTTCATGGCTATATCGCAAGTACCGATCTCCACCGATTCATTCACCCACAAGGTCACGAATCCCGCCTGGAAGTCCAAGCCGACGTGGTACATGGTGGCAAGCTCAGATCGGTCGATCAATCCGATACAGGAGCGCATGATGGCGAAGCGCGCCAATGCTAAGACGGTCGAAGTGAATTCCAGCCACGTGGCCTACATGTCTCACCCGAAGGAAGCAGCCAAGCTCATCGAAGAGGCTGCCACCTCCGCGTCCATGAACCAGTAGACATACGTTCCCAGATAAGTTGAACTTCGCCGATGCGGTCAGCATCGGCGGAGTTTCTGTATGGATATAAACCACCGAAGGAGAACATAATGAAAGATCGCATCCTCGAGGGGGCGTGACGCTGAGGCTGAAAATCGGCGTCCCGTCTTCCACGGTCGATAAACGATAGAGTGGAGGGAACTACCCCATTCAAGCCAAAAGACGGCTTGAGTGGGCCACCCATCCGAAGCCAAAGCGTCAGCAGCATACTGTCCCACCCTTGCGCAAAGAACGCGCAAGGATGGGCCACCCTCTTCAGTGGTACAGCAAGGGTGGGCCAGCCCCCGGGGCTGCGGTCGTCGCTTCGCTTCTCCCCCTGCCCCGACTCCGGCGCGACCCGCCCTCGTGCCCACGAACTGTCCGGCTGCGTCGCTTCGCTCCTTGCAGGACGGTTCGCCCGGAGAAACATTCGGAGACTTCAATCAGCGGCGCAGGATTTCAGGGCAGGATATTTACTATGATCGTGTCCGTGGCGGGCGGGGGGTAGGGCCCGAGGGCCCAGAATCCGCGCTGCGAGCCTCCGTTGATCTCAAGCTTCGGGGGCAGAGAGCCGCCGGTTCCTACCTGCACCGCCGTCACGCCGCCGAATCCCGACCCTATGTCGACGCTGGTGAATTTGTATCCCGGTGTATTCGAGGCGTTGACGATGATGCCGTACTGCACGGTGTCCAGATCGATGTCGTTTCCCGTGCCGTATCCGCAGGTGGGATTTTGGGAAGTGTCGGACGAATCGGTTAGAAGTATGCCGGTGTAGCGCATGAACAGGGCGAAAGCGTTCACCTCGAGGCTGTCTACGCGTCCCACCACCAGGGCGACTGAGTTGGCCATAACCCAGGTGTCGATCGGGCTGGGAACGGGCGCGTTCGCCGCCACGTCCCAATACACCTGGTTGAAAAGATTGCGCAGGGTGACATGGTCGTAGGCGTGGTCGATGTTGACGCCGTAGTGAAGAGCCCCGATTTGCAGGTCCTGGGCCAGGGTTCGGCCGGACTCGATGTCCAGGAAGTCATAGGCGTTGGTCACAAGGGATCGGGCGACCTTTGTGCCGGGAGCGGCCATCAGGATTGTGTAGGGATACGTTGTGGGAGTGGAAGCGCTGGGAGGAACCTGGTCGGGATAGTGGAAGAGCAGGTCGGTGACTCCAGACCCGATGCCTTGCAAGGTGATGAAGGGGGCGTTGCTGGTGCTGGTGATGAGGAGTGTGGCGGCGACCGCGGTTGTCACTGGATTGACACCTCCGACATCAAAGGGCCCCTCGGTGGAACCACACAGGACCACTCCCGCGGGGATGACGAGCGTGCCGGCGGTGAAGTAGCGGGCCACGCTGAGGACGACGGAGCCGCCACCGGCAGCGCCAGCGGCGTTGATCGCCGCCTGGATGGCTGCTGTGTCGTCGGTCTGACCGTCGCCCTTGGCGCCGAACGCGCTCACGGGAAATTCTCCAGCTACAGTGGTGACGCTTAGGGATCCCATCAGGGATGCCGAAACTGTGTCGGTCGCGGTAATGGTTTGAAAGCCTGAGTTCGTCAGTGTGGCTGAGAAAGTTCCGGTCCCATTCGCGAGCGTCGAGTTGTGGGGAAGCGTGGCTGCGGGATCGCTGCTGGTGAACTGCACAGTGCCGGCGTAGTTCGTTGCCACGTTGTTCGTAGCATCGCGAGCGGTCACGGTGAAGGTGAAGGAAAATCCCGCGCCGCTGCTGGCCGGGCCGGTGACGGAGAACTGGGTAGCGACGGCTCCGCCACCTCCGCTGGAGTTGCTAGCGCTGCTGCCACAACCGCCGAGGCAGATCAAATTGAAAGCCAGGAACAGCAACAGCGAGAATTTTCTCATTCGTTTCCTCCGGTTGCCAGCGCCGGTTCGCGCAGAATGCTTCAGGGCAAGATATTTGTGATGACCGTATCGGTGGCGGGCGGGGGATATGCCCCGAGGGCCCAGACCCCGCGCTGCGAGCCTCCATTGATCTCAATTTTTGGCAGCATGGAACCGCCGGGTTTCACCTGCACCGCGGCCTGGCCGAGTCCTGGCGCTGCACCTATGTCCACGTTGGTGAATTTGTATCCCGGACTATTGGAAGCAGAAATGACGATGCCGAACTGCACGGTATCGAGATCGAAGTCGCTTCCGGTTCCGTATCCGCAAGTAGCGCCTTGCGACGTATCGGTGGAATCGCTCAGCAGGATGCCGGTGAAACGGGAGAACACGAAGAAATCATGGATCTCGAGGCTGTCCATGCGATCCACGACCAGGCCGATTCCGTTGTTCAACACCCAGGTGTCGATGGGGCGCGGATATGGCACGCCCTCCAATGCGTCCCAGAAAACCTGGTTGAAAAGATTGCGCAGCGTGACGTGGTCCTCGGTGTGGTCGATGTGGACTCCAATATTGAAGGCCCCGATGAACAGATCCTGGGCGGCGACGCGGCCGACTTCGATGTCCAGGAAGTTGTAGGCGTTGGTGACGGTGGAGCGGACTACTTTCGCCCCGGGCGCGTTCACCATCGAAATTGTGTAGGGGTAGGGCGTGGGCTTGGAAGCGCTGGAGGCCACCTGGTTGGGATAGTGGAAGAGCAGGTCGGTGACGCTGGCGCCGATGCCATTCAGAGTGAGGAAGGGAGCGTTGGTATTGGTGATCAATAGCGTGGGGGCGATGGTGGTTGAGGCCGGATTGACTCCTGTAACGTCGAAGGGACCTTCGACCGATCCGCACAGAACCACGCCCTGCGGCACGGAGAACGTGCCGGTGGTGTAGTAGCGGGCCACATTGAAGACGACTGAGCCGCCTCCGGCGGAAGCGGCGGCATTGATGGCGCTTTGAATGGCCGCGGTGTCGTCGGTGTGACCGTCGCCCTTGGCTCCGAACGAATTTACCGATGCGCCGACGCATACGGCGCGCGCGGCGGTTGGGGAGCAGAGAGTACAAAGCAAGATGATTGCGAGCGTGGTCTTCACGGGTGGACCTCCTCAGCAGAGTTTTCCTGGGTCGGATCTGTCCGGTAGAGCTTGTGCGACTTTCGGCGGCCCGGTCTAGTTGACCTTGAGGGATCGGTTCTTTCCAGCGCAGTGCGGCCGGCGCGCCTGGGCGTCTGATTGTACCTCCAGAAATGGCGTTTTGCTCGGCTTTCTCAGGGGACCGCGTGCGGCCCGATTTATTTTGGTCTGAACTCATGGTTCGGGGACGGTGGAGGCAGAGCCGCCCGCTTACCCACGAACTGTCCGGCTCGTCGCTTCGCTCCTTGCGGGCCAGTTCGCCCACAAAAGAAACCATGATGACTCGATGGGGATCCTTCGACTGCGTGTCCCCTGCGCTTCGCGCAGCTGAGACTCCGCTCAGGATGACAAACTTTGTGGTGACTCAGGGGAGCATGTTGCCGATGCGGCGGATTTGGGCTCCTACGGCTTTTAGTTTTTCTTCGATTTTTTCGTAGCCGCGGTCGATGTGGTAGACGCGGTCGATTATGGTTTCACCGTCGGCTACTAATGCTGCCAGGACTAACGATGCGCTGGCGCGCAGGTCGCTTGCGAGAACTGCGGCGGCGCTTAGCGGGGTTTTGCCGCGGACTACGGCACGGTGGCCTTCGATTTTTATGTTGGCGCCCATGCGGACCAGTTCCTGGGCGTGCATGAAGCGGTTCTCGAAAATGTTTTCGGTGATGATGGACGTGCCTTCGGCTTGCGTGGCCAGGGCCATGAATTGGGCCTGCATGTCGGTGGGGAAGCCGGGATATTCTTCGGTGTTGAGGTCGGAGGCGGTGAAGGGATTGTCTCCCATGACGCGGACGGAATCTTTGGTGGATTTGGTTTTGACTCCGGACTCTTTTAGTTTGCTTAGGATTGCGTCGAGGTGAGTGGGATCGCAGGCGGCTATGTTGAGGTCGCCGCCGGTCAGAGCTCCGGCGATCAGGAAGGTGCCGGCTTCGATGCGGTCGGGGATGATGCGGTGGCGCGCGCCTTTCAGTTTGCTTACTCCTTTTATTTTGATGGTGGGGGTGCCGGCGCCGTGAATCCTGGCTCCCATTTTGTTTAGCAGGGCGGCGAGGTCGGCTACTTCGGGTTCGCGGGCGGCGTTTTGAAGAATGGTTTCGCCTTCGGCCAAGGTAGCGGCCATCAGCAGGTCTTCGGTGCCGGTTACGGTGATTTTGTCGAAGACAATTTCTGTGCCGTGGAGGCGCGTCGGCGGTGGCTTCTACGTAGCCGTGCTCCTGGGTGATCTTTGCGCCCAGGAGTTCGAGGCCTTTGATGTGGAGGTCGATGGGGCGCTGGCCGATGGCGCAGCCGCCGGGGAGGGAGACGCGGGCGCGGCCGCAGCGGGCTAGTAACGGGCCGAGGACCAGGGTGGAGGCGCGCATGGTTTTTACCAGTTCATAGGAGGCTTCCGGGCTGGAAAGATTTTTGCAATGGATGGTGGTGCGGTGCTGGGCGCGTCCGTAGCCTAGTTCGACTTCGGCTCCCATGGCGGCTAGCAGAGTTGCGTGTGGTTTGGATGTCGCGGACTTGCGGGATGTTTTCGAGGATTACCGGCTCATCGGTTAGGAGAGCCGCGGCCATGCAGGGGAGGGCGGCGTTTTTTGCTCCGCTGACGCGGACGGTGCCGAGGAGCGGGGAGCCGCCGCGGATTACTAGTTTATCCATTGGGTTCGGAGTTCGGGGTAATGGGTTATTTTAGCGGGGAATTGAGATGGGGACGGTAATTGAGAGGGCACGCGGCCTTGTGTCAGCCACTGACGACAAGCACCCTTCCTCCGAACGTCTGCAGGGAGAAGAACCGGAAGATGACCTCGCGGGTACGAGAAGTTTGGCTCTGCAGGGTGAGGAACCAAGGCAATCTGAAAGCCGACGGTGGCATACAGAGAGTGTCGGGCAGTCCCGCAAGGACGACAGTGGACTGCGCGTGCTCGCTGGACCTTGCGAGGCAGTGCGGGAACAAGCTAGGCGCTGCCATGAGAGTTTGGGAGCTTTGAGCGGCACGTTGGTTGACATTATCGTGCGTTGCCGGGCAATTCCAATAAACGAGTACTTCTCCGAAGAAGGATTGGAGGACGCGATCGAGGGCCTCTGAAACAGTTACGTTGTCTAGTGGTCCCACGAGGTGCGGCCGCCCGGGCGGCCAGTTGCGAATCCCGCCGCCTATTCCGCCGCCCGCTCCCCACCGTCGCCATAGGACGTCATGTTCTTTCAGGAAAGCGACCACTTCAGGCGTGGACATAATGATTTGTACAGCGGAGTCTGCTGAGTAAATGCCCTTATGCCCGTAGGTCTCGAATGAGACATGGCTGATCCTGACGTTGAGGATGTCTTGGGGAGTGCCATTTCTTGCATTCGGATCGTTCCATCTGGGTCCTGCTTTATCGTCATGGCGGGATCGTCTGCGGCTATTTCGCGCAGGGTTTGAAGAGTGGAGCCCGGGCCTATCGCGGCACTATGAAATTCTGGGAAGTTGGGAGGGTGTGGAGGGTCGCATCGCCCCGAGAGTTCAATGGAGGCCGAAAGGCTGGCCTGATCTAGAAGTTCGAGGATAGGCTGAAGCTCCGCTCCCCAAGGGTGCACCTCCTGCGCCCAAGCTCCGCGTAGGATGCCAAGAAGAAACAGGAACACAAACGCTCCGCGGTGCATAATGAAGATCTTCATGCGCATTATTTCGAGCGCTTAGTTTAGTCCAAGACGCCTGATCCCTCGGGCATTCACGACTTCTAACGATGTCTCGTGGACCGCATATTTTGAGAAGCAGAATATCCCCGCGCTGTTGCTTCCCCATGGGCTAGAATCCCGACCTGTTCTTGGGCTTTTACGGCACGACTCGAAGTCGTGCCCTTCCCGTGCTTGGTCTGGTCCGGCGACTGGGGCACTGTCTGATAAGAGTCAAAAGCAGGTTCCTCACCGGGCCTTCGGCCCGATTCGGAATGACAAGGAGAAAAAATCGGACAGCTCGAGGCGGCTGTCCCCACATCGACCTTTCTTCATTCTCTTCCTTACTATTTTGCTTTCGCTGACGCTATGGCTTGGCGGACGTGGCCGTTTGCTTTCTTTAGGGCAGCTCGGGCTTGGGGGCGGGTTACTCCGGCGGCTAGCATTACCAGGGCTACCGGCGTCTTGTTGCCGGAGGCTTTCAGGGCCTGGGTTGCGGATTCGTGGGTGGCTCCGGTGGCGCTTTCGAGGATTCCTATGGCGCGCTGCAGTAGCTTTTCGTTTTTCGGGGCTACGTTAACCATCAGGTTGCCGTAGACGTAGCCGAGGCGCGTCATGGCTGCGGTGGAGATGATGTTGAGAACCATTTTGTGGGCGGTGCCTGTCTTCATGCGGGAGGATCCGGCGAGGACTTCGGGGCCTACCTGAGTGACTATGGCGAAGTGGGCGGCTCGTTCCAGCGGGGAGTTGGGATTGCCGGTCAGGGCTATGGTGCGGGCGCCGCGCTGGCGGGCTCGTTCGATGGCGGCTACGGTGAAGGGAGTGCGTCCGCTCGAAGCTATACCTATGACTACATCGTTCTTCGTGGGCTTGCGGCGGGACATTTCTTCGCGGCCGGCTTGGGAGTCGTCCTCGCTGATTTCGGAGGCGGAGGCCAGAGCTTTGTTGCCGCCGGCGATGATGAATTGCACGGAGCGTGGGTTGGTGTTGAAGGTGGGTGGGCACTCGACGGCGTCGAGGGCGGCGATGCGGCCGCTGGTTCCGGCGCCGACGTAGATGAGGCGTCCTCCGCTGGCGGAGGGCGGCGGCTACTTGATCGATGGCGCGGGCGATTTGGGGCAGGGCGCGGGATACGGCCAGGGCGACGGTGGCGTCTTCGGCGTTGATCAGGCGGGCGATGTCGAGGGAGGACTTGCGGTCGAGGTCGCCGGCGGCTTGGTTGGGCTGCTCGGTGCTTAGGCGGCGGAGGGTGGATGGTTTGGGTTTCAAGTTGGAGCCTTTCGGGATTGGGCGGCGTGTTCATTCTAACTGGTGGGGGTCGAAGAGGGTATCTCGTGAGGCTACGTCATACTCTTTCGCCCCTTCGGGGCTTGTTGGTTGCTCGATCTTTTACCCACGGCTTGCGCCGTGGGCTGCATTCTATCGCCGCTGCGCGGCTATCTCGGGTAGACGCTGTGAGCCGATTTGCTCTCAACTCTTTTTCAGGGCTTCGATTATGGCGTCGTGGAATTTGGGGCGGACTTGTTTGATGGCTTGATTGGAGCAGTCGGGCCAGGTGCGGTTGGTTAGTAGAGTTACCGAGAGTTGGCGGGTGGGGTCGATCCAGAGAGAGGTTCCGGTGTAGCCGAGGTGGCCGAAGGACTGGGGCGAGAAATATTTTCCAGATTGCGATGGTGCTGAGGGCGTGTCCCAGCCCAGGGCGCGGGATGTGCCTGGGGGAGTGGATTCGCGGCGGGTGAAGAGGGCTACGGTTTCGGGGCGGAGGATGGGGTGTCCGGCGTTGAGCATGGCGTGGGCGAATTTTGCCAGGTCTTCGGCGGTGGAGAAGAGTCCGGCGTGGGCGGCTACGCCGCCCAGGACGCTGGCGTTTTCGTCCTGGACTTCGCCCTGGATGATTCTTTGGCGGAACGTGCTGCGGATGCCTTGCTGGCTTCCGCTTTGCGGCGGGAATGCTTTCGGCAGTTGTCGGACAGGACTGTCCGACCCACGCGTTTCTTCTCGTTCGTCGGCTGTGGAGGGATCTTTGCGCGGATTTCTACTGGGGGATTGAAGGTGGTGTGGGTCATGGCTAGCGGGGCGAAGATTTCGCGCTGGCAGAAGCGGTCGAGGGATTCGTCGGCCAGGCGTTCGAGGGCGATGCCGAGGATTATGAATCCGACGTCGCTGTAGTCGGCGCGGGTGGCGGGATTGGTGGCTAGCGGCGTGGTGAAGGCGGCTTGGAGGAGTTCGGTTGCGGGTGCGGGCTTTCAGGAAAAACTTTTCGTGGGCGGGCAGGCCGGAGGAGTGGGCGAGCAGCATGCGGAGGGTTACTTCGTGGCGGCGGGGATCTTTTTCGGCGTCGGTCGTGAATTCGGGGACTGATGGCAGAGACCGGGGCGTCGAGATCTAGGAGGCCGCGCTCGTAGAGGAGCATGGCCATGGTTGTGGTGGCTACTACTTTGGTTAGGGAGGCTAGATCGAAGAGTGTGGAGGGGTGGACAGGGAAATCCCCACCCTTCGGTGGGATCGGCCGACTGGACGTCAGAAATCCCCACTTCTCGCAAAGGACGCGAGAAATGGGGCACCCGCTTTTATTTCGTTCGTACGTGAAACGTGCCCAGGGCTTTGAGGGCTACCAGGTTGCCTTGGTGGGTTACGGCTACCGACGCTGCGGGGAAGGCTTGCTGGTCTATTGCTTCTTGCAAAATGGTGAAGGCTTGGGCGAAGACTTGGTCTTGATGGTCGAACTTCTCGAGCGGCGTGGATGAGGGATGGGGCGCGGTCATCGATGAATTCATGATATGGCATAAGTGGCACCCCCTTACTTGAGTTTCTTGAGTCATGCTGTGCGGGGTTGTGTAGAGTCAGAGCATCCTTCCTTCTGAATCAAACTCGCGGGATTCGGCCGCGGAGCGGTGTTGCGCTCTGAGCGTGTTGCTGGGTTGCGTTCTCTGCAGCGCGACTGGGCAGAGTGCGGCTGGGGGTGCCGGCGAGAAATCCGGGCTGCGCCCGGATGGACGCCCTTCGGCTCCGCTCAGGGCAGGCAGCCGAGGGCGGCTGTCCCCACACGTGCAGTGGCGCTGCCGGCGGTTGATGCTGTCATTGAGCAGGCGATTCAGCGAGAAGCAGGTTCCGGGGGCGGTGCTGATTGTTGGGCATGACGGGCAGGTGATCTACCGGAAGGCTTATGGGTCGCGGGCTTTGGAGCCGCGGCGCGAGGCGATGACTTTGGATACGGTGTTTGATCTGGCTTCGCTGACCAAGGTGATTGTTACTACTACGGCGGTGATGCAGTTGGTGGAGCGGGGTGAGGTGCGGCTGAATGATCCGGTGGCGAAGTATTTGCCGGAGTTTGCGCAGAACGGGAAGGACGACATCACGGTGCGGCAGTTGCTTGACGCACTACTCGGGGCTGGAGCCGGATCTGGACTTGAAGACGGCTTGGGAAGGGAAGGAGACGGCTTATCGGATGGCGTTTGCGGAGACGCCGGAGGATGCGCCGGGATCGAGGTTTTCCTACAGCGACATCAATTTTATTGTGCTGGGTGCGCTGGTGGAGCGGGTGTCGGGCGAGACGCTGGATGCAGTATGCGGAGCGGCATATTTTTTTGCCGCTGAAGATGATGCGTACGCGGTTTCTGCCTCCGGCGGCGTGGCTGGCAGAAGATTGCTCCGACGCAGTATGACGAGAATGAGCACATGCTGTGGGGGGTGGTGCATGATCCTACGGCGCGGCGGATGGGCGGCGTGGCGGGGCATGCGGGGTTGTTTTCTACTGGGGATGATCTGGCGAAGTTTGCCCAGGCTTTGCTGAATGGGGGCGGAGGGATTTTGTCGGCGCTTTCGGTGGAGAAGATGACGCGGCCGGAGCAGCCGCCGTCGGCTCCGGTGCTGCGGGGGTTTGGGTGGGACATTGATTCTCCGCTCTCGTCGAACCGCGGGGATTTGCTGCCGGTGGGAGGGTATGGGCATACGGGGTGGACGGGAACATCGATGTGGATCGATCCGACCACCCAAACTTACATCATTTTGCTGACCAATGCGGTGCATCCGCGGGGGAAGAGCAATGCGATTGCTTTGCGGTCGAAGGTGGCGACGGCTGTGGCGGCGGAGCTGGCTTTGACTACCAGCGAGAAAGAGGCGCTGCGCTGGCAGAGTATTACCGGTTACAACGAGGCGCAGAGCGCGGCGCGGCACGTGAGCGTGCGCAACGGCAGCGTGAAGAATGGGATTGATGTGCTGGAGGAGCATGGGTTCGATGTGCTGCAGGTTGCCGGCCGCAAGAAGAAGATCGGGGTCGTGACCAACCAGACGGGAGTGGATTTGGACGGACGGCGGACGATTGATGTGCTGGCTGGGGCTCCGGGAGTTTCGCTGGAGGCGATTTTCAGTCCGGAGCACGGGGTTACGGGGACGCTGGATACGACCGACGTCAGCAATTCGAAGGACGCGGCTGACCGGGGTTACGGTTTACAGCGTGTACGGGGCGACGGATGCGGCGCGGCGGCCGGCGGCGGATGTGATGAAGTCGTTGGATGCGGTGGTGATCGACATTCAGGATGCGGGCGTGCGATTTTATACCTACGAGACTACGCTGGGATATTTTCTGGAGGCGGCGGCTGCGGCGGGGGTTGAGTGATTGTGCTGGACCGGCCGGATCCGATTACGGGGTCGTTTGTGCAGGGTCCGGTGGCGGATGCGGGGCATGAAAGCTTTACGAATTACTGGACGGTGCCGGTGCGGCATGGCATGACAGTGGGCGAGCTGGCGAAGATGTTTAACGCGGAACGGAATATCAACGCCAAGCTGACCGTGGTGCCGATGGAGGGGTGGCAGCGCGGGGACTGGTTTGATTCTACGGGCTCGGCGTGGGTGAATCCGTCGCCGAATTTGCGGAGCGTGACTGAGGCGGCGTTGTATCCGGGAGTGGCTTTGATTGAAGGTACGAATGTTTCCGTGGGGCGGGGGACGGATACTCCGTTTGAACTGGTGGGCGCGCCCTGGATGAAGAGCCGGGAACTGGCGGCTTATTTGAATGCGCGCGGGATTGCGGGAGTGCGGTTTGTGCCGGTTACGTTTACGCCTACGGCTGCGGTTTATAGCGGGCAGAAGTGTGAGGGCGTGAATATTGTTCTGACCGAGCGGAATGCGCTGGATGCGCCGGAGTTGGGGATTGAGTTGGCGACGGCTTTGCAGAGATTGTATCCGGCGGATTTCAAGATTGGGCGGATGACGGAATTGCTGGTGAATTAGGCGGCGTTCGATGGGCTGATGGCGGGGAAGGATCCGCGGCGGATTGCGCAGGATTGGCAGGAGGAGTTGGAGAAGTTTGAGGTGGTGCGGCAAAAATACTTGATCTATAAGTGATTCAATTTTGGGTGTGTCAGGAGCAGGTCTGAGAATGAAGCTTACCTTTGGGATACTGCACTCTGGCGATGAGCTGGGTCGTCATTTCGCCGGTGTTTGCAAGCATGCCGCAGGGGGCGTCGACTCCGCCTTCAACTGATGCCGTCGAATACAGGAATACGAAGTACGGCTTTACGTTCTCCCTGCCGCAAGGGTGGAAGGGGTACACCATTGTCACGGATCAGTGGGAGGCGAGCGATGCGCAAAAGGGTGTGGTTGAGCGCGGGTCGATCGTCTGCATCCGACCTCCCGGGTGGACTAAGGAGAATCGGCGGCAAGACATTCCGATCATGATCTTCACTTTGGCGCAGTGGGAGTCGGCCGAGAAGAGCAACCTATACGCTGGCGGATCGGCGATTGGTTTCCACGAACTGGGCCGCAACCGCAAATACGCGTTTGCGCTTTCTTCCCGCTACAACGAGGCTGAGGTTGCGGGAAGGGAAGAAGTTGACAAGATTCTGCAGCACGAGCCGCTGCACCCTTTGTGGTCGAAGTGATCTCTGGCTCGACGGTAGAGCTGGTTTCATAAATGTTCACCGGGGAATGTCGATGTCCCTCAGGGGCTAAAGCCCTCCTGACTTTTGTCCTTCGGCGGCACGGCTGAAGCCGTGCCCTTCCCGACCCTTTTGAGACCTGTCCACTGTCTGGATAACTCCGGGCGGGAAAGGCAGCATCCTAGCGGCTGAGCGTGGTATTCTCGGCTGAATTGCCGGTTCTGGAGGTCTGTCATGCGTGGTGCGTGGGTATTGTTGCTGTTGTCGGGGATGGCGTTGGGGCAAGTGGCGGAGACTCCGAAGCCAGATGCGGCTACGGGTTCCGCACCTGCTGCGGCGGCTGCTTCGAGTCCTGCGCCGGGTGCGGCTTCTGATCCTAACGTGATTACGATTCCGGCCGGGACCAAGATGCCTTTGTCGCTGAAGCAGGCGATCTCGACCAAGAATGCGCGCGAGGGAGATGCGGTTTATGCGGAGACGGCGTTTCCGTTTGTCGTGGACAACCGGGTGGTTGTGCCGGCGGGGGCCTACATTCAGGGGAAGATTGCGCACGTGGAGCGCGCGGGGCATGGGCACGGGACGGGCGGAAATCCTGATGCACTTTACGTCGATGATTTATCCCAGCGGTTATACCGTGATGCTGCCGGGGTCGGTGGAGAACACGCCGGGGGCGGATAACAAGTCGGTGAAGGATTCGGAAGGGACGATTCAGCAGGACAGCGATACTGGGAAGAAGGTGGAAGATGCCGCCAAGGGTGGGGTGTACGGAACCATGGGCGGGGCGACGGCGGGAGGATTGGCGACTGGCGGGCTGAATGGGGCGCGGGTGGGAGCGGGCGTGGGAGCGGCGGCGGGGATTGGGTGGGCGCTGCTGAAGCGCGGGAACGACGTGAAGCTGGAAGTGGGGACGTCGATCGAGATGGAGATTCAGCGTCCGATTACGGTGGATGCGAGCCGGATTGCGGTGGCGAGGGCTGGGCCTTAGGCGGTTTTCCGATTCGGTTGCAGGATGCGCTTGAACGAAGTCCAAAACCCGCGGGTTGGTGCGCTGGCCGAGGATTTTACTCTCTCCCGATTCCGCTGGGGTGCCCCGCACGCTTTCTTCGCTGCTGACGGATGGCTCACTTCTGCTCATCTTCTATCGCGGCTATTGGTGACCTTTTTGTCTCCGTCAGTTGGCGGAATTCCGCGACCTATGCGATGACTTCGGCGGCCTCGGCTTTCACATTGCGGGGCTGAGCGTGGATTCCCCTGAGCAGTCTGAACGGGTACGACGGCAGTACCAAATACCGTTTCCACTTCTGTGCGATACGAAAAAGGAAGTAGTCCGGGCTTGGGGTCTGTACAACGCTGAAGAAAAAGGCGGGATTGCCGTGCCCGCGGTTGTGCTGCTGGGACACGATCGCCGCATCCGATTGATCATGATCGAAGGCGTGGCCACCCGGGTCCGGGCTGCCGATCTGCTCAGGTTTCTCCGCTCTCATCCTATGGTTGCCGATTCCGCGGATGACATGAGTTCCCATACAGAACGCCAGCGTGTGATTTTTCCAACGTTGATGGACTTCGGGCGCGCCATCTGGAATTTACTGGTTAAGCTTTGATTTAAAGCGGCTCAGGTCTCAGGGATCGTGGCAGGGCAAGCTGCTGGAAGCGCTGCGCCACGCAAAATCGAAACAGCTTATGAGCTTTTGGCGCTGGCAGAATAGCTGACGGGATAAGCCTGGCCGTTGATCTCGCGGCGGACGTATTCGAAGATCTCGTCCGGCATCTTCAGGAAGACCTCGACGACCTCAGGATCAAACTGGCGGCCGGTCCAGGCCTGAATCTCCTTGCGAGCTTCGCCGAGGGTTCTGGCGGCACGATAAGGGCGGTCGGAGATGATGGCATCGAGGGTATCGGCGACGGAGAAGATGCGTGCGCCGAGCGGAATCTCGTTGCCCTTGAGACCGCGGGGATAGCCGCTGCCATCGAAGTGTTCCTGGTGGGAATAAACGATGTCGCAAGCTTCGACGAGGAAAGGAATTTTCCTGAGCATCTGGTAGCCGTGATAGCAGTGCTCGCGCATGATCTCTTTTTCTTTCTCGTCCAGCTTTCCGGGTTTGAGCAGAATGCGATCGGGAATGGCGATTTTGCCAATGTCGTGAAGAAACGCGCCACGAGCGATCACGTCGATTTGCTCTTTCGGCAGCCCCATCTCTTTCGCGATTGCAATCGTGAAGGCGGTGACGCGCCTGGAGTGCCCCTGGGTCTCGGCGTCTTTGAAGTCAAGGGCATCGCCCAAAGCCTCCAGAGTGATGTCGTAAGAGCGCTCCAGGTTGCGCAGGGCCTCCTGCAGCTGGTCAGTACGGGCTTTGACCAGAGACTCCAGATTGGCTTGATAGTTGCGGTTTTCCAGCTTGAGGCGGCGATTCTCGAGAGCGCGGCCCACGGATTTGAGTAACTGTTCGCGCTCGAACGGTTTGAGCAGGTAATCGTAGGCGCCGTTGCTGATGGCGGCGAGGGCGACGGAAATGTCGTGGACGGCGGTGACCATGACCACCGGCATGTCGGGAAACTTTTCCTTGGTGCGTTCGAGGAGGCCGATACCGTCGAGGTCGGCCATCATGAGGTCGGAAAGCATGAGCTCGAATTCTTCGCCGGAATTCAGCAGGGCGAGAGCTTCCATGCCGGAACTGGCTTGCTTCCAGCCATAGCCGGCGGCAGCCAGGATGGCACAGACAATCTCACGGATTGCCTCTTCGTCGTCAACAACGAGAATGCGGTCGGCCATAACCCTAGTCAGTATACTCTCGGCAATTCCGGGGCCAGCGGCTAGGTGCCGAAAGTAACCATGCAGGTCGGGAAAACGCATGGATAAAGGGCTGGGCCGTGATATTCAAAAGCAGGGCACTGTTACGTCTGGATAAGGAAGCGAGCCCAACGCGCGATCTCGAAAAGCAGGTTCCTCACCCGGCTCGGCGCCGGGTTCGGAATGACAAGAGCTGGGCGGCTCGCCCAGATTTTTCACGGCGCAGAGAACGCTTGTTCGGAATGACATTGAAATCAAGATGAACGTTTCTCTCTGGTCGATTTGGAACACTACCGCGCAGCCGGCGCTGGCCGGGCTGAAGGCCGGGGAGTGGGCGCTGCTGCTGGTGCTGGCAGCGTCGCTGGTGGTGCTGTGCACTTTTCGCGAGCGGTACCTTCTGGTTTGGACCGGGGGCTGGGCGCTGCTGGTGGGTTCGCGACTGGCGGGCGTACACGGGGCCGCGATGGGGATCCCGGAGCAATATATTCCGGCGGTTGAGCAAGCGGGGTTCGTGGTTGCGGTGGGACTGTTTGCGGGCGCGGTTCTGGTTTATATCCGGGACCGGAATCTGATGGCGCCGCTGGCTGTGATCACGGTAGGCGTGGCCTGGTTTGCCCTGGCCCGGGTGGTGTTTTGGCAGGATTCACTGCCTTTGCGGGTTGCTCTGGAAGTTTCTTACCGAATCATTCTACTGACGGCTGCAATCGCCTTGCTGCGTGCGCGCAGAGGGCGTTGGGAGCTGGGGGCATGGCTGCTGGCGACTTGCCTGCTGGTGCAGCACCTGAGTTGGCCGCTTTTCACGAGCGAGATTCCGGCGGGAATTGTGGCGGCGGCAGACGTGTTGTTGGGATTGAGCATGCTGCTGATTGTGTTGGGAGAAGCCCGGGCGCGGGACCGGCGGTTGAAGGTGCTGCGGGCTTTGACCGAGAGCATTGTGCTGGCGCAACAGCAGGGCGGCATGATGGAAGATTCTCTGGAAGAATTGCAGCGGCTGACCAAGAGCAAAGCAGCGTGGTTCCGCTTGATCGAGGGCGGACATCTGGTGGCGACGCATGCCGTGGGGGTTTCGGCGGACTTCTTGCGGGAAGCGGGTTTTGCGCCGTTGACGGAAGCAGTTACGCAGATGCTGGAGCGGGGCAGGCCAGTAACGGCGCGGGCGAGTGACGCGAGCCCGGAAGATTTGGCACTGCTGGAATCGGAGAATCTGGAATATGTGGTGATGGTGCCGGTGCTGGGCAAGAAGTCGTCGATTGGCCTGCTGGTTCTGGGCAGTGCCCGGGCGAGGAAGCTGACGGCCGAGGAACTGGAGTTTCTGGAGACTTGTGGACGGCAACTGGGAATCGCGATCGAGAATTTCCGGTTGCTGGAGCAGGCGCTGCGCTCGCAACGGCAGTGGCGGAACACGTTTGACTCGGTGCACGACATCATCCTGGCGCACGACGCGGAGTTCCGCATTATCAAGGCCAACCAGATCCTGCTGGAGCAGATCGAACTGGCGTCGGCCGACGTGATCGGCAGCACCTGCGAAGCGGTATTGCCGCATAAGCTGGGAGAGTGGACTGGGTGTCCTTATTGCGCGCGCGGGGGCGAGGAAATCAGCGAGGGAGCCGACCCGTGTTTTGGCGGATTCTCGATGGTCTCCACTTCGTCGTATGCGGAGCAGGGGAGCAAACAGAAGGGGACGATTCACATTGTCCGGGACATCACGGAGCGGCGGTCGGCGGAAGAGAAATACCGGCTGCTGTTCGAGCAGGTGCAGGAAGGCGTGTATGTGGCCACGCCTGGCGGACGTTTGCTCGACTGCAACGACGCGTTTGTCCACATGCTGGGGTATGAGAAGCGGGAAGAGTTGCTGCCGCTGAACCTGGACGAAGACATTCGAGTGGATGCAGGACAGCGGGAGGCCTTCCACCGGGACATCGAGCTGCAGAATTACGTGCGCAACTTTGAAGTGACGATGCGGCGCAAGAATGGAACGCTGCTGCTGGCAGCCGAGAGCAGTTTCGCGACCCGGGATGCGGCGGGGAAGCTGGAGCGCTTTCAGGGCTTTGTTCTGGACGTGACGGAGAAGCGGCGCGCCGAGGACGAGATGCGGCGGCGCAACCGCGAACTGAACGCGCTGAACGCGATGGCCGTGGTGGCGACGCAGTCTTTCGACCTGGATGAAATTCTGAACTTGACTTTGCGGCAGGTGGTTTCGTTGTTTGGGGCGGAGAGCGGAGCGGTCTACCTTTCGGACTCGGATGCTCCGACCTACCGGCGCAGAGCCGCTTGGGGACCGAGCAGCCGGGATAAGTCGCGGCCGGCGGAAATCAGTTTTGCGGAAGGCTTCGGCGATCTGGTGATGCGGTCGCGAGCCGAGGTGATCACGGCGGAGTATCTGCCGCATCTCACCGGGACCGTGGCGGAGTTCATCCGGTCTGACACCGATGGTTCGTGGATCTGGGTGCTGTTCTGGGGCAAGGACAGTCCGATTGGCATGATGGGACTGCGCAGCCAGGCGGAGTACGAATACTCGAGTGGGGAAGAGAATCTGATGGTGGCGATCAGCCGTCAACTGGCCACGACGATTGAGAAAGTCCGGCTCTACGAAGAGACCTGCAAGGCTTACGAAGATCTGCGGCGCACGCAAGAGCAACTCTTGCAGAGCGAGAAGATGTCAGCCGTGGGGCAACTGATTGCGGGCGTGGCGCACGAGTTGAACAATCCGCTGACCGCGATTCTGGGTTATGCGCAGCTGCTGGAAAGTGAAGGGTTGAACGAGCGCGCGCAGGACTATGTGGGCAAGATGTTCAAACAGGCGCAGCGGACGCACCGGGTGGTGCAGAACCTGCTTTCGTTCGCGCGGCAGAGGAAGCCGGAGCGGTCGGAGGTCGACGTCCGGAAGGTGCTGGAAGAAACTTTGACGCTGCGCGACTACGATTTGAAGGTCAACAACATTACGGTGGAAAGGGAGCTGGGGCCGGATCCGGCGCTGGTGGTGGCCGATCCGCACCAGATCGAGCAGGTGTTTCTGAACATCATCAACAACGCGGTGGACGCGGTGCTGGAGACGGGACGCGCAGGGAAGCTGAAGATCCGGGTTTACTGCGAGAAGGGCGATGTGTGCGCGCAGTTTGCCGATGATGGGCCGGGGATCAAGGATCCCAAGAGAATTTTCGATCCGTTCTACACCACGAAAAGTGTGGGGAAGGGAACGGGGCTGGGATTGAGCATCTGCTATGGGATTGTGAAAGAGCACGGCGGCGACATCACGGCGCACAATGCGGCTGAGGGCGGAGCGGTGATCGAAGTGCGGCTGCCGAGGGCAGTGGCGGCCGACGCGGTGGTGGAGGGGGCAGCGGTTGCTCCGCCGAAGCGCGAAGGAGCGATCCAGGGCCGGGTGCTGCTGGTGGAGGAAGAAGAGGCTGTGCTGGAATTCGAGCGCGACGTGCTGACCGGCGCCGGGGCCAACGTGGTGACGGCCAGCAAGAGCGAAGAAGTGAAGACGCGGTTGCTCTCCGAGCCGTTCGACGCGCTGATCATGAGCGGCAAAATGCCTTCGGACTGGAACGCGAAAGAAGCCTACCTCTGGCTCAAGAAGAACTGCTCCGCCATGGAAAAGCATGTGCTGTTTACTTTCTCCAATGGCGTGGAGCAGGGCGATGAGCGGGCATTCCTGCAGGAAAACAACGTAGCTTATCTGGTAAAACCTTTCGAAGTGGCCGAGTTGATTTCGCAGGCGCGACGGCTGTTGCAGAAGGCGAAGGCGGCGGCCGGGTCAGCGAGCTAGAAACTCCCCGAAAACTGACTAAGAACTGCCTGTTGTCCCTCGCTTCGGTCGGGATGGCAAATCCTCTTAAGGTCCGTCACAGTTGCGTGCGCAGGCTCTTCACCATTCGGCGAAGAGCCTTTTCGTTGCGGCGATACCAGCGCCACTGGCCCTGCTTAACGGCGTCGACCAGGCCGGATCTGGTGAGGATGGCCATGTGATGCGAGATGGTGGGCTGGGAGAGGCGCACGCGCTCTTCAACGTCGCCGGCGCAGAGGCCGGCGTGCTTTCCCATTGCGAGTGGGGTTGCGGCCGATGGGCCGCGCTGTTTGAGGGCTGCGAGGATGCGGCGGCGAGTGGGATCGGCGATGGCGTGGAGCGTGCGGTCGAGGGACTCGGGCGAGGTGGTCATGTCGACTAGGAATAGCTGGCAAATTGACGGTTGTCAATATGTGTACGCCGGCGGTCGAGACGGCGGCGGCAAAACCAGTCGAGCTTCGCTCGACCGGACAGCCGAGGGCGGCTGTCCCCACATGGCTGTTGCTGGGCTCCAAGGTTGGGGAGTTCACTTTTTGACGATTGGATTGTATCCGTCGTTCACGAGGCGGGTGCGCGTGGCCTCGGCGTCTTTGATTTCGGCAAAGGGACCGACCTGGACGCGAAACAGCCTTTCAGAGGCGGAATTGGTGGCCACGAAAGCGGGATATTCTTTCTTCTTGAGAGCGTCGACCAGGGCATCGGCGTCTTCCTGTTTAGTGACGGCGGCGACCTGCACGACGTAGCCAGCGGTGGGGAGCGTGGCCAGGGGATCGGGCGGGTTGGCGGTCTGCGCTGGCGCGCCCGAGGAAGACACGCCGGGTGAAGACGATGGTGTTTGACCCGGGGTGGAAGATGCGGCGTCCGGGGAGGCCGGCGTCAGTTGCGGATTGGCGTCCTTCTGCTCGACTGCTTTGTAAAAGCTCATCTGGGGAGCGGGTTGGGGAGATGCCGAGCCAGCGGGCTTGAGGTTGTTGGATGAGGTTTGCAGGGGAGCCGCCGCGCTGGGGGCGGTGAGCGCCGACGTCTGACTTGCGGCCGAGAGTGTAGCCGAGCGCGAAGAAAACGGCGCAGACGATCACCAGGCCGAAGAAGAGGCTCAGCAGTTTCGCGGTGCCTAATGTGATTTCAGTGTCTTGATCGGGATCCATAGCAGCCATATACCTCAGGGGCTAAAGCCCGCTTTCGTAGCGAAACGCTTTACGCGGCGCTGAAGCGCCGCTCTTCCACCTTCATGCCGCCGCTTTGTCGTCGCCCTTCGCCAGCAGCTTCTGCATGCCTGAGAAAAAGTCGACGGGGACGGGGAAGATAACCGTGGTATTTTTCTCGACGCCGATTTCCGTGAGGGTCTGCAGGTAACGGAGTTGCACGCTGACCGGCTCGGTGGCCAGCAGATGGGCGGCATCCACCAGGCGCTGCGCGGCAGAGAACTCGCCTTCGGCGTGAATGATCTTGGAGCGCTTCTCGCGTTCGGCCTCGGCCTGCTTGGCCATGGCGCGCAGCATGGATTCCGGCATGTCGACCTGCTTCACCTCGACGTTGGTCACTTTCACGCCCCAGGGGGAAGTGTGGGTGTCGAGAATGCTTTGCAGGCGGAGGTTGATCTTTTCGCGGTGGGCCAGGAGTTCGTCCAGTTCCTGCTCGCCTAGCACTGAGCGCAGCGTGGTCTGGGCGAATTGCGAGGTCTGGTAAACGTAGTTCGAAACTTCAACCACCGCCTTGTTGGGATCGATCACCCGCAGAAAAATGACGGCATTCACTTTGAGCGTGACGTTGTCGCGGGTGATGATGTCCTGCGGCGGAACTTCGAGAGCTTCCTGGCGCAGCGAGACGCGCACGATGCGGTCGATCGGAGCGAACACGAGCGCGATGCCGGGACCTTTGGCGGTAGTTAACAGGCGACCCAGCCGGAAGATTACGCCGCGTTCGTACTCGGCAAGGATCTTGATTGAACTGAGCAAGTAGAGATGACGATGATGATGACGACGATCTGTAGTGAAGCCAAAACCGATTTCCATACCGAATGCCTCCGCGCCCGAAACACGCAAGCGCTGCTGAGGCGGATTGTAACGCCAATGGACAGGCGAGGGTGCGGAATTCGGATGCCGTTGGTTGCATGGGCTGGTGCGCGGGCGAAGGTCTACGCTGGGAATGGCCGGTGCTGGTGCGGTTTGGGACGCGGGCAGCGGTTCGACCTGAAGCAGGAATCCGTCGATGCGGCGCACGACCACGGACTTGGCCGGCGGGCAGGTCGGAGGAGGCGATGGCGTCCCAGAGTTCGCCGTGGACGAAGATCTTGCCGCGCGGGGAGAGCGCGGTTTGCGCGATGCCGGTTTCGCCGATTATTCCTTGCGCGCCGGAGACCATTTTGTTGCGGCGGGCTTTGAGCGCGATGCTCATCAGGAACGCCGTAATCAGTCCGAGAGGAATGCTGACCGCGAGCGCGGTGAGCAGGTGGACGCGCATTTCCGGGATGGGCGAATCGACGAGGAGCAGGCCTCCGAGAGTGAGGAGAGCGATGCCGCCGACGGTGAGCACGCCGTGGGTGGCGAACTTGGCTTCGGCGGCGAAAAGTGCGAAGGCGGCGAGAATCAGGCCCAGCGCGGCAAAGCGCGTGGGCAGCAGGTTCAGAGCGAAGGCCGCGATCAGGATGAAGACGATGCCCACGGTTCCGGGAACGACCGCGCCGGGATGATTGAATTCGGCATAGAGAGCGAGCGCGCCGATGGCGAGCAGAATGAAGGCGATGTTCGGGTCCATCAGATAGTCGAGGATCTGTTCTTTGAGCGTCATGCCGAAAGGCGCGATGGGCTGGCCGGAGAGCTTGAGGGTGACTTCCTGGCCGTTGAAGCGCTTGAAGCTTTTGCTGTCGATCTGGCGGAAGAGATCGTCTTCGCTGGAGGCGACGTAGTCGATCAGGTGCTGCGCAAGGGCTTCCTGGTCGGTGAAGGACTTGGATTCGCGCACGGCGCTTTCGGCGAGCTCGACGTTGCGGCCGCGCCGGGAAACGACAGAACGCATCAGGGCGGCGGCATCGTTCTCGATCTTTTGCTTCATCTCGTCGTCGGGCTTGACCTGGGTTGGACCGAAGAGCAGGACGGGATGCGCCGCGCCGGCGTTGGTTCCGGGAGCCATGGCTGCGACGTCGGCGGCTTCGAGGATGAAGATTCCGGCGGAACCGGCGCGGCTGCCGCTGGGCGCGACGTAGACGATGACCGGAACCTGCGAATTCGTGATCTTCTCGATGATGTGGCGGGTGGATTCGACGAGGCCTCCGGGGGTATTGATCTCGATCAATACAGCTTGATCGTTGCGGCGCTGGGCTTCGTCGATGGCGCGGGCGATGTATTCCTCGGTGATGGGCTGAATGGTGTCGTTGACGACGATTTTCAGGACTTCGGCGGAAGAGAACGAAGAGAGAACCAGACGCTGCCACGAGGCCGAGAAGAATCCGCGAGATTGGAATGCGTTTCATCGGTCGACAGTCCCTACATGAATATTCTTACTCTTATTTGTGACTGACGGCGGAGATTTCTTCGGGCTCGCCGGTGGTGGGAGTCGCTGGAGGGCGTGACTGCTCCAGCCGGGAAGACTGGTGCTGCCGGTGATGAGGCGGGCGCCGCGCTCGTAGGTGAAATACGACCACGCCCACTGGATGAAGACCAGCACGCGGTTTTGGAAACCGATCAGGAAAAGAATGTGGACGAACAGCCATGCCAGCCAGGCTATGAATCCGGAGATGTGAATCTTGCCGAACTGGGCGACTGCGGCGGAACGGCCGATGGTGGCTAGGCTGCCTTTATCGTGGTAGTGAAATGCGGGACGAGAGGTCAAGACCCCCGCCCTCTCGCGACAGAACGCGAGAAGGACGGGGCACCCGATTCTAGTTCGTCGACGAATTAGCTTGGCTACGTAGCGGCCTTCCTGGATGGCTACCGGCGCTACGCCCGGTAACAGCTTGCCGGATGCGTCTTTCAGGGCGGCTAAGTCTCCGATGACGAAGACTTCGGGATGGTTGGGTAGGCTTAGATCGGGATTGACCAGCACGCGTCCGGCGCGATCGACGGGGACGCCTAGCATCTTGCCGAGCGGGGAAGCGGCAACGCCTGCGGCCCAGAGGATGACGGCTGCGTTCATTTTCGCTCCGCTCGCGCTGTCGCCCATGTAAATTACGCCGGGCTCGACATTTGTCACCATCGTCGAGGTGAGCACCTCAACACCCAGGCGCTGCAGTTGCTCGAGAGCGCTGCGCGAGAGATCTTCGGGATAGGCGGGGAGGACGTGCGGGCCGCCTTCGATGAGATGGATGCGGGCGCGGCGCGGATCGATGGAGCGGAAATCGTGGGCGAGGGCGTGGCGGCAGATTTCGGCGAGGGTTCCGGCGAGTTCGACTCCGGTGGGTCCGGCGCCGACGACCACGAAGTTTAACGGGTCGTGCATCATGGTTCTCGCCGGCGGAGGCGCGGCGTTCGGCGAGTTCGAAGGCCAGCAGAACGCGGCGGCGGATTTCGAGCGCGTCCTCGATGGTCTTGAGGCCGGGCGCGAAAGCTTCCCATTCGTCGTGGCCGAAATAGGCGTGGCTGGCGCCGGCGGCGACGATGAGGGAATCGTAAGGAACCTCCTGAGCTTCATCTTCCGCTACGGTCTGCACCACTTGGCGTTCGAGGTCGAAGCCCGTCACCTCGGCCATGAGCACTTCGACATTCTTGTGACGGCGCAGGATGGAGCGGATGGGAGCGGCAATCTCGCCGGGGGAAAGACCGGCGGTGGCTACCTGATAGAGCAGAGGCTGGAAGGTGTGATGATTTTTCCGGTCGATCACGGTGATGCTCACGGGCGCGCTGGCCAGCGCCTGGGCTGCGTTCAGGCCGCCGAAGCCGGCGCCGACGATCACCACGCGATGTGATTTCTTGTCGTGCATTCTCCTGCTGATCATTCTCTTGCCGATCATTCTCTTGCTGATCAGGCTCCTACTCTATAAGATTCAGCGCGATGGCAATCGGCTCTACAACTTCGGCTGCGGACTCGCCTCCCGCGTGGGTGCGGTGGATAGTCCCGTCGGCGGGTGACTTGATTTTCGCGGCGCTGTTGGGCGCTTTTGGCATTCACAAGTCTGTCGGTGCGGTTGCTGGGCGATGCTGGAATCGGCTGGCACATTCGCACCGGGCAAATGATTCTGGCGACGCATGCGATTCCGCGCGTCGATCCCTTTTCCGCGACTATGAGCGGCCAGCCCTGGTTTGCCTGGGAGTGGCTGTACGACGTGCTGGTGGGATGGCTGGAGAGTGCCGCCGGGCTGAACGGCGTGGTGCTGTTCACGGCCCTGGTGATCGCGATGGTGTTTGCATGGACCTTCCGGCTGCTGCTGCGGCGGGGCACGAATGTTTTGGTGGCTGTACTTCTGGTGCTGCTGGCGGCGTCGGCGGCGATGATTCATTTTCTGGCGCGGCCGCATGTGGTGAGCTGGTTATTCACGGTGGTGTGGTTTTGGATTCTGGAGTCGTCGGAGAAGAGTTGTTGCGTCTCTGATTCCGATTCCTCGGCGACCTCCAAGGCCAATCCCCGGCGCGGTTGGATGCTGTGGCTGCTGCCGCCGCTGATGCTGGTGTGGGTGAACGTTCATGGCGGATTTCTGGTGGGCTTTGTGCTGCTCGCGATTTACTGGTTCAGCGCAGCGTGGCAGTGGTTGAGGCTGAAGGAAGACCGGTTCGACGATGCCTTGCGGAAGATCAGGGCCGGCAGGCGTGTTCGAGCTCTGACTCTGACCGGCATCGTGAGCGGGCTGGCGACACTTGGTGAATCCTTACGGCTGGCAGTTGCACGTTCACATCTACCGCTATCTTTCGAACCGCTTTCTGATGGATCACATTGACGAGTTTCGGTCTCCGAATTTTCATTATGTGGCGCAGAAGTGTTTTGCGGGATTGTTGCTGCTGACGCTGTTGGCTCTGGCGGCAAGAAGGCGCGAGGCGGGCCAGGCCCGCTTGAGCCAGGCGCTCGTGATTTTGTTCGCCGTGTATTCGGGGCTGTACGCGTCGCGGAACATTCCCGTGTCTTCGCTGCTGTTGATTCTGGTGATTGGGCCGTGGTTGTCGGAGGCGATGGAGAGATTTGCGGATCGACGGCTCGCGGGGCGAGGGCTTGTGTCTATGCGGTTCCTGCGACGAATGGAGGCGGTCGAGTTCAGCTTGCGGGGCCATCTTTGGCCCATCGCGTTGATGGTGCTTACCTGCTGGACGGTGGCGCATGGCGGCAAGCTGGGTGCAAGCACGCTGATGGACGCCCACTTTGACGCGAAGCGGTTTCCGGTGGCGGCGGTGAATTATCTCGAGGAAAAGGATGTGCCGGGGCCGCTGGTGAGTCCCGATGATTGGGGCGGGTATTTGATTTACCGGCTTTATCCGCGGGTGCGAATGGTGGTCGATGACCGGCACGATTTCTACGGGGAGGAATTCTTAAAGTCTTACTTGAAGATGATTCATGCGGAGCCGGGGTGGGAGAATTTTCTTCAGCAGCAGCAGGCTCACTGCGTGGTTGTGCCCAAGGACTCTGCCCTGGCCAACATTCTGGGGGAAACCGGAAGCTGGCATGCGATCTACACTGACGATGTCGCGGTGGTGTTCGTGCCAACTCCCGCGAGGCTTGAGCCACCTGGCAACTGACTCAGAGGTTGGCGCGGCGCCTCATCCCTGCGGTTGCACCCTCATGCCTGATAAACTTTCTGCGTGTCGCGCCTTACTCACCTGGAATGCACGCGCTGTGGCGAGCGGTATCCCGCCGATCGTCCGCAAACCGTTTGCCTGAAAGACGGCGGCATTCTGTACGCGCGCTACGATCTGGCGAGCATCAAGAAGACTTTCTCGCCCTCTTCGCTGCTGCCGCTGGCTCCCACCATGTGGCGTTACGATGCCGTTCTGCCTGAAGCTGCGCCGGTCTCGCTGGGCGAGGGGTTTACTCCCATGCTGCGCAGCCGCGAATATCCCAACGTCTTTATTAAAGATGAAGGCCTGAATCCTACTGGCTCGTTCAAAGCGCGTGGACTCTCCGCCGCGGTCACCATGGCCCGCCATTTCGGGCTCAAGAAGCTAGCCATCCCCTCTGCTGGAAATGCCGCTGGAGCACTTGCCGCCTATGCCGCGGCGGCCTCGATCGAAGCCCACATCTTCATGCCCAAAGATGTTCCCATGGCCAACCGGGTTGAGTGCAACTACTACGGCGCTCACGTCACGCTGGTTGACGGCCTGATCTCCGACTGCGCCCGCAAAGTTGCCCAACTCAAAGACACGCTTGCCTGGTCCACAGAAGGATGGTTCGACGTCTCGACGACCAAGGAGCCTTACCGCGTCGAAGGCAAGAAGACCATGGGCTACGAAGTGGCCGAACAACTGGGGTGGAAACTTCCGCAGGGCATTATCTATCCGACGGGCGGCGGCGTGGGACTGCTCGGCATGTGGAAGGCTTTCGATGAGATGGAAAAGCTGGGTTTTATTGGGTCTGAGCGCCCGAACATGATCGGCGTGCAATCCGCGGGATGCGCACCTATTGTTAAAGCATGGGATGAAGGTCGCACGGAAGCAGAAATGTGGCCCCACGCTATGACGTTGGCTGCCGGGCTGCGCGTGCCGAAACCCTACGGCGACTACTTGATTCTCGACATTCTCAAAAAAAGTGGAGGCCTCGCCCTCGCCGCCACCGACGCCGAAATTCTGGATGCTACTCGCCACTGGGCGAAGGTGGAAGGCATTTTTGCCGCGCCTGAAGGCGCGGCTTCGTTGGTTGCCTACCAGAAGTTGCTGGCCAGCGGATTCTTCAGCGCCGACGATGCGGTCGTACTCTTCAACACTGGTTCAGGACTGAAATATCTGGATGTTCTGGACGCGAAGGATGCTCAAGCGGCGGCGGCACCCGCGCAGCGCGCTATCGCTGGAATCATCGGGCCGTACTAGAGGACATTACTAGGGGACATTGATCCAGCCACGGCGACTTTGTCGGGCTAGGGCAGCCTGGCGTATTCCGCTTTCGCTTCCTTCAGGATGGGAACGTCGGGGTCGGCGTTTTTCCAGAGCGTGAAGAAGTCCTGGTAAGCCGCTTTCGCTTTGGAGGAGTCACCGGCCAGCGCGTAAGCGCGACCAATCTGAAGATGAGCGAGTGCCGCCGCGACCCAGTTAATTACGACGCCCCGGTGGTCCAGCAGCTTCTGGAACTCGGCGGCCGCGGCCGTGCCGTTGTGTGCCTGCAAATAGGCTTGGCCCCGCAGATACGCGGGGTATATCGTCCCCG
This sequence comes from uncultured Acidobacteriaceae bacterium, assembly GCA_963770235.1. Lineage (GTDB taxonomy): Bacteria > Acidobacteriota > Terriglobia > Terriglobales > Acidobacteriaceae > Sulfotelmatobacter. Next base: position 428,789 of record CAVYOW010000001.1, on the reverse strand, counting down.
TGAGCATTGGGGGCGGACTACCCAGGTCGTATGGGGCGGCGGCTTCCAGATCTACAAGTGCCTGCGAGGAATTGCCCTTGTTGACTGCGATGGCGGCTTTGATGGTGGGCAGCCAGTAAAGCTTCAGCAAAGTGTTGGTCGGGTAGCTCTTCTGCAATTCATCGGCCAGCGTCTGGGCACGCGGAACTTCACCGATACGAGCCAGGGTGAGGCCTGCGATCACTTTCACGTCTCGCCCCGGAGATAGCGCCAGAGCTGCCGCTACGCCCTGCCGGGCGGCAGCGGTGTCGCCTACCTCTGCCTCCCGGAGGGCAGCATTCACCTGCCACAAGGCAGCAGTTTCCTTGGAGTCGGCGCGAACCGCCGAATCCGCCGCCCGGCGGGAGAAGTCCCGCGCCTTGTTCATCCGGCCGTAGAACGCCTCTGTGTCAGACTGCGCGGTTAGCAGCGCGTCTTCAATGCCGGGTTTGCCTGCGCTCCATGTCACCTGCTGCTCCATGAGCGCAGCATCTCCCTGCAGAAAAGCCAGGTAATAGATGTTCTGGCGCAAATTCCCCGCATCCAGCTTGTGTGCCAATGCCTGATCGAAGGTGGCCTTGGCTTCCTCCAGCCGGCTCAGGTTGACGTAAGTCCCACCCAGATTTGAACGGTTGGTGACATCATCCGGCTCAAGACGGAATGTCTCCTGAAACTCCACCAGAGCTTTGTCATATTGCCCGGTGAACCCATAATTCACCGCCAGATTGTTGTGCGGCACAGAATCACGGGGGTAATTTGCGGTCCACAGTTCGTAGGTCTGGACTTCCTTCTCCACCTCTCCCGTGGCGCGAAAGTAGTCTGCAGTGATCCGCAGTTTCTCACGTTCCGTGACCCGGTCGCGGAGTTGGTATGCCTTGGCGGCATATTCCAGCGCCAGGGACGGTTGCTGGAGATTGATATACGAGATCGCCAATCCGGCGTACGCCATGGGAAAGTTTGGGTCGAGTTCAATCGCCCGCTTCAGAAATGGAATGCTGGGTGCGTCTCCCTTTTCGCGCCCTACCGTGATACCCATGCTGTAGTTCTTGAGGGCTTCGAGAGAGGAGGTCGTAGCTTCAATGGGAACATCGAATTTCTGCACCGACGGGAGCGACTCACCCAGCTCGTTGCGCAGGCGGGAAGAAGCCTGTCCCAGAGCCTTCAGAACATCTTCCTTGCCGGTGGCCTCGGCTTGTTCCTTGGCTAAACTGTCGCCCGTGTTGCACGCCACAGCATTCAAATCAATCAGGTAATGGCTGCCCAGGCTGGAGATCGTCCCGCCCAGTACGGCCTTGCTGCCGGTGCGCAGGCAGAGCTCCCGGCCCACGTCTGCCGTGATGCGCTGGTTCGCGGGGCGCCCCATCATCTGCAAAGTCTCGCTGACTTTTCGATCGGAAAGTACGTTCAGGAAGGGAGACTGCCCCAGCTCCACTCCGAGAGCCTGCTTCAGCGCGTCATCGAAGACGGGGTCGCCAGTGGAGTTGCTAAAGTCAGCAAGCACGACCGTGTCTTTCTCGGTGAGCGCTGTAGCCTTCGTCACGGGCGTCGTAGGCCGCGAGCGGAAGTAGAACGCCCCTGCGATCGCAATCGCTACAAGTATCACGGCTGTGGGAACCAGAACCTTCCAGAGTTTTCCGGCCGCGACGGGAACTTCGACAACCTTTACAGAGCTCGATGACGGAGATGAAGCGGTCGCCGGGGAGGGACCGGATGCTGACGACGGCGGTTGGGGAACTGGAAGAGCGCTTTCCTGCGCGGCAGCCACAGTCCCCGAGGTAGCTGAGACGCCTTGCCGCGATTCCGTTTCCCGCTTCAGCCGCTTCAGGTCAGCCCGCATTTCCGCCGCGCCCTGGTAGCGCATTTCGCGGTCTTTCTCCAGTGCCTTATTGATGATCTCTTCCAGCTTGGGGGGAAGGTCAGGATTCAGGCGAACGGCGGGCGTCGGCCTTCCGTCGAGAATGGCGTGGGAGATCACTCCGGAAGTTTCGCCTCGGAAGGGCAGAGTACCGGTCGCCATTTCGTACAGAACAGCCCCGAAAGAAAACAAATCCGTACGGCCGTCCAGCTCCTTTCCGCGCACCTGTTCGGGCGACATGTAGGCTGCCGTTCCCAGAGCGCTGCCGGGACTGGTCAGGTGCTGTTCATCGAAGGAGCGCGTCTGCGTGCCAGCGGCGGCGATGTGGCTGGAAGAACTGGCTGCAACCATGACTTTCGCCAGCCCGAAATCCAGAACCTTGGCGTGTTCGCGCTTGGTCACAAATATGTTCGCGGGTTTGATGTCGCGGTGCACGATGCCTTCAGCATGTGCGGCATCGAGCGCGTCCGCGATCTCGATGGCCAGCGACAGAATCAACTCGGTTTCCAGCGGGCGCCCGGCGATGCGGTGCTTCAGCGTCAGCCCGTCCAGAAACTCCATGGCGATGAAGGCCTTGCCGTCCTGCTCGCCGATGTCGTGAATCGTACAGATGTTGGGATGATTCAGTGCGGAAGCGGCCTGGGCTTCGCGCTGAAAACGCGCCAGCGCCTGCGGGTCACGGGCAACCTCATCCGGCAGGAACTTGAGGGCGACGAAGCGATGGAGGCGATTGTCCTCGGCCTTGTAGACCACACCCATGCCGCCGCCCCCCAGCTTGGCGATGATGCGGTAGTGTGAGATGGTCTGACCGATCACTGGCGCAGAATCTTACTTGGGCGAGGCGGGCAAGTCAACGAAAGCCGTGGAGAACGAGGCAACCCAAGGAGTATCGTTAGGAGATAATTACTAAGAGTTGGTCACACACGGCGTCATGAAAAAGCTCCGATTCCTGGTATCGCTGCACACCTGCGAGAACGATTTCCAAGTCGCACAAGCCCAATCCGCGGAAGATGCCGCGCGCAAATTGGGGATCGATGCGGAGATCGTCTTTGCCGATGACGACGCGGTGAATCAGAGCACGCAACTATTGAAGGCAATCCAAAGCGCGGTGGACTCCCGACCTGATGCGATTGTGGTGGAACCGGTTGGGGGCACGGCTCTGCCCCAAGTGGCGCGGGCCGCGTGTGCTGCCGGAATCGGCTGGGCAGTGCTGAACCGGAGGCCGGACTACCTGTCGGAGCTCCGCCGGTCGGTGACCACCCCCGTCTTTGCCGTTAGTTCCGATCACGCTGAGATTGGCCGCATACAAGGGAGGCAATTCGCAGCGTTGCTGCCCGCAGGCGGTTCGGTTCTGTACATCGAAGGACCTTCGGGCAGTCCCTCGGCCCAAAGTCGCACTTCCGGCATGCTGGAGACGAAACCCTCGAACATTCAGGTGGCGATGTTGAAGGCGCGCTGGACGGAGGAAAGTGCCGTGCGGGCGGTCCGGTCCTGGCTGAAACTGACTACTTCACAAGGCTCGTCAGTCGACCTGATCGGCGCACAGGATGACTCGATGGCTATGGGCGCACGCAAAGCTTTTCAGGAGATCACGAACGAAGCCGAGCGCACGCGATGGCTGAAGCTGCCATTTACCGGATGTGACGGTCTGCCCTCGACCGGCCAGGCCTGGGTACGCGAAAAATGGCTGGCGGCAACCATTCAGATTCCACCGCTTACCGGACAGGCGATGGAGATTCTCGCAAAAGCCATTCAGGACGGAACCCAGCCGCCGGAACATTCCTCGACCACGTCCTTCTCGATTCCTCCCCTCGAATCATTGGTTCCGCGAAAGCGATAGGGTTCCGCGAAATCGATAGCCATCTCCGCCGGCCAGGGGATTATTGGGACGTTTGGAACTCCATGTTCTCGTCGACCGAAAGCTGCGCGGGCGTGCCGGAGGCGTCGTCACCAGAACGGGTAGCGACCACACGAAAGCCACTGGAACTGGTCTGGACCTCGTAGGTATAAGGAGGACGCTGCCGGGCAAGGGTAATGTAGTTACTCGAGATGAGTTCGTCGAAGGAAGCGTATTTTCCTTCGCTGGCGTAGTACCGGCGCTCGGCCGTGGCAATGCTGATCAGATCGCTCTTTACCCCGGTGATGTTGATGGCAGCCTTCGGGTTGTTCGCCCCGGCGGGAGCAGAAGAGCTCTGCACCTGCCTGGAATAAATGTACATCCCGATGCCCAGTACAACAACGACGCTGAGAAAGCCGAACAGGCGGCCCATGTGTTCCTCCCCGTGTATCTCTCCCTGCATTTCCCACTGAAGACAATTGCACCGTGAAACGGGGCCGCTGGCAAGTAACCACGGGGCAGCGACCTGTCTGCGGGGTTCTTCAGAAGATGCGTCTACGGTCAACCCCTCCCTCCCATTTGGTGCCTGGGAGCGTTTCTGGATCGTTCACCGTTGAACTCTTGTTCTTGGATGCCAGATTCTCGCGCCTGCGTTTGGAGGCTTACGTTCGTAACTTGTGTAGCGACTGCGGGGAGTAGTAACAACAGTGCTGGGGTGTCAAGAGTATGAAGAAAATATTGGCAGTCGCTGTTGCGGTGGTAGGTGTGGCCATTGGTATTCGTGCGTTTTACCAAGGGACTACGGTAGGCGGAGCGTCATTTCGAGTGGAGACCGGCAAACCATATGCCGATTACCAAGACCTGGTCACTCGGAGAGTGCCAACCGACGGGTTTGCGATGACGGGATACCAGTTGGAATCGGATAGCACAATTGAGCTTCGTTTTTGCACCCATGGAAAACCCGAGGACAAGGAATTGATTGACCCAACCATCGAACGGGTTAAATACCTTACGCAGAATTTAAGCAAGGAGCATCCTATACACGTTGTTTTTGTTGATGGTGTTCCTCATATGACGGTGAACGACAAGCCGGTAGGAACAGGCGAAGTGATCCGAGAGGTCACCTTTCCTGTTGCGCAATAAGCGAAGCCGCACATCGAGTGCGGCGACGGGGTTCTTCACTTTGAAAGGCTTTCCGCCAACCCTCCCGCCCATCTAGTGCGCAGCCCATCAGCCAACCTTCCCGGCGTCGCCAGAGTGTCCGAAACGAGGCGTGTAACCAAGATTGCCATCGACAAGCGGGCGCGAGCGAGCGAAAACAGAGTGCATGGGGAACGTAGCATGAGGAAAGTAGCATGAGGGAAGCTGGGCTGGCACTTTGCCTGCTTCTGGCCGGCTGCGCGGCGAAAAAGCCGCCGGTTGCCGCGACTCCGCCTCCCCTACGCAGCCAGCTGCCGCCACCCACCGCCGAACTCATCGAACACTGTGTAGTGCTCAAGCAGGAGAATGCCAACACCGTAACTTGCAGTTGCCTGCCCGTGAACACCGTGATCGATTCAAAAACGGGGCACACCACTCTGGTCTGCAAGGCGATGAAAGAAGAAAAATGAGACCGGGCCTGCTTGTTATCTGTTGCCGGGCTCAGGGTAGGTCAAACCTGGATACCAGTCCGTGCCCCGGCCTTCGGGAGTGAAATCGAGCAGGTTCCAAAGCGGCCACATCATGTCGACATGGCGCTGGTTCTGTCCCGGCTCGGGTGGAACCAGCAGAAGCTCGGAATGGAAGAAGTGTTGGACCTTCCCCCCGCGGCGAACAAAGACATTGAGCGACGGCTGTTGGCCTCCTTCGGCGTTTTCGCCGTAGTAGTCGCGGTTGTAATTGTTGCCGGCGGAAGAAAGCAGACGCAGGCGGCTCCATCCTCGATGGAGCGCGAAGCTGCGGAGTCTTTCCAGCGGAGACTTCGCCACGACGGCAAGACTCATACGCTGACTGGCATGGATTACAGTGGCGTTGAGGCCGTCAATGATGGAGCTGCACATTGGGCACGCCGCTTTCATCTTTGGTCCAAACATGAAGCTGTAGAGAGCAAGAGTGTCTTTGCCCGGTTGAAATAGTTGCGAGAGCGATACCTGCCTGACCGTGGGCGGGGCGTTGAGATCGGCTGGGCCCTCTTCGAAGATGTAGTCTTCCGATATCTCGCCGCCCAGGGGAAGTTGGCGGCGTAGAGCGGCAACTTCCTCGACGCGGCGTCTCAGATCAATTTCTGCCTGCAGCAATTGATTGCGGGCGCTGCGGTAGGAGTCGCTTTCGTTGGGGAATCGAAAAGAGTGAGACGGAGTCATTGTTCCTCCAAGGTGGCGCTTGCCGCTGGACCTCGAACTGAATTCGATTCCGACGATTCTGCCAGCTTTCGGCGGAGATTGGAATAATAGCGAGTTAGGCTTTGCGCAGGCTTTTGTCCCTGAGGTTGCCGGGTCTGTCTCGGTCGATTCGTTCTTTACGAAATCAATTTGTCTTTGAAATCCTGAGCGGCCTGCGCTACATTCTCCGCCCGGCCGAGATCACGCCAATAATATTCATCGGCGCGAAACCCAACGACATTTTCTCCCTCGGCAGCCAGGCGCAGGTATGAGGTGATGATGGAGAAAACGCCTTCTTGGGTCATCATCTTGAAAATACGCGGCGAAATAACGTGTATGCCGGAAAAGGCCAGTGCCTGCACTTGCCCAGCAGGTCGAACCAGTTCAGGCGATTGCTCCTGTCCGGAACGCCGTCCGCACAGCCGAAGCTGCTGGTCGAACATCAGGTATCGGGAAGTCTTGCGGGCTTGCACCGCGAGAGTCGCCAGGGCTCGGCGTTCGGCGTGAAATTGCACCATGCGTCCCAGGTCGATCGCGCTGATGACATCGACATTGTGCAGAATGAAGGGCTCATCCCAGGGGCTGGAGTTCTCTAGAAAGAAATGAGCAGCCTTTTTCAATCCGCCGCCAGTGTCGAGCAAGACCTCCTCACGTGAGATTTCGATGCGCATGTCGAAGTTGTGGTTCGCTTTCAGGTAATCGGCCACCATATCGGCAAAGTGATGGACATTGATGATCACCTCGCGAACGCCAAATTCACGCAAGCGGGAAACTGTGATCTCGAGCAGCGTCCGGCCGCCGACTTCCACCAGTGCCTTGGGACGATTATCCGTGAGCGGCCTTAGACGCGTGCCCAGGCCCGCGGCCAGAATCATCGCTTTCATTGTGCTGAGGTTCCAACAGCAAGATTCTCCAACTCTCGATGCCGCACCACCACGTCCACTCCATCTCGGCCGCGCAAATGCTTTGCCAGTTGTTCCGCCAGATAAACTGAACGATGCTGGCCGCCAGTGCAGCCGAACGACACCATCAAGTGTTTGAAACCGCGGAGCTGATAGTTGCTCACATGAGCATCCACCAATTCCATTACGAGCACCAGAAACTGACGCACGCTCTCCTCTTGATCGAGATATTCGATTACCGACGGATCCTTGCCAGTGAGGTTTTTGAAGCGCGCCTCGCGGCCTGGATTCGGCAAGTCGCGCCCATCGAAGACGTAACCGCCGCCGTTTCCGCTCTCGTCTTTCGGCCACCCCTGGTGAAAGGAGAAACTCCAAATCCGCACCGTTAGGTTCTCTCCTGCGGAGGCCAGGGTCTGCAGTTTCTCCGAAGCTTGCGTGTTGCTGACGGCTTCGCTGCCGGCCTTCAGATCATCTGCTTCGGAAGCCAGGCCCTGCAGTTTCTCCGAGGCCAACATGCTGATGAAAGCTTCAGTCAGAGTGGGCAGCGCGATCGGCAGCTTCACGTTGTGCAGCAGCCAGCGCAGGTTCTTCAGCGCGTACGGCACGCTCTGCAGAAAATGAGCCTTGCGCTCATAAAATCCACGAAAGCCGTATGCCCCCAACGCCTGCAGGATTCGCACGTAGACGTAGGGGTAGAAATAATGCAGGAACGCCTCGCGCTTCACGTCGACAAATCCGCCTAGCGTTTCGATGTAGAGATCGAGCAGACGCTGGCGCAGTTCGGGAGGCAGATCGGCTTTGGCATCGTAGAGAAGGGAAGCGATGTCATATTGCAGCGCGCCTTTGCGGCCGCCTTGGTAGTCGAGGAAGAAGGGCTGACCGTTGCGCAGCATGACGTTGCGTGACTGGAAGTCGCGGTAAAGAAAGTAGTCGCAGTCAGCGCTGAGCAGGAAATTGGTCAGGAGGTCGAAGTCGTCTTCCAGCGCCTGCTCGTTGAAGGCAATGCCGGCGAGCCGGAGAAAATAATACTTGAAATAATTCAGGTCCCAGGCGATCGATTGTCGATCAAAGCTGCCGCGCGGGTAGCACACCTTGTAATTCAAGTCGCGTCCGGCTTCGATTTGAAAGCGCGGCAACACCCCCACAACTTTGCGATAGGCTTCCACTACGTCGGGGGCAATGTTCTCGCCCGTCCGATGCTTCGAGAGAAACTCGAAGAGCGTAGTGTCGCCCAGATCTTCTTCGAGATAAGCGCCGCGGTCCAAATCTTCCGCGTAAATTTCCGGCACGGGCAGTCCGTGCTTCCGAAAATGCCGGGAAAACTCCAGGAAGGCGACGTTTTCCTCGCGTACGTTGTACACAATGCCGATTGCGCGTTGCTGCTGATTGGAAAGCCGGATGATATTCCGCCCCGAGCCGCCGAGTTGACCTTGCAGCCGCTTTACCTCGGTCGCGGGTGAGTTGAAATGCTGCTCAAAAAGCTCTTGGAGAACATCCATAAGATGTAATGAGGCCGGCGCTACCGCACGAAACACCGCACCGAACGCTGTACGGAACAAAGATAACATCGAAGGCTTGGTCGAACGGCGGTTGAGTCTACGAGGGGAGCACTGACTTGATAACCCTTTGTTCCATCTCTATGCTGAAGCAAGCATGACCGACCGACTCTACTACCACGATTCCTTCCTTTACAATTTTGACGCCGAAGTGCGCTCGGTGGTCGAAACCCCGCGGCCGGCGCTCGTTCTCGACCGCACGGCGTTCTACCCAACCAGCGGGGGCCAGATCCACGACACTGGCTGGCTAGTCTCCGGCGATGAGAGGCTCCACGTCACCGAAGTTTCCGAAGCCGAAGACGGCCGAGTCGTCCACTACCTGGAAGCGCCTCTGAAAGACGTGCAGCCGGGAACCCTCGTTCGGGGCGAAATCGACGCTGCCCGCCGCCGCGACCACATGCAGCAGCACTCGGCCCAGCACGTCCTCTCCGCCGCTTTCGTGCGGCTTTTCAATATGCCGACCGTCTCGTTCCACATGGCGGAGGACTACTGTTCGATTGATCTCGACACGCCCTCGCTCAATAAGGATCAAGTTGAATCCGCCGAGCGCGTCGCCAACGAGATCACGATCGAGAATCGTTCCGTGGAGGTGCGCTATGTGACGCGCGACGAGGCAGAAAAGCTCGGCTTGCGCAAACTTCCACCTGCTGAACGCGACCAACTGCGCCTCATCGACATCCGCGACTGGGACCTCACCGCGTGCGGCGGAACGCACGTGAGCAGCACGGGACAGATCGGCGCCATCCTGCTGCGCAAGACCGAGAGAGTTCGCCAGGGATACCGCGTCGAATTCGTTGCCGGGCAGCGTGCCGTCTCCATCGCGCGCCGCGATTTCTCCACCCTCACCGAAACCGCGGCGCTGTTTTCCGCCGGCATCTACGATGTTCCGCAACAAGCCCGCAAGGCTCTCGATGAGATCCGCTCTTTGCGCAAGCAACGCGAGCAGTCGCAGGAAGAACTCGCCGCCGCGCAGGCCTTATCATTATTAGCGGAAACTGCCGAAAGCCATGGCCGCAAGCTGGTGGTGCGCACTTTCTCCGACCGCGACCTCAACTTTCTCAAGCTGCTGGCCCAAAAACTGACCCGGCAATCTTCCCCCGTAATCGCCCTGCTCGCCACCGAGTCTCCGCAGCCAGCGCTGGTCTTCGCTCAGTCTGCCGGTCAGCCGCACGACATGGGAGCGCTGCTGAAGCAAACCATGGCCAAGCTCGGCGGGCGCGGCGGTGGCAGCAAGGACCTGGCCCAGGGCGGCGCGCCAAAATCCGACGGACTCGCGGCCGCGCTTGCCACCGCCGCACAAACGCTGGCGCCTTAACCGCAAGGCTCCAAAAGCAAAAGCCCCCATCGGACTGAAGTCCGAAGGAGGCCTATTCAGCTTCTCAGCCGCCGCTAAGCGACCCGATTCCGCCGCCCGCCCTTTTCCCACCAGACTCGTGGATCCTCAGGACGGTTAAGCATCTGCGACAATTCCTTCTTGATCTCAAGCAGGCGATTGGCGCGCATTTCCACGGCTGATTGGTCGATCTGGCTGTCCGCGCTCCTGGCTGCAGTGCGGGCGTTCATGTTCCGTAAATCCGTGATTTCCTGACGAAGGCTGGTAAGGTGTTCCAGGATGTAGGGCATGTCTTGATCATACCCCAGATTCCCTAAGCCGCCGTTTATTAATTGCCTGGCGAAATCAGGGCCTTGCACCCATTCTGAGCCATGACAGCCGCCCTTCGCCTTCGCTCAGGGCAGGCCCGCGGCTGTCTTCGAGCGCAACTCGGCCGGTTTTGGGTGGCGCGGCGGTTCAGCGCTGCGATAAGCGCGAAGGGTGGAGCAGCTGGTTTCGTACCGGCACAAGCCGGGAAAGCGAAGCTGGGCCAGCCCCCTACTTCACGGTGAACGGCGCCGACGCCGTCACATTCTCCCATTCGATGAGCAGTCTTCCCTTGGCGCCCCCGGCGCCCGACAGCGTGATCTTAAGGGTTTCGACCGGAGACGACGGCTTGCCCATGGTGAGCGAAGCGCGGCCCAGTTCGGTGGCCGGATCATCGGTGGTGGCGCCCTCGCGAATACCGTCCGGTGATTTCCCCACGCCCCAGATGTGGCGGGCGCCGTCCATCAGGGTTTTATTGACGATCAGCTTCCACTGGCCATTGTCGAGGTCGGCGTACAGGGCGTAGTCGCCCTTGGGAATGGCGAGCCCATTCAGGTCGAGGTCGGCGTCGGTGTGCAGAACCGTGGCGTAATCGGCGCCCAGACGCCATACGTTGCCATACGGCTCGAGCGCGCCGGCGTCGCCGAAAATCTGGCGACCCCTGACGGAGGGGGCGTGGTAGTAGATCCAAAGGTTCTTGCCGTCGATGGTGACGCTGGTTTCGGCGCCCGGACTCTTGGTGTTCTTAGTGACCAAGTCTTCCTTCTTCACCTGGGCGACAGCCAGCATCATCCCGCTTAACAAAAGAGCACTCAATAGGATTCGTTTCATTTCCAATGTCGTTCCTTTCGATAGGGGTCGCAATATTGGATGTTGGCTGCGTCGGGCCGCGGCCTGGCGGTCCCAACCTGTTAGACGGCAATTGCTTGGCAGGGTTAGCTCAGCGCAGGGCAGGTTTCGACGAGATTACTAAGCCGAGCGCGTTAGAATTCCAGCATGGCCATTCGACAAGCCGTTCTAGACGCATTCGACCAGCAATACATGAAGGACGACGATCCAGATCTGCCCAACAAAATAGCCAAGATCATGGGCATTATGGGCGCAAAGCTGGCCTTTCCCGGTAGTGGACTGGCTCTGGAGATTCTGCTGAAAGTGGCAGAGGCACTGTTCGACAGAGACTCCACAAAAGAGCGGGTCGCGAAGATGTGGGAAATGGTTAAGAGTGAGTTCGAACACGTCGAGACCACGAGAGCCAACCACGGGGATGTGCAGAGGGCGATTCAGTTGGCGTTCGCGTACGACTCGCGAGAGAGGAATGACGAGAAGCGGATCGACGCGCCAGCACCCCAGATAAAGATCTCTAAGAAAAAACTTACACCGGTTCCCGAATCAGTCCGAAAAAAGGCCCCACTCTCGCGAGCGGGGCCTTTGATCCAAGCTACTAGCTAGAAGCTAGCAGCTGTTCTTAGTACATGCCTTCCATGCCGCCGCCGCCGTGTCCGCCGCCGCCATGGGAGCTTCCTTCTTTTCCGGAATCTCCGCGACCAGGGCTTCGGTGGTGAGCATCAACGACGCAATCGAGCCGGCGTTGGTGAGTGCAGTGCGCACTACCTTCGTCGGATCGAGCACGCCTGCCTTGACCAGGTCCTCATACTCGTTGGTCAGGGCGTTGAAGCCGTAGTTGCTGTCCTTGTTGTCGAGCACCTTGCCGAGGACGACCGCGCCTTCTTCGCCGGCGTTCTCGACGATCTGACGCATCGGCTCTTGCAGGGCGCGCTTCACGATGTTGACACCGATCTGCTCATCCCCTTCGAGCTTCAGCTTGTCGAGAGCCGCGACGCAACGCGCCAGTGCCACTCCGCCGCCGGGGACAATGCCTTCTTCCACGGCTGCGCGGGTTGCATGCATGGCGTCTTCGACGCGGGCTTTCTTCTCCTTCATTTCGGTCTCGGTTGCGGCGCCGACTTTAATGACGGCTACGCCACCGACCAGCTTGGCCAACCGCTCCTGCAACTTCTCGCGGTCGTAGTCGCTGGTGGTCTTATCGATCTGGCTGCGAATTTCCTTCACGCGGCCTTCGATCTCCGAGTGCTTGCCCTTGCCTTCGACCAGCGTGGTGTTGTCCTTGTCGATGGTGAGCTTCTTGACCTGGCCGAGATCGCTGATCTGCACGTTCTCGAGCTTGATGCCCAGGTCTTCGGTGATGGCCTTGCCGCCGGTGAGGATCGCGATATCCTGCAGCATAGCCTTGCGGCGATCGCCGAAGCCAGGAGCCTTGACGGCCGCGACTTGCAGCGTTCCACGCAGCTTGTTGACGACGAGAGTAGCGAGTGCTTCGCCTTCAACGTCCTCAGCAATAATCAACAACGGCTTGCCGCCCTTAGCAATCTGCTCAAGCAAGGGAAGAAGATCCTTCATCGAGCTGATCTTCTTCTCGTTGATCAGGATGTAGGCAGTTCTCGAGTGCAACTTCCATCCGCTCAGGATCGGTAACGAAGTAAGGAGACAGATAGCCGCGGTCGAACTGCATCCCCTCGACCACTTCCAACTGCGTCTCCAGCGTCTTCGACTCTTCAACGGTGATGACGCCATCCTTGCCGACCTTCTTCATAGCTTCAGCAATGATGTGCCCAATAGTGTCATCGTTATTCGCACTTATCGTGCCTACCTGGGCGATCATTTCGCCGGAGACGGGCTTGGAGAACTTGTCGAGTTCGCCTTTGGCGCGTTCGCCGGTTTTCTTGTCGAACTGTCCGCAGACCAGGGCTACGGCCTTCTCGATGCCGCGTTTCATGGCCATTGGGTTGGCGCCGGCTGCTACTGTCTTTACGCCTTCGCGATAGATTGCTTGGGCCAGGACTGTTGCGGTGGTGGTGCCGTCGCCGGCTACGTCGGAGGTCTTGCTGGCTACTTCGCGAACCATCTGGGCGCCCATGTTTTCGAGGCCGTCCTTGAGTTCGATTTCTTTGGCTACGGTTACGCCGTCTTTGGTGATGGTGGGTGAACCGAATTTCTTTTCGATTACCACGTTGCGGCCCTTGGGGCCGAGTGTGACCTTTACTGCGTCGGCTAGAAGATTTACGCCGCGCAGGATTGCCTGGCGGGACTCTTCGCCGTGTACGATTTGCTTTGCCATTGCTTTTTCTCCTAAATGAATTCTTGAGAAACTAGTTCTCAGTTCTCGGTTCTCAGTTCTCAGTTACGACCGTGAGAACGGAGAGTGCGGATTAGATTGAGATCCTTCGCGCAAAGTGCGCGCTCAGGATGACAACGCGTACGGCGCGCTCAGGATGACAAGCCTTATTCCCGCGATTACTTGCGGGCGCCGGCTAGTTCTTTCTTAGCCGAACTGGCGGCGCCGGTCAGGATGCCGAGGACTTCTTCTTCTTTCATGATGATGAAGTCTTCGCCGTCAATCTTGATTTCGGTGCCGGAATACTTGCCGAACAGGATGCGGTCGCCGTCTTTAACGGCCAGGGGGAAGGTCTTGCCTTCATCGTTGGTGCGTCCCTTGCCGGTGGAGATTACTTCGCCTTCCTGGGGCTTGTCTTTGGCGCTGTCGGGGATGATGATGCCGCCTCGGGTGGTGGACGCTTCTTCCACGCGACGGACCAGAATGCGGTCATGTAGTGGGCTGAATTTAGCCATGGTTGCAACTCCTTTCAAGGTTGGATAGTACGGTTGACGTTCTGTAAGCCTATGAATTGTTAAGGGTTAGGGAGTGCTGTTAGCAGTCTCGCCTATCGAGTGCTAATTATAAGAGGGTGAGTGCGGGGGTTGTCAAGGGGCGGAAACCAGTTCTCAGTCTTCGGGTCTCAGTGCTCAGTAAACCCAAGACGGGCGGCCTTGCAAAAAGGGCGCGGGTGAGGCACCCTCCTACACCATGGGGCGAACGAATCGGCCGGTCGGTGCCTTTCTGGTTTCTTCTTTTCTGGGATTCCTTTTTGTGATCGCGGCCGCGAGTTCGAGCTTCGGGCAGGCGGATCCGGGCCCCGAAGAAGATGGGCGTGAGGTGCAGATATGGGCTGGAGGCGGGCACTCGGTGCCGGGTGGCACTTCGCAGACTGGAATCTTTGACGCGGGGCTGCGCTATGGGTGGGTAATTACCGGGGCGCATCTGCCGGGATTTTTGCGGGGGCGATTTGAGTATGCGGTGGATGCGGAGCCGGCGTATCTGATTTTTCAGCCGGCGAACACGGCTTATGGAGTGGGGTTCAATCCGTTTGGGTTGAAGTGGAATTTCGTGCGGCGCGGGCGGCTCTCGCCCTATTTTGAACTCAGTGGAGGGACGCTGTTCACAGATCACAACGTGCCGACGGATACGAACACGGTGAACTTTACTTCGGGGGCGGCGCTGGGGACCCATGTGCTGGGGGCGAAATATAACTGGAGCGTGGAGTTGCGGTACCTGCATATTTCGAATGCGGGGCTGGCGAACCCGAATCCGGGGTTGAACACGGTTCAGGTGCGAGTGGGGGTGGGGAGGTTCTGGAGGGGGCGGTAATGCCGCCGGACGCTTCCGGATTGGGATGGAAGCGGGCGATAAGGAAGCGAGCCGAACGCGCGATTATTCTGTCGCAAAGAACGCGACACATCGCGCGGCTCGCCCGGGTCCTTCGCGAAGCAAAAAACGCTTGGCTCCAGGATGACAAACGTACTTAAGCGCTGCACAGGGAAGTCTTGCTTCATTCACTCGGGCAGATGCGGTGCCGGCGTATCTGATCTTTCAGCCGGCGAATACGGCTTACGGAGCGGGATTCAATCCGCTGGGGCTGAAGTGGAATTTCGAGCGGCACGGGCGGCTTTCGCCGTATTTGGAGTTGGGCGGCGGAGTTGTTCTTAGCAATCACGATGTTCCTACCTACACGAATACTGTGAACTTCACTCCGAGCGCGGCGCTGGGAACTCACATTCTCGGGGAGAAATATAACTGGAGCTTGGAGTTGCGTTACCTGCATATTTCGAATGCGGGGCTGGCGGTGCCGAATCCGGGGCTGAATACGGTGCAGGTGCGGGTGGGGGTGGGGAGATTCTGGAGGGGGCGGTAGTGGGGTGACTCGCGGACCGCGAGTTGCGATGCGCGGGAGATCCCTCGCACCGCTGGTGAAGGCGCGGGGCTTCGGGATGACGCCCTTTAGGAATAGGGATCCTTCGACTCTCCGCTCGGGATGACAAGTTGGTTGTAACCCGGATATTCTTCTGACTTATGTCTACGCTGGTTGAATGCGTTCCTAATTTCTCCGAAGGGCGCGACAAGGCCAAAGTCGACGCCATTGTTGACGCCATGAAAGTGGATGGCGTCTACCTGCTGGACCGCGAGATGGACGCGGACCACAACCGGTGCGTGATTACGCTGGTGGGCGAGCGGGAGGCGATTCAGGAGGCGGCGATTCGCGGAGTGGGGAAGGCTGCGGAATTGATTGATCTGAATGCGCATAAGGGGGCGCATCCGCGGATGGGGGCGGCGGATGTGGTACCGTTCATTCCGATCGAGGGAGTGACGATTGAAGATTGCGTGGCGATGGCGCGGCACGTTGGGCGAGGAGATCTGGAAGCGGTATCAGATTCCGGTTTATTTGTATGAAGCGGCGGCGGCGACGCCGGAGCGGCAGAACCTGGAGAACATCCGGCGCGGACAGTTTGAAGGGATACGGGCGGAGATCGCGACGAATGCGGCGCGGAAGCCGGATTTCGGCGAGGCTCGGGTGCATCCGACGGCGGGCGCGACCGTGGTGGGGGCGCGGAAGTTTCTGATCGCTTACAACGTGTTTTTGAACACGCCGGATGTCGAGATCGCGAAGAAAGTGGCGAAGGCGGTGCGGTTCTCGAGCGGCGGGATGCGGTTTGTGAAGGGCGCGGGATTTCTGGTGCGCGGGCTGGCGCAGGTTTCGATGAATCTGACGGACTTTGAGCAGACGCCGGTGCATCGCGTGTTTGAAATGGTGAAGCGGGAGGCGGCGCGGCACGGCGTGACTCCGGTCTCGAGCGAGATCGTGGGACTGATTCCGAAGAAGGCGCTGGAGCAGGTGGCGGAGTGGTTTCTGCAGGTGGAAAACTTCGATTCGTCTTTAATTTTGGAGAACCGGCTGGCTGCGGTGATGAGCGGGAAGACGGCTGTAGGTGGATTGCGGGCTGGGGTTGAGCCGTTTATCGAGCAACTGGCTGCGCCTACGGCGACGCCGGGTGGCGGAAGTGCAGCGGCGGCGGCGGGCGCGATGGCGGCGGGGCTGGCGGTGATGGTGGCTTCGATGTCGCGCGGGAAGAAGGCGTACCTGCAATATGAGTCGCAACTGAGTGCGGCGATTGGGCGGTTGGGGTTGCTACGCGAGGAGTTAAAGGCCGCCATCGACGCGGACGCTGAGTCTTACGATTCCGTGATGAAGGCTTACAAGCAGGCCAAGACTGATCCGAGTAATGGCGATGCGCTGATTGAAGCGAGTCTGAAGCTGGCCACCGGGGTTCCGCTCGGTGTGGCCGAGAAGGCGCGTGAAGTGGCAGAGATTACCGGGGGACTTTTTGCTATCAGCAATCCTAATATGAAGTCGGACTTGACTACAGCGCAGGCTTTGGCACGGGCGGCGATTACCGGAGCGCTGGCTAATGTGGAGATCAATCTGGCGTCGATTAAGGATCGGGCTTTTTCGGTGGGAGTGCGGAAGAGGGTGGACGTCATTAGCAGCTAATCGAGGTGGTGGCGTACTTCGGGCCAGGAATCGGTTGGGGACGGGGCAAGAAGACATAGCAAGCTAAGTCTCCACGGACGAATACCGACTGAAATAATTTTGCGGTTGCCGAGTGGAAAATTTCGCGGCCGGGTTCATGGCTGAAGGTCTAAGGACTGCGCGTCCGCTTCGCGAAAAGGGGCATTGGATGAGTCGTCTAGCACTGTTATCCGTCTCGATTCTGCTGCTTTGTATCGCCGGGGTTCTGTTGAGCCTTAACGGCTGCAGCGGAAGCAGCACGACCACCATCACGGTCACAGTCCCGCCGCCAGTTTCGAAGATCCAGCACGTCGTAATCATCTTCCAGGAGAACCGCACTCCCGACAACCTGTTTCAGGGATTGTGCATTCCGCCGTATGGCAACAGCAGTGCGTGCAGCACAAACCCGACTGCTTCCCAGTACGACATCGCCAGCGGCGGAACGGACTCGACAGGCGCGACCATCACGCTAAGCCCTATCGACCTGGGCACGGCCGGCTCGAGCCCGGACAACTACGATCTGAGCCACGCCCACAGTGCTTTCGTGGAAATGTGCGACCTGAGCGCGTCCGGGGTATGTCAGATGAACGGCGCTGACCTGATCCCCTATTTCTGCACAACGGGAACCGCTGGCTGCCCTCCACCCGCGAACCCGCAGTTCATGTACGTGATTCCGGCGGACGTTCAGCCATACCTCACAATGGCCCAGACATACACGTTCGCCGATCACATGTTCCAGACCAACCAGGGGCCGAGCATGCCGGCGCACCAGTTCATCATTTCGGGAACATCGGCGCCGTCGAAGGGCAGCAACCTATTCGAGGCGGAGAACCCGGCTGGGGTAAAGAACGCCAACAGCAACACCGGCTGCACGGCTCCCGCTGCCGAATTCGTTGACCTGATCGATCCTGCGGGGGTTGAAACGCCGACTTACCCGTGCTTTGACCATCCCACGCTGACCGATCTGCTGAACACTGCAGACATTAGCTGGCGCTATTACGCGCCATCGGCGGGATCGATCTGGACGGCCCCCAACGCGATCGAGCACATGTGCGGACCGAGTGCCCCCAGCGGGGGAGTGTGCACGGGAGCGGATTGGACCAACAACGTGGTGCTGGCTTCTCCCCAGAACTCTGCGCCGGTGTTGACGGACATTGCCAGACGGCAAACTTGCCACGGTGAGCTGGGTGATTCCGAACGGACTGGAATCCGACCACGCCGAGAGCAACGACGGGTCGGGTCCGTCCTAGGTGACTTCGATCGTCAACGCGATCGGCAACAGCCCGTACTGGTCGAACACGGCCATCATCCTTGCCTGGGACGACTGGGGAGGATGGTACGACCATGTGCCGCCGCCGGAAGTGCTGGTGAACTGCGCCCAGTGGGGTTGCGGGTATGTCTACGGATTCCGGGTGCCGATGATTGTGATTTCGCCCTACGCCAAGCCAGCCTATATCTCGCATGTCAATCATGACTTTGGAAGTATTTTGAAGTTTATCGAGACGAACTTTAATCTGCCGTCGCTCGGCTACGCGGACGCGCCTGCCGACGATCTCTCCGACTGTTTCAACTTCAGCCAGACGCCGATCTCATTTCAGACCATTGCTGCGCCGCCTGAAGCGGACTACTTCCTGAACGACAAGCGGCCGCCTACCGATCCCGATGATGACTGAGGGTTGAAGAAGGGGAACAGTGTGTCGCGGGCTCAAGTCGAGGGCTCACCTCAGCGGCTAAAGACGCGCGATTCTGCAAGAAGTTGGCACGACTGAAGTCGTGCCCTTCCCGATTCGCAAAGTCTTCCGATCAGCGCAAAGCTTTATAAACCGCGCGTCCCCGCGGCCCGCGCGCCCTAGTCTCCGGCGCTGGTCGCCGGGGCGGGTTCAGGTTTGGCGCGAGATCCCGCCCAGGCCTCGAACCCTTGCTTGGCGAGTTTGAAGATGGTCTTACGGTTCTCCGAGATTACTTTCCACCAGGCAAAGCGGCCGAGCATGGGGAAGTAGATTCCGCGGAAGCAGACGCGCGCGATGAAGATGTTGACGCGGTAGCCGAGCGGTTGGTCGTCGAGCGAGTCGACGGCTTGTGCGATGGCTTCTGGGCCGTAGGCATGGGACCAGCCGTAGTTCACTTCGGCGTGGGCTTCGTCGATGGTCATCTTGAGTGGAGTGTGAGCCATGGCGAAGGGAATGAACTCCTGCCAGTGCTTGGGCCGGGTTAGGCGGCCGGCGACGTCGAGACGTTTATAAAGCGGAGTGCCGGGCAAGGGAGTGAGCAGGCCGAAAATCGGCAAGCCTGGCGGCCAGGTCCGCACCTGCTCGAGGGTGCGCTCGGCCGCGCCCACGGTGTCGTTATCCATGCCGAAGATGAATGAAGTGATGGCATAGACGTTGCGCTGCGCCAGACGCTGGAGCACGGCGGCGTACTCTTCGGGCTTGTTGAAGCCTTTGTTGACGTCCTTCAAGTTAGCGGGATCGATCGACTCCATGCCGATGAAGACCCACTTTCCGCCGGAGGCGGAGATGAGGTCGACGAGTTCCTGATCGCGCAGAAGATTGGCGCTGATCTGGGCGACCCAGTTGACTTGCGCGCCGGCGGCGATGATGTCGCGAAGCAGGGACTTGGTGCGCTTGAGGTTGATGGCGAAATTGTCGTCGATAAAGAAGACGGCGATTTGTCCACGTTCTTTGCGGGCTCGCGCCTTGAGCAGCAGGAGTTCGTTGACGACGCTTTCGTTGGTGCGAAAGCGGATGGAGTCGCCGAAGAATCCGGTGACGGTGCAGAACTCACAGCCGTAGGGACAACCACGTCCGGACTCGACGGGAACGATGCGGAATGTTCCCCAGCCCTCGCCGATCTTCTGCAGCCAATGCTTTGCGGAATGGGGACGAGATTGAACTGGTGGAGATCGATGGTGTCCCAGGGAATGACGGGATATTGTTTGAGTGACGGCTTGAGCTCTTTGCCTGCGGCATCGACGGGCGCGTAAATATCTTTGAGCTCGCC
This sequence comes from uncultured Acidobacteriaceae bacterium, assembly GCA_963770235.1. GTDB lineage: Bacteria > Acidobacteriota > Terriglobia > Terriglobales > Acidobacteriaceae > Sulfotelmatobacter. The sequence continues at coordinate 408,921 of CAVYOW010000001.1, read as the reverse complement.
GCGGGCGGCGTCCTCGACGATGCGCGGCCAGGTGTCGTCGGCTTCGCCGAGAGCGACGGCGTCGGCGTGGCGGGGTCCGCCATCGCGGCCCAGAGCTTCGTCCGCCATTTCCGTGACGTGAGGTCCGCCCATGACCACGGGCACGCCTGCGGCGCGTACCGCGTCGGCCATGCGATAGGCCTTGGCGATCATGCGGGTCATGGCGCCGATGCCGACCAGATCAATTTTCTGTTCGCGGACGTAGAGCGCGATTCCGGCTTCGTCCATCGGTTGAGCGTTGCCATCGATGAGTACAACTTCGTGGCCGGGAGGGGTTAGAGACTGCAGCAGGAACATCCAGAGGTGAGGCATGAAATTGCGCGTGACCCCGTTGTCGGGGTTGTACAGGAGGATTTTCAGATAGTTTCCTGATTTCTCGGCGCCCAGAAACGAGCTGCGTGGGAGCGGTGACGGTAGCGGACAGAGAGCATCTTACAGCTATTTGCGCATTCTGGATAGCGCAATTACTCTGCTTGGGGACATGGCGTCCCAAATTGATCACTGGGCTAGCACCTTTGGCCGAGCAGGGAACTGGTGCGATGACTTAGAATGAGACGACCAGGTAACGGGAAGGCTTGAACTCGCATCTAAGTTGCAAGACGCAGGGAGACTCCCGTTCATTATGTTTTGGAGTTCAGTGTTTAGGGAAACTTTTGTGAGGACCGAGGCCGTTATGAAAACCGTGAAGGCTTGTCTGACTTTGGTAATGCTCGCTGTGCTTTTCGTGGGCATGGCGAATGCCATGCCGCTGAATTCGTCGGCGCGGGCTGTGGTTCCCGCAGATCTGCAGCAGTTGATTTCAGTGGATTACCGGGCGCTGAGGGACTCGCCGACAGCGACCGCCCTGAAGGCACAACTCATGGATTCGCAGGAAAACGTGAAGGAGTTTGAGGGGGCGCTCAAGGGTGTGGGGATCAATCCTGACAAAGATATCGACACGCTTGCGCTTCCCTCGTTCCGCACCGCCAAGCAGGGGATCAAGGTGGTCTTTATCGCCAGCGGGCCCTTCAACATGAAGGCCGTGCTCAAGAAGATGACCCTGCAGAAGATCAAGGCCACGAAGTACCACACCTCGAATCTTTACCCTATGGATGGCGGCTTGGTGATGACTTTTCTCGACGACAGCACGCTGCTGTTCGGCGAGCTCTTCGGCGGTGAAGCTGGCGCTGGATACGCGCGATGGAGAGATCCTGAGTCTCGATACGAACTCGACCATGTCGGACATGATGTCGAACGTGGATGCGGCGGCTTTCTGGAGCATTCTGGACCAGCAGGGTTCGCAGAATATGATGCGGTCGGCGCTGGGCGATGCGGCCAAGATCGCCGACTACGAGACGGTCAAGAAGCGGGTGCTGGGTTCGTACTACACCATGGACTTTTCGAGCGGCGTGAATTTCGATCTGACGGTCGTGACTTCGGACTCGATCACTGCGGGGACGCTAGCCGTGATGATGAAGGCGGTCATCATGTACAAGAAAAGCAGCGCCTCGCCGGTTGAAAAGGCGGCCATGGATAAGGCTACGGTCGATTCCGACGGCGACAAAGTTTATGGTGCACTTCAAGGACAGCGACGCGCAGTTTCAGTCGCTGATGCATTCGCCGTTGTTTGCGGCGATTTCGCACTAACAGCGACCAAATCTACCACCCTTCGGCTTCGCTCAGGGCAGGCTCAGGCACTGAGACACGGAGAAGAACCGGGTCTTGGTGCTTTTTCCTTTTGGGCTGGCTTTTTTCTAAGGCTTTTTCTTCTCCGTGTCTCCCTGGTGAATCTACTTTGGTTTTCTTGCGGCGCGTTTCTCGCGGGCCCAGCCTTCCTTCACGACCTGGCGGGCGCGGCCGACGGCGAGCGCGTCTTCGGGGACGTTGCTGGTGATGCAGGACGCGGCGCCGACGTAGGCGCCCTTGCCTACGCGGACGGGCGCGACCAGGGTGCTGTCGCTGCCGATGAAGGCTCCGTCGCCGATTATGGTTGTGTGCTTCTGGGCGCCGTCGTAGTTGCAGGTGATGGTTCCGGCGCCGATGTTGACGCCGGCGCCGATTTCGGCGTCGCCGAGATAGGTGAGGTGGTTGGCCTTGGATCCCTTGCCCAGCTTGATCTTCTTGGTCTCGACAAAATTGCCGACGTGCGCGCCTTCTCCGATGTCGCTGCCGGGGCGCAGATGGGAATAGGGGCCGAGGACGGCGCTGGGGCCGATGTGGGCTTCCTCGAGAATGCAGCCCGGACGAATGAGGACGCCGGAGCCGACTTCGGAGTTGCGAATCACGGAGTACGAGCTGATGTGGCAGGCGGCGCCGATGTGCGATCGGCCGAGAATCTGCACGGAGGGTTCGATCACGGTGTCAGGGGCGATTTCGACATCGTCATCGATCACGCAGGTGGCGGGATAGAAGATGGTGACGCCTTCGGCCATGAGCTGCTGGCACTTGTGCATGCGGATCTGATGGTCGATGGCCGCCAGTTCGGCGAGGGTGTTGGCGCCGAGAACTTCGCTGGAGTTTTCGGTTTTCCAGACTACGACGCGCTGCCTGGCGTGGCGCAGGACCCCGGCCATGTCGGTGAGGTAGTACTCGCCGTGAGGGTTGGCGGTGGAGAGCTTCTCGATGTGAGAGAGCAATTGCGGGCAGGGCGAAGACGTAGAAGCCGGCGTTGATCTCGTGAATTGCTTTCTGGGCGGGGCTGGCGGATTTTTCTTCGACGATGGCTTCGACTTCGGCGCTGCGGGCGCTTTTGCGAATGACGCGGCCGTAGCCGGTGGGATTGGTCGAGGTCGGCGCTGAGCAAGGTCATGGCGGCCTGCTGGTCGAGGTGGAAATTCAGCAGGCTGGGCGATGGTCTGGGGCGTGATCTGGGGTGCGTCGCCGGAGAGAACGATGACGTGGTCGTAGGTGGAGAGCGCCGGCTGCGCGACCATGAGGGCGTGGCCGGTGCCGCGCTGCTCGGCCTGCAGGACGAAGTTGACGCCGGTGTGTGCGACGGCGGAGCGGACGCGCTCGGCTTCGTGACCGATGATGGCGAAGACGTCGGCTGGCGGAACGACGCGCGTGGCGGCGGCGATCACGTGGGTCAACAGCGGCTTGCCGCCGACTTCATGCAGAACTTTGGCAAGCTGCGACTTGAGCCGCGTGCCTTTGCCTGCGGCCATGATGGCGACGGCGACGCGGGGGGATTCGCCGCGGGATCGTGAGCTCGGGAAGAAGCGTCGGGCGGCAGACCTCTTCGAACTGGGAGGTGGTTTCCTGGATTTCTTCATTCGCCCCAATATACCTTGAGCGGGACTGTGGTACAGAAGTGGATGGCACCTTCGGGATCAAGTGGCTATTTCTGTGGTCCTGCGTAGGATTTTCGGGCACAATGTAGATGCAGCGCGCAGTGGAACATTCAACCGCGAAGGAAAAGACGATGCCAAAATACGTTATTGAGCGCGAGATCCCCGGGGCGGGAAGTTTGACCCCGGAACAGATTCTGGCGATTTCGCAGAAATCCTGCAGCGTGCTGAAGAACCTGGGGCCGCAGATTCAGTGGCTCGAGAGCTATGTCACCGAGGACAAGATTTACTGCGTGTACATCGCTCCCAATGAGGCGATGGTGCGGGAACATGCCAAGCAGGGCGGGTTTCCGGCGAATCGGGTTTCGGAAGTGAAGCGGATGATTGATCCGACTTCGGCGGAGGGTTGAGGTCGGGATACGGCGGCTAAAAGCGCGCTGTTGATCTTTGTGGGATCCTTTCGACGGCGCGGCTTGAAGCCGCGCCCTTTCAAGACACAGTCAGAGGCCGATGTCCTCCATCCACGGCGAGAATCTGACCGGTGATGAATTGCGGGGCGGTGGCGAAGAACAGGACTGCCGCGGCGATCTCATCTCCCCTGCCATTGCGCAGCATTGGGGTCTGCTTGGCCATGCGGCGCATGAACGCGGCGGCGGACTTCTCGCCGAGATCGATCATGCCGGGCGCGACGGCGTTGACGGCGATCTCAGGCGCGAGAGCTTTTGCCATGACCTTGGTGAGCATGTGCAGGGCGGCTTTGGAGGAGCAGTAATGGGCGTGCGTGGCCCAGGGACGCAGGCCGCCGAGCGAGCCCATGTTAATGATTTTGGCTTCGATTGTTTCTGACCGTCTTCGATCCGGTCGGTTTTCGGCGCATCCACTTCAAGGCTTCGCGCGAGACCAGGAATGGTCCGCGGGTGTTGGAGGCGAACATGGCGTCCCACTGGCGGACGGTGAGGCGTTCGAAGTCGGCGGTGGCGTAGTTGGCGGCGTTGTTGACCAGGATGTCGATGCGGCCGAGTTCGCGTCCGGCCTCTTTCATCATGGACTTGACGCTGGCTTCGTCGGTGATGTCGCAGTGCAGGGCGAAGGCGCGCACGCCGAGGCTGGTGAGGTCGACGACGGTGTGCTGCGCGTCGCGGGCGGAAGTGCGAAAAGTGATGGCGACATCGGCGCCGGCCTGGGCGAGAGCGAGGGCGGAGGCGCGTCCGAGACGGCGGGCGGCGCCGGTGATGAGGCAGGTCTTGCCGCGCAGAGGCTTGTCGGGATCTTGTCGTTGCGATCGGTGTGCATGGCGGAATTCTACCTCTTTTCATTTCCATTCTATGCAATTTCCCAGTGGAATCGGCACTCGGGGGAAGGCTACAATCCTGCCGTGCCGGAGTCCCGCCAGGTCGTGGTTTACTCGCGCAAGGGTTGTCACCTTTGCGAAGTGGTGAAGGAGAGCCTTACGAAGCTCTCGCGCCGCGGCGGTTTCACCTGGCAGGAAGTGGATGTGGATAGCGACAGCGAACTGCGGCGGCAGTTCAATGACGAGGTGCCGGTCGTGTTCATCGACGGGCGGAAAGCCTTCAAGTACCGCATGGACGAGCGGGAATTTCTGCGCAAGCTGGCGAGCTAGGACTTTGGTTTCCCCCAGGTCCTGTTGTCTATTCCGAGACACACACGTGTTCCCGCTGACACGGTCATGCCGATTGGGTGGGCGAAAGTGTCTGCTCCAACGATCTCGCGGCGGCATCCCAGTGGATCCGATGCAGAGCTGATTCGAGTGTGAACCGATTCGTGGAGAAATCATGACAATAGAATTGCGCGGCAAAGTTGGGATTGTGACCGGCGGGACGTCGGGTATTGGCCGTGAGGCTGCCGTACTCTTTGCGAAGGCCGGAGTCAAAGTGGTGGTCGCCGGCCGGCGCGAAGTGGAAGGAAAGGAAACCATCGACCTGGTCCGTGCCGCCGGTGGCGATGGCCTGTTTGTGAAGACCGACGTATCGCGATCGCTGCGGAAGTTCAGGCGCTCGTCCGCAAAACGGTGGAGAAGTTTGGCCGCCTGGATATCGCGTTCAATAATGCCGGGATCGAGGGCAACCTTCTCCCGATCGTCGAGCAACCCGAAGAAGACTGGGACCGCACCATCGACATCAATCTCAAAGGCGCCTGGCTTTGCCTGAAGTACGAAATCCAGCAGATGCTCAAGCAAGGCGGTGGCGGCGCCATCGTCAACATGGCGTCCGTCGCAGGCCTGATGGGTGGCCTGGGTTCGCGACCTATTGCGCGAGCAAGCACGGCGTGATGGGGCTGACCAAATCCGCCGCGCTCGAAACCGCGCGCCACGGCATCCGGATAAACGTCGTATGTCCTGCGGTGATCGAAACGCCCATGGGCGAGCGATCTGTTCGGCGAGCCCGAGATGCGAAAGCCCTACGCTCGGGCTCCATCCCATAGGCCGTTTTGGAACGCCGATGGAAGTCGCGGAAGCCGTGGTGTGGATGTGCTCGGACCGCGCCTCTTTCATGACCGGCCAATCCCTGGTGCTCGATGGCGGCTTCCTGGCAGGGCCCAATTCTCCCGGTTAATATCGACATCACACAAGTAAGCGCTGGGCGGGAGATGACTGCCAGTTTGACCCTTCGCGACCAGCCGAATCCTGGGGCTTTCCGCTACAATCATCCCCGCCCATGTTGCGCACCCAGCTGTACGCCGATCCCGGCAACGTCTTTGTGCACGATGCGGTTCTGGCGTCGTGCCGTCACACCCGCAGAAAACCGCTCTCGTGGATACTTCTAGCGGGCGGCGCCTCAGCTATGCGGAATATGGAGAGACGGTGGAAGCGCTGGCGCGCGGGTTGGTTGCGGCTGGTTTGAAGCCGGGAGAAGTGGTCGCTATTTTTCTTTGCAATTCATGGGAGTTTTGCGCCGTTTATCATGCGGCGACGTTGGCCGGAGGGATTCCGACGCTGCTGAATCCGAGCTATCGCGAGCGGGAAGTGCGGTATCAGTTGGGGAATTCGGGCGCGGCGTTGCTGATCACCGATGGGCCGAATATTGCTGGCATCAATCTTGCGGGGTTGCCGAATTTGCGGCGAGTGTTTTGCACGCGAGAGCATGGAAGCGGAAGCGAGCCGTTCTCGCATCTGTTGAAGCCGGTGAGCGCGATGCCCTGCCCGAGGCCGAGCAAGGATCGGAGAAAACCCTGGCGGCGCTGCCTTATTCGAGCGGCACGACGGGACTGCCCAAGGGTGTGATGCTTTCGCATTACAACCTGGTCGCGAACGTTTATCAGTTTCTGGGGACGCGCGCGACTCCGCTGAACTCCGATGACAACATTCTTTGCTTCCTGCCGCTGTATCACATTTATGGGTTGAATGTGATGCTTAACCCGGCGCTGATTCTGGGGGCGACGCTGGTGCTGATGCCGCGCTTCAACGTGGAACAACTGACCTCGCTACTGACGGAGGAACTGATCACCATGATGCCGCTGGTGCCTCCGGCGATGAATGCGTTGTGCCTGGCGGCGGAGGCGGGACAGTTTCCGAAGAATCACAAGTTGCACTGGGTGAAGTCCGGGGCGGCGCCGCTGGCGCCGGACCTGCCGCGAAGATTCACGGCGCTGACCGGCATTCTGGTGTGTCAGGGATATGGCATGACGGAAGCTTCGCCGGTGACGCACGTCGGTTATCTGGAGCCCGAACTGTACCGGCCGGATTCGATTGGGCATCCGCTGGCGCGGACGGAGTGCCGGGTGATTGGGGCGGCGAATCTGGCTACTTCGGCGGGTAATGCGGCGGAAGTTCCTGAGGGCGAGCCGGGAGAGCTGGTGATGCGCGGTCCGCAATTCATGCAAGGTTACTGGAAAGAGCCGGAAGCGACGGCGGCCGTGCTGCGCGATGGATGGTATTGGTCGGGCGACATTGTGACTCGGGACGGCGAGGGTTTTTACCGCGTGGTGGACCGGCGCAAGGAGATGATCAAGTACAAAGGATTCCCGGTGGCGCCGGCGGAGGTGGAGGCGGTGCTGCTGGAGCATCCGGCGGTGCGGGAGTGCGGCGTGGTGGGGCGGCCCGATGCGGCGGCGGGCGAGATTCCGGTGGCGTTCATTGCCTTGCGCGAGGGGTTTACGACTTGCAAGAAGATGGAAGAAGAGTTGTGCGCATTCGTAGGCGACCGTTTGACCCACTACAAACAGCCGCGAGAAGTGCATTTTGTGGAGGTCGTCCCCAAGACGGCCTCGGGTAAGATTCTGCGGCGCGAGTTGCGGCAGTTGATTCGCTGAGTCGGCGGGAACAGCGGTTATCGCCGCGCCTCAAATGACATGAAATTAACAACCCGCTGACAATCCCCTGACAATCTCCTCTCTGATCCACCCCACACTACTTGCTCTCGCAGCCCGGCGGTTCCGCAGCGCCGTTCTGCTTCGTCCAAAGCTCAACTACAGGAGAATTCTCATGAGACTGTTTGACAGAGTCAAAACTTGTGTTGTTGCACTGTCGCTGGTCGCTGCAGGCCACTCCGCTTATGCCCAGCAGAATCATAGCAACGCCGCCGCCGGCATCAGCGTGGTTGCATCCACGATCCCGGCGAACGGGGATGTGAACCCATATGGCATCGTGCTCGTGCCGCGGAGCACCGGATCTCTGATTCAAGGAAACATTCTGGTCAGCAACTTCAACAACAGCTACAACCTTCAGGGTACGGGCACCACCATTGTGCAGATTGCGCCGGATGGTACGGCCAGTCTGTTTGCCCAAATCGACGCCCACAAATTGCCGGGACCTTGCCCGGGCGGAGTTGGTTTGACCACCGCCTTGTCGGTCTTGCGAAGCGGGTGGGTGATCGTAGGCAGCTTGCCTACCATCGACGGCACCTCGGCGACGGCGCGGGCAGGGTGTTTGCTGGTGCTCAACAGTAGCGGCAAGGTTGTGGAGACGTTCTATGGTTCGCTCATTAATGGTCCGTGGGATATGACCGCTTTGGATGCAGGAGGCAGCGCGGATTTGTTCGTCACCAACGTGCTGAACGGAACCGTGGCAGCTGGCGGGAAGGTGGTTCATGGGGGAACTGTGACGCGGTTGACGCTTACCGGACTTAATGGGAAGACGCCCGAATTGCAGTCGATCACAGTAATAGGGTCGGGCTTCTCGGAGCGAACTGATCCCAACGCGCTAGTGATCGGTCCGACCGGCGTGGGCCTCAGCGCTAACGCAGACCTGCTTTACGTGGCCGACAGTCTCAACAATCGCATCACGGCCATTCCGGATCCCGTATTTCGCGACACCTCGGCTGGAAGCGGCGCTATCGTCACCCAGGGCGGCAGCCTTAACGATCCTCTCGGCCTGACGGTCTCGCAGGACGGCAATATCCTGACCGCAAACGGGGACGATGGTTTCCTGGTTGTAACCACGCCCAATGGTGATCAGGTTTTTAAGACCCTATTGGACAGCTCAGGCACTCCGCCGGGAAGCGGGGCCTTGTTCGGATTGGTACATGTGCCGGGCGAAGGTCTGTACTACGTGGACGATGCTACCAACACTTTGAATCTATTCCAGTGAGGATTGACGGCACGACTGCACGCCGTGCCTTGGCTAAACTCATTAGGTAAGTGAAGCCCACCTTCGGCATGATGCTTGCGGAGGGTGGGTTTTCTTGTTTCCTAAAGGAATTCAAGAAAGCGATTCCGGCAATCGACTTTGGCGCATCTGCATTCCGGTTGTAGTGCGGATAGACTTGCGATAGTATCTCTGCCCCATGGTCCGAATCGTGCTGCTGTTTTTGCGCCGGTTATGGCTGCCGTTGGTGGTCTTTGCCGGATTCAGCCTGATGTGTGTGCTGGTGTACCGGCGGCTGGAGGGACTGAACTGGCAGGATGCGCTGTTCTGGATGATTCAGCCGCACGCGATTGATGCCAAGCGGGTGCACAATGCGACCAAGCTGTTCTCGCTCTTTGTGTACATCGGAGTGTTTGGGTTTCAGATCTGGGTGGCGGAGCGGGTGGCGGTTACGATCTTCAACCGGCAAGGGATGGAGGCCTGGAGAACCATGGTGAACGACGTCAGCATCGAAAAACTTCGCGATCACTTCATCATTTGCGGCTACGGGCAGGTGGGCCGGACGGTGGTGGATCAGCTCAACCGCCTGAAGATTCCTTTTGTGCTGATCGAGACGAACGAGGGTTTGTGCCGCGAGCTGTTGAAAGACAAAGTTCTGACGATTCAGGGCGATGCCAAACGGCATGACGTGCTGCAGTCGGCGGGGATTGAGCAGGCGCGGGGGGTGTGCATTGTGATCGACAACGACGCGGACAATCTTTACATCACGGTGACGGCGAAGGCGCTGAACCCGAAGGCGCGCATCATTACGCGGGCCGGGCAATCGCGTTACGCGCAGGCTATGCGGAATTCGGGGGCGGACGAGGTAATTATTCCGGAATATGAAGGCGGACTGATGACGGGACGGATGATTGCCAAGTTTTATCCTGGTTCGCACCCGAATCTGGAGTGAGGGGACGCTACTTTTGTGCGCTGTCGCCTGCGATCTTCTTCGTGGACAGGAAGCTCCAGATGGTTTCGTTGGCGTTGAGGGCGTCGCTGGTTTTGCCAACCTGTTTTTCGCTCATGTACTGCTCGCCGCCGGGCCAGGTGTTGCCGGCGTCTTTGACGGCGTAGAGCGCTACTTGAGCGTTGTCCTGGCAAGCACTGAAAGTAAAGGTTTTAGTTTCCTTGCCGCCCTTCTGTAAGGGTGCGAGTTTGTCTTGAGCTGGTTTTTCGTTGCAGCGATCGAACCGGGCCCAGGTTTTGGCGCTCTCTTCGGCGGAGAGTACGTGAAACTGGCCTGGCTTGTAGGTGCCCCCTCCGTAGGGAACGGCGGGATCTTCCGTGCCGGCTATGAAAAGTGCAGGCACGGGACGCGACGGGAGGCAGATCATCGTCTTAGGTAGAGCCGCGCCCACCGGGGCAACGGCGGCGACGCGATCGGCCATGGTGCAGCCCATCCGCAGCGCCATAAAGCCGCCATCACCCAAGCCGGTGGCATAAATGCGGTGAGTGTCCAGCGAGTACTTCGTGGTGAGCTGATCCAGCATCTGGTTGAGAAAGGCAACGTCATCTGCGGGCTCTGGCTTATTCCGGTTATCGTCGGGATTCTGTCCTCCGCTCTGCCCGCCCCCGGGATACCCTCCGCCCCGCCGCCGGGATAGCCGCCGCCACCACCCGGGTAGCCTCCTCCGGGGTAACCTCCGCCGCCCATCCCTCCGTGATGTCCATAGCCGCGCCTCGGCGTTGCCGCCGATGACTGCTCTGGCCGCACTCCTATATTCCAGCGTCCGCGCGTGGCTATGGGATAGACCGCGATAATACCGTCCTTATCGGCGAGCTGATTAAAGTGCGTGAGGCGAGCCATCTCTTCGGCGTCCTGGTTTTGACCGGGCAGAAGAATAACGACCGGATAGCGCTGCTGCGCGTCGTAGCCCTTGGGCAGATGCACGACGAAGTTGCGGGAAAGGTCTTCGACGTCGACCTTTTCTTGCACGTCCTGCGCGCGCAAGGGAGCTGCGAGCAGCAATGCAGCGAGGCAGGCGGTGAGGTACTCCAGGCGCGGCCAGGACCACGGGAACAGTCTCGTCCGCACCGCTTCAGGCCGCATTTTGGTGGAATCCCTTCCAGATTCGATTGTTTGACCCGCCAGTTGCATAAGAACCACAAGTGTAAGCCTGGGTTGCTAGGGGAACAGACGGAGATTTGCAAAGATTTGTAAGCCGGTAACAACTCGTAAAATCGTTGAACTTTTTCCGCCCGCGCTCGTAACTAGTGGGGAAGCGCTGTGATGAGATCAGCGCTGGATCGAAGGTCAGGAGGCTTTTTATGGACGGAAACATTGTGGGACTGGCGGCGGTGGTGATGTCGCTTGGAATCCCGATGGCAGCCCTGTACACGTTTTTCCGGGTGCGTAAGCTGCGAAGCGAGGAACGGTTGGCGGCGATCGCGCGCGGCGTAGATGTGCCGATGCAACCGGAACTCTCAGAGGCAGCGCGTTCGCGGAGGTCTGGAATTCTGCTGGTCGCTGGGGCGCTCGGCTACATCGCGACTTTCGTTCTTATCGGGCGCGCCGAGCCTGATGCGATGATCGCGGCCACGTTCGGCGTGATTCCGCTGGCGGTGGGAATCGGTTTCTTTGTCGATCACGCGTTGATCCGGCGAGACGCCAAGGCGCACTGAAGCGTCTGGCTGCGGATCGCCCTCAATTGCCGGTGAGATGCCTGTGCTGGGCGTCGGTCAAGGGGACGACGCTCAGTCGTCCTTGCCGTACCAGCGGGGAATCGGCAAAGAGTTTATTCGCCTTCACCTCGGCGAGCGTCACTGGTTTAGCGAGCGGCTTGCCAACCTTGATCTTCACCTGAGGATTCCTGGGGTCGCTGGCGTCCACCGATACCACCGTCGCGGTTCCAATCGCGCTCTTCTCATCTCCGGTGTGATAAATGATTAGCTGGTCGCCGGGCTTCATGGCGCGCAGGTTCTTGAGTGCGACGGGATTGGTGACGCCGTCCCAGATCGTGGTGTTTTCGCGCTGGAGGTCGGCAAAAGAGTATACGGTGGGTTCGGTCTTGAGAAGATAGTTCATGCGCAAGATTCTACCGGCAGTCACCCTCTAGATACAGCCCCAGACGATCTCAAACCATTTATTGCGGCTTGGCGTTGGGATCAGGAGGCGGGGTCTTGTCGTCCTTTTTCTCCTCGGGGTGGTCCTGGTAAATGGAGTACTGGCCTTGCGGGCGTTTCAGCTTGATGGTGAAGTCCATCTTAGCCTTGTCGATCTCATAGTCCTCACCGAAGGTCTGGAATCCGGAAGCCAGCACCTGCACGCGCAGTGTGCCGTAGGGAACGCCGTCAAAGCTGGTCCTGCCCTCGGCGTCGGTTTTGAGTTCGAGTCCGCCCCGGCTCTGCTTGCCGTGAGGGCTAACGGGGTGCATGATGACGGCCGCACTGCGAATCGGCTTGCCGTTGTCGTCTTTGACAACGAGAAACTTCAGGCTTGCGGTAGGTTCATCGTCCGGGTTCCGCTGGGCGGCGGCGGGACCGAGAAGCGCGAAGGCCGATAACAGGCCCGCAATCGTCCACGTCGCTATCCTGATTCTTATCATCCTTATGCTCATGCTTACCGACTTCATATCTGGACATTCTAGCGAGTGCGGCGGGCGCAGGAAAGGAAGAAAAGGGGCGCGCGTAAGTTCAAGGTTTTCCGGCGGACCGGCCCTTGCGCTCGGAACCCCTGGCTTGGGTTGTAAGTTGCACCAGGTCGCTGGCGACGCGGGCGGTGTTGTGGCGGGCTACGCCAGCTTCTTCCAGGTAGTCTCCCAGAACCGGGATTACACCCAAAGCCTCGATGGCATCGAGATCGGCGACGATCTGGCATGCACCCTCGAGGGCGTATTTGGTTTTGAGTTCATCAGAAACGGGCGTGCGATTGATCAGTGCATAGTCGAAGATCTGGCGGCGGGCGTGGCGATTGAGAGCGCGGATGTGATCGGCGGCGGTAAGGCCCAGACTCTCGTTGGCCTGAGTCATCAGGTTGCAGATGTAAACCTTGGTGGCCGGGGAGTTGACGATGGCATCGGCAATGCTGTGCACGAGCAGGTTGGGGATGAGGCTGGTGAACAGCGAGCCGGGACCGATGCTGATGATATCGGCGCGGGCAATAGCGTCGAGCGTCTGGGGCATGGGGTCGACGTTGGGCGGAACGAGAAAGAGTTCCTGGATGCGGCCTTTGCTGGCGGTGATCTTAGTTTCTCCGCGGACGCGAGTGCCATCCTCCATCAGCGCTTCCAGTTCGATATTGGAAGTGGTGGCGGGATAAATGTGGCCGCGAGTGACCAGAATTTCCGAAGAAAGGCGCACGGCTTCGGAGAAGTCATGGGTGATTGAAGTCAGTGCGGCCAGAAAGAGATTGCCGAAGCTGTGACCCTCTAGGCCGGAGCCTTTCTCGAAGCGATGGCGGAAGAGCTGGGAGAGCAGAGCCTCATCCTCGCTGAGGGCGACGATACAGTTGCGGATGTCGCCGGGAGGAAGCATGTTGAGTTCTTTGCGCAGACGGCCGCTGGAACCGCCGTCGTCACTGACGGTAACCACGGCGCAAAGATCCCGGATGATGGGCGTACCGGGCTGAGCCATGGCCATTTCTGCCGGGGTGAGAGCGAAGCGTTTGAGTCCTTTGAGCAGAGTGGAGAGGCCGGTGCCGCCGCCGATGGCGACTACGCGGAGGCCACGCTCGCGCGTGGCCTTCTCCATCGACAGCAGATCTGCGATTCTGGTTTCCACGAGAATCTCGTATGCCTGTCTAGAGCGACTCGTCTTCCCGGAAGGAGCCTTCCGGCGAAGAAGGGTCGGCAGCGGGATCCGGGTACAACAGCTCGGTAAAGCGAGGGTCTTCGGCCAGGTTGTGGAAATCGGAGTCATTGCGCGCCTGGTAGCGCAGGCTGGGATTCAAGCGAAGCGCCTCATCCAGGTGCTTCAGAGAATCTTCGACGTGACCGGTGAGGCAATCGAGAGCAGCTAGGCCGTAAGTGACGAAATCAGTCTTGGGCGCCTGCTTAAGGAGCTTTTCGATGTGCTCGCGGGCAGTGACGTAGTCGCCGACGTTCATGAGGGAAACGGCATAGTCGTAGTGCTCTTCGACGCTCTTGAACTGCTGGGCGGTGGAGCGCTCGAGGTGTTGGTTGCAGATGCTGAGATGGATGGCAGCCCGGTCGGTCAGCTCCTTGCTGGCGCCGGCGAGCACCTTCTGGAACAGAGGTTTGGCCTTCTCGAACTTGTGCTCTTGCAAGGCGCGCAGCCCGGCTTCGTAATTCTGCAGGGCCTGGGTGATGCGCGGGTCGTCCGCGATGGATGACTTCTTGGGGGTAGCCTTCTGAGCCATATGGAGAATTTTTCCTGCGCTCGTCTTAATGGGGACTCCTTGGCCTTCAAAATTCGAATAGCCGACATACAAGTATCACTCAAAGAGTGGGTGTAGGGCAATTGCGCTGGCAGTACCTAGTACCCAGTACCTGGTAAAACACGGGAAGAATGCGCGCCGGTTTTCTGGGCACCGGGTACTAGGTACTAGAAGTTTAGTTGAGCGTGGCGGCCGATTGTAGATCGATCAGCTTCCAATCACCTCTGATGATGGCGGCGCGAATCTGTGAGGCGGTCTTGCCCCTCTGGTGCTGCTGGTAGGAGTAGTAGAGCTCCTTCAGGCAGGTGGCGCACTGGGCTCCGTGCGTGTTTTCGTAGCAACTGTGCAGGCTGTTGTGGCCCATCCGGTCGCAGTAGCAATAACACGGTTGCTGGTGGAGCACGGTCCGGGAATCTTCGCCGCCAGCTCGTAGGCATGGGTCTGGTAGGGGTACTGCGCGTCCGCTCCCCAGAGATCGGCCTTGGTGAGGATGGCTGGGAGTTTGGTGCCCTTGGGCGGCGGAGCCGGCGTTGTAGGCGGGAATGCCGCCTTCGTCTTGCTGAGCGGGCCATTGCGCCGAGGTAGTCAGGGTCATGGTCAGGAGAAAAACGAGGGTTAGGGCGCGGTGTACGTATTTATTTTGAAAAAGGCGGCTGGGCGTCATGCACGTCTCCTAAGATTGAGCTATTCTAACCCGCTTTCGACCTGATTGGTGAGTATGGGAGTACTCCATTGCCTGCCGGGATTCGGTTGGTACAACTCGCTGCCGGGGGGCACGCGATCTGTATACAATAGAAATTCGCATGCCCGACAGGCCAAGCACCGAAGTAGGGAACCGGCAGGCACCGTCACATTTTCCGGCCGAACCAGGCGGGATCCAACCCTGGGGTGCGGCTGCGTCCGGTCTTAGGAGTGTGGCTGCGTGACCTGTTTCTCTCGCTGGCGATCTCGGCGTTCATCATCGTTTTCATCTACCAGCCGGTGAAGGTGGAGGGCACGAGCATGATGCCATCGCTCGAAGACCAGGAGCGAATCTTTGTCAATAAGTTCGTCTACCGGCTGGAACCGATTTCGCGGGGAGATATTGTGGTGTTCCGTTATCCGCGCGATCCCTCGAAGAGCTACATCAAGCGCGTGATCGGTGCGGCCGGGGACCGCATCCGCATCGATGGCGGGCAGGTGTATGTGAATGGTGAGGCGGTAAATGAGGATTACGTTCCGCCCGCCTATGCCGACTCGCGCTCTTATCCGGAGACCGTGGTGCCGCCGGAGTGCTACTTCGTGCTGGGTGATCACCGGTCGATGTCGAATGACAGCCGGGACTTCGGTCCGGTGAACCAGAGTTATATTTACGGGAAGGCTGTGTTTGGGTACTGGCCTATGGATAAGCTGGGCAGGGTGCGGTAGAGCACGGCACCGATGCTGTTCTACATGAAGATTTGTTCCCATAACTTTCCTGACAGCGTAAGCCTTACACCTTCATCTCTGAACAGCCAGGGAGGCTAAGGTTCACGATGAGGTCGCTGGCCTACACCTCGCCTTATTGCTGGTTGTTCTGGGCCGTCTTTCTGTTTGCCTATGTCCCAGAATACGCATTGCTCGCGCGTTGGCGTCCGGCGCAGAGCGAAAAGACTGATCGTGGATCAATGGCCTTGATCAAGTTGGCCGGGTCGATTGGCTCGATCGGCGCCTTTGTAGTTGCGGGGTTTCAGGCTTTCGCAATCACCCGGGGACAGAAGGCCTGGTTTTTGGCTGGGCTGACTATGTTGCTGTGTGGCTCATTGCTGCGGCGACACTGCTGGCGCATGCTGGGGAAACATTTCACCGGCGACGTGAAGGCATCGTCGGATCAGCCGGTGATTGAGCAGGGTGTGTACCATTGGGTGCGGCATCCGTCCTACACCGGCGGGATGCTGATGTACCTTGGAACGGGATTGGCCCTGACCAACTGGATGAGCGTGTTGATCATCACCTTTACAGGAGCGGCAGCGTACCTGTACCGCGTACGAGTCGAAGAACAGGCCCTTCAGGCAAACCTCGGCAGCCGCTATCAGGAATACATGAGCCGGACGAAGCGGTTTGTTCCGTTCGTGTTCTGAGCCATTGCGGGAATGCGTTCCTACCTTTTCTTTAATTCATCCGTCTCAAAGCGTGGAGGATCTTTCGCATGCGCGCGACAACCCTGATCGCCGTCGGCTTGTTGGTTGCCTCCCCGTGGAACACGCTATTGGCCGGCCCTCAGGCTGGCGGTGTTGCTCCGGGGAACCAGAATGATGGATGGTCCACAGCGACCTTGGAGTCGGCCGGCGTATCGACCAAAGTGCTCTCCGCCATGTCGAGCGCAATCCGCGCCGGGGATTTCACAAAGATTGGCAGCGTGTTGATCGCTCGGCATGGGAAGTTGGTTTATGAGGCCTACTTCGACGGCGATGCGAATTCTTTGCGCGATACCCGCTCCGCGACCAAGAGCATCACCGATGTGCTGATTGGTATCGCCATTGAGGAAAAGAAGCTGAGTGGGGTCGATGCGCGCGTACTGCAATTACTGCCCGAGCACGCACGCAGACTGCAGAACCCTGATCCCCGGAAGGACAAAATCACGGTGGAAGACTTCCTGACGATGTCGTCGCCGCTGGAATGCGATGACTGGAATGATGCCTCGCGCGGCAACGAGGAGCGTATGTACGTCGTCGAAGACTGGGTGCAGTTCATCCTCGATCTGCCGATTCGCGGCAGAATGCATGTGGGAGAGCAGGTCGAGCCGCCACCCTACGGAAGATATTTCAGCTATTGCACGGGCGGGGTATTCACGCTGAGCGAAGTGCTGCAGAAGGCCACGGGCGTTCGCAGCGACCGCTACGGGCAGGACAAGCTGTTCGGACCCCTGGGAATCAGCGATGCGCAGTGGGTCTACTCCCCGTTGAACATTCCTCAGACCGGCGGGGGACTGCGGTTAAGCAGCCGCGACCTACTAAAGATTGCGCAACTTTATCTAAACGGGGGAACCTGGCAAGGAAGGCGCATTGTTGACGAAGCGTGGGTACGAACGTCGACCCAGCCCCACGCTCGTATCGACGACGATACAGAGTACGGCTATCTCTGGTGGCTAAAATCGTTCAAATCTGCAGACAAGAGCTATCCCGCGTTTTACATGAGCGGCAACGGCGGGAATAAAGTTATCGTGTTTCCCAGCCTCGACTTGGTGGCCGTCATTACCAGCACGAACTACAGCACGCGTGGCATGCACGAGCAAACCGAGAAGCTGCTGACGGACTACATCTTGGCAGCAGTTGGGAAGTGATTCCCCGAGGAGTGAACTTTTCCTGGGATTCGCGAGATTTCCACACCCCGGTCGAGTTCCGTGCTTGGCCGCTGCAGCAATCCCTGATAAAATCTCTAAAATCCACACCCCGGAGCGAGAATGCAGGCTATCCTTGCGCTGGAAGACGGGCGAGTCTTCCGAGGCAAAGGCTACGGCGCCAAAGGCGAATGCTACGGCGAAGTCGTTTTTAATACTTCCATTACCGGATACCAGGAAATCTTCACCGACCCATCCTATTCAGGGCAGATTGTTGTCCTGACCAATCCTCAAATCGGCAATTACGGTACCAATCAGGAAGACAATGAAGCCACGCGTCCGTGGATCGAAGGACTGATCGTGCGCGAGTTTTCGAAAGTGAGCTCGAACTGGCGCTCGCAGCAGGTGACCGACGAGTACCTGGAACAGTTCAAGGTGCCGGTGCTGTCCGACATCGACACGCGGGCGCTGGTGCGGCATCTGCGCGACCATGGGGTGATGCGCGGTGTGGTCTCGACCATAGAGAGCGACGTGGAAAAGCTGGTGGCCAAGGCGAATTCGATTCCGAAGATGGACGGGACGGACTTGGCAAAAGTGGTGAGCACCAAGGGCCCCTATGTGTGGGAGGTGGGCGAGCGCTCGCACGAGCCGGTGGCGCAGGTGGGAGTGAAGGATGAGCCGGCGCGTTTTCATGTGGTGGCTTATGATTTCGGTATTAAGCAGAACATTCTACGTAAGTTACGCGGTGAGGGCTGCCGCGTTACGGTAGTTCCGGCGCAGACTCTGCCAGAAGATGTGATGGCGTTGAAACCCGATGGGGTGTTTCTGTCCAATGGCCCGGGCGATCCCGAGCCTTGTACCTATGCCGTGGACAGCATTCGGCGGCTGATGGGAAGAATGCCGATTTTTGGTATTTGTCTGGGACATCAACTCGTCGGCATTGCGCTGGGCGGGAAGACCTTCAAGCTGAAGTTTGGACATCACGGCGGGAATCATCCAGTGAAGCAATTGAAGAGCGGGAAGATCGAGATCACGGCGCACAACCACAACTTTGCGGTAGATCCGGACTCGCTGCCGGAGAGTGAAGTTGAGCTGACCCACATGGATCTGAACGATTCGACTTTGGAAGGACTGCGGCATCGGAATTTGCCGCTGTTCAGCGTGCAGTATCATCCGGAAGCTGCGCCCGGGCCGCATGATTCGCATTATCTGTTCAAGGAGTTCGTGGCGATGATGGAGGAGTGGAAAGGGTGAATGCGCGAGCCAGCGAACGACTGGGGATTGGCGTGGCAACGACGATCGCCGCGATGATGTTGTTCTTCGCGATCGCCGCGTTGGGCCAGAAGGTAATACGGCCTGATCAGATTCCGTGCAGTGAAGAGATCGTCCGCCCTAACTTTGAACTCAAGGAAAGGCTGCGCGTGTCAGGACAGTTGAAGGATCCAACGGGAGCACCACTTGCGGATTCGAAGATTATTTTGAGAACGGCGGGCGAAAAAGACAAGTTTGTCTTGTACCGTGTCGGCTCTACGAACGACGAGGGCCATTTTGATCTCGGAGCGGTAGAAGCTGGCAGGTACCGCTTCTTGGCCGCTCCGAATCGCGGTTTTAGGCAGCCCGTGAAGGTAGCGTGCGACCAAGGGCGAGACTGCGAGATCAGTGTCGTCCTGCAAGCGAATCCGACCGACCAACCGTTCGCGGGTTGACCCATTCAATAACCAATGCCCAAACGTACTGACATCTCGAAGATTCTGATTCTTGGCTCTGGGCCCATTGTGATTGGGCAGTCGGCGGAGTTTGATTACTCCGGCACGCAGGCTTGCAAGGCGCTTAAGTCTGAGGGCTATCAGGTGGTGCTGGCCAACTCCAATCCGGCGACCATTATGACCGACCCGGAGGTTGCGGACCGCACTTACATTGAGCCGCTCACCCTCGAGTACCTGGAAGAGATTATCCGCATCGAGCGGGAACTGTCGCCGGGCGCGGGTTTTGCCGTGTTGCCGACCGTGGGCGGGCAAACCGCGCTCAACCTTGCGATTGAACTTTCCGACGGCGGCGTGCTGGAAAAATACGACGTAATTCTGATTGGCGCGAACGTGGAGGCTATCAAGAAGGCCGAAGATCGTCTGTTCTTCAAAGACGCGATGCAGAGGATCGGGCTCGACGTGCCGAAGTCGGCGCTGGTCAACAGCACGAAAGACGGGCTGGAGTTCGCCGGAAAGATTGGTTTTCCTGTCATCGTGCGGCCTTCGTTCACCCTGGGCGGTACCGGGGGCGGCATTGCTTTCAATCGGGAAGAGCTGGTCGAGGTACTTACGCGCGGTTTGGATATGTCTCCCGTGCACGAGGCGCTGATTGAAGAGTCAGTGCTGGGATGGAAGGAATTCGAACTCGAGGTGATGCGCGACACGAAGGACAACGTCATCATCATTTGTTCGATCGAGAACTTCGATCCCATGGGCGTGCACACCGG
The DNA here is from genome assembly GCA_963770235.1 of uncultured Acidobacteriaceae bacterium. Taxonomy (GTDB): domain Bacteria; phylum Acidobacteriota; class Terriglobia; order Terriglobales; family Acidobacteriaceae; genus Sulfotelmatobacter. Next base: position 388,926 of record CAVYOW010000001.1, on the reverse strand, counting down.
AGATTCGATCACGGTGGCTCCGGCGCAGACGCTCACCGACCGAGAGTACCAGGCGATGCGTGATGCCGCGATTGCGGTGATTCGCGAGATTGGCGTGGATACGGGCGGATCGAACATTCAGTTCGCGGTGAATCCGGAAACCGGGCGCATGGTGGTGATTGAGATGAATCCCCGGGTGTCGCGCTCATCGGCGCTAGCTTCGAAAGCCACGGGCTTCCCGATTGCGAAGATCGCCGCGAAACTTGCGGTGGGCTATACGCTGGACGAGATTCCGAACGACATCACGCGCAAGACGCCGGCGTGCTTCGAGCCAACGCTCGACTACGTGGTGGTGAAGATTCCGAAGTGGCAGTTTGAGAAGTTTCCTGGAGCCGACGAGAACCTTGGGGTGCAGATGAAGTCGGTCGGCGAAGTGATGGCGATCGGCCGCACCTTCAAAGAAGCGCTGATGAAGGGCGTTCGCTCGCTCGATACCGGAAAGCGCGTTGGGGGTGGGAAGATCGAGCCCAAGATCCTGACGCAACGGCTGGTGACGCCGCATCCGGAACGCCTGGCCTACGTGCAGTACGCCCTGCGGCAGGGGCAGACGGTGAAGCAGGTCGCGAAGATGACCTCGATGGATCCGTGGTTTCTTTATCAGCTCAAAGAGATTAACGACATGCAGCTTGAGCTGGAGAAACACCCGATGGAGTCGATTCCCACCGCGGTGCTGCGCGAGGCCAAGCGCATGGGATTTTCCGACGGCCGGCTGGCCAGCGTATGGCGGCTGGAGGGGCAAGAGAAAGTGCGGCACCTGCGCAAGAAACACGGCGTGATGCCCGTGTACAAGCGCGTGGACACGTGCGCGGCGGAATTTGAAAGCTTCACGCCGTATCTTTACTCGACTTATGAGGACGAAGATGAAGCCGCGCCGACCGATAAGAAGAAGATCATCATTTTAGGAAGCGGGCCGAACCGCATTGGGCAGGGAATTGAGTTTGACTACTGCTGCTGTCACGCTTCTTTTGCGCTTCACGAAGACGGCTACGAGACCATCATGATCAATTGCAATCCTGAGACGGTCTCGACCGACTACGACACCAGCGACCGGCTTTACTTCGAGCCCCTGACTTTCGAAGATGTCTGGGCGATTTACCAGCACGAGACCTCGAAGGGCGCGGCGTGCGGAGTGATTGTGCAGTTTGGCGGGCAGACCCCGCTGAACCTCGCGTTGCCGCTCAAGGCCGCGGGCGTAAACATTATTGGTACGTCTCCGGAGTCGATTGATCTGGCCGAGGATCGCAAGCATTTCAACAAACTGCTGGAAGAACTGAACATTCCGCAGGCTGCCGGAGTGATGGCGACTTCGCTTGAGGAGGCCATCGAAGGAGCAAAGCGCGTGGGATATCCCGTGGTGGTGCGGCCTTCTTACGTGCTAGGCGGGCGCGCCATGGTGATCGCGTATGACGAGGAATCGGTGCTGCGGTACATGAAGGAGGCAGTCGAGTACTCGCACGATCGCCCAGTGCTGATCGATCACTTCCTCGAAGACGCGATTGAAGTGGATGTTGATGCGCTCTCTGACGGCGAAGACGTGGTGATTGGGGGAATCATGCAGCACATCGAAGAGGCCGGCATTCACTCCGGCGATTCTTCGTGCGTGCTGCCCGCGGTGGATATACAGAAGCCGCTGATGGACCGCATGCGCGATTACACCTTCAAGCTGGCGAGGGCGCTGAAAGTGGTGGGGCTGATGAATATACAGTTTGCCATCCCGCGCGGTGGCGGTGGGTCGGGTAATGGAGCGGAGGGCGGCAAAGTTTACGTGCTGGAAGTGAACCCGCGGGCCTCGCGCACGGTTCCCTACGTCTCCAAGGCTACGGGCGTTCCGCTGGCGAAGATCGCTGCGCGGCTGATGACCGGCCGCAAGCTGCGCGAATTCCTGCCGGAAAACATTGACCGGCGCACCGACCTCGACACAGGAAGCTGTTACTACGTGAAGTCGCCGGTGTTCCCCTGGAGCAAGTTTCCCGGCGTGGACACGGTGCTGGGGCCGGAGATGAAATCCACCGGCGAGGTGATGGGCGTGGGCGACAGCTTCGGAGAAGCTTTTGCCAAGGCCCAGCTGGCTGCAGGCCAGAAGCTGCCGACGCAGGGGACGGTGTTCCTCAGTGTCACGGAGCACGATAAACGCCAGGTCGCGGAGCTCGCGCGCAAGTTTGTGGAGATGGGCTTCAAACTGGTTGCTACCTCAGGTACGGGGGATGTGATCGAAGCTGCCGGGATGAACGTCGAGCGTGTGTACAAGGTAAAAGAGGGGCGTCCAAATGTGGTGGACCTCATCAAGGGCCAGCGCATTCATCTGATCGTCAACACGCCCACCGGACTGGAGCCGTGGTTCGACGAAAAGGCGATCCGGCGCGCCGCAGTGATGGCGCACATTCCCACTATTACCACGCTCTCGGCGGCGCGAGCGGCGGCGGAAGGGATCGCGGCGCTGCAGCGCGGCGAACTGAATATACGAGCTCTGCAGCAGTTGCACGCGGAACGCGCGGTCAAGAGCCGGTAGAGCCGACGACGCGCTGCGTTTCGCGTGTAATAATTAGTGCGCGAGGTGCCCTATGTTGCTTCACGGTATTTTTCCTCCTATTACCACTCCGTTTTATCCCGACGGTAATGTGTACTTCAAAAAGCTCGAGAGCAATGTTGAGCGCTATTCGCGCACGCCCTGCGCTGGCATTGTGGTACTGGGTTCGACCGGCGAGGCCATTCTACTTTCCGACCAGGAGCGGCGCGACGTGCTGAAATCGGCGCGCGAAGCGGCGGCGCCGAACAAAGTGCTGATTGCGGGTACGGGGATCGAGTCGGCGATCGAGACGCTGCGGCTTACAGAATATGCCGCTGAGATGGGCTACGACATCGCCATGGTGCGGACGCCACACTACTACAAGAAGCAGATGGAGGCGGCGAGCATTCTGGCGTTTTACCGTACGGTAGCTGATCGCTCGCCGCTGCCGGTGATCATTTACAACTTTCCGCAGGCTACGGGCTATGACATTCCCGCCGAACTGGTGATCGAACTGGCGGAACATCCGAACCTGATCGGGATCAAGGAATCGAGTGGCGATGTGGAGAAGGTTCGCGAGATGGTGGAAGGGACGCGGCACATCCAGCGCAGCGTCACCGTAACCGAGACGTTTGAGGCGGTTACGCCGCGCATGCTGGCGGCTGCAGCCGCGGACTCCAGTGCAGACGGCGGAGAGCTGGTGCAGGTTGCGGCATTAGCGGGTTCGTCTTCGTCTTTGGCGAAACCTTCCTCGGCGGCAGTCACGATGGTGGGCAAGATGAAAACCCGGCAGAAGGAAGCTGGATTTCAGGTCCTGGTTGGGGCGGCGCAGAAGCTGCATCCGTCGCTTGATGTTGGAGCGGCTGGCGCGATTCTTGCCTTTGCCTGTGTTGCGCCCACGTCGTGCTTCGAGATTTATGCGGCGTGGAAAGAGGGCGATGCTGAATTGGCGCGGCTGAAGCAGGGGCGCATTGCCGGTGCGGCGCAACGATTGGTGGGAGAACTCGGAATCCCCGGGGTGAAGTACGGCATGGACTTCAATGGCTACTTTGGGGGGGCGCCGCGGCTGCCGCTGCTGCCGCTCACGGGCGAAGAGAAGAGTGAGATCGAGCGCTTGCTGGCGGATGTAAGGAACTAAGAGTAAGGAATCGCAGGACTTGTGACCGAAGGCCGGGTTCCCGTATACTGGATTCGAACGAACGTTCGAATTAGACGATTATCTCTCTGGAATTATGGCGAGCCCCCCGACAGCGTCACGAGTCTCAACGCAGCGGCAGCGGGCTGTACCCGTGCCGGCCACGCGCTTTGACCGGCGGCTGGCTGAGATTCTCGACCACGCTACCGACGTATTCTGCAAGAAGGGATACGAAGGCGCTTCGATGCGCGATCTTTCGCGTGCCAGCGGTATGTCGCTGGCGGGGCTTTATTACTATTTCGAGTCCAAGGAGCGGCTGCTCTTCCTGATCCAGAAACACACGTTCTCCACCATCGTGCGGCGGTTGAAATCGCGGCTGGAGGGCGTGAGCGATCCGGAACAGCGGATCCGCATCTTCATTCTGAATCATCTGGAATATTTCCTGGCCAATCCTGCGAGTATGAAAGTGCTGTCGCACGAGGCGGAAGCGCTGAAGAACGGATTTGCCTCGGAAGTGGCGGCCATCAAGCGCGAATACTACAGAATCTGCGTGGGCTTGCTGGATGAACTGAAGAGCGAGCGGGGATTGCAGTTCTCGACGCGCATCGCTGTGCTCAGCCTGTTCGGCATGATGAATTGGATCTATACCTGGCATAACTCCAGGGTCGATGCTGACGCCGAACAACTGGCAAGCGAGATGAGCGAGATCTTTCTGCGCGGCGTGATGACGGGTATCAGGGCGCGCAAAGACGGGCGCTGAGGTGGGCTGGTGATGAGTGCCGACGAAAGCAGATTCCTCGCTTCGCTCGGAATGACAAAGAGATAATGGAATGACAAAGTAAATTGAGATCTACAAGGAGCTACAAACATGGCGACTACAATGCAGCCGGCGACCGGCGAAACCGCTAAGCAGCTTGTCAACTACCGCAGGGATGGCGGCGTAGCGCGTGATCGAGATGTGCGATCCGCCGGCCAATACCTACACCTACGAGATGAACCGGCAGCTCGATGAGGCGATCCTGCGCGCGCGCATGGACAATGATGTCTACGTGATTTTGCTGACCGGGGCTGGCGACAAGTTCTTCTCCGCCGGCGCCAATATCAAGATGCTTTCGAGCGTCGATCCGACCTTCAAGTATTACTTCTGCCTGCACGCCAACGAAATGCTGCTGCGCCTGGAGCACACGCCCAAGCTGGTGATCGCGGCGATCAACGGCCACTGCGTGGGCGGTGGGCTGGAAATCGCGATGGCTGCCGACATTCGCATCGCACGCAAGGATGCGGGCAAGATCGGCCTGCCGGAAGTGAACCTGGGCGTGCTTCCGGGCACCGGTGGCACGCAGCGGCTCTCGCGGCTGGTGGGCAAGAGCAAAGCGATCGAGCTGATGGTCACGGGCAATACATTCTCGTTTGAGGAAGCGCAGGAGCTCGGCATCATCAACGACATCTACGAGCGCGATGGCTTCATGGAAAACATGATGGAGTATGCCAAGCAGTTCTGTCCTCCGAACAAGGCTGCCAAGGCCGTGGGACGGATCAAGCGCGCGGTGCAGACCGGCTGGGAGATTCCCATGGAGTCGGCGCTGGCGGTGGAGCGCGAGAATCAGCAGATTCTCTTCCAGAGTGAAGACGCGAAGGAAGGCTCTGGCAGCTTATGTGGAGAAGCGGCCGGCGGTTTTTAAGGCGAAGTAGTACCCAGTACCTGGTACCGTAGTCCGATCGCTCAACAGAGTTAAGGAACGAGGAATGAGATTATGCCAGGCAAAGTAGCAAAAATCGGAACCTTCAGTGATTGGGAAGGCATGTTCAACGATTGGCGCAAAGACATTGGCGTCAACACGGCGGACATCGAGGCCTTTCATTTCGACACGCTCTATGGTGCGATCGATACCGAGGAAATCGAATTCGGCTCGTACAAGGGCCGGCGCAAGTGGGAGAACCTGCGCCAGATTCCCACGCAGCAGATGCGTGACGCGTTGATGAATATGATCGTTTATCAGGGCGACACCGAGTTCGCCAGCGTCGAGCAGCAGCGCAATCTTCTGGAAAATGCTCCGACCGACTGGGATCGCCGAGCCATCACGCGCGTCATGATTGAGGAAATGCGCCATGGCTGGCAGATGTGCGCGCTGCTGGTCGATCACTTCGGCTACTCGGGAAAGGTTGAGGCGCAGAAAATGCTGGAGCGCCGCGCCTTTGAGAACAAGCGGCTGCTGGGCGCATTCAACGTCGATGTCGACAACTGGATGGACTTCTTCACCTACACCGACTTCGTCGATCGTGACGGAAAGTTCCAGTTGCAAATGCTGAAGTACTCGGCGTTCGCCCCGCTGGGACGGTCGATGTCGTACATGCTGCGCGAAGAGGCGTTCCACATGGGCACGGGCAACGACGGCCTGCGGCGCATCGTGGAAGCTGGCGTAATACCGGGCTGGCTGATTCAGAAGTATCTCAACAAATGGATCTCGAGTTCTTACGATCTCTTCGGCACCGACCATTCTTCGTCGGCGCACTGGGCCTACGTGTGGGGCGTTAAGGGAAGGTATGACGAGCCCAAGAACGAGCACGCCCCGGACCTGGACGATTTGAACGATTACAACCGAAATCTCTATCGCGACGAAGTGGCGGGCCTGATTGAGCGTTTCAACGGCGCGTTGAAGCCAGGACAACCGAAGCTATATGCGCCGCACATCAAGTTTAATCGCGAGATCGGGCGCTGGGCGGGGCAGAAGTTCCACGCGCAGACGGGCGAAGCAGCTCGACGATCGCGCCTATGAGAACACCTGAAAGAGTACATGCCGTCTGCCGAAGACAAGAAGTTGCTGCTGGAGATCATCGGCACCGAGAAGAAATGGATTGCCGAGAAGACCGGCGCGCGCGATCCGCTGGCGAGCATCGGCGAGGTCAGGAAGTCGGCGATCAATCTGTAGCGCGAATCGCTCTCACCACGGAGGCACAGAGGAATCTCGATGACGACAGCCGTGGAATCCAAACTCGCCCGGCTCATGCTGGAGATCAGTTCTCCGGTGGCGCGGATTGTACTGCGTCATGCGCCGCTGAATGTCATCGACATTGCGATGATGGAGGAGTTGGCGCAGGCGCTGGGGGAGATCGAGGCGCGTTCGGATGTCTCTGTCGTCGTGCTGAGCGGCGAGGGCAGGGCCTTCTCGGCGGGCGTCGATGTGGCGGCGCACACTCCCGACAAGGTCGAGGCAATGCTGCTCAAGTTCCACGCGGTGATTCGGGCCCTGGTTGCCAGCAAGAAGGTAACGGTTGCGGCTGTGCACGGGCACTGCCTGGGCGGGGGCGCAGAGACTGGCGATGGTCTGCGACGTGGTTTACACCACCGCTTCGGCGCAGTGGGGATTTCCAGAAATCAAGCTGGGCTGTTATCCGCCGGTGGCGTGCACGGCTCTGGCTGCGCTGGTGGGGCAGAAACGGGCCGCGGAATTGATTCTGACCGGAAGGACGATTGGCGGCAGCGAGGCAGCGGAGATGGGGCTGGCGAATCGCGCCGTTGCCGATGAAGATCTCGCGGCCGCGGTCGAGCAAACCGTGCAGGAACTGCTCAGGCTGAGTCCTGCGGCGTTGGCGGTAACCAAGAAAGCCTTCTACGCATGGGATGCGATGCACTTCGACAAGGGCCTGGCGCGGGCAGAGAAGATTTATCTGGAAGAGTTGATGAAGACGGCGGACGCGCAGGAAGGCGTTCGCGCCTTCATGGAAAAGCGCGCGCCGAAGTGGGTGGGGAAATAACTATCCAGCCCTAGGGGAACGTGACGTCACGTCTTTACGAATGGACTACGAGATTACGCCCGAAGAAGTGAAGGCCAAGCTGGATCAGGGCGAGGAGTTCACGCTGCTCGATGTTCGCGAGCCTTGGGAGTTTGAAGCGGCGCACATGGCTGGAGCGAAGCTGGTGCCGATGGGAGATATCCCATCCCGCGCGCATCAGGAACTGGATCCGGACGATCACATCGTGGTGGTTTGCCATCACGGCGTGCGCTCGATGAATGTGACCGCATGGCTGCGGCAACAGGGATTCGAGAAAGCGCAGTCTATGCGGGGTGGCATCGATGCCTGGTCGCGGCGGGTGGATGGGACAGTGCCGACGTACTGAGGCTTCTAGCTACTAGTCTCTAGCGACTAGCCCAGCCGCGAAGCCCGCGGTTTTGCTAGAAGCTAGCAACCAGGAGCCAGAAGCTGCTTTTATGAAAAAAGAACTCGTCGAACTCAAAATCAACGGTCGCACTCACGAACTGGCCATTGAACCCAGCGCATTGTTGCTGGACGTGCTGCGTCAGGATCTGGGGCTGACCGGCTCCAAGCGCGGTTGCGATGAGTCTTCCTGCGGAGCGTGTACCGTGCTGGTGGAGGGTGTCGCGATGATGTCGTGCACGCTGCTGGCGGCGAGTTGCCAGGAGCAGGAGATCACGACCGTCGAAGGCGTGAGCGAGCACGGCAGTCTGGCGGCAATCCAAAAGGCTTACGGCGACTGGGGCGGCGCGCAGTGCGGATTTTGCACTCCTGGATTCATGATGACCGTGAAGTCGTTGTTGGCCGAGAATCCTGATCCGTCGGAAGCCGAGATTCGCGCGGCCTTGAGCAGCAATCTGTGCCGCTGCACCGGCTACAGCCAGATGTATGAGGCGATCCGGTCGGCGATTGCGGCGGAGCAGCAAGGGATGGATGCCAAGTGACAAGCAGCTGTCCGGCAGGAAGCAGATTCCTCGCTTCACTCGGAATGACAAAACCACGATGAGTAGCTTCTCCATTATCGGCAAGCCTACCGCGATGATCGACGCGGCGGAGAAGACTACTGGCGGCGGCAAGTACACGGACGATCTCAGCGTGCCTGGGATGCTGATTGGGAAGATTCTGCATTCGCCATATCCGCATGCGCGCATCAAGCGCATCGATACAACCGGCGCCGAGAGGCTCGATGGCGTTGTCGCTGTGGTCGTCGGCAAAGATGCGCCGAATCCTTACGGAATTCTTCCCGTGGGTCACGATGAGCACGCGCTGGCGCTCGACAAAGTGCGATACGTCGGCGATAACGTCGCTTGCGTGGTCGCGGTTTCTGAGGCGATTGCCGAGCAGGCGATGGAACTCATCGATGTGGAGTACGAAGTGCTGCCGGCCTACTTCGATCCGGAAGAGTCGATGAAGGCGCAGACCGATCTGATCCACGACAACAAGCCCGGCAATCTGGAGAAGGATTATCACCACGCGTTCGGCGATCCCGACAAAGGTTTCGACGATGCCGATCACATCGCTGAAGCACGCTTCATCGCGAATGAAGTGACGCACGCCGCCATGGAGCCGCACTCGACGCTGGCTTCGTTCGAGCTCGATCCGCACACCGGCCATCTCGGACGGCTCACGGTTTGGTCCTCGACCCAGGTTCCGTACTACCTGCAGCACAAGCTATCGCTGGTGCTGGAAATGCCGATGTCGCAGATTCGCGTGATCAAGCCGCTGGTGGGTGGCGGATTTGGCGGCAAGAGTGAAGTGATCCCGCTCGAGATCATTGCCGCGGTGGCAGCGCGCAAAGCGCAGGCGCCGGTGAAGATCACTTATACGCGCGAGGAAGTGTTCTGGGCGCATCGCGGACGACCGCGGACGATTATCGATCTGAAAACCGGGATTAAGAATGACGGCCGAATTACCTCCGTGAAAGCGCGCGTAATGCAGGATGGCGGCGCTTATTGCTCGTACGGCGTAGTCACGATTCTTTACTCCGGGGCGCTTCTGGGCGCGCTCTACGACATTCCGAACATTCAATATGACGGGTACCGAGTGCTCACGAACAAGCCGGCATGCGGCGCCATGCGCGGGCACGGAACGGTCAACGTGCGCTTCGCCTTCGAATCACAGCTGGATGAACTGGCTGCGAAGATTGGGATGGATCCGGCGGAGATTCGGCAGCGCAATCTGCTTAAGCCGCCGTGTGTCACCGTGAATGGCCTGCGCGTTCAAAGCTACGGACTACCGGAGTGTATCGAGAAGACGGTTGAGCGCTCGGGTTGGAAAGAGCGCAAGGGGAAACTGCCCAAGGGGCGCGGATTGGGCATCGCTTGCAGCCACTACGTGAGCGGGGCGGCGAATTCGATTATCCGTTCCGACATGCCGCACTCGACCGTCAACATCAAGATCGACCGTGACGGCGGTGTCGTGGTGTACACGGGTGCGTCGGAGATCGGCCAGGGATCGGACACGATGACGGCGCAGGTTGCCGCTGAAGTGCTGGGATGCTCGCTGGCACGCGTGCGAGTGATCGCGGCCGACACGGACCTGACCCCGATCGACATTGGATCGTATTCCAGCCGCGTCACTTTCATGGCGGGGAATGCGACGCTGCGTGCGGCGGAAGAAGTGAAGAAGAGAATCGCGGCAGCGGCGGCGAAAAAGATGAACTGCGCCGCAGAAGATCTGATCTTCCGCGACGATCTCGTCTTCAAGAAGGGAAGCGCTCCACCCGCGGTTAAAGAAGGATCAAGATGATGAAGTGGAAGTCACGCAATCAGGCGCCTCGGTCAGCGGACGCGTCGAAGGGCAGATTCTGCGCGGCTCGTTGCAGCAGAAGCGTAAAGAAGAAGGTCCGAAGGAATGGATGACCTTCGAGGAAGCGGTGGTCGCGGCGATTGACTTCCACGGCGCGCTCACCGGGACCGGATCTTACGCTCCGCCGCCGGAAGCGCGCGGGGGCAAACACAAAGGTGGCGGCGTGGGCCCGTCCCCGGCGTATTCGTATTCGGCGCAGGTGGCCGAAGTCAGTGTGGACGAAGACACCGGAGAAGTAACGGTGCACAAAGTGTGGGCCGCGCACGATTGCGGACGTGCGCTGAATCCAGTTGCTGTGGAAGGACAGATCATTGGCTCAGTGTGGATGGGCATGGGGCAGGCGCTGACGGAAGAAATGGTTTGGAAGGATGGCATGCTAATGAATGGCGGCATGCTGGAGTACCGCAGTCCGTCGTCGGTCGAATCGCCTGAAGTCGAGCCCATCATTGTGGAGAGCATCGACCCCGAAGGTCCGTTCGGCGCCAAGGAATGCAGCGAAGGATCTCTGGCGGCCACCATTCCGGCAATTTCGAATGCGATTTACGATGCGGTTGGGGTGCGCTTGCATGAATCTCCGTTTACGCCGGAGCGCGTGTTGGCGGCACTACGAGCCAAGAGAAAAGATAAGGCTTTGAACCTGACAGAGGGCGTGGATCCCACGGCGCCTGCACGCTTTCGCGAGCATGGTGGATCGCTTTGCTTCAAGGGTAAGGGGCCGGAGCGGCACGCGCTCGATCCGGCTCGCCGTGACGCGCCAGCAACGGCTGGAGGTGCGGATTGAGCCTGCCGCAATTCCGACTGCTTCGGCCGCGCGCGATCGAAGAGGCCGTTGCCGGGCTGGCGACGTACGCAGGCAATATTCGCGTGCTCGCGGGAGGCACTGACCTAATTCCCTCGATGCGGCAGAAACTGTTTGAACCGGAGTATGTGCTTGATCTCCGTGGCGTCGGTGGGTTGCGTGGAATCCGCCCACACGCCAGCGGCGCGGTCGAAATCGGAGCACTGACTACGCTCGCTGCGCTCGAGAAATCGCCTTATTTGCGTCAGCACTTTCCAGTGCTTACCGAAGCAGCGGCGACTGTCGCATCGCCTGTGCTGCGCAACATGGGCACGATCGGTGGCAACATTTGCCTCGACACGCGCTGCCTGTGGTACAACCAGTCACTTGCCTGGCGCAAGGGTTGCGGGTTTTGCATTAAGAAAGATGGCGATCTCTGCCACGTAGCGCCGGGTGGAACAAGGTGCTGGGCCGCATTTTCCGGAGATACACCCCCGGCTTTGCTTTGTCTGAATGCGGAAATTGAAATCGTGAGCCCCAGAGGCGCACGACGCATTCCTCTGCAAGAGTTCTATACCGGAGACGGGGAGAATTACCGCAGGCTGTTGCCGAACGAACTGGTTACCCGTGTGTTCCTGTCCGCAGATTCTGCGGACTATAACGGCGTTTACCGCAAGCTGCGGGTTCGTGGATCTATCGATTATCCTCTGGCGGGCGTCGCCGTCGTCATGAAGCGGGCGAATGGACATGTTGCCGACGCGCGCATCGCGATGACGGCTGTGAATCCAGCGCCGATGCTGGCACAGCGGGCTGGGGAGATGCTGATCGGGAAGATTATCGACGAAGCTTTGGCAGACGCCGTGGGTGACCTTGCGGCGCGCACTGCCAAGCCGCTGACGACGTCGGCCCTAACACCGGAGTATCGGCGGGAGATGATTCGGGTCTTTACAAAGCGCGCGGTGCTGGCCGCCGCAAGCAATTGAGCCACCGCGAATGATCACAGACTGCCACATCCACATCTCGCCGCTGGAGATGTTCAAGCCCCACGCGCTGGAACTCATGAAAAAGAAGCGGGCGAACTTCGAGCAGATCGTCGAGTTCTGCCGTTCGCCCAAGGCATTCCTGGAATATCTCGACGCATGCGGCATCGACCGTGCAGTGCTCATCAACTACGTGGCCCCTGAGGTAATCGGCTTCACCAACGGCGTAAATCAATTCATCGCTGATTATGTTAGGGAAGATCCAAAGCGGTTGCTTTCGTGCGGCAGCCTACACCCGCGGCATACGACGAATGTTCTAGCCGATATGGAGCAGATTCTGCGCCTGGGAATCCGCATGATCAAAATCCATCCTCCACATCAGCTTCTGTTTCCCAACGACTATCTGAACGGCGTCAAGGAACTGGAAATCATTTACCGCGCCGCTGAGGCCAACGGAGTTCCGGTGATGTTTCATACAGGAACATCCATTTTTCCCGGCGCGCGGAACAAGTACGGCGATCCCATGTATGTGGACGACGTCGCGGTCGATTTTCCGAAGCTCAAAATCCTGCTGGCGCACGGCGGCCGTCCACTGTGGATGCAAACCGCATTCTTTCTCATCCGCCGCCACGCCAACGTCTATCTCGACATCAGTGGCATCCCGCCCAAGGCTTTGCTGCAGTACTTCCCGCGTCTCGAGGAGATCGCCCACAAGACTCTGTTCGGCACAGACTGGCCCGGTCCGGGTGTGCCCGACGTCAAGAAGAACCTTGATGAGTTCCGCGCTCTGCCGCTGAATGACAGACTTCAGCACCAGATCCTGAGCAAGACAGCGCTAATTATTTGGCCCGCCTGATCCGCACCCTGTCGTCTTTTACTTGGCGGCTGCTGCGCCACCCTTGGCTCCCAAGAGTTCGTCGGCCAGCGCGGTCGCACCGTAGATCTTGCGCAGCGCCTCCTGAATTCCGCGCGAGTCCACGGACACGGCTCGGCCCTGCACGTCGCTGTACGCGAAGTTCCAGGGCAGAGACTCGATGTTGCCATCGAAGATGATGCCCACGACATCGCCATCTTTGTTGATCGTGGGTGAACCGGAGTTGCCGCCGATGATGTCAGGAGTTGAGACGAAGTTCAGCGGAGTCGTCAAATCCACCTTTGACTTCAGGTTCATCCAGCTTTCCGCAAGGTTGTACGGCGGCTGGTTATTGTGCTCGGCCGCGTGTTCAAAGGCGCCGCCCATGGTCGCGAAGTACGGGATGTCCTTTCCATTTTCTTGGTAGCCTTTCACCGCACCATAGCTCAGGCGCAGGGTGAAGGTTGCATCCGGCGGCTGGTCGAAGCCGCTCCGGGCAAAGTGGGCCCTGGCGATGAGTGTGCCGTCGCGGCGGATGACCGAGTCAATGTTATCGTCGAACTGCTTGCGAGCGGCAAGGGCATCAGGCTCGATCGCTCTCATGGCGATGATGAGCGGGTCAGTGCTGGCCGAGATGGCAGCTTCGCCGCCTTCATACAGTTGTTTGCGCACGGCTACGTCATCCAGCTTGGTGCCCGCAATCATGTCTTTCGCTGCGTCGGCTGGGGTTTTTCCGTTCAGGACCTTTTGGACGTCGGGGTTGTCCTTGCCGAGCGCATCCTGCATATCAGCCAGTGAATCCGCCAGAAGAACAGTTTCGAGGCTCTTGTACACCGGCGCTGTGGAGAATAACTGTTGTTCGAGCGAGGGCAGCGCGGAATCACGAAACTCGCGCAAGCGGTCCGCGTTGGGCTTCGGTTTCTCTTCGGCTGCGCGCACCAGGGTACGTGCCGTCACCGGCAGTCCGGATCCCAGTGCAAATCCACGCAGGCGTTCCAGATAGGTGAGTTGGGGATAGATATCGCGTTGGAGCTTCATGGCTCGGGCGATTTCATCCCAGGGATCGGGTGAGCCAGCAGTCCTGGCATCTGCCTTGTAGTACGCGCGGAGCGTCGCTTCATCGGCGGACTTGGCGTCCATGATCGCCCGATCCAGCAGTCCGGACTGATATCCGGTAACAGCCTTCAGCGAATTCTCTAGCGAGAAGATATCCTCTTTAGCGATGCGAGCATTCTCTTCCGACTGCTTGCTGAAATCCTGCAGCGCGGCGATGCGGCGCTTCAGCGTGCCCAGAATCCGGGGATAGCCCACGTCCCGCGTGAACTCCATTTGAGCCATCGTCTGCTGGCGGCTGGTATTGCCGGGATGGCCGGAAACGAAGATCAAATCGCCCTCCTTCACGCCGGTACGCGACCAGCGTAAGTAGTTGTCGAGGTGTGCGGGATGGCCGTTTTCGTAAACGCGGAAGAAGGTAATGTCGAGGTCGAAGCGGGGATAGGTGAAGTTGTCTGGATCACCACCGAAGAATGCAGCGTCAAACTCAGGCGCAAACACCAGGCGCACATCCGTGTATTTCTTGTATTTATACAGGTTGTAAACCTGGCCGGAGTAGAAAGTGACCACGTCGCAGCGCAGGCCAGTCGAAGTCGCGCAATCTTTCTCGATCTGCGACATGGCGGCGCGCTGGGACTGTCCCGCGTCGGCGGCCGACATCTCCGGTTTCAAGCTGGCATTCACCTTGCCGGTTACATCCTCGATCCCGACCAGTTCGTTCAGTTCGAGATTCGGGCACTGCGCTTCTTCGGCCTGAGTCTTGGCATAGAAGCCGGTCTTGAGATAGTCGCGGCCCGCAGTGGAGAGCTGCTGCACGCACGCTGCGCCGACGTGGTGATTGGTGAAGGTCAAGCCGTCAGGGGAAACGAAGGAGCCGGAGCCACCGTTGTTGAACCGCACCGAAGATAGCCTTACATGATCGAGCCACTGCTGTGTTAATTCAAAGCCATACTTGGCCTTGATCTTGCTCTTCGGGGCTTCGTTGTAGAGCCACATACCCTCGTCGGCCGAAGCCACGGTGGAAAGAAGAAAGGACAGGGCAAGGCAAATCGAACAAAAGCGCTTCACTAGGATTCCTCCGGGAGGGATTATGCAGCGACAGGTTCCTCGGCGAGTTATAAACGAACTTCCTAGTATACGCTGCAACCTGAGATAGTCGCAAAGGACGCATCCGCGCTCCGCTGAAAGCCAGCCATGGCGCGGCTGTCGACAGGCGGTAAGGCGAAGAAATCACCCGGAGCGGTCTGGAATGTGAGCCGCCTTTTGGGGTATAAAAGGAAGTTGCATGCTCCCGCAACAGAAATCGATTTAATCAAGCGAGAGACTATGTCCAGCGTGACCAGCACTCCAGTCGTCAAGGGCCTGGAAGGAATCGTCGCCACCAATTCCAGCATTTGTTACATCGATGGCGACCGCGGTGTTCTTGCCTATCGCGGCATTGACGTTCACGAACTCGCCGATCACTCCACGTTTGAGGAAACCTGCTACCTGCTTTGGTTTGGCCATTTGCCGAATCGCAGCGAGCTAAAGAATCTGCAGGAGCGACTGGCGCAAGAGCGCCGCCTGGACCCAGCGATCGTCCAGTTTCTTCGGACGGTGCCCAAGACTGCCCTGCCCATGGATGTGCTGCGCACGGCAGTTTCGGCTTTGGCTTTTTACGATGCAGACGAGAAGAATAACGATCACGATGCCAATGTGCGCAAATCCATCCGGCTGACCTCGCAGATTGCGATGATCGTTGCCGCCTATGACCGGATCCGCAAAGGCAAGGCGGTAGTCGAAGCCGACCGCTCGCTCTCGCACGCCGCCAATTTCCTGCTGCAGTTGAATGGGGCGAAGCCTTCTGCCACGGCCGAGCGGGCGCTCGATATTGCTCTGATCCTGCATGCGGACCACGAACTGAATGCATCGACGTTTGCAGCTCGCGTGACCGCGGCGACCTTGGCCGATATGCACGCAGCCATCACATCTGCCATCGGCGCGCTGAAAGGTCCCCTGCACGGCGGAGCGAATGAGGCGGTTTTCCGCATCCTCGAATCGATTGACAGCAAGAAATCCGACCCAGTCGATTATGTGCGCGACATGCTGGCCCAGAAGAAAAAGATTCCCGGCTTCGGCCATCGCGTGTATCACACCGAAGATCCACGGGCGACGCACCTGCGAGCGATGTCGCGAGATCTGGGGCGTTCCAGCGGGGAGCCGCAGTGGTATGAGATGTCAGAAAAGATCGAGAAGTTTGTGAAAGCGGAGAAGAAACTGAACGCCAACGTGGATTTCTACTCCGCTTCCACCTACCACGTGCTGGGCATCGACGAAGATATGTTTACACCCGTATTCGCCGTCTCCCGCATCAGCGGCTGGGCGGCGCACGTCATCGAGCAACTCGACGACAATCGGCTGATCCGCCCACGTGCTGAATATCTCGGGCCCGATTATCCCAACCATTACGTGCCGATGGAGAAGCGGTAGCAGCGGTCCAAGGTGCCCAACCACGCGCTCCTCAGCTAGAATGGAAGAGTGAGCGCGATGCCCCGGATCTACCTCGACTATAACGCGACCACGCCGGTCCTGCCGGAAGTGTTCGAGGCCATGCGGCCATATTTCGGCGAGCATTTTGGCAACGCTTCCTCGATTCATCACCATGGGCAGGAAACACGTTCTGCGGTCGAGCGGGCGCGGGACTCGGTTGCGGCACTTCTGGGATGCCGGGCATCGGAGATCGTTTTTACGAGCGGCGGAACTGAAGGCGATAACCTTGCGATTTCAGGATTGGCCAGCGAGGGTGGTCACTTCATTACCTCAAACATCGAGCACCATGCCGTGCTCCATGCCTGCAAGCATCTGGGGGAAACCGGTTGCGAAGTCACCTATGTTCCCGTGGATGGCCGTGGGTTGATCGATCCAGATGATGTGCGGCGGGCGTTGCGGACGAACACAAAGCTGATCTCGATCATGATGGCGAACAACGAAACCGGAGTGTTGCAGCCGGTCGAGGAAATTGGAAAGATTGCCGCTGAGGCCGATGTTTATTTCCACACTGACGCGGTGCAAGCCGCGGGCAAGGTTCCGGTTGATGTGAAGCGGATCGCCTGCGATGCGCTTTCGATCTCCGGTCACAAGATGTATGCGCCGCAGGGTGTGGGTGCGCTCTTCGTGCGCAAGGGAACGCGTCTTCAGCCGCTGTTCTACGGCGGGCGGCATGAGCGCTCGCGTCGCGCAGGAACTGAAAATGTTCCTGGAATCGTCGCTCTCGGAAAGGCCGCGGAGGTAGCGATCGAAAGCTTCGACCGGGGTGATGATAAGAAAATGTCCGCATTGCGCGACCGCCTGGAGCAGGGAATTCTCGCTCAAGTAGAAGAAGCCGGCGTGAACGGCGATGGCGCACCGCGCGTGCCGAACACGTCGAGTACTTACTTCGATCATATCGATGGCGAGGCGATGGTTATCTCTCTCGACCTGAAGGGTCTGGCGGTCTCGACAGGCGCCGCGTGTTCGTCCGGCGCGATTGAGCCGTCCCATGTGCTTCTGGCGATGGGGCTCCGGGCCGATCGGGCGCGTGCCAGCGTCCGCTTCAGTTTGGGCAAGCAGAACACGGCGGAAGATATCGACCTTGCGCTCGCATTGGTGCCGGAGACGGTAGCGCGCTTGCGGGAGTTGTCTCCTGTATATCGGAAGCAAGCTATTAAGGCTTAGCATGCCAAATCCTCAGACCATTGCCGTAGCCATGTCGGGCGGAGTCGATTCCTCCACCGTCGCAGCCATGCTGCGCGCCGAGGGACACAACGTCATCGGCCTCACCATGCAACTCTGGAACCAGCGGCGGCTGGTCGGACACGAGGGTATGCCGGAGTCCGTACAGGGCCGCTGTTGCTCGCTCGACGACGTCTACGACGCCCGCCGCGTGGCTGAACACATCGGCATTCCCTATTACGTGGTGAATCACGAAGAGCGTTTCGAGCGCGATGTGGTGCGCCCGTTCGTCGCTGAGTATCTCTCCGGGCGCACGCCGATCCCCTGCAGCCTCTGCAATAATCATTTGAAGTTCGATCAACTCCTCGTCGTTGCCCAGCAGATCGGCGCCGATTCCGTCGCCACCGGCCACTACGCTCGCGTGGAGTACGACGACAAGCGTGGGCGCTGGCTGCTCAAGCGTCCCGCGGATCGCAGCAAGGACCAGACTTACTTCCTCTTTGGACTCACCCAGGAGCAGCTCAGCCGCACGCTATTTCCGCTGGGCGGCATGACCAAGCCCGAGGTTCGCGAACTGGCCCGCAAGCAGGGCTTGGCCCTGGCCGAGAAGCCCGACTCGCAAGAGATTTGCTTTGTCCCCGGCGGCGATTACAAGCGTTTCATCGACGCCTACCTCGCCGAGAGTGGCGAGGCCCTGCCTGACACTGCAGGTGAACTGGTGACCGCGAGCGGGAAAGTGCTCGGCGAGCACAGCGGCATTCATAACTTTACCGTCGGCCAGCGCAAGGGCCTGGGGGTCGCGACCGGGTCACCGCTCTACGTGATCCAGATTAACGGTGCCGAGAAGCAGGTGATCGTAGGTAGCGATGAAGCATCTCCATTCGAGGACGCTGCGTGCCCGGCGTGTGAACCTGATCTCCGTCGAGAACCTGCACGAGCCCATGCGGGTGTCGGTAAAGATCCGTCACCGTCACGAACCTGCTTCCGCCATGCTTGAGAAGGTCGGCGACGACGAGGTTCTCCTCACCTTTGATCAACCGCAGCGTGCCATCACGCCCGGCCAGGCGGCCGTGTTTTACGATGACGATGTCGTTGTCGGCGGCGGCTGGATCTCCTAGATAATCACGCGCGACTGGGCCACAGCTCGGCTACGACGAGCGCCACCGCAATTCCCAACGACACTTCCACAAAGCGATGCGTAGCCACGATCCACGCCGGACGTTGGTGCGCGATCAGAAGAATGATGCTCAGCGTAATCGCGGCAAAACGGTAAGCGCTGCGGAATCGGAGAAGTGCACAGAGCACTCCGCACAAGAAAATTGCGACGGCGTACACCAGCGCGTTGGCGGGAAAAAATGTGGCGATCAACGCTCCTAGCGCCGCTCCCAGGGCAGTCCCTGCAAACCGCTGCCACGACACAGTTCTCGGATCGATGGTGGACTGAATAATGACGATAGCGGAAATCGGCGCCCAGTAATACTCGGGAAGCTTTAGAGCGCGAGCCAGCAGCATGGACGCTACCGCCGCTACCGTCGTTCGTGCCGCGTCCAGAAGCATGTCCAACGTCAGCTTGTAGGCATTGGCCATGATCGAAGCGATTGGGCGTCCTCCCGAGTTTAGGATAGACGAGAGGTTTTGTGGAGCTTGAACGGGGAGGGGTCCGTCTGAGATGAGACGTCGAGCAACGAATCGCCGCCAGCGCGGAGCGAATCAAGGAATGGTGCAGCGGAAACTCTCAACTTCTGCTCCAACCGCGCGGTGCAATCGCAGTTGCCACAAGCCCAGGGCTCGCTCCCGTTCTCGTCGCGGCACTTGCGCCGGTCGTGGGCATCCTGCACCCGGGACAGCTCGAAGTACTCTTCCCAGTAAGGCCGTTCTTCCTGCAGAGGCGTGGGGCAGTAGCAGACTTCCACCCACCGCACCGTCTGGTCATCGCAGCGCCGCGCTTCCTTCATATTGCGCAAGTATTCGCCTTCGGCAACCGAGCCCTGGCCCAGAGTTTCGTCTTCAATGGCCTTAAGCAGATCGCCCTCGCGGCCGGGCTTAACTCGGGCTCGAACCAGATATCGCATCGTGACCTCCGCCTCGCTACTGCAGACCTGCTTGCGCCAGCATTTCGAGAAACTGCCGCTGCGTACGCATATCGATGGACTGCGCCACCAGCTTGCCACTGCGGTCGTAAACAAAGCTTTTCGGAATCCCTTCAATCTGAAATTGCTCGTTCACCTTGCGGCCTGGGTCGAGCAGGACGGGATACGTAATGTTGCGTTTCGCCAGAAAGGGATTCACCTTGGCCGCATCTTCATCAGAAATGGCCAGCACGACAAAGCCCTGATCTTTATCCTTGAACCTGAGATAAAGTGCTTCGAGGTCGGGCATTTCCTTGCGGCACGGTGGGCACCAGGTCGCCCAGAAGTTCAACAGCACAACTTTGCCCCGCAGGTCCTTGAGAGTCCAGCTCGTGCCGTGGAGATCGGCAAGTGTGAAGTTGGCCTGCTGACGCTTGGCGTCGTCTGCCTCCAGCTTGGCCATTGCCGCGGCAAATTGAGGAGCGTCCATGGCCGCCTGCACATCTTCGTAGCGCACTAACGAAGCGAGCTCCACATAGAGGGACTCCGTCTCGCCATTCTTGCCGGGTTGCGGCTGCTCGCGCAGGGCTGCAGCCAGCGTGTTGGCGACTTCCTGCAGAGTGTCGTGGCCAAAGTCTCCTTCGGTTGACAGGTTTGCCAGGCCGCCTGCCAGACTCAGCTTGTTGGGCGTTGCCGGAAGTCGCCGAATCTGGAGTGCGAGCTCCATTGTGGTGCGAGCGCGCACATCGTCGGGAAGCTTGCGCAGGCCGCGTAGTTGCTCGACGATCGGCTTCTCCTGATCGCTCCAGACAGTCTTGTCATCGGCGGCGACCGAGCGAGCCGGAAAGGTGAACGCGGTAACAAAGAGAAAGAGAATGCCTGCCAGAGTCAAAACAAGAACGGGAAAGTGCAATCGAAAGGAATCACGAGGCATGGGCTCAGATAAACATCTCGTCCTGCGGAACGGGCCGGCGCGCTTCCCGGCTGCCACCGTTTCTGCGGCCACGGTTGCCGAGCAGGAACTCAATACCTGCCGTCACGCCTTGAATCAAGCCCGCGAATTGCCGAACGGGCGAGACCACGGTGTTGTGCACCATGTCGGAAGTCTCTTCCACCCGGTCGAGCGTGCGGGTGAGCAACTCATCGCCGCGGATGATTTGCAGGCGGGCGCGGTCGACCACGTCATTCACCGTCGCATCCATGCGTTCCACTTGCGAACGCACCGAGTGTGTCGTCTCCGTGAGATTGTCGGCAATGACGGTCAGCTTGGGACGCAGCTCCGTCAGTATCTCCTGCGCCGACTCGAGCGCGGGTAGAGCCTTGGTCTTGACTTCAACGGCCAATGCCTCCATGCGGGCGCTGCTCTTGCGCATAGCCAGGTACAAAGCCGCAAGAATGCCGGCTTGTAGAACCACGGCGGCTCCAGTCAATGCGATGAACAATGGAGTAAGGTTTTCCATAAAGAGCTCTCCCGAGCCGGGCCGCCGGCTGCAAGAGGTTTACAGGTTCTTCGGTGCTCCGGTCTCCGTTGTGGCCTCTTGATAAGCTTGCCTGCCGGCCTCGTAAGCGGCGCGGAACTGATCCTTTTGCTGATTCACGACATCGCGGCCGCGATCCACCCACTCCGAGGCCTGACTCCGCGCCTCGCGCGCCCGGCTGCGCATATAATCGCGACCCTCTTCCGCTCTGGCTCGCAGAACGTCGCGCGTCTCACTGCCCGGCCGTGGCGCGTACAGAACTCCCACTAACGCACCCAAACCCAACCCGGCCAGGAACCATACAAAACTGTTGCTTTCACGATCCGACATAACACATACCTCCCGGCTTATAAGTGCCGATAATCGGATGGTAGCACCCGCATGAGGGAAATACAATTACGGCAAAATCCGAACGCCGGTCGCCGCAACTTCGATCTTCGATGCCTGGAAATTCAGCCTACTTCTGCGTTGGAGGAGCAGCGGGCGTTGGCGCAGGAGTTGCCGGCTGTGTTTTGACCGGCGCCGATTTCACTCCCTGCAATACGGACTTCGGGCCGCCTTGCTTGATGGCGTTAATGGAGAGCGTGATCGAAGTCAACATGAAGAGAACAGCGGAAATGGTCGTCGCTTTAGAGAGCGCCGTAGCTGCGCCGCGCGGGCCAAAGGCGGCCTGACTGCCCTGTCCCCCGAAAGCCGCCGAGATGTCCCCGGCCTTGCCGCTCTGCAGCAGAACAACCACAATCAGAAACAGACAAACGATCACGTGGATGATGGTGATAAGAATAATCATGGAATCAAGAGATCCTAATAGTCCAGAATGAATGCGCTTGGTGCGGAAGGGGGGATTTGAACCCCCACGCCTTTCGGCGCCACCCCCTCAAGATGGTGTGTCTGCCAGTTCCACCACTTCCGCACTTCGTAAACCTGACAACTTCGTTTTGTGAGGTCATTTCCCACTACCGCGGATTTTGCATCGACTCCGAGTCCAGCCGCACAAAGCGCCTGTGGACCGCAGCCTCTCGCGGGGTGTTCGTAGCACACCGTGACCTTAATGTTATCGTGTCCCGCGACATACTGCAACGCGAGGAGGTCCGTGCACGTTCCAGCCTCGAGGATGACGCAGGGGACGCACTCCATTTACGCAACATGGGGCTGGTTGGAGATTCCCTAAAGAAAATGCTTAAACAGACGATGTGTAGTTGGAGAGGTTTAACTCGCGATTACCCACAACATGGAACCTCACTCACTCGAAGGCGTGTGCCCAAGCGCAACCCGGCAGGCGGCCGACCGGTAGCCTCTCGCCTGTCGCCCATCTTCCCAATCCGGTTAGGAACGGTAGCTATGATCGAGAGTGACATCGTCAAGGATTTTCTGGTTGAAAGCTACGAGAACCTTGACCGCCTGGACCGGGAATTGGTTGGGCTAGAGAAGAACCCCGACGATAGTGACGCGCTGGGCAGTGTGTTTCGCACCATTCACACCATCAAGGGCACGTGCAGCTTCTTGGGCTTCAATAAGCTGGAAGCGGTAGCTCACGTGGGAGAGAACCTTCTGAGCGGTCTGCGCGACCGGCAGCTCACGCCGACCCGGGAGATCACTACGGCATTGCTGACCATGGTGGACGCGATCCGGGAGATGCTGAGCCAGATCGAGAACGGGGGGCGGGAGGGCGAGCGCGATGATTCTGTCCTGATTGCCACTCTGACCCGCCTGCAGCAACCGCCCGTCCCCGCGGCTGAGGGGGCGGATGATGTGCCACTGAATATCGGCGAAATTCTGATGCAACGGGCCGGCGTGACCCCGGCGGAGCTCCTGCTCGCGGCCAAACAGCAGAGGCAAGGCGACCCGCGCCGCATAGGCGAGATTCTGGTGGAGCAAGGCGCTGCGCGGCCCGCCGACGTTGTGGATGCGCTGCGCATCCAGCAGTCCTCGCGCTCGCAGACGGCGGTGTCCGACAGCACCATCCGTGTGGATGTTGCACTCCTGGACAACGTGATGAATCTGGTGGGGGAACTGGTTCTGGTGCGCAACCAGGTCCTGCAATTCGCCAACCGAATGAAAGACGCCGGCTTTCTGGCCACTTCCCAGCGTTTGAACCTGATCACCACCGAACTGCAGGAGGGGGTCATGAAGACCCGCATGCAGCCCATCGGAAACATCTGGGGGCAGTTCCCGCGGACCGTGCGCGACGTCGCCCTCGGCTGCGGCAAGGAAGTGGCCATCGAGATGGAAGGCAAGGACACGGAACTCGACAAGACCATCATTGAAGCGATCAAGGATCCGCTCATCCATCTGGTACGCAACTCCGTCGACCATGGCATCGAGCTTCCCGAAGACCGCGTGAAGGCAGGCAAGGATCGAATTGGACGCCTGATCCTGCGGGCCTTTCATCAGGGTGGGCAGGTCAACATTGAGATCAGTGACGATGGCGCGGGCTTGAACGCCGAGCGCATCCGCGAAAAAGCCGTGGAACGCGCCCTGGTCACCCCAGAACAAGCGACCCGCATGACCGAGCCGGAAATCTTCAACCTGATCTTTCTTCCCGGATTTTCCACCGCGGAAAAGGTGACCAACGTGTCGGGCCGTGGCGTCGGCATGGATGTGGTAAGGACGAATGTCGAAAGAATTGGCGGCACCGTGGACGTTCGGTCCACTTTGGGCATGGGCACGACAGTTCGAGTGAAGATTCCTTCTGAAGGAACACCGCGAACTCGAGGGCGTGAACCTGGCAAGGTTCAGTCTTGACTCGATGGAGCGGTGGAGGAGATTCACGCTCCGGTATCAACGGTTTTTGGGAAAGCGCCGGCGCGAACCTGACCAGGGCAGGGGCGTTGATCAGCGGGCCGCCCCTACCCGAGAACTGTCGCAGAGCTTCATCGGCTCCTAGTCTCCCGACGGCAGCAGCATCTCTTCGGACCCAGTCTCAATGCTGAGGGGCGTGTGCGGACGGTCCCCCAGGATCGGCTGGCAAGCGGCGGAGGGTTCGTGTTCCGGCCGCTGCAGCGGCTTCGTCCCACTGAATTGCTCGGCCTCGGTCGATTCCTTCAGCGCCATGGTCGAAGCCAACCCGCCGCTGATGACCTGCTGTACCTGATCAAAGTAGCCGGTCCCAACAAATCGCTGGTGCTTTACCGCTTCATACCCGAACTGAGTCTCCCGGCTGAACTCTTTCTCCTGCAGCCGCGAATAGGCGGTCATGCCTGCGAGTTTGTATCCGCGCGCCAGCTCGAACATGCTCAGGTTCAGCGCATGGAACCCGGCCAGGGTCACGAACTGAAACTTGTATCCCATGCGGGCCAGTTCCGGCTGGAAGCGTGCGATGGTTTCCTCATCAAGCTTTTTGCGCCAATTGAAACTGGGCGAGCAATTGTAGGCCAGCATTTTCTCCGGATACTTCGCGTGAATGGCCTCGGCGAACTGCCGTGCTTCTTCGAGATCGGGATGCGAAGTCTCACACCAGATCAGGTCGGCATACGGCGCATAGGCGAGGCCACGCGCGATGGCTGACTCGATCCCGCCGCGAATGCGGAAAAAGCCCTCGGTAGTCCGCTCTCCGGTGCAGAAAGCTTGATCGCGAGGATCGATGTCGCTGGTCAGGAGATGCGCGCTGTCGGCATCGGTCCGCGCCATCACCAGCGTCGGGACTCCCATCACATCGGCCGCCAGTCGGGCTGCCACAAGCTTCTGCACCGCTTCGGTGGTCGAAACCAGCACCTTGCCGCCCAGGTGTCCGCACTTCTTCGCCGACGAGAGTTGATCTTCGAAGTGCACACAGGCTGCCCCCGCTTCGATCATCCCCTTCATCAACTCAAACGCATTGAGCGTGCCGCCGAACCCGGCTTCCGCGTCGGCCACCAGCGGGGCAAACCAGGTTTGCCCCGGAGCAACTTTTCCTTCGGCATGATGGACCTGATCGGCCCGCTGCAGTGCGCTGTTGATGCGGCGGCAGAGGTTTGGAACGCTATCCGCCGGATACAGGCTCTGGTCGGGATACATTTGTCCCGCATTGTTGGCGTCCGCCGCGACCTGCCATCCACTCACATAGATCGCCTTCAGACCCGCCTGTACCTGCTGCACGGCCTGGTTGCCGGTGACCGCGCCCAGTGCGTTGACGTAGGACTCAGTCTGCAGCAGTTCCCACAGTCGCTCCGCCCCCAGGCGGGCGAGTGTGTGTTCAATGGGAACCGAGCCCCGCAGCCGCAGGACATCCTCCGCCGTGTACGGCCGCTCGATTCCATTCCATCGCGGGTTGTTCGCCCACTCATAGTCGAGGCAGTCCTGGGCGAGCGCGTACTGCCCGGTCATCTCTTTTTCGCTCATCTTTTCTTTGCTCATCTTTTCTTCGCTCAGCAACGGGGAGAAGGAATGTGGCTGAGTCAGGTTCGTGGTTCCGTTCTTCTTGGCGGGCATTAGTATTTTCTCCTGGGCCGTTATTGGATGTTCAATATGCCGAACATCAATTCACTATACTGGCGAAGCGTATGTCAGCTCCCCATGCCGGTCAAGACCGTTGTTCAATATGCCGAACATATATTCACTTTATTGGCCAAGTTTGATACCATAACCTTGCTATGCAAGCTTCGTCCGACTCTCCCTCCGCCGCCGTTGAGCGCGCTCTAGCCATGCTGGAAGCGGTTGCCCAGGTGTCAGATGGCTTAAGCAATGCCGAAATCAGCCGTAAACTCAACATTCCAAAGAGTTCTGCCAGCTACATCCTGCGCACGCTGGAAGCTCAGGGCTATTTGACCCGCGACGCGGAGTCCGGAAAATATCGCGTGGGCCTGAAGATCCTCAGCTTAAGCCGGGGAGCGCTGGGCGGGCTGGATGTTCGCGGAGTGGCTCTGCCCATCATGCGCCACCTGACGCACCAGACCGGTCTCACCTGCCATCTGGCGGTTCTGGACGGGTCCGACGCGGTGTACATCGAGAAGGTTGAGCCAGAGGGTTTTATCCGCATGGATACCTGGGTCGGGCGCCGTATGCGGGTGCACGCCACCAGCGTCGGCAAAGCGATCGTCGCCCACATTCCTGAAGAGCGACTGGAGGAGATTCTGCGCAAGAGCGGCATGGAGAAGCGCACGCCCAAGACAATTACTACGCGGCCGCGTTTGCTCAAGGAACTGGAAAAAGTGCGCACGCTGGGCTACGCCGTCGACGACGAAGAGAACAACCTGGGCGCGCGCTGTGTGGGCGCTCCGATTTTCGACGAGCGCGGCTTCATCGAAGCCAGCCTGGGCTTGAGCGGCACTACGCAGCAGGTCAGTCCACAGACCATGCCACGCATTCTCGAAGCGCTCAAGGACGCGGCCCGGCACATCTCCATGGGGATGGGGTACCGTGTCCCGCATCACCGCGCCCGCGGTGCCTAGCCCACTCCGGGAATCTAGCTCTCGGTGCTACGCAGATTCTCTGTACTCCTCCGCCATTGGTATCCGCGCGCTGACCGGCTGCCGGGGCAAAGCCACCAGCACGATTCCCTGCTTTCGGTCGTGCACCAGCGTCCAAACCTCAGCGCACTCGTCGCACAGCCAGTACCGCTCCACCCGCCGGGGCTGTCGCCGCATATGAGGGGAGGACAGGGCTGTCAGTTCTCCCGACTTGGCCACAAATTCGGTCTCCACCAGGAACAGCTCTGCCTTGGCGCTAGCCGGAGAAAAGGTCTTGAGCATTGCGAATTCGCACAGTGGCTGAGCATCACGCCCTCCGCCGGACTGCTCTTCCAGCTCAGATTCGCCGCGATCACACTGGTCTCTGAGACCTAACAGCAGCCAGATTCCGAAGCAATTGCAGGTGAGATGCCAGACCGTGTTGAAGCCCCCTTAAGGTCAATTTCGTGCATTCGATGCCAGTGCCTGATCCGATTTCTCGTCCCTCAGTGCCGACTCGTCGGCACTGTGACGAACTTTCGTCTTCCGTGCCTTGCCTCGAGTTCGGTACCTCGTTACCATTTCAGTCAAATGGCAAAGCATGTCCTGCTGTGTCCTCCGGCCTACTTTGACGTCGTCGATCAGAAAAACCCATACATGTCGGCGAAGGTTCCGGTGGATCGCGAGAAGGCCCAGCGGCAATGGCAGGCTCTGTGTTCCGCCCTCGAGCGAGCCGGATGCCAGGTCGAAACCATCGCTCCCGCCCCGGGCCTCGAAGACATGGTCTTCGCCGCCAATCAGGTCTTTGTGGGTTTTCACGAAGGGAGTCGGCAAGTTCATCGTGCCCAGTCGCATGGTGCACGCTTCACGGCAGCGCGAAGTGCCTTCTATGTGGATTGGTACCGCCAGCGCGGGTTCAAGATCATCGAGGTCGATCTTGGCGCCGACCACCTGGAAGGCCATGGTGACCTCCTTTGGCACCCGGACTGGTCCCGCGATCTATGCCGGCTACGGTTTTCGCTCGACCCGAGGGCGGTGTCGAAAAGTTTCGTGACGCGATGACCAAATTGGGAATCCCGGTCGTCCCGCTTCATCTGGTCGACCGCTACTGCTATCACCTCGATACCTGCTTCTGCCCGCTGAACCTCGAAGCCGTGCTTATCTATCCCGGCGCCTACGCTCCCGAATCGCTCGCCACGCTGCGTGGGTTTTGGAAGCGGGTTCACGAACTGACCGCCGACGAAGCCCACAAATTCATGGGCAACGGCATCGTAGCCAACGGAAGCTACATCACTCCCTACATCACTCCGCACCTGGAAAGCATCCTGCGTCAGGAAGGAATTGCGCCCGTCATCGTCGACACCTCGGAGTTCGAAAAGTCCGGCGGCAGCGTATTCTGCATGAAAGCCTTCCTGCCCTGACCGATATTGGCCTTGAAGATCGCTGCGTCAATCGAACCGATCGACGTCAGTGCACCATCGCCCCCATCACCGCCACGACCACTCCCACCACGCTCAGCACAATCCCCAAGTGCCAGAAAACTCTCCGTCCGGAAAGCAGAGTGATCGAGGTCACTACCAGGCCAATCTCCAGGAACACTTCTGCCAGGTCGAACAGGTCGGCACGATTTCTCTCCGTCGCGACCTCCTGCTCCAACTTGCGGGCCTCGTCTTGAATCTCCTCCTTGTCGTGTTTGTAGCGCTCCCCTTCCTGCCGCAGCCTTTTCGCGGAACTTGGCCATTGCACCGGCGTCATTGCTGGCCACCACGGCCGCCAGATCGCCGAACAACTCGTCCTCGTGCTCGCGAATATTCTTAGCCTGGTAATACGCCCACTGATCGGAGGACTTCGCCTGCAGCACCACTTCCTCGGTGTGCGCCCGATGCCCCAGCAGCGACACCACCGCCACGCATACGGCCAGACACCGCCATGGTCAGCGAGACGGCCGCCAGGGACCGGTCCTCTCTGGCTTTTTCCGCATGTTCCTGTAGTTCCTGAAGCTTCGTCCGTCCATACTTGTCCGATCCTGATTCAGAGTGGTGGTGCAGATTCAGGTGCAGATATTACGCAATCGCGGAGTTTTCGCCAAGCGTTGGGTTTTAGGCGTCAGATCAAGAAGAATTTGCACGACGATAGTCCTACCGCATGGTCTCTTCAATCTCCGAAATCCAGTTGGGACGCTTCAACACTTCCCGCGGCTTGGGACCATCCGCTGCGCCCACGATTCCATCCTGCTCCATCAGATCGATCAGATGCGCGGCGCGCCCGTAGCCAATGCGCAGCCGCCGTTGCAGCAGGGAAGTGGACGCTTTTCCAAACTCCACCACCAGCCTCACCGCATCCTGATACAGAGGATCGTCCTCGCCGCCGCTCTGACCCTCAGACTCCTCATCGCTGCTGCCGCTGGCCGCCTCGCGTTCGTCTTTCGGCGGTTCGAGGAATTGCTGCTGGTACTCCGCCGAGCCTTGCTGCTTCCAGAATTCAACCACGGCCGCGATCTCTTTTTCCGTGACCAGCGGCGCATGCAGCCGGTGCACCCGCGCCGATCCCGAGGGCAGATAGAGCATGTCGCCCTTGCCCAGCAGCGCCTCGGCTCCGTTGGCGTCGAGAATGGTTCGCGAATCCACCTTGGTCGCCACGCGAAAAGAAATTCGCGCCGGGAAGTTCGCCTTGATCAGACCCGTAATCACATCGACCGACGGACGCTGCGTCGCCAGCACCAGGTGAATGCCCACGGCGCGCGCCATCTGCGCCAGCCGCGTGATCGATTCCTCCACGTTGCTCGAATCGAGCATCATCAGGTCGGCCAATTCGTCGATGATGATCACGATGTAGGGAATCGGCTTGTCGTCGGAATCTTCTTCAAACAGGCTGGGAGTGCCGCTAGTCGAACAGCCGGTTGTACTGGTCGATATTGCGCACGCCCTTGGCGGCCAGCAGCTTCAACCGCCGTTCCATCTCGCGCACGGCGTTGCGCAGCGCGTTTGCCGCCAGCTTCGGTTCGGTGATGATCGGCGTGTATAGATGCGGCACGCCTTCGTAGTTGCCCGAGTTCCAGCCGCTTCGGATCCACCAGAATCAGGCGCACCTGCTCCGGCGTCGCCTTGTACAGAATCGACATGATGAAGGCGTTGATCGCCACGCTCTTGCCCGAACCAGTCGACCCGGCAATCAGCAGGTGCGGCATTCCGTTCAGATCGGCCGTCACGATGCGCCCGTTGATGTCCTTGCCCAGGGCCATCGTCAGCTTCGACTTCGAGCCCATGAACTCCTGCGACTCGATGTTCTCCCGCAGCCAGATGATTTCGCGCTCGCGGTTCGGCACCTGTATGCCCACGGTCGATTTCCCGGCCATGCGCTCGATCAGAATGCTCTCGGCCTTCAACGCTAAACAGAGATCATCGGTGAGGTTGGTGATGCGGCTGTACTTGATTCCTGCGTCGGGCTTGAACTCGAACGTGGTGACCACGGGACCAGGATTGATTTGCGTGATCTGCCCGTGGACATCAAACTCCGCATACTTTTCCGTGAGCACCTGCGCCAGCAGTTTCAGTTCGTCGGCATCCACCGCCTGCTGCTCGTCAGGACGCTGCAGCAAGCTGCTCGAGGGCAGCTTGTAGCCGCCCGCGATGCGCGGCATCGTCGTCTTGGCTTTGTGATCGCTATCGGCACGCTGCGTCACTTCTGGGTCCAGCGCCGCCTCGGCCCCGGCCAGCGAGCTCGTCAGAATCCCGCCCGTCGCAGCCGGAGCGTCTCTCGGCCTCAGGTCCCAGCATGCGCTCGATGCCGGTACGGCGAGGCTCAGCGGAAGCCCGCGACGTTCGATGGATTCGCCGGTCTGCCGCGACGGGATCAACTGCGTCTTCACCACCGGCTTCGAAATCCGGCGCTTGTCCAGTTCCTTCTGCTGACGCCGCTTGGCCCGTTCCTCCCGCCAATCCTGGTAGCGGTTCCACAGCGCGGTCACAAACGCAAACCGCGTCGGCGCCCACAGTTGAATCGACGAAAACGAGAACGCCGTCGAAAGATAGAGCGCGACCGCCAGCACGCTTGCGCAAACGATGTAGGCGCCCGGCAAGGTTCAAGTAGTGGATCAGGACATCGCCCACAACTCGTCCCAGAAGGCCTTCGACCGGCACCACATGCAGCCAGCGCACAATGTCCCGGCAGCAGCGCCAGCAGCGCCGGGACGAAAACTACCAGCCAGATTCCGCCCAGACTCTTCGCCACCGGGAGATTGAATCTTCCGCGAAGCAAACCAGCGAAGTCCAAGCATTGCAGGAAAGATCGGCAGCAGAAACGCTCCGATCCCGAAGAACTGCAGGGCAAGGTCCGAGATGAGCGCTCCGACCACGCCGATCCAGTTGCGGGCAACGTGGGTTCCGGTCAGCACGGAGGCGCTATTCAGCGAAGGATCGAGCGGCGAATACGAAGCCAGCGCGAGGAAGAGGAGGAGCGCAGAGACGCACAGCAGGAAACCGATCAGCTCATTCAGCCGCCGGTTGCCCGTGGGGACAAAGATGCTTGCCAGAAAACGCATGTAGGGCCGTTTCTTCCACCGGACGCGAAACATCCCGTGGCGCAAATCGGCCAGAGCCTCATTATTATGCCAAGAAGCGGTCTGCTGCGGCAATGCCGGAATTCACCGGGAGTGTACAGTTGGCTTCCCGCGGGGCAGAACAGGCGGTGTGCCTCAAAGCTTGGCGGTTATTGTGGCGTCGCTCCCGATTCTCGACCATTCCTCAAAAGGTGCGGCGGATGGCCGCAACCGTCCCGGGTTCATGATGTTATCGGGGTCGAGTCCTCGCCTTAATCGCGGCTACAGCCATCACGCCTACAGGCGAAATGTCATCGGTCAGCCACGGCAGGTGTTCGGTGCCGACTGCGTGATGGTGAGACAGAGTGGCGCCGTGATCGATGAACGACTGCTGGACAGTCCGTTTGGCGTGCAGATACTGTTGCATTTCGTGACCGTCCTGCTGCCTGCAGGCGAAGGTCAAATAGAGGCTTGCCCCGCATCTGATAAGTGTGGCTGATATGGCATCCGACCCAGGGCCTCACTCCGCTTTCCTGGATCGCGGCGCGCAGCGCCGCGGTCGTCGCCTGATACAAAGGAACGATATTGCTCCAGACAGTTGAAGTCTCGCTGACATCGGACGTGATACCGCGATCCAGCAGAAAGTCGCGGATGTGTGGAAAATCGTACTTGGTCGACTCGAAAGACTTGCCCGAACCGGAACCCAGGTCCACCGCGCCGAAGCGACGGTAGATAGCGTTCACCTGACTGTGCTGGCGGACAGCACCGGCTTTGCTGCCCTCGAAAGTGGTGAGCATGAGACAAGCTCGCGAATCGAAGCCTTTTGCTTTGAGGTAACCCTTCATGATTTTGGTCGCCGCCTGCGAGAGCCGCGACGACGGCGGTTTGAACGCCAGCGACAGCGCTGTCTTGTCGGGGTCGCTGAGGCGCAACATCGAAGGTACGCACTCTTTTCGCACGCATTCGTGCATGGCTTCGATGCCAGCCTCGAATTCCGGAAACAGGTAGCCGTGAGTGCGGCGCAACTCGGGACGGGGATGAACTCGCATGGTGGCTTCCGTAATCACTCCCAGCGTTCCCTCGCTGCCGATGCACAGATGATTGACATCGATGCCGTTCGAGGACTTGGGCACGGTTCGCGTGGCCAGCACACCCACCGGCGTGACCATGCGCAGCGCAATCACCATATCCTCGATCTTGCCGTACTTGTCGCTCTGCATTCCCGCCGAGCGTGTGGCGATCCAGCCGCCGAGCGTAGAGTGCAAGAAAGAATCAGGAAAGTGGCCGAGGGTCAGACCGTAGCCATTCAACTGCTCCTCGAGATCGGGACCAAAAGCGCCAGCCTCGATGCGCGCCGTAAACGACTCTGTATCCACTTCCAGCACGCGCCGCATGCGTCGCATATCAAGCGACACCGCCATGCGGCCGGCTTTCGCTTCGCTCGAGGCAGCCGGCGATATTCGAACCGCCTCCAAAGGGGATGACGACGACGTCGTGGCGCGCCGCCGCCCGCAACGTCATCAGCACGTCGTGCTCGTTCTCGGGATAAAGCACCAGGTCAGGAGCGCCCTCGGCCATGCCCCGCCGCATCCGAAACAAGTCGCGGAAGCCCTTGCCATAGGCGTGGATCACGCGCTCGCGGCGGCTGTCGCAGATCTGATCGGCGCGCATCCATAGACGCGAGTTCAGCCAGGAACCCGTCATGTCGAATCGCCTCGCGCAAGCTGCACAGCCTCGAGCGGCACAGGCGGCGCATCTACCTCGTCCTTCTCCACATCGAGCACCGCTTTAGCATAAGGCCACGCCCCGGGATGGGCACTAGAGTCGAAGCCGACCTCTTCATCTCCCCATCCCCACCATTTCATGTGCTTGGCCGTGTACATAATGTCGTCTCACTTACCACTATGACGATTCCGGAGCCTGCTACTCTTTTGTATTCTGCCCTGCTGCGCCACGGCCGAGACGGAAATCGTCGTCGCGCTGTTCCTCATCCGGCAGTCCGGCCAAGCCTCCGGCGGCAGGCTTCCGGCTCAGCTCGCGAATCCGTTGTTCGAGCAATTCGACAGCGGCCTTCCGAACCTCGCGCCCGAGCAGAGGATCGGACGAATTGGATGCGAACCTGATCGGCTCTCCGAAGCGTACGGTGACGGCTCCCAGCCGCGGCACGTTTTTTCCCTTTGCCAGAATCTTGTGAGCGCCCTCGATGTAAGCGGGCACGACGGGTACTCCAAGTGCGACAGCAAACAGCCCGGCGCCCTTCTTGAATGCCTGCATTTCGCCGCTACTCGAGCGCGTACCTTCAGGATAGAGGATTAAATTGCCGTGCGTTCGCTGTAGAAACTCCTCACACATTGCCAGACTCCGCCGCAGTGATTTGGGTTGGGCCTGGCGATCGATGGGGATGACATTCATGAATCGAGAGACTACGAACCTCACCCTCCGGGAGTCAAAGAAATAATCGCTGGCGCCGAGCAGTGCGAAAGCCGAAAAAGGCACGCCTCGAAGCGGTCATCAGAACTGCGCTGTCGATATGGCTCGTGTGATTGCTGCAGATGATGAATGGGGAAGCCGGAAGGTGATCGCGCCCTTCGACCGTCAGCCGGCAGTAACAGAAGAAAAACCACCGACAAAAGGCTTGAAACATGGCGCTACCGAGGGCCGGCGCCAAGAACATGCCTTCCGCTTTGCCCGTGCCAGTCATGGGACGTGAGGTGTTGCCTCAGCTCTTTTCCCGAAAAAGACCAGTGTCCGTGCCGAATGTGCCTACTGGAGATGCCAGACGTACGCCAGGGCGATCACGACGATGCCAACCACGATCCGGTAGACGATAAACACCCGCAGAGTGTTGGAC
Organism: uncultured Acidobacteriaceae bacterium; assembly: GCA_963770235.1. Taxonomy (GTDB): domain Bacteria; phylum Acidobacteriota; class Terriglobia; order Terriglobales; family Acidobacteriaceae; genus Sulfotelmatobacter. The sequence continues at coordinate 355,027 of CAVYOW010000001.1, read as the reverse complement.
TGCAGGTAACGAATGAGCCAGGCGATAGTGGCGTAACCCACGATCGCGGAAACGACAATGCCGACGATAAAAGGCGCCTGCATCCCGGCAGGCAGGCCCTCCTTGTGAACTTCGTACGCCTTCAGCAACGCTGCGCCCGCGATGAGCGGAGTAGAGAGCAGAAAGCTGAAGCGAACTGCGGCCTCCCGAGTCATGTTGCGGAACAATCCCGCCGTGATGGTTGAGCCGGATCGCGAAACGCCCGGGAGCAGAGCAAAGGCCTGCGCCACGCCGACGACCAGCGAATCGGCGAAAGAGATGCGCGTCAGCGGTTTCTCTCGCGTGCCGACCTTTTCTCCGAGCCACATCAGAAGCGCAACCATGATCAATGCGGCCGCAATCAGGACGATGTGTTCGCGGAAATAATCTTCCGCGGAATGCTCGAGCAGCTTGCCCGCGATTGCTCCCGGAATCGTCGCCAGAGCCAGAAACCACAGAAGCATGCGTTCGTCGTTCCGCTCCTGCAGGGTCAGGTTTTCGTCTGAGCCGCCAGCTTCGGAGAAGCGGACGATTTTCCCTCCCAACGCCGCGCGGACAATCTGAAACCAGGTGCGGCGGAAGTAGAAGAGCACGGAGAGCAAGGTGCCGAAATGCAGCGCGACGTCGAAGGTGAGTTCATGAGCCGGGGAAAGCTCGTTCCAGCCGAGCAAACGCCGCACAATAATGAGATGTCCAGAGCTTGAGACGGGAATGAATTCCGCCAGTCCTTGAATGATGGCAAGAACTACAGCTTGGTAAATGGGCAAATTTAGTCCGCCGTATTTCCGTAGGTTGGAATGCCTTGCTGAATGTAGAAGATCAGCCGCTGGGTACGCAAGGCCCAATCGCTTTGCCCGTACTGGCTGACGATTTTCTGTGCCAGCGCCAGAGCGCGATCCTTCGATTCAGCGGACTTCTTCTGGTTGGGCTCTGTCTTGTAAATCTCGATCAGCGCCGAGCGGCGCCAGGCTGCGTCATACAAGGCCTCTGGCGCGGCCGGAGACTGGGGATGCTCCTTGGCGTAGTTCTCGTAAAGATCGGCTTCCTTATCCGGACACTTCGCCAAACCTTCCCACTCGCCGCAGAGCTTGTTGTCGATCAGCCGAAAGGCGGCCAAGTCGGCCCACTTCGTGCCGGGGTATTTCTTGATCACCAGCCTCATCCACTCCTCATGCATCTGGCCGCGCATGTAGGCTTGGCGCTCGCGCGCGGAAGGGCGGGTCATCACGTCCGCCCGCTCGATTTGCCAGCGAATATCGGCCGCCCGATACAGAGCCTCCGCGGCCAGCGGCGAGGTGGGCATCAGATCATAAACGCGGTAGTAAAGCCGCATCGCATCCTGCGCCGCATCGCGACGGCCGCGGCGGCGGCTGGCCTCGTCTTCGGAGTCCGCGGCTTCGCCAAAGATGATGCGGTCGCCGTCTTGCGTCGTGGTGGTTACCAGCGCTTTGGCCGGAACCCAGCCGGTGATCGCCTTGCCTTCCTCTTCTTCTTCGGTTGCGCCCTCGTCATGGCTCGGCTGGCGCAGAATCGCTTCCACATGAACCCAGTCGCGGCTGGTATCGAGGATGACCAACTCGTGCCCGCGTCCGACCTCGCCCACTCTGGCGGCGTCCGCGCTGGGAGCGACGCGGATGGTTTCTTCGTGTAACCAGCGTTCCGCGCACGGCGTCAGCCCAGGCGAACGAGGCGCAAAGTGGAAGAGTTGCAAGCAATGGTGAGCGTAGCGAGAGTCGGCGAATCGCAGTTTCATAACATTGCACAAGCTAGGAATATGTTAGCCCAGAACAAGGTTCCCGGCACACGTCGTCGCGCGTACTGCGTGAAATTACATTTGACCCGCCTCTGCGGCGAGGAGTAGCGTTTCAGCCGACCACCGTGGTACTGACCTGGGCCCAAGACCTTTCCAACAAGGAGAAAACGTGCGGCATTGGACTCCCCTCGGGATCGCCCTGCTCGTCTTGCTTCGGCCTGCGGCATTCGCCCGACCCGCCGACAATCCATCGCTGCCGACAGGTCGTGGCCAACGATAACCGGACGCCCGCCGGACAGCTCAAGGACGGTGTCCTGGACTTGCGGCTCGAACTCCGCGCTGCCGTCTGGTATCCCGAGGATGAGAGCGGCGGACATCGCGATGTCTGCGCATTTGCCGAGGAAGGTCATGCACCGCAAAGTTCCGGTCCGCTGATCCGCGTGCCGCAAGGGACACACGATCCACGCGACCATCCGTAACACCCTGCCGTTGGCGGCCAAGACTTTACGGTCTGCATCGCCACCCCGGGAATGCCAACGATGCGCTGAAGCTGGAATCGGGCGAGACGCGCGAGGTGCAATTCCTTGCCGGAGAAGCCGGAACCTACTTGTACTGGGCTACCACTTCCGGCAAGTCTCTCGACCTGCGCGAGGAGGCCGAAACAATGCTTTCCGGGGCCTTCGTTGTCGATGCACCCGGAGCGAAGACGAATGACCGTATTTTTGTGATCGGTATCTGGACGAAAAACGCAAGCGCAGGCCTCCGAAGGAGAAATCGCGTCGATCAACGGCAAGAGCTGGCCCTACACCGAACGCCTCGCGTATGAAGTCGGCGAGACTACACACTGGCGGGTGATCAATCCGACGAGCTCCGACCATGCCATGCACCTGCACGGATTTTATTTCATCGTCGATGGGGAGGGTGACGGAGAGACGCTATGAGAGTTATTCGCGCCTGAACAGCGGCCCCGGGCGGTCACCGAGCATATCGACGGTAGGGCATGTATTCGAGATGACTTGGACGCCAGAGCGTGCCGGGAACTGGCTGTTCCACTGCCACATGCTGGCTCATATGTCGCGATCAGACGAGCTCGCTCCCAAGGAAGCCCACCCTGCGGCCTATTCACCCTCATCGGCACATGATCACAGCATGGGGATGGGCGGATTGGTGCTCGGCATCACTGTACTTCCCGGTGCAATCTCTCCACCGAGTTCGGCGGCGACAACCGCGGCGCGCAAGTTGCAACTTGTGATCTCGGACAATCCAGGAAAAATCCCGCTCTACAACCTTGAAGTGACCGATCCCTTGAAACCAGCCGCACCGGACAAGGACAAGCCCGCCAGTTTACTGGGACCGGCGATCGTGCTGACCCGCGGTGAGGCCGCAGAAATCGAGGTCAAGAACCAGAGCAGCAATCCGACGACGATTCACTGGCACGGCATCGAACTGGAGAATTACTACGACGGTGTTGCCGGCTGGACCAGCTCAGGCCCGCAAACTACCCCGCCAATCGCTCCGGGAACGTCATTTATTGCCCACATGACTCCGCCTCGCGCGGGAACTTTCATTTATCACACTCACTGGCACGATGGTGTCCAGCTGCTGAACGGGTTGTACGGGCCCCTGATCGTTCTTAGAGCCGCATCAGAAGTATGATCCGGAGCATGATCAGGACATTTGTCTTCAGCATGGGCAAGTACGCCCCGTTCGGCTTATCTGCTGCTGGTGAACGGTCATCCTCAGCCTGATCCCGTCGAATTGCACACCTCAACCCGTTACCGGCTGCGGTTGATCAACATCACCGACAACTCCGCAGACTTGCGTGTGCGTCTCATGAACAAAGGCGTTGCCCGTCCAGTGGAAGGTGCTCGCGAAAGACGGCGCTGATCTGCCGCCGGCACAGTTGAAATCCTCTACGGCTGATATGGGAATCACCGTCGGTGAGACCTTTGACGTGGAGTATCAATCAGATGCCGCAGGCCTCGCCGATCTGGAGATTCGGCAGCCCAGTTTCCCCACGCCGTCACGCTGCCGTTGAAGTTTGTGGATGCGAAATAGAAGCGTTACAGCGCCCAGTGTTGATTCGGGCGCACAAGAAGTTGGTAGGATTGCCAATCGGGTAAATGCGGCGCTCCGATGACACCTTTAACCATATTCGGCCTATTCGCGGTAACGGCGATGCTGGTCTGCTACGCCCTCGAAGCGCGGAGCCGATGGTTCATCCTGGCCTTCGCCGGAGCTTGCGCGCTTGGCTCAGTCTACGGCTTTCTGCAGGGAGCCTGGCCGTTCGGATTGGTCGAGGCCGTTTGGTCGGTGGTCGCGATACGGCGCTGGGCGGTCGCCGCACGCGCAAAGTGATCTGGTGGCCTTCTATCCGCCTAACCGCGGCGGAACTCCTCCAACATCTTAGGATCGATGTTGCCGCCGCTGATAATGGCGACGTTTAGTTTCGTCTTCGGAAGCTGGTCGCGGTGGAACAGGAAGCCGGCCACGGCCACGGCTCCGCTGGGCTCGGCCACGGTCTTGGGATTCGCCGCCAGCAGCCGGACTGCCTCACGAATCTCATCTTCGGTTACAGTGACGATGTCGTCAACGTAGCGGCGGATGTGCTCGAAGTTGATGGCGCCGATGCTTTGCGTGCGCAGCCCGTCGGCGATGGTGCGGGAAACCTCTTCGGCAGGGAACTGAACGATCTTTCCGGCGCGCAAGCTGGCCTGCGCATCGGCCGCCAGCTCCGGCTCCACGCCGATCACCTTTAGTTGAGGGCTTGCTCAACTTAATTGCCGTAGCCACGCCGCTGATCATTCCTCCGCCGCCGACCGGCGCAAAAACTGTTTCCACGTCCGGCAGGTCTTCGAGAATCTCCAATCCCATCGTGCCCTGACCGGCGATGATCTGCTCGTCGTTGTACGGAGGCACGATTACGTATCCATGCTGCGCGGCCAGTTCTTCGGCTTTGAGCTGACGCTCGGCGCTGCCCGGGCCTACGAGGACGATCTCCGCGCCCAGCGCCGCCGTGGCCTCGCGCTTGATCGCCGGAGCGTTGTTCGGCATCACGATGACGGACTTCACGCCCAGCGCCCGCGCCGCGTAGGCCACGCCTTGCGCGTGGTTGCCGCTGGAGTAGGTGATCACTCCGCGCTTGCGGTCTTCTTCCGACAGCGAGGCGATCTTGTTGTAAGCTCCGCGAAGTTTGAAAGCGCCGATGGGTTGCTGGTTTTCGGGCTTGAGGAAAAGGCGACGGTTGTCGGATTCGCGATGACTTGAATTCGATCAAGCGGGTGTGGACGGTGATGCCGTGGAGGCGAGTTTGGGCGGCGCGGATGTCCTCGAGAGTTACCATCAGAGGGTGGCGTCAGATCTCCAAGTATCACCGGCATAATCAGCGGCCGCTTCTGCGTCTGCTTGGAAATGTAGCGCTTCAAGTCGGCGCGGATCTTTTCCTTGATCACGCCGTAGTCGGCCTTCTCTTCTTCGCTGGAGTGCGCCAGGGTGTCTTCGACGATGCGCTTGGCTCCATCCAGCAAGCCGTCTTCGCCGGGATTGAAGCCGCGCGTCACGATCTCCGGCGCAGTTTCCACGCGGCCTGTAAGCTTGTTGATGGCGATGATGGGCAGCACGATGCCGTCTTCGCTCAAGTGCCGCCGGTCTTTAATAATCAAATCCTCAACCACATCCGTTCGCGAGCCGGAATCGATGCAGACGCGGCCCACGTTGACGCGTCCGGCCTTGCGGGCGTTGTGTTCGTCGAACTCGAGAACGTCGCCGCTCTCGATCAGAATCACCTTGCCCACCGAGCTGTGCATGGCGCCGGCCATTTCGGCGTGCAGCTTCAGTTGCCGGTACTCGCCGTGGATGGGAATGAAGTACTTCGGCCTCACCAGATTGATGATCAGCTTCAGCTCTTCCTGGCTGGCGTGTCCGCTGACGTGAATGGGAGGCGTGGTGCCGTCTTCGTAAATCACGTACGCCTCGCGGCGGAACAGGTGATCGATCATGCGGTAAATCGTTTTCTCGTTGCCGGGAATAATGCGCGACGAGAGCACGACCGTGTCGCCCTTCTCGATCTTGGCGTGCTTGTGATTGTCCACCGCCGCGCGCGACAGCGCCGACATGGGCTCGCCCTGGGTTCCGCTGATCATCACGCAGACTTTTTCCGGCGGGAAATTCTTCATCTCGCCGGGATTGATCACGAGCCCTTCGGGAATCTCCAGGTAGCCCGAGATCTTCGGCGATCTCCGCCGAGTTGTTCATGGAGCGGCCGATGAAGGCCACCTTGCGTCCGTGCTGGTGAGCCAGTTCCACGGCCAGCCGGATGCGGTGAATGGAAGAAGAAAAGCACGAAATGAACAGCCGCCGTTGGGTGTGCGCGAAGACTTCGTCAAACTTGCGCCGCACGGCGCGCTCGCTGGGCGTGTAACCCTTGCGCTCAACGTTGGTCGAATCCTGAAACAGCGCCAGCACGCCTTGCTTGCCGTATTCGGCGAAGGCGTGCAGGTCGAAGAGATGATTATCAGTGGGCGTGGGATCGACCTTGAAGTCGCCGGTGTGAATGATCACGCCCAGCGGAGTATGAATCGCCAGCGCAACGCAATCCACCAGGCTGTGCGTCACTCGAATGGGATGAATGGTGAACACGCCGGCTTTGAAGCGCTCGCCGGCACGAATCTCGCGCAGGTCGGCGTCGTCGAGCAGTCCGTGCTCGTCGAGTTTGTCCTCCACATAGGCCAGCGTGAACTCCGTGCCCCACACCGGCACGTTGAGTTCGGAGAGAATCCAGGGCAGTGCGCCGATGTGATCTTCGTGGCCGTGCGTGAGGACGATTCCGCGAACCCGCTGGCGGTTCTCGATGAGGTAGGAAATGTCGGGAACCACAATGTCCACGCCGAGCAATTCAGCCTCGGGGAACATAAGTCCCGCGTCGATCACAATAATGTCATCGCCCCAGCGCACGGCCATGCAGTTCATACCGAACTCGCCGAGGCCTCCGAGGGGGATAATCTGCAATTTTCCAGTTGGCATTAGATACTGAAGATGCTAGCACAGGAGGCGGTGGCCAGTGGCCAGCGGGCAGTGACTGAGAACTTAGAACACCTCTTCCCGCTGGTCTTTCGCGTTAGGCTGAGCTAAGGTTGAAGCAATGGCCGACGCTGAATCCAAATCCTGGCTTCGCCGCCGCGTCGAGAAGGCGCTGATCAAGGGGCTGACGCGCGCCTACTCCACGGTCCAGGTTGATCCTACGAGATTTCTTGTGCAACTTCGCACGGCCTACCGGCTGCCCATTAGCGGTTATCACGGAGTGTATTCCCTCGAGATGGGCGAACTCGACGGCGTGGCCGACGAACTCATTCGCAGCGGCATGAAACTCGCTGCCCTCGAAGGTGCTGGCTTCGGCCTGGGCGGGCTGATCACCATCTTTCCCGATCTCGGCATCTTGTCGGCCATTACCATGCGCACCATCCAGAAGCTGAGTCTGGTGTACGGATTTCAGTTCAACACCGACCACGAAATCGCCGAACTCTGGATCGCCGCCGCCAGCGCCGCCGGAGTCGACATCAGCCGCGAGCTGCTGGAGAAAGAAGTGGTCAACAAGTTTGTTCCGCGCGTGATCCAGCGCATCGCCGCCCGGGCCAGCGCTGAGGTCGTGGAGAAGTGGGCGGGACGCATGATTCCTCTTGTCAGTTCCGCCCTTGGCGCCGGTCTTAACTACTGGTTCGTGCGCGCCTGGGGCGAGCGCGCCAAAGCCCACTTCCGCCAGCGCCATTTGCAACTCCGCGAGCAAGCCCGGCAGGCGGCATTGTCGCCACAGCCTCCGCAGATTCTTCCGGCGCCGACTCGCTGACCTTCTTTGTGATAAAAAAAAGAATGACCACCTTCCGGTGCGCTGCCATCCTCTTCGATCTCGATGGAGTTCTCGTCGATTCCACCCGCTCCGTGGAGCGGCAATGGCGCATCTGGTCGCGCGAGCAGGGAATTGACGAAGAGAAGGCAGTGGCCATCGCCCACGGCGTGCGGGCAGTCGAAGTGATTCGCACGATTGCCCCTCATCTGGATGCGGAGGCGGAAGTTGCGAAGCTGGAAGGCCTCGAAGCGGCGGATCACGTCGGCGTGGCCGTAATGCCAGGTGCCGTCGAGCTGGTTCGCACGATTCCCGACCGCAGCTGGGGCGTGGTTACCTCTGGCAGACGCAATCTGGCAACTGCACGCCTGCAGCTGGCGGGAATTTCAATTCCTAGGGTGATGGTCACAGCAGGTGACGTCATGAACGGAAAGCCGCATCCCGAGCCGTATTTGAAAGGTGCGGAGCTGTTGGGCGTGAACCCGGCCGAGTGTCTGGTGATCGAAGATGCGCCTGCCGGGATCCGGTCAGCGCACGCTGGGGGGATGAAAGTGATTGCATTGGCCAGCACCTATCCGGCGTCGGCGCTGAGCGAGGCCGATGCGGTGGTCCAGAAGCTCAAGCAGATTCAGGTTGCTCCCGACGGGGCAGGGATGCTCACAGTCAGCGTTGGGTAACCACCAACGTTTGTCATTCCGAACGCGGGCGTAGCCGCGCCAAAGCGCGGCGAGACAAGAGAGGAATCCGCTGCTGGGGTGGTCCGAATCGCGTCAAGCCGGCAAGTCAGCGCAGCCAATCTTCCAACTCAATTCCGCGGTCCGTCTTCTCGTCGCGGTATTTCACGATCACCGGCGTATACAAAGAGATTCCTAACTCCGCCGCCGCGCCCTTCGTCACCGCACGCGATCCTGGCACAACCACAGCGCCCTCGGGAACTTCGAGCGGAGCTTCTGCCGTTGCCCGGTAAACTTCGCCGCGCACAAGATCGTACAGCGGCGTCGATCGGGTCAAAATAGTCCCCGCGCCCAGCACTGCCCGCGCGCGTACCAGCGTGCCTTCATAAACTCCGCAGTTGCCGCCGACCAGCACATCGTCTTCAATGATCACGGGCGCAGCATTGACCGGTTCAAGCACGCCGCCGATCTGTGCCGCCGCGCTCAAATGCACCCGCTTCCCGACTTGCGCGCACGACCCCACCAGCGCATGAGAATCGACCATGGTGCCTTCGTCAACGTAGGCACCCACGTTGATGAACATCGGCGGCATACAGATCACCGACGGCGCCACATACGCTCCCACCCGCACCGACGAGCCTCCCGGAACAACGCGCACGCGGTCGGCAACAGAGAAGTGCCGGGCAGGGAAGGTGTCTTTATCCACGAACGACAGGCCAGCGCCGCCCGTCTCAGCCAGTTCGCCCAGCCGAAACCCGAGCAGAATGCCGTGTTTCACCCACGTGTTGACCACCCAGCGGCCGTCGATCTTTTCAGCGGCGCGGATCTTGCCCTGGGTAAGTGCGTCACGAAATTCGAGAAACAGAGGCCGCGCCTCGGGATTGTGCTCGACCTCGCCCAGCGCAGCCAGGCGCTCGATGGAAGATTTTAAGGATCGCATGCGGGGAAAGTATAAAGGAAACTTCGAGGCCAAAACTTATGCGCCCTTAAACGCACTTGCACTCGCTGCGAATCAGCACGCCGGTCATGCCGTGTGCGACCTCGCGTCCTTGGGTCAATGTCGCGTAAGGCCCGTGCCAGCGCGCGTGGTTGGCGTCGTGTCCCGCGGGACGGCCTTTGCCCTGGTTGCACTGCCCGCACGATCCGCGGTGCAGCACGATCTTATGCGGACCCGCCGCCCAGTTTTCATAGATATAGAATTCCGCCGCTTCCGGCGCAGGCGCGGCCGGCTTCGTGATCAGCCCAACCTCCGTCGCAATCTTCTGCAGTTTCGATCGTGTATCGCGCCGCATGGGCAGAAGCGGCAGACGGTAGTTCTCCTGAATTCTGCCCATCATCGCCAGCACCGCCTTCACCGGCAGCGGGCTTGATTCGATGAAGTTCGCCTGCATCAACGGCAAATACTTGCGATGGATGCTGCGTGCCGTAGTCCAGTCATTGTTGAGCGCAGCCCGCGTCATAGTTGCCATCTCGTGCGGAATTTCATTCGATGCCACCGAAACAAGTCCCACGCCGCCGAGCGCAATCACGGGTAAGGTGACGGAATCGTCTCCGGAGAAAACCAGAAACGTTTCGGGCACCAGGTTGATAGCTTCTGCGATCTGCGTCATATTGCCGCTAGCTTCCTTGACTCCCACGATGTTCGGAATCTCGGCCAGCCGCGCGAGCGTTCCCGGTTCGATGTTCGCTGCGGTGCGGCCGGGAACGTTGTAAAGGATGACTGGCTTGTCGCCCACTGCCTCCGCAATGGCTTTGAAGTGCCGGTATTGGCCCTCCTGCGTCGGCTTGTTGTAGTAAGGGGAAGCGGTGAGAATGGCATCGACTCCAGGCCGCGCGGCAACCTCTTTGGCTTTTTCCACCGCATCGGACGTGGAGTTCGAAGTTGCACCGGCCACTATGGGCACGCGCCCGGCGGCTACCTCAATGGTCAAATCGATGACGTGCAACCATTCGTCGTGGGTAAGCGTAGGCGTCTCGCCGGTGGTTCCGCAGGGAACTAGAAAATCTATACCGGACTCCACCTGCCATGCGACCAGGTTCCGCAGGGCAGCGTCATCAATGGAGCCGTCCTCATGAAAAGGAGTCACGAGTGCCGTACCGCAGCCACGGAGTTGCATGGTAATAAGATAACGCGAATGGACTTGCGTGGGAACGGCTAGCTGTGGAACAGTTCAGTTCGTAGTTTCTACAATCTCGACAAATTCAGGCTCAATCCAGATGGAATCCATGCAGGGGCTTTTGCCTAAGACCTCGCCGACTTCCAGTTCGAGCAAGTCTCCGTTGAAAGCAACAACCGGAAACACTCGACCTACACAGGCCCCAAACAAGGACCGAGTGTTCAGTTCGTTGTCCGGTGGCAGCACCGGAGGAACTTTAATCACGCGAACTTTATCACCGATCTTCAGACAGCCTCTCCTGAACTACAACTCCCGCCACACGTCCTTGAAATCTACGAAGCCCTTCTTGCCGGCAATCCACTCCGCCGCGCGGACCGCGCCATCGGCGAAGCCCTGGCGAGACTTGGCGTCGTGACAGAGATAAATCTTGTCGGTGAGGGAGTCGAGCACGACCTCGTGCATGCCCACAACATCCCCCTCGCGAAAGGAGGTGATCTCGAGATGTTCGCCCTGGCCGCTGGCGTCCTGGATTACACGCTGGATGGCGATGGCCGTTCCCGAGGGTGCGTCTTTCTTATGAGCGTCGTGTCGCTCAAAGATTTGTCCAGAGTATTGATGCCGCAAGGCTGCAGCTGCGGCGCGCGCGACGTCGAAAAACAGATTCACTCCAACCGAGAAGTTAGCCGCATAAACCAACCCAGTACCCTGGCTCTCGACCAACTGCCGGATGCGATCCAGCTCCCCGTGCCAGCCAGTAGTGCCGACAACCATGTTCTTGCCGCACCTAACGCAGGCTTCGATGTTGGACACGACGCAGGCGGGAGTGGTGAAATCGATCACAACATCGATCCCCCGCAGCTTCTCCGGGGTGACAGCTGCTCCAGCTGCGTTCTCAGCCGCGCCGGCGACACGAATCTCATGTCCGCGCTGGCGCGCTGCTTCCGCCACCAACGATCCGGTCTTGCCACGCCCGAGAACAAGAATGTTCATGAATCCAAACCTTTGACCGGCGCTCCGCTAAAGAACAGTCGCGAAGGCCGCTAGGCAATTACGCGTATACTTCCGGATCCAACTCTGCAAAAAATGTCTTGTGCAAGCGCTGAATCACCTCCGGCACTTCATCTTCCTCGATCACAAAGGTCAGATTGATCTCCGACGCGCCCTGCGAGATCATGCGGATTTTCTTATCGGCCAACTCCCCAAACACCAGCGCGGCCACGCCCGGCTTATCCCGCAGGCTCTCGCCCACCAGACACACGATGGCCTTGCGGCCCTCATACTTTACATCAGCCAGCTTGGCCAGATCGGCGGCCAGGGCGGGGATGGCATTGTTAGAATCCACCGTGAGCGAGACGCTTACTTCGCTGGTCGAGACCACGTCGACCGCGACCTTGTGCCGGTCGAAGGCCTCGAAAATCGCGCGCAGAAAGCCGTGAGCCAGCAGCATGCGCGGCGCTGCCACGTCCACGATGGTGATACGTTTCTTTACCGCAATCGCTTTAAAAATGTTTTTCCCCTGGGGAGCGCGGGTGGTAATTTTAGTCCCTTCGCACGACGGATTTCGCGAATTCAGCACATACACCGGAATGTTTTTCTGGATGGCGGGCAACACCGTCGCCGGATGCAGCACCTTGGCGCCGAAGTATGCCAGTTCCGCCGCCTCGTCGAAGCTGATTACTTTGATGCGCCGCGCGCCCGGACAAATGCGCGGATCAGTGGTTAGAATTCCGTCCACGTCGGTCCAGATTTCGATGCGCTCGGCGCCCAGCCCAGCGCCCACGATCGCGGCAGAAAAATCGGAGCCGCCTCGTCCAATCGTCGTGGTCACTCCGGCACGGTTTGCTCCGATGAACCCGCCCATCACCGGAACCTTGCCGGCATCCAGCAGTGGTTTCACTTTGCTCTGCACACGCTCGTTAGTTTCTTCCGTCTGCGGCACCGCTTCCATGTAGCTGCTATCGGTGACCAGGACTTCGCGCGAGTCCACGTGCGCTCCATTCAGTCCGTGAGCCGCAAACGCCGCTGCCACAATCTTGCTGGAAAGCATTTCACCGAAGGCGGCGACATGGTCGGTGGTCCGCGGAGTCAACTCGCCGACCGCGGAAATGCCGCGCAGCAATTCGTCAAGCCCCTCGAAGTCGCTTCCCAGCTCCGAGTGGAAGTCGGTAAACAACGCCGTGCCCAGCAGTTCGCTGGCGGTATTGTAGTGTCTTTCCTGAAGGGAACGGCAGAGTTTGAGCGCCGTCTTGCGTTCGCCCGCGCCCGCGGCGCGGGCCATGGTCAGCAGCGTGTCGGTCACTTTGGCCATGGCGCTGACCACGACCACAGGCTTCTGCTGCAGCCGCCCCTTGACGATCGCGGCCACACGTTCGATGGCGCGGGCGTCTTCCACCGAGGTGCCGCCGAATTTCATCACGATCATCGGCGTGACTTCCTGGCGGGATTACGGAAGTGCCGACTATCAAAGCGCAGCTCGGCTTTCATTCTAGGAAGTTGCAAAGTAGCCTTTGGCTTTGAGCAGTTCCGCATTCAGTACCGCTGCGCCCGCGGCTCCGCGAATGGTGTTGTGTGAAAGTACCGTGAACTTCCAGTCCAGCACACCGCAGGGCCGCAACCGCCCCACGACAGCGGTCATGCCCGCTCCCGTATCAACATCAAACCGCGGTTGCGGACGGTCATTCGCCTCCAGGTACACCACCGGACGCTCAGGTGCGCTGGGCAGCTTCAACTCCTGGGGTTCGCTGCGATACTCGTTCCACGCGGCGATCATCTCCTCCGGCTTGGCCTTGGTTTTCAGACGCACCGAAACTGATTCCGTGTGCCCGTCCTCCACCGCAACCCGGTTGCATTGTGCGCTCATGGCGAAGCCCGCGGGAATCACCTTTGTGCCGTTCAGTTGCCCCAGCAGCTTAAGCGTTTCCTCCTCCATCTTTTCTTCTTCATTGCGGATGTAGGGAATCACATTGCCCAGGATGTCGAGCGAAGCCACGCCCGGATACCCCGCCCCGCTGACCGCCTGCATAGTTACGGCCATCACACTCTCCAGGCCGAAGCGCCGCTGCAGAGGCACTAATGCCAGTACGAGTCCGATCGCGGAACAATTGGGATTGGTCACGACATAACCGCCCGATTTCTTCCGCCATGCCTGTCCGTCAATCAACTTGATGTGCCCAGCATTCACTTCGGGGATTACAAGCGGCACATCGGACTGCATGCGCAGCGCGCTGGAATTCGAAACCACGGCACAGCCCGCCTGGGCAAAACGCGGTTCCATTTCAGCAGCAATCGAAGCATCGAGCGCCGCGAAAATGATCTTCGGTGCACCCTCCGGTGTGGCGGGAGAGACTTTCATGGCGGCCACGTCGGCGGGAATCGGCGTCTTCAGCCGCCAGCGCGCGGCCTCGGAGTAAGTCTTGCCTTCAGAGCGGTCAGAAGCGGCCAGCCAGGCTACTTCGAACCACGGATGGCGCTCCAGCATCTGGATAAACCTCTGCCCAACCACGCCGGTGGCGCCCAGAATCCCGATAGGAAGTTTGTTGCTCATAAGAGGGTCTTTCGATTCTACAACAGCTGCCATTTACAGTAGGGTACCCGCCAAGGGCGTAAATCCACACAAAAAACCCGCAAATCCCCAATCCACAGTCACTTCCTCGCATACAGACGCTGGCGGCTTTTGCTCACTCCAGTACCGCTCTCCTTCTGCCGATAGAAGATTCTGGGAGGGATGCCATGCCGGAGCTACGCCAGAATTTCTTTACCAAGGAATGGGTCATCATCGCCACCGAACGCGCCAAGCGCCCCGAGGAACTGGCCACACACCGGCCGGCGCAAGCCGTACCGTCTTTCGTGGAAAGCTGCCCCTTCTGCCCGGGCAACGAGAGCAAGACCCCGCCCGAAGTCATGCGGTTTCCGGCGAATGCTGGCGAGCCCTGGGCGGTACGAGTCATCCCCAACAAGTTCGCCGCGCTTTCAAAAGACGCTCAGCCCACCCGCAGCCTGCAGGACGTATGGCGCCGCATCGAGGGTTTCGGCTTTCACGAAGTCATCATTGACAGTCCGGACCACTCCTGCTGTATGGCCCTGTTGCCCGTTGAGCAGGTAGCCAGCATTCTGCGCGTCTACAAGGAACGCTACGCCCTGCTCAGCATGGATCGCCGCATCAACCACGTCACCATTTTCAAGAACCACGGCGTCGATGCCGGAGCCAGCCTGCAGCACCCGCATTCCCAGCTTATCGCCACACCGGTGATCCCCAGCCAGGTGCGGCATCGCCTGCACGAGGCTCTGCGCCATTACGACGACGATGGGAAGTGCATGTTCTGTCATATGGTGGAACGGGAAATTGACGAGCAGACACGTGTCGTCCAAAAGAGCGAGCACTTCGTGGCGATGGAGGTTTTCGCCTCGGCCACACCGTTCGCCACTCACATCTTTCCCCTTCGCCACATGGCCACCTTCGGCGATATCTCGGCGACGGAGATCGCAGACCTGGCGCGTGTTCTGCGCAGCCTGCTGGCGAAGATCTACGTGGGCCTTGAAAACCCGGACCTTAATTTCACCGTCCGCAGTGGCCCTTCCGATTATGCCAGCGCCCGGCACTTTCACTGGTATGTAAGCGTGATTCCGCGTCTGACCCGAGTCGCCGGCTTCGAACTAGGTTCCGGCATGTTCATCAATACGGTTCTGCCCGAAGCGGCCGCGGAGTTCCTGCGCAACGTTAGTGCAGAAAAGGCAGCGGGAGCAGGCGCCTCTGCTGTCTAAAGTTAGAGAGCACGAACCGAAAAAAGCAGTGCAATATGTAAGAAGAGAAACGCCAAGAACCAAGAACCAAGAACTGCTCTACTTCGGCCGCCCGACCTGATTGTCCAGCACGTATTCACTCAGCGGGCCGAACTTTCTCTTCTCCGCATACAGCCGCCAGCGCCGGAAGACAATTCGCAAACTCGCCATCACAGGAATGGAAAGAAAAATACCCAGAATGCCAGCCACTTCGCCGCCCGCCATCACGCCAAAAATTGCCGCCAGGGGATGCAGCTCCATACTTTGTCCCATGATGCGCGGTGAAGAAACGTAGTCCTGAATCAGCCGCCAGATGCCGAGAACGAGTATCAGCACCAGCCAGTGCTTGTACCCCATCAGTAAGGCCACGCCCACGATAATTACCGCGGCCACCAGCGGCCCTAATACCGGAATAAATTCCAGCAATCCGCCCAGCGTCCCCAACGCCAGCGCGTAAGGCATTCGCATCATAGCCAGAGCCGCCGAATATGTGACGAAGGTCAGGGCCGCCAGGGTGAGTTGCGCCCGGATGAAATGGGCCAGCATCTGATTCAAGTCGCTGAGTACGCCCTGCAGCAATTCACGCTGAGGCCGCGATTGCACCAGAGCAAGCAAAACCTCGCTGAAAGCCCGGCCATCCTTCAGAAAGAAAATCGACAATAGCGGGACCACCACCAGCAGCCATGCCTGTTTCGCCACTTCCGCCACGTGCAGCCCCACGTTCTGCGCCAGCTTCTCGATTTCATCACTGTGGCTGGCCAGGTAGTCGCGGAGCAACTCAAACATTCGGGAGTTCCAGCCATGCTCTTCTCCGAGTTGTTCCGCGATCTGCCCGGAACTCAGCTTCGCCAGATCCGGCAGTGACTGGCCTAAGCGCGCGCTTTCCCGGCCGATCCGCGGTCCCATGGAGATGAAGAACAGCACCACCAGACCGAGCAGCAACAGGTAAATTACCGCAATGGCGAGCCCGCGCCCGTGGAGGAGCTTTTCCAGATGCGAGACCAGAGGGCTCATCAGGTAGGCAAAAAAAATAGCAAACAGGAAGGCCATCAGGGTTTGCCGAGCCACGTAGAGAAACCCCAGCCCCAGCGCAAACAACAGCACCGTGATCAGAACCCGCGCCGTACGTGCATCCGCCAGCGGCATGGTCGCTCAGTCAACTCCTGATCAAATCTCGCGCAGCTGTCGCGTCCTCGCTAGTCCCGCACCACTTCTGTATTATCGTCGGCAATCAGCACCCGCATTAGCTTGAACTGGTCTTTGTCATCCACCCATAGGGCCCAGGAAAACGCCTCGCCCATCAGGTTCAACCGTAACAGTTCGTGCTCCGTTCCACGAATGTTGATCTTTTCTCTTCCCACCAGCTCCAGGCGCACTCGCGTCGACGTCCGATCTTGCGGCACCAGCACGCCGAATTCCCCTGGTTCCTTCTGGCACCGGAACTCCCCGCCTTCGTTCCGGCAACTCGTCGTCAAGTAACGCCAAGCCAGCACCTCACGGTGAACAAAAAAATTGTTGTCCAGAATGGCCGACGTGCTTGGCATGAGAAAAGGTTGCTCGGCCGTCTTGGAGCTTGGCGAGGTTGTGATCTTTTCGAGCAGGAAGTCATTGTTCGGAGTCACCACCAGTGAGCCATTGCCATCGCTCCATTCGTACTTAACCAAGTCTGCGGAACTGGTCATCTCCAGTTCCGACCTTTGTCCCGAAGACGAACTGCCAGTTTCCTTTAGTTGCGACTTGACTATGCTGATGCCATTGTCCTGCTTCACGCTGAAGGTCTCGGTCACTACACGCTGGCCCTTGACGAAAACTCCGAACGAGCCCGAATCGATCTGCTTGGCGCCCGCCGGCTTGTCTTTCTTGTCGCCCGCATACAAAACCGTCGCGCACCCCAGAACCGCCACCGTTCCCCACCGCATCCGCGCCATCAGAGTCACTGCTTTTCTCCTCGCCTTGAGCGGCTTCGATCTTTACTGCGTGAACCCAGGCCCAGAGCTTGAATCACTTCGGCAGCAATCTCCTGGACGGTCTTCCCTCCGGTCTCCTGCCTAAACGATGCCTTCATATAATGCCGCCTTCGTGCCTCGTAAAGCTCAGCAAAGCGTTCCAGACTACCCAGCAATGGGCGCTCAATCCTTTGCTCCTCTGCCTGCTGCCGGCAACGCCGCCACAACTCCTCCACTCCAGCATCCAGAAACACGGTGGGAGCGCCTCCGGCTTTGACCAGCGTGGCATTGTGCTTCTGCACAAAAGCCCCGCCTCCGAGAGCCACGATTCTCTCGGCGCCGGTCCCCAGCTCCCGCAGCAGCTCTCGTAAAGCCGCATGTTCTGCCTGACGAAATCCCGATTCTCCTGAATCCCGGAAGATTTCAGGCACCTTACGCCGCTCCCGCAGTTCAATCCGCTCGTCAAGGTCCTCAAACGTCCAGCCCAGTTGTTCGGCCAAGGCCCGGCCCACACTGCTCTTGCCTGCGCCCATGAACCCGACCAGGATTACGGCCCGTGTCCCGGACTGATAGCCTGGCCTCGAGGCTTTGCGGCCAAGCACACCAAGCCCCGTTGTCTTCTCCGGGCTTTGAGCAGACCGTTTGCGCCGAGCCGGTTTTCGCTTCGTTTTCTTTATTGTTTTTCGGAGCGTTTTCTGAGATGAATTTTACCACTGAAGGAGCGTAGTACGACGGTGGAGGACACTGCCACTCGACCCATGGTACCTGCGAAGGCACGTCCCTTATCGAGCGGGAACCAGGTGTGGTTCTTAGGTTGAAGAGGAATATCGTCGTGCACTTCTCCGCGCACGGAGCGGGCGCTCACGTCGGCGGAGGTCCACTCCGGGATGGTGGCTTCGATATCGCCGCTGTGGCTGGTCAGCCGGTATTCGCCGCTGTTGCCGAAGTCGCCGATGTAGTTGATCCTGCCGCTCGTCGAAACCACCTGCACCAGCGGTCCGGTCACGCCCCTCAGCGTAACTTCTCCGCTCAGCGAGTCGACCTCGACGTGTCCGTTCTGTATGTTGTCCAGATTTACTGACCCGTTCATGGTCTTCACATGCACGTGCGCGTCCGAGACGTCGCGAACATCCACCGCCGCTCCCGGACCCTCCAGGCTGACGTCGCCGTGCAACTTCTCGGCACGCAACGACCCGGTGTTGGAGTGCAGTGTGATGCTGGCGTCCGCGGGCACCAGAACTTCATAATCCACGCGTCCCGAGTCGGCGTCGGCGCCGGCCAGCAAGTGCGACTGAATGTCCACGCGGTTGCCGTTCTGGTTGTTATCCACCTCAACCTTGTCGGAGTGCAAAAAAGCGTTCACCACCACGGTATTGTTCAACGAGGGCTTGACCGAGATCGAGCCATACGGATTCATCACCGACACACCGGCTCTCGGCCCCACCGAGAAGTGAAACTCCTTCTTGCTCTCGGCCACCAGCGTGCCCGCCGCGATGACGCCAATCGCAACTAGTTTCGCCGCACGTTTGCTTACCATATCGCAACTCCCCCAAGCCTGCTGATCCGCTGTCTCCCTAAAACCGCTACTCGAAATTTTCCCTCATTATGGCAGAGAACGGTCCATCGCCATCTCAAAAAGCATGGATTTCTGCTGGTAGGCGTCCATCAGCGACCGCCGGGCATCCTCGTCGTTCGGACTCTCGTCCACCACGCCCTGGGCATCGCGGATCGATTCATTCACCCGCCGCAAGTTCTCCTCGTATTGCGTCTTCATCTCCGGAGAGTTGTCTGCAACCTCTTGCATCAAGTCGTCGTCATTCAGGTCGGGGGCGTTCGCTACCGGCACGGTCACCGAGGCCCGCTTGGCCAACTGATCGGGCAGCGATTCATGACGCATGTAGATTCCCAGAGCCAGCAGCAGCATCGCCGCCGCGGGCACCAGCCATCGTGCCGCGCCCCAGCGCGCGCCAAAGGAAGACACCGGCGGCCGAGAAGCACGCTGCCGGCCGATCAGTCCCTCCTGCCGTAATGCAAATTCAATGGAGTTCCAAACTCGAGGACTGGGTTCCTCCGCCGCTTGCAACTGTCTCGCAGCCGCGGCGATCAGATCCAACTCTCTCACCAGCGCTGAGCACGCCGGACACGCCCTAAGATGGGCGCGCTGTTCCGCACGGCTACCATCTTCCACTTCCGCCAAGCTCTGCTGCAGCTCAACGCAATTCATAACCTCTCCCCCAAGTCCGCTGCGGCTCAGACTCTCTCACCGCAGTTCTTGCGCCCCTGCCCAGGTCAATGTCCTTCAGTAGTCTAGCGCTTACCTAACCCGCTCGAGATTTTCCGGCCTTTTCGGCTCTATTCATCTTGAGCAAGTCGCGCAACTTCATGCGCGCCTTGTGCAACTGCGACTTGCTGTTGCCAATCGAGCATCCCGCAATCTTCGCGATTTCATTATGTTCGTAACCTTCCACATCGTGCAGAACGAATACAGTCCTGTAACCTGGAGGCAGACTGTCCACTGCCCTCTGCAACTGCAATCGGTCAATCGATCCGGCCAGCGCGATATCGTCCGCCCCGAAATCTCTCTTCGGAGAATCTTCCTCCGCCCCTTGCGTCGTCTCTTCCAACGAAACCACGGGAAGGCTTTTCTTCCTTAGATGCATCAGCACGACGTTTACCGAAAGCCGGTGCAACCATGTCGAAAACGCTGACTCCCCGCGAAACGTCGCAATCTTGCGAAAGAGCTGCAGGAATGCTTCCTGCGCCAGATCCTCCGCCTCCGCTGTGTTCGCCGTCATCCGCAGACACAGCGAATATACGCGCCGCTTGTGCTTGTCGTAGAGCAACTGGAACGCTTCCGCGTCCCCTAGCTTAGCCCGTTCAATTAACTCGGCTTCGCTAGTTTCAGTGCCCTCTAGCTGTCGTGGCTCGGTCAAGTTGCCTGTTCCGGCCGCACTCACTGGGATGCGGCATAAGTAGTTTGTGTTGTATCGTTTGCGCGGCTCTGCCGTAACCGAAGTACCCTCCGCAGTTCCAGAATATCAGAGTATTTCTACCGATCTTCGGATGACTGCAGCCAATCTAAATTTGGGCCCAATCCATGCCGGAAAGCCTTTGCATTCGGAGGCTTGGATGCGCCCACCTGCCCTAGAACCTAAACCCGGGTCGAGCCGAAGAGTCGCAATCTTCGCAAATTGGTAGTCTCCCGCTGAACTAGCCCGCCTGCTTGGCCGTGGTGATCGTCTCCAGCCCATGCCCATGCGGCCCCAATTCCCGCTGCCGCAGCAGGAACGCGAACAGCACGCCGAGAATCCCCAGGATCGAGAAAATCCACATGCCCAGGTTGTAGCCGGCCGGATTGTCGGCGCTAGCGTGGCTGTAGGTGTTGGCCCATCCGACCATCAGATTGAATCCGCCAAAACCGATGTTTTGCAGCATAGTCATCAAGCCATAGGCGGTGCCTAGCTTTGGCTGCTCCACCAGGTACGCCACCGACGGCCACATCACCGCGGGAATCAGCGAAAACGCCACCCCCATCATCGCCATGGGCACGTATAGGCTAACCCGCGTGTATGCCATCATCAGGTAGACCGGGATTAGAAGCGACGACCCCAGCATCATCAGGAGCGCGCGTTTACCCACGCGATCCACCCACAAACCAAAGATCGGCGTCGCGATCATGGCGAACAACGTCAGCATGCTCGACAAGAACCCACCGAATTCCCGCGAAGTGCCATGGGCCTCGATAAAGAATTTCACGGCAAACGTTTGGAAAGGGAAAATGGCGGAGTAGAAAACCACACAAAGTGCCACGATAAGCCAGTAGCTCAAACCAAACTTGAACAGGTCGGCAAAGACAACCTTGTCCGTGGAGACTTTTCCCAGGTCGTAGTTCTTCTCCGCCCATTCCTCCATGGTCCAATAGACCACTGCTCCCACCAAACACAAGGCGGAGAAGGCCAATGCGATTAGGAAGGGAGTCCGCCAATTGGCATACGCCCAACGTGCCCAGGTCGGGGAGTTGAGAGCGGCAAAGGTCCCCAGACGCGATGCCGTCAGGTTCAATCCAAAAGCAAAGCTCAGTTCCTTGCCTCTGAACCAACGCGCCAGCGCGGTGGTGACGGCAACATTGAGCGATTCCGCGCCCATCCCGAAAATAAGCCGCCCAGCGGCCATGATCGACAAATGACCGGTTGCAGCGGTGATGGCCGGACCAACGAAAGAGAGTACGGCAAAGATCATCAGCGCCTTGCGCAATCCGAGGCGGTCAATGATGAAACCGCCGATGACCACCGTGAAAATGTTGGGAAAGCTGTACATGAACTGCAGGAATCCGATGTCCAGATCAGAGAATCCAAGCTGTCGCTTGAGCACATCGGCGAGTGGGCTGAGAGCGTCGTAAGCATAGTAGCTGCCAAACATCGCCAGGCTGACAAAGATCAAAACCAGCCACCGGTAAAGGCGGCTCGGCTCCGGACGCACAGTTTCCGTCATCCAAGCTCTCTATCTTCGAGCAGATTGAACCCCAGGAATCACAGGCAGAGAAGATTAGCAGATCATGTTAGTACTTCCCACCAGACATGTTACGAGGGCTACAGCTCAGTACTTCACAATCGCCGCAAACGATTTCGCATCGAGCGACGCCCCGCCCACCAGCGCGCCATCGATTTCTTCTTGCGCCATCAGAGAAGAAGCGTTCTCCGGCTTCACCGATCCTCCGTAGAGAACACGCAGCTTCGACGCGAAATCCTCGCCGAACACTTCCGTAGCTTCCCGGCGGATCACAGCATGCGCCTCGGCGGCCAGCTCCGGAGTGGCCGTCTTGCCCGTGCCAATCGCCCACACCGGCTCATAGGCAACAACTAGTTTCGCAGCTTTCTTGGCGGAGACGGCATGGAAGGCTCGCACACACTGCCGTCGCAGCACGTCGTCGGTGAGTCCCGCTTCGCGTTCTTCCAATACTTCGCCCACGCAACAGATTGGCGTGAGACCGGCCTCGAGTGCGGCCTTCAGCCGCAGATTCACCGTGTCGTCAGTTTCGCAAAAGTACTGCCGCCGCTCCGAGTGTCCGATGATGACGTGAGTCACACCCACTGCCAGCAGCATAGCCGCAGAAGTCTCGCCCGTGAATGCGCCTTCCGGCTTCCAGTGCACGTTCTGGCTCCCGATGGCCACGTTTGAGCTTTTCGCCGATTCCAGCGCAACCGCCAGGTCAACATCAGGCGGGCAAACCACGACCTCGTCACGGCTGTGGCCGGAGACCAGCGGCAGGAAGTTATGAAAAAACTCGCGGGTCTGGTCCGGCGTCTTGTACATCTTCCAATTGGCGGCAATGAGCTTGGTTCTCATGAAGAGGCCTTCTTGATTCGGAATAAAGAAGCAATTTCTGGATGGTTCGACTTTTCAGAGGCTCAGTAAAGGGAAATCACTTCTTGTCCGTCAACGCTTCCACTCCCGGCAGCTTCTTGCCTTCCAGAAATTCCAGTGACGCCCCACCGCCAGTCGAAATATGCGTGATCTTGTCCGCAACTTCGGCGCCATGCACCGCCGCGACCGTATCCCCGCCACCCACAATCGAAATCGCCCCCACATTCTCCGCCACCGCATGGGCGATCTTGAAAGTGCCCCGCGAAAATCCCGGAACCTCAAACACCCCCATCGGCCCGTTCCACACGATAGTGCGCGCCCGCGAGATTTCCTCGGAGAAAAGCTCAATCGTCTTAGGCCCAATGTCCAGCGCCATGCGGTCGGCGGGTATGGGCTGGCCTTCGCCGATCTGCTGCACCACGGCGTTAGTCTCAGGCTTAATCGCCACCACGTGATCGACCGGCAGCAGAAACTTCACATTCCGTTTCTTCGCTTCCTCCAGCAGTTGCCGCGCCAGGTCCACTTTGTCGGCTTCAAGCAGCGACTTGCCAATCTGCTGTCCCTGCGCCTTCAGAAAGGTGTAGGCCATTCCGCCGCCGATGATGAGCGAGTCGACCTTGTCCATCAGATTCCGAATCACCCCGATCTTGTCGCTGACCTTGGCGCCGCCCAGGATCGCCACAAACGGCGGCTCCGGGTGCTCCAGAGCCCGCCCCAGATACTTCAATTCCTTCTCCATCAGTAAACCAGCCGCGGATTTCGATACGAATTTCGTAATACCCACGGTAGATGCGTGCGCGCGATGTGCCGTTCCGAACGCGTCATTAACGTAGAAATCAGCCAGACTTCCCAACTGTTTGGCGAACTTCTCGTCGTTCGCTTCTTCCTCAGCATGAAACCGGAGATTTTCCAGAAGCAAGGTCTGACCTTTTTCCAGCTGCGTGGCCACTTCCTCCGCCTCCGGACCTACGCAGTCGGGGCAGAAGCCCACGTTTTCACCGCGCGCCAGTTCTTTGTCGAGCACCATGCGCAGCCGCTCGGCCACCGGCTTCAGACTCATCTTGAGATTGGGCTTGCCTTTGGGCCTCCCCAAATGCGAGGCCAGAATCAGTCTCGCCCCGTGCCGCAGCGCGTACTCGATGGAGGGCAGCGTTTCGCGGATGCGCGTGTCGTCCATCACGCGTCCGTCTTCCAGCGGCACGTTGAAGTCGACGCGCATGAAGATACGATTGCCGTTGAGCGGGAGATCACGGATGGACAGCTTGGACATTGGCTGGTTCGTCCTTAATAGAGGCGCTACAGACCTACAAACCCTTGCCCGCGATGTAGTGAATCAGATCCCGCACCCGGCAAGAGTATCCCCATTCATTGTCGTACCAGGAGATCACCTTGACGCAATTGCCGCCCACCACCAGAGTCATCAGCGAATCGACGATCGAAGAGCGCGGATCGCCCTTGAAATCGGACGAAACCAGTTCATTGTCTTCGTAGCCCAGGTAACCCTTCAGCGGCCCGCTTTCAGAGGCCTTCTTAAGAGCGGCGTTTACCTCTTCCCTGGTCGTCTTCTTTTCCACCCACGCCACCAGATCAACCACGGAGACATTCGGTGTCGGCACGCGCATGGAGAAACCATCCAACTTTCCCGCCAGTTCGGGAACCACGAGCTTTAGCGCCTTAGCCGCACCTGTGGACGTAGGAATCATGTTGATCGCCGCAGCTCGCGCCCGGCGCAGGTCTTTATGCGGAAAGTCGAGAATCACCTGATCGTTCGTATAAGAGTGAATGGTCGTCATCGTCCCGCTGACAATCTTGAACGTGTCGTTGATCACCTTGGCGATCGGGGCCAGACAATTCGTAGTGCAGGAAGCGTTGGAAATGATGTTATGTTTTGCGGCATCGTACTTCTCGTGATTGACGCCCAGCACCAGGGTGATGTCCTCATTCTTCGCAGGAGCCGAGATGATTACCTTCTTCACCGATCCGCGCAGGTGCTTCTTGGCGTCATTCGCGTCGGTGAAGTGTCCGGTCGACTCAATCACCACCTGAGCGCCCACCGAATCCCAAGGCAGCGCGCCCGGATCTCTTTCCTTGAACACCCTGATGGTCTTGTTGTCGATGGTGATGTTGTCCGCGCCGGAGGTGATCTTGTTGGGAAGGTTGCCGAGAATGGAATCGTATTTCAGCAGGTGTGCCAGGGTCTTCGGATCGGTGAGATCGTTGACTGCCACGAATTCCAGGTTGGGGTCGTTGAGCGAGGTCCGCAGCACGTTGCGGCCGATGCGTCCGAAACCGTTAATGCCAACTTTGATTGCCATGGTTTCTCCGTTCTTATGTTCTTATGAATGCGATCTCAGAAAGCTTCCTGAGCCGGTATACAGACAGATGATGTTAGCAGGACAGCGAACCGGCGTAAATGATCGCTCGCCTGATTCGGAAGGCTCCGGTTCCCGTCACGGAACCAGGTGCTGCCTGATCCTTCGACATCCAGGCTAAGATATCCGGTTACGGGAAGCTTAATTCCAGGAACGCATCCGCCCTGCTGAAGATCGATGACAACCGGGCCATCCAATACTTCCGATTGATAGTCTGCCGCGCGTGAGCATGCTCTTCCGGCGGCAGGATGCGTGCCAGCGCCGCAATCTCAGGCCCGGTCACTTTCCCCCGGATGGTGCAGGGAGCAACCGTCACGCTGCGGATTATTGCGAATGCGCTTCGTCTTGCCCATATCGCTGCGCGTCATGACATACAGCTTATCGCTGTCTTCCCCAAACCATACGGGGGTTGCGATCTTTGCCCCGTTCTTGCGGAAGGTGCCGAGAGAGATGTATTTCTGGCCGCGGATTGCGGAGGGGATTGCCTCTGACATGCCTGACATTGTAGCGGACTCTACTCGGCTGTCGCGTGTGGTTCATCCAGAGGTTTGGCCGATTGATCCCGCCCTCTCTTCTGTGTTAAAAGCCTTGCATGCGTAAATGGATGCGCGAGCGCTTGCAGCGCCGCAAAAAGACGCCTGCAGAGCCCTCCGACCAGCCTGCACCTCCGCCCTTGCAGCCGGCCTATTTTGATGCGGAGCAGCCCCCCAGCCCGGCTCCCGATGCCGGGAAGATGGAATCGGAAGTCTCACCTCCGCCGGCGCGGGAAGTGCGACCAGTGCGCAGGGCGCGTTCGAACCCTGAAGAGCAGCCGTCCGAAGAACGAGAGTCCGAACAAGGACCGTCCGAACAACTACCCGCGACCTCGCAATCTGCCCAGGCTGGTTCGGGATCAACTGGCCGTGGGCGCCGCCGTCGCGGTGGGCGAGGACGGGGTGGCCGCGGACGCGAGCAGGCGGTGGCTCAAGCCTTTGCCCCCGCCGCAGTGAAAGGATCCTCCGTGTGCCCGTGGTACCGGCGGAGGAAGAGTTTGCCGACCCCGGAGAGGCGGAAGCAGCCCCCTCAACTCCGCCGGCCGTGGCGGCACCGAGGGTTCCGGCAACCGCCGCGGCGCCACGGGCGCCGAAAGGTGTGGTGGTGCTCGCGATCGGACTGCCCGGCTCGGGCAAGAGTTCGTGGTTCAAGCGCCACAACGTCGTCCCGCTCTCCAGCGACATGGTGCGCTCGCTGCTCTTCGACGATGTGCGCGAGCAGCGTTTTCAGGACCTGGTATTTTCCAACCTCCGCTCCATGCTCAAAGCGAGGCTCATCGCCAAGCGTCCCATGAATTATGTGGACGCCACCAACCTCACACCGCAGGAACGCCAGCACTGGATCAAGCTGGCCAAGGATTACCAGTACGAAGTGCACGCGGTCTTCTTCGACGTACCGCTCGAGGTGTGTCTCGAGCGCCACCAGCGCCGCGACCGTGTCGTTCCTGAAGACGTGATGCGCCGCATGGCGGCCAAGCTGAAGCCGCCCGCATTTGAAGAGGGCTTCGCGAAGATCACGGTCGTCCGGGTGAAAAAGAAGGAGCCTGCCGAGGGCTGATGAAATCCCGCTTGCCGCAGGCCTCTATCCCTTGAGATGCGGCAGCATCTCCTTGAACGCCGGCGACGACGAGGAGCGCATCAGTTCGTAGATCATCATTTCGGTGGAAGAAATTACCGCACCTGCGGCCCGCATTCTCTCCAGGCCGATCTTCCAATTCCATTCCGTTCGCGAGCTTACCGCATCCGAGGCGACATGCACGAGATAGCCTTCGCGCAGCGCCGCCAGCGCCGTCTGCATCACGCAGATGTGGCTTTCCATGCCGCACAGCAGCAGGGTGTTGCGGTTGCCCGGCAGCCGCTTGAGCAGCGTACAAAAAACCTCGCTGCCGAAACAGGAGAACCGATCTTTGTCGATGGCCTCGGTTTCCGGCAGCAGGGAAGCGACCTCAGGCACAGTCTTGCCCAGACCCTTCGCGTATTGCGTGCTCATGATCGCGGGAATCTTCAGCACACCTGCGGCGCGGATCAGCAGCTTCGAGTTGCGCACCAGTTGTTCCTTCTGAAAAATCGGCGGCAGAAGCTTTTCCTGAATATCCACCACGATCAGCGCGCATTGGTCCGACTCCAGCGGACGGCGCGCAATTTCGGCATACTCTGCAGAAGCATTCTCAAAAGCCGTGACCATAGGCAGCTCCTCGGGACAGTACAAGGGGTCAGAACTAAGTTTAGCGCGAACGGACGGCTGGGACACGAAACTGCTGATCTTAACTTAATCTCGTGAGACGCACGATCGATGTCGGCAAGGCAATTCGCGCAAGGATCGCGGTGTCACGCGGCGGTTGACCGAGCTGGTCACTCGTTGGATAATGGATCGACTGCCCCCTCGTTCAACGGCTAGGACACCTGCCTCTGGAGCAGGTTATCGGGGTTCGAATCCCTGGGGGGCAGCCAATCCTTTCAGGTTTCCATTTCTCCCGCCGCAATGAGATGCCGCACCAAGCTTACGACCCTGAAAACCTCGTTATTTAGTTAGAGCCATCCAAGTCCGACGCTGCAGAATCAATAAGCGCGGCTTCGTTTTCGAGCACCTTGGCGACCCGCGCGATTTCAGTGTCAGCTTCCTGCCAGCGGCGTTGCTCGATGGCCTCGCGAATGCCTGGCATCGTCTTAGGCGAGTATCCGGTATAAACGCCGGGAGCGTAAATCATGTGCTTGTACCACGGGCGGCGCGGAAGACCGGCGGGATCGGTGAGCCGACGCTCGCTTTGCAGCAGCATCTGGTTCAGCGCGGCCAACCGCTTGTCGCTCCCAGGAAATCCCGACGCTTCGGCTTTGTTGAAGGCGGTCTTGTAGCGCTCGCGCACTCTTGGTGAGTGCTTCGAGAGCATTCTCCAGCGGCGCAAAATTCAAGTGTGGCGGAATGTCTTCCGCTGGCGGCGCGACGGTCGGCTTGCGCGGATCGAGACGCGGCGTGAAACGCGCCCTCCTTTAACTCCAGCTCGCGTTCGCGAGCTTCATCCTGCTTATTCTGCAAGAGCTTTTGCAGGTCTTTGTTGTAGTTCTGCATGGTGTCGGCGAGATCGGTGAACTCGTAGGGCAGAACGTCGGCGTCGGCCATGCGCATCACCGCGGTGCCGATGGTCTGCGAGAGGGCGACGCCGTAGGCAAAATCGGTATCGGAGAAATGCGTGTACCAATAGAAGTCATCGTAGATGGAGTGGTAGATCCCGCCGTCGTCTTCACCTCCATAGCCAAGGTTGAGGGACGCGACGCCGAGGTGATCGACAAAGGCCGTGTAATCGGTACCGGAGCCGAGAGCATTCATGCGCAAATCAGCCCGCTGGCGCAGTTCTTTGCGCTCGTCGTCAGACTTGGCGTCGGTAATGTCGGCCAGCCGGTTGCGTTCGAAAACCGAAAGCTTGCTCTCCGGATCCTCGATGTTGCGAGCCACATTATTCATGAAGTGCTCCAGCGAATGGGAGCCCTCCATGAACAGATAGCCGCGATCGTTGCTATCGGAGTTGATATAGACAGCCGCGTGCTCCTGTAACTCGTGCCCGTGAGTTTCGGCCCAGGCGGTCGAACCCAGCAGCATCGGCTCTTCGCCGTCCCACGCACAGTAGATGATGGTGCGCTTGGGCTTCCACCCTTGCTTCAGCAATTCGCCGAACGAGCGGGCTTCCTCCAGCAACGCGACCTGGCCTGAGATGGGATCCTCGGCGCCGTTCACCCAACCATCGTGATGGTTGCCGCGCACCACCCATTCATCGGCTTCGGTCGAGCCGGGAATGCGGGCGATGACATCGTTCACGTCCTTCACGTCCCAATTCGATTCAACCACCAAATGGACCTTCGCAGCGCCGGGACCGACGTGATAAGGAATCGGCAGCGCCCCGCGCCATTCCTCGGGCGCAAGCGGGCCGGTAAGAGCGGCCAGCAGCGGTTGTGCGTCTCCGTAAGAGATGGGCAGAGTCGGAATCTTGGTAATGCTCGGTGCGTTGCTGGCAGTCATGCGGGGCGCATTGGGATCGCCTCGATCAGGAGTGAGCGGATCGCCCGGGATAGGAAGACGCAAAGTCCATCACACTGCCGCGCTGCACACCTTGATCGGGACGCATCGGGCCTTTGGGAAAAACGTCGCCATCAAAGTAACCGTCGTCTTTAGGATCAGAATAGATGAGGCAGCCGACGGCGCCATGCTCGGCGGCAACCTTGGGCTTGATGCCGCGCCACGAATTCGCCATAGCGCGCGATCACGATGGCGCCCTCCACCGAAACGCCGAGGCGCTGCAGGCGATCGTAGTCTTCGGGCAAGCCATAATTCACATACACCAGAGGCGCGGTAACATCTCCATCGCGGGAGTAGGCGTTGTAGGTGGGAAGCTGTTCGTCCTGCTGACTGGAAGTCGGATCCTCGGCTAAAGCAGGTTCCTGCAACTTGGCAACGTAGTGTGTGGGCGCAATCAACTCCACCAGGCGGCGTTTGGGCGTGGGAAAGAGCACTTTGAAGCTTTCGATGTGTGCATCTAAGCCCCACTCTTTGAACTTCGCAAGGATCCACTCCGCATTCTGCTTGTCGTAGGCAGAACCCACGTGGTGCGGCCGGGCGCTCAGCAATTGCATATAGTCGCGCTGCTTCTGGGCGTTGGGAAGGGCGCGGAATTTGCTTTCCCACTCGCGCTCGGTACGCGCGTTCTGCGTTGAAAATCCGTCGAGAGTAGCGTCTTGATTCGATTCCGGAGAATCTGCAAGAGCTGAGTGCAGAAACAAGCCGATAACAAGTAGTGCAAGGATTGAGCGCCGCATGGGCCTCCTGAGATTTACGAACCAACGAGTATGCCACGGAAGGGCGTTGCTTTTTGATGTGGACCGGAGAATTTCTGTACGAATGGGAATGAAGAACCACGCGGTGGAAAGTTGTCGGAACGCCTTTTCTTTTTTGAAGTGCCTCTGTTAGGCTGTCGCCGTTCACTGGAGGCACATGTCATGAGACTTACGGCCTTGAGATTTCTTGCTGTTGTCCTACTTCTTTCGATTTCGAGCAGCTTCGTTCACGCGCAGCAATCCTCGACTCCAGCCCCGAAGCGCGTCGCCATTCGTGCCGGGCGCCTGATCGACTGCAAAAGCGATACCCCCATTTCGAATGCTCTCATCCTCATCGAAGGTGACAAGATTCTCAGCGTCACCCCGGGCGGCTCCCCGCCCCCGGGCGTCGAACTGATCGATCTTTCTAAGGCCACCGTCCTTCCCGGCTTTGTCGATGCCCACACCCACGTTTTGCTGCAGGGCGATATCACCTCGGAAGACTACGACAAGCAACTCCTCAAGCAGTCCATTCCGTACCGCGCCATCCTGGCGGCGCGCAATGCGCAGATCGCGCTCTCCCATGGCTTCACCGTGCTGCGCGACCTCGAAACCGAAGGCGCAATGTACGCCGACGTTGATCGTCAAGCAGGCCATCGCCAACGGGGAAATCCCCGGCCCACACATGCAGGTGGCCACTCGGGCGATGACTCCCACCGGCATGTACGGCCCTGCTCGGCTATTCCTGGGAACTCCATGTGCCTACGGGCGTGCAGTATGTCGATGGCGTGGAAGAAGCCGTCAAAGCGGTCCGCGAGCAGGCCATGTTCGGCGCCGACTGGATCAAGTATTACTCCGACCACGGCTACTTCTACGGTCCGGATGGCGTGCTGCACAGCCACGTCAATTTTACCGACGAAGAGGCCAAGGCGATCGTCGATGAAGCCCATCGCATCGGAAAGAAAGTCGCCGCGCACGCCATCGGCAACGATGGCATCGCTGCCGCTTTAAGAGCAGGGGTGGATACCGTCGAGCATGGCGACGGACTGAGCGCGCCGCAAATGGAGGAAATGGCCCGCCGCGGCATCTACTGGGTTCCCACCATCGCGGTCGGCGCCTATGTCGCCTCAGGACGCCAGGGCAACTGGCCGAAGATGGTGGAGACTGAAAAGGTTGCGTTTCAATTGGCGCTGAAAAAAGGAGTGAAGATCGTTCTCGGTACCGACGCCGGCGGTTTCGATTGGAGAGACTTGAACGAAGCAAAGGAATTCGAATACTACGTCGACTACGGCATGACGCCGCAGCAGGCAATTCGAACCGCGACCACCACGGCCGCCGAACTCCTCGGCTGGTCCGACAAGATGGGCACCGTCGAAGCCGGAAAGTGGGCCGACTTGGTAGCCGTCTCCGGCGACCCTCTGAAAGACATCACCGAACTCGAACGCGTCAAATTCGTGATGAAGTCCGGCACTGTGTTCAAGAATGAGCTCAAATGATCGCTAATCCACGCGGATTCGCCGAAAGATGGATCCGGAGACGCTCCAGGAAAGCCACAAAACTTTACAGCGCCAGGCGGGGCCGAGCGGTATGATCCGAACAAGACGGCATCGAACGTCTGGCCCGATGCTATGAGGAGTTCTCGCCTTGACCTTTTGAATTTTGCAGCGATCAAGGAGCAAGCTGCGCCCTGAGTTCGTCGTTCAGTTCCTCTTCTTGATTTACTTTGTCGTGTTTCATCCGCACTTCTTGCGGGCACAGGCCGCTGCCCAAGCGGCGCCCGGCAGCGCGAACTATCCACGGTGTCGTGAAATCGGGAAATATGCCGATTCCCGGCGCCGGAGTTTCCGCTGAGAATGTCGCCACCGAAGCAACAAGTCAACACCTGGACGGATGTCGACGGCAGTTATTCACTGCGAATTCCCGCCGATGGCCGCTATACCGTGCGAGTGCAGATGGCGGCATTTGCTGCGAGCTCGCAGGAAGTGGTGCTGGACGAAACCCATCCGGACGTCGCAGACGAATTTCGAACTGATTCTGCTGTCGCGAGCGCACGAAGCCGCCAGCAGGAATGAGCAGCGACAGGCGAACGGCGGCGGCGGACGAGGCTTTCAGAGTCTTTCCGTGTTTCAGAGTGGAGCGGGGCAAGACGCACTGGTGGCTCCATGAGTGACGTCGTTCCGTCAGGTATGCCGGTTCCGGGGATCGCGCCCGACAGCGCTACGGAATCCGTGGCGGTTTCTGGCAACACTCCAATTCCTTCAATGCCATGAGCGCTGACGAAATGCAGCAGCGCTTCAACGATGCCCGTCAACAGGGAGGAGGATTCGGCGGCGGTGGCGATTTGGTGGTCGAGGGGCGGCGGTTTCGGAGGCGGTGGTTTTGGCGGCGGAGGTTTTGGACGGCGAGGTTTCGACATCAATCGCCCGCATGGATCGATCTACTACGGGATCGGCGATTCGGCGCTGAATGCCGCGCCGTATCTCGCTGAACGGCCAGCCGACGGAAAATCCGTCATACGTGCAGAACAGTTTCGGTGGATCGGTGGGCGGGCCGCTGAACATTCCCAAGATCTACCACGGCGGCAGCGAAGACTTTTTATTTCATCAATTACAACGGCAAGCGCGGAGAGAATCCGTTTGATCAGTTTTCGACGGTGCCGACGCTGTTCGAGCGGACCGGGAATGCTTTGCCTCGGAGTCAGTCAGATTTGCAATTCGGAACCGCCACTGGCCAGGACAACCGATAGAGATATTCAATCCGTCGCACGAACACGCCGTACCCCGGGAACGTATTCCAGGATTCCACAGACTTGCCCAGACCATCGCAGTCGGCGCAGGCAGATTGCTCGAATACATTCCTTGCCCGAACCTGCCGGGCAATCTCCAAAACTTTCACTTCGTCACTTCGACGAACAGCGACAGCGACGACCTGAACATACGCGTGAATCACAGCTTTGGCGCCGCGCCTGCGGCGGCGGCCGTCGCGGTGGAGGAGGACGCCGCTCCGCGCAACAACCTGCACGTTTGGCTTTCACTACCACGGATCGAGCGCGAACCTGACGAATCCGTTCCCGAGCGTCGGCGGCAACACTGGCGTGCGCAGCTTCGATGTGCCGATTTCGTAGATGCGCAGCATCGGGAAGCTGACCAACATTTTGCGGCTTCGACTTTAATCGCAGCCGCACACGCACGCAGAACCTCTACGCGTTTCAGAACGACATCACAGGTGCTCTGGGAATCACGGGAGTTTCGAAGAATCCATTCGACTGGGGCCTGCCGAATCTGTCCTTTACCGATCTTGCCAGCTTGTCAGGACACGAATCCGCAGCTTCTGCGCAACCAGACCTACACCTTCTCCGACAACGTGATCTGGAAGCACGGCAAGCACACCTGGCGATGGGGCGGAGATTTCCGGCGAGTGCAGGTCAATACGGAAGCCGGACAGCAACGCGCGCGGCACGTTCATTTTTACTGGCCTCAACACTTCGGAGGTCGAGCGGTGGTCAGCCCGTGGCAGGGACGGGATATGACTTTGCCGATTTTCTGCTCGGATTGCCGCAGCAGACCGCGGTGCAGTTTGGAGAGAACAACTACCACTTCCGCGGCAACTACTGGGATATGTACGTGCAGGACGAGTGGAAGATGCGCGGCAATCTCACGCTCAATCTGGGCGTGCGCTACGAGTATGTTTCGCCGCTCACCGAAATCAACAACCGCATCGTGAATCTCGACCTGTCGCCCGGGGTGTTGAGCCCAGTGCCGCCGCTGCAGCGTGCGGCTGGATTGAGCCGGGCAACCGGGGCCGTACAGCGGCCCTTTCCCTGCTAGCCTGGTACGGCCGGATCGCAACAACTTTGCGCCCCGCGTTGGTTTTGCGTGGAAGCCGTTTTCCAAGACCGTGGTGCGCGGCGGCTACGGCATCAACTACAACACGGGTGCGTATCAGGGCATCGTGCAGCAACTTGCGTTCCAGCCGCCGTTTGCGACCACGGAGACCAACATTCAGACAGCCCCGGAGAGCTGACGCTGCAGAATGGATTTCCACTCCTGCCGGGATCACCAACAACTATGCAGTAAATCCCAACTACCGGCTGGGCTATGTACAGATTCGCAATCTGGACATACAACAGCAGATTCGACCCACCCTGCTGCTGAATATCGACTACACCGGAACCAAGGGAACGGATCTCGACATTCTGGAAGCGCCGAATCGAACTCCCGACGGGATCCTTGTCTCCGGGGTTGAGGCCTTCACTTACGAAAGCTCGGTGGCGAACTCCGAGGCCAACGCCGGATCAGTGCGGCTGCGCAAGCGGCTGGCACAAGGATTTTCGATCGGCGGTATCTATACCTTTTCCAAGTCGCTGGATGACGCCTCCTCCATTGGAGCGGGAGCAACGTCGGCCGCGAGCTCTCCTGGACTCGGCGCCGGTGGTACTGGCGCGGCCGGCGGCGGCGCCGGCTCATCGGGCGGTGCGGCGAACGTCGCGCAGAATCCTCTTGATCTGTCGGCAGAACGTGGT
The DNA here is from genome assembly GCA_963770235.1 of uncultured Acidobacteriaceae bacterium. Lineage (GTDB taxonomy): Bacteria > Acidobacteriota > Terriglobia > Terriglobales > Acidobacteriaceae > Sulfotelmatobacter. Next base: position 320,808 of record CAVYOW010000001.1, on the reverse strand, counting down.
CTCTCCAGCTTCAACCAGACGCAGAAGTTCACCGCGGACTATTTATTGGAGCTACCTTTTGGTCACGACAAGCGTTGGCTCACTGGAAATACTCCGTGGCGCGCCATTTTCGGCGACTGGCAATGGAGCGGTGACTGGACGATCGCCTCCGGCCTGCCCTTTACGCCTCGGCTGCTGGGCAATGTCGATGACGTGAACGCCGGAACAGACGGCACGCTGCGCCCGGACCTGGTTCCCGGGCAATCAGTGAGCCTGGCGCATCGCTCGATTGGGGAGTGGTTCAACACCGCTGCATTCGTTGCGCCGCCGGCGGGCAGCTACGGCGACGCTCGCCGCAACAGCATCATCGGCCCAGGCAGCAAAGTATTCGACATGGCATTCACGAAAATCTTTCCCTTGAAGGAATCGCGCACGCTGGAATTCCGGGCGCAGGCCACCAACATTTTCAACATACCGAACTACTCCTCGATTGATACGAATGTGAAATCGTTCACGTTCGGCCGGGTTACGGCGGTTGGAGCCATGCGGCAGTTCACCATAACGGCACGCTTTCGTTTCTGAAAGGAAGAACGACGCTGCTGAGGGGAATACATGAGAAAAGGATTGCGATGACATCCATCCCAAACCGATTCGGCGATAAAACTGTCGCGACGCTGCTGGTGCTCGTGCTCCTGTGTGCGACTGCGCCCTCGCAGCAAGAGCCCGAGTACGTGCTCCACGTGGAATCGGATCTCGTCCTGGTGAATGTCACGGTCAGAGACAAGAACGGAAAGTTTGTCGAGGGGTTGAAGCCGGAAAACTTCACCATTCTCGAAGACAATAAGCCGCAGAAGATTCTCTCCTTCGATGTGGAGAACGTGGATGCCGTCCCAGCGTTGGATGTGGCCCAGGCGAAGCCGCTGCCCGAGCCGGTGGCCGGGCAGCCGACCCCGGCGCCTTCCCTGGCAAATACGGCAGCCCAATTCAAAGATCGGCGTCTGATTGTCCTGTTCTTCGATCTCTCGGCCATGGAACCAGACGAAATCGACCACGCAGTTACGTCAGCCGAACACTATGTCGATACCCAAATGGCGCCTGCAGACCTGGTGTCGATTGTTTCGCTGGGAAGTTCGCTGCTGGTGAATCAGGACTTTACTACCGATCACGCGCTGCTTAAAAGGGAACTAGAGGCATTCAGTACGGGCAGCGGCCAGGGCTTCGAGGAAGGCACCACAGGCACCACCGAAGGAACGCCCGACACAGGTCAGCCCTTCACCGCCGACGATACGGAATACAACATCTTCAACACCGACCGGCGGCTGGAGGCGTTGCGATCCGTGGCGGAGAAGCTTTCGCACATCCAGCAGAAAAAGTCGCTGATTTATTTCTCCAGCGGCATGGACCGCACCGGCATTGAGAATCAATCGGAACTGCGCGCCGCCGTAAACGCGGCAGTCCGTTCCAACCTGGCGATTTACACCATGGACATGCGCGGCCTCCAGGCTCTGGTAGCGGGCGGAGAAGCACAGAACGCAAGCCTGCGCGGCGTCTCGGCGTATTCCGGACAGGCGACCCTCAACGCATTGAATTCCAATTTCACCACCCAGGAAACGCTGGTAACGCTGGCCAGCGACACCGGCGGACGCGCCTTTCTCGATTCCAACGACTTCACCAAGATTTTCAAGGGCGTGCAGCAGGACACGTCAACCTACTACCTGCTTGGGTATCACAGCACAAACCCCGCGCGCGACGGCCATTATCGGCGCATCGTCGTGAAGAGCAATATTCCCGGAGTAAAGATCGACTACCGCCGCGGCTACTACGCGCCCGCGGATTTCAAGCATTCCACACAGGACGACAAAGAGCGGCAGCTTGAGGAGGAACTCGCTTCCGAACTGCCAGCCACAGATTTGCCGCTGTATCTGGGCGTCGCCTACTTCCGCCTGGAAGGCAACAAGTTCTTCGTTCCGATGTCGCTGGTCGTGCCGGGATCGCAGATTCCATTCGTCCGCAACAGCGACCGCGACAAAGCGACCCTGGATGTGATTGGGATGGTGCTCGACAGCGAACACCATCCCTTGAACAGAATTCGCGATACCGTGAAGCTCGCAGTGAACACATCGACCGAAGTACAAAAAAAGAACGTGCAGTACGACACCGGGATGAGCCTGCTGAGCGGCAAGTATCACCTGAAATTCGTGGTGCGCGAGAATCAAACCGGCCGCATGGGATCGTTCGAAACCGACATCGATGTCCCGGACTTGAAAACGCAGCCGCTGAAGATGAGTTCGGTGGTGCTGGCCAGCCAGATCCAGCCGGCCAAGAAGAGTACGAACCCGAACCCGCTGGTGCACGACGGTTCCGAAATCATTCCGAGCATCACGCATGTTTTCTCGGCCACGCAGCACTTGTTTCTTTATTACGAGGTCTACGATCCAGCAAAGCCGGCAGTCGCAGCCTCTGCAACAGACACCGAGCACAAGCCTGGCATACGACTCTTGACCAATGTCGCGTTCTTTCAGGGCAAAGCCAAGGCCTACGAGAGTTCGTTGGTGGAGTTGACAGAATTAAATGCGCGAGAGCGCAAGGCCGCCGTTTTTCAACTGGACGTGCCGCTCACGTCGCTCAAGCCTGGTTTTTATACCTGCCAGGTAAATGTGATCGACGACGCCAGCGGTCACTTCCTGTTTCCGCGCCTTGCCCTGTTGATCCGGACGGAACCCAAGATCTGACAACCTAAGATCTGACACCGTAAATCTGACCCAAGACACGACGCGAAGAACTGCTCCGCCACTCAACTCCCCACATACCGCGCATACAGACTTCGCGCGACCCCGGTTTCCGTCGTCCCCTTGATGATTGCCCGCCCATCGGGAAACAGCGTCATCTCATAGGGCTCGCGCCAGAACTTCAACACGAATTCGTTGTGCCGTACGACACCGTGCGCCTCCAGTCGCCGCTGCATCTCGGCAAAATCGATCGGCCGGGCGCGCTCGTGAATCTGCACCGAGTTCCGTCCGCACATCGTGATATGCGGACGCCCTTCGCCCGCCAGATGCACGAAATCCCGCTCTCCACATGCCCGGCAGCCCGGCCGCGGATTCGCCGCTGCGATCTCCGCGTGCTCGTTCGTCCACACGTCAAACGACCACAGCGTTTTCCGTAACTGCTCTGCCGCGGCGCCCCCGATCAGCAACTTCACTGCCTCCGTCGCCGCAATCGATGCCACCAGGTTCACCGCCGTATTCAATATTCCGGAGGTCTCGCAAGTCTCCACCATTCCCCGCGGCGTGTCCGGAAAAATGCACGCCAGGCATGCAGTCTTGCCCGGCAATACATTCAGCGTCACTCCGTAACTGCCCACGGCCGCCGCATAAATCCACGGCAGGGCGTTCTTCACGGCATAATCATTCACCAAGTATCGAGTCTCAAAGTTGTCCGTGCCATCGAGGATTACATCCATCCCTTCAAGTAACACATTAATATTTCCAGGAACCACATCCTCGACCCGCGCCTCCACCACGATCTCCGAATTGAAGGCAGCAATCTTTCGCGCCGCGGCAATCGCCTTGGGCAACGACTCGGCCGCATCTTTTTCTTCGAACAGCGACTGCCGCTGCAGATTGCTCGCCTCCACATAATCGCGATCGATAATCCGCAACGTTCCCACGCCCGCGCGCGCCAGTAATGACGCCAGCGCCGACCCGGTCGCGCCGCATCCCACAATCGCAACTCGTCCCGCCGCCAGGCGCCGCTGGCCCTCCGCTCCGATTCCGCCGAAACAGAATCTGCCGTGAGTACCGTTCTTCGAACTTTTCCTTCTCCACGCCCTGCCTCAAGGAGGTCACCAGTTTTCACCCGCAAAACCTTTATTATAAGTGTCTGGACTGCTTCAGCCGCCAGGATGCAGACAACACCGGCCTTCCGCGCTTCATCGAACGTAGGCAACAGGCCCAAGGACATTATTTGCTGAGACGGTACGCCTCATTCGTGATGGTTATCATGCTTCGCTCGGCCCGGCCGCCCGTGCTGGATCGTCCGCATCCGCCTCTTCGCACGCATCTCAGGAACCGCAGACCACGCAATCCTCCTCAACTCTCGCGACCATGGCTGCTTACGCCGGACGTACCGTCCAATCCGATCGAACTGCCCGGCGTGCCGGACCGCGACCACTTGCTCCAAATGCTCCCGCAGAAACCTGGCCAGCCGCTCGACCGCGACCAGGTCCGCGAAAGCATCCGCGTCCTCTTCGCCACCGGGCGCTTTGCCGATATCCAGGCCGAAGTTACTCCCTCCGGCCCGGATGTCCTGCTCACCTTCACCACCTCGCTCAATTTCTTTGTCGGTGCCGTCGATGTGGAAGGTGCTCCCGGCCATCCCAACTCCAACCAGATCGTCAATGCCTCCAAGCTCCAGCTCGGCGAGCTTCATACTCTCGACAAACTCGATCGCGCCCTGCAGAACATTCGCCAGCTCATGCAGGAGAACGGCTATTACCGCGCGCGCGTCACCGCCGAAAGCACTTCCAACGCCGCCACCCAGCAGGTCAATATCCTTTTCCACATTACTGCCGGAGAGCCTGCCCACGTCGGCGAGGTCAAACTCACCGGCCACGCAACCTTTTCCCAGAGCCAGGTTCAGGACATCGCCAGCATGCACCCCGGCGATCGCGTCACCGCTGCCCGCATCACCAATTCCCTTCAGCGCCTGCGAAAGAAGTTTCAGAAACAACAGCGCGTCCTGGCTCAGGTTTCCATTGCCGAGCAGAAAGTTAATCCGGAATCCAACGCCGTTGACTATACCTATCTGATCGAACCCGGACCCGTCGTCGTCGTCTACGCCCAGGGATATCACATCAGCCGCGGTGTCATGAAAAAAGAAGTTCCAGTCTACGAGGAAAACGCTCTCGACGACGACCTGCTGAACGAGGGTAAGCGCAACCTCCTTGACTATCTCCAGAGCCGTGGCCATTTCGACGCCACCGTCGAGGTCCAAAAGGAAACCAGTTCTGACGCGATTCGCATAATCTACCGCATCGATCCCGGCCCCCTGCACAAGTTGAGCGTGCTCGAGATCGCAGGGAACAAGAACTTCTTGGACACGGCAAAGCTCCGGTCCTACATGCAGGTTCAGTCCGCTACCCGGTTTCTTTCCAATGGACGTTACAGCGAGGCGCTCCTGAAGAACGATGTTTCCGTCCTCGAAGGGCTATACCGGGCCAACGGATACAGCCAAGTCCAGATCCGCACCAAGGTCGACGACAACTACAAAGGAGTAGAGAACCGGCTCGCCGTCCACGTGCAGATCGAAGAGGGCCCGCAAACGCTGGTGGGTGCGTTCCAGATTGTGGGCAACCACTCCTTCCCCCGGGGTGCATTTCAGGACGTAGAAACTGAGTCAGGCCAGCCGTATGCGGAACAGAAACTGGCATCGGATCGCGAGTTAATCCTCAACTACTACTTCAATCACGGCTTTTCCAAGGCCAACCTCGAGATCACTGCAAAACCTTCACCCGGCCAGCCCAACCGCGTAGACGTCACCTATACCATCCAGGAGGGCGAACAGTTCTTCGTGAACCAGGTAATGGTCGCCGGGCTCGATCACACTCGCGACTTTGTTGTGCAGCGCGAGATTCAGGTGGCTGCTGGCCAGCCTCTCAGCCAGCAGGATCTCCTGGATACGCAGACTAAGCTCTATGACCTCGGAATCTTCAGCCAGGTCGATACTGCCGTCCAGAATCCCGAGGGTTCCGACTCCCAGAAAAATGTTCTTGTGCAGGTGCAGGAAGCCAAGCGTTGGACCTTTACCTATGGCGGCGGACTGGAATTTGAAACCGGCCTGCCCACCGGATCCAACGCTCAGGGGCAAACCGGCGTCAGTCCGCGAGTCGAATTCGACATCACCCGCCTCAACGTTGGTGGGCGTGACCAGAGCTTGACCTTTCAGTCCCACGTCGGACGTCTCCAGCAGCGCGGTCTCATCAGTTACGAGATCCCCAAGCTTTTCAATAATGACCGTCTCAAACTTTTCTACACCATCTTTTACGACGACAGTCACGACGTCAACACCTTCATCTCGGAGCGGCTGGAAGGCAAAATCGATCTCCGCCAGCAAATCGGCCGGCTCCAGCCCAATTACTCCACTTCCATTACCTACCGTTTCGATTTCCGCCTCGTGAAGGCCTACGACTTCGCTGCAGATTTTTCGCCCGTCGAGTTCAGTTTTCTTTCGTTGCCCGCGCGGGTCAGCGGCCCAGGCTTTACCTTCATCCGCGATAAGCGCGATAACCCTCTCGAAAGCACCAAGGGTCAATACTTCACTCTCGACGCTTTCGCTGCCTCCAGTTACGTTGGTTCCCAGGCTAATTACGGCCGCGCTCTCGCCCAGGATTCCACCTACTATGCCTTCGGGCGTCCCAACCACAAGTTTGTTCTTGCTCGCTCGACCACCCTCGGCCTGGAGCAGGTCTATCACGGCACGCGAGTTCTGCCGCCCGGAGCCTGTCAAATCATTAATTTTGTCCCCACCTGCCCCTCGGGTATTTCGGTGATCCCGCTGCCCGAAGTTTTCTTTGCCGGTGGCGGCAACTCTCATCGCGGCTTCGGGTTAAATCAAGCAGGACCACGCGATCCCGATTCCGGTTTTCCCGTCGGCGGCTCGGCTCTGTTCGTCAACAGTGAGGAACTGCGCTTTCCCCAGATTAGCCTGCCTTACCTCGGAGAAGGTTTCGGTTTTGCCATCTTTCACGATATGGGCAACGTCTTCACCGCCGGTCACGATCTGCTCACCGGCCTGGTGCGCTGGCATCAGCCCGATCCCGCCCAGTGTTTGCTTGCTAACCCCGGCTCGATCATTCCAGCGTGCGAAACCTACTTCAATAACAGCGGTTACGACTACACTTCTCACGCGGTGGGGCTAGGGTTGCGTTACAAGACACCCATCGGTCCCTTGCGCTTCGACTTCGGGTACAATCTAAATCCAACATACTATTTTCAGGGCCTCACCAATCCAAGCACGGGACAACTGACTGGCAGCTTTGAGACCCAGCGTATGCGCCATTTCAACGTTTTCTTCAGCATAGGTCAGCCATTCTAATGAAATCTCGAACCAACAGAACGATGACCGTGGTCGCGCTCACACTCTTGCTGTCGGCGCTCTTGCTTGCACCCGTGCGCGGCTCAGCCGAGGTGATCGACCGTATCATCGCCACCGTCAACGGCCATATCATTCTGCAGTCTGACTGGGACGAAGCTCTCTGCTACGAAGCTCTCCTCACCAACCGCAACCTCGACCAGTTTACGGATGACGACCGCCGCATCGTTCTTGACCGTCTCATCGACCAGGAACTTCTTCACGAGCAGATGAAGTCCGCCGACTTTCCCCACGCCACCGATGCCGAGGTCGCCGCCCGCGTGGCCGATGCCCGCAAACAATACCCTCAAGCCACATCCAGTGAAGCCTGGCAGGCTCTTCTCGCCCAGTACCACCTCGCAGAAAAGGATCTTTTCACTCACATCCGGCAGCAGATCGACGTGATGCGTCTGGTCGACGCTCGCCTTCGTCCCGCCGTCGAAATCGATTCCAAATCCATCGAGGCTTATTATCGCGACCAGTTCGTCCCCAAGCTGAAGCAGTCGGGGGCCTCCGAAGTTCCCCTCGCCGAGGTCGCTGCCAAGATTCGGGAACTGCTCACGCAAGAGAAGGTCAGCGAGTTGCTCGTTTCCTGGTTGCAAACTTTGCGCTCCGAAGGGCAGGTCCATGTTCCCGGCGTCACGCCCTCTGCGAACGACCCGGGAGTCCGATCGCAGTGACCGAACCCTCCCCCAGGCCCACCGGCCGCTTGTGGAAATATCTGCTATTCGTTGCCGCGGCTGGTGCTCTGGCTGCTCTTAGCCTGCTTATCTACGTCAATACTGACTCTTTTCAGTCGCTGGTGCGCCGCCGCCTCATCACCGAATTGGAGCGGATCACCGGAGGCCGCGTCGAGGTCGGCAGCATCCACACCATGCCCTTTCGCCTCCAGGCCGACGTGCGCGATATCACCGTCCACGGTCGCGAGTCTTCCTCCGAGGCTCCTCTAGCCCACGCCGACCGCATTGTCGCTCGCCTGAAGCTAAGCTCTCTTCTTCGCTCTGAGTTCGGCTTCCACGAAGTCGTCCTCGATCAACCCATCGTCCATGTGGCTTTTTATCCCGACGGCACCACCAATTTTCCACAGCGAAGACTCGCGCTGGTTACCGGCAAGATTCTCGCTGAGCAACTCTTTGCTCTTTCTATCAATCATCTCGAGCTTCGCCATGGTCGCATCCTTTGGGACGACCAGACCATCCCGCTTGACTTCGCCGCCCGCGATATTTCGCTGGAAATGAACTATTCCTTTCTCCGCCGCCGCTACGATGGACGCCTTCTGCTGGGCATGGTCGACACCAAGCTGCTGGACTGCCGCCCCTTCGCGTGGATGACCGAGTTGGAATTCAGTCTCGCATCCGACTCTGTCGTCGTCCCGGCTCTTAAGTGGAACTCTGGACACTCGCATTTCTCGGCCGGCGGACAGATCACTGATTTCCGCCGTCCCCATATTCAGGCTTTCTACGACGCCCAACTTGATCTCACGGAAGCAGCGTCCATTACCCGCCGCCGCGATCTTCGCACCGGTCTGCTCGAACTCAAAGGACACGGCGATTGGTCGCTCGATCAGTTCGCCACCAACGGTCTGCTTACCCTCCGCGACCTCACCTGGAACGACGACCAAATCTCGTTCTCCCGGGCGTCTCTTAGCACCGGCTATACCCTCACCGACCAGCAACTCAAACTCTCTAAACTGCAAGGGAAGGTTTTCGGGGGCAGCTTCACCGGCGATGCTGAATTCAATCAGTGGCTCGCACCCGCCCAGCACCTCTCGCCCGTGGCCAGAAGAAACCTTGATACCGCCATCATTTCCGCCGCTCCGCCCCTGAATAAGTCCGGCCAGAAGATCGCCAACCGAAAGCCGCCCTCTCCAAAGCCGCCCGCAATCCAAAACGCGCTCGTCCTTCTTCGTCTGCGCGACCTCTCGGTCGAAGATCTCGTCGGCGCGCTCACTATTCCCGCTCACCCCATCTCGCGGCTCCATCCCGTCGGGACCGCCTCCGGAACGCTCGAAGCTCGCTGGAAAGGGACCCTCCGCGATGCGGAAATCCAGTTCGCCCTCGATCTCACTCCTCCCGCGCATCCTGCTCACGCGGAACTACCAGTCACCGCCCATGCCAGCGGCCTCTACCACGCCACCGACGACGCTCTAGACTTGGCGCAGTTCTCCCTCGCTACGCCCACTTCCCACGTGCAGGCTTCCGGCACACTATCGGCCACGTCCGCGGTCCGCCTTTCGATTACCACCTCAAGTCTCGCTGACTGGCTGCCCTTGATCGAGGTCATTCGCGGTCCCGCGATGTTTCCAGTCGCGCTGAACGGCAGCGCCACTTTGAACGGAAGCTTGGGCGGTTCGTTCTCCTCGCCCCAAATTGCCGGCAATCTGCAAGCCGACGATTTCGACGTCACCCTGCCTGCTACCGCCAATGCGCATCCCCACCAGACCCATTGGCATTCTCTTTCCGCCTCCATCCAGGTTTCCTTCCACGCCATTGCCGTTCATAACGCGACTCTGCGCCGTGACGGCACTTCCGCTGAATTCGACGCCTCCGCCTCTCTCCAGCACGGTCATTTCACCGCAGACACCACCTTCAACCTCCGTGCCAACCTCCACAGCGTCGACCTGGCCGATGTCGAGGCCTTTGCCGGATACAACTATCCCGTCTCCGGCAAAACCGATCTTTTTGTCCAGGCTGCCGGCACGTTCTCCGAACCTCACGGCGAGGGACAGATACATCTCAGCAACGCTTCCGCCTACGGTGAGATCATTCAGCAGTTCGATTCCAACTTCCATCTCGCCCACGGCGAGATTGCTTTAGACAATTTGCATCTCTTCCACGACGATTCAGTCATCACCGGAAGCGCTGCTTACAATCCTTCCACCCGCGCCTTCAATCTGGACCTCGCGGGTAGCAATTTCGACCTTGCCCGCGTCCGGCAGATCCCCTCCAATCGTCTCTCCGTAGAAGGACGCGCCGACTTCGTCCTCAAGGGCTCCGGCACTCCCGACGCGCCTTTCATCAATGCGGATGTCCACGTCCGGAATCTCGCCCTCGATCACGAACTCGCTGGTGACATTGACCTGCATGCCGTCACTCAGGGCGGCGAGCTGCGTCTCACCGGCAATTCCAACTTCCAGCACGGCTCGTTAGTGGTCAGCGGCAACATTCAGTTGCGCGACGGCTATCCCGCCGACCTCACCTTCAAAATGGATCAACTCGATCTCGACGCTCTATGGCACTCCTACTTCCGAGGCCAACTCACGGGACACTCCGCTGTCGCCGGCTCTCTCAATCTGCGCGGCCCGCTCCGCCAGCCCAAGCGGTGGACCCTGGAGGGCGACCTGGCCTCCGTTTCACTCGACGTCGAAAACGTTACGGTTCATAATCAGGATCCCATTCGCTTCTCGCTCGCCAATCAGTCGGTCAACATCCAGCAACTCCATCTCGTCGGAGAGGGGACCGACCTCACTGTTCATGGCTCCGTGCAACTCTCCGGTGACCGCACCCTCAATCTCACTGCTGATGGACGCCTCGACCTCAAGCTGCTCTCCAGCATCGATCCTGACTTTACTTCGTCCGGCCTCGTCACTATGAACGTAACCGTCGCTGGTACTTTTGCCGAGCCTTTGCCTGAGGGCCATTTTCAGGTAACCAACGGTTCGCTTTCCTATGCCGGACTGCCCAGTGGTTTGAGCGAACTTAACGGCTCACTCCTGTTCACTCGCGATCGCATCCATACTGAGACGCTCACTGCCCGTACCGGAGGCGGCACGATCGACCTCAAAGGTGAAGCCACTTACTTCAACCAGCAGCTCAACTTCAATCTCACCGCCACCGGCAAAGATGCGCGCTTGCGCTATCCCCCCGGTGTCAGCTCCACCGCCAACGCGGAATTGCATTGGGTCGGCACCCGCTACGCTTCCACCGTGTCCGGGGATATCAGCATCAACAAGATCGCCGTCACCCCGGGCTTCGACTTCAGTGCCTATCTCGAACGCAGCCGCCACTTCTCCACTGTCACGGCGTCCAACTCTCCTCTCAATAACATCAAACTCGATATCCGCGTCGTGACTGCGCCTGAGCTCCAGATGCGCACTGCGATCGCCCGCCTCTCCGGCGACGCAGACCTCCGCCTGCGCGGCTCCGTGGCCCGTCCCGCCGTGCTCGGTCGGGTGGATGTTCTCGAAGGTCAGGCCACTTTCCACGGCATCCGCTTTACTCTCGAGCGCGGCGATATCACCTTTGCCAATCCGGTTGCCATCGAGCCCCAACTGAATCTGCAGGCCTCCAGCCATGTCCGCAACTACGATCTCAACATCACCGTTACCGGCACACCCGACCGCCTGAACATTAACTACCGCTCCGAGCCTCCCTTGCCTAAGTCCGACATCATCGCTCTCCTCGCTCTCGGCCGCACTAACCAGCAATCTACCCAACTCCAGGAGCAGTCTGGGCAGAGCGCCTTCTCCGATCAGGCCAGCGCCCTTATCCTCAGCCAGGCCCTGAACACCACCGTCAGCAGTCGCTTCCAGCGCCTGTTCGGCGCCAGCAACATCAAAATCGATCCTCAGGGACTCACCACCGAAACCAATCCCATCAGCAACGGTCCCCAGATCACCATCGAGCAGCAATTCTCCAACAACGTGTCCCTCACCTATTCGACAAATGTCTCGCAGAGTTCGGAGCAGATCATTCAGGGAGAGTACTATTTCAATCGCAACGTTTCCGCCGTCGGCACCCGCGACCAGAACGGTGTGATAAGTTTCGATCTGCGCGTCCGCCGTCGCAAGCAATAACTGGGACGGGAAGCAGGACTCCACAACTAATGCCTGACTCGACCACCGCGCGTCAACTCATGGTCGACGCCCAGCTCCGGGCCCGCGGCGTCTCTGACCCGCGTGTTCTCGACGCGATGCTCCGCGTCCCCCGCCACCGATTCGTTCCCGAAGCTTATCGCAGCCAGGCCTACGAAGATCATCCTCTGCCCATCGGCGACGGCCAAACCATCTCTCAGCCTTACATCGTCGCGCGCATGCTCGAATCCCTCAACCTCACGACCGCCGATAAGGTTCTCGAAGTTGGAACTGGTTCGGGCTACGTCACCGCTCTGCTCGCGGAACTAGCGGCGCAGGTCTTTTCCATCGAACGCCACCCCGCCCTCGCCGACTGCGCCCGCAACGTTCTCGCCGCGCTCGGCTATGCGAACGTCCGAGTTTTCACTGGAGACGGTACGCTCGGTCTTCCCGCCGAAGCTCCGTTCGACGCCATCCTCGTCTCCGCCGCGGCTTCCGATTTGCCTTCCGCTCTGCTCGCCCAACTCCGCGACCGCGGACGAATGGTCATTCCCGTCGGTCCCGCCGACTCTCAGCAGTTGCAGTTCATTCGCATGGTGAACGGGCAGCCGGTGGTTTCCCTACGCGAACTAGTCCGCTTCGTTCCCCTGGTTCCCAACAATGAGTGAGTCTTCACGAACAACGCCGGACCCATCCTGACTTCGTGTCCTTTTTGATTTGATGAAGTGAGAAAACTACCGAGGTTCCGGGAAGGTTGAAACTAATGCAGACACGGGATCTTCGGGCGGACCCGGTTGCACAAGTTGCCGCGCAGAGTCTTGTGCATATTGCAACACGGCACCGGGAAGTATTCCGAGATAAAGAGTGGCGGCCAGGCAGGCTGCCAGCGCAACACCGAGCGCGAATGGAACCGGAGTCACCGGCACCTTCTTCCGCGATTCGCGCATATACATCATCACGATAATTCGGAGGTAGTAGTACGCTCCCACGCCGCTGTTGAGCACGCCGATGATCGTGAGCCAGATCAGGTTCGCCTTCACCGCCGCGCTGAACACGTAGAACTTGGCAAAAAAGCCGCCCGTCATCGGGATGCCAATCAGCGAGAGCAGAAAGATGGTAAGCGTCGCCGCCAGCAGCGGAGAGCTGCGGCCCAGGCCCTCATAGTCTTCGAGCGTCACGTACCGCTCCCCTGCGTTGCCGAAATGGCTTACCACCGCAAACGCACCCAGGTTCATAGCTGCATAGGCTGCGGTGTAGAACATTGCAGCCGAGATTCCCAGAGCCGGTGTGGCCGCGAACGCCATCAACAAGTAGCCTGCATGCGCGATCGAGGAATAGGCAAGCAGCCGCTTCACATTACTTTGAACCAAAGCGCCCAGGTTGCCCAAAGTCATAGAGAGCGCCGCTGAAACCCAAATGACCCAGAATATGTCGTGCACGTTGATCACAAAAACCACGCGCAACAAAACCGCAAAGGCCGCTGCCTTGGGCGCGGTTGACATGAAGCCCACAACCGGCGCCGGCGCTCCTTCGTAAACGTCAGGAGTCCAGATGTGAAACGGCGCGGCAGCCACCTTGAATCCTAAGCCCACAAACATGAATGCCACTGCCACGAACGCCAGCAATGGAATCGGGCCAGCCCCTAACGTCCTGCTGATCCGGTCGATATTCGTCGAGCCCGTGGCGCCAAACATCAACGCCACTCCATACAGGAAAAACGCCGTGGCGAACGAACCCAGCAGAAAATACTTCAGCGAGGCTTCGGCGCTGGCAGCCTCGTGTCGCCGAAATCCTGCCAGCACATAGGAAGAGATAGAAGAAATCTCGAGCGCGATGAAAATCAGAACCAGTTCGATGGCCGACGACATCAGCGCCATGCCGACCGCTCCGAAAAGAATCAACGCATAGTATTCTCCGGCTCGAATCCGCTGCACAGCCATATATTCGTACGAACTGAGGATGACGACGGCCGCAATTGCAATGATCAGAACATGGAAGAAGACGCTGAATCCATCCACTTGCACCATGTTCCAGAAGGCCAGCCCCGGAGCCTGGGCCATGAACCACGTTGCCCCCAGTCCCGCCAGCGTGCCCGCCAGCGCGATCAACCCCAGTAGTTTCTGACCTGCCTCCTCGTCCAGCAGAGGCTCAAGCACCATCACAATCATGCCGAAGACAGAGAGAATAATCTCGGGCAGTATCCGGATATAATCGGCACTCTGCGGCAGCGTCTGCGAGAAGGCCGGAGCGTGAGTCGCGATCATCGCCTCAGAGATCACGGTCCCACCATCCTGCTCGCAACTCCTACGACGGGCGTGAGCGCAGCCTGCACCGCGGGATCAATCGCCCCCAGCCACAGAATCGGCGCGACTCCCATTACCAGCGCCACCGCCGCGCAAGGCCAGATCGCAACTTTCTCAAACCCGGAAAGATCGTTCAAAGAATTGTTCACCGGATGTGTGACCTTGCCGTAGAAGACCCGCTGATACATCCAGAGCAGGTAAATCGCGCTCCAAATGATGCCGGTGGCGCCGAGTATCCCGTAAACTGCTTTGTCCTGGAACGCGCCGCTCAACACCAGAAATTCGCCAATGAATCCATTCAGAAGCGGCAGACCCACCGATGCCAGCACGATCACCAGATAAGACGCCGCATACACCGGCATGGGCGAAGCCAATCCGCCGAATTCGCTGATCTCGTAGGTATGCCGCCGTTCGTGCAGAATACCCGCCAGCATGAACAGCCCGCCCGTGGAAATCCCGTGAGCCAGCATGACAAACATCGCGCCATTCAGCCCGGCCTGCGTGAAGCTGAAGATCCCCAGCACCACAAATCCGAGATGGCTGACCGACGAGTACGCGATCAGCTTCTTCATGTTGGGCTGCACCATTGCGACCAGCGCGCCATAGATGATGCCAATCAGAGCCAAAGTCATGACCCACGGAGCATTCTGCCGCGATTGTTCGGGAAACAAGCCCAGATTAAACCGCAGCAGTCCGTAGGTGCCCATCTTGAGCAACACTCCGGCCAGAAGCACCGACCCCGCCGTGGGCGCTTCCACGTGCGCATCGGGCAACCATGTATGGAAGGGAAATAACGGAACCTTGACCGCAAATGCCAGGAAGAAGCCGAGGAACAGCCACTGCGCAGCTGCGGGAAACTGCGGTACAGCCCCCGGCTTCGCGAGTTGATCCCGAATGATCACAAAGTCAAAGCTGCCAGTATGCGCGTAAAGCCACAGGATCGCCGCCAGCATGAACACTGAGCCGATCATCGTGTACATGAAAAACTTCACCGCGGCATACACCTTGCGTTCGTGCCCGAAAATACCAATCAGCAGCGCCATCGGGATCAGCGTGGCTTCCCAGAAGAAGTAAAAAAGAAACAAGTCGAGCGAAGTGAACACCCCAATCAGCGCCGTCTCCAGAATCAGCAGCAGTATGAAAAATTCCTTCGCTCGTTCGTGAATCGACTTCCAGGAAATCAGAACACAAAGCGGCGTGAGAAAAGTCGTGAGCACCACCAGCCACAGCGAGATCCCATCCACTCCCATGTGATAGTGAATATTTGGAGTGGAAACCCACTGCTTGTCGACCTGGTACTGAAAATCAGTCTGCGCGCGAAGGAAATAGACCGGCAGGTGCAGAGACAAAACAAACGTCAGCAGCGAGACCACGAGAGCAAAAACGCGAATGTCACGATCGCGTCTCGGAAACAACATCAGCAGCAATCCGCCCAACAGCGGCGCAAACGTCACCAGCGTGAGAATATATGGGCTCCAGGCGTCAGCGCTCATCGAGCTCCCATCCCCATCCAGATCATGAAAGCAATCACCACCGCCGAGCCCGCCGCAATCCACGCCGCGTAAGAGCGAATGTTGCCGGATTGCATGTGGCGAACCTCGTCGGAAACCTGCCGCGCCCCATCGCCGGCGTCATTCACGGCCCCATCAATGATCTTTCGGTCCACATCCTGCCAAAGAATTCGAGTCGAGCCGTCGATCAACGGCTTGACGAAGAGCGCCGCGTAGAGTTCGTCGATGTAGTACTTGTGCACCACTGCCTGATAGAAGCCGCCGAGCGCGTCAGCAATCTTCTGCGGCAGATCCTGGCGCTTGTGATAGAGCAGGTATGCAAGATAAAAGCCCAGCAACGCCACCGCCACTGAGACTGCGGTCAGATACAGTTCCATGTGGCCCGAAACCTCTGCGGCGCTTTGTGCCGGCGATACCAGCGGTCCTGTGCTCCCGCCCTGTGTTCCCACGATCACACTCCTGGAACGGAAGCTCAAACACTGGAGCCAGGAAATCATCGAAGCGGTTTCCAATGCCGACCCACCCGCCCACGATCGAGAGCACCGCGAGGATGGCAAGTGGAACCAGCATCACCATGGGGCTCTCGTGTGGTCCGCCGTGTCCGTGAGAGCCGTGTCCGCTCGTGTCTGCTTGCGCTCCGCGATAGTCACCGAAGAAGGTCATAAACCACAACCGGAACATATAGAACGACGTGATGAACGCCGTGACCACGCCGATCAGCCACAAAACCCAACTTCCGTGCTCGCTGGAAAACACCTTCCAGAGAATTTCATCCTTGCTGAAAAAGCCTGCCAGAGGTGGAAATCCGGCGATCGCCAGCGTCGCAATGCTCATCGTGAGAAAAGTCCACGGAATGTACGACCTGAGGCCGCCCATCTTCCGCATGTCCTGTTCCCCGCCGACGGCATGAATGACCGACCCTGCCCCAAGAAACAGCAGCCCCTTGAAGAACGCATGCGTCATCAGATGGAAGATGCCAGCCGAGAATGCGCCTACGCCGCAAGCCATGAACATGTAACCAAGCTGAGAGATCGTCGAATAGGCGAGAACCTTCTTGATATCAGTCTGCGCAATGCCGATGGTCGCGGCGAAGAACGCAGTCAGCGTGCCGATGATTGCCACAACCATCAGCGCGGAAGGCGCGCGCTCAAAGATCACGTGCGAGCGGGAAACCATGTAGACCCCGGCAGTCACCATCGTGGCGGCGTGAATCAACGCCGAAACCGGCGTCGGACCTTCCATGGCGTCCGGCAGCCAAACATAGAGCGGGATCTGCGCCGACTTGCCGCAAGCGCCCACCATAAGCAGAATGCCGATGGCTGTGAGCAGCCCCGCGCTCGCCGTCTCCGCACCCAGAGGGGAAATGCTCCGAAACATCTGATCAAAATCAAGCGATCCAAAATGCTTGATCAGCAGGAACAATGCAATCAGGAAGCCAAAATCTCCGATGCGGTTCACGATGAACGCTTTCTTGCCCGCCGAGGCCGCTGCATCTTTCGTAAACCAGAATCCAATCAGCAGGTACGACGCCAGTCCCACGCCCTCCCATCCAATGAACATCAGCAGGTAGTTGCTGGCCAGCACCAGCGTCAGCATGAAAAACATGAACAGGTTCAGATAACTGAAAAAGCGGTAGTAGCTGGGGTCGTCCCACATATAGCCGACGGAGTAAATATGGATCAGGAATCCCACTCCGGTCACCACCAGCAACATCACCAGCGACAGTTGATCCAGGTAGAAGGCGAAGTCCGCGCTGAAGTTTCCGGAACGGATCCAGTGCGCAACGAACTCATGGTAGGGAAGTACTAACGACGAAAAGTGCGCCGCAACCCACAAAGCCATTGCAAAAGCAGCCCCGCTGAAGAGAAGCGCGACGGCGGTCACACCCTCGCGCGAAGACTTCTTGCCCAGAAAGCCGTTGATCGCAGCCCCCGCCAGCGGCAGAACCGGAATCAGCCAGAGATTGAGGTTCGGGTTCATAGCTTGAGCAGGTTGACCTGATCCACGTTCAAAGTTTCGCGCGTGCGATATACGGCAATGATGATCGCCAGCCCCACGGCCGCTTCCGCCGCCGCCACCACCATCACAAAGAAGACGAATACCTGTCCGCTTAAAGCGTGCCAGTGTGCCGCAAACGCTACGAACGAAAGATTCACCGCGTTCAACATCAGCTCGATCGACATGAAGATAGTGATGATGTTGCGCTTGATGAGAAACCCGGCCACGCCGCAAGCAAACAGGAATCCGCTCAGCAGCAGGTAATACGAGAGCGGCACATACGAGGCAGCCATCAGTCCGCCTTCCCCGCCGAAGCTTCCGGCTTGCTGGCCAGAACCACGGCGCCCATGATGGCGATCAGGATCAACACGGAAGTGACTTCAAAAGGCAACAGAAAGTCGTGAAACAGAAGCTGAGCGATATCCGTCGGATGCCCCGGCAACGCGCCGATTGGCACCGATTCAGTCCCGGAGTGCTGCAGCACCACCCACGCCACGAGCACACTGCCAATCAGCATCCCGGGCACGCCAAAAAGAACAGCGACGCGGCTTCCATTCGTGTGTTCTTCTTCGCCCGCGTTGAGCAGCATGATGACAAAGACGAACAACACCATGATGGCGCCGGCGTAGACAATGACTTGCACCGCGGCGACAAACTCCGCCCCCAACAGCAGGTATTCGCCGGCCAGCGCAGCCATCACTGCAATCAGCGACAGCGCGCTATTGATGGGATGCCTCTGCGCCAGCAGGTTGACCGCCCCGCCCACGCAAACTGCCCCGAAAGCCAGAAAAAGTATGAGATGGAAGTTCATGAAATCAATACCTAGTTGCCAGTACCCACTTCCAAATCAATGCCAGTGTTCTTACTGGCAACCGGGTACTAGGTACTGGCTACTGTCTCTACCAGGCGACGGCAATCGCCGTTGCCACCAGATTCGCAATCGCCAGAGGCAACAGAAACTTCCAGCCGAAAGCCATCAGTTGGTCATAGCGGAAACGCGGCAACGTCCCGCGCACCCAGATGTAAAGAAAGAGAAAACAGAAAATCTTCGCGCCAAACCAGAACAGCGGCAGCAAAGACCGCAACAGCGCAGGCCCAAACAACGGCCCGTGCCATCCCCCGAAAAACAACAGCGTCGCCAGACAAGCCACCGTGATCATGTTGGCGTACTCGGCCATGAAGAACATGGCAAACTTCATGGCGCTATATTCCGTGTGGTATCCCGCGACCAGCTCGGTTTCGGCTTCGGGCAGGTCAAACGGAATGCGATTGGTCTCTGCATACGCGGCCATCAAATAAATGAAGAAGCCGATGAACTGCCCGTGGAAAATGTTCCATCGCGGAATGAAGCCCAGGAACCGCCCTCCCTGAGCATCGACGATCACTCGCAAACTGAAACTGCCGGACTGGATGAGAACCCCAACCAGCGAAAGTCCAAGCGCAATTTCATAGCTGACCATCTGTGCGCTGGCGCGAAGTCCGCCGAGCAGGGAATATTTGTTATTCGACGACCACCCCGCCAGAGCGACCCCATAGACGCCCAGCGAAGTGACGCCCAGAATAATCAGCAACCCGATGTTAAGGTCGGTGATTTGCAGCGGAATACTGGTGCCGCCAATCGTGATCGAGTTGCCAAATGGGATCACCGATATCGAAGTCAGCGCGAAGATCAGCGCCATCATCGGCGCCGCCAGAAACAGCGGCTTGTAAACGTGCGGCGGCGTGAGGTCTTCTTTGAACAGAAACTTGATGCCGTCGGCTGCGGGCTGCAACAGTCCAAACGGCCCCACCCGCGTGGGGCCCCAGCGATTCTGCATGTGACCCACAACTTTGCGCTCCAGCCACACCGTGTACGCGACCGCGGTGAGCAGCGCGACGAGCACGATCACCGACTTGATCACTGACACGAGTATGAAAACGCCAACTGACAAAGTCTTTGCTTCCTCTCCAAATGCTGCGCTCAGTCTGCCGCGACCTCGGCGGGCTTGACTTCGTGACTCTCCATCACCGACTTCAATGTTCGCGAATAACGTCCGAGTGTTCCCGAAGTAAAGAGATCGTCGTTCGCCGGAGCAATCGATTCCGGCCGGTGGGCAACCCCGGGCCCAGCCTGGGTAAGCGAAGTATGCTGGCTATTGCCCGCCAACAGATTCATCCGGGAGACGTCATAGCCGGGAACCAGTCGCTGAATTTCATCCAGAATTGCGGTTGGATCGAACGGACTGAGTTTCGGCTCCAGTCCATGAGCCTCAAGCCACACCGCGTGACGGTCCGCCTCGCCCGACTGCGCTCCCCGCGACTGTCCCATGTCGGCATGAGTGCCGCCACCGAAGGGCACCAACCTGCGTACATCGAAGCCCATGGCGTCCGCAATGCGGACAATCATCTCGAAATCGGTTTTCGTGACTGTGACTTCGCCGGCCTTCTTTACCAACTGCAAGTCGCCGCAAGTATTGGTGAACGTTCCCGATTTTTCGTAAGCATTCGCGGCCGGCAACACGACATCGGCCATCACCGCTGTTTCGGTCAGGAACATGTCTTGCACCACGACGAAACTATTTGAAAACGCGAACGGATCGACATTTAACCGGCCCACAGGATTCGAGCCCACAACATACAGGGCCCTCAACCTGCCCGCTTTCCCAGCTTCCACCATGCCATTCAGATCCAAGCCGGCAAACTGCGGGATTTCTCCCCACTCCCGATGGAACTGGCTGCTGCCCGT
This sequence comes from uncultured Acidobacteriaceae bacterium, assembly GCA_963770235.1. Taxonomy (GTDB): domain Bacteria; phylum Acidobacteriota; class Terriglobia; order Terriglobales; family Acidobacteriaceae; genus Sulfotelmatobacter. The sequence continues at coordinate 300,369 of CAVYOW010000001.1, read as the reverse complement.
GGCCGGGTGATATCCCGGCAACAAATCCGGATACAAGCCCATGTCGGCGGCCCCACGAGAGTTAGCGTAGTCCGCCAAACAGATAAACTTTGCTCCGGAGATGGCGGAGCCGAACTTCACAAGACTGGCAAGGTCATCTCCTCGGACCTCGGAACCGAAAACGATCACCAGATTCTGCTCGCCGCTCAACTTGTCGCGCAGCGCGATCCATGTCTCTTTGCTGGCAAATGAACTGATAAGCGCATCGGCGGCGGCGTCGCTGCCCGCGAGAAATGCAGCGACCTGCCCTTCCGTTCCAACCGGGATCTGCATGAAGTTCGTTGCCTGCCGCCGCAATTTGATCGGCCTGGAGTTAATCGCATAAAGCCGCGCCCGGTGCAGCCGCACGTTGTTGCGAATCTGCCAGGCCAGCAGCGGATGCTGCTCCGTGGGATCGTTGCCAATCAGCAGAACAGCAGGTGCAGTGAAGACATCCGCCATGCTCGCCGTAGCATTGGCTTTTCCGCGAAGCGCTGCCGCCAGAGCAGGGAAGTCCGCGGTGCGGTGGTGGTCCACATTGTTCGTCTTCAACACCACGCGGGCGAACTTCGAAAGCAGGTAGGCCTCTTCGTTGGTAGTGCGAGTCGAGCCCACGACGCCGATCGCCTGCGCCTCCATCCTTATCGCGCACCTCCGCAAACTTTCTTCCCGATCAGCTCAAACGCTTCTTCCCAAGTAGCCGGAGTCAGCTTGCCGTCCCTGCGAATCAGCGGACGCGTCAGCCGTTCTTCATGATTCGCGAAATCGAACGCATACCGGCCCTTGATGCAGAGAAAGTCACCGTTCGTCCCGCTCTTGTCGCGATTGTCGCCCCGCACAATCTCCATTCCAGTGTCGGCGCGACGCACGCCTAGCGTGGTCTTGCAGCCATCGCCACAGTGCGTGCAGATCGTGCCCACATGCTTCATCTCCCACGGACGCGTCTTGTAGCGGTACGCGCCCGGAGGTGAGCGCGCCCACCGGGCAAATGTCGATGCACATGCCGCACTCTTCGCAGTCCAGATGATCCTCTTTATTAGGCGCGATAATCGAACTGACGCTGCGGTTCTGCACCCCCAAAGCCCAAACGTCCATGCCCTCGCCGCAAACGCGCACGCACCGATAGCAGAGAATGCAGCGCGGCCGGTCGAAAAACACTACCGGCGACCACTGCTGCTCGTCCTTGTGATTCTTCGCCTCCATGAACTTCGATTCGGCAGCGCCGTAAGAGAACGTCATGTCCTGCAGTTCGCACTCACCCCCGGCATCACACACCGGACAGTCCAGGGGATGGTTCCCCAGCAGCATCTCCAGCATCGACTTCCGCGCCTGCTTGATCTCAGCGCTATCCGAAGTGACGACCATGCCCTCGCTGATCACGGTCGTACACGCAGTCTGCAGCTTCGGCATCTTCTCGACCTTCACCAGGCACATGCGGCAAGCGCCCTGCAGTGAGAGGTTGGGGTAATAGCAAAAGGAAGGCACTTCAATGCCCACAGTCTTGCAAGCCTCGATCAGCAGCGTCCCCGCGGGAGCCGTGACCTTCTTGCCGTCAACTGTAAGTGTTACGGATTGAGGTGTATTCGCCATGAATGTGAACGCTAGGCTCTACTTATGCGAACTTGTCCGGTACGCCGGGCTGTTCTTGACCTCTTCAATCTGCAGCGCGTGCCTTTGCGCATGCGATCCCATCAGTAACAGGCACTCATAGGTGCTAATCACCCCGACTACGCGATGAGGGTGCGTGACTTCCGTTGCACGCAGGTCCTCTCCAGTCTGCTCGATAAAGCGAAGCGTGCGTTCACGCGTTGCCCGGAAATGAGCCACCGCTTCCGCCACCGTCGAAAAGCGGCCTCGCGGTTGTGATCGATCGGAAGCATCAAACCGGCGGTTGCGATCAGTACCACTTCTCAGAATGCGATCATCGCGCTTCGGTACTTCCGGATCTCGCGTCTTCCTTTCGCCAGTCGCCAAGCCAGCATCACTTCTTCCGCCACCGCTACATGTTCCGCGCACTCGAGAACAGACCAACGGTTCTCCGCAGGACGCAGGCGGCACGCGGCTTCATCCACTCCGGCTACACTGCCAAGAAATGCGTCTCCGCCCCTGCGCAAAGCCTCCAGCAGTCTGGCCTTGTCGATCTCGGTGGCGTTCTTTGTGGCTGGAATCGTGCTCATGGTCAATGGGCCATCACCGGAAGTTGCTGCAGTGCGCCTTCCTCCTCATACGGGCAGGGTCGGCCTTCTAAATGATCTTCAAATTCTTTTCGGAACTTCTTCACGAACGCGATAGTCGGCATCGCCGCCGCATCGCCCAGCGGACAAAATGTCCGCCCCAGCATGTTTTCCGCCAGGTACTGCATGTTGTCGATGTCCTTCTTCACGCCGCCGCCGGAATGAAAGCGCATCAAAGTTTTCTTCAGCCAGTCCGTACCCTCGCGGCACGGGATGCACCACCCGCAACTCTCGTGCTGGTAAAACTTCATTGTCCGCAAAGCGAACTTCACAATACACTGCGCGTCGTCGATCACCACCACTCCGCCCGAACCCAGCATCGAACCCGCCTTCGCGACGGAATCGAAATCCATATTGACATCGATCTCATCGGCGGTGAGGCAGGGACACGAAGCCCCGCCCGGCACAACGGCTTTCAGCTGGCGCCCGTTAGGGATGCCGCCGCCCACTTCGTAAATCATCTTCTTCAGGTTGTAGCCCATCGGCAGTTCGTAAACGCCGGGCCGCGCGATATTCCCGCTCAGGCAGAACAGTCGAGTCCCGCCATTCTTCGGCGGACCGATCTTGGCAAACCATTCCGCGCCTCCGAGAATAATGTGCGGCACACTGGCCAAAGTCTCCGCATTATTAATGACAGTCGGACCGCCCCACAGTCCCACGACGGCAGGAAACGGAGGCCGAATCCGCGGAATCCCACGCTTGCCTTCAAGCGATTCCATCAAAGCCGATTCCTCCCCGACTTCATAAGCTCCCGCGCCGCCATGCCAGTAAACGTCGAAATCGCGCCCGCTGCCGAAAATGTTCTTGCCCAGAAACCCCTTGGCATAGGCGTCGCGGATCGCCTTCTGCATGATGTTCAACAGATATCGATATTCGCCGCGGATGTAGATATACCCGCTCCGCGCGCCCACCGCCAACCCGCCAATCATCACTCCTTCGATCACGGAGTGCGGATCATGTTCAAAGATCAGCCGGTCTTTACAAGTGCCAGGCTCGCTCTCATCGCCGTTGCACAGCACATACTTCGGTTTCGCCGACTGCTTGGGCACGAACGACCACTTCATCCCGGTCGAGAATCCGGCCCCGCCTCGCCCCCGGAGCCCTGAATTCTTCACTTCATTAATGATGGCGTCCGGCTCCATCCCGAGCGCCTTCCGCACGGCCTTGTAGCCGTCCAGTTCGAGATAACGGTCGATATTGGTTGCACCCTGGCCGAAGCGCCGGGAGACGACCTTCACCTCATCGGGATGGGAAACCAGGTCAGCCATTGCGATTACTGCGCTGCTTTCGTTCTGTACTCGTCAAGAACTCGGTCGATCTTTTCAGGAGTCAGGTTCTCGTGAAAGTCGTAATTTACCTGCGCCGCCGGAGCCCAACTGCAGGCCCCAATGCATTCCACTTCTTCCAGCGTAAACAACCCGTCAGCGGTAGTTCCTTTGTGGCCAACGCCCAACTTCTTCGCGCAGTGATGCAGAATTTCTTCTCCGCCGCGAACCAGGCAACTGATGTTCGTACAGACCTGCACGTTAAACTTTCCTCGCGGTTTCGTGGTCAGCATCGAGTAATAACTGATCACATTTCGCACTTCGAGTTCAGTCAAATCAAGTCGTCCCGCAAGTTCCGCGATGACTTCGTCGGAGAGAAATCCAACTTCATCCTGCGCATAAAGAAAAGTAGGCACCAGCGCCGACCGCTTCGTCGGATAGTGCGGAATCATCTCCGCAAACCGCGCCTCGAATTCTTCAGAGAACTTCATCGATCTATTTCTCCGAGCACAATGTCAATACTCCCAATAGCCGCCACCACATCCGCAATCAGCCCGCCTTCGCACATTTTCGCCAGTGTCTGCAAATTCGCAAAGCAAGCCGACCGCATGTGCACGCGATAAGGTTTGGCAGTCCCGTCGCTAACAATGTAGTAGCCCATCTCACCCCGCGGCGATTCCACCGCCTGATACACCTCACCCGCCGGCACCGCGAACCCTTCGGTAATGATCTTGAAGTGATAGATGAGCGCTTCCATCTGCGTCTTCATCTTCTCCCGGTCCGGCAGCACCACGCCGGGAGCATCGGCCTTGATACGACCTTCCGGCATGCCGTCCAGAGCCTGTTTCACAATCTCAATCGATTCCCGCAGCTCCCGCACCCGGCACATATACCGCGCGAACACATCGCCCTCCTGCGCCACCGGAACCTTGAACTTGAAATTCTCATATCCCGAGTAAGGCATATCGCGGCGCAAATCGATGTCCACTCCACTTCCGCGCAGCGTCGGTCCCGTCGCCCCCAGCGCAATTGCGTCTTCCGCGGTAATCTTCGCCACGCCCTTGGTCCGCATCATAAAGATCGGATTTCCCGTGAGCAGGTTTTCGTATTCATCCACCTTCTCCGGAAACCGCCCGGCAAACTCGCGCACCCGCTCGAAAAATCCAAGAGGCGGCTCCAGCGCCACTCCTCCCACCCGAAAGTAGGAAGTCATCATGCGCTGTCCGCTGACCATCTCGAACATGTTCAGCACTTCTTCGCGCTCGCGGAAGCAATACAGGAACACCGTCAGCGCGCCAATATCCATGGCGTGCGTTCCCAGCCACACCAGATGCGAATTAATCCGCGTCAGCTCATTCAGCAGCACCCGCAACCACTGCGCCTTCGGCGGAATCTCCAGCCCCAGCAGTTTTTCCACCGCTAGTACGTAGCACAGGTTGTTGGTCATGGGGCAGAGATAGTCGATGCGGTCGGTTAGCGGCACCACTTGCTGATAAAACTTGGCCTCGCAGGTTTTCTCGATTCCCGTATGCAGAAAGCCAATGTCCGGCATGATCCGCACCACGGTCTCGCCATCAATCTCCAGCAGCACGCGCAAAACACCGTGCGTCGAAGGATGCTGCGGCCCCATGTTCAGGATCATGGTTCGATCCTGGCCGGGTTCAAGCACGGGAGTAGGCGCAAGGTGAGCCATGACGAAGCCTAGCGGTAGCCCTCCACCGGATAGTCTTTCCGCAGCGGATGACCTTCCCAGTCCTCCGGCATCAGAATGCGCCGCATATAAGGATGCCCGGTAAACCGGATGCCAAACAGATCAAACACTTCACGCTCAAAGTAATTGGCGCCAGGCCATAACGAAGTCAGCGACTCCACAGCTGGGCTCGCGCTGTCGAGCCGAACTTTCAGTCGTACTCGTTCCTTTTTGGGAATCGAAAGCAGATGATAAATCACTTCAAACCGCGGCTCTGCCGGATACCAATCCACGCAGGTGACGTCAGAAAGGAAGTTGAACGCGCACTCTGCATCGTCCCGCAGCAAAGCGCAAGCCTCGCGCAGATTCGCGCGATCCACCGAAATCGTCATCTCGTCGCGGTCAAACTTTACCCCCACCACCGACGACGGATTCCACGCCAGCAGCCGCGCCACGGCCGGATGACTCTTCAGTTGTTCGAGATCGGTGATGGCCGGGACCAAAGCCACTAGCGTTCTCCTCGCCGCACATCGGACCGCACGCCAGACGGGCCCCAGTCCAGAACGCCCTTCTTCCAGACATAAAAGAAGCCAACCAGAACGATGCCGATGTAGACAAACATCTCCCACAGGCCAAAGTGTTTGAGATCGCGCAGAATCACCGCCCAGGGATAGAGAAAGACAGCCTCTACGTCGAACAGAATGAAGAGCATAGCCACCAGGTAGAACTTCACCGAGAAGCGTCCGCGTGAGTCCCCCACCGGCGTCATGCCGCATTCATACGGCGAAAGCTTGGCCCGAGTCGGTCTACGCTCCCCGATCAGCCAGGAAAGCGAGATAATTGCAGTCGCGATTCCGCCAGCCAGCAGAATATGAATCAGAAATGGCAGGTAGCCAGCGAAATAATTGTCGGGCATGGGACAGGCTATATATAATTCGCGCCAAGCATTGCTTAAACGTTCTAGATTAGGTGCTGGCCAGCGGCAGTGTCAAGCGATCCAGAGGCGCATTTAATAATTCGGCAAAGAGAATTTCAGGATCCTCATGATTTTCGGTTTTAACACCGATGTGAAGCACGGCGACACCATCTACCACGTGCAAAGCGAAGCTCGCGAAAGCGAAAAACTGCTCCAGACTCAAGTATTCGTGCGCGGCAGGTGCATAGGCAAGCGGGCCATCTCCTATGCAAAGTCGGCCCTGCAGGCGGGTTTCGGCGATCCCCAAAAAGAGCAGCAGCTCCGCGACCAGCATCGTCTCGTGCTGGAGGCCATCCGCGAAGGCAAGCTGGAGAGCGTCCTCGACCGCGCCGAGACCGAAACCTTGGCCGCCATCAAGCAACTCGACGTGCAATGGGAGAACGCTGCCTCGGTTCACAACAATCGCAATCTGACCATGCAATTGCGCGTCACCGAAGACGGAACCGCCGTGCCCAGCGCCCGTCTCACTTTCCGCTTCGCCCGTCCCGATGCCACTCCTTTCTATACCCAGGCCATCACCGATTCCGCAGGCAACGCCCAGATCTCGGTCGAAGTCGAGGAATCCGCCTTGGTGGAAGCATCCGTAATGGTGCAAGCCAACCACGACGGCCGCACCGTGACCCGCAAGTTCGCCCTGCGCAAAGCCGAATAACTTGAACGTAGCACCGCCATCCCGGCGGCTGTCGTCAGGGCGTCCTCGCTCCCGCAATGAGCCCTTGCTACAGCCGCACTCCTCGTGATCGGTGGTTGTTACGGAGCGAAAGTCGACTAAAATCGACGGCTATGAGTTCCGAAGTCCAAATGGGAAATTCGAGACGGAGGACGACGTGAAGTCCTGCATGTTCACGTTAGCGGCAATAGTAACGGCCTCGCTCTCGCTTTCGGCGTGCGGCGGCGGGAACCGCGGTTCAGGATCCCCGCTTCTTACCACCCTTAACCGATGGGCTTGGGAAGATGGCGCGAACGTCGTCACCCAACCGGGAACCTACGGCACTCCGGGCATGGCCGCTCCCGGCAACGTTCCCGGCGCCCGATGCCAAGCCGTTAGTTGGATTGATCAATCCGGAAATTTCTGGCTCTTCGGTGGCCTCGGTCTCGACTCGACGGGAACCAGCCAGCTGCTCAACGACCTGTGGAAGTACAGCGCGGGCCAATGGGCGTGGATGGGCGGCTCGAACTTCGGCGACCAGTCGGGCGCCTACGGAACTCAAGGGAAGGGTGCTCCCGGCAATGTTCCCGGCGCGCGATCATTAGCTGTTAGTTGGGCTGATGCATCGGGGAATTTCTGGCTGTTCGGGGGGTTGGGTTTCGATTCCGCCGGGACGCAGAGCTATCTCAACGACCTGTGGAAGTACAGCGCCGGCCAATGGACCTGGATGGGCGGATCAGATGTCGTCAATCAACCGGGAACATACGGCACTAAGGGGATGGCTGCTCCTGGCAATGCTCCAGGAGCGCGAATCGAGGCCGTCAGTTGGACCGACCCATTCGGGAATCTCTGGTTGTTTGGCGGATCACCCGGCCCACCAGGGCAATTCGAACTCTTTAACGACCTGTGGCAATACAGCGCGGGCGAGTGGACGTGGATGGCTGGATCAAACACGGTCGATCAATACGGCACGTACGGGACTGAGGGGACGGCTTCCTCGAATAACGCTCCCGGAGGGCGAGTCGCTGCGGCCACGTGGGCCGATTCGTCGGGAAATCTCTGGCTCTTCGGTGGGGATGGTTTCGACTCCGAAGGATCACTCGACTACCTGAACGACCTGTGGAAGTTCAGCGCCGGCCAATGGACATGGATGGGCGGCTCAAACTTAGTCCGACAGTCGGGAACGTACGGAACTGAGGGGACGGCCGCAACCGTCAATGTCCCAGGGGCGCGATTCGGCGAGGTTGGTTGGATCGATCGGTCCGGAAATTTCTGGCTCTTCGGTGGGGATGGTCGCGACTCAACCGGCGCAGTCGGTGACCTCAACGACCTCTGGAAGTACCAGCCCTGAATCGAGCTGAATTCTGAAATCGAAGCCTGCTCTGGCTGCTAAACTGAACCTATTTTCGTTCTGACATCCAACGTTCGATGAATCTGCATATCGATGAACCTGCATATCAATGGAGAAGAGCGCGCCTTTGCAGATCCAGCGCCACTCGCCGCCTTCACGCTCTCGGCGCTGATCGAATCCCTCGCCATGAAACCCGACCGCGTCGCCGTCGAACTCAATCACGACATTGTGCCGCGCGACCGTTGGCACCAGACGCAGCTGAAGGACGGCGACCGCCTGGAAATCGTCCACTTCGTCGGCGGCGGCTCTCCGGATAATCCTTCCAGGCACTCTTCTAGTTAACCCTGCTCCTGCGAATCTTTGTTGACACCCGCCAACTCCCGCCTAGAATGTTTCAAACATTCAGCTCGCAGACTGTTTCAAACAGATTGCCCGAGAAATGGAACGGGGAATAATGCAAGACCGCTTTTCATCGCAGGAGGTGATTGCTCTCACCGGAGTGACCGCGCGCCAGCTCCAGTGGTGGGATGAGCGCGGCGTGGTCAGGCCGCAACGCGTGGGGCATCGCCGTCTGTATTCCATGCAGAACCTCACTGAAATGGCGGTTATCTGCGGATTGCGCCGCAAGGGCTTCCCGCTGCAGAGGGTCCGCAAGGTCATGCGTTTTCTCGAGCGCGAGTTCGGCAAGGGCCTGGCCGAAATCGTCGGCCGCAACTCCCAGGTTCACCTGCTTACCGATGGCAAGCATCTCTATCTGGAAACTTCGGCACGCCAGATCGTTGACATCCTGAAGAATTCCAGTCAACCCATTCTGGGTATCTGCCTCAGCGACGCGGTGCGGCAGGTGCGGGCTGAGGTTGTGGCAAGGAAGGCGAGTACCTCGGTAACGTCGCTGTCGGGGCGGCGGCGTGCTAGAAAAGCTTCGTAGGTAGAAAGTGTCAGTCGAAGTATCGGGTCTTTCTATCTGAAAACACGGTATCTGGAAACAGGAGGAGTGCATGGTCGGAGAACTGGACATTCTGAATGAATGGATTCCCGAACAGATGCAGCCCGGAACCATCTTTGTCCTCGAAAACGCCGGCGAAGTCGGGGAGAAGGAAGACCCGTACTGGGCCGTGCTGGCCTGTCCCTCCTGCGGCATGCTGGGGCTGATTACGCGCCGCCAGATCAATGGTCTCATGCCTGTCATTTGCGGCTCGGAACAATGCTCCGCGCAGTTTTTCATCCACGAAAGCGAAGTCGTCGCCCGCAAGCCGTTCTAGCATCCGGGCTGCGCCCTGCGGCCTTAGTTTCTTCCCGCCTGTACTCCGCTCAACTCCACTGGAACCTGGTCGACGATTTCGATGCCGAATCCTTCGAGTGCGGCCACACGTTTGGGCCGGTTGGTTAGCAGGCGGATGCGGCGCAGGTTCAGGTCGGAAAGAATCTGGGCGCCGATTCCGATCTCGCGCTGGGTCTGGCGCTCGTTGTCGAGCAGGGACGGCAGCTTTCGGCCGCGATGGAACGAGAGCGCGGCGCGCTCGCCTGCCTTCTCGATGGAGAAGCCCTTGGAGGTTTGGTGCAAGTAAATCAGAGCGCCGCGTCCTTCCCGCGCTATGCGGCGGAGTGAGCCTTCGAGCGTGGCGTGACACTCGCAGCCGGTTGCGCCGAAGACGTCGCCCATCAGGCAGTGGGCGTGCATGCGCACCAGCACGGGCGCGTCGCTCTTCCCGTCTCTGTTTTCTATCTCTCCTTTGATCAAGGCCACGTGCGACTCTCCGCCATCCACTTCGCTTTCATAGGCGATGAGGCGGAATTCGCCGAAGCGGGTGTCGACTAACGCTTCGCCTACGCGATGGACGTAGCGCTCGTGGGCCATGCGGTAGCGGATCAGCTCTGCGACCGTGAGCATCTTCAGGCCATGGTGGCGGCAGAACTCGATCAGGTCTGGGACGCGGGCCATGGTGCCATCGTCCTTCATGATTTCGCAGATGATGCCGGCGGGAATCAGTCCCGCAAGGCGAGCCAGATCGACTGAGGCTTCGGTTTGTCCGGCGCGGACGAGCACTCCGCCTTTGCGGGCGCGAAGAGGGAAGACGTGGCCGGGGCGCGCCAGGTCTGAGGCTTGCGTTGCCGGGTCGATGGCTACCTGGATGGTGCGGGCGCGATCGTAGGCGGAGATGCCGGTGGTCACGCCGGCGCGCGCGTCGATGGCTTCGCAGAATGCGGTGCCGTATTGCGACGTGTTCTCGGCGCTCATGGGGCCGATGCGGAGGTGGTCGAGGCGCTCTTCGGTCATGGTGAGGCAGACCAGGCCGCGTCCATACTTGGCCATGAAGTTGATGGCTTCGGGCGTGACCTTCTCGGCGGCGAGGGTGATGTCGCCTTCATTCTCGCGGTCTTCGTCGTCGACCACCACGATCATGCGGCCGGCGCGGATCTCCTCGATGGCGGTGGGGACGTTGGCGAAGAATTCGTGATTCATGATTGGCTTACTCCTTCCTGGCCCGCTGCGGACCGTGAGCCCGCGATAGATACTGCTGATCGAGGGCTTGGCGAATGAGAGTCTTAATCACCGCCTGACGGCTGACGTTCAGTTCCTGAGCGGCCCTGTCCAGCTCTTCTAACATGCCGGGCGCAAGATCGACGTTCACCCTTTGGATTGGACTCATCATCTGACCTTTGCTGGTGAAGAACCGGGAGACGTCCCCGCCCCGGTCGGCCAGCCGGGCAATGGTTTCCGCCGATGCTGCCTTTCGCCGCTTATGAGTGCTCTTCATAAAGTTGCCGCTCCTGCCTGGTGGCTCTCCAGAGAGTCACCAAGTGGTAGTAGTCTCCTTGCTCGTCCTCGCGTACCTCGAAGATGACGGAGTAGAGATCGTCTCCAACCCAGCCGATGGCGCGATACTGTTCGGGGTAGTCTGAGCGTTGGTCGAGATAGTAAGGGCGGTCAAACAGTCCCTGCGCCTCTTCGAATCCGATTCCCCGTTTCGGATTGGCTCTTAAACGCTCACTCTTGCGCTGATCAAAATCAAATCGCATGAGTATAACTGTTATACCACATCGGGAGGGATGTGTCGAGGCGAAATGCGTGCGTGCATTCTGCTTGACGCAAGCCCCAGTAAGCACGTAAAATGGTGCTGCACTGTAATGCGTGCTATATGAAGACGAACATCACTCTGAAATTGGACACCGACCTCTTGCGCGAGGCTCGCGTCCTCGGCCGCCGAAGAAGATACTTCGATCAGTGCGATGCTGGCGGCAAAGCTCGAGCAGATCGTGCGCGACCGCCAGACCTACCATCGGGCGCGCAAGCGTGCCCTGGCACGGTTGCGTGAAGGGATGGACCTTCGTTGGGCTCCTCCTCGTTCGCGGGATGAGGTTCATGAACGCTGACCGCGGTCGAGGTGGAAATGCCTGACAAGTACTTCGTAGACACCAACATTCTGATCTACGCCCACGATCGCACGACGGGCGTCAAGCACGAACGCGCTCGCGAGTTGATCGAGAAATTGTGGGCCAGCGGGCAGGGAGTCTTGAGCACACAGGTTCTGCAGGAGCTTTGCGTCAACCTGCGCCGCAAGGTGGCGCGTCCCCTGGGCGTAGACGAAATTCGCCGGCTGGTCAATGACTACATGAGTTGGGAGGTCGTGGTGAACTCCGCTGAGGCGGTCATCCAGGCTCTTGAGATTGAAATACGGTATAAGACCTCCTTTTGGGATGCTCTCATTCTGCAAGCGGCAGAGCAGTCGGGCGCCGCGATTCTGTACTCCGAGGACTTGGCAGCCAGGCAGAGTTATGGCACGGTTCGGGTCGTGAATCCGTTGGTGGAGTAGATTTTGACTGCAAATATTTTTTCTTCGGGGGCGTCGGACCGCGCCTTCTGTTCCGTTGGGCAGCTTCGATTTTGAAAGATCGTTGATACCCCCTCCCCCCTGGGGTCTAGTGGAATCATCGGATTAGCAGGAAATTCCTTGCAAAATCCGGAGCCTAAAGAGCTTAGAGATCAAAATATAGAAAGCAGAGGAGTTACAGTTTGGCTTCGTTCGGTGAGCTGTACTGCCTCTGCTGGGGCAATGATGAATGAATTTGGAATGAGGCGCAAGGTTATATGTCACAGGAGGGCTGTGGAGAATTACTGGAGATCAAAACCCCAGGAGGGTTGGGGTCGTGGAATCCCACTGCTCGCAAAGGACGCGAGAAATGGGGCACCCGGCATTATTATGGTCTGTGGCTCTTCGAGATTCCATCAACCCGGCGGTTTACGAAACTGCTCGCTTCAAGGCCCAATGGGCCGATCATCACATATCGCAGATTGAATCCAGAATTAAAAAGCCTTAAAGAATGTTTGGCTGTCACGGCTCAAGTAGAGGCGGACACTGGATGCGAATTCATTAAGTGCGATTTTGCAGATGTCAAGGACAGAGGTGCCATCGACGAGTTGGCTCTGAGGCTTGGGGATACTATTCATAATCTGAAGTGCGCTCTCGATCATGCGTGGTTCCAGACAATCACTCGACTGGTTCCGAGCGGCGATTGGGAGCGTACGAAGTTCCCTGTTTATCCCACCGTCGATCTTCTTGAAGGCGCCTTGAGGCATTTGGAGGTAAACGTCTCCGCACCCAAATTCTGCGAATTCCTCGCTCGCAAGATACAGCCTTACAAGGGAGGGGAGGGAATATTGCCATTCGGCCCATTCACGAACTGAACGTTCGAGACAAGCACCGACTCTTGATTCCAGTATTGCACTACTCCTCAATCGGCAACATTTACGTGAAAGATCAACACGGGGAGATCCATAAGGGATTCACATGGGGGACTACCGAACCGCTTCCCCCATTATCTTAAGTTCGAGAGGGGTCTTCACGTCGAGGACCCAGGAAGGGCGACCTTCGAGGTAATGTTCCGACACGGGGATGCGGGACAAGAGACGCGAATGGTTGACACGCTCCGTTTCTATTCGCATCACGTTATGCTGATTATTGAACTCTTGGAGAGGTTCCGAGAATGATTGACTTTTGGCGGGCGGCCCATCCTTTGCGTTTTCCGCAAAGATCCACTCTGCTCAGAGAGTTTCCACAGCTTTATTTCTTCAGATGTTCACGTGACCTTGCTCGCGATTCCCAAATCGGAATACTGGAAGCTGGGCGAAATTCACGACAATCTTGAATCTCTGAAGGCAGCGGAGTTCGATCTCCGATGGTTTCGGGGTAAAGGTGTGAGGAGAATATGGGTCTCGAAAATGTGAACCGGTGCCAGCATGTGAAGGTGAATGGCACACAGTGTGGGTCTCCGGCGCTGCGGTGTCAGGCGGCTTTGTTTTTTTCATGTGCGCTGTCAGGAGCAGCGGGCGCGGATTGTGGAGAGTCAGTTTGAGCAGGCGCGGTTTGAGGTGCCGTTGCTTGAAGATGCGAATTCGGTACAGATGGCGCTGATGCAGGTGATGCAACTGCTCGGCGACCGGCCAGATGGAGCACAAGACGGCGGCGCTGATGCTCTACGCGCTGCAAACCGCCAGCTGCAACCTGCGAAATACGGAGTTCGAGGCGGAGGATGTGGAGGACGTTGTGATCGACCGCAGCACCGTGGGCGCAACCTGCATTGGAGGGCCGCAGTGGGTGGAAGAAGATTTTGACGATGAGGAAGAGGAAGATGCAGAGCGACGAAGAAGAGGAGGAAGGGGAGGACGAGGAAGACGACGGGAGGGTGCGGTGGTAGGCACGGCGGTTGCGGAGGGACGCGGGAGTTCAGGCTTCGTCCAGAAGCCAGAGGAGCGTGTCAGCGATCGACGAGGCTCGGAGGCGAGTGCAGAAGGTGGTGGTGGATTGGGTGGTGGAGACGGTGAAGGCGGAGGCGGCTAGCCGGGCCGGGATAGACGGGGGCTAAGTCAGAAGCAAGAGCTAAGGTCAAAGGCAACGGACAGGAGTGTCCGTTCCACACGAGCAGTGGTGGGCGGTTGGTGCGGATCGGCGCAATCAACAGCAGGTTCTTCACCGGGCTTGCCGCCCGGTTCGGAATGACAAGGAATTGGAATGGCGCACCCGGCCGTTTGTGCTTGCTTTGTGCCAGAAGTACACGATGGAAGCTTGGGCTTTGGGCTGCCGGATTTGCTTTTTGACCTATCGATGCAACAGGTTGCGCGTGGGCGCGGAGGGGCCACCTAAGTGCACCACCTGGGTTGGAGTGAGCGTCCTTGCTCCTCTTTCAGGTTCCCTGAACTAAGTCAGCCCATCTGAAGTTCTCTTTTCTTAGTTATCCCCCAACCTTAGGAGGTTGAATATGTTTGCACGCAATGTGTCTATCCATCTGAAGTCGAATATGTTGTCTGATTACACGCGAGCTTTTGACAAAGACGTGCTGCCTTTGCTGCGTAAGCAGAATGGCTTTATGGACGAAATCACGCTGGCCGGTCCGGGCGGAGTTGATGTGACCGCGATCAGTCTGTGGGAAAACAAGAACGATGCCGACACTTACAACACCAATACGTATCCGCAGGTGTTGAAGACGCTGGCAAGGTTCATCGAGGGAACGCCGCAGGTTCACACCTTTGACGTGGTCACCTCGACCTTCAAGAAGCACGAACTCGTAACCGCGTAACAGACACCCTGGGTTAGTTAGTTGGCACGAGGAGGCGGAGTTACTTCCGCCTTCTCGGCGCCGGCACGCTTGCTCAGGATGGCAAGTCGGATCGCGCCAAGGAGGTCACGGTGCACCTAGCGCTGCAAAATGCGGAAACTATCAATCGCCTGGTGGAACAGGGCGAATTCCTTCTGAAGAGCTTCCACGATGAGTACGGGAAAGACCCCGCGGGGATGGAAACTGAGTTCGCGCGTGGCGAACTGATCGGCTGGCGGAGCACGTTACACACCTTGTACGGTGAGTACGCCGAAGACATTGTTAATCGGGTTGTGGTCAGGACGCGGCTGAGTATTCCTGACCTGGAAGTCCCGTGCGGTGCGACTCATGCCTTTTGAGGCCATCCTGCACGAAGTTGAGCAGTTGCATGAGGTCAGCGAACGTCTGGTGGTGTTGGCGGAGCAACATCCGCCTGTATCAGCGCAGCTTATGACTATCTCGGGAAGCGTGCGTAACGCGGCCACGGTTCTGGGAGTGCTGGTGGCGACGAAAATGACCAGGCCGAAGTGATTGGGGTTTGGAGGCGGGGTCGAAATCCCAAGGGATTGGGAGTTGTGGAATCCCACTTCTCGCAAAGTGCGCGAGAAATGGGGCACCATCGCTGGAGGTTGCTCGCGGTCAGAGAGTCGAGCTTCGCTCGACGGACAGCCGGGGCGGCTGTCCCCACATTTGCGACTGCGGCCGTGCGGGACGCCGGCGCTACTTTATCCTGCCAGCTCTTCTTCTGCTCCTCGAAACAACGCGCGCATGGCTCGGATTACTGCTCGGGCTAGAAGGACTATTACTGCTACCAGGCACAGCGCGATTGTGGCGGCGGCGTAGGGGTGGCGGGTGGCTAGCCAGGTTAGGGAGATGGCCAGGGCGTCTTCGGCGAGGCTTAGGGTGATGTTGGAGAACGGCTCGGGGGATGGGGTTACGGCGGCGCGGAGGGCGGTTTTGCCTCCGTGGGCGGCCAGGGCTATGGCTGCTCCCAGGGCGGCTGCCAGCAGTTGTTCGCCGGGGGTTAGTTGGCGGGTGGCTCCGTAGGCTAGCAGGGCGGCTACGGGGACTCGGACGAAGGTGTGGAGGGCGCTCCAGATCAGGTCGAAGGCGGGGATTTTGTCGGCGAAGAATTCGATGGCGAAGAGAGTGGTGCTGGCGGCGATTATGGGCCAGGTTTCGAAGAGTTGGAGAGCTGGCGGGAGGGGGACGTGTCCGAAGCGGGCTAGCAGACCCAGGGCGGCTACCGTGGCGTAGACATTCAGGCCGGCGGCGAAGGCTATGGCGGCCAGGACTGCGAAGAGTTCGGGGAGCGGGATTTGGAGGAGGTTGAGCATTGGGCGCGACCTTCACGAGCTAGCCGAGTTCGATCTAGGCATAAATGCAGGCTGAAGCGCTGCGCCACCGGAGAGCTACGGCCAGAAAAAGCAGGTTCCTCCACTCCGCTTCCCCTTCCTTCGGAAGCGGAAGCTCCGGTCGGAATGACAGAGTTTTTGAGATATCTCAGGCCGAGAAAGCAAAAGGGTCGCTTGTCAGCGACCCTTGAAGAATCCTTCACAGATGGGATTACAGAGTGGATTCGATTTCGAAGCCCCAGGCTTCGAGTAGCGGCTCGGGGATGTACTTTGGAGTTCTTGTTGCGGCGGGCCCACTCGCGCAGGCGGGTTGAGCGCAGATACTGGTCGGGGGTGAGCTTGTATTCGCGCACGACCTGCTCGAACTCCGTGATGGTGGGGACAATCGGGCCGATGGGTTCGGGCTTGCCCCAGTTGGGATTTCCGCGTCGCTTGGCCATGAAAAATGCCTTTCCTACAAAGGGGAATGGAATCAATTGATTGCTCTATCTATATGATTCTCCGGAGACTATCTGGGATTCACGGAAAACGTAATGCCGGTACTGGACAGCTCGACTTGCCTAGCGTCCTACGGCGTCCTCAGTGATCCCAAAAGCTGATCGGAGACTCAGTATGTTAGGGCAATGATTCGCTGGAAGTCAATCACAATCTGCGCTGTATCACTTGAGTTAAGTCATTTCTAAGTAATTGGATTCATTACTCTTATTGCATCGGATGGCTTGGCATTCTGCGAAAGTCGGAGATCTGGCGGACGGACAGCGCCTGAAGGCGTTACTAGCCGTGCGCGCTGCGTATGGCTGAAGCCATACCCTGATACGAATCCCGATTCTCGCGAGGGGGGCGTCGAAGCAAGCCCGCGTTACGCCCGTAACCGCTGGCGCAAAGGTGCATTGATCGGGCTTTTCGAGCGGCTTACAGTGGGATAGGGCCGTGTTCGTTGCCGTGGATTCCGCGGGCGAAACACTGCCTGTTAGGGCTCGGTTGGGGGACTACGACTGGGCTGGAAGGATTTAGACGGCACCATGAATCTGAAGTCGCTGCTGCTTTGTTCGGACGACAAGATCGTGCGGGTGCTGCGGCGGACGCTGGGCGATCTGGACATTGGCGTGGAACTGTGCGCGAGTTCGGAGATCGCTTTGCGCAAGCTGACCCGCGAGCGATTTGAGGCGATCATTGTGGATTGCGCCGGGCCGGGAGCGGCGGCGGTGCTGCGCAGTGCGCGGAGTGCGCCGTGCAACAAGCGGGCTATCGCGGTGGCAATTCTGGATCCCGAGATTGGGCTGCGTTCGGGATTTGAGATTGGGGCACACTTCATCCTGTATAAGCCGGTGTCGGTGGAGCGGTCGAAGTCGAGTTTTCGGGCGGCTCGAGCGCTGATGAAGAAAGAACGGCGGCGAAATTCACGGGTGTCGGTGAATATTGCGGTGGAAATGACGAGCCGCGATTCGGATGTCCATTTCAAGGTTAATACCACCGATCTGGGCGAGGGTGGCCTGGCGGTCAGCCTGCCGCGGCGCAGCAAACCCAGCGGGCGGTGGAAGCTGGTGTTCACGCTGCCGGGAGCTGACAAGGCTTTGGAGGTTAATGCGGAGTTTGCCTGGGAAGGGACTGGGAGGCAAGTGGGATTGCGCTTCCAGGATCCGTCGCTGGAAGTTGTGCGGCAATTGCGGGAATGGCTGGGGCGGAATTCTCCGGAAGTGGAGAAGGACGATCCACCGGTGCGATGCCAGCTCACGGATTTGAGTTTGGGCGGGTGCTACCTCGAGATCAACTCGCCGTTCCCGGTTTCGACGCGCGTAACCTTGTCGATGCGAGCTGCCGGAGTCGAACTGAGAACCGAAGGCGTGGTTCGCATTATGCATGCGGACAAGGGAATGGGCGTGGAATTTACACAGAGCACTCCGGAACATCGCGCGTTGCTGGAGAAGTTCCTGAGCCTGCTTACGGAGAATCGCGACGTGCTGCCGGAGTTGCTGGTTGAGCCGGAGGGGTTGGAGACTGAGTCCTCGAATGCTTCAGTCATTCCCGCAGTGCACGGTGATACAGAAGACGCGTTGCTTGGACTTTTCCGGAGCCAGGCTGCGCTTTCGGCCGATGCTTTTCTGGCGGAACTGCGCAAGCAACGGGTATTGGCGGCTTCCACGGGCGCTTCCGCCTGATTGGACACTTTGAATTCTGCTGAATCGGACCCCTGATCGGACCCACCTGAGAGTTATCCAGCGATTTCCTAATTGCGAGTGAGAAGGCGTGCCGTCCCTTACGGGACTCACTTCTTTGTCGCCGCGGCACCCCGGACTTACGTCCGGGGCTAGTGAATGTCGCCCCTGAAGGGGCTACCACGTCTCCTAAAGGGGGCTGTCCCTGGCCCTAGAACGCCCTGCGGAATAGCCAGAATAGGGATCCTGAGAGCAGCATGGCGACGGGCAGGGTTAGCACCCAGGCCAGGGCCAGATTGCGCACGGTGGACCACTGAATTCCGGAGTGGTTGGCGGCCATGGTGCCGGCGATGCCGGACGAGAGCACGTGGGTGGTGCTGACGGGGAGGCCGAATCCGTCGGCGGCGCCGATGGTGGCCATGGCGGTGATTTCGGCTACTGCGCCCTGAGCGTAGGTCAGGTGGCTCTTGCCGATCTTTTCACCGACCGTTACGACGATGCGCTTCCAGCCGACCATGGTGCCGAGGCCGAGAGCCATGGCTACAGCGACCTTTACCCAGAGGGGAATGAAGCGGGTGGAGTGATCGATGTGCTTCTTGTAGTTGGCGAGAATGGCGGTGTCGGCGGCGGAAATTTCGGGTTGGCCACTCTTCTTCATCAGGCGCAGGGCTTCGCTGACGAGATACATGTCGTTGCGGAAGTTGCGCACGCGGTCGTTGGGGATGTTCTTCATCTCTCTGTAGAGAGCGGTTTCGTTGCCGATGTCGCTGACCAGGGTGCGGAGGGCGAGCATGGTGTTGGGCGTGAAATCCTTGGTGCGGATGTAGTCGGTAACGTCCTCGTGGGCGTCGCCGATGACGGCGTTGGGGCTGACGTACTTGGTGAGAGTGTCGGCGGCTTCTATGGAGACGGCGATGAAATCCTGCGAATCCTTGAAGGTGACGGCGTGGTTGAGGGCGTAGGCGGTGGGAACGGTGCCGATGAGAATCAGCATGATCAGGCCCATGCCTTTTTGTCCGTCGTTGGAGCCGTGGAAGAAGCTGACGCCGGTGCAGGTGAGAACGAGCAGACAGCGAATGTAGAAGGGAGGCGGCTCGGTGCCTTCGGGAGCTTTATAGAGTTTGGGGTCCTTAATGAGGGCTTTGGCAAGAAGCAACAGGAGCCCGGCGCAACCGAAACCGACGATGGGCGAAAGCAGCAGCGATTTGCCGATGTTGGCGGCTTGTCCCCAGTCGACGCCGCTGGTGCCGCTTCTGCCGTTCATGAGCTGGTTGGCGATGCCGACGCCGATGACGGAGCCGATGAGGGTGTGCGAACTGGAGGCGGGCAGGCCGAAGTACCAGGTGCCGAGGTTCCAGATGATGGCGGCGACGAGCAAGGCGAAGACCATGGCGAATCCGGCTTTGCTGCCTACCTGCAGAATCAGTTCGACGGGAAGCAACGAGACGATGGCGAAGGCTACCAGGCCGCTGGAGGCGAGCACGCCGAGGAAATTCCAGAAGCCGGACCAGACCACCGCAATGTGCGGCTCGAGCGAGTGAGTGTAGATGACGGTGGCCACGGCGTTGGCGGTGTCGTGGAATCCGTTGACGAACTCGAAGCCGAGGGCGACCATCAGGGCAATCCCAAGGAGCAGGTAGGGCAGGATGGACTCGCTATGCACCGTGGAAAGGTCGCGGAGCAGGCTGGAGCCGGCGTAGAGAACTCCTACGAGCAGGACAGCGCCGAAAATCAAGATGCCGAGTTTGCCGGGCGAGCGGGAGAGCTTTTGGTCGAGTAAGGTCGGCGATGCAGTGGCCATGGTTGCTCCTCAGGTCGTGGGTGAAAGTTTACGGGTGCTAAAGGTGGCAACTATACGGAAGGATTGTTAAGGGAGTGTGAATAACTGAGTGGCTCAGTTCGGCTTGGGGCGGCTGTGTGCGCGGGAGATCCCTCGCCCGGCTGAAGTGCGCCGGGACTTCGGGATGACGTCGGGGCGACTACCCTCTCCTCGCCGCCACGAGGTCGAGCTTCGCTCGACGGACAGCCGAGGGCGGCTGTCCCCACACAAGCCCATCCCCACACGCCCGCCGGCACACGGGCCTCGCGGGGAGTGGGGGCATTGTTTACAATAGGGGATTCGTCCACCTGGGTTCAGAATCCCTGTGGGACGAAGCATACTTTGGAACTGTCAGACCACTTGGAACCGTCAAACCACAAGCCTCGCGTGCCGTCCGTTGCGTCCCCTACCGTTTACTGGCGGGTGGAGGGGAGCCTGCTCGACCTGACGGTGGTGCAGCCGGTGGCGTTCTTTACGTGGAACGCGCAGACCTTTGCGGAGCGGTTCCGGCGGCGGGGGCTGATTTTTCTGATGGCGGCGCTGCGTCCGTTTCTTTATTCGACGAACCGGAAGTTTGCTACGCGGGTGGTGCACACGACGTTGCGCGGCGTGACGCGCGACCGGCTGGATCTGCTGGGCGAAGAATATTTCAAATACAAATTGAAGCCTGAGCTGAAGACCCATGGGGCGGAACGGGTGCGGGAACTGGTGCGCTCGGGGGCGGATGTGGTGCTGGTGAGCCAGGGGCTGGAACACGTGATGAAGCCGCTGGCGCAGCATCTTGGAGTGAAGCGGGTGGTGGCAAACCGGCTGGAGTTTCGCGATGGCGTGGCTACGGGACGGTTGCTGGAGCCGGTGATCCGGCCGCGGGGAGCGTTTGCGCGGATACGGGAGCAGAGTCCGGATGGGCGGCGGGCGCCGAAGACGCTGGCGCGGCAACTGGATATTACGGTGGAGGAACTGCGGGCGGCGGTGATTGGGTCGGGACGGGAATCGGCGGCGCAGGAACGTCCGATTGTGCATTTCGAGGGGCAGCGGCAAGCGGCGGAATTTTCAGTGCGGCGGGCTCTTGGCGGGCAAGCACCTGATGCTGATTGGGGTGACCGGGATTTATTGGCAAGGTCTGGCTGGCGAACACGCTGATGGAGTTGCCGAAGATCGGGCGAATCTATCTGCTGATCCGGCGGCAGAAGTCGAATCCGGCGCAGCGGCGATTTGAAAAGATCGTGGAAGAATCGCCGGTGTTCGATCCGCTGTTTGAGAAATATGGAGCGGGGCTTGGGGAGTATCTGCGCGAAAAGGTGGAGGTGGTCGAGGGAGATGTTACGCGGGCAGGGCTTGGGTCTGGATGCGGAGGTGGGGGAACGGCTGCAGAGGAATCTTGACCTGATCGTGAATAGTTCGGGATTGACGGACTTTAATCCGGATTTGCGGGATGCGCTGGCGACTAATACTGATGCGGCGATGAACATCCTGGAGTTTGTGCGGGGAACCGAACATGCCGGGCTGCTGCATCTTTCCACCTGTTATGTGGCGGGCGAGCGTGACGGGCGGGTGACGGAGAAACTGATTCCGAATTACACGCCGCGGCGCGTGCCAGATTTCGATGCGGAACAAGAATTGCGATCTCTGCATGAACTGATCGCTAAGGCTGAGGCAGAGGCTGAGGGCGCGGAAGTGACGGCGGGCTTGAAGTCGCAGTCGCTGGCGAAGGAGCATGCGGCGAAAGGGTTGCAGGGCGCGGCTTTGGAGAACCAGATCCGGAAGAACCGGATCCGGTGGTTGAAGACGCACCTGACCGAAGCGGGGACGCAGCGCGCGAAGGAGTTGGGCTGGCCGAATACCTACACGCTGACCAAGAGCCTGGCGGAATCGCTGATGGTGAAGCATGGAGAGGGGCTGCCGATTGCGGTGGTGCGTCCGGCGATTGTGGAGACGTCGGTGGCAAAGCCGTTTCTGGGGTGGAATGAAGGGATCAATACGTCGGCGTCGCTGTCTTATTTGTTGGGGACGTATTTCCGGCAACTGCCTTCGAATGAGAGCAAGCGGCTGGATATTATCCCGGTGGACGCGGTGTGCGCGGGGATGACTTTGATTGCGGCGGCGATTGTGGAGAGGCGGCACGATTCGCTTTATCAGCTGGCGACTTCGGTGACGAACCCTTGCGATATGGGGCGGTCGATTGAGTTGACGTCGCTGGCGCACCGCAAGCATTACCGGGCGCAGGAGGGGCTGGAATCGTGGCTGCGGCTGCGGTTTGATGCGATTCCGGTATCGAAAGAGCGGTACCAGCGGATGTCGGCGCCGGCGCAGAAGGCGATTGTGAAGTCGATTCAGCGGATCATGTCGCCGCTGCCGCTGAAGAAGACTCCGCTGGTGAAGGCGGAGAGAAATCTGGAGCGGGTGGAGAAATTGATTGAGTTGTTTGAGCCGTTTATTCTGTTCAACGAGCACGACTTCGCCGCCGATAACGTGGAGAAGCTGTCGCACGCGCTGGTGGAAGACGAGCGGGAGGAGTTTGGGTACAAGGCGCGATTGCTGGATTGGTGGGATTACTGGATCAATGTGCATATTCCGGCACTGCGGCGGTGGACTTATCCGTTGATCGAGGGACGGCCGCTGGAGGCGCGTCCGGCGCGGAGTTTGCAGAATGGGGAGACGGTGAAGACGGGGACGTGAGGGGGGAGTGTCGAGTTTTATGTCAGGGTTACAAGGCAAATGGTGGGTGCCGTCCCTGAAGGGACTTGTTGTCTGCCGCTGCTGCCTTCCCCGCACTTACGTGCGGGGCTAATGAATGCCGTCGCTTTGCGACTAATGCGGGGTGATGCATCGAGATTGTTCGCAGGGCAATGAACGAATCACGGAATTATTGAATGGCGATATTTCTTACGGGATCGACGGGTTACATTGGGGCGCATGTGGCGGCGAATCTGCTGCGGGATCATGGGGCGGCGCTCAATGTGCTGGTGCGGGCGAGGGATGCAGGCGAGGCACAGGAGCGGCTGTGGCAGGCGCTGCAATTGCATCTGGAGTTTCCTCAGTTTTATGAATTCCTGCAGACGCGGGTGCGGGTGTTCCGCGGAGATTTGACGGAACCTGGGTTCGGGCTGGGGCGCGATGAATATGATCGGCTGGTGCATACCTCGGATTCGGTGATTCACTGCGCCGCGTCGCTGAACCGGAAGTCGGAGAAGAGCTGCCTGAATGTGAATCTGCGGGGCACGCTGGAGGTTCTGACGCTGGCACGGCATGCGGAGCACTATCACGGGCTGAGGCGCTTCAGTCAGGTGAGCACCGTGGCGGTGGCGGGGAAGCGGAAGAATGAGGTGGTGAGCGAGGACCGGGCGATTGATTGGGAGCGGTCGGATTACGATCCGTATGCGCGGACAAAGAAATTCTGCGAACACATGATGCGAGTGCTGCTGCCGGAGACTCCGAAGACGGTTTTTCGTCCGAGCATTGTGCTGGGAGACAGCCGCTATGCGGAGACTACGCAGTTCGACATGGTGAAGGCGTTTGTTTTTCTGGCCGGGCTGCCGGTGCTGCCGTTTCGTGCGACGGACAAGATCGACATCGTGAATGTGGATTTTGTGGCGGAGGCGATTGCGACGCTGCATCAGAAGGAGCGTCCGGAGCACGACACTTATCATCTTTCGTCGGGAGTGGGGGCGCAGACGTTTCGCGAAATAACCACCGCTCTGGCTTCGGCGCAGCAGAAACGCGCGCCGGTGTTTGTGCCGGTGGTGGAGCGTCCGTTTGCCGGGTCGGTGAATTTTCTGGCGAACCGCGGGGGCGCGATTGGGAAAGGCGCGTCGCTGATGAAGGTGTTTTTGCCGTATCTGGTATGGAATACGGTGTTTGATAACACGCGGGTGACGAAAGAACTGGGGAAGAAGCCGGTGGCGTTTTCGGAGTATTGCTATCCGCTGCTGAAGTTCAGCCGGGAGAATAATTTCGCTTACAAATACCGGCCCTGGCCGGCGGCTGCGGGAGGTACCGCGGCATGATGGACTTGATTCTGGAAGCCTGGGTTAGCAGCTCGATCGAGCGGGCCAAGGCGGGATGGATGCTGGGCGAGGGTGCGCGCTGGAAGCCGGGCGAGAAGCTGAAGCTGTTATTTGCGGGCTACAACGGCACGCGGAATATGGGGTCGGATGTGCGGGTGGAAGAGATGCTGCGGCAGGTCCGGCATATTCTGGGCGCGGAGCGGGTGGAGTTCAGCGTGATGAGCCAGAATTTCGACTTCTCGCGGGGATACTTTGAAGGCACGAAGCAGGTGCATCTGCCGGATATTTTTCCGCCGTTTCTGGCGAATGAAGTGCCGAAGCATGATGGAGTGGTGGCGTGCGAAGGGTCGATGTTCAAGAGCAAGTTCGCCAACGCGCTGACCACGATGATGATTGGGTCGCTGGGAATTGCGGCGGTGCAGAACAAGCTTTCTGTGGGATACGGCGCGGAAGCGGGGCAGATGGATCCGCTGCTGGCGAAGATGTGCGGACGGTATTGCAGGAATTCGTTCGTGATTACGCGGAATGAAGAGTCGCGGACGGTGCTGCGCGAGCTGGGCGTGCCGACGGAGTTGGGAACCGATACGGCGTGGACGTTTGAACCGCGTCCGGCGGAGTATGGGCAGAGCGTGCTGCGGAAAGTTGGATGGGATGGGCGAACGCCGGTGCTGGTGGTATGTCCGATTAATCCGTTTGAGTGGCCGGTAAAGGCTTCGGTGGCGAAGCTGGCTTTGCACAGCGTGGCCGGGGCTTACAAGGACAGTCACTATCGTGGGCCGTATTTTCACACTGCGGGACCGGCGGCGGAGCAGGCTTATCAGAAATATTGGACGGCGATTGCGAATGCGGTGGATGCGTTTCGGAAGAAGAAGAATGTCTTTGTAATCCTGGCGGCGACGGAGCGGCTGGATGCGCGTCCGGCGAAGCGGATTTCCGAGAAGCTTGGCGGCGTGCCGGTGCTGACCTCGGACGAGTACAACATGTATGAACTGGTGAGCGTTCTGCGGGCGTGCCACATGATGGCTTCTTCGAGGTATCACGGAATTGTGACCTCGATGCCGGGGTTGGTGCCGTCGGCGGGAATCACTATGGATGAGCGCATCCGGAATTTGATGCGGGAGCGAGGGCATCAGGATTTGCTGATGACGGTGGACGATCCGGAGCTGGAAGGGAAGCTGCTGGTCGCGCTGGAGAAGTTGAGTTGCGAGGGTGAGGCGATTGCGACTGGAATTGCGCAGACGGTGGTGAGGAATTTGAAGGTGATGGCACGCATGGGTGTTTATTTTGAAGAAGAAGTGCAGAGGAAGTATCCGGAGTTTGAGACGCGGCGGGGAGAGTGGAGCTGGGAGGATTATTTGCCGCCGATGGGAAAAGAGCTGCGGGAGTTGGTGGCGGCTTATAACTAGAGTTGAGTTCTTCGCGCGTGCGATTTTGCAATCCACATTTTGAGCACACTCATTCCATTTGTCGGGGAAATATTCTCGCACCTGAATGCGGCTGCGAATACGCAGATTCTTGCCGAAATTCGCGACGGGAAAGTTACCGACGTGACCGGGAGCGAGTTGCTGGAACTGGTCCGCAAAGCTCGGACCTTTATCGCTTCCAAAAGGCTGCAGAAAGGCGAGCGGTGCGGATTGCTGGCGGTGAACAGCATTCGCTGGGTGGCGATTGACCTGGCGCTCATGGCCGAGGGGCTGATTGTCGTGCCGCTGTATTCGCGGCAGGCGCCTGGGGAATTGGTGGCGATGATGAAGGACTGCGCTCCGGCGCTGGTGTGTTGTGGCGACGCGGCGTTGCGGGATGGGATCGCGCAGAATTGGGCGGACGCGCCCCCGCAGTTTTTGTTTGATGAGATTTTTGCTGGCGTGGATGGAGTGCAATTGGAGCGGCCGCAGGTGGGGAAAGACAGTCCCGTTACCATCATCTATACATCGGGGACTTCGGGAGAAGCTAAGGGTGTGGTGCTGACGGCGGCGAATGTGGGGTTCATGCTGGAGCGGACGGCGGAGCGACTGGAGCAGTTAATGTCAGGTTCGTCGTCTCATGTGAGAGGACAGGATCGCATTTTCCATTACTTGCCGTTCACATTTGCGGCGTCGTGGATTGCTTTGCTGACGTTTCTGAAGCGGCGGAGCCTGGTCACGATCAACATGGATCTGACGAAGATCGCGAATGACATGCGGACTGTCGCTCCGGATTACTTTTTGAATGTGCCGCAGTTGCTGGAGCGCATGCGGCGCGCAGTGGATGAACAACTGTGGCAGGCGGGGGGAGTGGTGCAGGCAGTTTATGCGCGGGCGAAGGGTGCGTGGGCGCGGCGGCAGGATGGGCGGGCGAAGGCGGGAGATGCGATTTGGCTGGGGCTGGCGAATGCTCTGGTGTTTCCGGCGATCCGGAAGAAGATGATCGGGAGGAATTTGAAGGCGTTGATTTGCGGGTCGGCGCCGTTGAGTACAGAGACGCAACTTTATTTTTTGATGCTGGGAATTCGCGTGTTGCAGGTTTACGGGCTGACGGAGACGACGGCGATTTGCACGATGGATGATCCGAACCGGGTTGAGGTTGGGCGCGTGGGGCCTCCGATTCCGGGCATGGAGATGAAGCTGGGGGAGCATGACGAGATTGTGGTGCGGGGGCCGAATGTTTTCTCCGGATACTGGAACCGGCCGGAACAAACGGCGGAGGCTTTGCGCGACGGATGGTTTCATACTGGGGATCAGGGCGAGGTAAACGCTGCGGGGAACTGGCGGATTGCGGGGCGGATCAAGAATCTGATTGTGCTGGGATCGGGGCACAAGATTTCGCCGGAGCCGATTGAGAGTGCGATTGCGAAGAATTTGCCGGAAGCGCAGCAGGTGGTGGTGGTGGGGAACGGGCGGGGATATTTGTCCGCCATCGTGACTGGGAGCGTCACGCCTGAGCATGTGCAAGCCGCGCTGGATGTGGTGAATCCTGAATTGCCGCATTACAAGCAGGTGCGGGCATTTTTTGTGCGAGGCGAAGCGTTCTCGATTGAGAATGGGTCGCTGACCGTGAATGGGAAGCTGAAGCGCGATGTGATTGCGGCGCGGATGAAAGATGAGATTGAGGAGATGTACCGGGTGAGGCAGGCGGTTTAGTGTGAGCGGGAAGCGATGAAGGACATTAAGGTGCAGGAACGAACCTCGGGAACTAAACTGGCGAGCCGGTGTGGTGGGCGCGCTTTGTCGTGGACTGTTGCCGACGGCGTGATCGAGCTGGCGCTGCATCGGGAGCCTTGTAACGAGTTGGGATCGGAGTCGCTTGCCGAGTTGGAGAATTTTGCTGCCGCTTTGGAGAGCATGCAGGCAGAGGCGCATGCGCTGATTATTCATAGCGAAATGAAGCCGGGGTTTTGCGCGGGGGCGGATTTGCGCGAACTATATCACCGGTCGCAAGGCATGGAGAAGGCTGCGGCGGCGGAAGGTGTGCGGGACTTTCTGGAGCGCATTCATCGGGTGTTGAATCTGATTGATGCTGCGCCTTTGACTACGATCGCGGCGGTGCATGGAGTGACCTTCGGCGGAGGGTTCGAGCTGGCGCTGGCTTGTGACTTGATTATTGCGGACAAGATGGCTCGGTTCTGCTTTCCTGAGTTGAGGCTGGGGTTGATTCCGGGGTTCGGCGGGATTCCGCGGCTGAAGCGGGATTTGGGCAATGCCGTGGTGCGAGACCTGTTGCTTACGGGACGCAGCTTCAATGCCAGTAAAGCTCAGCAGATCGGGCTGGTGAGCCAGGTGGTGGGGGAAGGCGAGGCGTTGCGGGCGGCGCGGGCTACGGCGGCGCAGTTGGGGAAGTTTGATCGCGGGACAGCTGCGGCGGCGAAGAAGTTTATCAAGCCTGTTCCGCATGACGAGTTGCGGCTGGAGATCGATATTTTCTGTGAGCTGTTTGCTCGGCCCGCGGTGCAGGCTGGGTTGCGGAAGTTTGTGGAGAGTGCGGATGCGTTGCCTTATTTGCCGTAGCGTTGGGATTACAGAGCGGCGGGTTCCGAGGAGATTGAGATCCTTCGCTTCGCTCAGGATGACAAAGCTGCTCAGGATGACAAAGCTGCTCAGGACGACAAAGCTGCTCAGGACGACAAAGTGCGTTTATGAATACTGCTGAACAGACGCTGGATGAGATTCTGGGGCTGGCGGCGGCGCACTTTAAGGTGCCGCGGGAGAAGCTTTCTCCTGATGATGACTTTTTCAAGACGCTGGGGATTGACAGCTTGCAGACGCTTGATCTGCTGACCAAGCTGGAGAATCATTTTCGGGTGGAGCTTCCGGATTATGAGTTGCAGGGGGTTTCGGACTTTCGCACGCTGGCGGGGAAGATTCAGGCGCGGCTCTAGAGTTATCTTTTACCACGGAGGCACCCTTCGGCTTCGCTCAGGGCAGGCTTCGACAAGGAGAAAAACCGATCTAGTCTTTATATCCTCGATCTTCGGCTTTGTTATCAACTTGCGCGGGTAACTAATTCATTAACAAGGTTTTCTCCGTGTCTCTGTGCCTCTGTGGTGAAATGATTCCTTAATGCTCGATCTCCAAAAATATAGCTGTCTGGGCGCGGCGTTGCGCGATGCGATGGAGCGCTTTGGGGGCGAGACCTGCCTGATTGAGGCGGATCGCAATCGGGAGAAGGTGCGGCTTACCTACTCCGATTTCAAGGAAATCAGCATGCCTCTGGCGCGGGCGCTGGAGGATGCGGAGTTCGATGCCGGGGATCGGGCGGCGATCCTGATGACGAATCAGTCGAAGTGGCTGATTTCGGCGTATGCGATTTTCTACGGCGGCGGAGTGCTGGTCCCACTGGATTACAAGTTGACAGCGGTGGAGCAGTTACAGTTGCTGGAGCACTCGAAAGCGAAAGTGCTGGTGGTGGAATACTACCTCTGGCTGGCGATCATGCAATCGCCGGAGTTTCACAACATTAAGACGAAGCTGGTGCTGGTGACGGAGGCGCCGCTGGGAGCGGACCTGGCGGGGGGATTTCGCTGGGAAGATTTCAGACGCAAGGGCGCGCCGGATTTTGTGATGCGGCAGCGGGAAGACGTGGCCTGCATTGTGTATTCGTCGGGAACGGGCGGGCGTCCGAAGGGATGCGTGCTGACGCATGAGAATTATCTGGAGCAGTGCCGGGCGTTGACGGCGTGGTATCCATTCTGGCCGGGGGTGCGGTATTTGAGCATTCTGCCGACTAACCACGCGATTGATTTCATGGTGGGATTCATCGGGCCGTTCGTGTGCGGGGCGTGCGTGGTGCATTTGCGGACGCTGCGTCCGGAATTTGTGCGGGACGCTTTTGTGCGTTACCGGATTACTTATGTGGCGCTGGTGCCGATGATTGTGAAGAACCTGGAGCGCGGGCTGCGCGCGAAGATTGAGGAACTGCCGGGGTGGAAGCGGGCGATTCTGAAGCGAATGATTGGGCTTAACAAAATGCTGACGCGAAGTAAGCCGCGGGTGAAGGTGAGCCGGATGCTGCTGCCGGGAGTGCATCGGGCATTCGGCGGGGATTTGCTGGCGCTGATCACGGGCGGGGCGTTCATGGAGCCCTCGTCCATGCAGTTTTTTTACGATCTGGGAATTCCAGTGGTGAATGGATACGGGCTGACGGAAGCGGGAACTGCGTTGACTTTGAACGATCTGAAACCGTTTCGGGCGGACACGGTGGGCAAACCGCTGCCGGGTGTGGAACTGCGGGTGCTGAGTCCGAATGAGGAGGGGATTGGAGAAATTGCGGCGCGGAGCAAGACGGTGATGTCGCATTATCTGGACGATGCGGAGCTGACGCTGGAAACGATTGTGGATGGGTGGCTTCTGACCGGCGATTTGGGGCGCTTTGACAAGAGCGGACATCTGCAGCTTCTTGGACGGAAGAAGAACATGATCGTGACCGAGGGCGGGAAGAATATTTATCCCGAGGATATTGAAACGGTTTTCGATGGACTGCCGGTGAAGGAGTCCTGTGTGTTCGCGGCTAACTATCTATGGCCGCAAAAGCTGGGGCGGGAGATGCTGGTGATCGTGCTGCGGCTGGAGCAGAATCAGCGCTTTGACAGCGCGCTGCTGGAAGAGATGGTGAGCCGCAACCGGCGGTTGCCGGATTTCAAACGGGTGGGCGGTTATGTGATCTACGAGAAAGATTTTCCGCGGACGGCGTCGATGAAGATCAAACGGCAGGCGCTGGCGGAGGAGCTGGGAAAGACGGTGCATCGGGCAGCGGTGGTGGGGCTGTGAATGGGCGGGAATCGTATCTGGCGATTGTGAATCCTGCGGCAGGAGGTGGGCGGAGCCGGAAGATTGCTGGGTCCGGCATTGGAGCGGCTGCGGGCGGGCGGGGTTGCGGTTGAGGTGTTGGAGACGCAGGGGGCTGGCGATGCCACGCGGATTGCGCGCGAGGCTTATGGGTTTGGGCAGCGGCGGTTTATTGCGGTCGGTGGGGATGGGACTTCTTATGAAGTGGTGAACGGGTTGTTCCCGGAGGCGGGGGACGGCAGTCGCTCCAACGCTGGCAGGGCGGGCGAGGGCGCCCGCCCCACACTTGGGTTTTTGCCGCTAGGGACGGGAAATTCTTTTTTGCGCGATTTCAGCGACCGCGGGGTGGAGCATGCGATCGAGTCGCTGATTGCGGGGCGAACGCAGGCTTGCGACGTGCTGCGGTTGCGGCACCGCGGCGGAGTGATCCACTACATCAATCTGCTGAGTGTGGGGTTTCCGGCCGACGTGGCGACCTTGCGGGCGCGGCGTTTCAGCCGTCAGGGAGAACTGGGATACGTGATTTCGATTTTTCTGGGGCTGGCGCGGTTGCAGAGGCGGCCGTTTCCGGTGCGCGTGGATGGGGAAACGGAGTTTGACCGGCGACGCTGTTTGTTTCTCACGTTTAATAACAGCAAGTTTACCGGCGGGACGATGATGATCGCGCCGAAGGCTGAGGTGAATAGTGGGCTGATTGAATACGTCCGATGGGGTGCGATTGGGAGGCTGGGGCTGATGCGGAATTTGCCGGGACTTTATGATGGCACGCACATTGAGCATCCGCTGGCGGAGCGAAAAGCGGTGAGGCGGGTGGAATTTGATTTGAACGCGCCGGTCGATGTGATGGTGGATGGGGAAGTGCTGACGCTGCATTGCGAGGAGTTGGATGTGCTGCCCGGAGCGTTGGACGTGGTGGCTTGAGCCCGTGATATAAGAAGTGAATCTGGCGGAAGGGAATCATGTCTGAAGAGCGGCGAAAGCGGCACCAGGAGCGGGTGGGAGTGCCGGAAGCGAATCCGCAGTCGCGGAACAAGCTGATCTGGGGCGGGATTGTGGTGTTGTTTGTGCTGGCTTACGCCGCGGGCTGGTACCACAGGAATCATCGCTACGATGGATTTGCGAAGTGCCTGGCGTCGAAGCAGGCGAAGATGTATGGGCTGTATTGGTGTCCGCACTGCGCTCGAGCAGAAGGAAATGTTCGGGAAAGCGTTTCAGTACGTGCCTTATGTGGAATGCGCGATTAAGGGTTCGCGCGAGCTGGCGCCGGCCTGCACGGCGGCTGGAGTGAAGCTGTTTCCGAGCTGGCAGTTTGGGGCGAATCCGCCGATAGAGGGAGTCTTTCCTCTGCAGGAGCTGAGCAGTCAGACTGGGTGCAGTTTGCCGTGAGTACGACTCGGATCAACAGCCGGGAGGCAAACTTCCACCTCTGACAATCGAGTGCTGTATTTAGCGATCGCGATTCTGGCGATGGCGGGAGTGGCGGTGTCGGCGGTTTCGCTGGAGCGGCATTATGCGAAGTCGGCGACCGCGTTCTGCGATGTTGGTGAGAAATTCAATTGCGACATTGTGAACCGGAGTGAGTATTCGACGGTGATGGGAATTCCGGTGGCGGGGATTGGGATTGCTGGGTACGGAGTGCTGCTGGCGCTGGCGACGGTTTACCGCTCGCGGGCGAGAGACTCCGACGCGGTTATTGGCGGCGGCGATGGCGGGATTGGGGTTTGCTTCGTACCTGACTTACGTCGAGGGGTATGTGCTGGAGACTTGGTGCATTTTGTGTTTGAGTTCGCTGGGGCTGATTGCGGGGATCGCGGTGCTGGCGGGAGTGGTGAAGGGCGAGGGCGTAAGAGTGTCGCAACCGCTGGGTCGCAAACAATCGTCCTGTGAACAGTGTCGTCCCGGCGGGACTCAGTTCTTATCTACCCATGCTTCCCCGCACTTACGTGCTGGGCTAATGAATGCCGTCGCTTCGCGACTCCGGCGAAATAGTCTTTCGATGGGAAAAATCCAGAAAATAAAGAATGGCTGAGGCTGATTCTGCGGCGATTCGTGCGAGCGGGGCGGTCGGGAGATTTGCGGCTGCATGAATTTCGCAGCCGCATTTTTCGGAACACACGCTTCTTGCGGGTGTGGCTGCCTCCGGGATATGACGACGCGGAGAATGCGGGCCGACATTATCCGGTGCTGTATTTGAATGACGGGCAGAATCTGTTTGAGGCGGCGACTTCGTTTCACGGGAGTCGAGTGGCAGGTGGACGAGACGGCGGAGCGGCTGATCGGCGAAGGCGCGGTGCCGCCGATGATTATTGTGGGCATCGATAATGCGGGCAAGGATCGGATTCGCGAATACATGCCGCACCGGTCGATGCATCCGATGATGTTGCGGGTGCAGGGGCGGCATTATCCGGACTTTCTGATGAAGGAAGTGATGCCGTTTGTGGAGCGGAACTACCGGGTGGCGACGGGACCGGAGAATACCGGGCTGGGTGGATCGTCGCTGGGGGCGCTGATTGCGCTGTACACCGCGATGGTGCGGCCGGGAGTGATTGGGCGTTTGTTGGTGGAGAGTCCGTCGCTGTGGGCGTCGGCCAGACAGGCGATCAGGGAGAGCCGGTCGGTGAGGATTTGGCCGGAGCGAGTATTTCTGGGAGTTGGAACTGCCGAGGCGGGAAGCGGGGAGCGGAGCCGGACGGTGGTGGACGATGTGCGGGAACTGGCGGCCATCCTGCGGCGAGCGGTGCTGAGTGAGAAGCGGTTGCGGCTGATGATTAAGGATGGAGCCGGGCACAACGAGACGGCTTGGGCGGAGCGATTTCCGGAGGCGTTGCGGTTTTTGTTTGGGCAGTAAGGGCGGGATCCATAGGCTGCGGAAAACTTCCAGCGACCACTGGGGCTGAAGGGTGTGCGTGTGAGATCTTTCGCCCCTCCCGGGGCTTGTTACTCTCCCACTTCCTAACCCACGGCTGCGCCGTGGGCTGCATTCTGGCGCCGCTTCGCGGCTGAAATCAGCTCTTCCACGTTACTGCCGACATTGCCGATTCTTTCAGCAGCTTGTCAGGCGGGCTTGGCTTGTGGGCTTGATCCTTCACCGAGTTGAAATATCACATAAAGGATAGCCAGCATGACGGGAACGGTGAGCTGGAGGTGCGTCCAGCGGGCTAGCGGGCCGAGGAGCGGGAGGGCGAACGCCAGATAGAGCAGGAGTTCGAGACATGACGTGGTTGATTGCTTGGGTTGAACGACTATCCAGTCTGTGAGGAGCAGGAACGCGGGCGCGAGAACGACCAGATCGTAGACCGTGAGATGCGGAGCGACGAGAACGGTGGCCAACAGCACGGCGGAATAACGCAGAGGCAAGGACAGGCTGCTTTGCCAGCAGCGGGCGGCGAGGGCTAGAGTGAGCAGCGCCGTGAGGATATAGAGGGCGAGGGCAAGGTTTGGCCACGGGAGGAGCATGGTCCAGAAAGTGCGCAGGCAGTGAGTTTGGTAAAGCTTTGGTTCGAGCAGCGGGAGCAGGCTGGAGAGGCGGGAAAGCATTTGGATCCAGGCGCGGAGAGAATCGGGGCCGTAGTAAATCCAGGCGATAGCCAGTTGCGCCGAAGCTGAGAGCAGTGCGCCGGCGATTACTTTCCAGCGGCGCGTGTCGACGAAGATTACTGCGGCCGCAAGGCCCAGTTGGGGCTTGAAGATGAGGCATCCCAGGGCCAAGCCGGCGAGGAGTTCGCGCTGCGCGCGCAGGGCGAAGAAGGCCAGGGTGAAGCAGGCGAGAGCCAGGGCGGAGGTTTGTCCCCAGGCGATCAGGTGCCAGAAGGCCGGGAAAGGCGAGCGCGAGAATCAGAACCGTGAGCGGGTAGTTGCGGAGGTTGGGACAGATGCGCCAGAGGGCATAGACGCAGACGCCATAAATTAGGGCGCTCAAAGTGAGCCAGAGAATCAGTGCGCAGGGGTAAGACAGGCGGGCGAAGGGTGCGAAGAGGATTGAAACCTGCGGTGGATAAACGGGGAGATAGCGGATGCCTGCGGCGGCTGGGACGCGTTGCGCGGCGAGTTGCGATTGTGCTTCCAGATTGTAGAGATCGGCGCCGCGGTGAGCCAGGGCGAGCGAGCCTAGAGTGTAGAAATGAAGAAAGTCAGTGCCTTTGAGGTTGCCGGCGCGATCGAAGAGGCCGGGCGTGGCTACGTTCCAGGTGTAGACAGACCAGAGGCAGAGTGCCAGGAGAAGCCCGTGAACGCGGAGGCGCTTGGCGGTGATCCACGAGGCGGCGTTCACTAATGGCATGAGCCCGCCCATGATACCTAATCGAGGCTCAGGGGAGGCGCAAATCTGCTGCCTGAGCGGGCAAGTTTGTGGACTTGCTCCAACTGATCGCCAAGAGCAGTGAAAGAAGGATGGGGACGAGCAGGGTTAGGGCTGAGGGCAACAGGGGAAGGCGGCTCGGTGAATCCAAGCGAGGAGGAAGTAACAGCAACACAAAGCGCGTGATCCAGGGCCAAGCAACAACGGCGGCGAGCAGGCGGCGGCCGACGCGAGGCAGAGCTGGCCAGTCCTGGGCGATCATCATCGCGGGGAGGAGCAACAGGACCTGATTGAAGGGATACATTAAAGGCAGAACCAGAGCCGCGCCGAGGAGAAATGCGGCGAGTACGTGAATGAATTCGACAGTGTCTGCCTGGCGATTTCGCCAGGCGAGTGCCAGCAGGCCCACCACAATGATTCCTGATACCACTAAGCCAAACGAGCTGCCAAGTACCGTGGATAGAATCGAAGGCGTTGCAACATACTTTCGATAGGCTACGAGTCCGTCTAGGAAAAGGCGAGGCCATCCTGGTAGCAGCAGCTCTCCGAGAGCCAACCAAAGTGGCTAATGTGATGCCGAACCCTGCCAGCAAAGGCCATCGCCGGGGCCAGGCACTCATGCCCCATAGCAGGAACCACGCCAGGGGAAGGACAACCATCTGCGGCTTGATGGTTGAAAGTGCGAGCGCGATGCCGGCGAGTGCCAAGTGATTCCGGATCACGCACCATGCACTCACTGCCAGCAGGAATGCGACCACGAGGCCGAGCTGGCGGAGCCGCAAGCCTTGCATGACTTGTGGAGTGCTGAGAGTAAATAGGACGAGGGCGGCGATCAGGGTCTTGGGCGGCCGCCAGCGCAAGACGTCCATCCAGAGGAGAACGCTGAGTGCGGTCAGCAACGCAAGGATCGCTGCTGCCCACACTTGTAGTTTCTGAAAATCCGCGTAGACCGTCGGAGCCAGAAGAAACACAACGTACACCGGGTAAGCGAAGCGCTGTTCGTTAATTACATTGGCTCCCGGCTCCGCGTACTTCTGGTCGATTGCGTGCCCGTAGAATGCCATCTGAATCTCATGGCTTACTTCTGGTCCGTAGGGGTTGGACCCGTGCAGGAGGAGTTCGCGCGTCCCCATCCAGGGGGAATAGAGGTCGCCCATTTGATTCTTGAGGTTGCCGTGTTCGACGTTGACGTAGTGCTCCCACGGTCCGAGGACTCTGGCCGTGTAGAGCCAAGTGATCCCGCTCGCCAAGACGCTCAGCAAAAGCCAGGTTCTGGGTTTCATTTACTGGGCGGCCTCGTACGATTCGAGATGAGACGGCAAGGTGTCGCCGTTCACCTGCCAGACGCGGCGATCTTTGAAATAAGTTAACAATTCCTGGTTGTCGTCTTTCCCCATGTCGCGCGCCCAGACTACTTTTGCGGCATCTATGTTGGCCTCGTTGTAGACCCAGTCGAGGGTGGGGTCGGGGTGTGGTCCGTAACGCACGATTACGAGTTGAAGGCCTGGGCGCTGCTGCAGTTGACGCAATATGCTCGCCCTTTCCAAATTACCGCGCGGCCACGGGGGTTCGATCTGCACATGAGCAGCCGCTGCCGTCACGCGCAGGAGAATCATAGCGCAGGCCAGCACGGGAATGGCGCGAACCATTGCTGGGCCAACCAGTGCTTGGCCAGCCATTCCTTGGCCAACCGTTTCTTGGCCAACAAGGGCTGGACCAATGGGGCGGCGCCAGTGCCAGAGTTGGCGCAGGCATTGAACAAGAAGAATGTAGAGGGCTCCGACGGCGGGAGAGAAGTAATGAGGAAGAGTCCAGGTTTGAATGGCGAAGCCGACGACCATGGCGGCGCAGATCATTACTGGCAGACACATCTTTTTCTGGCGCAGCACCATGGGGAATGCCAGGAACGGCAGGGTCAGAAGCGGACCCAGATAGAACTGCCACCAGGAAATGAATTTTGCCGCGCTCCGACGCAGATAGCCGGTGAAGGTTCGGTTTGTCTCGAACTCTGTCAGTGCCGCGCGATAGAAATCACGCATTACCGCGTGGTGATAAACGGGCTCCGGGCGGGGTGTTTGCCAGATGAAGTAAGGGGGGATGGCGTAGGTGTCGCGGTTCACTTGATAGGCCATGCGGATGGGGCTGCCGGTTACGCGGAAATAGTAGTAGCCGGTGGCCAGCGCTCCGATGGCCAGAATCACGAACACGGTAATACGACTCGGGTGAAAGAGAGAAGGAATGCGGGGCGGCGACTGCCGCTGAGCCATAGGAGCATCGCCGCGGCCACAGGCAGGCTGAAGATTAAGCCTTCGTAGGGACGGCTGTTGGCCAGGATCACTAATCCCAAACCCATGAGCAGAGCGTAGAGGCGTCGAGGGTGCGCGGGGTTACGGCGGAGACGCGGCCAGGCTCCTAGTACGAGCGCGCCGCCGAGAGCTGCGACGGAAGCGCACCAATAGGTATTCATCCAATAGCTGAGGATACCGAGGCGGAGCACGGCGAGAGCGGCTCCGAGCAAAGCCCAGGGCGGAGGCAGCCAGCCCTGCAGCATCCAGCATAGAGCAGAGCACATGAGAGCAGTCACTAGCACTTGCCCGATCCAGGGATGGCCGAGCAATTCTCCGGCTGCGAGCACCAGGCCCTGGGCGGGCGGGTACATCGACATGTAGGTGGGCTTTTGAATGATGTGGAAACTCTCGAAGTGGATCCACATGGGATGGGTGGGATTGGTGAGCCTGCCGTGAGCGAAAGTATCGGCGGCGAGCAGGTAGCTGAACTCGTCGTTGAAACGGGGCTGGGGAATGCCGAGGATCGGGATGAGTGCGGCGCGGATCAGGATCACGCTGAGACCGACTAGTAGCACGGAGACGCGCTGGTGGCGGGCCAGGCGACCGCAAGCGCGCTGCAGGGAGAGAAGCGCTGCAGGCTGACGATGCCCGGAGGTTCTTCGGGAAAAGAAGAGGATCAGTCCTGCGGCGGCGGTTAGCAGGAAGACTTCGAGCAACGTCAGAAAGAAAGGAGCGAGCCGCGGGTATAGGTTTTGCATCGTGACCGGCCGCGCATTTGCTGGCCCAGCATTACTTTACGCCAATCGTTTTCTCAGACCGGTTCTCGATCGGCTACTTTCTGGAAGAGGCCGTCGACGATCTGGATCATTTCGTCGTCCACGATGCGGTTACGGGAAATAGCTTCGATCAGAGGGATGGAGACGATTTTGTTGGCGCGGAGGGCGGCCATGCATCCGAATTCGCCGCGGTGCACCATGTCGATGGCGCCCAGGCCGTAACGGGTGGCCAGAACGCGGTCGAACGCGCTAGGAGAGCCGCCGCGCTGGATGTGTCCCAGCACCACGGCGCGGGTTTCGAAGCCGGTGCGCTTTTCGATTTCGCGGGCGAGGATGTTGGCGATACCGCCGAGTTTGACGTGGCCGAACTCGTCCTTGCCCATGTCGGAGAGAACGGGAGATCCCTGGCCTGGTTCGGAGGAGAATTTAGCGCCCTCGGCTACGACCACGATGGAAAAATAGCGGCCGCGCTCGTGGCGCTGGCGGATGGAGTCGGCGACTTTGTCGACATCAAAAGGGCGCTCCGGGATGAGGATGACGTCGGCGCCGCCGGCGATGCCGCTGTAGAGCGCGATCCAGCCGGCGTCGCGGCCCATTACTTCGACGACCATTACGCGGTTGTGGGCTTCGGCGGTGGTGTGGACGCGGTCCAGAGCCTCGCAGACGATGTTGCAGGCGGTGTCAAATCCGAAGGTGTAGTCGGTGCCGCCGAGATCGTTGTCGATGGTCTTGGGGACGCCGACGACTTTGGCGCCGCTTTCGTGAAGCTTCTGGGCGACCGAAAGAGTGTCGTCGCCGCCGATCGCGATGAGAGCCTCGATCTTATTTTTTGCCAGCGTGGCCAGGCAACGGTCAATGCCGTCGGGACGCTTCGAGGGGTTGGTGCGCGAGGTGCGCAGGATGGTGCCGCCGCGAGGCAGAATGCCACCGACGGCGTCGAGATTGAGGGGGATGCTGATGTCTTCAAGGACGCCGCGCCAGCCTTCCATGAAGCCGATGAGTTGGTCCTCGTAGGTGAAGATGCCCTTGCGCACCACGGCGCGAATGACGGCATTCAGGCCGGGGCAATCACCTCCGCCGGTCAACATACCAATCTTCATTGTCTGCTCCGGTGCATAAATTCTGGCGAAACTCCCTGGATGCAGCCTGGGCGCGGGCTGCATTCACCGGCAGCCCGAAGCGCGGGATCAGCAGTCGCCGGGAAGAACAAGATTATCACTAAATGCAGACTTGATTCTTCTCGGGCAGGCGCTCGCGCGGCGGAAACTGGCACGGCTCGTTAAGGTCCTAAGTTCAAGTGAAGGGACAGGGTTTCGCCGGTGATCTCGATCGACTTGTTTGCACGTTTCGCGATGGGGATCAGCTTTTTGATGCAAAACATAACCAGAGCGGCGCCCACTTCGTTCTCCGCGAACTTCATCGCTGACTCACCTCCGGGAGAATTAGATCTAGCTATTGAATCCGATCGCAGCGGTTTCCAGTTGGTCGTGGACTTGCTGGGCGCGGCGGAGGGCCGCCTGCACGTTATCGCAGATATTGTCGGCGCCGATTACTTCTTCGAACTCTGCCTGATGAATGAGGCTGGCGGGTTGCTCGCGCGCGCCGCAGAGAATCAGGGTTCGGTTGCTGGCATGGAGTTGGCGGGCGACATCCTCCAGGGCGAATAGTCCGGTGGCATCCAGAGCATTCATGTTGCGCAGACGGAGGATGACCACGGGTGGTAGTTTGTGCAAATGTTCTGTGACGATGGAGATTTTGTCGGTGGCGCCGAACAGGAACGGGCCGTGGATGCGGAAAATAGTCGCGTAGTAGGGGATGTCTTTATCTTGCAGGATGTGCATGCGGCCGTCTTCGACGTACTCATCAGTGACCCGAGAAACGGTGGTGGTGGAGGAGACGCGGCTGATGAAGAGCAGAGCGGCGAGAATCATGCCAGCTTCGACGGCGACGGTGAGGTCGGCGAAGACGGTGAGGGCGAAGGTGACGAGCCAGACGCTGACGTCGGTTTTGGTCAGCTTCAGCAGTTGTGGGATTTCGCGCCACTCCCCCATGTTGTAGGCGACGACCATAAGAATTCCGGCGAGCACAGCCAAGGGCACGTGGGCCACTAGAGGTGCGGCAAATAGCAGGATGCCGAGCAAAGTGAGGGCGTGAATCATGCCTGCGACTGGCGATTGAGCACCGGAGCGGATGTTGGTGGCGGTGCGGGCGATGGCGCCGGTGGCGGGGAGTCCACCGAACAGGGGAGAAACAATGTTGGCCACGCCTTGTCCGATGAGTTCGACGTTGGGATTGTGGCGGTCATTGCTCATGCGGTCGGAAACCACAGCTGACATGAGAGATTCGATTGCGCCCAGCATGGCAACGGTGAGAGCGGGACCGAGCAAACCGTGGATGAGGTCAGCGCGGAACCGGGGCACTACGAAGTGGGGCAAGCCGGCGGGGATTCCTCCGAACCGGGAGCCGATGGTTTCGACCGGAAGCCTGAACAGTACGACGGCGGCTGTGCCCAGGAGGAAAGCGACGATCGCGCCCGGAATGCGATTGGAGATGGAACGGCACAGAATCATTGTGAGCACCGTGCCTGCTGCGAGCGCGGTTGCGGTGTAGGAGAGCGTGTGGGAGCTCGCGGCGAGTGCCTCCATGCGCTGCCAGAAAACGCCAGGAACCTTTGTGAGTTGTAAGCCGAAGAAATCCTTAACCTGAGTGCTGGCGATGAGGATGGCGATGCCGTTAGTGAAGCCGATGATGACGGGGCGAGGGATGAACTTGACTGCCGTGCCCATGCCGGCGACGCCCATGATGACCAGCAGAATGCCTGCCATCACAGTGCACATGAAGAGGCCGTCGACCCCGTGGAGCGCGACGATGCCGGAAATGACTACGACGAAGGCACCGGTAGGTCCTCCGATTTGAGTTTTGGAACCGCCGAGCGCGGAGATCAGGAAGCCGGTGACGATGGCGCAATAAATGCCAGCCTGGGGAGTGAGTCCGGAGGCGATAGCAAAGGCCATGGCCAGGGGCAGGGCCACCAAGCCCACGGTGACGCCGGCGACCAGATCGTGGAGAAATTTGTTGGCGTTGTAGTCCCGAAGACAGAGGACGGACTTCGGGAGCCAACGTTCATCGAGGAAAGGCGTCATTGTTTTATTATGCGGCAATAATCGGGGGAAAAGGAGAATCGGCAAGGGGCGAACACACTAAGGAACATGACCGTTGCACTGCGACCTAAAGTTCGGCACAATGCTGCACGGGAAAAAGAAGATGAATAAGACGCTGAGGATTCTGGGGTGGGGAACGGTTGCGGTGCTTGGCGCCGTGGCGGTGGGGACGGTGGCTGTGCGTCGCGGCGAACCGATCAACGCACTGTGGCTGGTGGTGGCGGCGACCTGCTGCTACGCCCTTGGGTACCGCTTCTACAGCAAGTTCATCGCGGTGAAGATTCTTGCCCTGGATGGTTTGCGGGCGACTCCGGCGGAGCGACTGGAGAATGGCCGCGACTTTCTGGTCACTAATAAGTGGGTGGTGTTCGGACATCACTTTGCGGCGATCGCCGGGCCGGGGCCGCTGGTGGGCCCGGTGCTGGCGGCGCAGTTTGGGTATCTTCCGGGAACGATGTGGGTGCTGGCGGGGGCCGTGTTTGCGGGCTGCGTGCAGGACTTCGTGATTCTGCTTTTCTCGGTGCGGCGCGACGGGAAATCGCTGACGGAGATGGCGAAGAGCGAGATTGGGCGCGTGGGAGGGTTCGTCGCGTATGTGGCGGTGATTGCGATTCTGATCATCCTGCTGGGCGTGGCGGCGCTGATTGTGGTGAACGCGCTGAAGGCGAGTCCCTGGGGCACGTTCACGATTGCGATGACCATGCCGATCGCGCTGCTGATGGGTGTGTATCTGCGGCGGATTCGTCCGGGGAAGGTGCTGGAGGTGTCGGCGCTGGGATTTGTTCTAGTGCTGGCGGCGATCTGGGGTGGGCAGTATGTTTCACAGAATGAGGTGCTGGCGCGGGTGTTTACTTTCAGTGCGCCTACGCTGGCGATTCTGATCATGGTTTACGGGTTTGCCGCTTCGGCGTTGCCGGTGTGGCTGCTGCTGGCGCCGCGCGACTATCTCAGTACGTTTGTGAAGCTGGGAACGATTGCACTGCTGGCAGTGGGAATTGTGGCGCTGCATCCCACGCTGCACATGCCGGCTTTGACGCGGTTTGTCGACGGGACGGGTCCGGTGTTTGCGGGGAAGATATTTCCTTTTGCCTTCATTACGATCGCTTGCGGGGCGATCAGCGGATTTCACGCTCTCATCTCAAGCGGGACGACGCCGAAGTTGATTGCGCGGGAGACCGAGACCCGCATGGTGGGCTACGGAGCGATGATGTGCGAGTCGGCCGTCGCAGTGATGGCGATCATCGCGGCGTGCGTGATGCAGCCGGGGGTTTATTTTGCGATTAACAGTCCGGCGGGAATCGTGGGGCAGGCGCCTGCTACTGCGGCGGCGACTATTTCCAGTTGGGGCTTTCCGGTGACTGCGGCTGATATGCAGGCGTTGGCGCATGCGGTGGGCGAGCAGACGCTTTACAACCGGACTGGCGGAGCTCCCGCATTCGCGGTGGGCATGGCGCATATTTTCTCGCACAGTCTGGGCGGGGACACGTTGATGGCGCTCTGGTATCACTTTGCCATCATGTTTGAAGCTCTGTTCATCCTGACCATTCTCGATGCGGGGACGCGGGTGGCGCGGTTCATGGTGCAGGATGCGCTGGGGCATGTGTACAAGCCGCTGGGGCGGACGAGCTGGTATCCATCCATTCTTGGGACCAGCGCGCTGATTGTCGGGGCCTGGGGATATTTTCTGTGGCAGGGAGTGAAGGATCCGCTGGGCGGGATTAACTCCTTGTGGCCGCTGTTCGGTATTTCGAATCAATTGCTGGCGACCGTGGCGTTATGCGTGGCTACTACGATCATCATCAAGATGCACCGGGCGAGGTATGCGGCGGTGACGATGGTGCCGCTGGCGTGGCTGGTGGCGGTGACGTTTACGGCGTCGTGGCACAAGATGTTTGATCCGAATCCGCGAGTGGGATTTCTGGCGCAGGCGCAGGCGCTTGGCGGCTGGTCCGGCGACGGGCGCGACGGCGCAGCTGATCTTCAACAACCGGCTGGATGCGGCGGTCACGGGAGTGCTGGTGGTGATGGTGACGCTGGTGCTGGTGGAATCGGGACGGCAGTGGTGGGGAATTTTGAGTGGGACGAGAGAAGCGCCGGTGAAGGAATCGCCGTTCGTGAGAACGCGGCTGGTGGAGGAACAGGGATGAAGCGGGTCGTTTCCAGTTGGCGCACTTTTATGGCGGCGCTGCGGGAGATCTTTGATGAGGCAGCGTATGCGCGGTTTCTGGATCGCGCTGGGGTGGCGTCGTCGAGTGCGGCTTATGCAGCGTTCCGGCGGGAGTTCGAAGAGGTTAAGGTGCGGCGACCGAAGTGCTGTTAGCACCGAAGGAAGTATGAGGTGGGGGCGTGGACGCGCCTCGCTGCGCTCGGCTGGACAGCCGAGGCGGCTGCCCCCTCATGCTCTATTCCCGACACCTTTCATGACACCAGTTCGGCTCTAGGAACTGTGCCACTTCCGCGATAGACTGCACTCACATGCGAGTTCTGGGCATTGATTGTGGCGGGGAGTACACCGGGTACGGAGTGGTGGAGATGCATTCCGGAGGACGGCTGGTGTGCCTGACCTGCGGGGCGATCAAGCTTTCGCTGCGGGAACCGTTGGCGCGGCGGCTGTCGCGCATTTATGACGAACTCGGCGTACTTATTACGGTGCATCATCCCGATGAAGTGGCGATTGAAGGGATCTTCTACGCGCTGAATGTGAAATCGGCATTGAAGCTGGGCCAGGTGCGGGGAGTGGCTATGCTGGCGGCGGCCGCGGCCGGACTGGAGGTTGCCGAGTATTCGCCGCTGACGATCAAGTCGTCGGTGGTGGGATATGGGCGGGCGGAAAAGCAGCAGGTGCAGCACATGGTGACGCGCCTGCTGGGATTGGCGGAGGCTCCGGAGCCGATGGATGCTTCGGACGCGCTGGCCATCGCCATCTGCCATTTGCATACGGCGGGTACGCTGGAAAGGCAGAGGGCTGCGGCGCGGTGATGATTCCGGCCTCTTTGATTCGAGCTTTTTTGATCGGAGCTTTGCGGCTTCGCGCTTCGATGATTCGCGCTTCCCTGGTTCGCGCTTTCCTGATTCGCCCCATGAGTGGCTGGCGAGGCGGTTGGAATGGGAATGCTGGCGGTGGCCGCGGTGTCTGGGCCGTCGGCAGCACAGCAGGCGGCGAGCGGCAGTGTGGCTTCGCCCGCGACGGTTACGTTCACGCTGGACTTTCCCCAGTCCAATCCGGAGCACTACTCGATCGCAGTGGACGCGACCGGGCATGCAAGCTATGAGTGCACCGGGACGATAGCGGAAGATTCTGACGCGCAAACTTACAGGACGGAATTCGAGATTTCGGCGGGGAACCGCGAGCGAATCTTTTCGTTAGCGAAACAGGTGGGGTACTTCGCCGGGCAGATTGACTCGGGCAACGGTAAGCTGGCGTTCACTGGTACGAAGCTGCTGAGCTATCGGGATGGCCAGCGTTCCAACACGGCGCGATACAACTATTCGAAGCTGGCAGCGGTGCAACAGTTGACCGCTCTTTTCCAAAACATGGGAGGCACGCTGGAATATGGGCCTCGGCTGGCGTACTACCATCGCTACCAGAAGCTGGCGCTGGACGAGGAGTTGAAGCGTATGGAGACGCAGGCCAGGAACAATGAACTGAGCGAGATACAAGGAGTGGCGCCGGTGCTGCAGGCGATTTTTGACGACACTTCCGTGATCAATGTGGTGCGGGCGCGGGCGAAGGAATTAATGCAGATGGGGAATAGCGCCGGAGCTGGGCGCTGATGGGTGTACCGGAGATTTTGGATGTAACCTACCGGCGCAAAGGCGTGTTCTAATAGGCAGGAAGTATCGTTTCCGGTTTCTTCAGGGGGCTCTATGTACAAGCCACGACTTCACGCGATGGTAGGTACGGCCTTGGCCTGCGCGCTTTGGGCGCTGCCCGCCGGGGCTGATTCGCAAGCACGCATCGTTCGCTTGAGCGACGTGCAGGGTACGGTGCAGATCGACAAGAATTCGGGATTGGGGTTCGAGAACG
Source organism: uncultured Acidobacteriaceae bacterium (assembly GCA_963770235.1). GTDB lineage: Bacteria > Acidobacteriota > Terriglobia > Terriglobales > Acidobacteriaceae > Sulfotelmatobacter. The sequence continues at coordinate 255,446 of CAVYOW010000001.1, read as the reverse complement.
CTTTTGTCAATCTTCCCATCACGCAGGGGACACAACTGCGCACCCGGGAAAACGGCCGCGCTGAGATTGAGTTCGAGGACGGCAGCACGCTGCGCGTCACTCCCAACACAACGATCGAGTTCAGCACGCTGGGGCTGAGTGATGCGGGTAAACGTGTCTCTGTAGTAGACCTCGGGGAAGGGCGGGCGTACGTTAACTGGCTGGGGAAGAGCGGGGATGAGTTTACGCTCAAGTTTTCGCAAGAGAGAGTAATGCTCAGCCAGGCGGCGCACTTCCGGGTGGCGAGTTCTTCGAGCAGGGCGGAGATTGCCAATTTCAAGAACGATCTGGAAGTGGCGGGTCCGTCGGGCGCGGTGAAGGTGGACAAGAAGAAGATGGTCACCTTCGACGTGAATGATAACGATACGTCGACGCTGCCGAAGAACTTTGAAGAGGACGCTTTCGACCAGTGGGACAAGCAATCGGTTGAGTATCACGACCAGTATTCGAAGAATAACTCGACTCCGTATGGCTACGGCTACAGCGACCTAGGCTATTACGGGGGATATAACAACCTTCCTGGCTATGGCATGTTGTGGCAGCCCTACTTTGCTGGGGTGGGGTGGAATCCCTTTATGGATGGGGCGTGGGCGTGGTATCCGGGCATGGGATACATGTGGGCTTCGGCGTATCCGTGGGGCTGGATGCCTTACTACTACGGGAACTGGATGTTTGTTCCCGGGTTTGGCTGGGGATGGCAGCCTGGCGGGTGGAACACGTGGCGGGGCGGAGTTCGTTATGTCGGGCCGGCGGTTGCGGGCTTTCATGCTCCAGTTGCGCCGGCGGGCACGGTGAGCACGGTGGCCGTGGGCAAGGGAGGGCCAGTGACGACCAATGTTGCTGCGCTGCACTCGGTGGTCAGGAGCGGGTCGGCGGGTCTGGGAATTGCGCGAGGATCGTATGGGAACCTGCAGCATTTGAATACGCAGGTGGCAAAGGCAGGGTTTGTGGAACTGCATCCGGCGCGGCAATTTTCGGCGAGTTCTCCGCATGCGGGTGGGTTTGGCGGTGCGCGCCCAATGAGCGCCGGCACAGGCCGCGCGAGTGCGGGGTCGGCTGGACATGCTTCCGGGGGCGGGCACTCAGGACACTGAGGACCGGTTTGGAATCCGACAGCTTTTTGCTTTCAAATTCGCGACCGGGCTCAAGCAAGGCAGGCTAAAAGAAAATAAGGGAGCAGCGAAGTTGCCTTCGCTGCTCCCCGGCTTTGTACCCTCCCCCAGGTACTTTGCCAGACTGCTACTAGTTCGCCATCGGGTTCAGGGCTTGGCAAGCGGCGTAGCCGGCGACCAGCGTGATGACGCCAGGAGCCTGGGTACGAACCACTCCGTCATCAAACGCGCAATACGCCTTGGTGCCGGTCTGTGCGCTGATGGGAGTTCCGGTCGTCCAGAACTCGTTCGGAATCGGGCTGCCTCCGCCAACGGCTGTGGTAGCGGCAAACATGTAACCGCTCTTACCACCACCGGCCGGGGTACCGTTCTGGGCCAGGTTGTTATCGATCAAGCAGCCAGTCGCTACGGCTGGCGTGCAAGGTGACGCACCACCGAGGGCGGCCAAAGCAGCATAGCCGATGGTCGGATAAGCTGCGAAATAGCCAACTTCGCCGGTGACGACAGTACGCTCGGAAGCGGCCGCGGACGAATCGTTGGCTGCCATACGAGCGCGCATCAAGTTAGGAATCGCAATCGCTGCAATGATCAGGATGATAGCCACCACGATCAGCAGCTCAATCAGTGAAAAACCCTTCTGTTGCTTCCGCATCTCTATTTTTCCCCTTTTGAACTCTTTGTCGGGATTAACGTGGCACTTGCCTGGCCAAAGCCGAGTTACCGTGGTTCCCCTCTGGGGTCCTCCGATTCCCCTTCCTTGCCACACTTGGTCAAACTATAGTCTCAGTCTATGCCTTCTGAAGGGCTGTCGCGCGCCATAATGCGTCTCCGCTCTGACAGTTAGTGTCAGTCTGGAAGGGCGCCGGTCGCAGGTCGAGGTGTGGGACTCTGCTTGTGTGAACAGGTGGGCGGCCCTATTGGCGGGGCATCGCCGGTGCACTTATTGACCGCGGATCGCGTCTTTCGGCCGCCCGGATTGGTGAAGATTTATGAATGATGAGTCAGCGATCTGATGGCGAGAGCCTCAAGACGCCAGGTCCCCGGGGCGGAGTAGCAAGAGCACTCTCAGGTCGATGATGGCGTGCAGAGCCATGGGCAGCCACAGGCTTCCACTGGCGAGAAAGAGCATCGCCATCACTGCGCCCAGCAGGCCAGTGCCGATGATTCCGGATAATCCCTGGTAGCCGTGCGCGAGTCCGAAGGAAATGCTGGCGATCGCTAACGCCATCCAAAGCCCGGCGTGCCAGGGGCCGTTGGAGAGATACCTGATCAGAAATCCGCGATACAAAACCTCTTCGCAGATGCCTGCCGTCACCGAAACCAGGGCGAACCAGGCGCGCTCCTCCGGGGTTACGGGGAGGATGAAAGCCAGGCGCTGAAAGGCGCGCAAAATCTTCTCGCGCGCGGTTGCGCTGCGACGGACTAGAACCACTTGCAGCAGGGAACCGCCTGCGAACGCGGCGGCGAAGCCCCAAACAAAGGATGTCCCTATCTTCTGCTGAGCGGCTAGTTGGACTCCCGGCCATATAAAGAAAACGCTGGATCGCAAGGTGACCCAAGCGACGATGGCGGCGGTCCAAAGGAGGAGCACAATTCTCTGATAGGACAAGATTTTCCTGCGGGGATTTGTGCTGGTCTTCAGGGCTCGCGTTTCGAGCGCGTCCCAGATCGGAACGCCAACGAACAGGAACAGAGCCAGCGCGTGTTCGCAAGCAATCATGGCATCAATTTACAGCATCGGTTGAGGCGCGGCGAGATGATTTCGTCTGCGTCCGCTAACAAACCACCACGCCAGCGTAGCCAACGACCAGGTCGCGGTCGCCGGAGACGTCGCCTGAGGTTGCGTACTTCACCAACTCAGCCGAAGTGGCGCCCAGCTTCTTCGCCGCGGTGAGCATGGCGACGGCCGGACCGAAGCCACACATGCTGATGTTCTGCTGAGTGACCACGTCGTAGAGGGCGCGGGCGTCGAGGGCGAGAATTGGCTCGATCGCGTTGTGGTCCTTCACGCGGGTGATGGCGTCGGATTCGTAGTGATTCATGTCGCTGGAGGCTACGATCAGGATGGGATTGGTCTGTGCAGCAATCACATCCGCGATGGCTTCGCCTAGTTGTTCGAGGGCCTCGAACTGGTGCGTGCCGAGCGCAATCGGAACGAACTTTAGTTGGGGCTGGCGCACTTGCAGGAAGGGCAACTCAACTTCAGCAGCGTGCTCGCTGCGGTGGGCTGATGAATCTTCCTGCAGCAGCGGGCAGCTCTGCTTCAGGGCGGCCGCGAACGAGCTGTCGACGGCGACATTGCCCAAGGGCGTTTCCCAGGCGCCTTCGCTGACGATCGCCAGGGGGCGGCCTACGCCGGTGTGGTTGGGACACAGCACGAGGCAGAGGCGAGGAATCTCCAGACCGGCGAACACCGCGCCCGCCACGTGGCCGGAATACATGTAGCCGGCGTGGGGAGCGATGCAGCCCAGGGCGCGGACTGGTGCTTGCTCTGGCGCTTGGGATAAATAGGTGCGAACCTCCTCGCGCAGAACTTCTGGATCGCGGGGATAGAATCTTCCGGCGACTGCGGGATGGCGAACCGGGGCCGCGGTCATAGATACTCCTCTCCGCGAAAGGGGTTCAGCGAGACCATTCGCCGACGGAAAACATGCTACGAGCCGTCGTGGGAGTTTCGCAAGGCGCGAAACAGGGCGGCGCTTTCTTCCAGAGTCAAGGTCTCGGCGCGGGCGGCGGGTTTCACTCGGGCCTGGGCCAGGGCGGCGCGCAGACGAGGCTCGGGATAGCTGGACTTGAGATTGTTCCACAGAGTCTTGCGCTTCTGGCCGAAGGAGAGCTTGAGGAAGTCGATGAAGCCGTCCTTTATCTGGCCGTCTTTCACGGGATCATCCCCGTCGAGGCCCAGTGCCTTTTGTCGTGGAGCGATGGTGAGGCGCAGTGCGGTGGAATGCACTTTGGGCGGGGGTGAAAACGCTGCGGGCGGCAGGGTGAAGAGTTTCTCGACGCGGGCGTAGAGCTGCGCGGTGGCGGAGAGCAGGCCATAGTCGCGGCTGCCGGGCGCGGCGGCGATTCGGTCGGCGACTTCGCGCTGCACCAGGACGACGATGGTCTCGAAGTATTTCGAGTAGTCGAACAGGCGCAGCAGGATGTCGGACGTAATGTAGTAGGGAAGATTGCCGATGACTTTTGCGGGTTCGGGGCGGAATTCGATGCCGGGACGGCGCAGACCGGGTTTGGGGCCGAACAGGGAATCGAAATCGATAGACAAGATGTCGGCCTCGATGACTTCGACGTTGGGGAACATGCCGAAGCGGAGACGGAGTTGTGCGGCCAGCACGCGGTCGAGCTCGACGGCGATGAGGCGGCGAGCGCGCTTGGCCAGCAGGGAAGTGAGGACGCCGCGTCCGGGACCGATTTCGAGGACGGTGTTTTGCGATACGTCGCCGAGGGCGTCGACGATTTGCGCGGCAAAACTGTCGCTGGCGAGGAAATGCTGTCCCAACTTGGGCTTATGTTGAGGACGACGCGTGGACACGACCTTCGGCACGTTGACCCTCTTTTCCTCGGGCATATAGACTGGCTAGGTCCCGCAACACATATTCCATCATAACGTGCGCCCGCGAAAAGCGGGTTTCCCGGGAGGGGTTCATGCATATTGCGTTCGTGGCATCGGAAGGTGTGCCGTTTTCAAAAACCGGCGGGTTGGCTGATGTGGTGGGAGCATTGCCGCGCGCGCTGGCGGCACTGGGGCATCAGGTTAGCGTGTACCTGCCTCGATACCGGCAGACCAAGCTGGTTGATCCGGCGATTGTGGTGCGCAGCATCACCATTCCTTTCGATGACAAGTACCGCTTCGCCTCGGTGGTGACGGGTGGAAGCCAGTCTGGTGTGCGTTTTTATTTTGTCGACTGTCCGGAATACTTCGATCGCGATGCGCTTTACGGAACGCCCGCGGGAGACTTTCCCGATAACGCCGAGCGCTTCGCTTTATTCTCTCGGGCTGTGCTGGAGGCGACGAAGATTCTGGGCGTGCCGCAGATTTTTCATTGCCACGACTGGCAGTCGGCGCTGGTTCCCGTGTTGCTGCGCACGGTTTATGCCGAGGATCCGGCGTTTCGCGACGTGGGCACGGTGTTTACCATCCACAACATCGGCTACCAGGGGCTTTTCCCGCCTGAGACTTTGCCGTTGCTGATGCTGCCCTGGGACCTGTTCACCATGTCGAAGATGGAATTCTTTGGGCAGGTGAACTTTCTGAAGGGCGCGCTCACCTTTTCCGACTTCGTCACTACGGTGAGCCGGAAATACAGCCAGGAAATTCAGACCGCCGAATATGGGTTTGGACTGGAGGGCGTGCTGCGCGACCGCGCGGCGACCGTCACCGGCATTTTGAATGGCGTGGATTACGACGAGTGGAGTCCGCAGGCGGATAAGTTCATCGCGGCAAAATATTCGCCTCAGGATCTTTCCGGCAAAGCGCAATGCAAGCAGGATTTGTTGACGGCGTTCGGGGTGAAGAACGCCGATCCGAAGATTCCGGTGATCGGCATTGTGTCGCGCTTTGCCGCGCAGAAGGGGTTTGACCTGATCGCGCAGATCATGGACCGGCTGGCGCGCGAAGAGATGATCGTGGTCGCGCTGGGCGCCGGCGACAAGCAGTATGAAGAAATGTTTGTCCGGCTCAACAAGCAGTTCCCCAACAAGATTGCGGTGAAGGTGGCTTACGACAATGCCATCGCGCACAAGATCGAGGCGGGGTCTGACATGTTCTTAATGCCTTCGAAATATGAACCTTGCGGGCTGAATCAGATCTACAGCTTGAAGTATGGCACGGTGCCGATTGTGCGGGCTACCGGCGGACTGGACGACACGATCGAGCCCTGGGATGCGCGCTCTGGCAAGGGTACCGGCTTCAAGTTCACCGAGTACAACGGCGAGTCTTTGCTGCTGACCATCAAGCATGCGCTGCAGGCTTATCGCGATCAGACTTCGTGGCAGGTGCTGATGCGGAATGGGATGAATAAGGACTTTTCCTGGAATGCTTCGGCGCGGGAGTACGGGAAGATTTATGAGCGGGTGAAGCAGATGCGGGCGGCGGCGCCGGTGCAGGAGAAGGTGCTGGTTTAGACCTCCTTGTCTAGCAATTCAGCGTGCTTGATCGCGAGGCTTGTGACATGATTGCGCCAATTGCCTCGCCACGTGCGCAAGACGAGTTGGTAACGGCGGTCGATCGCCAGATTTAACCGACTCCGGAATACAATCCGTGATGCATATCCGCAGCGCATCTTGGGCTCCCGCTCATTGCGTGTAGTGCTGGTCACTCCCGTGTTATCGCTGGAGGTAGTCCCAGCCAACTTGAAGCGTCGATCTCAGGTATGATCGTCGGGCCTTCAACCTGCACGTAATCGATTATCCCGGCTGCCGGCATAATCGTCTGCTCTGTGCGTAATCGTCAGTTCAACTCGCGAAGCGGGCGGCATGCATGTCGCATCACAGCACGGAGAGAGGGAGAGTGGCGAATTGTCGCTTAGTCTTGGACGCTGGGACAGCGATGTATTACTACGAGGAATGGGAGTAACGTAACGCGCATTATGTCGACGGCCGCCGCAACTGGTACCTCAAAGCCGCTCGGAGCCCAGGAGATGTCAACGAGACAATCCTCCATCGATTCCGATGACATCTCGACCGCTATCCTGGTGTGTCTCCACCAGGACTAGGTCCGAGTCCGCACGCTGGTGCCGAAAAGCTGCGGAACAAGGCGACGCTCCCGCTCAGTACGGCCGTGGCATGTGCTATGGTCGATGACAAGGAGTGCCAAAGGACTACACAGAGTCTGTTCGCTGGTACCGCAAATCTGCTGATCAAGGTTATGCGAAGGCCCAATACGCCTAGGCTTTATGCTTTACTACGGTCACGGTGTGCAACGGGATCGCGTTCAGGCGAACGACTGGTTTCAGCAAGCTGCCGATCACGGAGACGAACAGGCCAAGCGGGCGCTTGAGTGTGATAGGAAAGGTATTTCAATCGATCCCGGTGCGGGTCTTCAAGGCCTTCAATGAGTCGCGTGTCATCTTGTTCGGACACAAGGGATGTCAGCTGACGAAATCAGGCGATTTCGCTCACTGACTCCGGATGGCGACGTACGGAGAGACCTCTGCCTGTGGCTCGCGCCTGTGCCCGTATGCGCTCCCTCGGCTGGTAGAATTCGTTCAGCATGGCGGCGTCGCACATTCCGGCTTTCGCCCGCACCATCTTCCACGTCGATATGGATGCCTTCTTTGTCTCGGTGGAGGAGCTGTACGATCCTTCGCTGAAAGGCAAAGCTGTCGTGGTCGGAGGACAGCGCCACGAGCGCGGGGTGGTTTCGGCGGCATCGTATGAGGCGCGGAAGTTTGGGGTGCATTCGGCCCTGCCGCTGCGAACCGCGGCGAAGCTTTGTCCGCATGCCATCTTTGTCGACGGGCATCCCGAGCGTTACCGCGAGTGCTCGGAAAAAGTCTACAAAGTGCTGACGAGCTTCTCTCCGCAGGTCGAGATGGCTTCGATCGACGAAGCCTATCTTGACATGACGGGCACGGCGCGGCTGCATGGTCCGCCGCTGAAGGCTGCGCACAAACTGCATCAGCGGATGAAGGAAGAGACGCAGCTGAATTGCTCGATTGGCATTGGATCGTCGCGGCTGATTGCGAAGGTTTCCTCGGCGCAGGCCAAGCCTAACGGCGTGCTGTGGATTGTGCCCGGAGAAGAACCGAAATTCCTCGCGCCTCTGGATGTGCGGGAGATTCCCGGAGTTGGCAAGGTGATGGAGAAGCATCTGCACGAGCTGGGCATCCAGAAAGTAGGAGACCTGGCGCGGCTGGGGGAATCTGAGCTGGAAGAACGATTCGGGAAGTGGGGGTTGGCGCTGGCGGGGAAAGCGCGCGGGGAAGACGCTGGTGGATGGTTTGATACCGAAGTCGGCGCTGATGCTGAGGCTAAATCCATCAGCCACGAACATACCTTTAACGAAGACACAGCGGATGTAGAACCAACTCGGAGCCACGCTGATGCGGCTTTCCGAGATGGTGGGGCGGCGCTTGCGGGAAGCGAAGCTGCACGCGCGCACCATTCAACTCAAGCTGCGCTACAAAGACTTCACTACGATCACGCGTGCTCACACCTTGCCGGCCCCTACTCAGCTTGACGGTGAAATCTTTGAGCAGGCGCGCGCGCTATTTCGCAAGAACTGGAAGCCGGGCGGGGAAGTGCGGCTGCTGGGCGTGCAGGCGTCGTCGTTTGAGGCGCAGGCGGAGCAAATCAATTTGCTTGAGGGTGGCCGGCAGCAGCGTTGGAAAGATGCGCTGGCCGCTGCCGATCGGTTGCGCGACAAGTTTGGAGAATCCAGCGTCACGCTGGCCGCGGGGTTACGGGGAAGGTTCCGCGAACGCACGCATGAGAATCCGGCTGGGCTGCCGGGGAAGAAAGTAAACCCCAGTACCTAGTGCCCAGTACCCAGTCGACCCCTGTTCCGTCGCTCAGCGCTAAGCACTGGGTACTAGGTACTGGGTACTAGCTACTGCCAAGAACGAAGGCCGGGTATCCCGGAAGGTGATTCCGGATCCCGGCCCACGTCTTATTGCAACTTGGAGTGGAGCTTGTTAGTTGCCTGAGTTTGAGTTGGCGGCAGCGGTGGCCGGTGTGGCGCTCGGTTTTGAGTCGCCGTAGCGGGCCAACCGCGGATAGAAGGGCGTGACTTCAAACGGCATCTTGTCGCGCGCCGAGGTGATGGCGACCGGAGCCGTCTTCACCATCTCCGCCTTGTCGTCCCAGGGATTGATCTTGACGCGTCCACCCAGCGGCAGAGCGGCGACCTGATCGAGCTTGTTGTTGTCGAGCGCCGGACCTTTTGTGGCCAGAGCGCTGAGCCGGTTGACGGTTCCGTTCTCCGTCAGCGGATTGCCCAGGTGCGTGGTCAAAAGAGCGCTGAGCTGAGGAGTGCGGGCCTGCAGCGCCTTCAGGAACAAGCCGACGTTGTCGAGTTTCTGCGCGTACGGCGAGTTATTCAGCAACTCGATCGCTTTCTTGTCGGCTGCGGTTTCTTCTTCCGGAATGTGCTTGAAGCCCAGATTGCTGTAGGTGGAATCGTCGGAGAACAGCATGCGGTCGTTGAAGGCATACTTGCTGCCAAGATTGTGGCCGAGCACGATGTGCGCCAGTTCATGGGAGAGCACCGCGGCCAGGCTGGCCTCGTCGGGAAGCACGTCGATCAATCCGCGGCTGATTACGATGGTGTTGCCGACGCTGAAGGTTTCGAGCGGCGCGGTGAGCAGCACGCGAGTGCGGACCGGGCGCGGCAGGTCGATGTTGTTGGTGACCTCCAGGTTGTTGACCACGGTCTGAAGAATGTGGTCGACGTCGCCTTCGGGCGCGAGCAAGCCGGCGCGGGTGAGGCGCTCAATGACGTTATCTTCGGCCTGCTGCTGCCATTCGCGCTCGGCCTGCAGCGGAGATGCGTCTTGCGTGGTGGCGGTTTCATCCTTCACGCTGTCTACGCGAATCTGCGTGAGTTCGTCGTCTTTGTCGCCTTTCTTGAGGTCGTAGCCCCAGATGCGGGTCTGGGCCTTGAAAGCCAGCTTGTTCTTCACGCCGGCGCTGAAGTCGCCTTCTTCGCTGTAAATGTAGGCGGGAACCCAGTAGCCGGGAATCAGGTTCAGGCGCCAGCTATCCATGTGGAAGAAGTAGGAATTCCGCGGAGCCGGAGCGTAGGTTCCGTTGAGGCGGACGATGTTGAAGTCCTGGTCTTCGACCCAGACGCGGCCGAGGAAGCGTCCACCCTTGCCGGAACTCTTGGAGTTCTTCTTGGGCGTGACGTCAAACACGAGGCAACGGATGTCGCCGAGAAATTCGCGCCGGATGTAATGAAACTCATAGTGCGAGCGGTCAAAGTCGGTGCGATCGGCATAGACCATCCAGGAGAAGCCGGTGGGCTCGTACTGGATCTTGTAGAGCTTGTGGAAGCCGCCCAGCAGGCGCGTCTCCATGCCCTGAATGCCGATGCCCTTATCCTGGTCCTTCAGATAGTCCTTGCGGTCGACCTGGACGCCCATATCCATGCGGCCGAGGAAATAGTGGTCGCCGCTGGGCACGGGGCCGAGCTGAGGATCGGCGGTCAGGTCCTGCAGATAGGTCTCAACCACGGGAGTGCGGTTGGAGAGCGCCTTCATGAGCCCGTGTTCGCGCTCGATGAAGCGATCCACAACCTGATCCATGGTGGTGGGCTGAGGCAGAGCCGACGGCGTCTGGCGCCGGGGCCGTTGCCTGCTGCGACTGCGACTGCGCGGCCTGGGGCTGCGACGCCGGAGCCGCTTGTGCGTCCGCGGTCTGGGCCGGGGCCGTTGAAGCGGCATCGGAAGATGACGGCGTTGGCGCGGTCTCGCGTGGCGGCGGCAGCGTTGGGCTGAGCCGAGGGTTGTGACTCCGACGGTTGCTGCGCGGCAGCGATCACCGAAACCAGCAGTGCGGCTGTGAACATCCATTTCCAAGTACGCATGACTCTTTTCTCCATTAAAACCAGTTCTCAGTGACCTAGTATTTAGTACCTAGTTCTCAGCTCCCGCAGTCACGTCTGATTTAACTAGGTACTGAGTACCCAGATACTGTCTTCTTAGTACGCGATCTGAAAAAGCACGTGCACGATGGCCGTCGAATCCACTGGCTGTCCCATACGCAGCGCTGGTTTGAAGCGCATCTTGTTGGCGGCTGCGATCGCGTTCTCATCCAGGCCGTGACCCAGGCCCCGGACGATGCGATTTACATGCAGAGATCCGTTGGCGCTGAACATTACTTCCAGCAGCACCTCGCCTTCCAGCTTCAGGCTGCGGGCTTCATCGGTATAAAGCGGGTTCGGCTTGAAGGTGATTTCCACCGGCGTGGTCGCTGGTCCGGAAGCGGCCTGCGCGATTTTCGGTCCGCCGTGAACCACCTGCTCCGAACCAAATCCTCCGGTCGAAATGCCGGCCCCGCTGCTGCGGCCGTCGCCTTTGCCCCCGGTTGCGATGCCGTTACCGAAGTCAGCGCTGGCTATGGTTCCCTTAATGCCTTTTGCTCCGCCTGATCCGTTGCCCTGTCCCGGACCTGCGGGCATGTCAAACCCACCGGCCTGGGCCGCGTACAGCTTGGCGCCCTCTTTGCCGGTCCCTTTCAAACCATTGGGGTCGCCGAAACCTCCGGTCTGCACCTTCTCCACAGCTGCATTGACGGTGGGTGCTACCGAGCTGCCGGCGAAGTCGCCGGTATGCAAGAGTTGCGGACGCGCCCCACCTGCCGCGGCCATCTTCAACTGCGGAGCGGCGAATGTGTTCACTACCACCTTAGGTGCCTCCACCGGGTCGGGGGCACGCATGCGACGAACTTCACGGGGCACGACCAGCTTCGGCGTTTCGAAAACCGGCGCGGGAGGAAGCAGTTTCGGCCGCACCTGCGGCTTCACCACTTTGATCGGCTCCGGCTCCGGCCTCAACGCGGGAAGCGGAATTAATTCGGTGACGCGGTACTGTTTGAGCTGGATCCTGTCCGGAAACAAAAGTCCGACGTTGATCAACAGCAAAAGCCCGATCACCATGAACGTGTAACTGGCGACCAGCGCACGCTTGTCGATCTTGCGCTCCGGAAGAATGCCGAGCTTGAAACCGCGTTGATACGTAGCCATGTATTAACTCCAAGGGGACCCAAGCCGAGGGAGCGACTGGGACTGGAGTTCTCAAGATAGGGGAAAAAGGACAGGGGGTAAACGTGTCCACGGCTCTTGACCTAAGGTAACCAGGCGGGAGTGGTTATGGGACGCGGTTCAAAATGGTCCGGGGGCGTGGGGAAGCGGTGGGGCTGATGGCGGCCTATGAATCCATGCGCGCCTGACGCTGCCGGCGAAACCAGGAGAAAACCGGTACACCAGCCAGTATTACCAACAATCCATACAAGGAATTCGGCCATTCTCCGCGAAAGGTGTAGCAGAGCAGAACGGCGGCCACGGAAACGAACAGGGCGGGAACGAGAGGGTAGCCGAACATGCGATACGGCCGCGCCGCCTGGGGATCGCGCCAGCGGAAAACGAACACGGTGCTGCCGGCGATCATGTAGAAGAGCCATTCTGCGAAGATGGCGAGGGAAAAGAGCTGGCGGAAATTTCCTCCGAGCAGCAGGAGAGCGATCGACAAGACGGCCTGCAAGACGATGGCAACCGAGGGGGTGTGAAAGCGCGGATGCACGTCGGCGAGAGCCGAGAAGAAATATCCGTCGCGAGCTACGGCGAAAGGCACGCGAGCGCCGCTCATAATCGTGCCGTTCAGCGTGACCAGCATGGAGATCGCCATGCCCGCCGACACGATGCTTGCGCCCATGCGTCCCATGACCAGGGCGACCGCGTCGGAGGCCGGCCGCGACGAAGCTGCAATCGCACTCGCCGGCAAGACATATTGCACGCCGGCATTCACCAACACATAGAGGAGCCCGACGGTAGCCACGCCCGCGATCAACGCGATCGGAATGTTACGCTCCGGCTTCTTCACTTCGCCGGCAACCATGTTCAGGTCGTTCCATCCGTCATAGGCCCACAACGCCGCCACCAGCGCCGCCACGAAGCCGGCGATGCCGCCCTTGGCGCCGGTGAAGGTGGTGGCAAAGTTGCTCCAGCCGCGTCCGGTTGCGTTGCCGGCGCCGCTGAAGCAGACCACCACGATGCCGAGAATGATTGCCACCTTCAAGCACCGTGAACACGAGCTGGAATTCACCGGCCTTCTTGACTCCAAAGTAGTTCAGGAGAGAAATAAGAATGGCTGCGGCAATGGCCACAAGCTGGCCCCAGGTGATGGCGAAAGGGACAGCGACAACATTATTGGAGAAAAACGAAAAGATGGAGAACGTCCCGAGAATACGAACCAGTCCGGTGGCGATGGTGGCTATCGATGCAGGTTTGGCGATGACGAACCACGTCCAGGCATAGAGAAAGCCTCCCAGAGGTCCGTAGGCGTCGCGGACGTAAACATATTCTCCTCCGGCTTGCGGTTTCATGGCGCCGAGTTCGGCATAGGTGAGAGCGCCGAAAAAAGAGAGCAGTCCACCCACCAGCCACGCCAGATACACTAGCCTGGCAGAGCCCACGGCTTGCATCATCTCTGAGGGAACAAGAAAAATGCCGCTGCCGATGATCGTGCCCACGACGACCGCGGACGCATGACTCACGCCTAGATCGCGGGCAAGTTCGGGGCGCACAGCCGTTCGCTGGGTTAGCTCGGGCATGATTAAAGGGTGTCAGTATACGTCAGAGGCGCCTGCAGTCTGCTTCGACGGCTCTGGTAGAAGCAAACTTGCTATGTAGCCCACTGCGAACGTCACTATCGTCCCAACGATTACCCACCAGGTCCACGGGACATGCGCTCTCCATAAATACAGTTCCGTGCTGAACCCGAACAGCATCCCGACCATCGAGCCGCGCTGATTGGCCTTTCGCGTCAAAACGCCGAGCAGGAAGACTCCGAGCAGGGCACCATAGGCCACGGAGGCAATCTGCAGTCCGACTTCGACCACGCGGCCCGCTCTTTGCAACGCCAACACAGCCAACCCAAAAAGCACCATCGCCCAACCAAAAGTCGCCAAGCGGGAGAGACGCATTCGTGTTTGTTCGTCGGTTTTCGGGCGCAAGCGCAGGAGAAAATCCATGATGGTGCTCGACGAAAGCGAATTCAGCGCCGCGCTCAGATTCGACATGGCCGCCGCCAGGATCGCGGCAATCAGCAGCCCGGAAATTCCGTGCGGCATGTGGCTGACGATGAACGTGGGGTAGATTCGATCCGGTTTTCCGAAACTTGCCGAGGGCACGCGGTAGAAAGCCCACAGCATTACGCCCACCATCAGGAAAAGAGCAAACTGGAACAGGATTGCCACTCCGCTCGAAAGCAGCGCCAGGGCGGACTGCTTCTGCCCACGTGCCGCCAGTAAGCGCTGGACAATGAGTTGATCGGTGCCGTGGCTAGCCGTGATGAAGGCAGTGCCACCGATGACGCCCGCCCAGAACGTGTAAGGCAGCCAGAAGTTGGGCCGGAAGTCGAACACCTGCAGTTTGCCCGCGCTCGCCGCCGCGGCATGAATCGCGGTCCATCCCCCCGGCACAAGATGCAGGATCGTCACTAATCCAATCAGTGTCCCGCCGACATAAATCGCGGTCTGCACGACGTCGGTCCAGATCACGGCCGCCAGTCCGCCCTCGAATGTATAGATGAGCGTCAATGCAGTGATGATGGCGATGGAGGCCACCTGGCCTGTGCCCAGTGCGATCGACACCACGATCGACACGGCATAGACACGGACGCCTTCGGCGGCCGCGCGCGTCAACAGGAACAGTCCTGCTGTGAGCGAGCGCAAGCCGCCCCCGAAGCGGCGTTCAATCAGCTCGTAGGCGGTGTAAAGATCGCCGCGAAAATAATGCGGCAGCAGCACGAAGCTGATCACCACCCGCCCCACGAGGTATCCCATCACCACCTGCAGAAAGGTGAGATTGGTGTCGTAGGCGAGCCCGGGGATACTGATGATGGTCAGGGTGCTGGTTTCAGCGGCGACGATGGAGAGCGCGATGGCCCACCAGGGAATGTCGCGTCCGGCTAGAAAGTAGTCGCGCAGGGAGCGATGCCGCTTGCGGAAGCGCAATCCAAACAGCGTGATCCCCACCAGATACAGCGCGATAATCGCGAGATCGAGTTTGTCGAGGCCCATGCGTTCTGCCGCTGCGCGGCTTCGCTACACAACTTTCCGTCTTCAAATTATGGGGGCAATTCTCGCGGCGCGCGAGTGAGTCTTTATAGACAGGCTGGAGACATAACTTTCGAGGTCTCCACGGCGAACTCGAGAGAAGTCGAACTTTCCCTGTGATAGAACTAACGCGTGGCCTACTATCTGGGCATTGACGGAGGCGGCAGCAAGACAACGTGCGCTGTGGGGGATGAATCCTCGCTGCTGGCGACGGTTACTGCCGGCGCCAGCAACATCACGCGTGTAGGCGAAGACGGCGCCAGGGAAGCTCTACGGGAAGCGATACGCGAGGCGTGCCGGCGCCGCGAAGATAAATCCTCAGCAGGTGCGGCGTGCGTGTGTTGGCGCTGCGGGTGCTGGACGCAAGGAAATTGCAAGCGCCGTAGGCAAGATCGTTGCGGAGATTATTCCGGGCGAAATCGAAGTTGTGGGCGACATGGAGATCGCGCTGGCGGCGGCTTTTGGCGAGGGGCCGGGCGTGATCGTCATCGCTGGAACCGGTTCGATCGCTTATGGTCGCGACGCTAAGGGAAGAACCGCGCGCGCCGGAGGTTGGGGCTTCGCCGTTTCCGACGAGGGCTCAGCGCATTGGATCGGCCGTGCCGCGGTCGGCGCGGTGTTGCGGGCGGCCGATCAGGCTGGGGATGATCAAGCTGAACAGGATCGAGGATGGCCGGCTGGGCGGCTTTTCCGCGAACTGAAGACGGCCTGGGAAGTGGATTCCCTCGAACAGTTAGCGCGCAGGGCCAACGGCAATCCAGACTTCGCAGTTCTATTTCCTGCAGTGCTGGCTGCGGCAGAAGCTGGGGACGCTGCGGCGCGGCAAGTTATCGCGCAAGCCTCCGGCGAACTGGTACGCCTTGCGGAGATCGTCTTGCGCCGGCTTTTTTCTGATCAACAGTTGGCTGCTCTTTCGGCTGTCCCGATGGCCATGGCTGGAGGAGTCTTTCGTCACGCGGCGATGATTCGCGAGCTTTTCTACAATGGGGTGCGCGCGGCGAATCCAGACGTGGTCTTAAACCCTGAAGTGGTCGATCCTGTCGACGGTGCGTTGCAAATGGCAAGGAAGACCGCATCGTGAGCGCCGCAATCGATTATGGATTCGGAAGAAATTCAACCCGAGAGTGTGGTGGCGCCCCCTCGGCGAGCACAAGGTGGGCTTTCGGCCGGGCGGTCTGAAACTACGCAGTCGGGAGCCCCACAACCTGCCGTTGCGAACGACGCTTCTTTTTCCAGCCCTGATTCCGCTCCACCGCTGAACGAAGATCTCGCTCTCGCCCTGCTGGAACGCCGCGACTTGCCGCCGGAAGCCCTTGAGCAACTCGGCCAGGACCCGGCCGTGCTGAAGTCGCGAAAAGTATGTTTCGCCCTCGCGGCTCATCCGCGCACACCACGACATCTGGCGCTCCGCCTGCTGCGTCACTTCTACACTGCCGATCTCATGCACTTCGCGCTGCGCCCTTCGGTTGCAGCTGATTTGAAACATTTCGCCGCAGAGCAGCTCGTGACGCGCCTTCCCGGGGTCACGTTGGGAGAACGCCTCACGCTGGCTCGCCGCGCCTCGGAAACAGTTGCCGCTGCATTGTTGCTAGACAAGGAATCCCGCATCGCGCACACGGCCCTGGAGAACGCCCGGCTGACGGAAGCGGCGGTGGTAAAGGCGCTCCTGCGCCCTAACGCTGGTGCAGCTTTTGTTGAGGCCGTGTGCCAAAATCCTAAGTGGTCGGTGCGGCGCGAGATTCGCCTGGCACTGCTGCGCAGCCCGCACACGCCGCTGGCCCGCGCCCTGGAGTTTGCCCGCAACCTCCCTCCGCCGCTTCTGCGCGACGTTCTACACACCTCGCGTTTGCCGGAGAAGATCAAAGCCTACCTGCGGGAGAATCTGAAGCAGAGAAGCCTGGAAGTGAGCAGGCGGAAAAGTGCTAACGTCCGCCGCCGACCTCTAAAATAGCGCCCGTCGTATAAGAGGCGGCGGGAGAGAGCAGCCAAAGCACTGCTTCGGCTACCTCGAGGGCAGTACCTGGCCTTTGCATGGGCATAGTCGCGGCCAGTCGCTGCAACCGGTCGGGCGCGCCGTTGGCGGCGTGCAGCCCTGTGTCGATCAGCCCGGGAGCGACGGCGTTTACCCGGATTCCTTCGGTGGCAACCTCACGCGCCAGGCCAATCGTGAAGCTGTCAATCGCGCCCTTCGACGCCGCGTAGTGGACCCACTCTCCGGCGGAACCGATCTGGGCCGCGCGGGAAGAAATATTCACGATCGCGCCGCCGGTTCCGCCGTGGCGCGTTGACATGCGGCGCACCGCCTCGCGGGCGCAGAGAAATGCGCCGGTGACGTTTACCGCCATGACTTGCGTGAGAGCTCGAGCGCTCACCGATTCGACGCGCGCAAACCCGCCAGTTATCGCGGCATTGTTGACCAGAGCCTTGATCGGCCCCAGTTCGCGCTCGGCGGTCTCGAACAGCCGGACGACATCTTCTTCGCGAGCGACATCTGCTTGAATCGCATAAGCGCGGCCGCCGGCGGAAACGATCTGCTCGGCGATCACCGTGGCTTCGGCTTCGCCAGTGGAAAAATTGACTGCCACGGAAAATCCGCGCCCACCAGCCAGTTTGGCTATGGCCGCGCCGATCCCTCGACTTGCACCGGTCACAATGAGCGTGCCGTATTGCTGTTGGTCTGACATAGATGTTGTTCGACGTTTCCTGACGGAATCAATTATTTGCGAAAGTGATGGCTGATCGCTTCCGCCTGCACCCGGGTCACAACCGCGGACAGGGCTGACGCATCCGCCTGCTTCACCGCTTGCACGCTGCCGAAATGTTCGAGAAGCCGCCGGGTCGTGCTCTCGCCTACACCGGGGATTTCCAGCAGTTCGGTGGAGCGGTCGCGCATCTGCCGGCGTTTGCGGTGGAAAGTCAGGGCGAAGCGGTGAGCTTCGTCGCGAATCAGCTGAATCAAGTGCAGCACCGGCGAATGGTGATCGAGCGCAATCGGATCTTTCTCCTGTCCGTAGACGTAGAGAATCTCCTCACGCTTGGCGATCGCGGCCAGCGGCTGATTGATGATCTCAAGCGATTCCAGCGCCTCGGCGGCCGCGTGTAACTGGCCGAGACCTCCGTCGATCAGCACCAGGCTGGGCATAGGTTTTTCTTCCTGCTGCAGGCGTTTGTAACGCCGTGTGACCACCTCACGCATGGATGCGAAATCGTCGACGCCCTCGACGGTGCGGATGATGAACTTGCGATAATCCGATTTCTTCATCTTGCCGTCTTCCCATACCACCATCGAGGCCACGGTCTCCGCGCCTTGAATGTGGGAGATGTCGAAGCATTCGATGCGTTTGGGCAGTTCGGGCAGGCTGAGCGCATCCTGCAGTTCTTCCTGGATGGCCTTGGCGTTGGGCTTGAGCACGCGAAAGCGCTGATCGTAGGATTGTTTGGCGTTGGTGCCGGCCAGGTCGATGAGAGCGCGCTTGTCTCCGCGCTGCGGGACGAGGATGTGGACTTTTGTGGCGCGGCCACCCTCGCCCGCGATTTGATCGGAGAGTAAGTCTTCTAAAGTTTCGCGGTCTTCAAAATCAACTGGAACGTAGAGGTTCCGGGGCACATAGGGCTGGCCGATGTAGAGTTGCTTTAGCAGTGCGGAGAAGAACTCGCCGGGGTTGAAGGCGTCTGTGGCCGCAGAGGCAGGCTCGCTGCGCTCGCCTGGATGGGCAGTGCCCGTCCCTCCATGTTCTGCGGTGAACTCCGGCAGATCTTCCCAGAAGAATTCACGGCGGTCGACTACGCGGCCGCCGCGCATGTGAAACAGATTCACGGCCAGCATGCCGTTTTCATAGTGATAGCCAAATACGTCGGCGTCATCGCCCTCGGCGGCGGCTATGCGCTGGCGCTCTTGCAGCTGCTCGACCGTGGAAATCAAATCGCGGTAGCGGGCTGCGCGTTCATACTCCTCGGCAGCAGCAGCCTGCTCCATGCGTTCGTGTAACGACTTGCTCAAATCCGTAGGACGGCCTTCCAGAAACAGCTTCACATCGCGCACCGCTTCCTGATAGGCGTCAGGCGTGGTCAGATCCTGCACGCAGGGGCCCAGACAGCGCTTGATGTAGTACTGCAGGCAGGGGCGCGGATGAAAGCGCGTGAGGTCGACCTTGCACGACGGAATCAGGAAATTACGGTGAATCAGATCGACGATGCGGTAGGCCAGATTGGCAGGGAAGTAGGGGCCGTAATAAACGCTGCCGTCTTTCCGCAGGCGGCGGGTGACATACACGCGCGGCCAACGCTCGCCCAGCGTGAGCTTCACGTAGGGATAAGTCTTATCGTCGCGCAGCAGGATGTTGAAGCGCGGCTTGCGCTGTTTGATGAGATTGTTCTCGAGCGCCAGCGCCTCTTTGTTGTTGGCGACGACGATGTAGTCAACGTCAGCGGCTTCGCGAACCAAGGTGCCGGTTTTCGAATCCTCCCAGCGGCCTTCGTGGAAGTAGCTGGCCACGCGGCTGCGCAGATTCTTCGCTTTGCCCACGTAGATGACTTCGCCTTCGGCATTCTTGTAGAGATACACGCCGGGCTCGGTGGGGATAGTGCGGATTTTGGCGAGGAGGTCCATTCCTGGGAGGATCGGTTTATTCTATTCGATGACGGCGACAGACTTTCGCAGCCAAAGCGTAAGGAGCTTCATGACCGCAAAGCAGGCCAGGAAAGCGGTCTACAGCGTGAAAAAGACAGGCAATAGAGCGGTTTGAGCACACCGCAGAAGACAACGGCATGGTTCGAGACCGTTTTGAGCGTTACTGTATAAAATTTCCATAACGTATGTGGGGTTTGCGTTCTTTAAGCGCCAGTGTTTTGGGCCGCCTGCATTAGTTTGCCCGCAAATGGTTGAAAACGTATATACTTGGGGCCGGTGTTTCCGGCATGGGGAACTGGCACTTGCCGTGCAAAAGTAAGGGACGTGAGTGGTAAGGGTTCAAGATCTTCCAGGGCCTGCAAGAGAGCAGAATGCTGCGCACGGGAGAACCCGATCGCGCTGAGACAAGAAATCTAAGGAGCTTTTCCAATATGACCCGCACTTCGTTAACGATTCTCCTCGCAGTCAGCATGGCGGCGACGGTCGGCTGCACTACGAAGAATTATGTGAAGCAACAGACCACGCCGCTGATCAACAAGACCAACGAACTGGATGACATGACGGCGAAGAACAGCAAGGACATCAAGGATGTTGATGCCCGAGCGCAGGCCGGCATCGCGGCTGTGAACGCCAAGACGGCAGATGTGGAACAGAAGGCGCAGGCCGCCGGCCAGTCCGCGGCATCGGCGCAGCAGATGGCAGACGCAGCCAACGGGCGCGTAGGCGTACTGACCAACACCGTCGCCAACCTGGACAATTATCATCCGGTAGCGGAGACGTCAGTAAAGTTTGGCTTCAACAAGGACAATCTGACGCCCAAGGCCATGGAGGCGCTCGATCAGCTGGCCGGGACGATTGCCAGTACCAAGGGCTACATTATCGCGCTGGAAGGCAGCACGGACTCGGTGGGGTCAGCCGATTACAACTACGACTTGAGCCAGCGTCGCGCGAACTCGGTGATCCAGTATCTGGCCTCGAAGTACAATGTGCCGGCGCACAAGATTTACGTCATTGGTCTGGGCAAGGACAAGCCAGTCGAGACCAACAAGACCAAAGAAGGCCGTGCCGACAATCGCCGCGTGGATGTTCGCTTAATGACCAACACGGTGGGTGACACGACGCAGCCCACGACGACGCCAGCGACGACCGGTCAGAGTAATCCTTCGTCGCTGTAGTTCGACAGACGTAGTTCGACAGACAACGATTTCTCCTCCCCCGGAGAACTTCGCCAACCAGGCCGCTCAAACCTCCCCCCTGAGCGGCCTGTTTTTTTGCCGGCCACTGGTTTCTGAGTACTGCCTGCCGGGGAAACACCTTTCCAAAGAGTCTGGTCAGGGCGCTAGAATAGAGATATGCAATTCCGGCCGCGTTGGTATTTGTGTTTGCTGCTGGGGTTAAGCGGTGCGGCGTGGGCGCAGCAGAATCCGGCGCCGCCCTCGCCGCCGCCATCCTCGCCTCCTCCTTCCGAGAATCGGGACGCTTCTGGTCTGAGCCGCGATCTTTCCTTCCCGGAGGATACGCCCGCGCCGCCTGCTCCGGCGAACGATCCCGCGAAGAAGCGAGCTCCGAGCATGGAGCCGCCGCGCTCGGATCGCGTGCAGGTTGACGATTTGGGTCCGGGTGTTGGCGAGAGCTCGAGTAAGGATACGCAGGTGGATTTGAGCCCTCCGGCGGACGATGCCAAGGCGCACCCTCAGAGTTCAGCAGCCCTGGCTGACGCGGAGGCCGCCTCAGGCAGCGGGGGAATAACCGAGTTTCACGCCTGGGATCCGCACAAGGCCGCGAAAAACATTGAAGTGGGCGATTTCTATTTCAAACGCCAAAACTACCGTGCGGCCGAAGACCGCTACCGGGAGGCGTTGCGCTACAAAGATAACGATGCGGTAGCGACGATTCGGCTGGCTGAGTGTCTGGAAAAGCTGGGCATCTCGGACGATGCTCGCGCCGAATACGAGAGCTATTTAAGGATTCTGCCGCATGGCCCGCAAGCGTCAGAAGCGAAGAAGGCGATTGACAGGCTGAAAGCGCAGACATCGAAGTAGCACTGGCGGGATCATTCGCCGGAACGGATGGCCCGGAGCCGGAGTGCGGGTTCTTGGTTCGAGCGATTCCCTCGTCGGGCGGCGGACTTCGCGCTGGAATCCGGTTCGCTTTCGGCTACCTTGCTGTAGGCGGCTTCTCCCAGGATCAGGTTCGCCGGCCACTTCGGACCGGAATCTGTTTTGCCCTTGGTGCGGGCGGCTTGCGCAACGATGGCTTCGACCGCGTCCAGACACGAGTGAATCATTTGCGTGCGCAGTGGTCCCCGAACACCTCCCCGGATCAGATGCATCGCGGTGCCATGCATCAGCGACCATAGAGAAAGCATGAGGCGAGTATGTTTGCGGGGAGATCCTCCCAGGCGTTGCGCCAAACGCAGGCGCATAAGATTGAAAGAAGGCCAGGGCTCGTAGAGGGATGGAGGCTGCGCGAATTCGTCGAAGAGCACTTCGTAGGCGTGCCGATGCTCGAGGGCAAACTCCAGATAGCGCTGGCAGGCTTGCGTGAGTGACCGGGTGCGCCGGAGCGCCGCGAAAAGTTCGATGCGCGTCTGGAGGCGCACCGCGCGGAGAATATCGTCGCGGTCGTGGTAACGCTCGTAGAGGGTGGGGGTGGTGGTGCCGGCCGCCTTGGCCACGCCGCGCATGGTGAGGGCTTTTTCGCCGCCCCGGGACCACAGCCGGCACGCGGCGTCAAGGATGCGCTGTTCAAGTTGAGGGTCGGCTTGTCTGGGCAACGGCCCGCCTCCGTATCTCTAATCTCTACGACTTACTGCATGGTCCAATCGCTTTAACCGTGTCTAACTAACATCGTACAAGCTCCCGCAAGCAACAGCGTCAAACCCGCACGCTGTGTCCGGCCGGTGCCGCGGGCTTCCTGGTTGACAGCTCTCCCCGTAAACGTGGCTCCGGCAGGCACACGCCGATGAACCATCAAACCTGAGGAGTTGTAGATGTCAGCCTATTTCTCCACGCGGATAAATGCGCCGGTCGAGGCGTCGACCGAAACTGCCAGCTTGGCGGTTTCGCGAGAAGTGCCGTAGATGACGTGCCAGACCAGTTGGTTGGTATTGTGGTTCCACTCGCAGATGTAGAGCACGGGGGTGGCTGGATCCTTCTCAAGAATCTTGTCGCCGCCGTGTTTCTGGGCCTCGGTGAAAGCCTGGTCAGTGTCCACTTTCAGAAAAGCCGGATCAAAAACCTGAGTGGACGCGTTGCTGGGATTGTAAACGTCCTCGTTGCCGGGAGACACGCCGCGCGAGGGAGCATCGGGGGCGTTGCTGCCCGACCAGAAGAAAGGCTTCACGCCGTGTTGTGCGGCGGAAGCATAGCTGGAGCGCCAGATTGCCGACTTGCCATCCTGGCCATTGCTCTCGTTTGAGGGAGTCGACTCGATGCGGAAGGGCTTTACGTCCGCGGCATAATTGCGGGCGGCGATAAAAGTCTTATAAAAGGCCGCGCGTCCCGTGAGCAGTTCGGGAGGTTTGGGTTCAGGCTTGGCCGGGGGCGTGTTTGCGGTATTGGAGTTGCAGCCCACAAGCAGCGCCAGGATCACGAGAAGAACCGCCCCGAAAGCCGCCGTGGCTGCGGCCCGCCCATCGCCGGGCAGCATGCTCCAGGCTTTACCTTCATTGACTCTTTTACTAACTGCGGCGACCACGGCGGTCTCGGGCTCAACGAAGTCCCGCATCTTCATGGCGACCTTCCTGTTATAACTGGGATGTTTTGATTGACGCGCAACATTCTACCTGAAGCGCACGGAAACGCGAGAGTAGCGCGATGGATTCCCGCCTGAAAGAGTTAAAGCAAGCTGTGGAGTCGGCGGTTGAAGGTTTGTCAAGCGAGCAAATGAGCTGGCATCCCGCAGCCAAATGGTGTGCGGCGGAGGTGTTGGAACATCTGTACCTGACCTACACCGGAACCATCAAAGGATTCGCGAGAGTGATGGAAGCCGGCAAGCCGCTGGCGACGCGGGCCTCCATGAAGCAGCGGGTGCGGACCTTGGTGGTCGTGGGATTTCAGCATATGCCCGAGGGTCGCAAAGCGCCCGCGAAGACGCGTCCGAGAGGCCTGCCGACGGAGCGAAGGTGCGGAGCGAGGTGGGAGCGAAGATTGCGGAGATGGATGCGATCATCGCGCAGTGCGAAGCCCGCTTCGGGCGCGGCAGCCAGTTGCTCGATCACCCGATTCTGGGGCCGTTGACCGCGGGACAGTGGAGACAGTTTCACCTGGTGCATGGACGGCATCACGTGAAACAGATTCTCCGGCTCCGCCAAAACATGAGGCGAAAACGAAAGGAACTGACAACTGTTTGTCGTGGGGGACGCTCAAACGAAAGCGCCGGCCTTGGGGGCCGGCGCTGTTGCATTGATCATACCGATTGAGGTGCGTCTTCTTTCGATCACGATCTATTCGATCATGACCTACTCAATCATGGCAGAAGGAACGCCGTCCTTGCGGGCTTCTTCCTGCATATCTCCAAGCTTCGACTTGGCGGCTTCGACCGCCTTCTGCTTGTCGGCGATCTTCTGCTTGTAATCCGCGTCCTGCTTGTCCCACTCGGCCGAGTTACGCATGCGGTTGCCCGCGTCGGCGTACATAGCGGCGGCACGAAGCTGGTACTCGCGCTGCAGCACATCGAGTTCGCGGCCAGCCAGGTCTATCTGATCCTTCTGCGCTGTCAGCTTGTCCTGCCAGGATTTCCAGGCTGCTTTCTTGGCCTGGTCGTCGTCGGCTTTGGCGGCAGCGTTCTTGTCGTCAGCGGGTGCAGCGCCTCCGGCGTTCGCGGCGGACTGCTGGCCGACGACGGAGAGCTTGTCGTCGGTGGGAAGGTTATCGTTGTCAAAGACCTTGGGTCTGGGCTTGGGGGTTGCCGGGTCCTTGCGGATCTTGCGGGCATAGTCGCCGAGCGACGATTGATCCTGCGCCGACGCTGTGTTCTGTGCTATTGCCGTAGAAGCCAGCAGGGCGGTGGACAACGCGAATGCGAAACCGATCAATGTGATACGCTTCATAAGTTCACCCTTTACTTGTACTTTGCTTCCGCTCGATCTTCCTTCCGTAGAAATTCTTCAAATGCTGCGTCCCGCCGCGCTGGCACGGGTTGCGGTGCCTGCAGCGGAGTGTTTCTCCGACAGAAATCCTCCGATGTGGCGGTCGAGACGAGACGCCTCGCTGGCAATGTCGGTGGCCAGTTGCGAAGCCAGTTCAGGATCGTGATTGCGCGCCAGCTGCTGGGCGTATCCGGCGATTGTGGTCAGAGAAGTGCGCAGCTCCAGAGCCATCTCCGCGGAAATCTCGCCCTGCAACTCTTGCTGATGGCGGATCCGTTCAAATTCGCTGAGGTCGCTGATCAGGCAAGCCGCTCCGAGCAAGCTGCCATCGACAGCGGGCACCGGTGATACCGTGACCGCGATGCGAAGCTTTCGGCCCGTGGGAGTGGTGTAGTCGGCTTCAAGCTGCCGGCACTTGCTCCCCTCCCGCAGCACTGCATTGACTTCTTCCGTGAGCTGTTCGGGTTTTTCTCCCAGCCCACCGGCAAGGACGGCGGAAGAGTTCGCCGAGCAGACTGCGGCGCCGCGAAAGATATCCGCCGCGCTCATGCCAGCAGGGGAATGGAAACCGAGAATCTCCTTGGCGGCGGGATTGGCCTGTTTCACCAGCCCGTTGACGCCGAACACCAGCACGCCGGAGGAAAGATTGGAGAGCACGGCCTGACTGAAATTTTCTGTGGTGCGGGCGCGACGTTGTTCGGCCAGGGTCTGCACCTGTAACTCGTGCTTCTGCTGCTTCAGTTGCTGAATGACAGTGTTATAGAGATGAAGTGGAAGAGTTTCCAGGGTGGGGGCGGCCGCGGAGTCCAGATCGGCCTCTGCGGCGATGTTTCGGCGCAGAGCTGCGAATCAACCAGATGCCAAATACGAAGGCGCCAGCCGCCGCGGCAAGCACCAGCGCAGCGGGCAGAACCAGCGGATTGGCCAGCAGCCTTACCACCAGAACCTCCCATACCAACTCAAGAACTGATTGCCGACGAATAACGCGAGCAATGCCATGCTGCCCAGGAAAACGCCGAAGGGCATTTGATAATGGCGGTAAACCATTTGGGCGGATTGCCAGCCGCGGCGGCGGGCCGCCTGCAGGTTCGCCAGCCGGCGGGTGAAGCGGTGGGTGCGTTTGATCCACACCACGAGCACGGTGGTCAGGCCAAACATCGAGCCGGCCAGGGAAGCGGCAAAGATTGTGAAAATGGTGAGTTTCATACCGAGAAATGCGCCCACCATCGCCATCAGCTTCACGTCTCCGAAGCCCATGCCTTCGGCTCCGCGCCAGCGCAAGTAGATTGCTCCTGCTCCGTAAATGAACGAAGCGCCCAAGGCCGCGCCCAGCAGGGAATCGAGCAGAGAGAACAGGCCGGCGGCGAGGTCCGCGCTGATGGGCAGGTTTACCATCCCTGGCAGAAACTGCGAAGCCATGTCACGTACCGGAACCAACAGACTGAAAAACAAGCCAAGGGCAAGGCCGGGCAGCGTCAGCTTATCCGGCAGCAACTTGGTTTCGGCGTCGGTGAAGATGAGACCGAGCAGAAGAAATCCGAAGACGCAGTATTTCAAAGTGGCGAGCGTGAGTCCGGAATAAGCGTAACAGCCAAGAAAGAGAACGCCCGTGAGCACCTCGATAAGCAGGTAGCGCGGCGAAATTCCGGCTTTGCAGTGGCGGCAGCGGCCGCGCAAGAAACAGCCAACTGAGGACGGGCAAGTTGTCATAAAAAGCAATCGGGCGCTTGCAGCGTGGGCAAGCCGAACGCGGCGTTACCACCGACAAACCCAAGGGCAGACGGTAGATACACACGTTCAGAAAGCTGCCAAAGGCCAGCCCGAAGAGAAAAATCGAAGATGCGAGAAACGGATCCACTAAGTCTCGTGGCGTTCGTCCGAAAGCTGCGATCGCACCGCCGCGCACATCTTCCTGAGAACGCAGGTATTGCTGGTTCTTGAGTGGATTATAAGGCGACGAGGGAAGGGAGGACTAAGGTACTGAAGTCACTGTCCAACCGGACAATGGGCAGCAAAGCTAATCAGGGTCACAGAGGGCCTCGGCGGGGACAGGCTCCCGGCTGAGTCCGTTCAGGGCAGCGTAAAACGCAAAATTGCCCCTTGGAGCGCGATGGCGGAAGGCTCATGAGCGGGGAGCCGTCCCTGCCATCGGATCCAGCTGCGGGGGATAAGTCGGGTCTCCGGCGCCGGCAGCTCCAGCCAGGTTTCATCAGTCTGCTCCCGCACGGACACGGAAAAGGCGGAGCCGCCCAACAATTCCCACCCCGTGGCTAGGCAGCGCACTCCATTCGAACAGACTCGCCTGCAGGCCTTCGGTGATGGATTCTCCTGGCTCCATACAGAAAATCCAGTCATGGCGACGAAGTCGAGATAGTGATTCGCAGGGGCATCATTGTCTGCCGTCACGATGCGCGCTCCGTATTCGCGCGCGATGCGCCGAGTGGCGTCCGCGGAGTGATGGTCCACAATCAGGATCTCGGCGCAGGGAAGAAGCATTTCGAGCGTGCGCCCCAGGCGTAAGGCATCATTCATCGTGTGCAGCAGCGCCGTGATTGGAGGCATGGAGATGGATCAGCCGTGCTTCCAGAGTGTACGACGAAGCGAATCGGCAGGTGCGACTTCGCGGGTGTTTTAGCGGGCTGTAGCGATTTCTGAACCGGAGGTGCAGAACCTGGGGAGCAGAGGTTCGCAGGTCCCTAGTGGATGAACTTGTAGTCGACGATGGAGGCCGCCAGAAGGCCCGTGCCGGCTTCCGTGTCCTCGTCCTGCGTTTCTTTACCCTGCTTGTTCCTGGAGCGCATCACGCGACCCTGGCAGAGCACGTTGCGGTTCTTCTGGCCGGAGATTTCTTCCGGCATCTCAAACACCATTTCGATCAAAGCATTGACTGGCAACTGTTGCGGCCCGCGAAACAGCAGGCCGCTCTGGCTGAGGTTGTCGATTGTGCCTTCATGCCACGTGCTGGTGTTATTGACGCGATAGCGGAGCGCCACGTCGAGCTTCAGGCGGCGGGCGCGCGGCGTCCAGGACGGCCGCTTCTCGCGCGTATGGCTGCGCCGGACCACGGTTTCGGGCTTGGCGTGCTCCACGCGCTGGGTGCGGCGCATGGTGGTCCAGTCGTACTTGTACTCGGCCGCGCACAACAGACA
This sequence comes from uncultured Acidobacteriaceae bacterium, assembly GCA_963770235.1. Classification (GTDB taxonomy): domain Bacteria; phylum Acidobacteriota; class Terriglobia; order Terriglobales; family Acidobacteriaceae; genus Sulfotelmatobacter. Next base: position 227,645 of record CAVYOW010000001.1, on the reverse strand, counting down.
AACCTGGTAGTAGTCTCCATCCGCGCCGCGCCGCGGCCAGGAAAACTCGTGGGAGCAGCGCCCGAGCATAAGAACATCCATGATTTTCTGCGGCATGATGGTTACTTCCGGACCTAAGGAGAGCGCCCGAAGCCCATCATCTCCCGGAGTCGAGATTCTTGGGTAGGTTACTTTCGTGTCGGTCTTGGGATGAACCCGAAGCCAAACCGAGTTGATGCAGATACTTACGCTGTGGAAAGCTTTCTGCATGCGGGAAGATGGGGTTACCGGGGGTCGTGTCTGAGCGGGCAAAGTGTATGATCGCGGCATGGAAAACGGCTCCGCGCCCGACGTGACGGCCTTCATCCTGGCCGGTGGCAAGAGCACGCGCATGGGCACGGACAAGGCCTTTGTGGACTACGATGGCCGCACCGCTGCTGGCCCGGGCGCTCGACCTGGCCCGCTCGGTCACCTCCGACGTGTGGATCGTGGGAAGCGAGGAGAAGTTTGCGGCGTTTGCTCCGGTGGTGGAAGATGTATTCCGCGACTGCGGACCGCTGGGCGGAATTCATGCGGCGTTGCGGGCTTCGCTCGACCGAACTCAACCTGATGCTGGCCGTGGACATGCCATTTGTCTCGTCGGCGTTCTTGGAGTACTTGATTACCCAGGCGCGCGGCGCGCCCGATGCGGTCGCGATTGTTCCGCGCGGTGACGGGGGCTGGCAGCCGCTTTGCGCCATTTACCGCCGGGAGTTTGCCGACGTCGCGGAGCATGCGCTTGCGGGCCGGACGAAATAAAATCGATCGATTGTTCGATGAGGTTCACACCCGAGTGATCGAACAAGAAGAGTTGGAAGGCGCCGGATTCTCGTCCGCCATCTTCCGCAACCTGAACACGCCTGAGGAATTGGAGGCAGAGAAGCGACGGGCCTGACGGGCCTGCGAACTGAGAAACTGACTTTCGAGAGCGACCGATGCCCGATCCTGTCAGCAACCCTATATCGAATTCCGCGAGGTCTCTAAAGCTTTCGGCGACAAGGTGGTGCTCGACCGCGTCAGCTTCAACGTCATGCCCGGCGAGACCGTCTGCATCCTGGGGCGCAGCGGCGTGGGCAAATCGGTTTCGCTGCAACTTATCATGGGTTTTCTCAAAGCGGACTCCGGGCGCGTGATCGTCGCCGGCGAGGACATCACCGACTTTTCCGAACAGCAGATGGAAGCCATACGAAAGAAAGGTCACCATGGTCTTTCAGAATGGAGCACTGTTTGATTCCCTCACGGTCGGCGAGAATGTGGCGTTTCCCCTGCGCGAAAGCAGAGATTTGATCGGAAGAGCAGATCTACGAGATCGTCGACGGATTGCTGAAGATGGTGGGTGTGCAGGAGATGCGCGACTTGCTGCCCTCCGATCTCTCGACCGGCATGAAGCGCTCGGTGGCCATTGCGCGGGCGCTGGCGGCGCGGCCGGAATGTGTTCTCTACGACGAGCCGACAACCATGGTGGATCCGCTGATGGCGCAACTGCTCGGCGATCTCATCAAGCGGCTCAAGCTGCAACTGAGCCTGACCAGCATCGTCGTCACCCACGACATGCGTCTGGCCAAGAAGCTGGCCGACCGGGTGGTCTTCCTATACGAAGGCAGGTCGATTTTCTTTGGTACTTACGGCTGAGATGGAAAAATCCACTGAGCCCATCGTGCAGGAGTTCCTGGAACTGGACGAGCTGAAGCTGGGAGTTTAGAAGAAGTCAAGAGCTCGAGTCTGACGCGCTGAGCCGGGGTGTCTTTCGTAGCCGCTGCAAGTGAGAACCGGAAGCCGCGGATACTTCGCGAACCGCGAATCGGTGAACGAAAGCTGGCACTGAAGGAACGTCGAACCCTTGTCGGTTCTGATTCGATGGGCGTGGGTGCAGTCGCCGCACAATCCCAGTCCTGACGCGATCGTATTTTTCCTCTTCCTCTTTGGCAGAGGCCATACATCGAAGCCACCCAAGCTGAAGCCATTCGCTCAAAACCCTTGCTGCACCAGCTCTTCCACGGTGAGGACACTCTCTGCCGGCTCTCTGGCCATCATCTTCTCCACATACTTTGCAATCAGGTCCGCTTCCAGATTCACTGGATCCCCGGGCTGGAGCGAGTTGAGGTTCGTCATCTCCACGGTGTGGGGGATGATGGCAACGGTGCAGCTTCTGCCTTCGAGTTTCGCCACGGTGAGACTGATGCCCTCGATCGAGATGGATCCCTTGTAGACCGTGTACTTCTCCACGTCATGCGGGCAACTCGATGTGCAGCCACCAGTTTTCCGAATCGGCAGATGCGCTCGAGGGCGATGAGCTTGCCGACGCCATCCACGTGGCCTTGCACGATGTGGCCGCCGAAGCGGCCATCGGCTTTCATGGGCAGCTCCAGGTTGACCAGCGCGCCTTCATGCATGCGCGAGAACGACGTGCGCTCCCAGGTCTCCGGAGCCAGGTCGGCGCAGAACGAGCCGGGCTTGATGTCGAGCGCGGTCAAGCAGACTCCGCTGACCGCGATGCTGTCGCCGGTCTTCAATTCGTCTGGCCGCGTTCCCGGCGGCAATGGTGATGCGGCGATTCTCGCCGCGCTGTTCGATGCGCGTGACGCGCCCGACTTCTTCCACGATGCCGGTAAACATGAGGACCTCGATGAGGTAACGAAACATCATAAACCCGTTACGGAGGCGCGGCATGACAGATCTCACTCTTCGTACGGATCGCGCAGATACCCTTCCACCGCAAAGTCTTCTCCAAAGCGATGCAGGTGGAGATGCTTGACCTGCAGTGCTTCGTCCATTTGGCGGGAGCCTGCGCCAGCGGCGAACGGAACCGACCCAGCGCCCAGAATCTTTGGTGCGTAATACAGAAAAATCTTGTCGACCACTCCGGAGGCGAGCGCCATACCGTTCACCGTCGATCCACCTTCGATCATCACACTCGTGATTTCAAGTTGCCCGAGGCGGCGGAGAATCGCGCGAAAATCGGGACGACCGTCCGGTGCGTCTGGTGGAAGTTGCTCGACCCGAACGCCACGCGCCTCCAGTTCGGCCTTTTTCTCTTTCGTCGGCGGTGAAGAACAAAAGACCAGCACATCGTTCTTGCGGGCACCCTCAGTTCCACGCTCTGCACCAGGCGCGACTCCAGCGGCAGGCGCAAGTGCGAATCCAGAATCACGCGCAGCAACGGGCGTCGTCGCGGATTGCCACTGCGATCGGTGAGAAGCGGATCGTCAGCGAGGATGGTTCCCACGCCCACGAGGATGGCATCGCTTTGGTGACGCTGTTGCTGCACGTGGGCGCGCGCTGCTTCGCCGGTGATCCATCCGCCGGCAGGAGTTCCCGCCGTGTGGTTCGCTACAGCCGCGGCTGGTGGAGCGATCTTGCCATCAAGCGTCATCGCGGCTTTCAGCGTCACCAAGGGAACGCCGTGGCGAATGTAGCGCGCGAAAGCCTCGTTCAGTCGTCGAGCTTCCGCTTCCAGCCGTCCAACCTCCACGTGGACGCCGGCCGCGCGCAGCTTCTCGAAACCTCGCCCGCTCACCTTGGGGTTGGGATCGGGCATGGAAGCCACCACGCGACGAATTCCGGCGGCGATCAAGAGCGTCGGTGCAGGGCGGCGTTCGGCCCTGGTGCGAGTGCGGTTCGAGATTGATGTAGAGCGTTCCCCCGCGGGCCTTATCGCCGGCCTGCTCGAGCGCCAGCACCTCAGCGTGCTTCACGCCATCGTAGGTGTAAACGCCTGTGCCAGCGATGTTGCCCGTTCGTGATCGACGATGACGGCACCGACGTAGGGATTGGGCGAGGCCAATCCGATGCCCTGGCGTGCCAGGTCAAGCGCTCGGCGCAGGAACTGCTCGTCAGTGGAATGGTCCGGCATCGAATCTAATGTTTAGGAAGCTCTGTTGAGCTTTCGCTCTGGCAGGTTCCGGACTGCAAACAATAGCGTGCCTATTGCCCGCGAGGTGGAAACGCGCGATAGGACTCTTCCTCAGGTTCAGCCACCGCCGCTGCGCCGCTGCGACCCTTTGGCCCACGCCGCACCGGAGCCATCCGCTCGGCGTATGGCGGATCGTCCGGCAACTTAGGTGGCTTCCTACCGAGCAGGCGCCGGACGGAATCCAGCAGAGCCCTGAATCGCGATCGGCCGCCTCGAGCATCGCCGCACACGCCCTCCTATTCAAACAGCGAATCCACAAATTCCTTCGGGTCGAACGGCAGCAGATCGCCCACCTTCTCGCCTACGCCGACAAATCGCACGGGCAGCCCCAATTCACGCGAAATGGCGACCACCACGCCGCCCTTGGCGGTGCCGTCGAGCTTGGTGAGCACGATGCCGGTAACGCCCGCCGACTCCGTGAACAGGCGTGCCTGCTGCAAGCCATTCTGCCCGGTCGTTGCATCCATCACCAGCAATGTTTCGTGCGGGGCTCCGGGGATAATGCGCTGGGCCGTGCGGCGCATCTTCTCCAGTTCCGACATGAGGCTTGCCTTGGTGTGCAGCCGGCCGGCGGTGTCGACGATCACGTAGTCTGTCTTCCGCGCCGTTGCTGCCTGCAACGCGTCGAACAACACCGCCGCGGGATCGCCGCCGGGCTTGGTCTTGATCACTTCCGTGCCGGTGCGTGCGCCCCAGATTTCCAGCTGATCGATCGCCGCCGCGCGGAAGGTATCCGCCGCGCACAGCAGCACGCTCTTGCCATTCGACCGAAATACCTGCGACAACTTGCCGATGGTGGTGGTCTTGCCCGTACCGTTCACGCCGACCACCAGAATCACTTCCGGAGTGCCGTCCACTCTTTGAACTGGGCGGGTATTGGCCGCATTCAGAATCGCCAGCAATTCCTCTTTTAGCAGCCGTTTCAGCTCCTGCACATCCTTGATCTGTTTCCGGTCGGCTTTTTCGCGGAGCTTGCCCAGCACTTCCTGCGTGGTGGCAGTGCCCAGGTCGGCGCCGATCAGCGTGGCTTCAAGATCGTCGAGCGTATTGCGGTCGATTTCCTTTCCAAAGGCAACACCTCCTCAATGCGCTCGGCGAGGTTTTCGCGCGTGCGCGTGACCGCCTGCTTCATGCGCTCGAAAAGCCCGGGCTGCGTTTCCTCGGTACTGCCGAACAAAGTTTGAATCATGAAGAATCCTAAAACCTGATTATAGCGGTCAGCGCGAGTCAGACCGCGGTTGGCGCGAGCAGAAGAAGAAGAGAAGAAGTAGTTAGACGCGGGTTCTTTCGAGGTTGGCAGCTTCAGGAGCAGACAGCGCCGAGAGCAGGCGCGGCCGGAACATCAGCCGTGGCGGCCTCTGGGGCGGCCACAGCTCTCTTGATCGAGAGGCGCTGGATGCGAATTTCGCCCCGTCCGTAAACCGCCATCAGCGCTGCCACCGGCTCGGGATCAAGCCGTTTGCCGGCAAGGTTCTGAATGATTTTGAATGCCTCTTCCGGAGTGTGGGCATGCTGGTATGGACGATTGGTGGTTAAAGCGTCAAACGTGTCGGCCACCGCGATCACCCGCGCCAGCAGCGGAATCTGATCTCCCTGCAGGCCGTAAGGATAGCCCCGGCCATCGAGAGCTTCGTGATGCAGTTCAATGCCGGGAAGCATCTCCGCAAGCTGCGTGACCGGACGCAGAATGTTGGCGCCCTTCGTGGTGTGAGTCTTCATGACCTCAAATTCTTCCGCGGTAAGCGCGCCCGGCTTCTTGAGAATGCGGTCTTCGATGCCGATCTTCCCCACGTCGTGGAGCTGCGCGGAAATCTGCAGCGTTTCCATGAAAGGGGCCGGCAAGTTCATTTCCTTGCCGATCAGCAGCGAGTAGCGCGTGACCCGGTCGGAGTGGCCGCGAGTGTAGGGATCCTTCTCGTCAACCGCGCCGGCCAGCATCTGGATCGAGCCCAGAAACAGGGCGCGGTTCTCTTCCGCTGCCCGCTTCAGATCTTCGACGAACTGTTCAAGTTCTTGCGACATAGTGTTAAAGGTCTCCGCCAATTCGCCGATTTCGGTGCGGCTCCGCAAGTGGACGCGCTGCGAAAAATCGCCTCGCGCCAGAGCCCGGCCGGACTGCGTAAGGATTTGCAGCGGATTGGTAATTCTGCGGGCCGCGAAGATGCTGATGCCAATGCTCACCACCACCGCCAGCAGAGCCAGCAGGCGCGCCGTGCGCTGCATCTCGGCGACCCCGCCGTAAGCCTCGTATTGCGGCTTCTGCACCACTACAGCCCAATCGAGCGCGGTGACCGGGCTGTAGGTGCCGAGCATCTCAACGTCGTTCTTGCCCTCGTGGACATTGAATTCGTTGGTGGCGACCACCTGCGTCTTGTTGCCCTGGTCCACAAAATTGCGGACGATCTCCAGGCTCTTCATGTCCTGGCCGGTCACGTATTGCGGAGTGCCGGCAGCCACCAGCCGGCCTTGCGAGTCCACGACATAGGGAATCAGGCCGCCGCCGCTCGCCTTCACCTCCTGCAGCCGGCGAATCAGGAATTGCAGATCCACGACCGCGCCGACCATACCCAGAAAGCGCCCGTCGTAGCTGACCGGACTGCTCACCAGCACAACCGTCCGCTGCCGTCTTGCCGTCCTCCACCTGCAGCGCCTGGCCGTTGTAGGCGCGGCCGTCGCGGGCTGCGTCGAAGGCATGTTGCAACTCGCGCTGCAGAAAGGCATCGGGAGCAATGTGCCCCGCGGAGGCCGATATTCCCTTTGCCTCGGAATTGAGCAGCGTGGCGTAGGCGACTTCGTCCGAGGACGACACAAAGTTTTCCAGCAGCGCGCGCAACTCCGGCGCTTCAATGTTCTTGCTGCCAATATCGCCGCCGCTCGCCACCTGAATTGCCGAGGAAAGATTGGCCAGCATCATCCGCACGGAACGCTCGTGCTGCGAAAGATCGTCGGCCAGCGATCGCGTCACCGTGTTCTGCAGCAGCTTCTCGTTGGTCTTCAGGCGGTCCTGGTTAATCTTCTCCACTTCCGAGGAGTAGAAGTACATGGGCACGATGCTGATCACCAGAAGCACACCCAGGATTACGTAGAGAATCGGGATGCGCGCCGGATTGGGTGCATACGGAAGACAAGTCGCTCCCCTGGCTCAGTTCGGAAGCGCCGTCGGTCGAAGTGGCGGCGATTTTCACGGGTATCTATAGAATTTTAATGTCGAAGGAGTGCCCGGAGGTGAAAACCGTGAGATTTGCCGTTACCAAAGTACCAGTCGGAACGCACGTCTGGTGCCGGTTTGGCAACAAAACGCGTCGGGTTCTTCAAGCGCGGCGCCGCATTACGTCCCGAGAGTTTCGCTCTTGCTGCTGCGTGTCATCAATTCATCGAATCGCTTCGCGCGGAGCCTTGCCCTCGTGCAGAATGGCGTGCATCTGCTCAGTGATGGGCATCTCGACCCCGCGAGCGCGCGCCAGCCCCACGGCCGCAGTTGTGGTAAAGATTCCTTCCGCAACCATGCCATGCATCCCGGCGAGAATCTCGGGCAGCTTGCGTCCGCGGCCAAGTTCAACGCCCACGCTGCGATTGCGCGAAAGGCCGCCCGTGCAAGTCAGCACCAGATCGCCCAGGCCCGCAAGGCCCGCCATGGTTTCGGCTTTGCCCCCGCAGGCCACCACCAGCCGCGTCATCTCCGCCAGACCCCGCGTAATCAGGGCGGCCACGGAATTGTGTCCGAGGCCAAGACCCGCGCAAACCCCGGCGGCGATGGCCACCGTATTTTTCAGCGCGCCACCCAACTCCACGCCGACCGGGTCTTCGTTGGTGTAAAGGCGAAAGCTGGCATGGCTGAACTCGCGCTGGACGAAGCGCGCGAGTTCCTTATCCTGCGACGCGATGGTGATTGCCGTCGGGTCTCCGCGCGCCGCTTCCAGCGCGAACGATGGGCCGCTGAGCGCGCCGATCCTGGGCGCTGGAATGCTCCGGCTCTTGACCACCTGCACGATCACCTCAGTCATGCGCAACAGCGATTTTTCTTCCAGTCCCTTGGTCGCGCTGACGATCATGGTTTCCGCGGCCCAGATGCGGCCGCATCTGCTCAAACAGGAGGCGGCAATGTTGTGAGGGCATCACGCTTACCACAATGGCCGCACCCTGGAGCGCTTCCGCCAGATCGTTGCAGGGCATCACGCAGGTCCGGGACGGTCTGCCCGGGAAGAAACTATCTCGTTCACGCGTTGTCGTGAGATGGATTCGCAAACATCTTTTTCGTGAGCCCACAGCCGAACCTGATGAGTCTCTTTGCGCCCAAGAACGATCGACAGCGCCGTACCCCAGGCTCCCGCGCCGATGATTGCGATCTCGCTCATGCGCGCTTTGCTCCCAGTCCGGCTCTCTGTCCCGGCCCAAGAGTCGCCGCATGTTGTCACGATGTTTCACCAGAATGAGCAGGGAGGCGATGGACATGAGAGCCAGCCCTGTGGGAGAAAGATAAAACTGACGGATAAGCCACGCCACGAGGGGAAAAACGGCGACCGCAACGATTGACCCGAGGGAAACGTAGCGAGAGATCGCGACGACCGCGATAAAAATGCCGGCTGCGATCAGCACCGCCTTCGGAGCGATTACGACGAATGCGCCAAGACCTGTGGCCACTCCCTTGCCGCCGTGGAATTTCAGCCACACCGGAAACACATGGCCAAGAACTGCGAACAACGCTCCCAGTGCCAATTGCTCGAAGGTGGGAATCGCAACCATGTGGTCAGCCACCACATAGGACAATGCCACCGCCGCAGTTCCCTTCAGCGCATCCAGCAGCAGCGTCAGTGCCCCCAGCACCGGCGATTTGCGCGACACATTCGTTGCCCCAATATTTCCGCTTCCACTCTTGCCGCACATCCTCTCCGAGAAAAATGCGCACCAGGAGATATCCAAAGGGAATCGATCCCAGCAGGTAGCTCAGTGCGGCAATGAGAAGCAACGCCGACATTGAAGTAAATTGCATGCTACCGCAAAGCGAATCCCGCGAGTTGCGTGTACTTTGAACCGCCGGGCGAGAGTTGGCTTCGGTACAGAAAAAACTCGCGGGCCGTCATCGTACCAAACTCGAGCGAAGGCAGGGCCGCCAGCTTTTCCTGCACGAGCTGAAAACCCTGTTTCGGACCGTCGCCCTTTTGCCTGCGTCGGCGAGCCTGAGCCTCCCGCGCCTCGCGCCAGCGTAAGGTGCGGATTGAAAACATGCTCCTCCTTCGGAATGTCGAGCTGTGCCAGAGTTTCATCCACCGTCGCGGCCAGAGAAGTCAATTTCCGCCCGCCCTCAATTCCCACCCAGAACACTCGTGGCGCTCGTGCGCCAGGAAAGAATCCGTGGCCGCGAAAACTCATTTCGAACATCGGCGCCTCAATCGTCTCCAGCGCCCGCTTGATTTTCTCCACCTCTTCTTCCGATTTCTCTCCGATGAACTTCAGTGTAACGTGCAGCGATTCGGGTCGCACCCAGCGCGCATCCGGAGCAAATCCGCGCACGCCGTCGAGGAATCTGGCAATTCGACCGCGAATGTCTGTCGTCGATATCGAGTGCAACGAAAAGGCGCATAAAGCCAGAGCCGGAAGTTGGGAAGCTCACATCAGTTTTCTTCGCACCATATCCAGCGCTAGCGTCGTCGCAAACCAGCGGATACGCTTGCGATCGCCAGGGAAGTTGCGTTCGATCACTTCCGTCCCGCTATCGCTGGCCAGAGCATGAAACACCAATCCCACGGGCTTTTCCGGAGTTCCTCCGCTGGGCCCGGCTACGCCGGTGATGCCGATCCCGAGCGTTGCCTCGCAACGATACCGGATACCCTCCGCCAGCGCTGCGGCCACTTCGCGGCTCACGGCCCCATGGCGCTCGATCATGTCGGCAGGCACTCCCGCCAGTTCGGTCTTCATGGCATTGGAGTAGACGATCGCACCGCCCATAAAGTAGCGCGAACTGCCGCTGACAGACGTAACCCGCTCGCCCAACAGACCGCCGGTGCATGATTCCGCCACCGCCAGCGTGGCGTTGCGCATCTGCAGCCAGTAGCCGACGATTTGTTCGAGCGACTCGCCATCCCGCGAGAACACGGCGTCATCGAGTTCTTCCTCGACCGCGTCCGCCGCTTCATCCACCCGCGCCTGCGCCGCTTCCATGGTTCCGGCGCGAGACGTGAAATGCAGTTGGATCTCTCCCGCTCCCGCCAGGATCGTGGTCTGAACATCGCCAAATCGTTTGTAGATCGGCGCCACGCGCGCATCCACATGCGATTCGCCCAGCATCGCTACCTTCAGTACGCGGGTTGCCAGGAACGCCGTCGGCAACTTTGCCCGCAGCCGCTCGCGGCATTCTGCCTCGAACAAAGCCTTCAGCTCGTGCGGAGGCCCGGGCAACAGGATGACGATGCGCTCGCGCCCGTCAAACTTGCCGCTCAGCCACTGTCCGGGCGCGGTCCCATTGGCGATTGGGAAGCACGGTCGCGCCTTCGAGAACGTCCGCCTGCTTGGCATTGTTGGGAGACATTTTCCAGCCGCGCGCCGCGAAACGCTGCTCGATTCCGGCAAGAACTTCTTCATCACGCCGCAAGGAAACGCCCAACGCTTCAGCGACCGCTTCGCGGGTAAGGTCATCTTCGGTGGGGCCGAGACCGCCGCTGAAAATCACGATCTCCGAGCGGAACAGCGCGTGCTGCGCCGCCTCCACCAGGCGCTTGAGATCGTCGCCCACCACGCTCTTGAAAACTACCTCAACCCCCAGCTGGTTGATCTGCTCGGTGAGGAAGAGAGAATTCGTATCCATGCGGAAAGGCGTTAGCAACTCGGACCCAACCGCGATAATCTCAGCGTTCACGGCTAGAAGTGTAAATGATGAAGGCAGTTCTCAGTACCCAGTACTCAGCAGTGCGGGTCAGAGTTTTTGGGAACTGAGTACTGGGTACTGGGTACTGAGAACTGCTCTTAGCTACTCCGGCAGCAGCGGCAGGCCTGGAATGTTCCACGAGAGATGATGCACTGCGTCGGTGGTTGCCAGAATGACACTTCGTCCCGGCGAAAAGGCCAGTCCGACAAGTCCATGTCCCGCCACTTCCAGGCTGGCACTGCCTTCCGGCGTGATCTTTACAATGCCGCGCCGGCCGGAGAGCGAAGCCGCCACATAGAGGTTGCCCAGCGCGTCAAAAGCCAACCCCTGCGGGCGTCCCAGACCGCGGAAGAATGTATGTACTGTCCCTTGCGGATCAATTCGGTGCACGCAGTCAAAACTCGAAGTGGTTGGTCCGGTCACAAATAAATCTCCCTGCGGACCGAAAGCAAGGTGGTAGGCCGAGACGCTCGGCTCCAAAGTGGCAAACACAAAAACCTGCTGATCGCGGCCAATCTTGAAGATGGTGCCGCTGCGGTCGCCCACGTAGAGGTTCTGACTCTTATCAAAAGCGATCCCCGTGGCGACTCCCATGCCCTCAGCATAGGTAGTCATGTTTCCGTTCGGCGCCACGCGATAGACCGCGCCGTCATGGCGCGACGAGACATACATCTGTCCCTGGCGATCGAAAGCGATCGAGGTTGCATTCATCAGCTCCGCTACGAACGGTTTCACGGCGTAGTTGGTATCAATCTTAAAGATCGCGACGGGAACCTTTTGTCCGCGTGAACCAGAAAACGTGACGTAAATGTTGCCTTGAGCATCGAGCGCCGGATTGGTGACAGGATGCAGATTCTCGGCAATAGGCACGGCAACCTTCACGGTGTGCGGGTTGCTGACGTGCCCATCGGCGGCCACCACCACCGGCCCCGAAGTCGCTCCTTCGGGAACCCGAGCCACCAGAAACGAATCCGAGCTGATCACGACCCCACCCTCGACTTCGCCAAACTGCACGCGCGGACGCTGGTACTGCTGCGGCCGCAATCCCGAACCCGCGATGCGGACCTCGCCCCCCGCCAACGCCAGCACCGGCGAGACGGACTCGATGTGCGGTCCGCCATTCACATTTTTCTTGCCAAGGATGCGGTCGGAGAATCCCATGAGGAAAGCACTCGCACTACGTTAGAAGACACTATCTTAGAAGACCAAAGTGCAACAAGAGATGCATCGCTGCCAACGCGTAGAGACCAGCCGCCACATCGTCCAGCACAATCCCGGCGCCTTCCGGAATCGCCTCCAATTGTCGCACCGGCGGCGGCTTGACGATATCGAAGACCCGAAAAAGTATAAAGCCCGCCAGAAAGGATTTCCACGCGAGAGGCACGGCGATCAGCGCCACGAGTTGGCCGGCGACCTCATCGATCACCACAAACTGCGGATCCTTTACGCCCGCACCTCGCGCGACCTGCGTCGCCGCCGGAATTCCGATCAGCGCGATCAGCACGGCCAAAGCGATCGCGAGCGGAGCACGCAAGGACGGCGCAAGCGCGTGGGCCAAGCCTGCCCACAGCAGCACGGTCGCCGCGGATCCCCAAGTCCCTGGTCCCGGCCGCATCCGTCCGATGCCGAAAAACGTAGCGACCAGCGTGGCCCACAGCGGAGTTCGGCGGGACGCCCCAGAAGCCTGCCCTGAGCTCGCCGAAGGGACAGCCGGCGGGACGCCAGGGCTACTCTCGGGCTTCGTCGTGTCTTTCACGATTCTTCGTCCGGATCCTCGGGTGTACTCTCTCGGATCTGTTCCTCCGCGTCAGTAACCGGCGATGGAATCACATAAGCACCACTTGCCCACTTGCCCAGATCGATGGTGCGGCAGCGGTCGCTGCAGAAGGGAAACTCGGGGTCGCTGCTCTTCACGGTTTTCTTGCAGATCGGGCAGCGGAGTTTCAAAGCGCGCTTGCTAGGCATGTTCAGGGAAGGTTCCGGGTTTGTGCTGAGTTAAACCACTAAATCCAGCACGAACGGGTTGCTACACAATCTTCGCCACCAGATCATAGTCGTGCGCTTCCGTGATCTGACAACGATAAAACTCGCCCGGCTGGGGCTCAGCCTCTGCCGGAAAATCGTTCACGAAGACTTTGCCGTCAATTTCGGGGGCATGCATCGAAGTGCGGCCTTCCATGAGCAGATCGGTCTCTTCCGACGTCCCCTCCAGCAGCAGGTCGAACTCCTGCCCCACGAGCAGCTTCTTTTTCTTCTTGCTGATCTGCCGCTGGATTCCCATCAAATGTTTGCGTCGCCGCTCAATCTCACGGACGGAAAGCTTCTTATCCAACCCATATGCGTCCGCACCTTCCTGGTCGGAATAGGAGAAAGTTCCCATCCAGTCAAACTGAGCTTCGCGCACGAAGTCGCAGAGCTCTTCAAATTCCTTCTCGGTTTCTCCCGGAAAACCCACGATAAAAGACGTACGCAAGGTCAGCCCGGGAATCGCGCGCCGCATCCTGGCAATCGAGCGCAGAAACAGATCCGCCCCGCCTCCGCGCTTCATACGCTTCAGCACCGGCGCCGATGCATGCTGCAGCGGCACATCCATGTAGGAGCAAATCTTCTCCGAGGCCGCGATCGTCTCCAGCAGCTTGCCCGTGATCTTATTGGGATAGGCATAGAGGAACCGGATCCAGCGCAGGTCTTCAATCTTCGCCAGTTTCTCGAGCAGAAGCGCCAGCCCATCCTTCAGGCCGAAATCCTCTCCGTAACAAGTCGTATCCTGCCCGATCAGAGTGATTTCCCTAATTCCACTGCGTGCCAGCCGCTCGGCTTCTGCGACCACCGACTCGAAACGCCGCGAGCGAAACTTTCCCCGCAACTGCGGAATGATGCAAAACGTGCAAGGATGGTCGCAACCCTCGGCGATCTTGATGTAGGCCGTGGATTTCGGTGTAGCCAGAAAGCGCGGGGTCTCATCGTCATATAAATAATTCGGCAGATCCGCAATCGCGCCGTCCCATTGCTCGCGCGAGAATCTCCCCTGCGCCGCCCGGGCATCGCCCTCGGCGCGCGAAGGTAAGACCACAAACGGGGAATCGCTGTGCGTCGAATCCGGGCGCGGTGAAGCCGGGACGATGCCGGTCGCCGCCAGAATGTTCTGCAACTCCCCGGTCCCCACCACAGCATCCACTTCCGGAATGCTCTTGCGGATTTCATCCCTGAACCGCTCGACCAGGCAGCCCGCCACCACCAGCTTTTTCGCGCGCCCTGAGGTCTTGTGACCGGCCATCTCGAGAATCGTATTCACTGACTCCTGCTGCGCACTCTCGATGAACGAGCAGGTATTTACTACAATTACGTCGGCGTCCTCGGCCCGGGGCGATAGTTCGGCTCCGGCCCGCGCCAGCAGGCCCATCATCACTTCGCTGTCAACCAGGTTCTTTGGACATCCCAGGCTCACGAAGCCAACTTTCTGTGGGCGCGTATCCTGTTCGCGGTCAGTCGATGCGGTGTTGGTGGTTTTTTCGCCGGAACGTGAGATAGTGAGGCTCTTCGAGGGCATGCAATCTAGCTATTTTAACATTTTCCCACGAACATCCCCCGGTGAAACCATCTACTGGGCTACATGCATCTCTTTACCGTCTGGCGGCAGGGATCACGAAAATACAGCAACCTGTGGACGAAATCTCCATGCTTCATGCTACCCTAGGCGTTACCGAAGAAAAGCGTAAGTCCCGAATCCTGGAGGGGAAATGTCTGGGAAAATTGCCGTAATTGCAGTCCTGGCAGTGATGATGTCCGTTCTGGGCAGTTCAGCAACGGCTCAAGACGAGAAAAACGAATTGACCGGCATGATCGGCCGCGTCTTCATCAGTGACCAAGGTATCCCAGGCGCCACTAATTTCAATCCTGTGGTCCGCTCCGGCAAAGGACTGACCTTCGAAGTCAACTATGCACGCCGCCTCTTCGGCACTCCCATATATGCCATCTCAGGAGAGGTGCCCGCAGTCTTCAACCTTGATGAAGACCTCAACTCGGGCGACAATGTCGTTCCTAAAAGTTACAAACAGATCTTCGTTACTCCCTCGGCTCGCCTGAATCTGTTTCCTGCGACTGCGGTTTCACCCTGGGTGAGTTTCGGCGCAGGCTTCGGCCACTTCAGCGAGAACAATACCCTCCTCTACGGCGGCCCCAACCCCGGCAGCTCCTCGACCACGGGCGTGATCCAGGGCGGATTCGGTCTCGACGTTAGAGTCTTGCACAACTTCAGCATTCGCCTCGATGTCCGTGACTTCTGGTCCGGCACGCCTAACCTGCCCTTGGCCGACACTGGTAAGACCCGCCAGCACAACTTCTTCGTCGGTGGTGGCGTGGTCTGGCACTTCTAGTCTGTCTGGGGATCGCATCTGTTACTGCGAGAGAAAATTAAGCCGGTGCTTGCCGGCCGACACGACCTCACTTCTTTGTGGCCAGCTCGACTTCTTCTAGCAACTCCGGCAACCGCACTGCGTCCTCTGAAGAATTTCCAAACCGTGCCAATTCGTAGGCGTCGGTGAATTGTCCGACTCGCGTACGCAACGGCTCATCCTGGATGACGCGCACGAATTCCCGCGCCGTCTGCGTCCCGGATTTCCGCACCCCACGCCGCGCCAGATACTTGACCATCCGTTCGTACCACATCGCGGCGGCCTCGTCCGGCGAGCGCTCTGGATGTGCCTGCAGCCGTCTTGTGCGGATCATCCGGGCAATCCGCCCCGCGTTGCCCAGCACCAGCAACAGAAGCGCAACCGCCACGCCACCGCCCGAACCATCGTCCGGGCGAATGCCCTACACTCCGCTGACTTCTACGCGCCCAATTCAACATCCGCTCGTACCGCAGCCGCGCCCACATCCGTGCCCGTTCCCAGAAACCCCGCGTCCCGCTCAGCACGGATTGGCCCAGAACGTACTGATGCGAGGAGTCATAACTGATCACCCACTCCCGCCAGAACGACGCCGCAGCGTCCAGGTAGAGCATCACCCTGCCCCAGCCCTGCGGTGACCCGACCGCGCCCCCCGGCGTGGGATCGAACGTCACCCACCCATATCCGGGAAAGTAGGCTTCCACCCAGGAGTGCGCATTCTTCGCCCGCACCACGTAATTGCCCGTGACGTCGTTGAATTCATCGCTGCGGAAGCCGTTCACCACACGCGCTGGAATGTGCAGCGTCCGCAGCATGACGGCCATCGAAGAAGCGAAATATTCGCAGTGTCCTTGCTTGCGCTCGAAAAGAAAGTTGGCCAGCGGATCGGCCACGGCCGACCGCGGCAACTGCAGGGTGTATCCGTAATGCGTCTGCAAATATCTTTCAATCGCAACCGCTTTGTCGTAGCTGTTGGAAGCGGACCCTGTAATCTGTGCCGCCAGCTGCGGAATGCGCGGATCGAGCTCCGGCAGTTGCAGATAGACCAGGGCAAACTCCGGAAGATAATTGCCGGCTCCTCGAAGTTGCTGGGGGGAAGGCGTGGAGATATCCGAGTCCGCCTCGTAAAGGCTCACCGAACGCTGGCTGTCAAGATCTGACACCGCTCCGCCGTCGTCGATCTGCAACGTCCGGTACGCGCCCTTCACGCGCCGCGCCCAGGGAGCAAGAAAAAACACGTTGGTCCCGATTGGTTCCATCAGCACCCGGTAATGAATCAGGTGATCGCGCGCCGTCACAGCCCGTGCAATGCCCTGGCCCACGAGTGGAATGCGGAAGCTTCCATCCGCCTCCCGATACAGCACACTCTGCTCCCGCGGGTTTGACCAGTTCTTGCCATCGAACTTCGCCAAGGCAACCCCACGCCAGTCCAAGGCGTACCGGCCGTCGCGATCCCCGTCAATCTGGATGTGCATCACCACCGCGTTCGATTGCTGAATCTGCCCGATCCGGCCCAGTTGCACCTGGTCGCTGAAGCCGGTCGAAAAATCTGTGCCGTACGTGTAGCCGCCCAGGTAGCCCGTCGACATACGGGGCAGCAGAAAAAACACCGCCGCGGCGCCCACCACTATCATCAGCACCAAAGCCGGTGTTACCCGCGCCAGCGAGAAGGCCAACTGCCGGTGCTCTCTCGCATCGCTGGAGTATCGCGCCTGAAATCGCGCCGCCTGCCCAGACCTCCGCATCTCCATCAGGATGAACGTGGCCACCGCCATCACCATGAATGCGGAAAAGAAAAGCATGAACACGCTGTCGACGGTCAGCACGGCCGACGCCAATACCATCAGGAACGCCAGGATGGACAGCATCGTGGAGTCGCGATCGCGTCGCAGCGAAAACGTGCGCACCACCACCGCGAACAGCACCAGGTGTACCGTCGCTGTTAGAAAGCTGCGGGACAACAGGAGGAAATCCGCCACGTAGAAAACGAAATACACGATAGTCAGTGGCGTGGTCCAGCGCTCCGAAATCACGATGGGCCGCCGCTGCACCAACAGGTAGCCACGCAAAGCCAGCGCCGCTCCCGCCAGCACAATCGCCGGCAAATCCAGGCCGCCAGTGCTAGCCAGCGTCCCAAAGCCAACTAAAACAAGCAAATAGACGGCAAACTCAAAGTATCGGTTAATTGCCGCTGAAAGTGGGGCCACGTCGATTTGTGCGTTGGCTTGTGGCATCGATGATCGCGGATAAGCGCCGAGAGGCGGTCAGCCTTCCGGCTGTACCGCCCGAATTCCAGGTTCAGTCTCTATTGTTCGACAAGTTGCTTCGAGAAGGGAAGGCTTTCATGTCTTTTTCTTGCACCCAAAGTCACCAGCCCTTTGCCCGCACCTTTGCGACGAAGCCCCACTAGGCGGGAATAGGCGCTCGGCTTTGCTAGAATGATTCCGGTCAGGCATCGGTCTCACGCGACGTACTCTCGCCAACCCCGCCAGGTCCGGAAGGAAGCAACGGTAACGGGCTCTTGCGTGTGCAGTGGGCCCCCGGTGCCTGGCTTATTGCATTTTGAGCGCGCTGGAGTCCGCGTTTTCCGACACCCGGTTAGACATTCTGCTCCCAATCCTGCAAAATACTCACTTTCATACCCTGGAGCTCTAATTGACCAAACCGATTCGCGCCAAAATCAGCGCCCTCGGCACCTATGTGCCGCCAAAACTCCTCACCAATGCCGACCTCGAAAAAATGGTCGACACCACGAACGACTGGATCCTCGCCCGCGTCGGCATCCGCGAACGCCACATCGTCGAAAAAGGCGTGGCCACCAGTGACCTGGCAGTGGAAGCCGCTAAGAAAGCGCTCGCCCAGCGCGGTCTTGCTCCGAGCGATCTCGACCTGATTATCGTCGGCACGGTTACGCCCGACATGTTGTTCCCCTCCACGGCCTGTCTTGTCCAGCACAAGCTGGGTGCCACGGGAGTTTGGGGATTCGATCTCTCGGCCGCCTGCTCCGCATTCGTCTATGCCGTGCAGACCGGCGCGCAATTCATCGCCACCGGCACGCATAAGCGCATCCTCGTGATCGGCGCCGACGTGATGTCTTCCATCATCGACTACGCGGACCGTGCTACGTGCGTAATCTTCGGCGATGGCGCAGGCGCGGTGATTCTCGAGCCCGCCGAAGACGATTCCGTTGGCCTGATCGACTTCATCCACGAAGTCGACGGCTCCGGCGGATGCTTCCTCCAAATGCCCGGCGGCGGCAGCCTAAATCCGGCGACCCGCGAAACCGTCGATAAGAAGATGCACTACGTCCACCAGGACGGCCAGCAGGTCTTCAAGTTCGCCGTGCGCAAGCAAACCGAAGCCTGCCTGAAGCTGCTCGAACGCAACGGCCTCAAAGGTTCCGATGTCGACGCCTTCATCCCGCACCAGGCCAACCTGCGCATCATCAACGCCACCGCCGAACGTCTGGGCCTGCGCCCGGAAAGCGTGATCGTCAATATCCAATGCTTCGGCAACACCACCGCCGGCACTATTCCATTAGCCATGAATACCGCCATCGAACAGGGCAAGCTGAAGAAGGGAAGCCTGGTGCTAATGGCCTCAGTGGGTGCGGGATTCACGGTAGGCGCCGCACTCCTCCGCTGGGCCTTCTAAACACGTTCATGTGGGGACAGCCGCCTCGGCTGTCCCGCCGAGCGAAGCGAGGCGCCCTAGCCACTGCGGCCTTAGTCCTTAACAGGTCCCGATCTTGGGGTGGAGCAGCGCTTCAGCGCTGCGTCTAGGCACACCGCGGACAACCGGGCTTTAGCCCCTGGAGGTACGTTCGTAACGCTCTCGCCCGCATTTGAATACCCCGAACCACCAACCGACTGTTATGTTTTCCCGAGCGTCCGCCTCACGTGGGGATGTGCCGGACGAGCAAGACCATGCTTCGTGCCACATGCTGCTGTCTTCTGCTGGCTCTCGCCGTGTCGGGCACAGCGTCCGCCCAGAAGTCGAAAGACGACTCACAAGAAACCAAGCTGCTGATCATGGAACACCTGTGGAATGAAGCCCAGGTAAATCGCGACGCCCGCGTTCTCGACGCCATGGTCGGCAGCGAATTCGTCAACACCGAGTACGACGGCGAGGTCAGTGACAAAGCCAAGTTCCTTGCCGATATCAAAGATCCCCAGTTCAAGCCCACCAGCCTGACCATTCAAGACGTCAAGGTCAGCATGTACGCCGACGCAGCCGTAGTCGTCGGCATCTACCGCACCAAAGGGACCTACCAGGGCAAGCCCTACGAACACTTCGGCCGCTTCACCGACACCTGGGTCTACACCGACGGCCGCTGGCAATGTGTCGCCAGCCACACCAGCCTGCTGAAGAAGTAAAAGTCTTATCGCCCCGCTAGGGGCACGCTCCGAAGAATCTATCGCCTATAAAAATTTTTGATAGCGGAATTTGCTTCCGCAACTGTGCTCAGACGATCTAAACAACCAGTTTGATTTCTTCTAACTCGTCGGGATTATTTTAAATGCAAGCCACGGCCCGCCCACACCGCTGGAAGACCCTGCTGGCTTTCGCCATAATCTACTTCGTCTGGGGATCGACCTTCCTGGCAATCCGCATCGGCGTGCGCGAGGTGCCGCCGCTCCTGCTGGCCGGAGTTCGATTCTTCGCCGCGGGCATCGTGCTCTACGCCTGGGTGCGCGCCACCGGGATTGCCTCACCCTCCCGCCGCGAATGGTTATCAGTAACCGTGCTGGCGGCACTCATTTTTCTGCTGGATTACGGATTGGTCTTCTGGGCCGAGCAGCGCGTCCCCTCCGGTATAACGGCCGTGATGCTGGCGACCATCCCAGCCTTCACCGCGCTCGCCGAAATTCTTATCCTGCGCACGCAGCGGCTCACCTTCCGCCTGGGATGCGCCCTTCTGGTTGGACTCGCCGGAGTAGCGGTCCTGGTCAGCCGTTCCGTGAGCCTCGGCGACGCTCCGATCGAACGGTCCGGCGCGATTGCCCTGGTGGTGGGCGCCCTCAGTTGGTCCCTGGCCTCAGTTCTCAACCGCAAGTTGGTTTTACCCCAATCGAAGATCATGAATTCAGGAGCCCAAATGCTCGTCGGCGGAATCCTGCTCCTGCTCGCGGCCGCTATTTTTGGAGAGTTCAACGGCTTCCACTGGCAAGCCGTTTCTTCGCGCGCGTGGCTCGCACTGGCCTACTTGATCGTTGCTGGCTCGATTATTGCCTTCACTGCCTATGTCTGGCTCATTCACCACGAGTCACCCACCAAGGTCGGCACCTACGCATACGTGAACCCCGTGATCGCTGTGCTGCTCGGATATTTTCTGGCCGGGGAAGCGCTCGGCGCACGCACGATCCTGGGAACAGTCCTAGTGCTGGTGAGCGTAGTGGTGATCACGACCACACCGAAAAAGGCGAAGTCCGCGGAGCTGGCTCCGGAAACTGAACTGGCCGAGCCGTAGTATGCAGTACGCGGGGGAGGACGAGCCGGGATGGGCTCGGGAAGGGCACGAATTGTAGCCTGCCCCGGCCGGAGCCGAAGGGTGCCGTTAATCGTCCAATTTTTTGTCATTCCGAGCGCAGCCGGAGCGACAGCGACGGCGGAGTCGAGGAACCCGCTGTCAGCGTGCGCCGCCCCACTCCTGCGTAGAGCACAGACGGGAAGGGCACGACTTCAGTCGTGCCGCCGAAGGCCTTAAAACTCGCCGCGCTTCAGCGCCTGAGGTCGCTGTGGCGGAAACGCGTTAGTCCCCAAGGCATGACCACCCGTCATCCACTTGCGCTAGGATAGGCTCAACCTAAGCCCCAGGAGCCCAACGTGACAATCCGGAAAGCTGCCCTGCAAATTGCAGCCGTGGTGCTGCTCATCCTGATGGCCTTCAACACCTATCTCGCCATCGATCACTTAAAGCGAATCCAGGCAACTGCGGCCCGCAGCCTCGAGAGCTCCAGTGTGCAAGCTGGCATCGCCCGCGTCTGGCAGGATTTCACCGACATGGAGACCGGGCAGCGCGGCTACCTTCTCACCGACGACCCTGCCTACCTGCAGCCTTACGTTGACGCGAAAAACGCGATCGCTACCGACTTCGCCAATCTTCGCTCCTCCTTAGCCAATCGCCCCCAATCCGAGCAGGCGCTCGAAACCCAACTGGAATCCCTCGCCGCCTCGAAACAAGCCGAGATCGAGCGAACCATCGCTTTGCGCCAGCAGGGATACCGCCACCGCGCCTTCCAGCTCGTACAAACCAACCAAGGCAAACAATACTCGGATCAGGCTCGGTCTCTGCTGTCTTCATTGTCTTCCCTCGAAAACAGCCGCTTCGCCGCACTCGAAAAACAGAGGGACGCCGACTCCAGCCAAGCCATGTCGCAAACCATCGCCGCCAATCTGGGTTTGCTCGTGCTAACCGCAGGCCTCTTTCTGCTCATCCGCTTCCACGAGCGTGCCCTCGAACAGCAAGCCGCACAAAGCCGGCAAGCATTAGCCGAGCGCGATTCGCAACTGGAGAAACTAACCAGGCTGATGTCTGCCGCCGCCGACCAGACGCGCGCCCAGATTGCAGTCATCGAAGAGAATGCCCGCCTCTTGCTCGAAAAATACGACGGATTCTTGCCCCCGCTCGGCTACGCCTGCGCCCAGCAGATCAAGGAGGCAACCGCACAACTCGAACAACTCCGCAAGCATCTCCTCGGCCGCCCAGAGTCCGACATCCAGGAACAAGCGGCCTAACGGACGGCAGCGCGGGTTTTGGGTCGCGCCGGGTGCCCCATCCTGAACGTCGCGCTCGAGTCGCGAAGCGACGGCATTCACTAGCCCCGCACGTAAGTGCGGGGAAAACAAAGTCAAACGGAGCCGAGTCCCATCAGAGCCTACCCTGAGCGGAGCCGAAGGGTGCCCTTAATCGTCCAATCGTTTGTCATTCCGAGCGCAGCCGGAGCGACAGCGACGGCGGAGTCGAGGAACCCGCTGTCAGCGTGCGCCGCCCCACTCCTGCGTGGAGCACCGACGGGAAGGGCACGGCTTCAGTCGTGCCGCCGAAGCCTTAAAACTCGCCGCGCTTCAGCGCCTGAGGCCCGCGCCGCGTTTCCCGAATGGCATGACGGACAATCTAGTCTTGTCTCGCCGGACTAAGTCTGTGACGCGTGAACGTCCTCACTCAACCGAAAACCGGGCTCGTGTGGGCGACCCTCCTGGAGACAAGTCGGGCAGGCCGTCAAGGATACCACGACAGTTATGGGCTGCTCGACCGTGACTGACAGCGAAATGGATCCTTCACTTGCTAGAATGACAATGACCGCCGCAGGGAAATGACGCTGCTGCGGGTCGATCGTCTCCTCTTCACCACGATCTTCGCCAATTGCCTCCCTGAGGCTTCGGCAGGGACACACAGGTTGCGTCCGGCAGGATGGCCGCTGCTGTCAGTGTGAGCTATGGTGTCGGAATCAATCACGCCCTGAATGAAACCCATCAGGGTCCCGATCTCTTAAGTTCCTCCAAGAGGTCCTTCATCGGAATGCTACCGCCGACGCTACGTTCGACGTCTTCCGGGGCTTCGTCATGATGTTACGAGCTCTTGCCATCTCCAGCGCGAGAAGTTATGCTCGGCTCAGCCTCCCGCTGCCCGCCGAACGCTACCGCACAGGCTCATCAACGAGCAGCGCGGTACTCAGCACTGCATACCGACTCGCTGCCCTCTCGGAATCTGCCGATCTCGACGTGCGATCGGCGCCACGGACCGAACGCCGCTGCCAGTCGGCAATCCACGATGTCGCCCAGGGTAAGAGCTTCCACGGTTCCCAAGCCGATGTCCCGAAATCGCATGATGACCATTTCGGCACGTTTATCGAAGAGCCGGACGAGAACAGCGAAGACGAATAGGCAGCGCGGACTTGGCCTGTCTCTCTGCCACTGGTCGCAGTGAGAACATGTCATTGCGAGATCTTCCGCGGAGGTGCGACCGCCGTCACAGCGGTCTCGCAGAACGTACGCCATCGCGAGTTCGCCATGACCCTCGCCCGGGATCGCGGGCACTACCTAGGGGGCGGCGCAATCCCTGACCGGCGCCCGAGACGTTTTCTTCCTGCTTGGGCCCAGGAAGCTGAATGCAAGCCCCAGGGTGGCCCATTTAATCCCGATTTTGGCTTGAACGGGGCAGTTCTGAAATTCGAGACAGACAAACTTTCCCAGTAACTAACCTGCATCGCACCCCAAAGAGAACCGCAGAGCAGCACACACCTCATTCATTCGTGCGGAACTAAGCTGGGCCACACGTTTCCCCAGGCGCTGTTGCGACACCGTCACTGCATTGTGCAGGTTCACCGCGCACGGGGACTTCATGCCGTCCTCCTCGTTCAGCACGACTTCCGACGGCACGCCGCGAATCGTGGAAGTGACCGGCGCAACCGTGACCGTGGATAAGTACGCGATGAGCGCTGTTGCGGGTGAGCACGAGGGCCGGCCGTTTCTCGTCGTCGAGAGCCGCAAACTCGTCCCGGAGCCGAATCTCGCCTCGGGCTATTCTTCCGGCCACGTAGCCTCCGATTCCCAACCCCGCGCTTCCGCGTCGGCCTGCGACTGTCGCGAGTAGCCCTGCCGGTCGCGCTCTTCACTGGCTCGCAGCTCCAACCGGCGGAGATGTTCCCGCAAAGCGTCGCGCACCAAAGCAGAACGGTTTCGCTTAGTGCGCTTCGCGGCCTGGTCGGCGGCCTGTAACAGCTTCCTATCCAGCACGATTTGAACGATTTCCATATGTGGAATCTATTCCCTCAGTACACTTCACATCGGCAACATTTCAAAAAGCCAGCCTCAAGAAATTTCCACAAGCCACTGTGACATCTAACCTTGTCCACAGCCCATCCCGTGCGCGATCATGGTCGAGGCCGTGACAGTTGGCACGAAGCCAATCCGTCGCGCCCGGAAGTCCTTTGTTGTCTAGATTTTGGTATCTAAGTTCTTTGACATCCGGATTTTGCGGGGAATTTCACGCTAACGTGATGATTCCAAAGATCAGGGGGGAGGGGGAGGGGGGTACCCCGATTTTCAGCTCAGGAGCGGGCGATCCAGCGCTCGCCGCAGCCAAGCCCCAAACTTTATTTTCGGGACGAACTCCACTAAGGCCGCGTCATCTTCTCCGGCTTAACCCACTGATCAAATTCCTCGCCCGTAAGATAGCCCAGCTTCACCGCCGCCTCGCGCAGGCTGCTGTGTTCCACGAGCGCCGTGTGGGCGATCTTGGCGGCCTTGTCGTATCCCACCTTCGGCGCCAGCGCCGTCACCAGCATCAGCGAGTTCTTCACGTACCAGTCCACCTTGGCGCGATCGACCTCGATGCCTTTGATCATGTACTCGACATATCCATGGCAGGCGTCAGCGACCAGCGTGACCGAATGCAGAAAGTTGTAAATGATCACAGGCTTGTAAACGTTGAGTTCGAAATTACCCTGCGAGCCGGCGAATCCCACCGCAGCGGTAGCGCCGTGAACCTGCACGCAGACCATGGTCATCGCCTCACACTGAGTAGGATTCACCTTGCCCGGCATGATCGAAGACCCAGGCTCGTTTTCGGGGATGGAAAGTTCCCCCAGCCCACATCGCGGCCCTGAAGCCAGCCAGCGGATATCGTTCGAAATCTTCATCAGCGAAGCCGCCAGAGTCTCCATCGCACCTTGGGCGTAGACGATCTCATCATGCGCCGAAAGAGCGGCGAACTTGTTGCCATGTGAGCGGAAGGGAAGCCCGGTGAGTTCGGCAATCTTCTTAGCGGCGCGCTCCGCAAATTCAGGATGAGTGTTCAGCCCCGTCCCGACGGCGGTTCCGCCGATGGCGAGATCGTAGAGCCCCTCAAGAACCTGTTCGAGCCGCTTAATGTCGCGCTCCAGCAAACTCGCCCATCCACCAAACTCCTGCCCGAACGTCAACGGCACAGCATCCTGCAAATGAGTGCGTCCGATCTTGACGACGTCATTAAATTCCCGCGCCTTGGCCGCGATCGCGTCATGCACGTTCCTGATCGCTGGAATCAGCACGTTCCTCACCTGTGATGCCGCCGCAATGTGCATCGCCGCCGGAAACGTGTCATTCGACGACTGCGACATATTCACGTCGTCATTGGGATGGATAGGCTTCTTCGATCCCATCACACCGCCAGCAAGCTCAATGGCGCGGTTCGAGATGACCTCATTCACGTTCATGTTGGTCTGCGTGCCGCTGCCCGTCTGCCAGATGCGCAGCGGGAACTGGTCGTGCAGCTTGCCCGAAATCACTTCGTCAGCAGCCTGCACGATCAGCTTTGCCTTGTCTGCCGGCAGCTTGCCGAGATCCTGGTTCACAAGCGCACAGGCTTTCTTGAGGACGCCGAAAGCCCAGATCATCTCCGGCGGCATGGTGTCGCGCCCAATGTTGAAGTGCAGCAGCGAGCGCTGCGTCTGCGCCCCCCAGTAGACGTTGGCCGGGACTTCGATCTGTCCCATACTGTCGGATTCAATACGCGTCCGAGCGGCGGGTTCTGCTGACTTTGGCATAGTGCGTCCTGATTAGAGCGCGATGGATGAAGTAACCGCAGATTATAACGCGGACCGAGCATCCGCCTTACTGTCGTGCACTTTAGACTGTCTGTGAGAATGTCTTCTCCGGCCGCATGCTAGAATCATCGGCTTCTGGCGCTGCTCGTTTCATCACGGAATCCATGCCTGACTTTCTCACTGCCGCGGAACTTGAAACTGAGCCCAAGCCCAAGCTCCATCCGCATCCCGAGACGCGCACAGATGTCTTGGTCATCGGAGCCGGGCCCACCGGCTTGGCCTGCGCCATCGAAGCGCAAAAGCTCGGCCTGAAGGTCGTCGTCCTCGACAAGGGCTGCCTGGTGAATTCGCTTTTTCACTATCCCGCAGGCATGATTTTCTTTACCACGCCTGAGCTGCTGGAGATTGGCGACATCCCTTTCACCACCGCCCAGCAGAAGCCTACTAGGGAAGAGGCTCTCGAGTATTACCGCAAGGTCACCGAGCATTACCGTCTCGACATTCGCCAGTACGAGTGGGTCAAAACGGTCATGGGTGAAGACGGAAACTTCAGCATCACGGCCACCGACCGCGCCGGACGGCCTCATGACTACTGCACGCGCAAGGTGATCGCTTCAACCGGCTACTACGATCTTGCCAATCAACTCGGGCTCCCCGGCGAAGACCTGCCCAAAGTCTCGCACTATTACGCCGAGGCTCATCCTTACTACGACACCGATGTGCTGGTGATTGGGGGCAAGAACTCTGCAGCGATTGCGGCTCTCGATTTATGGCGTCATGGCGCCCGCGTCACGTTGGTCTATCGAGGCGCGCAACTTCATCACCACGTCAAGTACTGGATCAAGCCAGATCTGGAAAACCGGATCAAGAACAAGGATATCGAAGCTTACTTCAACAGTTCTGTGCAGGAAATTGGAGTGGACTTCGTCGTCATCGTCACCCCGCGCGGACCTGTCCGCCTGAAAAACGACTTCGTGCTGGCCCTGATTGGCTATCACCCCGACTACGACTTTCTGCGCAGCATGGGTATCGAGCTTTCGGATGAGCAATACCGTCCCGTCTGCGACCCGGTCTCGTTAGAAAGCAACGTTCCCGGAATCTACGTGGCCGGCGTGATCGTCGCCGGCTCGCGGACTAACGAAATCTTCATCGAGAACGGCCGCTTCCACGGCAAGCAGATCGCCGAAGACCTGAAGAGAAAGCTGCATCTCGCTTCTTAACGGCGTCTCTACTCGAATCTCGATTCCCAATTCCACGTTCACCAGTTACCCTAACCATTCGCATGGAACCTCAACCAGAGCACGCGACTCCGTCGATCTCGCTGGCGTCGTACTGGCGGCTGCTGCGCGGCAACCGCAATTTCCGCCGACTCTGGCTGGCGCAGATTGTCAGCGAGATTGGCGACTGGTTCTACACACTTTCCATCTACACTCTACTGCTGCAGTTGACCGGGCACGCGAGTTCGGTCGCATTGGCGCTGGTTCTGCAAGTTCTGCCGCAGACCTTTGTTGGTCCGACAGCAGGCGTCGTGAACGACCGCTTGCGCCGCAAGCACGTGATGATTGCCGCCGATCTGGTTCGTTTCGGCATAGTGCTGGCCATGTTGCTGGTGCGTTCGCGCTCCATGGTGTGGCTGGTCTATCCGCTGCTGCTGGCGGAGACCATCATGGCCGCGTTCTTCGAACCGGCCCGCAGCTCGGTGATCCCGAATATCGCTGCCAAGGGAGAAGTGCTCATCGCCAACACACTCTCTTCAGCGACGTGGTCGGTGAATCTGCTGATTGGCGCTTCAGTCGGCGGAGTGGTCGCGGCCTTCTTCGGGCGAGACGCGGTGTTCATCCTCAACGCGCTGTCGTTCCTGGCATCGGCGATGCTCATCGGAGGAATGCGGTTTGCCGAGCCGCATGCCGAATCAGCGGCTCCGCTGCGTCCGCGCGATCTGGTCGACTTCTCTCCCGTGCTGGAAGGGATTCGCTACGTGCGCAATCACCGCACGCTGCTGCCCACGGTGTTCGCGAAAGCCGGCGAACTGATGATCGGGCCGAGCTGGGTGATCTTCACCGTGATGGGCGCGCATGAGTTTGCGGTGCATTGGCACAACGTCGATGCCGCGCGCGGAGCGATGCTGGGCATGAGCATCCTGCTCGGCGGACGCGGCCTGGGTGCGCTTGTTGGCCCGCTGGTCTCGGCGCGCTGGGCGGGCCGCAGCGACCGGCGGCTGCAACTCGGAATCCTTTTCGGTTATCTCACCGTCGCGGTTGGATACGGAGCTCTCGGGATCAGTCGCACAGTTTGGATGGCCAGTGCCTGCGCCATGCTCGCGCACATGGGAGGATCGACGGTTTGGGTTTTCTCCACGACGCTGCTGCAGCTTCATACCGACGACCGCTTCCGTGGCCGCGTCTTCTCTGCCGACCTGGGCTTCTCGATGCTGACGATTGCGGCGGGCGCTTACCTGTGCGGGCGCTTGCTCGATTCGGGCGTCGCGGCTCGCACCGTCGCGACCTGGACGGGACTGATCATGGTGATTCCTGCAGCGTTATGGGGGTTGGCGATGCGGGCGAGCGGGGAGCGTCAAAATCAAGGCGAATAGAGATAATTGCCGAGCCCCTTCACCCCTGCAGCCGGTCAATTTTCGCGGCCATGATGAAGTCGCTTTCGGTCAGGCCGTCGATTTTGTGGGTCCACATGGTAACTTCGGCTTTGCCCCAGGCCAGCAGAATGTCGGGATGATGGCCTTGTTCCTCAGCGAGCGCGCCTACGCGATTCACGAAATCGAGCGCCTGCCTGAAATCCGGGAAAGCGAAGGCGCGAGTGAGGTGGTGCTGGTTGACCACGCTCCACTGGGGGACGATTTTGTGCAGGGCTTCGAGTTCCTTGCCTTTGAGCGGAGGAACACCGCCGCGGCAAGGGACGCATTTCTTGTCGGCTAGTTGTTCGGTCATGGGAGCCTCCCTCGATCCTAGAAGGGAATATCCTCATCCGTGATCGGGCCGGATCCTGCTGCTGCGTGTTCAGGTTCGGGCGTGCGTTGGTCGAAGTTGTTGCCGCCGCTGGCTGAGGCGCCGCGTGAGCTTTCCTTGAAGTCTCCGCCGCCGCCTTCGCCGCGTCCGCCTAACAGGATCAGGTCGCTGGCTACCACTTCGGTCATGTACTTCTTCTGGCCGCTGGTCTTGTCGTCCCAGGAGCGGGTTTGCAGGCGGCCCTCGATGTAGACTTTGCCGCCCTTCTTCAGATACTCGCCCGCAATCTCGGCCAGGCGCTGCCAGAGCACCACGTTGTGCCACTCGGTGCGGTCCTGCCAATCGCCGGCCTTGTCTTTAAAGCGCTCATTGGTGGCGATGGTCAGCTTGGCCACGGGCGTACCCTGCGGCGTGTATTTCACTTCTGGATCTTTCCCAAGATTACCGATCAGTTGAACCCGGTTCAGACTTTTTCCTGCCATGGGGAGCTCCTTTGCAGGGGTTCAGTATACCGGAAGCAGCGGGGTGGGAACGGCGCGTGAGTTGATATTGTCTGTTGAAATCCGTTCTGGGACACCACTGCCGTGGACGCAGAACGCAAGGGAACAAGTGCCGTCCCTGTCGGGACTCGTTTCGTTCGGGTTCGCTGATCCCGGACTTGCGTCCGGGGCTAATGAATGGCGTCCCTGTCGGGACTAAAGTCCTTCTGCTTGGACGCGGGTCACGTTATAATCACGCCATGCCTCCTGCACCCGGCGCCACCAAAGCCGTCGGCATGGTTCCCGACGAGATGAAGGCTGAACCCCGCTCCAAAGGCCTTACCACGCCTCGGAAGAAGAAGCCGAAGGAACTGGCTGTTATCACCGAGTGCTGCACGGGTTGCGCCGGCTCGCCGGCTTGCGTGGAATATTGTCCGGTGGAAGACTGCATGTTCTGGGTGGCGGACGAAGACAGCACGCCGTTCGGGCGGATTGCGGTCGATCCCATTCTCTGCATCGGCTGCAAGAAATGCCTCAGCAAAGGTCCTGACGGCTGCTTCCTCGACGGTTGCCCGTGGGACGCCATCGTCATGGTGGATACGGCTGAAGTGGAAAAAGAAGTCGGGGCGATGGCGATTTAACAGCAGTGGCCAGTGATCAGTGATAAGTGGCCAGCAAGACCTGGACTATCTTGACTTCCCGACCACGGATCACTTCCTCTTCTTCTTCTCGACTTCCGGCTTGGTGCTCTCGCCCGTGTGTTCAGGGCTTCCACCGGGCTCGGGGAAGTCTGTGTCGGCGCCCTTGATGCGCGAGTCCTGGTCGCGGTGTCCGAGCTGCTCGGAGAGCGCAAGGTTGCCGTCGTGATGATGTTCTTCACCTTCTGTGGCACCCTTGGCGCGGTCGGGATCGTTGTCGGAGATCTTGTTCATGATGAGTGCTCCTGCCTGTAAGGAAAGCTATTGACCTGGCCTGGCCGCGGGCGAGACTCCCAGCTTGCGGAGCCGTTCGCGGGCCTGCAGAGCTTCGTTGGATTTGGGATAACGCTGGATTACGTGGCGGAGTTCGGTCACGCCGTCATCCTGCTTGCCGAGTTCGATCAGCGAGAATCCCTTTTTCAACTGCGCGGAAGCAGTTTTGTTTCCGGTGGGGAAGTTCTGCATCACCTGATCGTAGCTCTGCGCAGCCTGCTGGTAATTTCCCTGGCGGAATTGAATTTCGCCGAGATAGAAGTAGCAGTTTCCGGCTAGATCGGTGTTGGGATAGAACTTGATGTAATCGGAAAACTCCTGGGTGGCGAGATCGTTTTTGTCGCCGTTGTAATCACGCAGGGCGTTGTTGTAGAGAACATCGGGCGGAGGAGCCGAAGCGGCAGCTTGCTGCTGGGCCTGTTGCGTAGCCTGCTGCGCGGCCAGGCTTTGCTGGGACGACTGCATGTCCTCGAGTTGCTTGCTGACCTTGGCCAGACGAGCCTTGAGTTCGTCGAGCGTGTCGTTGAGGGATTGGATCTGGCCGGAGAGCTGGTCGACGTGCGAGGCTGAGTCTCCCTGCTGTTTTTGCAACGTGGCTTGCAGGGTGGTGAGGACGCCCGTAACTTTGTTGATGGCGTCGGTATCGGTCTCGACCAGGTTTTTCATGACGCCCATGCGCTCGTCGAAGCTGCGCTGCATGGCGGTCATCTGCTCTTGCAATTGCTGGACTTGGGTTTGCAGTTGAATCATTTCCTTGCTGGCTCCCCAGGCCGGGGTGACGGCCAGCCAAAGCAGGGAAAGCAGGGCGAAAAGAGTGGAATAGCGTCGTAGTGTCATAAGCAATGGTTTCCTGAACCTATTCTAGACGGGTTGGCGCGGCTGTGGGTTAGGAAGATGGACATGCAAGCCCAGGGGCGGAGGTTTCTCCGCCCCTGGCACCGAAGAGCTCGACTGCTATTTCTGATAGACGAAGTGGCCGCGGCGGTTCTGCTGCCAACAGGCTTCGTTGTCTTCCAGGCAGAACGGTTTCTCCTTGCCATAGCTGATGGTCTTGATGCGGCTGGCATTGACTCCCGCCCCGGTCAAGGCATTCTTCACAGAACTGGCGCGCTGGTCGCCCAGGGCCAAGTTGTATTCGGTTGAGCCGCGGTCGTCGCAATGTCCCTCGATCGTGAAGCTGATGTTGGGATGCTGGTTGAGGAAGAGCGCGTCGGCTTGTACGGAAGCCTGCTGATCGGCGCGGATGTTGGACTTGTCGTAGTCAAAGTAAATGTCCTGGACGTTCCGCCCGAACAAGTCTTCGTCCGTGGGCGACGGAGTGGCTGCCATCGGCGGCGGCGGCGGCTGGGTGATGGTGAGGCGTGTACTGGCCTCCTGAGTTCCGCCGGAACCCTTGGCAACCAGGTGATAGGTGGTGGAATCGGCAGGAGTGACCTGTTGCGATCCGTTGGGTTGAACGGCGCCGATGCCATCGATGGAAACGTCGGTGGCGTTGGAAGTCTGCCAGGTCAGGGTGGCGGATTGCCCCGTCTGAATCGTATCCGGGCTGACGGAGATGGCAGCCGTGGGCGATGCTGGTGGTGGGGGCGGAGGCGGCGGAGGCGGAGCTGCCTTCTTCGCGCACGCGCTGAGCATAAGGACTGCGCACAATGCGGTTACGGTTGCGAGCGTTTTCAAAGTTTGCTGCTTCATATTGATGTGTTTCACGTTGTTCCTCTTCACGTTTGATCCTCCTGCGATCCCGAAATCGTTTTCGAGTTCAGACGAAATGTTTTATTTCCAACTCCAGTTTGGTTGCGTGTTGCGTCCAGTAAAAGTGAGCTGATGAAGCTTGGTGCCGTCGGCGAGCATCATCCAGATTTCTTCCTTGCCGGAACGGCTGGACTGAAAGACGATGTGGCGGCCGTCGGGCGCCCACGAAGGAAAATCATTGCGCCCGCCATCGTGAGTGAGCTGAACCCATTGCTTGCTGGCGATATCCATCAAGTAAATGTCGGAAGAGCCGGGCTCACCGGGGCCGTACTTGCGGATCCAGGCCAGGGTGAGGAACTGGCCGTTGGGCGACCAGCCAGGCGAGACCGCGTAACCCTGGTCGGTCATGCGCTGTTGGTTGGTGCCGTCGGCCTCCATGGTATAGACCTGAGGCAACCCGGTGCTGCCGCTGACGAAAGCAAGCTGTGCGCCGGTCTTGCGATTCCAGACGGGAGAAACGTCCGGACCTTTGCCGGCCGTTATACGGTGGAGGTTGCCGCCGTTGGCATCGCAAGCATAAATTTCGGAATCGCCGCTGCGAGAAGACGAAAGCGCAAGGCTCATGCCGTCGGGCGACCAGGCGGGCGAGAGATTGGTGCCGCCGAAGCGCGGGAAACTGACCAGGCGGTTGAGATCGAGCGAGAACATGAGAATATCCCACCCGGTTTTGGTCAGAGAACTGAAAGCAAGGCGGGAACCATCGGGCGAGATGCGGGGCGAAAGAGAGATGGAGCCCTGGTGAGTGATTTGATGTTGGTTCGAGCCGTCGTAGTCCATCCCCCAGACTTCCTTGTGGCCGGAGCGATCACTGACGAAATAGAGTTTGCTCTCGGCGATGCCGGGAATACCACCGCCCAGCCGGAAGATGATCTCGTCCGCGAATTTGTGGGCGATAAGGCGGGCAGCGTCGTCGGTGGGAACATCTGTGTATTGCTTGCCAAGGACTTGGGGCGAAGCTGTGTTCTTCACGTCGTAGAGCCAGCCTTGAACGGTGACCTTACCGCTGGCGACGCCGAGATTGCCGAAGGCCAGCATGGCGGCGTTGGGCGGAGGGGAGTTCCACAGGTTGAACGTGACCTCGGCGGGCTGTCCCGGCACCTGCAGAGGATAAAAACTTTTGGAAACGAGTTCGACGACGCCGGAATTGTCCAAATCGTTCCAGAAAGTGTCGTTGAAGGTCTTCAGCAAGGCTTCGTTCTGGGGATCGGTATTGGAGGGCTTAAAATCGGGAACGGCGAGGCGGACTTTGTCGACCCCGAGGCCGGAACCGGTGCGTACCCAATCCTGGGCGAAGGAGGAGGCTACAAAGAGCGACGAAAGCAGGATCAGGAGGCCAAGGGCACTCAGAAGGCGTGCGCCGGTCGGGGCAGAGTTTCCGGGAATGCGCGGGGCTTGTCCGTGTCTGTCGTTCATCCGTTCGGAGCGGTTACGCGAACCCGGGCAAAAGGATACCGTATACGACAATATCGTACTCCGATATGTTCTCATAGGCAAGTTACGATCAATCTTAATCGCGAATCTGGAAACCTAGGAATACTCAGGTAGATGCCCTATCGTGCATTTCCTATCAGGTAGATCAGAATTTTCAGGCATGACTTATCAGGCATCACTCAAGGGATGCCGTCCTGGGTTTTCCGTACGCAGATTTGTTTCTATTTCTTGCTGTAGTCGAACCAATACTCCACTGAGATCTTGCTGCCGCTATAGTCAGGGGGCAGGGGGCCGAAAGTGTCGATACGCTGCAGGGCTCGGGTGGCGGAGACGTCGAGGGAAGGCACGCCACTGGATTGCTCGACCTGCACGTTGTAAGGGTGACCGTCGCGGGCTACGTCGAACGTGATGTAGACGCGCTGCGCGGTGGTGATTCCGGGATCGACTTCGTACTTCAGCCAATTTTCAGAGACTTTCCGCTGAATGATCTGGACGTACCATCCGTACCTTGTGCCAAAATCGCCGCCGCCTCCGTTGACGCCGAAACCGCCTTTGGCGCCGCCCGCGGCAAAAGAGCCATACGGACCGCTGACGGGCCCGCCTTCGCCGAACGCGACCTGGTTGGTCTCTTCTTCCGGGGCAGGCTCGCTTTTTGCCTTGGTCGGCGTGGGAGGTTTTTTCGGCTTGATCTTGGAATTCTTAGCCTGAATCTCAATGGCGTCGGGCGCCTTCTCTTCGACCTTAGGTTGAGACTTAGTGACGCCCTTGGATTCGTTCGCCAGAACGTTCTGCGTCTGCGGGGCCGTGGCGGGCAAGGGAACGTTACTGACTAACGTGACGCCGATTGCGGAACCGCCGCCTCCGGAACCCCAGCCTTCTCCGCGCGATCCCGTAAATACGACGGAGTAGAGCAGAATGACGGCGGTGACCGCAATGTGAAAGCCCGCGGACCAAGTGAGGGCGCGACCCCAATTGTCGTGTTCGAAAAATATCTCAGCGTTTTGCGCCATTTTCTTCCAGAGGCTGAGTGACGATGCTGACGTTGGTGATGCCCGATTGCTTGACCGCGTCCATAACCGTGGCGAAGGCGCCGAAGGGGACGTTCTCATCGGCACGGACGAAGATGAACTGATTGCGGGGATCGCGAATTTTCTGCCGCAGGATGGCTGCGATCTGGTTGATGTTAATGGCATCGTTGCCGAGGAAGACGCGCTGATCCTTATTGATGGTAATCACGAACCGCTCCTCGGTAATCTCCTTGACGGTGCGGGTTTTGGGCACGCTGACTTCAATGCCGGACTGAAGGACAGGCGCGGTGACCATGAAAATGATCAGGAGGACAAGGACGACGTCGACCAGAGGAGTGATGTTGATATCGGCGAGAGCAGTTTGGGTGCGGCCGTCGGGCGAGGTGAAAGCCATCAGCGCCTCCCGTCGGCCGCAGCCTGCGGCTGAAGGTTCTCGATGGTGTTAAGCACTTCGAGTGTGAAATCGTCGCCGCGAGCGGCGAACTGTCGAATCGAGTTGCCGATGAGGTTGTAGGCGATGACGGCCGGGATGGCGGCAGCGAGTCCGGCAGCGGTGGTGATCAGAGCTTCGGAAATGCCCGGGGCAACCGCGCGCAGGGTGGCGCCGCCGGCGGTGCCGAGGCCGTGGAAAGCGTCAATGATGCCCCAGACCGTGCCGAACAGTCCGATGAACGGCGTGACGGCGGCAGTGATGGCGAGCCAGGGGACGTTGCGCTCGAGGCGCGTGATTTCTTCCGAGGCTCCGATCTGCATGCCGCGCTGGACCGCGGTCAGGCTGCGGAGCGATGCGCCCGGTGCGGCGAGCTGGCGCTTGTATTCCTGGAATCCGCCCTCGAAGACGCCGACCAGCGGGCTGGGCCGGAACTGCTCGGCGACGGTGGCGATATCCTGCAGGCGTTGTGCTCTGCGAAAAGCTCGCAGGAAGCGTCCACTCTGCGAGCGGGCGCGGCGCAGCAGGCTCCATTTGGTGAGGATGATTGCCCACGAGATGAGGCTGAACGCCAGCAATGTGAGGAGGACGAACTTGGCGACGGCACCAGTACTGGAAACGAGATCGAGAATTTCGCCGCCGAGGAAGAATGCAGAGTATGAGAGGAGCTGCATCTTGGTTTTTGGATGATACCTTGAGGCGATTATAGATGATTGAGGCGCGTGCTTCGCGGCACGTATCCCATCCGTAAACTTTCATGCCCTTTCGTGCTATGCTGCGCAAAACTTCAACATCGTCCACCGGGGAGTCGTGTGCTGGTTGAATTGCGGCTGGAAAACTACGCGGTGATCGACAACGCGGCGGTGGAGTTCGGCTCCGGGCTGAACCTGCTGACGGGAGAAACCGGCGCGGGCAAATCCATTCTGATCGATGCGCTGGCGCTGCTGCTGGGCGAAAAGGCGTCGAGTGAAGTGATTCGCAGCGGTGCGGAGCGAGCGGTGGTCTCTGCCGTTTTCGAGTGCGACGACGTCGCTGGGGACGCGATCGAGAGAGTGCTGGAGCACAACGGCCTCGACGAATCGGAAGACGGCTCGCTGATTGTGCGCCGTGAAATTGCGGCTGGGGGCAAAGGTCGCGTATTCGTGAACAATCAGCCGGCGACGGTGGCGGTGCTGCGGCAGCTGGCGCCGCATCTGGCGACGATCCATGCGCAAAACGAATCGATCCTGTCGTTCGACGCTCCGGCGCGGTTGGCGCTGCTGGATGGATTTGCCGGAGCTCAAGTCGAGCCGGTGGCGGCGGCATTTGAGAGCGTGGAAGGGAATTCGCGCGCGCATCGACGATCTGGAGCAAGGTGAGCAGGATCGCTTGCGGCTGGTGGACCTGTGGATCTTTCAGAAACGCGAGATCGAAGAGGCCAAGCTGCAAGCCGGAGAAGACGAGCAACTGGAAACCGAGAAGCGCGTGCTGGCCAACGCGGAGAAGATTTACAACGCCGCCATGCAGGCCTTCGATCTGCTGTATGAGGGCGACGGTTCCACGCTGCGTCGATGCGGGCCGCGCAGAAGCAGATTGAAGAACTGGCGCGCTATGAGCCTAAGTTTCAAGAGGCGCTGGCGGCGCTGGAAACCGCGCGAATCAGCGTGGAAGACGTAGGAGCCACGGTGCGCGATTACGCCGGCGGGATCCATGCCTCGCCCGAGCATCTGGCCGAGGTGGAAGACCGGCTGGCGGTGCTCGACCGGCTGAAGCGCAAGTATGGTCCAGCGCTCGAGGACGTGATCGGCCTTCGGAGCAGACGTGGCGCGCAAGCTTTCGGAGATTGAAAACAAGGACGAAATCCTGCGCGAGTTGCGCGCCGAACTGGCGAAGGCGGCCGCGGAGTATTTGCGGGCGGCGCGGGCGCTGTCGAAAGCGCGACAGGACGCAGCGCGCAAGCTGGAGAAGCTGGTCGAAGCCGAGATCAACGATCTGGCGATGAAGTCGAAGTTCCGGATTGAGATGACGACCGTCGGAGCAAGAAGGGAACTGGACCGTCGACGGGAATCGATCAGGTGGTCTACATGATTGCGACGAATCCGGGCGAGCCGATGCGGCAGTTGGAGCACATTGCGTCGGGGGGAGAATTGTCGCGGGTGATGCTGGCGCTGAAGGTCAGCGTGGAAGCGGGCGCCGTCCCGGTCTTCGCAAGAAGCGCCCGGATCGCCAACGCGCACGATGGTGTTCGACGAAATCGATACCGGCATCGGAGGCCGGGCCGCCGAAGCCGTAGGGAAGAAGCTG
The DNA here is from genome assembly GCA_963770235.1 of uncultured Acidobacteriaceae bacterium. Classification (GTDB taxonomy): domain Bacteria; phylum Acidobacteriota; class Terriglobia; order Terriglobales; family Acidobacteriaceae; genus Sulfotelmatobacter. The sequence continues at coordinate 190,595 of CAVYOW010000001.1, read as the reverse complement.
AAAGCGCTGGCACGAGCCAATCAGGTGCTATGCGTAACGCACCTGCCGCAGATCGCAACGTTTGCCGATCAGCATTACGTGATCGAGAAGAAGGAGCGCGGTGGGCGGACCCGGACCACGGATCCGCGCCGTCGTGGGCGAAGAGCGCACCGAGGAAGTGGCGCGCATGCTGAGCGGAGCCAAGCTGACCGATACCTCGCGCAAGCATGCGGAGCAGATGATTAAGGCGAACGCGTAGCGCCTGGGCACAGCCGGCCCGAGGCCATGCCATCCGATGCTCTGAATTCCCCTTTCGCTGCTAATCCCCGCCGTTTCTGTGGCTTACGTTGACCAGAAGGGTACTTTCCGGTAGTTTATTACTATCGCCTTCAATGGGTTCGTGTACCCTGATCGTACAGGTCTAGGCACAGGTTTTGCATCGTAAGTCGGGTGGGGAAGATCACAAGAACGGGAGTTTGATAGTGCCAAATAGCCAGGGAAAGACGTTGCTTTTGCTGAAGCCGCGCGGGTTCTGCGCCGGGGTGGTGCGGGCCATTGATGTTGTCCGCATCGCGCTGGAGGCCTTCGGGCCGCCGATCTATGTGCGCAAGGAAATCGTCCACAACAGCTTTGTGGTGGACGAGCTGCGCGGCAAGGGCGCAATCTTCGTCGACAGCGAGGATGAAGTCCCGAACGGCGAGCGCGTGATCTATAGCGCGCACGGGGTTTCGCCCGAGGTGCGGGAGCACAGCGCCCGGCGCGGGCTGCGGGTGATCGATGCCACCTGTCCGCTGGTCACCAAGGTGCACGTGGAGGCGGTGAAGTTTGCCAAGGAAGGCTATTCGCTGATCCTGATCGGGCACCACGACCACGACGAGGTGATTGGAACGCTGGGCGAGGCTCCGCTGGTGACGCAGGTGGTGGGCAATCCGGAGCAGGTGAAGTCGCTGAGCGTGCCGGATCCGGATCACGTGGCGTATCTGACGCAGACGACGCTTAGTCTGGACGAGACCAAAGACATTATCGCGGCGCTGAAGAAAAAGTTCCCCAACATCAAAGGGCCGGCGGCGCAGGATATCTGCTACGCCACGGAAAACCGGCAGGTAGCCGTGAAAGAAGTGGCCTCGGAATCGGATCTGCTGCTGGTGGTGGGCTCGGAGAACAGCTCAAATTCGAATCGTCTGGTCGAGGTGGCGCGCAACCTTGGCACCAACGCGCATCTCATCGACAGCTACAAAGACATTGAGCCCGAGTGGTTGCTGGACGTGAAAACCATCGCGCTCACGGCGGGCGCCTCGGCGCCAGAGTGCCTGGTGGAGGAAACCATGAAGTTTCTGGCCACCAAGGGTTTCGACAACGTGCAGGAACTCGAAGTGATGCCGGAAAACGTCCGCTTCGGGCTGCCGCCGGAGATTGTCGAAGCCATCGCCGCCGCTCCGGCGAGCGCCACCGCGGATTAACGGAGCCGCACATTAATGGAGATGGATACAAACTCCCCTGATTCCAACATAGCTTCCGCACCACAACTTCGCTTTGGAAAGATCGACGGGCTGGCCAGCCGTGTGGGCGCTGCCATGGACGCCGCCCGCAAGCTTCTTTTCTCCGCGCAGCACGAGAGAGGCTATTGGTGCGGCGAGCTGGAAGCCGACACCACGCTGGAATCCGACTACATTCTGTCTGCACACGCTGCTGGGGACGGGCGATCCCGAGCGCTTCCAGAAGGCTGCGAACTGGATTCTTCAGCACCAGAACGAAGACGGCGGCTGGAGCACCTATCCGGCGGGGCCGTCGAACGTCAGCGCGTCGGTGAAGGCGTATTTCGGGCTGAAGCTGGCGGGATACCAGGCGGATCATCCGCGTGCTGCAGCGTGCCCGCAAGAGAATCCTGGAGCTCGGCGGAGTCACCGAGGTCAATACCTTTACCAAGATCTATCTGTGCTTCTTCGGGCAGTACGACTACGACGCGGTGCCGGCGATTCCGCCGGAGATCGTGCTGTTTCCCAACTGGTTCTGGTTCAACATCTACGAGATCTCGTCGTGGTCGCGCGCCATTCTGGTGCCGCTTTCCATCTGCTACGCCAAGAAGCCGTTCAAGAAGATTCCGCGCGAGATGGGCGTCGAAGAGCTGTTTGTCGGCGGCATGCAGAAGTCGCGCATGCACCTGCGCTGGTCGAAGAAGCTGGTGTCGTGGCGGAATTTCTTCCTTTGCCTGGACCGCATGACGCATTGGTTTGAGCGCGTCCACATCCGGCCGCTGCGCTCGATTGCCCTGAAGAGCGCGGAGAAGTGGATGCTGGAGCGCTTCGAGATGAGCGACGGGCTGGGCGGCATCTATCCCTCGATCATGAACTCCATCATCGCGATGCGCTGCCTGGGCTACTCGGTGGACGATCCGCAGGTGATTCGCGCGCTGGATGAATTTGAGAAGCTGGGCATCGAAGAGGGCGACACCTTCCGCATGCAGCCCTGCATGTCTCCGGTGTGGGACACGGCCTATGCCATGTTCGCGCTGGGCGAAGCGGGAGTGCCGGCGAACGATCCGCGCATGGTGAAGTGCGCCGACTGGATCCTGCAGAAGCAGGTGCGGAATCCGGGCGACTGGCAGATCAAGAACAAGAAGGGCAAGCCGGGCGGCTGGTACTTCGAGTTCAACAACGAGTTTTATCCGGATGTGGATGACACGGCGATGGTTTGCCTGGCGCTGAGCCGCGTCGAGCATCCCAATGGACGCTACCAGCGCGAGTCGGTGCAGCGCGCCATCGATTGGGTCCTGTCGATGCAGTGCAAGAACGGCGGCTGGGCGTCGTTCGACAAGGACAACGACCGCATGGTGTTCCAGTACGTTCCCTTCGCCGATCACAACGCCATGCTCGATCCGGCGACGGTGGACATTACGGGACGCATCCTCGAGATGATGGCGGCCTACGGCTACGACCAAGAACAATCCGGCGGTGAAGCGGGCGATTCAATTCCTCCGCAACGAACAAGAGCCGGACGGAAGCTGGTTCGGGCGCTGGGGCGTGAACTACATCTACGGCACGGCGCTGGTGCTGCGCGGCCTGGAAGCGATCGGCATGGACAACCACGAGCCTTGCATCCAGCAGGCGGCCGAGTGGCTGCGCATGGTGCAGAACCCGGACGGCGGTTGGGGCGAGTGCCTGCGGTTCCTACGACGATGCCAGCGCTGCACGGCGTGGGGGCGAGCACACCTTCGCAAACGGCGTGGGCGATTCTGGGACTGCTCGCGGTCGGCGATACGCGCAGCGATTCCGTGGCGCGCGGCGATTGCCTACCTGCTGCGCACGCAGAAGGAAGATGGATCGTGGGATGAGCCTTATTTCACGGGCACCGGCTTTCCCCGTGTGTTCTATCTGAAATATCACCTCTACCGCGCAGTATTTCCCGCTGCTCGCGCTGACAACGTATGCCAAGGTGATGGAGAAAGCCAGCAATTAGCATTGGCAGTCTCAGCTCTCGTGTCGCTCAGTTCAGCGCAAGGTTGACGCTCTGACGGCAGAACCCGATGAGGACTGATGCTAACTGCCAATTGCCACATGAAAGCTTTCGTCACAGGCGCGACCGGATTTCTGGGCTCCCACGTAGCTCGCGCTCTAGCGGAGCAGGGAGCGGATCTGCGGCTGCTGGTGCGTCCGACCAGCAATCTGAAGAATCTCGAGGGACTAGGTCCGGGACACGAAGCTGAGACGGCGACGGGCGACCTGCGCGATGCGGCGTCCCTGGAAAAGGCGATGGCGGGCTGCGAGGTGGTCTTTCACGTGGCTGCCGACTATCGGCTCTGGGTGCGGGATCCGGCGGAGATGTACCGGTCGAATGTGGAGGGTACGCGGGCGATCCTGGACGCGGCGCAGAAGAACGGAGTGCGCTGCGTGGTGTACACCTCGAGCGTGGCTACCATGGGCTTCACGGGGAACGGGCGTCCGGCGGACGAAGATTCTCCGGTTTCGCTGGCCGACATGATTGGGCACTACAAGCGCTCGAAGTTCATGGCCGAGCAGGTGGCGATGGAGGCGGGCCGCAGCGGGATGCGGGTGGTGACCGTGAATCCGACCACTCCGGTGGGCGAGCAGGACGTTAAGCCGACTCCGACGGGACGGATTGTCGTCGACTTTCTTAAGAGAGAAGTTTCCCGCCTACGTGGAGACGGGATTGAATCTGGTGGATGTTCGGGAATGTGCGCGGGGACACATTGCCGCCCTGGAAAAAGGCAAGAGCGGCGAGCGCTACATTCTGGGCGGAGAGAACCTGACGCTGAAGCAGATTCTCGATAAGCTGGGCCTGATCGCGGGCTTGCCCTCGCCGAAACGTGAAGCTGCCTTACTTTGTTGCCTATGCAGCGGGCGCGGTGGATGAAACGGTGATCAGGCCGCCTGCTGGGTCGCGAGCCGCGCGCCACGGTGGAGACGGTGCGCATGGGAAAGAAAAAGATGTGGGCCAGCTCCGACAAGGCCGAGCGCGAATTGGGATGGAAGACCGTGCCCGCGGATGGCGCGCTGCGCCGTGCAGTCGAGTGGTTCCGGGCCAACGGGTATGCCTAAAGTCGCCATCGTAGCTGCGCTGGAGCGCGAAGTCAGCGGGCTGACCAGGAATTGGAGTCGCGTTGAGCAGCAGCTACGACGGTCGCAGCTTTGTCTTCTTTGAGCGCGACGACATGGTTGTCGTGTGCGGCGGAATCGGCGTGGAGGCGGCGCGTCGGGCTGCCGAGGCGGTGATCGCGTTGTACCATCCCGCGCTGCTGCAGTCAGTAGGGTTTGCCGGGGCGCTGGATGCCGAGCCTGCGAGTCGGGGATCTCTTCATGCCAGCGGTTGTGATTGATGCGCGGGACGGCAGCCGCGTCGAAATCGACGGCGCAGCCCCACGCCGGAGAGGAAGTTCGCTAGTGACCTTCATGACGGTGGCGGGAGTGCAGCAGAAAGCGAGCCTGGCGCAAGCCTACGGGGCACACGCCGTGGATATGGAAGCGGCCGGCGTGGCGGCGGCAGCACGCGCGCATGGGATTGGGTTCGGTGCGACCAAAGTGATTTCCGATGAGCTGAATTTTGAAATGCCGCAGATGGTCCGCTTCATCGACGCAACCGGCCGGTTCAGAACGGTGAACTTCGCGGCTTTTGTAGCACTGCGGCCGTGGCTGTGGAGGCGAGTTGCGCTCGCTGGCCGGCAACAGTCGCAAGGCAGCAAGCGTGCTGGGCGAGCATCTCGAGCGTTACCGTGCAGGAATTGAGCCGCGCATCCGGCCCGGATCGGGCCAAGGATCAGATAAGACCGCGGCGCCTCCAGCCCCGGAGCCGCAAGCGGCAGCGGCAAGCGGGTTGAGTGCCAGGAGTCGCGAATGAGAATGCGCATGAAACTCCGCGTGGCTGGTTCTCATCGCCTTGTGTGCGGTAATGCGCCTCGGCCGCGCAGTCGGCCGCCACTGACGTTTACGCGGAAAGCTATCGCCAGGGCTCGACCCGTGTTGTGGAAGACAGCTTTGAGGTCAAGCTCTCGCCGCAAGATCCGCTTTACCGGGAGCGCATCAAGGACTTCGCGCGGGGACCGACCGCTACGTCTTCTCGATTATTCCGAAGGGACCGGAGGGCGATACCAAGATCACATCCTGGCAAGGAACACTGGCCGACCTGCAACATCCCATTTACGACAACGTGCTTCTGGTCTCGCCGAATCCCTCCGATGATCCGAAGAATGATGCGAAAAACGCTTTGTGCCGGCTGTGGCCATCGACCTTCGCGGCTGTTCCGGTGGGCGCCAGGCGCATCATGAAGGTGGATAATTTCTATGTTGTGTTGCAGGTGAAAGCCTATCACTTCACTCCGCCGGAATCGCCGTACCTGGATTCAATGACGGTGGAAGTGGAATTCAGGAACACCGATCCGAGGCAGACCGAGGGTTCCGCGAAGTAGCGTCCGAGTGCTGGCATCGACACGCCGATATCGGGCGGGTGTGAAGTGCATTCGGAATGGAGTTCATCTAAGAGCTGATGGGGATTGCTGGACAAGTCGCGATCGAAGACCGAAGCCAGTCGATTCCGGCGACGATGCTGGCGGCGGTTTACCGCGGAGTCAACGACGTCCGTCTGGAGACCGTTCCCGTGCCCGCGATCGGCGCCGGAGAGCTGCTGGTGCGGGTGCATACCTGCGGCGTTTGCGGCACGGACCTGAAAAAGATTGCCTCCGGCTCCCATTCGGCGCCGCGCATCTTCGGCCACGAAACCTCCGGAGTGGTCGCCGCCGTGGGCGCCGGAGTACGCAAGTTCGAGCCGGGCGACCGCGTTGTCGTGTTTCATCACATCCCTTGCCGCCACTGTTACTACTGCCGGCACAAGACCTTCGCCCAGTGCCCGACCTATAAGAAGGTCGGATGCACGGCGGGATTTGAGCCTTCCGGCGGGGGTTTCGCGGAATATGTTCGGGTGATGGATTGGATCGTCGAGCAGGGAACCGTAAGAATCCCCCCGGGCATTTCCTTCGAACAAGCCTGTTTTGTCGAGCCCGTGAACACCTGCATGAAGGGGATCGAAGCTCTGCGCCTGGAACCCGGCGAGACCGTGCTGACCATCGGGCAGGGCCCAATCGGCATCGTACTTAGTGTACTGGCCCGGCGGGCAGGGGCCACGGTTATTACTTCCGATTTGTATCCCGAGAGGCTTAGAATAGCTAAAAGCCTTGGTTTCGAGCATACAATTGACGCATCGCAGCAGGACGCGGTTCGAGCTATGCGGGAGCGGACCGAAGGTCGCGGCGCGGACGCCGTGATTTTGGCCGTGGGCAGCAATAGCTTGATCCGTCCCGCGATGGATGCGGCCCGTCCCGGTGGCCGGGTGTTATTGTTTGCGCAAACGCAGCACGGCGAAGTCGTGGTCGATCCGGCCGCGATTTGCGTCGATGAGAAGGCGCTGGTCGGCTCTTATAGCGCCTCTGTCGATTTGCAGGAAGAGTCAGTTCGCTTTGTGATGAACCGCGAAATGGACTTGGAACGGCTGATCAGCCATCGGTTTCCGCTGCAGGAGAGTGCGCGGGCCTTGGAACTCGCGGCTCATCCTCAGCCGGCATCGATGAAGATCGTGATTCAGCCCGGCAGTACCTGGAAACGTGAGCCCCGGGAAGGAAGCAAGCAGTGAATGGAAAAATGACGGCTGCCGTCCTGTACGGCAAAGAAGATCTGAAGATTGAAAGAGTACCCATCCCTCGCGTGGAAAAGGGCGAGGTGCTGGTCAAGGTACAGGTCGCTCTCACCTGCGGCACCGACCTCAAGGTGTATCAGCGCGGCTACCACGCCCGCATGATTGTGCCTCCCGCATTGTTCGGCCACGAACTGGCCGGAGTGATCGAGGAAGTCGGCGAAGGCGTCCACAGCTTCAAGAAGGGCATGCGCGTAGTGGCGCTGAATTCCGCGCCCTGCCAGATGTGCTTCTACTGCTCCAAGCACCAGGAAAATCTGTGCGAAGACCTGCTCTTCAACAACGGAGCGTACGCGGAATACATCCGCGTGCCGCGGCGCATTGTCGAAGCCAATATGCTGGTCATCCCGGCCAACGTGAGCTTCGAAGACGCGGCCATGACCGAACCTCTGGCCTGCGTGCTGCGCGGCCTGCACGAAACCGGCGTCGAAATCGGCGACACGGTTACCATCATCGGCGGCGGCCCCATTGGATTGATGTTTGTCCAGGTGGCTCGAGCCATCGGCTGCAATGTGATCTCGGTGGTCAAACGCGACGAACAGGTAGTCGCCGCCAAGCACATGGGCGCGCATGAAATCGTTCAGACCACCAAGGTGCCGGACGTGGTCGAGGCGGTGCGGGCGCTGACTCCGCAGAAACGCGGCTGCGATGTCGTGATCGAAGCGGTAGGTCGTCCCGAAGCCTGGGAGTGGACCGTCGAGATGGTCCGCAAAGGCGGCACTGTTAATTTCTTCGGCGGATGCGCCAGTGGATCCAAAGTGCAACTCGACACCAACCGCCTGCACTATTCCGAGATCACGCTGAAAGCCACGTTCCATCACACGCCGGAGACGGTGCGCCGGGCTTTTGGGCTGATCGCGGCCAAGAAGATTCGCCCTACCGACTACATCACCGGCGAAGCTCCGCTGTCGAGCCTGCAGAAGGTGCTCCGGCACATGCTGAACCGCGGGGGCGACATCAAGACCGCAATCATTCCCGGCCATTGAGAGCCACCAGATCGGGAAGGGCACGGCTTCAGTCGTGCCATAGGTCCGGCAGAATGAATCTCGGCTTTAGCCGCTGAGGTAAGCTTTCTGGTCGGGAGCGGGGCACTCCTGAAATGATTTCGTACTGAATGAGTTCTGCAACCAGCACCGACTCTCGTACGTCCACCGCGCCCGCCGCCGCGCTTGGCTGGAGCCGCCTCCCCGCCGAATATGCGATCCCGCGGTCTGCTCCATCGCTGGAACAAGCGCGTGAATATTGCCGCCGCTTGGCTCGTACCCACTACGAGAATTTTTCCATGGCGACCTGGTTTCTCCCGGAGAAGCTGCGTCAGGACTTCCTGAATGTCTACGCCTATTGCCGCATCTCCGACGATCTGGGCGACGAGGTAGGAGACGCTGCGGCCGCGCTGGCCTTGCTGGATGAATGGCAGGCGCAACTCGATGCGTGCTACGAAGGCGAATCCGCGGCATCCCGTTTTTGTAGCCCTGGCCGAAACCGTCAAGAAGTTTGCCATCCCCAAGCACGAGTTTTCCGATCTCCTGATCGCCTTCCGCCAGGACCAGACCGTCACGCGTTTCGAAACCTTCGACGATGTGCTCGCCTACTGCCGCTACTCGGCAAATCCCGTCGGCCATCTGGTCCTCTATTTGTGTGGCTATCACGATGCCGAGCGACAGCAGCTTTCCGACTACACCTGCACCGCGCTGCAGCTGGCGAACTTCTGGCAGGACGTCAGCGTCGACTACGGCAAAGGCCGAATCTATCTGCCTCTGGAGGATTTGCGGCGCTGCTCGGTGACGGAGGACGATCTGGCCGAAAACCGCAACACGCCCGCCTTCTGCCAGATGATGAAGTTTGAAGTCGAGCGCGCCCGCCAATGGTTTGAGCGCGGCCTGCCTCTGATCAGCAAAGTAGACGCTGCCTTGGCCATCGACATCGAACTCTTCAGCCGCGGCGGCCAGGAGATTCTGAACGCCATCGAGCGCCAGTCCTATGCCGTCCTCGGCCGCCGTCCGGTCATTTCGAAGACTCGCAAGCTGGCTCTGGTAGCGCGGGCTGCGATGGGGAAGCTCCTGGGGAAGTCATTATGAGCGCAGGAGCGCAACAGGTGCTGATTCCGTGGACTCCGGCTCCGGCGCAGCTCACCATGGCGTATTCCGTGTGCCGCGGCATCACCCGCGCCAACGCCAAGAATTTCTATTACGCATTTCTGGTGCTGCCCAAGCGCAAGCGGCAGGCGCTGTGCGCCGTCTACGCCTTCATGCGGCGCTGCGATGACATTGCCGACGACCCCAACCTCAGTCTCGAGGAACGCCGCTACAAACTCGATACCTGGCTCGACGCCCTGCACCGTGCGCAGCAGGGCGAGCCGACGCGACGATCCCATTCTGTTGGCCCTGACCGATGCGCAGCGTCGCTACACCATCCCCGCGGGCCTGCTCGACGAACTCGCGATGGGAACGGCGATGGATGTAGTAGATCCCGAAGCCGAGAGCCAGAATACGCCAGCTTCCACGAATGTCGCGGTTCCAGGCCTGACCATCCAATACCAGACCTTCGACGATCTCAAACTCTACTGCTACCGAGTGGCCTCGGTGGTGGGTCTGGTCTGCATCCACGTCTTCGGATATCGTGATCCCGCGGCCGAGCCGCTGGCCGAGCAGTGCGGCCTCGCCTTTCAACTCACCAACATTATTCGCGATGTAAAAGAAGATGCCGCGATGGGCCGCGTGTATTTGCCGGAAGAAGATCTGGCCAAGTTCGGCCTTTCGGCCGCCGAACTGCTTTCGAAGCCCGACCCTGCCCGCTTCCGCCCTTGCTGGCGCTCGAAGCCGACCGCGCCCGCCAGCTCTACCAGGCCGGCGAGCAACTGATTCCCTACATCTCCGAAGACAGCCAGCCCGCCCTGTGGGTGCTGGTCAACATTTACCGGAGGCTGCTGGAGAAAATCGTCGAGCGCCAGTACGACGTCTTCAACGGCAAGGTGAGCCTCACGGTCAGCGAAAAGCTCCGCGTCCTGGCGAAAGGTTTCCTGCAACGCCTCACCTGATCTTCTGCGGCGGAGTCGCGAAGCGACGGCATTCATCAGCCCCGCACGTAAGTGCGGGGTGAGCTCCGAGAAGGGAACCAAGTCCCTTCAGGGACGACACCGACTAACAACGAGCGACAGCCCGATTCTGAATGACTACGGCCCCCCCACAACCCACAGTAGCCATCGCCGGTGGTGGTCTAGCCGGTCTGGCCGCAGCCTGCGCCCTCGCCGACTCCGGCTTCCGCGTCACCCTGTTCGAGCGCCGCCCTTATCTGGGTGGCCGTGCCTCTTCCTACGAGCATCCCGGCACCGGCGAAGTCGTCGACAACTGCCAGCACGTCCTTTTCCGCGTCTGCACCAACCTGGTCGAGTTCTACCAGCGCATCGGGGTGGAAGACAAAATCCGCTGGTTCGACGAAATGACTTTCATCGAGCCCGGCGGCCGCACCAGCGTGATGCGAGCCTCTCCACTGCCCGCCCCGCTGCACACCGCGCCATCATTCCTCCGCTTTCCATTCCTGTCTGACTAAAGACAAGCTGGTAATTTCGCGCGCCACTTGCCGCACTCGCCCTGACCGAGCAGCGCGATACCGGCCATTCGTTTCTCGAATGGTGTCACCAGCACGGCGCAAACCGAAAACGCGATTGAACGCTTCTGGAAGCCAATCCTGGTCAGCGCGCTGAGCGAAGATCTCGATCTGATTTCGATTTCCGCCGCGGCCCAGGTCGTGCGTGAGTCGATGAAGTCTCCCACCGCGCGCCACATGGGCGTTCCAAGCGTTCCCCTGACCGATCTCTACAATCGCGCCGGCGACTACATTCGCGCCCGCGGCGGCCACATTCGCTTCCGCAACTCGCTCGAAGCATTTTCTCCCGACCAGTCGAAAGTGCGGATTCGAGTTAACGATCAGAGCGAAAGCGAAGTGGCATTCGACTATCTAGTCCTGGCGCTGCCCTTCGAAACCCTCGAGCCGCATACTCCCGCAAAGCCCGGAAGCCGCGCCCCTGCGCGACCAGCTCAGCCACTTCGAAACCTCTCCCATCACCGGCATCCATCTCTGGTTCGATCGCCAGATCACCGATCTCGACCACGCTGTCCTCCTCGACCGAACTATTCAATGGATGTTCCACAAGTCACGGCTGCTGGCTACGCGAGGCACGGACGGCCAGACGAGAGTCAGGCGGCAGCTATATCGAACTTGTGGTCAGCGCTTCGAAGAGCCTCATCGACAAGTCGCGCACCGAAATTGTCGATCTCGCCCTGAAAGAAGTTCGTGAGTTTTTTCCGGAAGCGCGGGCGGCGAATCTGGTCGAAGTCCACCGTGATCAAGGAAGTTCACGCCACCTACTCGCCGCGCCCCGGCATTGATGCCTACCGTCCCCAGCAGTCGACAGCTTGGCCCCGAGTTTTTCTCGCCGGCGACTGGACCGCCACCGGCTGGCCCGCCACCATGGAAGGCGCAGTCCGCAGCGGATATCTGGCCGCGGAAGCGCTGCTGCGGGCGGCGGGCATCAGGGACGCGAGATTTCTCGTGCCCGATCTTCCGGCTTCCGGTTTCATGCGCTTGTTCGGTCGATGATTTTCTTCTGGGTCTTGACAGGTTTGCGTTGCCGGCGACGGGCCTAACGGTCGGAAGTTAGTGGCGGGTAACGCGCTCTTCGATCCTCGACACAAGCTTCGGCGTGTGGCTTTTCATCAACTGCTGAATGCCAGGCCCAAACTCGTGCCACAGGTTCAACCCCGCGTCATTGCCGACGGTCGAGCCAAAATTGTTGAACGGCCCGGCCAGAGACCGCCTCCAATATGGAGTCGAGGCAGCATCCTTGGCGACCACAGTCAGCGTTCGCAGCAGATATGAGGTGTTCAGCCTGGCCTTTCCGGAATCGTCGCGAGTGATAAGAGGGCTCGAAGCCGCAGACGTGGCCCGGCCCATCAAGCTGCCGTTGCTCACGGAGTGATAACCCGATTGCTGCTTCTGCGACGAGGGATACAGGTACTTGCGAAAAATAGCATCCGGATCTTTTTGACTAGATACCGCTTTGCCAGGGTCGGCGAATGCGCCCTGGCGCATCAAGGCCGCGTTACCAGCGGTCGCGTCGAATCTCAAAGGCGAGCGTACTTCCGCGGCGAACCCGTTAAAGTTGTGTTCCAGAGTTGCGGCTTGCGCCGAAGGAGCATCAGGCAGGGATCGACGCACGTTCTGGCACACCGCCCCGCAGGCAGCCAGCATCACAAAAGAAACGACCCTGAGGGATGCAACTTGCTTCACCATACCGCAGTCCCGTTAGCGTCAGGCTCCTACCGTATGCCCGACGACTCGATCGCAATCCTGACTGGACGGTAGCACTCTGCATGCCACTATTCTGAGCAAGAATGCTCATGTTGCGAGGGATAGGGTTAGTTGACGAGAAAGACCCTTTGGCTGCGTCCAAACCAGGCTTCCATGGCCGGATTGCGCAGCCTCCCCGGGATAGTGCAAGTGGCTGAACCAGTATGAGCAAAGTCTTTCACTCGAAACTTCGGCTCTAGGGACTAGGCGGCGGCGATAGACTGCCCTCATTCGCGCAGGCCTGGCTTGCCGAGCAGGTTCCACGCGTTGCGATATTTCTCAAACTGGGGATGGCGGTCGTGCCTGGTGCCGAAGGGATAGAGCGTGATGGTCAATCGCCCGCCCAGAGCATGCACAGGAATCAGATACCAAATCTGTTGGCCGTGGCTGCGCCAACCGCTGAAGACTGCAGCCAGGAAGTCGATTTGCCTAGGAGTGTAGGGCATTCGTTTTCCGCAGGTCCTCCAGCATGTCCGCACCGAGAATCCTTTTTGATGCACATATCCGCTTCCCCTCACCTGCACCCGCCAAATCCTTCGGTGGCCTCTGTCGAGGATTACGTCGTAGCGCTCGTTGTCGCCTATTGGCTTGGCCACGCCGAACCCGCGATTCGAGGCTTCGATCATGAACCGCATCTCTGAGATGTCGCCGCGATGCTTGCTGCTTTGTCTTCCACCAAGTTCGGCGGGTTGCTTGACCGGCCTCGCATGGCCCGCGCCGCCCTGCGGGCCTGCTTCGCGCTTTACGTCGCGTCGTCCCTCCCCAGATCCCGGTGATCGGCCCATTTTCCCGTTGCTCCCATTCCGAGCAAAAAAAATGGCGCAAGGCCGAAAGCCCTGCGCCATTCTGTTTTTACCCTCTATTATTAGAATACCAAGTTGAAGGGGGTAAACCCGCCACCTTCCGCAACTTTATATTCCAATCTGAATGAACCACTTACAAAGAAATCATCAACTTTAGGGTCTTGACAAGTTTTTGGATGAAAGACGAGTCGTCATCGTCTGGGTTTCGCTCATGCATCACCACGACTGAGGGTGGCCCGTCCTTGCGTTGTTCGCAAGAGCCTGCCCTGAACGGAGCCGAAGCGGGCGGGCGGCGATGCTCCCTGCACAAGTTTCGTCCGACCCATAAGGGCTATCGCATGTGCGTTCGGCTTCCCCGGCCCTTCGCAATGTGCGCGAAGAACGCGGCACCCGCTGTCTCCGGTCAATGAGTGTAATGGAATCTTTCACCAATTGGCGGGCAACCGCGTTACAACGCCGAGCTCCTTGACATTCTGTTCTCCTTTTTCGTTCTTGAGTTTTGGAACGGGATGGAGGAATATTGCGGCATGGGAACGGAGTTCACGGTAGACCCGAGCCAGAAGCTAGTGCATGTTACCTTCGATGATCAAACCACTGCGCAGGAGTTCTTGGGCTACCTTTCCCTGATTCGTTCCGACCCAGACTTCGACCCAAACTTTTCAGTAATCATAGACTGCAGCAAGGTCACTGGTAACAAGTTTTCAGTCGCTCTAATTGAACAGTTGGCACGCCAACAGAGCGCTTTCAGCCCCACGTCAATGCACGTGATCATTGCCCCGAAGGATCATGTCTATGGACTTGCCCGCATGGCCCAAGTGTTTGGGCAGGAAACGAAACCGAACACTGTCGTAGTGCGAACCATCAATAAGGCCTTTGAAGTCTTGAGTAAAGTAAAGTAAATGCCTCCCGCGAAGTCCAGCTATCGTCGGGTTCGATTCTCAGTTGACGCTCGCGGGGCGATTTCACTCATCGAGAAAAGGGGCCAATCCGGTCAAGAGTGTAATGGGGATATTTCAACAGTTGACCGACACTCGTCCCACACAACCGCTTCAAATGGAGAAGTATCCATCCAACTTAGTCAGCGCACCTTTAGTCTTTCTCCTTCTCCTCCAGCCTCGTCGCCTCTAGAGTGATAACCTTGCCCTGCCCATCTGGCCCAGCGGCGATCGACCAGAATCTCTTGCCTCCGTCAAGGACGATGATGTTGTTGGCTTTTGTACCCTTTGCATCGAAGATCGAGCCGGTACAATCCGAATCGACCGTGTAGCTTGTGTTCGGCCACGGCTGATCAGTCCAATCGAAGGATACGGTGTAGCTGTTTCCGGTAAAGCGAAGGATGCCGCTCTTCCCGTCTCCATCAAAGAGGGAGATGCCCATCTCGTCACGAGGGCCTTGCCCCATAACAGAGCCCGATCTGAGGTAGGCGTAGGTCCCCTTTAGGCTGGCGACACTACAGGCACCATTGTGGGCATGAACGCTCGGAATGAGGGTAGAAGCCGCAACGAGCGCGACCCCTGCCGCGAGAAGAAAATACTTTTCGAACTTGCTCATTTTTGATTCTCCTTCCTTCTCCCATGTTGAAATTCGCTTGCTAGGGCCGACGAGCTGATACCTAGGGAAGAGGACTTAACTTCAAGTGCCCCCGTAGAGGAAGGTTAAAAATCGGGGCGGAAGAAGCTGCAATACCTGGGCACGGATTTTGCTACCAAACGATTCTCTTGTCAATAGATGCGTCGAAGTGGCACTAGCGTCTCAGCGATTGTTGGCGAAATCAGGCGATTTGCACTCATTGGGGATTGGGCGTGCAACCCGTTTTTTCGCGCACTCTACGAAAGGGTGGGAGCGCGAGCCAATTCTTCCGCAACACACGAAAGCCCCGTTATCCGGGCTCAATGTTGGTACTGAAACCGCCTCCTGCGAAGCACCTTTAAGACAACTCCGCCAACGGCTGGCGGACACGCTTATTTCAGCCTCGCGAGGAAACCAGGTTCCCTTCAGCTCGGCTCAGGGTGTTCTCTCACCGGGCCTTCGGCCGGATTCGGAATGACAAGAGGTTAGGCGGTGCCGAGTGGCGAAATGCTATCCCGCCAGCAGCGCCACGCCCGCCGCCACAAGCCCGGCCGCAATCCACCGCCGCCGATCCACTCGTTCATGCAAAAAGATTCTCGCGGCGACAGCATTTCCGATGAAGGTAAGGGAAGCAGCAGCTGGAGCGACGAGGCTTACATCACCCCAGGAGAGCGCGAACAGCAGGCTGAAGAAGGCCACGGCCATGGCTGTGACGCCGAAGAGAAAGTTTGGATTGCCCAACGTCCGCCTGATCACGACTCCGAGCCCGGCGCGGCGCCACAGCGCGCCGACATCCCCAACTTGTTTCATGGCGCGGGCCAGAAGCACGTCGCCGATTACTGAGGCAAAGACGATGGCGAGGATTGCGCTCCAGGTGTAGATACTTTTCACGATTCGACTCCCGTGACAGCGACTGCAGTGCTTTCCTCTTCCGGGGATTTTGTGTGGGGATGCCCGGTGAGCTCCGGACCCCCGGCCACGAATCCCACTCCTCCCGTGATCAGCGCGATGCCCAGCCAGCGCAACGGGCTGACGTGCTCGTGCAGCACAAATCTCGCGACCAGGGCGAGCAGCACATAGCCCAGCGAAGTGGCCGGCAGAACATAAGTCAGATCGGCCCAGGAGAGCGCGGTCATGTAAGTGGCGAAGAAAGCCAGCAGGAGAAGAATGCCGCAGGCGACCCAGGGATTGAGCACGGCGAAGATGACGCCCTGCAGGTGATTGACGGAGATGCTGCCGGTCTGCTTCATCCCGTGGGAGAGCATGGAGTCTCCGGCCGCGGCGAACACCGTGACTCCGGCCAGCACAAGATACTTGCGAAAGGTCACTGAGAAGTTTAGGTAGCTAACTTTCAAGCTTTTACACCACCGAGGCGCGGAGACACAGGGAAAGCAGAAGGGAAAAACAGAAACACGTGAGGTTTCTCCGTGTCTCTGTGCCTCCGTGGTGAAAGCTTTCTCCTACGCCTTGGCGAGTTCGGCCGCGGCGTCGTCACTGTGCTGCTTGACCAGCTTGTTGCGCGCCGAGCGCAGCTTCAGGAAAGTTTTCGCCTCTTTGTAAAGGCGTTTGCGGTCGTTGCTGTCAAAGGCCGCCTTTCTTCAAGATGCGGAACACAGCCTTGGGACGGAAGTAATACTCGTCGTAAAAACGGTGCACCGCGGAAAGAATTTCATCGGCGGGCAGGCCGGGATACTGAATGTGCGCCAGCTGGTGGCCGCCTTCATCGACCATCTTGTTGTCGCCGACGATGAAGCCGTTCTTCACCGCGTAGTCGTACAGTTCGGTGCCGGGGTAGGCGTGGGCGACCGAAACCTGAATGGTCTCCACGTCGAGCTCTTTCGCGAACGCGATGGTGTTGTTGATGGTCTCGCGAGTCTCGCCCGGCAGCCCCATGATGAAGTCGCCGTGAATGACCAGGCCCAGCTTGTGGCAGTCTTTGGTGAACTGGCGCGCGCGCTCGATGGTCGCGCCCTTCTTGATGTTCTTCAGAATCTGCGGATCGCCGGATTCGTAGCCGACGATGAGCAGCCGGCAGCCGGCTTCCTTCATCGCTTTCAGTGTTTCGAAGTCGGTGGTAACGCGCGAAGTGCAGGACCAGGTCAGGCCCAGCGGCTTCAGCTTGGCGCAGAGCTCGATGGTGCGCGCCTTCTGGATGTTGAAGGTGTCGTCGTCGAAGAAGAATTCTTTCACGTCCGGCCAGTATTGCTTGACCTTCGCCATTTCCGCGGCAACGTCGTCGGTGGAACGCTTGCGCCAGGGATGTCCGCTCAACGTCTGCGGCCACAGGCAGAACGTGCATTGCGCCGGGCAGCCGCGCGTGGTGTAGAGCGAGACATACGGATTCAGCAGGAACGGAACGTTGTAGCTGGTGACGTCGAGGTCGCGCTTGTAGATCTCGGTGACGTGCGGCAGCTCATCGAGATTCTGAATCTGCGGCGCGTCGGGATTGTGCACGATCTTGTCGTCCTTCAGGAACGAAGCTGCCGGCAATCTCTGCCAGCGGCTTGCCCTTGGCGTAGTCGATCACGGCGTAGTCGAATTCCTTGCGGCAGATAAAGTCGATCGCCGGGCAATCGCGCAGCGACTTTTCCGGGAGCACGGTCACGTGCGGCCCGACGAAAGCAATCTTGATCTTCGGATTGACCGCCTTGATGGCGCGTAGCCAGCCGGATGTCGCCGGGAAACCCGGGCGTGCTGGTGAAGAGCACCAGAAACTCGTAGTCCTTGGCGATCTCGATGGTCTGCTCGGCTGAAATGTGATGCGGGGGCGCATCCAGCAGCCGCGACCCCTCCAGCATCCCGGCCGGATAAGCCAGCCACACCGGGTACCAGTAGGACTCGATTTCGCGGGTGGCGGGCCAACGGGAGCCGGCGCCGCCGTCGAAGTTTTCAAAAGAAGGCGGATTCAGAAATAGTGTTTTAAGAGGCATATTGGGTGAGTACTCTATTTTAGCATCCGGACGTGGCTCATGCGTTGAAAAACCAGTGTTTATGCAGGTTCGTCGTCGAATGCCCGGTTTGATGCAGCGAACGGATGAAAAGAGGCATCGGCGGGTTATTTGGTTCCGAGGGCCCAGATTTCCAGATCTCCGGTGGCCCGCATGAGCGCGACCTGACTGCGTTCCAGCTCAAAAGTGACGTCCTGTAACGTGATCAGGCGTTCGCTGGCCTGAGCCTGGGCATTGTCCAGATCATGCAGATTGGCGGTGGAGGACTCCATGCGAGTGCGGGTGGCTTCGATATTCTTCTGGGCGATCTCGTACTCGAGTTCCGCCACATCGCGGGCGGCTTGCATCTGGCTGACGGAGCGCTGCAGGCGCAAGGTTTCTTCGGAGACCTGATTGCGGGCCGCTTCCGCCTGCTGCGGTTGCTTTGTGGGCTTCCGACTCAGCTTCTTGAACCCGTTCGTGCTGGGCAAGGTTTAAGAACGGGAAGATGGATGGCGATGCCGACGGTAGCGTTGTTGGGCTGGAAGTGTTTGTAGTAGGCGTCGTAGTTGTTGTAGGTGGCTAAGTTGGCGTACTGGGCGGCAAAGTCGACGCTCGGCCACAGGGACTTGCGTTCTCCCTTGACCCGCAAGTATTGCGCGCGGGCATGTTCCACCGCAGCCTGAACCACTGGATTGGCGTCGGTGGCTTTGGCCGCGGAGTCCTCATCCGGCTTTAGCGTGGGCAGAGCCGGGCAGCGAATCCGGGTCGATTTCGACGGAGGCAGTTGGCAATCCGGTCAGGCGGGAGAGATGCTCGCGCAGAACGTCGGCGGCGCCGGCAGCTTCTGCGATGCGCAGGCGCACCCGGGCCACCGACAAGCGGGCTTTGCTGCCATCCATTTCGCTGTCGATACCTTCCTTGACGCGCTGTGCGACGGCTATTTCAGTTTGCTCCGCGGCGGCTACGGTTTCGCGCAGGCGGCTCAAACGCTGCTCCCATTTCGCCAGTTCGGCATAGCTCAATACGGTTTCCTGAATGATCTGGTTGCGTTGGTCCTTGGTGTGAAGAACGCTGGCTGCCACCTCGGATTGCGCGGCGCGAATGAAATCCTTCAGCGCAGGATTGATGAGGGCCGATTGCGCGTTTACGTTGAACAGCGAAGGAGCAGAGCCTTCAAGACTGAGGGGAAAGCCGTCGGACCAGCCGATTCCGGCTCCCGCATTCAGCTGGGGGATGTAGCTATTACGGAGCTCGCGGTAGCTGGCGGAGGCGTGCTGTTCGTCGGCCGCAGCAATGCTGATGCCGGTGGCATGTTTCAGCGCAAGCTCCACGGCATGGTGGAGCGTGATCGGCTCGGCCAGCAGGGAAGGGGGAAGGCAGACGAGCGCCGCCAACACGATTCTATGAATGCGCATACAACTCCACGAGTTTCGTTTCATTGTTCTCACCTTTGCGAGTACCCACTATCGTAGTAGCTGGGAAGATTCTACGGACAATCTGATGCAAGAGAAATGATAAGGATGAGTCGGCGCCGGCGCCCGAACCCAAGACCAGGCTTAGAGCGATTCCTGTGCGAGTTTCCGGCTGCGGCTGCGGCGTGATCCTATAACATCGCCTGAGAGGAAGCTCACCGAGCCCCATGAATGTGCACCTGGTTGACGGGACTTATGAATTGTTCCGGCACTTTTTCGCCGTGCCCGCGGCGGCGGATGTGAACGGGCAGGAAATTGGGGCAGTGCGCGGGGTGCTGACTTCTGTTCTGTCCATGATCGAGAACGGAGCAACTCACATTGGGGTTGCAACCGATCATGTCGTGGAGTCGTTTCGCAACGATTTGTATCCCGGATACAAAACCAGTGAAGGCGTAGCCCCGGAGTTGCTTTCGCAATTCCCCATTCTTGAGGAAGCGCTGGAAGCAATGGGAGTGGTGGTATGGCCCATGGTCCAGTTCGAGGCGGATGATGCGCTGGCCTCTGCCGCCAGTAAAGCAGCGAAAGATGAGCATGTAAAACAGGTGCTGATTTGTACGCCGGACAAAGATCTGGCTCAATGTGTCGTGGGCGCACGAGTAGTGCAACTGGATCGCAGGCAGAATATTTTGCGCGATGAAGCCGGCGTGGTCGCGAAGTTTGGCGTGAAGCCGCAATCGATTCCGGACTACCTGGCTGTGGTCGGCGACAGCGCGGACGGTTTCCCTGGTGTGCCGGGCTGGGGCGCGAAGGCTGCGGCTCTCACCCTCTCTCAGTACCATCATCTCGAAGACATTCCAAAGGATTGGAAGGAATGGCATGCGTCGATTCGCAGGGCCCGCCTGCTTTCCGAATCACTCTTCAACGCCTGGAATGACGCCCTGCTGTTTCGCACTCTGGCAACCCTGCGATTGGATGCGCCCGTGTTTGATACGGTCGAGGATCTGCGCTGGAACGGACCGCGCCCGAGCTTTGAGGAATACTGCCGGCGAATGAAGGCGACTGGCCTGCCGGGCCGGGTTGCGTCGGCAAAATCGAAGACGTCCCAGTCTCGCCAGGATTTTCGCTAGCGGGTCATGCGGCTTAATCCATCTTGAGCCGGGCGGAAGTTGTGCGCCATCGCCAGCGCCGCGCGATACTCGCCGGCTGCCGCCGGGCGGTCGCTTTGTTTCTCCAGCACCTCGCCAAATAAATAGTGAGCCTTGAAGACAGGAGCTTCCTCGACGGCGTCGGGAGAGGAGATATAACGCCGCAAAAGCCGGATGGCCATGGGATAACCGCGGCCGGTGCGTAGCAACATGCTGGCCCCATCCACTAACGCCCCGGGATGATCGAGCGTGCTGGACTCCATGGAATGCAGGGCCTGTTCCATGTCGTCGAAGCGGTTGGTGTGGCGGTAGAAGCCGGCAAGATTCAGCCAGGCGCGAGCGCCGCCTTTACTGGCGGTGATGGCGGCGCGGTATTCCTGCTCGGCCGCAGTGTTGTCTTTGTTTCTCTCGGCGATGCGTCCCTTGACCCAGTGCGCCATGGAGGGATTCAGCGGCGCGAGCCGTTCCGCCTGGGCGCGTGCCTTGTCCTTGCCGCCACCGACGATGCCTGGCGCTTCCAGATAGAACTCAGCGAGATCGGTGCGGGCTTCCCAACTGTTGGGGGCCAACTCGACGGCGCGTTCGAATTCCAAGCGAACCTTTTTGGCCAGGCCGACGGCGTTGAGAAAACCGGCACGATCCGCTTTCTCCCCGTAGATTCGACCCAGCCAGAGGTGGTAGAGGCCATTTTCAGGCGCGAGTGAGACAGCCTTCTCGCAAGCCGGGATGCCGGCATCCCAATTGTCGAGCTCGAAATGAGCGCGGCAAAGCAGGTTGTAAGCTTCCGCGTTGGGAGAAGTCTGGAGCTGGTGCTCGAGGGTTTGCAGCGCCTGATCCACGCGGCCGGCAGCCAGAAGATCTTGCGGCGTCTCGGCTGCGAGGCAGGCGGGAAGCAGGAGGACGGCTAACGTCTGAATAAGGAGGCGAAACCGGCGCGTGGCCTTAAAAGCGGGTTGCTCGCCGGGCTTGACGTCCGGTTCGGAACGACAAGAGTCGTACGCCCCGTCCAGATATTTTTCGACGTCGCTCGGGCAAGGGTCCGTCTGGGCATGGAACACTTGCACAGCATCACAATCGCTCCCATTCCACCGCATGAGCTAAGGCACCACTTTTACGCGGGCGCCATCGACCAGGGGCTTGGCGTCGGGGGAGGACAGGACTACAACGGAATTCTCGGGAAGGCCGGCGGTGATCTCGACCTGCGTAAGGTTCTGGAGAGAGACTTCCACTTCGCGGCGCTTTAGTTCGTCGTCTACGATCTGATAAACGTAGGGCTTGGTGTCGTCCATGCGGACCGCCTCGCGCAGTAGCGTGAGCACGCCGCTGTGCTCGGCCGTGATGACGGTAACCCCCACATTGACGTTCGGCAACAGCCGCAGATCATGGTTGTCGACCGTGCATGTGACTTCGCCGACGTTGCGTGCACCGCGGAGTTTCACCGTGGAAGGAACGGTGCTGACGGTGCCGTTCCAGATGCGGCCGGGCAGGGCGTCCCAGGTGACTTCGATTTTCTGTCCGGTGGCGAGGCGGCCGATGTCGGGCTCGTCGACGAAAGCGCGCACCAGCAGCCGGGAGAGATCGCCTTCCTGCAACAGCAGGTCTCCGGTTTGCACGTAAGCACCCTGCTTGATGGGAAGCGCGTAGACGATGCCGTCGAAGGGAGCGCGCACGCTGGATTTCCCAAGGGCGTCTTCAGCCGCTTCATAGGCGGCCTGCGCCTCCGCGGCCTGCGCCTGAACCCTGGCGACCTCCGGTTGGGAGTAGCGATCTTTCTTTTTCTGCTCGAGCAGAGTGGTGTCGGCCTGGGCGCGCTGCAATGCGTCTTCGGCCTGCTTGACCTCGCCGGCGGAGGCTGCGCCCTCCTGCTGCAGGCGGCGGAGAGCGTCCAGATTGCGCTGGGCGGCGTCGCGCGCGCCGCGGGCTTTGATGAGTTGGGCATCAAGGGTGAGGAGTTCTTCGCGGGTACCGCCGGTATCGACGTCGGCCTGGTCGGCTTGGGTTGCCTTGATCTGGGCCTGGGCGCGGGCGGCTAGGCTGCGCAGGCCAGCGTCATCGAGCTGCAACAGCAGTTGACCTTGGCGGACATGGTCGCCTTCTTTTACCAGCAGGCGCTGCACGGTGGTGGCGGCGGGCGAGTGCGCCTCGAAGTTCTGAATGGGCTCGATTTTGCCGTTGGTCGAGATCAGGCTACGGATGGGCCCACGCTCCACAGTTGTAGTGCGAACCCTCAAGGGCCCGGGACGAGTAAAGACCGGGATGAGTGCGAGTGCGGCGAGGACTCCGAGCGCGATCCAGGTGCGGCCTTTGCGAGTCGCGGGTCTTCCATTCGAATTGTTGTTGGTTGCTGCCAACCAGTTATCTTTCAGGGTGCGGCGAGGACAACTGCAAGCATTAATTTACCACCCTGTAGGGTGCGAAAGAGCGCCTTCTACCCAAGCCGTTGCTTGGTTAGATGCTGCCGCAGGTCGCCGGATGCCGCCTTACTTGATCTTCTTGACATGGTAATCCTGTCCGTCCTCCCTGTGGTACGTGTAGCCAGTTACATGGCCCTGAGGGTCACGGGAAAACGTGATGCTTGCGATATCGTTCTTGATGAAGAACGTTTCAGAACCCAAGGATAGATACTCATTCTCATCCTTACCGGACTGTGACCATAGCTTCCCGTCCTTCACAGAGATGGTCTCCACGTCGTCGAGGGGACGCGACTGATATTGGCCAACATAATCTTTATAAACGCTGGTATCGACGGCAACGGGCTTGCGGAAATTTATGGGCAACGGTGCCCATTGCCTCGCCACCAGAAGCCAAGTGCCGTTTTGCTTGGCATAGGCCTCTGTTGCACGCATTTCAGTGATGAGGTCGGTATCCGTAATCTGCTCGTGCACGGTGAATCGGAAGTTCATCACTGCTGTATCGCCGTACACGTGGACGACGTAGTCACGGAAATTGACCGAGTGATCGTACTCGGGGGGCCAATTCCTTTTCTCGTGCTCTAATAACTGGGCCTTCGTGACAAGGTTGCCGTCATCGTCGCTGTATATGCAATCATCCGCGACGTAGCGAGACCACGAACCATCCCGCTTTTTACCAGCCTCCACCCGTGCTTTGCGGGCATCGAGCACTTCCTGTTGGGCGGGCGAGAACTTCGGCTGGTCTTCAGCACATACCATGCTGGCAAGCAGGCAGAGTGCAGCAATAAGGCAGGCGATGGAACGCATGGGTTTGTTCTCCCTGAACGAGCGGCAGCACAACTCAGTCGGCCAGCATTCTACTCTCGCGGAGCCGATGTGCGGGTGAGACGCTACAATACCTTCATGCCAAAACCGCGCCGCTACACGCCCGAGCACGCCGCCGCCGGGCTCGACGCCAAGTTTCCTGAGATCGAAACCTGGCCGAACCAGTTTCCGGGATACGAAATCGTGATCGACGATCCGGAGTTCACCTCCGTGTGTCCGAAGACGGGACTGCCCGACTTCGGCGTGATCACCCTGCGTTACCAGCCGGATAAGCTGTGCCTGGAACTGAAATCGTACAAAGAATATCTGCACTGCTACCGCAATCTTGGAATCTTTCAGGAGAACATCGTGAACCGCGTATTGGAAGATGTGGTCCGGTGGGCGAAGCCAGTGTGGGCCGAGGTGAAGGGAGAATTCCGTCCGCGGGGCGGGATCTCGACCACGGTGGTAGCCAAGTGGCCGCGGGTAACGCGAAGAAAAAGGGCGTGATTAGTTTAATGTAGCCTCGTGCTATATTCGCTCGACCGTGACCTCCGCAAAACTCCAACCACGGACGGCGCTGATCGTCCTTACGGCGCTGAATCTGCTGAATTACGCGGATCGCAATGTGCTCTTCGCGGTACAACCGCTGGTGCAGGACGAGTTCCACCTCACCAAGACTCAGATCGGCTACCTCACCAGCGCCTTTCTCGGCTTCTACATGGTGGCCGCGCCGTTCGTCGGTCCGCTGGCAGACCGCTATTCCCGCAAGCTCATCATCGTGCTGGGCGCGAGCTTCTGGAGCGGGCTCACGCTGCTGACCGCCTTTACGCACACCTACACCGAGTTGCTGATTCGACACACGCTGGTCGGAATCGGCGAGGCGACGTTCGTCACAATTGCGCCCACCTTTGTTGCCGATCTCTTCGCCGAGAAAAAACGCGGACGGATTCTCGGTGTGTTCTATCTGGCAATTCCCGTAGGATCGGCGGCGGGATACTTGCTGGGAGGCTATCTGGCTCCGCAGCATGGCTGGCGATTCCCGTTCTACATCGCCGCCGCCCCAGGCTTCCTGCTGGCGATTGCGGTGATGTTTCTCAAAGAGCCGGAGCGCGGGCAATTTGATTCACTGAAAGGCACTCCAGAGCGGACCACGGTAGTCGGCTTGGTGCGCAATCCTGCGTTCTTAACTTCCACGCTCGGCATGGCCGCCATGACGTTCTCACTCGGCGGCATTCAGGTGTGGATGCCGCAGTTCCTCTACAGCGACCGCCACTACACGCTGGAGGCCGCCAACCTGACCTTCGGACTGATCGTCGTGGGAGACGGGATTCTCGCGGCCTTGGCCGGGGGATGGCTCGGCGACTATCTGCTGCGCCGCGTGAAGAGCTCTTATTACTTGGTTTCAGCGGCCAGCATGGCACTCGGCGTCCCGGTGATGATTGTGGCGCTCTTTGTCAAAGGCCGCGCCATGATTCCGGCCATCGCGCTCGCCGCGTTTTTTCTTCTGCTCAATACGGCTCCGCTCAACGCGGCGGTGATCAACTCCGTCGACGCTCGCATTCGGGCTACGGCGCTGGCGGTGAACATTTTCATCATCCACATTCTCGGCGACGTGCCCTCGCCCACCATGATGGGCTGGGTCGCGGACCGGCGCTCGCTACAGGCCGCGTTCATCCTGCCCGTCATCGCCATGGTGGTCTCATCTGCCATACTGTTTTACGGAATGAAATTCGCGCCGCCGGTAAGCTTCGACGGCGCTGCTCCTGAGGCAGGGAAGATCTAGGCGGGGATGCACTACTTTCACTGGATTGCAGGGACGATTCTCGCACTGGCCTGGCTCTCTCGCATCATCGAGGCTGCGATCGGCATGCCCACCGTCGCCGACATCTCCACCGCCGAATGGGACCGCAATCCAGTTGGAGCTTCCGGCAATCCCTTCGTCTCGATCATCGTGCCCGCACGGAATGAAGAACGGGACATCGAGCAATCGCTGACTCTGCTGCTCGAACTCGATTACGACAATTATGAAGTGATCGCTGTGAATGACCGCTCGACCGATCGCACGGGCGAGATCATGGAGAGGTTGGCAGGAAAACAAAAGATGGACCTGGGCGCCTCATTTCTCGCGTCTTCTGCGAGAAGTGGGGATCGGCTCCGTGTCCTCCATCATCGCGAATTGCCTCCAGGATGGCTGGGCAAGACGCACGCCATGTGGACCGCGACCAATGCAGCAAAGGGCGACTGGCTCCTGTTTACCGACGCCGACGTGCAGTTCAAGCTGGACTCGGTGCGGCGCGCCCTGGCTTACGCCGAGGCCGAGCGGGCGGATCACGTTGTGCTGTTTCCGCAGATGATCATGAAGCGGCCGGGCGAGTTCATGATGATCGCGTTTTTTCAGACCATGTTCGTCTTTGGACATCGGCCGTGGAAGGTGGCCGACCCGAAGTCGAAAGATCACATGGGCGTGGGCGCCTTCAACCTGATTCGCCGCAGCACGTATGAGGCGGTGGGAACCTACCAGACGTTGCGCATGGAAGTGCTCGACGACATGAAGCTGGGCAAGGTGGTGAAGAACGCCGGCTTCGCGCAACGCAATGTGTTCGGCGAAGACCTGATTTCGATTCGCTGGGCACGCGGAGCGCGGGGCGTGGTCGACAACCTGACCAAGAACTTTTTTGCCGTGTTGTCTTTCCAATGGTGGCGCACTCTCCTCTCGGCGTTCGGCCTGGCGTTCCTGAATCTGATGCCCTTTCTGGGCGTATGGCTGGCGCACGGCTGGGAGCGGTTGCCTTACGCCCTAGCTCTGGCCTCGATGTTTCTGATTTATCTGGGCATGTCCTGGCGTTCGAAGGTGCCGCCTTATTATTTCTTGCTGCATCCCCTCAGCACAGCTCTGTTTGTGTACACCTTACTGCTCTCCATGTGCCACGCGCTTTGGAATGACGGCATCATCTGGCGGGGAACCAGGTATCCGCTGGAGGAGTTGAGAAAGGGAATGGTGTGAGGACCGGAAGGGCCCAGTTCACTCATGCGGTTCGTCGCCAACATCCGCCTCGTTGCCGTAGGCAGCGGTGTTGTTGGGCGTGCCATAGGTTTTAGCGGGCTTCTTGGGGGGGTGCAGTCGGCCCGCGCTGTAGTGGCCTTGCTTCTCCACGTCGTAGTTCTTAGGCAAGGGCGGGATCAGGGTCGAGCCTCCGGTCAACTGGCTGACGCGGTTCAAGATGATCTCGGCGCGTCCGTCATAGAGTTTGACCGGACCGTGAATCTCGATGACTTGTCCTGCCAGGCGGCGTACGTCGCCTACATCTTTCAGGTCGTGAGGAAAGACCACAACCGTGAACGGGCAAGCCATGTGATCTTCGCAGAAATCGACAAAATGTACGCCCCTGGCGCCGGCCTTCACGCGCAGCACTTTTCCGGTGACGCACTTGTTTTCTCCGACATGCTGTTTGGCCTCGCGAATGGGAAGGCAGTCGGAAGCGGCAAATAGCGGTACGCCGTACAAGACGATCAGGCCGGGCAGAGACCAGATCGAAGATCCCAGGTGATTGCAAGGCATGATGCTTCTCAAGAGTGAAGCCCGGCTCCACTTGGAATCTTACGGCGGCGGGGTCGCGAAGAAACGCGAGATCGCGAAATTCCTAGATCGTCTTTCCCGGAATGGAAATTCGGCAAGGCGAAAACAGCCGAGAAAGAACGCTGAGGGACTGGGCTAGCCAGTCCCCGGTTCTGTGTGCCACGGCGACCCGATGGCGGAGGGTTACTTGAAGCCCTTGACGGCGGCGGTTTCGTCCTCTTTCACATCGAAGACGGTGTAGAGCTTGGTGATCTGGAGCAGGTCATGCACCTTCTTGGTGAGATTGAGCAGCTTAAGTTCTCCCCCCTGGTTCTTGGTGGTGGTAAAGGCGCTGACCAGCTCGCCGATGCCGGAGCTATCGATGTAGTTGACGTCGCCCAGGTTCAACACGATCTTCTTGTTGCCCTTGGCGAGCAGGTCGCGTACGGTGTCGCGCATCATGACGCTGCCTTCACCCAGGGTGATACGGCCGCTGCAATCCACAATGGTGACTCCGTCAACCTGCCGAGTGCTAAGTTTCATGCTCACTGAGACCCCTCCTTGACGCCCGCGGATCGCCCGTGGACGTGTTTGATCAGTTTTAGTTCCGTGCCTGTCTGGGACGGGCGGATTTCCACCACGTCCATGAAGGACCGCATGAGAAAAATGCCGCGTCCTGAAGTTTTGAGCAGATTTTCCGGCGCCAGAGGATTCGGAATTCCGCTCAAGTCAATGCCTTTGCCCTGATCGCGAATGGTGATGACCAGATCCTCCGGAGTACGCTCGAAGGCCAGAATCACTTTCTTGTCGGGGGCATACGCGTTGCCGTGCAGAACGGCATTCACCGCGGCCTCGCGCACCGCCATCGAGATCTGCATCACCTCGTCTTCCGCAAAGCCCAATTCCGTGGCGATGCGGGTAGCTTTTTCCTCCGCATGGTCCACGGTTTCCAAAGTGGAGTCGAGCGTATAGGAGACTGTCTGCTCCATGGCCGGTAAATATGTTCTAAAGCCGCTCCTGTTCCTCTTGGATTGCCCGTAGGCGCTGTCCGCAGCTCGTAATTAGCAGACGTGGTAGTTTGCCTGTCGAAGCGGGGAGTTGTCAACGCGGCAAGGGAAGGGGTTAGGTGAAATGTGAGTTGACAAGGACGCTTCAGGCCGGGTGCCCCATTTCTCGCGTTCTTTGCGAGAAGTGGGGCTTTCGCCGACACCCCACCAACCCTCACCCAGCGCTCCGCCGAATTTTCTCCTCCCATCAATTCCAGTCGTTGACCCCAACCAATCCCGACTTTCCATAAGCCGGGTGCCCCATTTCTCGCGTTCTTTGCGAGAAGTGGGGCTTTTCGCCGACACCCCACCAACCCTCACCCAGCGCTCAGCCGAATTTTCTCCTCCCACCAACTCCAGTCGTTGATCCGAACCAATCCCGCCTCTCCGTAAGCATAAGATCGGTGCTACTCCACCGCCAATCCTCCGGACTCGCCACCAGTCCGCGCACCACCGGATTGCGATGCATGTACTTCAGCTTCTCAACCTCTTTCCGCTGGCCCCACAAATTGAAATCATAGAAACGATTCTGCCAGAACCGGCCGGAGAATTCGCCCCCAATAGCCAGCCTCCGGGAGAAGCTCAGCTTCACGGCCTGAATTATCTTCGAGGGATCGCCAATCAGAGGTTCGGAAATCAGCAGATGTACGTGCTCGGGCATGACCACGTATCCAATCACGGCAAACCGATAGCGGACGCGCATCAGTTCGAGGACAGTAAGTACCAGGTCGCGGCGCGCGGGATCGCCAAGCAGCGGCTTGCGTCGATAGCAGCTCGACGTGATGAAATGGAGGCTTCCCGCGCCGTAATAACGCTTCAAGCCCCAGGGCATGAAGAAACCCTACGCACCAGTCTGAGGTCGCGTCTGTGACGAATGAACATTGGCCCGAACCCAGGCCGGGTGCCCCATTTCTCGCGTTCTTTGCGAGAAGTGGGGCTTTTCGAAGACACCCCACACCCTCAGCCAGCGCTCTGCCGAATTTTCTCCTCCCACCAACTCCAGTCGTTGATCCGAACCAATCCCGCCTCTCCGTGAGCATAAGAGCCGTATCTACTTCAGGTTCGCGGGAATAGCTGCGCCGGCCGGCAAGTATAATGGCACGCCGGTGACCTCAGTGACGAGTGCCGAATTCAAACGTTGGCTGAAGCAAGTGATCATAGTTGGCCTTGCCTCAGCTCTCGCCCTGACGGCGCTGGCCTACGCCGTCGACTACGCCGTATTCCGCTACCGGGTCGCTACCAATCGCCAGCCCTTCAGCCAATTCACGGTCACCAGCTACGACGCGATACCACAGAAAAGCGGCAAGACCCAATTCATCTTCAATCCGCCGGAGCCGCAAACCTGCGTCAACTCGCTGTTCCCGCGTGCCGGATACGTGCCCTGCTGGTATTTGCAACGCCACACCGAGCAACGCATCAATATGTGAAGCATGCAACGCAATCGGCTCACCTGCCCAACGGGATGCCGTCTAAAGAAATCAGGAGACGCACGCAATGACCGAAACACCACAGCAATACACGCAACGGATCATAGCGCACGCTGAAGGCAAACAGCCTGTAGCAGTGCAAGCTGCCACCGCAAAGAAACTTGAGCGAGCCATCAAGGGCCTGCCTGCCAGCAAATTGCGCAAGCGCCCCGCTCCGAACAAGTGGTCAGTCAGCGAGATCGCCGCACACCTTGCCGACGCAGAAGTCGCGATTGGCTGGCGTCTGAGGCTGATCCTGGGCGCGCCCGGCACTCCCGTCGCCGCCTTCGATCAGGATGCCTGGGTAACCAGCTTGCATTACGAGAAGCGCGATCCGCGCAAGTCAGTCGAGCAATTTCGCGTGGCCCGCGAGGCCAATCTCGCCTTGCTAAAGTCGCTGACCCCCGAGCAGTGGAAACATTACGGCATGCACTCCGAGCGCGGCCAGGAAACCATCGAACACATCGTCCGCCTGATCGCCGGCCACGATCTAAACCACTTGCAGCAGGTCGAGCGGATACTGGCTAAGAAGAAGTGACTTCCTCGGTCGCGTCGTCTGGCCACCTCAGAAGAAAAGCTGATGCGATTCTGTTGAAAATCCGCGTCAGCAGTCGCATCGGACTGTGCTACTTTCACTCATAATTGAGGGGCGGGCGCAGGTTTGGACGCGCACGCCGGCCATGCGAGTGAAGATGACAACAAAAGTTTGCACAAACAGCAAGTGTCCGGCCTACGCCCACTTTGTGTACACCGTAGCCATGCGCTGCGTCCTCTGCCGATGCGACTTGGTGGGGGCTCAGAGAAACACTGAAATACCAAGCACCGAGCTCGCCCGCGAAAGCACATCAGGCGGACTGTCACGGAAGGCGGGCAGAGCACAAGCAATCAGGTAGTCAGCCAAAGTAAGGTAAGCCACACTCGCGCCCCAACCGAAATCCAATCCAATCAAGAATGAATGGCGGAGAGGGTGGGATTTGAACCCACGATACCCGTTAAGGTATGTCCGCTTTCGAGGCGGATCGTTTCAACCGCTCACGCACCTCTCCGGAAAGCAGTGGCCAGTGGCCGCGACCGCTACCTGCGGTTTTTAAAGAACGTTTGTAGAAGTTCTGCGCTGCGGCCTGCCAAGACTCCGCTGCGGACTTCTACTTTGTGGTTCAGTTGCGGGTGATTCAGCACCTGCATTACCGATTGCACGGCGCCCGCTTTGGGATCGTCGGCGCCGTAGACCAGGCGCCTGATCCGCGAATGCACCAGGGCTCCGGCGCACATTGGGCACGGTTCAATTGTAGCAAACAGGTCGCAGTCGACGAGACGATGGTTACCGACGAGTTGCACCGGCCTCGCGCAGGGCGACGATCTCGGCATGAGCCGTGGGATCGTTGTCGGTGATGTTGCGGTTCCAGCCGCGGCCGACGATTCGTCCGTCCGCACACGACTACGGCTCCGACAGGGACTTCGCCGGCTTCGAGTGCGCGCTGCGCGGCGCGTAGAGCTTCCTCCATCCAGAGTTCGTCGTTGGTTCGCGGTCCGGTCGTCGGCACGGAAGGTTCCAGGCAGCAGGGTATCACTCGAAGTGATTCGGTTGGAACGGGACGGCCGAGGCGGCCGTCTCCACACGGTTCGAGGTCCCCACGGCAGGTCCGATCAGAGCAGGCTTAGTACTGAGCGCACTACATCGGGCACGACGGCCCGAACCAGTGCCGGCAACACACAGGTCACCAGGGTATAGGCGATCGCGAGTGCGGGCAGGGCGAGCAGCATCCGGGTTTTGGGGGTCAAGTTGGCGAAATAGGCTCGCATGGCATCCTCTGGTTTCAAGTACGGGAGAGAGGCTGAAAAAGTTCCCGGACGCATGACTGTTGCCAGTAACCGAAACGGTGGAGAAGGTGGCGTCGAAAAACTGTCGAGCTTCGCTCGACGGACAGCCGAGGGCGGCTGTCCCCACATGGGCGCTTCTGCTCACTGAGGCACTGACCACTGGCCACTGGCCACTGGCACCTGTTATGCTAAGCGCGTCATGGGGATGCAGAGCCTGTTCCGCAAAGTCTTTTTGATCGACCTTCTGCAGGGATTGAAGGTTACGTTCCGCTATCAGGATCCGAAGGAAATCTATACCGAGCAATATCCCATGGAGCGGCCGCAGGTGGCCGAGCGCTATCGGGGCGCGCCGCGGCTGAACGTGAATCCGGATACCGACGAGACCATGTGCATTGCCTGCGACCTGTGCGCCGTGGCCTGCCCGGAGAATCTGATCGTGGTGTCGAGTGAGCGCAACGAGCACACCCGCCGCAAGGAACTTACCAACTTTACCTACGACCTGAGCCGCTGCATGTTCTGCGGGCTGTGCGAGGACGCCTGTCCTGTGGATGCCCTCGAACTTACGCAGGATTTCGAGCTTGCCAGCTATACGCGTGAGGGCTGGATCTGGGACCGCGAGACGCTGGAAAAAGGTCCGTCGCCTACGCAGTATCGGAAGTAGCTTTCAGCTTTCAGCTTAAAGTCCTTCTTGCTCCGAACCGATGAAAAGTAATGTGAGTGTTGGTGCCGTCCCTGC
Organism: uncultured Acidobacteriaceae bacterium; assembly: GCA_963770235.1. Lineage (GTDB taxonomy): Bacteria > Acidobacteriota > Terriglobia > Terriglobales > Acidobacteriaceae > Sulfotelmatobacter. The sequence goes on along the minus strand of CAVYOW010000001.1, from coordinate 158,369 downwards.
GGGACTCGGTTCCTTGTCGCGCCCGCACCCCGGACTTACGTCCGGGGCTAATGAATGCCGCCCCTGAAGGGGCTGGGGTGTGGTGATGCCGAGGACACGCATAACAATGAAACGCAAAAGGAAAGATATAACGAGCGTGTCGCATGACGAGTGGATGATTCGCCGATTGCGCGAGGATCGCAAATTTGTCGTGGAGTACCTGAAGGCCGCGCTAGAAGACACCGAAGAACCCGCTGTGTTGCGGATTGCGCTGCGCCGCATCGCCGAGGCCAGGGGCGGCATTACCAAGGTGGCCAAAGCCGCTGGGACCGATCGCGAGGGGCTGCGTCGAGAGTTGGCGGCGCGGGGAAGGCCTCGGCTGTCCACGCTGGTGGCCGTGACTAGGGCGGTGGGGTTGAAGCTTACGGTCGAAACTGCGCGGTGACTTGTCGGTTGGCGAAGCGAGGTGCGCTCGGCCACGTGACGCCTGGAGCTTACGCAGAATTTCGAACTTTGCCAGCTATAGGCGCGAGGGCTGGATCTGGGACCGCGAGACTTTCCTCGGTCTGCCCGTAGTGCTCCGGGTGATCCGGGTGATCCGGTTCGCTTTTCCGTGGCGGGGGGCGGTAACGATTAGCAAGGCGGCCAACAAAAGCGTAACTGCGCCGAGGAACACGTACTGTTTGTCCGGAATGGACAATGCGTAGCGCCTTATTTTTGAGATCAGGCGGCGACGACGGCGGCGGTGACGACGCCTGACGGGTGGCCGCAACAACCGAGAAACCTTCCAGTCGCGTTTCCATTCCCGGATTGGAATGAGATTCACTCGGACGGGCTGAGGAGTTGGTGGAGGGGCAGGCTGCGACAGCAGCGAAACCAGATCGAGAAACCAGAGTGGATTTCCAGGTGTCACCGAAGTTCCCCTGTACTCGCCGGCCTGATATTGGGCGATTTTACACCGTCACATCAATCCCTTTTGCCTTCTCTAGTCGTCCACGCGCTTCCATGTGGGAATAGTGTGCACACTCCGCCCGTCGCTGTAGTGGATATCCTGCCCTCGCTCGTAGTGGTATGGCCGATCCTGCTCCATTCTTGGCGGGACGAATAAGCTGAGAAGCAGGAGGCTAGAGGCCAGCATCATGAGCAGGCCCACGTCTTGAAAGTGTTTTTCGGAAACGGTCGGTTCGTGCTCCAGGATTGATTCTGTGGTGCGCCGCCGCCTGCGCTTTCTAACCCGAATGATCTGCTTCTCGCGGCGCGATTTTGGAGCAGGCTGCGACAGCAGCGAAACCAGATCGAGAAACCAGAGTGGATTTCCGGGTGTCACCGAAGTTCCCCTGTACTCGCTGGACTGACAGCATACACCTGCCACAACGGGAAGTGAAGGCTCCATCGGCAATGGTGCAGCCTGATTAGGATGACAACGATGTGTTTCGGGATCTCGTCGCGCCGCTCGGGCGCCATTGCCACTCCAAGGGACAGCAGGTTCCTCGCGCGCTTTCAGCGCGCTTCGGAATGACAAGAGTTTTTTCTTACGGCGTTCCTATTTCCTACGGCGTTCTTATTTCTTACGGTGTTCCTATTTCTTACAGCGTTCCCGAACTTTTGTCATTCCGAATCGGGCGATAGCCCGGTGAGGAACCTGCTTTTGCTGACACCTTCAACACGGCCGGCCCTCCCCAGTCCTCGGCCAGATCTTCCCAGGTTGGATTGTTGGTGCGAATCAGCGCCACTTTCTTCTCTCGCCGCCAGCCTTTGATCTCTGTCTCCCGTGCAATGGCGTCACCCACGTTCTGAAAGCCGTGAAAATAGACTAGCCGGTGTACGCGATACTTTGAAGTGAACGCTCCGCCTTCGCCGGCCTTGTGCCGCAAGACTCGTGCCATGAGGAATCCGGTCACGCCGACATAGATCACTCGGCTCTTGCTTGCCATGATGTAAACGTAGTAGCGTCGCTCGCGCGCCATTGCCGCTCCAAGGGACAGCAGGTTCCTCGCGCGCTTTCAGCGCGCTTCGGAATGACAAGAGTTTAGGGATGGACGCGGGTACTGGCAGTGTCGGACGTCACAGCTGCCCCCTCTGTAAAAAATAATGCTCTCATTTCGTCGAAAGCGCTGTTTCCGCCATCCCGCGAAAATCTTGTCAAGCCCTTGCGGCGGCGATTGTTGGACTATGTTATTGATTCGGTGGGAGAAATAGGTAGGGCTAAGGTGGCGGTTTTACGCTTTGCGGGATGATATAATTGTATTATAGGGTTGAAACAGCGGCGCGGGCCTTTGGGTCTGCGCCGTTTGTGTTTGGGGCGGCGATGAAGGGAGCGGGACGGGAGATCAAAATCCCCACTTCTCGCAAAGGACGCGAGAAGTGGGGCACCCGGTGCGGGATTAGAGTCGGAATATTGCAAAAGAGTGTTTCTCAGGCGTGGCCTACGGGCTGCGCCTTTCTTGTTTATGGAAAAGAACAACGACAATTCGGGTGTGGGGCGGGCGAGGGAAGTGATCGACCTGCAGGCGGTGGCGGACGATACCAACAAGCGGATGGGGGAAGCGGTGGAGGCGGCGTTTCTGGCTCGGGTTTGCAGGCTGCGGATTCCGGTGTGCAAGCCCTGGGGTGACAGCGAACGCTATGACTTTGTGGTGGATTGGGGGAAGGGGTTTTGGCGGGTGCAGGTGAAGGGCGGGTCGTATTGCGAGGGGTCGAAATATCAGGCGGGAGCGGGAGGGAACGGCAAGCCGTTTACGAAAGAAGACATGGATTTTGTGGTGGTGCATGTTGTGCCTTTGGACGTGTGGTATGTCATCCCGATCGAGCGGGCGGAGGGGTTGGTGAAGCTGTGGTTTAATCCGGGGTCGACGCGGGCGCGATTTGAAAAATACCGGGAGGCTTGGTGCTTGCTGGATTGTCCGCGGAAGGGGCGGGGAGTGGGGGATATTCCGGCTGTGTGCCGAAGTGTGGGAGTTAAGGTGCGGTGTGTGGTTTGTCCGCTGCGGGGTGCTATTGCAGACATCAAAATCCAAAGAGGGCGGACGTAGTGGAATCCCACTTCTCGCAAAAGCGCGAGAAATGGGGCACCCGGCCGCGGGGCGCTATCGGCAGACATCAAAATCCAAAGAGGGCGGACGTAGTGGAATCCCACTTCTCGCAAAAAGCGCGAGAAATGGGGCACCCGGACAAAGATGGGCCGCCCGGCTGCAACTTGGTACTCCGTACCCGGTACTGATCACGCTGGTTGTTGTTGGGTCATGCAGTGCATGGTGCCGAGTCCCCAGACCAGGTCGCCGGAATAGATTGGGACGATCTCTCTTGTGGGGAACAGCGTCGCCAGCGTGTTCAGGGCGATGCGGTCGTTGGGATCGTTGAAGACTGGGACCAGCACGATGCCGTTCGCGATGTAGAAATTGGCGTAGCTGGCGGGCAGGCGGCGCTGCTCGAAGACTACGGGGCCGGGCATGGGGAGTTCGATGATGTTCAGCGGCTTGCCTTCCTGATCGCGGGCGGATTGCAGGCGGCTGAGATTGTCGCTTAGGGGCTTGTGATTTACATCTTTGGGATTGCGCTCGACCATGGTGACTACTGTGTCTCGATTTACGAAGCGGGTTAGGTCGTCGACGTGGCCGTGGGTGTCGTCGCCGTGGATGCCTTTGCCTAGCCAGATCACGTGCGGGGCGCCGAGGTAGTCGGCGAAGATTTTTTCATAGTCTTTGCGCTGCAGGTTGGGATTGCGCTGCTGGACCTTGCTTAGCAGGCATTCTTCGGTGGTTAGGAGGGTGCCTCGTCCGTTGACGTCGATGGAGCCGCCTTCGAGGACTACGCGGGTGTTGTGGTGGGTGGGGCGGACTTCTTCGGCTTGGGCGGTGGTCGCCATTTGGGTGCCGATTTTTTCGTCCTGGCGATAGTTCGAGTATTTGGCCCAGGCGTTGAAGCGGAAGTTTGTTGCTAGTAGACGACCCTCAGGGGCTGAAGCCCGCGTCCTTTTCCTGTCTTTAACGGCACGACTTAAGTCGTGCCCTTCCCGATCTCTTTGTCCTGAGGATTCTGTTGCGAAGATGCAGCCGGAGTCGCGGAGCCAGACTCGGTTGGTGGGCCAGCGGTGGAAGCGGACGTTCTTTAGCGGGGCACTGGATCGATCTAGCAGCTTGCGGGCTTGGCGTTCTGCGGCGGCGTTGTTGACTATCAGTTCGACGCGCTCGTGGCGGGCTAGATTGCGGATGATTTCGGTGTAGACCCAGGGGATGGGTTCGAACTTTCCGGGCCAATCGCCGTGATAGTGGGGCCAGGCCAGCCAGGTGGCGGCGTGCGGGCTCCCATTCGGCGGGCATGCGGTAGCCGAGCGGCGGGGTTGCGGGGCTGACATTCTTAAAGTATTACTTGAATGATTGGACGCGCATGGAGGTAGTTTATTGCACGGGATGATAAATCGCGCGTTGAGTCCTGAGAGTGACATTCTGCAGCCTTGAAATTCAGAAAGTCCGCTTGTTGATCCAAATCCGAAATGTCATCTGCGTCCTTTGCTTGATCGTGTTTGCACTCTTTGAAACGTACTCGCCTCTCGCAAGTGAGCACTCGATAATTCCAGGCAGTGTTCCCAGCGTTGGGAAGCGAAGCTTGCGTGGCGGATTCGATTTCGTCCTCCCATCTCTCCTGATGATTGCGGCTCGTCCTTCTGCTCTTCGGTAAGCGAGGCGACACTTGGCTTCTCTGCTCGTTGCACCGTGGGAGTCCGGGTTGCCTGCTTTACTACGGGCTTCGCTGTTCCTTGAACCAGCTCGAACAATTCGCAGACATGCCGAACTGCGGCGTGATGCTGGGATTTCTTCAGCGTTGGTCATCAGGGCCGCTGACTTTGTCGCGAATCGCGACACGCTAGGTCGCGCTCTGGCTAATCTGAGGACAAACCTCAACGCAGCCGTGAGCCGAGCTTTTTACCGTCCATCGAGCAGACGATTGGTGATGGGGGCGTAGGCGTCGATTCTGCGGTCGCGGAGGAAGGGCCAGTTGCGGCGGATGTCTTCGAGGGCCTTCAGGTCGACGTCGCCCATTAGAATTTCTTCGCGGTCGTGGGAGGCTTCGGCTAGGACTCGGCCGAAGGGATCGCAGAAAAACGATGCGCCCCAGAATTCGAGGCCGTGACCGGGGGCGGACTTGCCGCGGATGTTGCCGGTTTCGAAGCCTACGCGATTGACCACCGCTACGTAGACGCCGTTGGCGATGGCGTGGGCGCGCTGGATGGTGCGCCAGGCGTCGTGCTGGGCTGCGCCGAACTCGGCTTTTTCGGCGGGATGCCAGCCGATCGCTGTGGGATAGAAGAGGATGGATGCGCCCTGGAGAGCGGTTAGACGTGCGCCTTCGGGAAACCATTGGTCCCAGCAGACTAGCGTGCCGAGGCGGCCGACGGTGGTGTCGAGGGCGCGGAAGCCTAGATCGCCGGGAGTGAAATAAAACTTTTCGTAGTAGAGCGGGTCATCGGGGATGTGCATTTTGCGGTAGAGGCCGCTGAGAGATCCGTTGGAATCGAAAATGGCGGCGGTGTTGTGATAGATGCCGGGGGCGCGCTTCTCAAACAACGACGCGATCAGGACGACTCCGTGCTGGCGGGCGGCGGCGGCTAGCTTTTCGCTGCTGGGGCCGGGGATGGGTTCGGCGAGATCGAACAGGGAGTGGTCTTCGCGCTGGCAGAAGTACTGGGTCTGGAAGAGTTCGGGGAGGCAGACTACCTGGGCGCCGCGTCCGGCGGCATCGGCTGTGCGTTCGAGAGCCTTTTGGAGATTCTGCTCTGGGTCGGGGCCGCACGACATCTGCACGAGGGCTACGCGGAATTTGTCAGGGGGCACGCTTCAATCCTCGCGAACAATATAGCATTCGTTGCTGGTCGTTGGTCGTTCGCGGGAGACGATGGGGCGGATGACGGCCGCATGCTTGGGCTTGCGCGGCGGGCCGGGAGAGCGGGAGATCCTTCGCTCCGCCTGAAAAGCGGCTACGCTCAGGATGACGGTGCGATGACGGCTCGCGAGGGAAATCCCTAGGGGCTGGGTTTGTGGAATCCCACTTCTCGCAAAGGACGCGAGAAGTGGGGCACCCGGCAATCGTGGCATCCCTTCATTCTGTTCCTGTAAAGTAATTCCTCGGGAGACTTACGAATCGAGTTTGGAGGCGTCATCTTGAAACAGGGTAATCATGGCGGCGGACATCCTGCGGGAAAGTCTCACGGTAGTTCTGGACACGGGGGTGACGGGGTGGAGCGTCATCTGCATAATCCGATTGAAGACCGGCTGATTCCTTTGGAGCCTTTGGATCTGGGCAAGGTGAAGTCGATCGACGATCTGGTGCGGGCTATGTCGAAGACGGCTTTCACCGGGCGGCAGCTCGGGGAAGCGGCCGACGTGCTGGAGGCGATGGCTCGCGATGAAGATTGTTTCGTCGTGATGACGCTTTCGGGCGCGATGACTGTGGCCAAGCAGGGGCTGATCGTTACTGAGTTGATTGATCGGGGCATTGTGAATGCTGTGGTTTCAACTGGAGCGCTGATGGCTCACGGGCTGGTCGAGGCTACCGGGCGCGCGCACTTTCGGTATAACCCGGAGGTTCCGGACGAGGAGCTTTATGAGCAGGGTTACAACCGGGTGTATGACACGCTTGAGCCGGAGCAGAACCTCGACGACGTGGAAGAAGTGATGACGACGGTGCTGGAGGGTTGGGACCACAATGAGGTGATGTGCTCTTACAAGCTGAATCATGCAATTGGAGCTTATCTGGCTAAGAACGTTCGGGAGCGGGGAATTCTCAAGTCGGCGCACGACAAGGGCGTTCCAGTGTTTGTGCCGGCGTTCAGCGATTCGGAAATGGGGCTGGATACGGCTCTGAATAATCGCATGCGGGAATCTACCGGGAGGCACAAGATACGGTTTGATCCGTTCCTCGATCTGGAGCACTTTGCGGCGACTTTGCTGCGGCAGAAGAAGCTTGGGCATTCTGACCATTGGCGGTGGAGTGCCGCGGAACTGGTCGCAGCAGTTTGGTCCGTTCTGCGAATTGCGGCACCGGCGGCTGGGGGAGAATATTCCGCTGAAGCGGTATCACTATGGGCTGCGGATTTGTCCGGAGCCGGTTTACTGGGGAGGGTTGTCGGGGAGTCCTTATAGCGAGGCGATTTCGTGGGGGAAGTTCGTGCCTCCGGCGGAGGGTGGGAGGTTTGGGGAAGTTTTTGTGGACGCTACCGTGGGTTTGCCGCTGATTGTGGCTGCGGTGCTTGGAGCGGCTGGATAAGAAGGGGAGCAGGGCGGGTAAGGGGAAGACGGCTGCGGCAAAGAAGTGAAATCGCTTCGGGATTTTGCAGGCGGGCACGGAGAAAAACGACCACCGGGGCTGAAGCCCGGGTTATTTCTTTGAGCCTATACGCGGCGCTGAAGCGCCGCTCTTCCACGGTCGTGCAGGCGGTAGGAATGGCGGCCAGAGATGGCCACACTCTTTATTTTGCTCTGAGAATCAGATTACTCGAGTCTGGCAGGTGGTCCGCGATGGTGCAAGCGGTCGAGTGTGTTGATGGGCTATTGGCGACTCATGCGCTGCGGCCCGATTAGGCTGGGCCGCCTGGACAGCCGAGGGCGGCTGTCCCCACATGGCTTGTGATGACTTCCGCTAGGCTTCGGTTTCTGAGGATGAGGTGTCGCGCGTCTTGCGGTAGAGCGGGGCCAGGATGGTGTTTTGTAGCACTTGGGATTCTGCTTCCACCCAATCCTGCAGGGCGAAGCCTTCGGTCTGACCACGCTTGTCATAGAGTTGCTGGGCGTGCAGGCGGATCTTTCTTTCCAACAATTCGGTTATGAGTGCTTGCTGCTTTTGTCTACGGGTATCGTTATCCAAAGGTGTTCCTCTTGCCTAAATCGTATTTTCCCTACAGTTCTATGATACGGGAAGGGTGTTAACGGAAGGTTACATTTGGGAGGGCTGAGGGGTTACTAAAGTGCAATTATAGCATATGGGTCCTGAATCGGGTCGCGAAGGAGCGCCTCAGGGGCTGAAGCCTTTGTCTTTCGCGGTCTCGAACGGCACCCTTCGGCGCGCTTCGCTTGCTCAGAGCAGGCTCAGAACTGAAGTCGTGCCCTTCCCGGTCCCTCTGCCCTTTCCGATGCCTCGGCGGGAATCGGAAGTCAAAGTCCTAAGCATTTGGCGTCCGTGGAATCCCACTTCTCGCAAAGGGCGCGAGAAGTGGGGCACCCGGCATATGGGTCCTGAATCGGATCGCGAAGGAGCGCCTCAGGGGCTGAAGCCTTTGTCTTTCGCGGTCTCTAACGGCACCTTCGGCGCGCCTCGCTTGCTCAGGGCAGGCTTAGAACTGAAGTCGTGCCCTTCCCGGTCCCTCTGCCCTTTCCGATCCCTCGGCGGGAATCGGAAGTCAAAGTCCTAAGCATTTGGCGTCCGTGGAATCCCACTTCTCGCAAAGGACGCGAGAAGTGGGGCACCCGGCATCAGGCCGGCTAAGCGGGAGATCCTTCGCTACGCCTGAAAAACGGCTACGCTCAGGATGACAAAGGGAAGCCCGCGTCATTTGGCCCGCTTGATGCGGCGCTGAAGCGCCGCCCTTCCACGGTCGCGCAAGCCTTTGTAAGTCCTCCCGTTCGTTCTCCACGCGAGACCGGTGGCGCCGCAGCGGACAGCAGGTTCCTCGACTCCGCCGTCGCTAGCGCTCCGGCTGCGCTCGGAATGACAAAGTTGGAGAGACGCTGGTCGCGATCGAATCTGCAGGGCACGACTGAAGTCGTGCCTTTCCCAAACCGTTCGCTGGCTTGGAAAATCGAAAACCCTAGGATTTAGCTTCCGTGGAATCCCACTTCTCGCAAAAGACGCGAGAAATGGGGCACCCGTCACCCGGCCTTGATTTCAGGTCCTAGTCGAAGATCAGGACTGCTGAGGCGATTACTGTGGTCCACAGGCCGCGCTTGTCGCCTACGGCCGATTGCGTGACGTTGGCGGTGCGGACGATTTTGTTGGAGAGGCGGTAGATTTGCTTTTTTTCGTCCCAGGAGCGGTCGGGGTCGAACTCTACGTTCAGCGTAGTGGCCAGCATTTCGGCGGCTAGTTCTTCGGCGTATTCTCCGGCGGCGTCTTCGGTCTCACCGAAGGAGTGGTGCTCGCTGAGATAGCCGTAGGTGTTTTTGTCGGCGGGGATGGCTACGCCGATCGAAGAGGCTAACAGGCGGTGGGCTTCGTGGGTGGAGTTTTCGGCGACTACGGCGAACACGACTTCGCCGGGACTGAGATACTTCACGCCTTCTTTGCGCGCGAGCATCTTGCAGTTTGGCGGAAAGATGGAAGAGACGCGGACCAGGTTCTGGGCTGCGATACCGGCGTCGCGCAAGGCCAATTCGAAGGATGTTAACCGCTCGCGGTGTTTTCCGACTCCCTTGGTGAAGAACATCCGCTTGGGAACCATGTCTTTGCCCAACGCTGTTTACCTCCGGCACGAAAAAATTTGAGATGGAGAATGCACAATTTAACACAATGGTTTGTAAAGGAAAGATGAATTTCACGCCGAGGAGAGAAAAAATGGCGGGAAACCGCTGGCGCGGGTTCCCGCCACCGTGCCCGGTCCGTTTAGGGGGAGGGCGCCGGGCAAAACCGCCTTACTGTACCACAGGTTCGGTCGCGGTCAACAATAAGAATGCTGCTTTTCGGATTTCCGGAACGGCCGTCGAGTCATTCATCGGCGAGTTCGTCAATGTCACTTGGCGGCGACCGCAACTCACCGTAATGGTGTCCCCGTCCAAGGTGCCGGTTACGGTGGCATTCTTGCCGGCTTGCTTGTCGAGCGTGGCCAGAGCTGTCTTGTCGGTGGTGTCCAAGATATAAATCTTCTCGCCCACGACCAATGCAAACTTGGAACCTTTGCCGACGCAGGTGCGGGTGCAATCGGCTGCTGTTCCCTCCATGTGCTGCCGGCCACACATGGCGTCGCCAACCTCGCCGGTAAAGGTCTGCTTGCCGGCGGCAAAAGCAGACAGGCTGGAAACATACCGTCGCTGAGAAGATGACGGCTGCCACTGCTTGGAACCACCGTGAACCACGATTCATGCTTGATTCTCCTTGGAACCGAGTCTTGTTTGGGGCTGTCTAGGGGAGATGATCGAAAGCCGCCCACCACGTTGATACTACGATGCCGATAGATCGATCGACGCGCGGCCAGAGGTTACAGGTCGAGCTGCGTTTTTTCGGACAGGCGAGCTCGCTTTACTGCGCGGCCTTGGCCGTGTATTGCAGATCGACGTCTACGGTTTTGTCACGAGCGATGGCGGTCACGTGGGGGTCGACTTCCCAGTCGAGGGTGGGTGGGAGCAGCTTTCTGGCTTGAGGCAGGAACTGCTTGAGGTAAGTGGCGTCGTAGACCTCGCCGGGACGGATCTTCCAGGCGGCGCGCAGCCGGGCGGTCAGACTATTGTCGAGACCGCGGAATTGGAGCTCGCCCATGCGGTAGAGGGAATCCTCCTGGACGACAAGGTGGTAAGCCACGCCGCCCATGACGTCGTCGAATTCGGCGTTCACCTTGATCGCTGGCCAGGATATATCCGCGTGAGCCGTAGAGCAGTCTGGACCGCTCGCAGATCGTTTTCCAGTTGAACCGTGTTCGCCGGTTGGTCCGGCCGGGCGTGGAGCAACGGGTCAAGCTGGTCGCTCGGGATCTCTTTATTGCCCGACCAATCCCACTTCGTGAGCTTGTACTGGAGGCCGGGAGTGACGGGGAACGATGACCTCGACGAAGGTGGGTGGCTGTTTATTGTCGATGGAGTCGGAGGCGTCCGGTTTAATGACCTTGGGGTGAGCCGAAGCGCACGAGGCCTTCAGGTATCCCTGCTCATGGTAGATGGGCAGGAGGTCGTGCTCGATGAAGTTATTCATGTAATCGCGGGAGTATTCGCGATCGGAAAGTTTTTGCGCGGCAGCCTGGAGCATGGGCAACTCGCCTGCTCCCGCGCCCGGGAACTCGGCGTCGTGGATGCGAATGCTCACGCCGGCGACGTTATAGACAATCGATTCGAGTCGCTCATCCTTGCCGTTGGTGCGCTGCGTATTCGACGTGGCCGGGGACGCGATTTTCGACCAGCATGGCCTGGAGAACGTCCGAAACCTGGTCAGGTAAACGGCCGTTCGTGGGCAATTCTCCGTTGAAAAGTGGAATGTCGTTCGTGCAGCTTGTGGAGCAGTTCTTCGTCGGTGAACCAGACGAAGTCGGCAAAGCGGGCAGGGACAAACTTGTCGGCGTCGGTGACGTGAAAATCGAGCTTGGTGCCGGCTGACGAGTAGGAGTAAGTGTAGGTGATGTCGCCGAAGGCTCCAGTCTCGCCGAGTTGGCGGGCTGCCTTCTTGAAATCCTCCTCGTGGGCGACGGTGCCGATGGGCAATCCGCTGGCGGCTGCGACTTCTTCCGGAGTGAAGCGTTTGCTGCCGGTTACTTTGACTGCGATGAGCTTGTAGGAGACGGGTGGCTGGCCCTGCCGGCCTTGCCGGACGGGGATTGAACTTGCGCGAGGGCCGAGAAACAGGGAACGATCAAGAGCAGGGAAGCAGAGCAGGGAACGCGCGATAAATCCTTGAGGAAGGTCTTCATCTACTTCGATCTGGGCGCGATGCATCGCTGGATTTGTGTTTCTTGGCAATCTCGATGAAGGCGAGGGCGGCGCGGCTGAGAGCCTTATCCTTGCGGAAAACCAGAGCCAGGTCGCGGCGAAGTCGGGCGTCGGCCATGGGGATGGCGAGTCAGAAAGCCGGCGCGAACATCCTCCTGCACGTTGGAGCGTGCGATGAAGCCGACGCCGACGCCGGCCGCTACGAAGCGTTTCAGGAGTTCGCTGGAATCGAGTTCCATACTGTAGTTCGGCTTCAAGCGGCGCTCGCGAAATAGTTCGTCGAGCGCGTCGCGGGTGTGGCCGGCTTTGGGGAGGACCAGCGGATACTTGGCCAGGTCTCCCACGGGAGCCGACTTCATCTTACCCAGCGGGTGGTGCGGCGGGGCGATGATGACCAGCTCATCCTGATGGATGAGGACTACGGTGAGGCGGTTGTCTTTTACGGGCAGGGAAACGACACCGAAATCGACGGAATTGTCGGTGACCGACTCGAGAACTTTGGCGTAGTCGGCGCGCTTGATGTTGACCGAGACGTCGGGATACTGCTTTTTGAAATCGGCGAAGACCTCGGGAAGGATGTGCAGGCAGGTGCCTTCGTTGGCGCCTACGGTGATGGCGCCGCGGGGGACGTGCTCCATTTCGGCGAGAGAGGTGAGCATGGCCTTGCGGGCGTCGAGGGTTTCCTGTGCGTATTTTTGGAAGGACTTGCCGGCTGCGGTGAGAGAGACTTTGCCGCCGGAGCGGTCAAAGAGCTTGGCGCCGACTTCGTCCTCGACGGCGCGAATCTGGGAGGAGATGGCGGGCTGGGTGCGGAAACGCTTCTCCGCTGCCCGGGAGAACGAGGCGTGGCGGGCTACTTCGAGGAAGGTTTGGAGTTGGTCGAAGTCCATGGGGCAGTGGTCAGTGGCCAGTGGTCAGTGGCCAGTTCAACCAGGAGCGCAATCTGAGAACGACGCAGCATTTGGCTTTGGCTGCCTTGCGAACCGAATTGTAGCAGGGCGGCTGGTCGTCTAAGGCGCAGACGACGATTAAGGGCTGGCTGAAGGAGAGATTCCTTTTTTGACCGTCAATCATCTATCCCGGCGCAACGCCTGTAGCGCGGCGTCGTTCTCCAATTGACAACTATTGACACGGTCGCAGATACTGCCATCTGCGCATGTAGGATGCAACGGCACGTCGCCGAAGGGCAATGCCCACCTACGATCTCATCGTGGAGGCCTACATGCCCAATCTAGAGAACTTCAAAAAGCAAGCCAAACAGATATTGCGGTGGCATCGCGAACGGCACTATCCCGTCGCGGCAGAAATCCGCGGGTATTTGCCTCGTTTCCTGAATATGCCCGACTCCGAGATTCTTGCGGCGAGCTTCAAGCTCAGCGATGCGCAAGAAATGGTCGCAAGACAGAAAGGCTTCGATAGTTGGCAAGCCCTGAAAACTGGACTCTCGACTACGTCGCTAAAAGTGAAATCATCGCCCTCCAAAGTAACGATTGTCAGTGCAGAGCCGCAACTGTTCGTCACCGATATCAAGAGATCATGCGAATTTTTCCGTGAGAGATTAGGCTTTTCGGTCGTATTCAGTTACGGCAAACCTCCCTATTTTGCGCAGGTGGGTCGCGATGCGGCGCGTCTGAATCTACGGTGTGTTGAGCAAGCGGTAATCGAATCGACAGTCCGAGATCGGGAGGAACTGCTGTCAGTATCTATGACCGTCGCTACAGCGGACGAGATCAAGCTGCTGTTTCTTGAGTTTCAATCCGCTGGTGTGGCCTTTCACCAGACGCTGAAAAAACAGCCATGGGGCGCCAAGAATTTCGTGGTCAAGGATCCGGATGGGAATCTGCTGCTGTTTGCTGGACCCGCAAGCTAACAGCTAGCAGGTCAAACGGGCACCGTGGCGGAAGGGACTACGGCTTCAACTGCTTCTCAATCGCCGCGATCACTTCTTTCGAATCTGGGGTGACCGCTGGTTCGAAGCGCTGCACCACGTTGCCGTTGCGGTCGACCAGAAACTTGGTGAAGTTCCACTTGATTTCGCCAGTGATGCCGGGGCCGGTGTCTTTAGTGAGGTAGGTGTAGAGCGGAGACTGGTCGGCGCCCTTGACGGAAATCTTCGAATACATGGGGAAGGTCACGCTGTATTTGCGGGTGCAGAAGGTCTTGATTTCTTCGTTGGTGCCGGGTTCCTGTGCTCCGAAATTATTGGCAGGGAAGCCTAGGATGACGAAGCCCTGGTCTTTGTACTTCTCGTACGTCGCTTCGAGGGCGCTGTATTGCGGGGTGTAGCCACACTGGCTGGCCACGTTGACCACCAGAACCACCTTGCCCTTGTAGTTGGCCAGCGGGGCGGGGGTGCCGTCGATGGAGTTGAGCGTGAAGGTGTAGATGCTCGATGCAGCGAATAACGATCCAGCCATGATTAATAGTGCTCCGCCGAGAAGATAGGCGCGAACCGTGAAGAGGGACTGAAGGTAGGAAGATCTCATCTGTGACTCCTGACTGGACTTTGGCGCATAAGACGCCGCGAGCGGTATGCTCGGATTCTAAGATCGCTAGATTCGAGGATACTGGGCTCGAGGGGACACCGCAAGCCGGGAGTTTGTAAAATCTTTGCGGGCTTCAAGCGGTGGTGCTGAGGGATGCGGGCTTGGCAGTCTGCTTTACGATTCGATCGACCAGCTTGAGGGCCTTAGCCGAATCGGATGGGCGAACCGTCTCCCGTTGAGTTACGTCCATCAGGCCTTCCTCAACGGCGTCGAGGGCCTGACCGGAACGCTCCAGAACGGTGAGGAGATACTTTTGCGCGATGGGGCGATCGGCGGGGTGAATGAGATCCCACCAGCGGCGGATAGACTCCTGGACCTCAACCTCTGTCTTTTCGCCTACGACCAAGGCGTCGATCAACCGGTACACCTTGCTCTTGATGGCCTGATAAGAGACAGAAACTTCCTGGGGCATGGGATTTTTGGAACTTTTGCTGCCTCTGGGTAAGCAATCGGTCCAGCCAAACCGTAGATGCTTGCATCGTAAGTCCTTTTGGCTACTACGCCTGTGTACTAATCCTGCGAATGGAATAAATCAAAATTTTGGATATGAATTCTGGAAGGCTGCAGACCGCAAACCGTAAGACCCGGGGTCACTCTCGCCCTACGATTACAATATTTCGCTCCCAAGATACGTGATTTGGTTACGACTCTCAATTTTCTGGATGTGGGTTAGAACTTGGGGGGCATGATACCGTTCTAGATTCTTCTGAACAAAGAACAAATTCTGGAGGCCCGGATGAAAAGGTTGGCATGGATTCTTGCGTTTCTTCTATCGATCCCAGTTTTGGGCGGGGCACAGAGTACAGCGTCCGGGAGCAGTTCGCAAAACACGGACCCGGTTGTGACGGGAGACGTGATCCACGGCATGCCATCGAAATCGGCCCAACCAGAGGCCCAGCCACGAATGTTCTTCCCTCGCGATATGTTTTGGGGTTGGGCTCAGCTTGACCTGGCGCCTCCGCACAACGAGATCGACCCAAACCTCTGTGCGGGAAACGCCGGGCAGTATGGCGGGGCGAGCGCGCCCTGCAGCATGTTTGCGCGCTACATGTTGTCGGGAATGCTTGAGGTGCGTCCCTTTGGCCGGGGGCAACTGCGGCGGTTCATGGTGTTTGGGGCACCTTCGTTTCTGTTCGGCAAGACCATCCCGCAGACGCTCTATACGTGGTCACCCGATGCGATTGGCATCGAGCACTCGTGGGGAGGGGGAATCTACATCGCAAAAGGATTCGAGTTTCGCATCACGCAGCATTTCCTTTTCGATCGCCTGGGCGCACGCGACACCAATCTCGGAGTGGCCGATCTGGGCAACAACGGACCCTGGGGACGCTACATGACGGTGGGCGTCCGAAAGTCTTTCGGGACGAGGCGGTGGTAGTGCAAAAGCATCTCTACGCTGGCACGGGACGGGTTGAAGGCCTCAGGGTGCGTTGAATCAGCCAGACCACGAGTGCGATGAGGAGCCCTAAGACAGCGAAGGGGGCCAGGAGGATCGGAATAATCCATCCGCGCCCGCCCAAGGCAGTTAGATCACCCTGAACGGCGGTCTGCGGATCGCGACGAATCTCCCCGCCTAATACGGTCACGTCTCCGGCTACCTTCACAGCTTTGTCAAGCCGAATATCAGAGCCGAAAACGGTGATGTCGCCGGCAACTTCTCCCTGGTCTTCAATCACCACGCTGCCGAAAAAGGCGGTTACATCGCCGGCCACCTGGCCACGCACGCGAATGTCGCAACCGAAGCAAATCAGTTCGAAGGCTTTCTCGTTCGGGCCAATGCTGATGTTGTGGCCCCATGACGTGCGGTCAGGCTTGTTAGCGGCGAAGGCGGTGGTCGACAAGGCAAGGCAGACCAGCGCGCAGGTGGTGAGCGTTGAGTGGCGGCGGATAAGGTGCGACATGAAGATATCTCCTGAGGTCCAGCCTTCGGACCGATTATGCCACAGGTGACCGATTCTCTTATAATGAACAGTTTTATAAAGCTGCTCGAACTGTGTGGGGAGGGTGAGGATGGCGGGCTCTTATAACGGTGTTGCAGTACCGTCCGACGGGAAGAAGATTGGGTATGCGGGGGGGAAGTACGACGTGCCGGATAATCCGGTCGTCCCGTTTATTGAGGGTGACGGAACCGGGCGCGATATCTGGAAGGCATCGCGGCGGGTCTTCGACGCGGCGGTGGAGAAAGCGTACAAGGGCAAGCGGCGCGTGGCGTGGTATGAAGTGTTCGCCGGGGAGAAAGCCAAGGCGAAGTTCGACACCTGGCTGCCCGATGACACAGTTGACGCGGTTCGTGAATTTCGCGTCGCCATCAAAGGTCCGCTGACCACGCCGGTCGGCGGCGGCATTCGGTCCCTCAATGTGGCGCTGCGTCAGATTCTGGATCTCTATTGCTGCGTGCGTCCGGTGAAGTATTACAAAGGCGTGCCGTCGCCGGTGAAACATCCGGAACGGATGGACGTGGTCATCTATCGCGAGAATACTGAGGATGTGTACGCGGGCATTGAGTGGGAAGAGGGAACTGCGGAGTGCGCAAAGCTGATTGAATTTCTCAACAAGGACATGCTGAAGGGCGGCAAGAAGCAGGTGCGGCTGGATTCCGGCGTGGGCATCAAGCCGATCTCCGTGACCGGAACCAAGCGCCTGGTGCGGATGGCGATTCGTTACGCGCTTGAGACCGGCCGCAAGAGCGTGACGCTGGTGCACAAGGGCAACATCCAGAAGTTTACCGAGGGCGCGTTTCGCAAGTGGGGATACGAGCTGGCCACCGAAGAGTTTCGCGACAAGGTAATCACCGAGCGTGAGAGCTGGATCGTCGACAACAAAGATAAGAATCCGAATCTGACGGTGGCGCAGAATGCTGAATTGGTTGAGCCCGGGATGGAGTTTGCTCCGCCGGCGTTTCGCAGAGCCGTGGAAGAGGAAGTGAAAGAAGTGCTCGACCGCATCTACGCCACGCACGGCAAGGGACAGTGGAAGAAGAAGATCATGATCAACGACCGCATCGCTGATTCGATCTTCCAGCAGGTGGTGACGCGGGCGGATGAATACTCGGTGCTGGCTTGCCCCAATCTGAACGGAGATTACATTTCAGACGCTTGCGCGGCGCAGGTGGGCGGGCTGGGCATCGCTCCGGGGGCGAACATTGGCGACGGCTACGCCATCTTTGAAGCGACACACGGCACGGCTCCTAAGTATGCGGATAAGGATGTGATCAATCCTGGGTCAGTGATGCTCTCGGGCGTGATGATGTTCCGTTTTCTGGGATGGAACGAGGCCGCTGATTTGATCGAAGGCGGGATGGAACGGACCATTCTGCAGAAGAAAGTCACCTATGATTTTGAGCGGCTGATGGAAGGCGCGACCAAGGTGAAGACCAGCGAATTCGCGGACTGCATTATTGAGAATATGGGTGCGGCGGTGCTGGTGTAGACATTGGGCGATTGGGCGATTGCGTCATTGAGCGATTGCCATTGCGCTCGCTGCGTTGGCGCGATTTTGATCTTCAATCGCTAAATCGCAAAATCACTCAATGGCTCAATTTTCTTGAAAGGACTCATACATGCGCAAGAAAGTCACGATCGTAGGTTCCGGCAACGTGGGGGCGACTGCGGCTCATTGGATCGCCTCGAAGGAGCTGGCCGATGTGGTGCTGATTGACATTATTGAAGGAGTGCCGCAGGGCAAGGGGCTGGACTTGCTGGAGGCGATGCCGATCGAGAAGCGCGATTCCTATATCACGGGCACGAACGACTATAAAGACACGGCGAATTCCGACATCGTTGTGATAACCGCGGGCATTCCGCGCAAGCCGGGGATGAGTCGCGACGATCTGCTCAACACTAATTACGGCATCATGAAGGCGGTGGTGGGCGAAGTGGTGAAGTATTCGCCGAAGTGCATTTTGATTATAGTGTCGAACCCGCTGGATGCAATGGCGCAGGCGGCGTACAAGCTGAGCGGGTTTCCGCGCGAGCGCGTGGTCGGCATGGCGGGCGTGCTGGATTCGGCGCGCTTTCGCGCTTTCATTGCCGACGAACTGAAGGTGAGCGTGGAGAACGTGACGGCGTTCGTGCTCGGCGGACACGGCGATACGATGGTGCCGCTGCCGCGCTATTCCACGGTTGCGGGCATTCCGATTACCGAGTTGATTGAGAAATCCCGGCTTGAAGCTTTGGTGCAGCGCACGCGCGACGGCGGGGCGGAGATCGTGAAGTATCTGAAGACGGGCTCGGCTTACTACGCGCCTTCGGCTGCGGCGACGGAGATGGTTGAGGCGATTCTCAAGGACAAGAAAAAGATTCTGCCTTGCGCTGCGTACTTGCAGGGTGAGTACGGGATCAACGGGCTCTACGTCGGCGTGCCGGTGAAGCTGGGCGCTAAGGGGATTGAGCAGATCATCGAGATCAAGCTTACGGCCGAAGAGAAGGCTGGGCTTGATAAGAGCGCGGCGGCGGTGAAGGAGTTGTGTGGGGTGATTGGGGTCTAGGAAAGCGCGCGAAGAACGAGCCGGGCGCTAAAGCGCGGGTATCTCTTTGACGACGTGACGGCACGACTGAACGTCGTGCCCCTTCCCGGTCCCGTCCCATTCTTTTCGAGATCGGTCTATACCTTCTCGATCGTCACCTTCTTCACGACTACATCCTTGTTCGGCTTGTCCTGGCGGCTGCGCGGCACTTCGGAAATCTTCTTAACAATGTCCTGACCTTCGATGACTTCGCCGAAGATTGTGTGCTTGCCTGTTAGCCACGTCGTGGGGGCAACCGTGATGAAGAATTGCGAGCCGTTGGTGTTGGGGCCGGCGTTGGCCATGGCGAGTTTGCCCGCTTTGTCGAGTTTGTGGGGCGAGCCTTTGGTTTCGTCTTCGAACTGGTAGCCGGGGCCTCCCATGCCGGTGCCTTGCGGATCGCCGCCCTGGATCATGAAGTCGGGGATCACGCGATGGAAAATCGTTCCGTCGTAGAGGCGGTCTTGGGATTTCTTGCGGGTCGAGGGATGCGTCCACTCGCGCTTGCCTTCGGCGAGTTCCACGAAGTTGGCGACGGTTTTGGGCGCGTCTGCTTCGAAGAGGCGGCAGACGATGTTGCCTTCGCTGGTTTCAAAGGTGGCGTAGAGTCCGGGTTGGCGGGTCATGGAGTCCTTTCAGTCGTTAGTGGTTTGTTGTGCGTGAATGCCGCTTGCTGGCCGCCTGGCTTCGCCACGGCGGACAGCCGAGGCGGCTGTCTCCACATGAGTCAGTTTGGAGTGGCTGGCGTCTTGGGTGTGCTGGCCGCTGCTGGCTTTGCCGGAGCCGCGGGTTTGGCTGCGGCCGGTGCCGCTGCGCCGTGAACAATCGTGATGTGAACAATCTTTACAGGACGAAATGGCCTGTCGTTCCTGGGGTCGGTGGCCATGCGCGATATCTGCTTCACGAGCGTCACGGTGGCTTCGTCGCACTGGCCGAAGATGGTGTAGCTGCCGCTAAGGTGAGCACTGTGAGCAACGTCTTCTGTAATAAAAAACTGTGATCCGTTGGTGTTAGGGCCGGAGTTGGCGTAGGCGAGACGACCGGGCTTGTCGAACAGCAGGTCGGAAGAGACCTCGTTCTTGAACTCATATCCAGGATCGCCCTGTCCCATCGCCTTTGGGGTCGCCACCCTGAATCATGAACTCAGGAATCACGCGATGGAAAATTGTTCCGTCGTAGAGCGGAACGCCATGCTTAGTGACTCCGCTGGCGGGATTCTTCCAGTCCTTGGTTCCGGTGGCGAGGCCGATGAAGTTGGCGACTCCGATCGGGGCTTTGTCTGGAAACAGAGTACAGGTCAGCTTTCCTACGGTGGTTTCGATGATGGCGGTGGTTGTGCCCGCCGCCATGGTGAACTGGCGGCTTGGCTGGCGGCCGGCTTGGCCGCAGGCGCGGCCTGGGTGCTCGATTGCGCCCAGACAGCGAGGGCAGACATTGAAAACAGCGCGAAAACTAAAAAGGCATTACGCATAAGTGCTCCTTGCACGCGCAGAAACGTGCACCGTGGTTTGCCAACGTTCGATTGTAATGTTCGATTGTAACGTTGCATTGTACGACAGAGACGTCGGCAAGTGCTCGTGCTAACGCGACTGGGCCTGCATCTCGTGGCTGACGGTCTCGACCTGGCGGAAAACCCGCAGAATATTGCCGCCTAGAATTTTCTTAATGTCGTCGGCGCTGTAGCCGCGATCGAGCAGCGCTTGCGTGATCTTGGGCAGGTCGGCGGCGGAGTCCATGCCCTGCGGGGTGGCGCCGCTGACGCCGTCGAAATCGGAGCCCAGGCCAACGTGATCGACGCCGGCGACTTTTGCAATGTGATCGATGTGATCAATCAACACCTTGAAAGGTGGACGCGGAAGTTTCGCTGTCCACTCGCGCTCGATGCGGTCCGTATCGATGTAGGTGACGGGCTGTCCATCAGCTTTCTTTTTCTCGATGAAGGCCTGGGTGGCCGCGTCCTTTTCTTTGGCTTGCGCCCTGGATGCATCCCAATAGGTCTGATCGTCGAAACCTGAGAAGAAGTTCACCTGCACCACTCCCCCGTTCTTGGCTACCGCGCGCAACATGTCGTCCGTCATGTTTCGCGGCGCGTCCACCAGGGCGCGGGCGGACGAATGCGAGGCAATCACGGGGGCCTTCGTGGTGGCGATTGCGTCCCAGAAAGTTTTGTCGGCGACGTGAGAGATATCGACCATCATGCCCAGGCGGTTCATCTCGAGCACGACCTGCTTGCCGAAATCGGTGAGGCCGTTGTGGTGCTCTACTTTAGGATCGTTGATGTCGCCGGACGAGTCGGCCCATTCGTTGGTGTTCGACCAGGAGAGCGTCATGTAGCGGACACCGAGACGGTAGTAGTCGCGCAGCAGGTGCATGTCGTTCTCAATGGAGTGGCCACCTTCGATGCCCATCAGGGCGGCGAGTTTGTGTTCCTTGTGGGCGCGCTCGATGTCGGCCACGGAGAAGGCCATCATCATGCGGTCGGGATGGCGCGCGGCCTGTTCATAGACGGAGTCGATGAGATCGAAGGTGTGCCTGGCGAAATGGCCCTGGTTGGTCGAGGGCTCTACCCAGATGGAGAAGAACTCCGCACCCAGATTGCCGCGGCGGGCTTTGTCGAGGCTGATGTGGCCAATGTCTTTGGGATCGGTTGAGCCGATGTCGAAGCCTTCGTCGAGAAAGCGCTGGGGCGTGTCGGCGTGAGTGTCGACGACGATGGCGGAGTCGTGAATGGCGCGTGCTTTGGCGCTGACGGCGGCGTCGGAGGGGTTTGTGGATTGGGAGACCGCCGACGGAGGCGGCAAGAATCAGGCATGAGAGCAGGAGAATTCTGCAGTGAGTCATAGGGTTGGAGCTCCGGCGGGCGAGTCCGCGGGCAAGTCAACGATTGTATAGGCCGGAGAGCGAGGAAGAAAGCACGATTCGCGAAAGACTGATTAGCGCAGGGACGCCAGCGCTTGCTCGACGCAATCTTGCAGCGGTTGGCTGGTGTCGATCACGGTCTTGGGCAACGTGATGGCCTCGAACCGGGATTTCACTTCAAGGTAAAGCTGGAAGCCACGATTGCCGGCTGGATGTGCTTCTGAGGCAGACTGCTGTTCAAGACGCTGCCTGACGATTTCTTCCGGGCACACGCACTCGAGGATGCGCCAGGTCTGGTGCAGGGCGACGGCTGCGTTCACAACGTTGTCGATCTGGTAGCGGCGGGAGAAGGGGCGGCCGTCGAGAAAAAGAATGAGGGTTGGATCACGTTGCAGGAGGTGCCCGGTGGTTTCAAGCATCACCTGCAGGCAGAAATCGTCCTGCCGGGAAGAGTATTCGATTTCATCTGCGGAAAAGAGCGCGTGGCGGATCTCATCTTTATTAAGCACGCGACCGGAGATGCGAGCAGCCAGTTCGCGGGCCAGCGTAGTCTTGCCGGCGCCGGGGAGGCCGGCCATGAGGACAATCATGATCCATTAGAGCACGTAAGGTTTCACCTATGAATCGCGCCCAGCGACAGATTCATCCATTGGCTAGCGACAGCTTACGACTCTAGAGGAGGGATCGATGCCACTAGTTCGAATTTCCTTACGCGAAGGCAAAACCGAAGAATACAGAAAGGCGCTGGCGGACGGAGTGCATCGAGCGCTGGTGGAGGCTATGGACGCGCCCGCGCAGGATCGATTCCAAGTGATCACCGAGCATCCGGCGAGCGGTCTGATTTATGACCCCGCGTACCTTGGGGTGCAGCGGACGGACAACATCGTCATGGTGCAGATTACGCTGTCGACCGGACGCAAGCTGGCACAGAAACGCAAGCTGTTTAAGCGGATGGCGGAAATTTTGGCGGAGAATCCCGGACTGCGGCCGCAGGATCTGATGATCAGTCTGGTGGAAGTGGCGTGGGAGAACTGGTCGTTTGGCAACGGCGAAGCGCAGTATACCGTGTGAGTGACTATTCGGCGCGGCTGTCGGCGGTGACGACAGCGGGCTCGGGGCGATCAACCGGAATGATGTCCTGAGTTTCGCGCCAATCCGCGTAGTGGCCTGAGACCATGATGTGGAACACCCACTGGCGGCGCTCTTCCTCGGGCTCAACCAGTCCAAGGGCCTTCATGTAGAAGAGGTAGTGCTCCATCCAGTGAATCTGTTCCTGGGTCATGCCGCGGCGCTGCAAATCCACGGTGAGGCCGGCAAGATGCGACGATGCCGTATCGCCCTCAGCCGGAGCCGCATTGCGATTGTGGCGGCGTAGCTTTTTCTGGACCTTCACGGTGCGAACTGCGGAATTGACCTGAATCTGTTCGTGAAACCGGTTGTAATAAGCCTGCGCGATATCCTGGACAAAGTCACGGGTCCAGGGGCGGCAGTAACGTCGCGAAGGATCGAGGCGCGGATCGAAGCGCAAAGACTCACCTGCGACGATAGGCTGCAACGCTCCACTGGCTTTCAGAGCTTCCAACTCGTCGTCGTCCTGAATGCGAGGCAATTCCAGGCGATCGACTTCCGCGTTCTGCGCTAAAAGGGATTCGTGGGACGGGCGGAACATGGGATGCCATAGCGTCCAATGCAACCGGGGGAACCGGTGATGATGGACAGACTTGTGCACAGCGGTCGCGGTCACTGCAAACAGCGGGCTGCCCAGGCAAGCCAGCAGCGAAAGCAGAATCAGTTCACGCTGTAGTTTTGTTCTCAATGAGTTCCGCAGTCTTCCGTACGGCGTACTTCACAGCCGTCCGGACATTGTAAGCCATGCTGTCAAGCGCCCCAACTTCAGAATTGCAGGCCGCTCATTACCAGAGTTTCCGGCAGGCATTACCTCCTGCCTGGTTACCGCTGGTTACTTGCCGGTTCCGCAAACCTCTTCCCCGGGGATGGGAGCACGCGAAACGCCATCCCCGTGCGGGATTGCGGCTAACTCATGTGCTCTTGGAAGCAACCAGTTAGCGTTTGCTGCGGGGCAGCAGAAGTGCGCTTTTAGGGCAGAAGTGACAAAAATCAGCGCCGAAAAAGGTCACCGAGGGCTTGCTTCATCACGGCGCCTCCCACCTCGGAGATGGAGCGGGTCAGCGGGATATCCTTGGGGCAGACTTCGACGCAGTTTTGAGCGTAGCCACACTCTTGAATCCCACCGTCGCCCATCAGCGCGGCCAAGCGCTCGCGCTGCAGCGCCTTGCCCGTGGGATGGGTATTGAACAGGCGGACCTGCGCGATGGTGGCCGCGCCCACGAAGCCCGTATCTTCGTTGAACTGCGGGCAAGCCTCCATGCAGCAGCAGCAGGAGATGCAGCGGGAAATGGGATAAGCCTGTTCTTGCTGCTCGGCGGTCATGCGCGGGCCGGGGCCGAGGTCGTAGGTGCCATCAATCGGAACCCAGGCCTTGACGGCCTTGAGATTTTCGAAGAGCACACTGCGATCGACGGCAAGGTCACGGACCACGGGAAACTTTGAGAAAGGCTCCAGGCGGACTGGCTGCTCGAGATTGTCAATCAAGGCGGAGCAGGCCATGCGGGCGCGTCCGTTGATGAGCATGGCGCAGGAGCCGCAGACTTCTTCGAGGCAGTTCGAGTCGTAGGTGATGGGCGTGGTGGCCTTGCCCTCGCGGGTAACGGGGTTGGCGGCGATCTCCATGAGTGAGGAGATCACGTTCATGCCCGGATGGTGGGCGAGTTCGAACTCTTCCCAGTACGGCTTGGAAGTGGGAGTGTTCTGGCGCTTGATCTTGAGGATGACGGATTTATCAGCCATTAGTTCTTAGCTCTTAACGTGCCTTGTCATTCTGAGCGAAGCGAAGAACCTATGTACTCTGCCGACGCCGGCGAATTGCATGGGTCCTTCGCTTCGCTCAGGATGACAGGGCATCTCAGTTTACTTCACCGCGTCATACTTCCTCGGCCGCGGCGGAATCAGCGAAGTATCCACCGGCTCGAACTCGAACATCGGTTCATCGGCATCGGGCGCGAAATATGCCTTTGTCGTCTTCAGGAAGTTCTTGTCGTCGCGGTCGGGGAAATCCGGCTTGTAATGCGCGCCGCGCGATTCGTCGCGCAAACGCGCGCCTTGTGCGATCACGCGTGACAACTGCAGCATGTTGTAAAGCTGGCGGGTGAAGACCACGCTGGTGTTCGCCCACTGCGTGCGGTCGCTGAGATTGACTTTGCGGAAGCGCTCCAGCATCTCCACCAGTTTCGCATCCGTCTGCTGCAGATTCTTGTTGTAGCGGATGACGGTGCAATCCTTCGTCATCAGCTCGCCCAGCTCGCGCCACAGCCGGAAGGGATTCTCCGTGCCCGAGTTGTTCATCAGCAGGGAATTGCGTTCCTCCTGCTTCTTCTTCTCGGCCTCGAAGCAGCCTTTGCCGTCGGCGAGCGCCTGCAAGCCCCGCGCATACTTCACCGCGTTCGGCCCGGCGACGCCTCCGCCATAAATGCACGATACGAGTGAGTTCGCGCCCAGGCGATTCGCGCCGTGATACTGATACTCGCACTCGCCGGCGGCGTAGATGCCGGGGATATTCGTCGCCTGCTTGAAATCCACCCACAGCCCGCCCATGGTGTAGTGCATGCCGGGAAAAATCTTCATGGGCGTGTCGCGGGGATCGTCGCCTACAAACTTCTCGTAGATTTCGAGAATGCCTTCCAGCTTGCGGTCGAGAATCTTGCGATCGATGTGAGTCAGATCGAGGTAAACCATGGGCTTGCCGTCGATGCCGAGGTTGTGCTCGAAGACCACCTTAAAGATGGCTCGGGTCGCGATGTCGCGCGGCACCAGGTTGCCGTACTTGGGATACCACTCTTCGAGAAAATACCAACGGTCTTTTTCCGGGATCGCCTTCGGATCTCTTTTGTCGCCGGCCGTCTTCGGAACCCACACTCGTCCGCCTTCACCGCGGGCCGATTCCGACATCAGGCGCAGCTTGTCTTCACCGGGGATGCAGGTGGGATGTACCTGGATGAACTCGCCGTTGCCGTAGTAACAGCCTTGCTGGTAGAGCGCGGACTGCGCCGATCCGGTGCAGACCACGGAGTTCGTAGATTTGCCGAAGATGGCGCCGTTGCCGCCGGTGGCGATGATGATGGCGTCGGCCGGGAAGGTGCGGACTTCCATGCTGCGCAGATCCATGGCGCAGATGCCGCGGCAGACGCGGTTTCCGTCGAGCACGGCCGAGAGGAACTCCCAGTGTTCGTACTTCTTCACCTTGCCTTCGGATTCGTAACGGCGGACTTGTTCATCAAGTGCATAAAGCAACTGTTGGCCGGTGGTTGCGCCGGCGAAAGCGGTGCGGTTGTAGAGTGTCCCGCCGAAGCGGCGAAAGTCGAGCAAGCCTTCGGGAGTCCGGTTGAAGGGAACGCCCATGCGGTCTAGCAAGTCGATGATTCCGGGGGCGGCCTCGCACATGTCCTTGACCGGCGGCTGGTTGGCCAGAAAATCGCCGCCGTAGACGGTGTCGTCGAAATGCTGCCAGGTCGAATCGCCTTCGCCTTTCAAATTCTTGGCGGCGTTGATGCCGCCCTGCGCACACACGGAGTGCGAACGCTTCACCGGAACAATGGAGAACAGATCGACGTTGGCGCCCATCTCGGCGATCTTGATGACGGCGGAAAGTCCGGCGAGGCCGCCGCCTATGACAATGATTTTTGGAGCTGCCATCTTTATATCTCTATCATCTGTGTCTACCGGCCTTCTGTATTAGGTGCAGATTGGTTGTTTGCAGCCTGATTCTTCGCGGCTTGGCTCGATTGCATTGCGGCCGTTCCCGGCTCGAAGAGCTCCTGCGGGCGTGACCGGAACGCGGTGAGGCTGGCCAGTCCCGCGCCGGTCAAGACAAAGAAGAAGGCTAAGCAAACGACCAGAAACCGCTTTTGTGCCTTGTCTCCGGAAACGATGCCCCACTTGGCCGAGAACAGCCAGATGCCGTATGCGAAGTGCCACGAAGCGGCGCTCAAGCCCACAATGTAAAACAAGAAGAACGGAGTCTGAAATACTTCGGCCTGCACCTTGCCGAATGACGCGTTGGGGTAGGTGTGCAGATCGACTCCGGTAAAGCGCATCGTCCAGGTGTGCCAGATGATGTAGGCGAAGGCGATGCCGCCGGTCCAGCGCTGCGCGGTGTACATCCAATTGCCGGTCCAGGGATACTCGACAACATTTCCCTCGCCGCGATACCAGATGTAGAAACCGTAGAGCGCGTGGAATAAGATCGGCAGCCAGATCCCGAACAGTTCAAGGAAAAATACCAGCGGAAGATTTGCGAGAAAGCTTACCTGCCGGGCGTAGGCGTCAGGGCCGCTGATCGCGGTGGAGTTGGAAATCAGAATATGCTCGAACAGGAAGGCGCCCACGGGGACGATCCCGGAAAGCGAATGCAGGCGGCGCAATACAAATTGCGTTCCCTGCCCGGCGCGCAGAGGAGCTACACCGTGAGTTTCAACTTTCGGTACAACAGGAGCAGCAGAACTGGCTGCTGACGCCACGAATCGCTCCTTATGAGTTCGTATTCGGTCTACTTAATGGTTCAAGGATGATAAGAGAACTTTTTATTATCAGGCGGGGAGAGAAGTGAAGTCAAGGTAAGCAGAAACCAGCGAAGCGTGGGCCTTACAACAAAAAGATTTCAAATGTCGAGCCTTAGAAGTCTTGCGTTCATCCTATGCTCAGCCATACGCTTCTCCCGCGCAGCTTTTCCTCGTTCTCCGCTTAGATCAAAGGCGCTGATAAACGCACAGAAAATGGCCACAAATAAGGCTGCGAACATGGATACAAATAGGGCTATAAGCCGGGCGGCTTCCATGTCAGTCTCCTGTCGAACAGTCTACCGCAGCGCACTATTAGGACACTAGCAAATTCCAAACTGACGCACTACCAGATGGCTACGGGGCTCGGCTTGATCCTTTGCGTCGAAATAGAAACCCCAATCCGAACGCGATCGGCCAATACACCAGGGCGTTTGCCCCGCCAAAGACAATATAGCCCACGGCGTGATTTTCTGGGCCAGAGTGAATCCCCCAAATACTGGCGAAGGCAAAGAATCCTGGCAGCTGCAAAAGGAATAGCAGTTTTGAATTGGTCGCTCGTTCTACAACCAGCAATACAACCGCCGCCACGATACTTGCTAGAAGCGATATAAGAAGACGTCTTCGGACTGCCACGCTGCCCTCCACCCGCCCCCGCTCCCAGCCTGGTAGGTTGATTCTAAACATTCCCGCCAGCGTCACACCAACCTAGAAACTTGCGGAATGCCGCGCCGCGATGACTGTATTTCGACTTCTCTTCGGCGCTCAGTTCCGCGAATGTTTTCTTGATCTGCGGAAAATAGAACAACGGATCATAGCCGAAGCCATTCGTGCCGCGCGGAGCGTCGAGGATGATTCCCTCGGCCGCGCCGCGAAAGGTAGCCAGCGTCCTGCCATCACGAGCGGCAGCCAGTACACAAACAAATCGTCCAGCGCGCTGCGCCAGCGGAACACCCTTCAGTTCGCGCAGAATCCGCGCGTTGTTGGCGTCGTCATCGGTGTTCGCATCAGCTTTGTCGGGCTGCTCGGCGGCGTAGCGGGCAGAGTGCACGCCGGGAGCGCCATGCAGCGCGTCAATCTCCAGCCCAGAGTCGTCGGCGACGACGGTTTCCCCCGGAACATACCGGCTGTACGCTTCCGCCTTCTTGCGAGCGTTGGCCTCGAATGTGAGGCCGTCCTCGATGACGGGCGGCAGCGAAGAGAAGTCAGGGATGCCAGCGATTTCGACTCCGTGCCAGAGAGCGGCGCCCGCGAAGTCGCGCAGTTTGCCGGGATTGGAAGTGGCAATGAGAATTCTTCGCATCATTGATTCGTCACGACGATTCGACACGACCGCTTTGCCGGCGGCGGATGACACAGGCCATCGCAGCAGCGCTAACACTAATACCAGCGCGAGGGCCGAGATCCACCCGCCTGCCCTGCGATCCCAGGTGCGAATGAAAGTGATCTGCACCTGATTCGTACCCGCCTCGACTGGAACCAGCATTTGCCCTGTGGCCTCGCGGGTACCGGCCTGCACCTGGCGTCCATTCACGTCAACCCGCCACGCCGGATAGTTGAACAGCCGCAAAGCCAGATTGTCCGGGGCTGACATCTCCGCCGTGAAGAGTTTGGTCTCTGGATCCCACCGGGAAACGTGGATCGTTGCATGAGCAGGTCCGTCGACGGTGACGCGACGAGCGTCTTTATCTACTGCCGAAGCATCGGCGCCGACCGGCGTGTATTCGTCGGTGCCCTCGTAGCCCGCGCCGGAAGCCATGTTGCCCTGCATCTCGCGCAGGTCGGCAGCATGGTCCCACCAGGGAGGTTGGTAGTGGCGCCCGGCGAGCGCGACCACAAACAGCATGGCAACGTACATTGCCACACGCGCGGCCCACCGCCGCACACCCAGCACCATCAGTAAACTCAATGGAACGCCCAGACAAAGCATCCACCGCCAGGGAAACTGCATGAACTGCAGTTTGGGGAGAATCTTCCAGAGCACACTCGTGATCGAGAGCATAAGCACGGAGCACGCTGCGGCCCAGACCGTAAGCGAGTACCAGAGTGTGCGATTGCGGCTGCGCCAGCTCCGCGCGGCCCAGGCCGCTGCATTGGTTAGCACGATCTCCGCGATCGCAATCCAGGAGATGAGGTAGTTGAAGGCATTGTGATCGGCGTCGGCAGTGCGGGTGAAAAGAAAATTATCAACCGGGCGAACCCCCGCGGAGACCGCCTCTGCAATGTCGACCCACCTCTGTTCGTAGACCGCGGGCAACATATAGAAAGCGGCCAGCGCGGCTCCCAGAACTACAGCGGCAGATGCGGCCAGTAGCAAGCGTGGTGAGCGCTTCTGCCAGGCGATTACGACCACCAGCAAGGCCAAAGAATAATGGATCATGACCGCCGCGGGTTCATTAATCAGCCATGCGGAAGCCAGCAGCAGAGCGAGAAAGACGGTCATGCGCCGGCCCTTCTCGTCCGCTCTCAACAACAGCAACAACAGCAAGGGCAACACCGAACTGGCCAGCAGTTCGGCGAACGCGCTTCGCCAGTAGACGATCACCAGGTGATAAGGATTGACGGCGTACAACACGGCGGCGAAGGTTGCGTCGCGCCGGTCGAACCACTGCCGCGCGAGCAGAAACATCGACACGCCCGCCGCTCCCAGCACAAGCCAAATGTAGACGCTGGCGGCGAGCGTCCAGGGAAAGATCGCACTAAGGGCTGCTCCCAAAGTCCACGATGCCGGGGGATAGAAGATGAAGCGCGGCTCGCCATAGGCAAAGTGCCCCAGCGCCGCCCACCGCGGATAGATGATGCCCAGCTTCCATTGCGAAAGAACTTCCAGCCACGAGTACAAATGGAATTCGACGTCGTGTCCCGAAGGTGTGCCGCGGAAAAAGAAGGGAATTTCAACCGCGAACGCCGCCGCCGCGACCACCAGAAGCGGCGTCCACGACAGGCTGCCGCCGCCTCGCGCACTGTGCGCGACGTTGCTTGGGATGCTGCCAGGTAAACCGATCGTTGTCCGACCCGCCTGTGGGGAACCCACGTCTATTTAACCTAGATTTAATATTGTTGAAACCATCACGCAACAGCGATCAGCTACCGTACTCCCAATAGGGTGGAACAGACAACGGTGGGTGAAGGGCCCGCGCTATTAGACGGGGTGAGGGTTCTTCGCCTTCCGGGAAGAGTTCCCCCGAGCCTCTCGCGAACTCCGCTACTCCTGCCGCAGTCTTTTATTCCTGCCCTGCGCTACTCCGTGAAGTCCCCAAGCCAATTCCCGCGAGAGGCTTTTCTTAAAGTAGCAATTGAAGGTCAGAGAGTGACGGAAGATCTGGCGGGAGCCATAAGCAACTCCTTATGGACAATCATATAAGGAAAGTCCGCGGTGTCGCTCTTTCAACTCCCGGTAGTAACGCAGCAGCGATATGGGAATGAAGGAAAAAGCGATCCAGGAGATTCGGTCTCTTGTGCGAAACAGGTGGTTCAGCGCCGAGTCAATGAACCTCGAAAAAAGACTCGGAGGCCGGGCGTCATTGTCTGCCGGCCGAGGATAGGGAGGCCACCCGGCGCCGTAGCGTTGATGCCACAGGGCTACGTACTGGCTGATTCTTGCCCGGAGTGTGGGATCGAGGTTGTCCGGTCGAGGGTCCCGAACGATTTTGTCACCCCTGACGTTGGTGTGATTTGGGCCACCGTAAATGGCTGACCGATCTGCACCGTCAAGCTTGGACAGCGAATCGTCATACGGAATCTGCAGAAACTCGCAGACCCGCCGCATCACCGAGGGGGTGTCCAGAATAAGGTCCTCGTAGTTGACTTGGCAGACCGGTTTCCCACGGGCCAGCAGCCGGTCGCATTCCTTCTTAAGCACCTCGTAGTCGAGAAGTTCGCGAAGGACCGCTCCCTTACGATTGAAGTGAGAGCTACCTTTTGCGGCTGCGCGCAGGACGGCGTTCGCGGTGTCCTTGGGGTTACGCCAGACGATGATGAACCGAGCGTGGGGGAAGTCGTCTGCCATCCGATTGAGGCTGTCGTGGTAACTGGGAGATTTGTCGCCCCAGATCGTAGCTCCTTTCCGCTGCGCGAAGAGTTGGTGAGTAGCGGTGAAGGCGCCGATGAAGTCCGAGACACCCTCTCCCACGTCTGC
Source organism: uncultured Acidobacteriaceae bacterium (assembly GCA_963770235.1). Lineage (GTDB taxonomy): Bacteria > Acidobacteriota > Terriglobia > Terriglobales > Acidobacteriaceae > Sulfotelmatobacter. The sequence continues at coordinate 127,092 of CAVYOW010000001.1, read as the reverse complement.
TGCGTCCAAACCATGGCGGCGAAAGGCATCATTGCGGAACTCGCCACGCTCCGCCCAATCGCAAACTATCCTGGGCTTAAAAAATGCGGACTTCAAGCACACCAGGTCGGCTTCGAACATAAGAGCGACCTGGGGATGCTTGTTCAGAAGTGCATAAAGCAACGTCGAACCCGAACGCCCCATGCTGACCATGAACAGCGGGCCGGGAGCCAGGACGGTCTCGGGTTCTTGTACGGGAGTTCGACTCTCGGACTTCATATGTGGGCTTCGGCGAGGCTGGGCTGAGCGATGACGACGCCGGATTCAGTACCATCGTCGGCTCTCATCGTCCAAACCCCGTCTTGCTTTTCGACGACGATGAGCGTGCCAGTGGGCGGGCCGCCGCGAACCGGAACGTGGTCCGGGTTGCCGTGCTCAATGACAGTCTGGGAGGCCAGGAGATTTCGAACGTGAGTGACTGCCACGATACACTGCGAAGACTCCAGCGCCAGATTCATCAGGTCGGTCAGACGCCGCGAATAGCGGCCATAGAACTGGTAGAAGGACTCGCCGCTGGGGGCGGCCAGATCGGGGTGCCGATTCAGCAGATTGAGAAACGGCAGGATGTCCAATACTCGCTGGCCGCAAAATACTCCCAGATTCCACGGGCGGAGCTCCTTGGTGGTGGTAACGCGAGGTGCGCGGGTCCGGCGGCGCAACACTTCGGCGGTTTGGCGGGCGCGGCGCAGGTCAGAGGAATAGATTGCTTCAACCGGGTAATCTGCAAGACGCCCGGCGGTTTCTACCGCTTCCTGCAGCCCTTGGTCATCGAGTGGAAGGTCTAACCAGCCACGCAGTCGTTCGTCTCTGCCCGGCACGTTGAGGCAGGTATGTCCGTGCCGCACAAGTATAAGTTTTCCCATTAGGGGCTCCTGATGCGAAGTAGTCACCCGACAGACGGAAGGGGGGACAATCAAATAGCGTTTCCATCTGCGTGTCGATACGGGGAGATGTACTATAGTACGTTAATAGACTTACTTTGTAATACTGCGGTAACAATACGGCGGGCGTCGCGTCCTGTCAAGCTTTTCATGCAAAGAAAAAAGTCTCTAGTCCGGAGGCGTCAGCTAATTACAATCTTCGCTCTACCACAAAGTGGAATCACAGCAACGTCTTACCGTCGAGCTTAGGGCGGGAGGGTGAGGACTGGGATTGGCGCTGGAAAACGCCTTGAACACCGAGTCTGCTGAGGAAACGAAAGCTAGGTCGCGACACTCTCACCCGAGCGCTGGCGGCGAAGTTCAGCGAGGAAGTCATCCTGTTGCAGAGAAGAACCTTGGCGCAACAGTTCGAGCAGGGGATCTTCCAGGGGTTCCGTGGTCACGCCTTCCGTGGTTCTGTCCTCTTCCTCTGGGGCGTGCTCAAATTGGCTCAGGTCCGCGGTCAGCGCACGCGGGGAAATAATCAATTCCGGCATGGATTCAGGGCAACTTTGCAGAAAGCTGATCAGGTTTCCCACCTGAGCTCGCTGTTCCGGCGTGCGCGAAGGGAATTCCAATCCCATACCGTGGCCCGGGTGCGTGACCCGTACCATGCCCTCGGTGTGGATCGCCATATCTCGGGTTCTCAGGCAAAGGTCAACCAGCGCCAGTTCAGGAAACGGCGAATCACTCTCCAGGTAGCAGCCGCCCAGGCTCAGGTCGGTGAGCTTGCAGTGGGGAACGGTTTCTTCCGGTCCTGCACCCTGGCTCACGGCGGCAGCATGCAGCCAGACTTTCAGTTGAGCCTTCAGGGACTCATCCAAATCCAGAAAATGGACTCCCGTTTGTCCATTTGGGTTCGCCCATGCCACCTGCCCGTGAGCCTGAACTTCAAGAGTTCCGTCGGGCAACTGAAAGCGGAAATTCAAGAGCGCTCCTGGAATCTGAGGTTCAGCGGTGAGAACGTCCATTCCGGTTTCGCTGAGGTCCAGAAGAATGCCTTCGGCTTTCCGGGTATCGGGCAGTGTGATTTCCACCGGAGCTTGCACGGGAACCCGGTAGGCGCGCCGGCGTTCGCGAGTTAACAAGGCAGCTACCGCGCGCAGGCCGGCTTTGGCTTTCGCATCGGAGAGCGGCTTGTACAGCACGAAGTGCGCCCCGCCGCTAAGAATGGCGCGTGCTTTGGCAGGTTCCGCAACCAAAGCCACTGTAATGGGTGCGTCGCCCGAATTCAGCCTGCGGGCCTCGTCGAGCACTCGACCAGCAGCGTCTGGGTCGTCAAAGTCAACCACCAGTGCATCGAATCTTTGCTGTTGCAGACGGTCGATCGCGGTGGCGAGATCACTGAAACGCTCCATCGCGATCCCCGCGGCCGGCAGAACCCGGCCCAGGATCTCGGATGCAGAATCGTCAGTGGAAACCAGCAATGCCAGAAGGGTCATAACTACATTCCCCGCCTTATTTTACGGCGAGATTATGGCCAGCGAGGTGCCGAGGGCCGGGCTGCCTTGGACGCTTGCGCGCCCGCGCCTGTCGCACCTGCTTTCGCCGCCATGCTGTCGGAAGTCTCGTCCACTTCCATCAAGACCGCGTTATCTTCCTCGTCGTTTTCCGCGAGCAAGGGAGCCACCTCACGCAGCTTCTCCGCCGCCTGCTGGAGCATCTCGATCTGCTTCCCCAGTGCCGCGTACTTGGTCTGCTTCTGCCGCAATACCTCATGAATATCCTTCATACGACCCCCTGTGGAGAATGTAAGGAGGGGGACCAGTAGGGGTCAACGGTAATCCCAGCAGAAGGGTTACTGCGGTAATCGCGGGTGGGCGCGAAAACCGGGCGAATTGGCCACGCCACCGCCAGAAAGCAGGATCATCACCCCGCTCGAGACAGAGCTCTCGGGAGGCGAATGGAGAGTGAAATCAGTTTTTTCCAGTTTTTGCCGACAGCTCCAGCCCGGCAACCAGGGCGGTGATCTCATAGCCATCTCGTGCCATCCCATGGCACAAAGGTGGAATTCCCAAGCCGGCAGGACTCGAAGTAGTGTAATGATCGAGCAGTTCTGGGGGAGGGCTGTTCGGGCGCTCCGAAACTCGAAAGAGTTTCGGGGCGCTTCTTAGTTTCTGGAGAGTTCGATCTTGCCCGTCCGCTTGAACCCCAACCTTGTCAAGATGAAGGTCTTGGCCGGGTAGCCGGAGCTTCCGACCTCGGACCGATCAGATCGCGGAGACGGCGCGAGAGATTCGTGGCCAACGACCGGTAGAAACGCGAGGCGAGGTGGGGGAACAACTCGAACAAGCTCAGCAGAGTGGGACGGTCAAGGTGGTAGGCTTCAATTTCTTGTTCGGCGACGACGCTAGCGCTGGCGGGCGCGTCTTCCAGGAATGACATCTCCCCGCAGATCTCGCCCGGCCCGATCGCTGGAACCGTGGATTGGAACGGGATTTGCACTCGCGCCGTCCCTTTCAGCAAGAGATAAACCCCGTTCGCTCGCTTGTCCCTTTGAACCAGCACTTCGCCGCTCTTGAATTGAACCCGGGTCGCTTTGTCCGCGATCAGAGCCCAATCGTTGGCCGTGAGATAGACTAATCCGTGTTTGGACGACGACAGGATGGATACTTCCTGTTCCGTACCCTTCGACATGGCGCGCGACCCGAGTTCCGGAGAACTTATCCGGTTAGTGACAGAAACAGCACGAAAGACATCACAAGCAGAAACAACAGGGCAAAAGCAAGACTAACAGAAACTCCCGCCAACGCAACCCGTCCCGCACCATGCGAGTACTCTCTTCATGTTTCCCCGTGATATAAGGATTCAATCTTGAATTTCTCCGGCCCGGCCGCTACGAACCGGGGCGGCGTTCGGAGATCCCGGGCATGGCCCACGTATCCGAGAATATGAATCTGTCTAATATTCGAGCTGGGCTCCTGGCAGGTGTAGCGTTACTTCTTGCGCTTCTCCTCGGTGCCTGCGGCGGAAATGGTGGTACCGCAGTCTCGCCCCCATCCGCCCCGGTCATCAACAGCTTTGCCGGCAGCCCGGCGGAAATTACGGCAGGGCAGAGCACCACGCTTGGCTGGCAAGTAAGCGGCGCCACATCGGTGCAGCTAAGTAATGTAACCGCGACGCCACAAACGTCGTCTTCTTCCGTCACGGTGGTGCCGGCAGCCACCACTACCTACACGCTCACCGCGACCAACTCTGCCGGATCAACGCAACAAAGCACAACGGTCACGGTGACATCCGCGCCTCAGGTTGCCAGCGTGCAAATCAATCCCACAGCCGCGGCCGCCCCGATCCCGCCGAACTTCTTGAGCATCGGACAGACAATGGGAGATACGTTGACCATGGTGGGAACTTCATCCACCAACATGAATCCGATCTACGAGCAACTGCTCAGGAACCTGATTCAATATGCCAATGGTCCTTTGCTGATTCGCGAACTATCCGACGGAGGGAATTCCGATGTCTACGATGCCGGTAACCTTTCGGCTCTGTCTAAGCTAAACCAGGATCTGGGCGCGCAATTCTTCGTCGGGGTGGACTTCGTGGATGATGACGTAACCACGGCCACGGGCGAGGCGCAGCAACTTGTAGCCGGGTTGCCCGGCAGTCAGCTGCAGGCCATCGAACTGGGAAACGAACCGGACCTTTATGAAAATTCCTATGACGACTACCTCGCGCAGTATGAAGTATTTGCTCCGGCCCTGGTCTCCGCTTCAGGCGGCATCAAACTATCCGCTCCCGTCTGGGCCGGCCTGAGTTCCAGCTTCATGGGCAACCTGGAGTCCTTCATCTCCACGCAAGCATCGACCATCGCCATCGTCACGGTTCATCACTATTCAGGAACAGCCTGCAACGGCGCCACGGAACCTCTCGATTACCTGCTCACCGAACCGGCCGTCGATGGCGACACCCAGCCTCTAACCGGCCCCGTTGGAATACCTCCGTATTTGCCGGCGGCACAACAGGCTAAAATCCCGTTCCGCATTGGCGAACTTAACTCCATCAACTGTGGCGGTCAGCTGGGCGTGAGTAACAGTTTCAGTTCCGCCCTGTGGGCCATGGACATCGCGTTTTCCTACGCCAATGTGGGCGTCAGCGGTCTCAACTTCTTCGCTCCCGGCGACCCTAACACGCCCAACGCCTACACGCCGTTTGATTTCACCTCTACATCGAACGGCGGGGTGAGGACGTACGCCGTTCGAAACATCAATCCTCTTTATTACGGGCTGCTGCTCTTTGCGCAAGCCGTTCAGAACAACGCGCAGCTATTGCCAGTAACGCTGACCACACCCACACAGGCGAGCATCAAAGCGTGGGCGACCATCGACGGCAATCAAACAATTCGCCTCCTGCTTCTGAACAAAGATCAAAGCGCGAGCGGACCGGTTTCCATCACCCTCAACGGATACGGGCAAGGGACCGTCACCCGGCTGACTGCGCCCTCTTTCTCCTCAACCACAGGCGTAAACCTAGCTGGACAAACGTTCGATGGCAGTGCGGACGGCACTCCGCAAGGAACCGCGTATGCCGAGATCGCCCAACCGTCTAGCGGCGTGTACACCGTCGCGCTTCCGGCTGTCAGCGCGGCGCTGATCACTCTCCAACCTTAACTCGTCGATTCCCTCGATTTGCTTTCATCGGCGCCAGCGCCTACAGTTAAGGAGTCTATTGTTCATCTCTCCGTCGCATTCTGGCGTTCCCACCTCACGACGACGGTCTCCTGTGCAACCGACAGAAAAGCGAGGCCGCCATGGAACCCTCCCTGTTCCATCGTATCGTGCAATCCGTCATCACTCGCCGGTTAAGGAAGGGCACGGCATCACCAGGCTCCATCGAAGGACCACCCAAGGTTGCCGCTTACGGATCGCAAAGGATGTGCCGCTCGTGCGGGGCGATCACAGCCTGCTCCAAGCCATTTTGCCTGGAGTGCGGCGCGTTGCTACCAGCCGGTTAGTGAGGTGACGCGCCGGCATGAACCCAAGAAAGACTAACCTAATGGTACTAGCTTTCGTGGTTAGGGTATTCGACTTAGGTCGCGTGGGGACTTGTAAAGATTGGCCCAGCGGCTAGAGTTGCGAGGTTCGCCCTCTCCTCCTCCCCCGGCCATAGGCGGCATAGCTCATTATTCTGAGAGCTAACCCAATAGAAGTAGCTCCGAAGGCCTAAGGGTATTCGATTAATCCACGTGTGTGCTTGCAAGGATTGCACCAGTGATTGAACGACCCGAAGCATGGGCCGAAAGCCTGGCCGTCCCCAACCTCGAGATGGCCAGGTAGCGCGCACCGCAGAGTCCCACACAGGAGAGCAACTCTTAATGAGTGAAATCGCCTGATTACTTGGTTTACCCGGAATACGTTCAAGGTGCCAGGAGTGCTTCCATAACCGAGCAGGGGCCTGCAAACAAGAATCTTAGGGCGTTACGCGATTCGAGGTCTGGCGATTCGAGGCCTGGCGTACCTGGAATTGGGTTTCGGTTTCTTCGCTGTAGCCTCCGCCCTGTTGCTCCGCTTCACCGCCCCGTGCGCTAAAGCCTTGGCCTCGGATTTCAGTCGGCCTAGTACGTCCATGAACTGCTTTGCCACTTCCCCATCAAGCGCGATCGCATGCTCGGGCTGAAAGGAGATGCTGACCCTGCCTGTCACTGTGTCTTCGCTTACTACGCGAACTTGGTCCAGGTTGATCGCCTGCTGGCCGCCGCTACCGCCTGTGAAGAAGAAGTTTGCCATCGTCTCGGCGCTCCCAAAAAGGATGAGCGGATTGGTTGAGATTCCGCTTCCATGATTCAAGACAAATCATCTGGACGCGCATTTCGCACGTCCAGGGGGTTCATACACCGCGGGCAATCATCAAAAGTACTGCGAATACGACAATCGTTCCCACCAAACCGAAAGCTAGCATAGCCCCCTCCTGTGGGAGAACCTGCCACCAACTATGCGGAAGATCATTAGGCTTCGCTGTTCTGTTTTGCTCACCCTGTATAATTTCGATCGCAGTGAGGACGGTGCAAGATGACAACGAACAATGGGGGTCGTCATGCTTTCACGGGGAGAGGTGGCGATTATTAGGGCTGAGATTGAGAGACTGGAAAAGGCCCTGAGGGAATGCACCGATGGTGGTATTCGGGATCGAATAAGAGCCTGGATCGACGAAGAGAAAAAGAAATTGAGGGCCGGTGATGATTCAAAATAACCTGCGAGGCAGGCCTGGCCCGGAGGCGGACTGAGGGTTGTCAACTGTCGCAAAATCGCCTTTACACTCATTGACGGGCTATGAGTGATCGCCAGCGGCGCTGAAAAACAGGGGGGTCTGTGATCAAGTTTCACTGATCAATTGTGCTCAGACGAGTTTTACCCCGGGCGATAGGCTACAGCTCTACCCCGAATTGGAGTCTCGATATGGCCCTGAACGAAAACGCCGACTGGGAATTGGTGGCCGCACAGGTCGCCAGAGAAACGGACTCGGAGAAGCTGAGAGAGCTTGCAGCCGAGTTTAATCGGGTATTACATAAACGAGAGCAGATGCGCCGGCAACAAGAGACCAAATCAGTCTGATGGCCACTGTTGGGTCGAGTATTAGAGTTCCTGCACAAAACTAGCGGCAGGGGCACAAAGGCCGCCCGCATTGCAAAGAGCCTCGTATTTAGAGTGAAAAGTGGTGCGCCCTGAGAGATTCGAACTCCCGACCTTCTGGTTCGTAGCCAGACGCTCTATCCAGCTGAGCTAAGGGCGCGCGTGCGGAACTCCATCATAACAAAGAAAGTTTAGGGCGGCCAATTCTCAGCCGCCCTGTCACTGTCCATGTTTTCTGGCAAACGTCCGTCTTCTCTAATGCACGTGCACAGAAGGTCAAGGAGAGTTAACGCCTGATTACGTCAATCCTCGCGTGCCACACAGGACTAACCACTAGTTTTGGAGCTGGTCTTGAATTTTCCGGCTCTATAGCTGTATCCACGCCGGGTTCGTGACAACAGAATGACCGAAATGTTAAGCGCTCATTAAATTTCGAGATGCCGAGGGGGTCCGGAGTAGTCCGAATGCACCACTGAGAGGTCTTCGAACCTTCCGTATCTGTTGGGTATCCTGCAGTTGCGCCAGCATGGAGTCATGAAGCCATGGCGACTCTCCCTCTTGCTGATGGTCTTCGCGTCCCGGTACGTGGCAGCCACCATTGCCATCACCACCACCAGCCTACCTAACGGTATTGTAAAAACCGGCTATTCTGCGGTCGTTCAGGCCAGCGACGGCTGCACTCCCTACAAGTGGGCGATCGCGTCCGGAGCGCTGCCAGCCGGTGTCACTGCGAAAGTCTCCAGCACGACGATGTCGCTGAACCTCGCCGGAACGCCGACCACCGCAGGCACCTACTCCTTCGTTGTGAAGGTCACCGGGTGCGGCGGACACGTCTCTCAGGTTTCGTACAAGGTCGTCGTCCAAGCTACGGCCAACCATGTCGTGGACCTGACTTGGAAGGCTTCGACGTCGGACGACCTCGGCGGCTACAACGTCTATCGCGGTCCAAACGGAACGACATGGAAGAAGATCAACGCGAGCCTGATTGGTTCGACGCTGTATAGCGATTCCACCGTCGCTAACGGCACCACGTACTACTATGCGACGACAGCAGTCAACATCTCCGGCCAGGAAAGTAGCAAGTCAGCCGCAGTCAAAGTGGTTGTTCCCTAGCTTTTACGCGCGGCTCAGTTCAGGGTTTCGCTACTCGCGGCCAGTCTCATACGGTGCCCAGCCTGCTGCTAACTGTCGCAAAATCGCCATAGCGCTCATTGGTCCTGGTCGGCCAATTCTCAATGAGTGTAAACGCCTGTCTAAAGCAGCTACGAGTTCCGAGTGCTAAACGCTGCAGGCCTTTCTGAGACTTTTCATGCCCCTCCTTCGTAATACGTATGAGCGGGAGGTATTGCCGATGAAACCCTCTTTGACCTTGCTTGTGGTTGTCCTCCTGGTGCTGGGCGTTCTGGCCGGATGCGCGTCCGGCCCTAACCCGTCCAAAGGAACGGCGAGCGAGCACGGTGGAGTTGCGGGCTTCTGGCTCGGCCTCTGGCAAGGCCTTATTGCGCCCCTTGTGTTTGTGGTCTCGCTGTTCCGGAGAGACCTCGGTATCTACGAGGTCCACAACAACGGCGCTTGGTACAACTTCGGCTACCTGTTCGGTCTAGCCTGCTTCTTCCGCTGCAAAGGCAGCCGGGCGGCGCGGCGAGCGGTGAAGTCTAGCACCCCTCACGGAGGCACGGGTCAATGAGTGAAATCGCCTGGTTTCGTCAGTTGAGATGTTGGTTTCCGGGACTCGTCCTCCAAGTTTCAGTCAGCTTGGGCGGGCGACTGATTGGCGGTCGGCGGGTTCACCACAACCTTGCACCTTCTGGGCTTGTCTCCCGCACACTCCAGATAGGCGTCGCTGTCCTGCGGCGTAGGCATCGACTCATTGAATCTTAACGTGTATTTCGGACCATCTCCGAATCGAATCATGCAAGCGGTCGAGGACTGGTGGCTCTCGTCGTACACTTCCACTAGCATGCACATCACCGTATCTCCCTGAGAGACCTTTCCGTGGCCAGTCATGTCCGGCCCGTCGGGATGATTTCCCTGTCGGCTTTCAATAAATGAAGTCGGCCTCGGCTTCGTCTTCGTTTGACCAGCAACGCTTGCGGCTGCGAGCAGAAGCAACAGAGTCAAACTGAGGCAGCTTCTTTTCATCGGTCACCTCCAACTCAAAGATCCACATCTAATCACTTGCGCATAATTATCAGCGGTTTCGGTAACACTGAAAGAGGGCGCCCCGGCAGTCACGGATTCTGTGACCGGCACTTGATTTCAGGCCACAACGTCACCACGGGCGCACTATCGGGCTTGATTTTCTTTCTGCGGCAGTCATTGCTTGGAACGGCAGTCTTGTAAAGATGGCGGGCAGTTGTCCCCTGGTCGGAAAAATTCGACCGTCGCTACCTCTCTGCTGGCTCAGCCGAGCCGACCAGCGGCACCACTTTACCGTCCCTATAATCTATTGAAAGAAACTTTCCGTCGTGAATGCACGCCACATCGGACGGCGTTTGAAAATCGTTCAGTTCGAAGCGCCTCATCACGCCCCCACTCGCTGGATTGGCCTCATAAATCACTTCGGTGGGTGATTGCTGCCCATTCTTTGCTACGACGACGAGGTACAAGCCTCGATCCGAAGGAATAACTGTTTCAATCTGGTCTCCATCCGGCAGCTTAGCATGAATCGCCCTTACCGCCCCGCCTTCGGAGACCTCCAAGAGCGGAAACGTGGTTTTATTCTGAACGATGATGATCGCGCGACCGACCGTCACCAAGTCCGACTGGGCGACGGTGAACCCCCGGCCACGGCTCACCCCAAGCTGCTCTGGGGCGTCCCCGCTTGGAATCTCCAAGGACTTTAGCAGTGCGCCGTCCTCTTTCAGCATAACGAGCTTCGGGGAGTGGTCTTTTGCATCAACGCCGAAAGCCAGCAGTGCGCCCGAGGGAAAGACTCCGAGGCGCTGTATGCTGAATCCCTGCTCAATTTCAGCGGCTCGGAGGTAATCACCTTCTCGGCTGAAGGCAAGTATGTAAAGATGCTGTTCCGCTGCGTTGCTTGTGTATTCGCCTTGATAGCTGCCAACTGAATAGGTCTGCTTTATAGGCTCAGCTTCCCGGGATGCTCGCACGAGGAATACGACTTCAGAGTCGGACGCATAATGATCAATCTCGCTCGAAATGTGGAGTTCAGGTACCCTGTCAAGGCGAAAGGTGTGACCCACGCCCTCTGGTGAGGCAGCGGTGAGAATCATCGGCGGAGGTGTGGGAGGGGGTGGAGGGGTGCCGATATTGGCTGGCGCTGTGCTGATAAAGCTAATGAATATCGTTCCGTCACCCGTACATTCAAAGGGCAACTTGATCGCTGGGGTAGCGGCGAGATTAGGTATTGCGTCTCCTCGCTTGAAGGAGATGCGATACAAGGGTGCAGAACTGGATTGCGGGTTCGCCGCGGCACGGTCCTGCGCCGCCTGCGAAACGCTGGACGCCAAGGGAAGCAAAAGCATCAGCCCGACGGCAACCGTACGCATAGTCACCTCAGAACTCGGTCGTCGACGAGCTCGTGGTCCTGGACACTAGCCTTGCCTGCACGAGGCTCATACAGAGCATAATGCCCCTTGCAATCCGCCAGCAGAATACGAGAGGTTCTGGAGACCTCGTTCACACGCTCGCGAACCCCAGCATTCCGCAACAGGATTTGGTCGCAGCCCGAATCTACAAATATGCAGGTGCCAAAAAGCTGCCCACAGCAGCTATCCGAGCTGCAGGTGTAAGCCTGCCCATTGATCCCCAGCCCCTCAGGTGTGAATGTGTAAATCGTATCCTTACAGGCGCCGTATACGCACGTATATTTAGTGGCCACCATTTGTTCTGCGCAAGCTCCGTCCGCCCAACAGAGAGTGCTCAGTAGGCAAAGGAACAGCCCACCGCATGTGATTCCCAGCTTCGACATTCGAGCCATACATGTCCTCCTTACAATGTTTCGGGTTGCTGGCCCAGCGTGCTAAGAGCAAAACCGCAGTTCCCCTACTCTAGCGCGAGCAGTACTACGCATGACTGTGGGAATTTAAACGGATGAGATTTTTTTACGGAAGCCGGACATCTAACGAACAGGCGGAGCGGCATCTAAATCCGCATCCTCAAGCAGCGCCAAAGCTTAAAACATCTCCGGTTTGGCCCTCGACTGCCCAGGTCCGTCAGCCGACCGGCTTAAGTCTTTGTCGCTAGTTTCCGGCTTTCGCAACGTACCGAGAGGGTGGGTCGACAGAGCGCTGTGGCTGGTGCGAGTAAGTGCATAGGCAAAGCCACTTATGGAGCCCGCGCGCCAATGCCCAACCTCTCTCGGTATTTGGTGCTGGGTTTACGCCTAGGCTGTCCCTAAACAATACCTCTAGACTTATCTGTTGTAATATCGCCATTACACTCATTGACCCTGGAAGGGAGTTTTGAGCTTAAACGCCCGTTTACAGCAGCTGAGAGTCGGTCGGGAGCTTCTACAACGATCTTGTGTGCTAATCTACGCTCGTGGCGGGCCTCTGGAAGCACCGACAATCGATTACGGCGGTCGCGTTCTGGGTATTGTTTTTGGGTTCTTTCGCATTTGGAAACCGCTATAAAACCTTGGATACCGTCTGGGTCTCTGGGGCTTACCTCTTCCTATTCATCGTGGCGGTTTTCTCTGTCGTCCAAACATTTCGCGACCGCAAAAAGACCGGTCAGTTTTCCTATCGTGGAGTACCCCGCTGGCTGATACGCTTTCTCGGCGGAGACGACCCCAAGCGTTAGCAAGGCGGGCACTGGGATCACTTTAGCCTCCGACTAGGCTAAATGCGCCACACTCGTAGGATTGAGGATGTGGATTACTGGCGTAACATCTCTATTACACTCATTGACCGCCGGGGACCCTCACTGAACCTGTTTCGTGGCCAACGGAATGGCCAGCCGATTTTTTTGTTGCTGGGCTGCGATCCGGGACTCGCGCGACTGCATTGCTTCCTGAACTGTCTGACTCGCCCGGCCTGCCCCTGACCCAGGTCAATGAGTGCAATAGAGATTTTTCGCCGATTGACGTCTCGACACGACGCCAAGCTGCTGCCCGTCGTTGACTTGCCTCACTGCTCGTCCTAAGATTCAGCCCAATGATCGGCCAGACCATCTCGCACTACCGCATCCTCGAGAAGCTTGGTGGAGGCGGCATGGGTGTCGTCTACAAGGCCGAGGACCTCTCCTTAGGCCGTTTCGTAGCCCTGAAGTTCCTCCCGGATAGCGTTGCCCAAGACCCCGCCGCGCTTGAGCGTTTTCGCCGCGAAGCCCGCGCCGCCAGCGCGCTCAATCATCCCAACATCTGCACCATCTACGAAATCGGCGAAAGCGAAAACGCCCGCTTCATTGCCATGGAGTACCTCGATGGCATGACGCTGAAGCATGCGATCGGCGCCCGTCCGATCGAGGCTAGTACGCTGCTACCGCTCGCCATCGAGATCGCCGACGCGCTCGACGCTGCCCACACCGCTGGCATCGTTCATCGCGACATCAAACCCGCCAACATCTTCGTCACCAAGCGCGGCCACGCCAAAATCCTCGATTTCGGGCTCGCCAAGGTCGACGAGAAGAACTCCTCCGCCTCCGGCATAGCCGCCGCCCAAACCATGACCGAAGACGACCACCTCACGAGCCCCGGATCGACGCTGGGCACGGTCTCCTACATGTCGCCAGAGCAGGTGCTGGGCAAGCCGCTCGACGCGCGCACCGATCTGTTTTCTTTCGGCATCGTTCTCTACGAGATGGCCACCGGCACGCTGCCCTTCAAGGGCGAGACTTCAGGCGCAATTTTCGACGCCGTGCTTCACGGATCTCAGATCTTACCCGCGCGCGTGAATCCCCAAACACCTGCCGACCTCGAAAGCGTGATCCAGAAAGCGCTGGAGAAAGACCGCGAAGTGCGCTACCAGCACGCCTCCGAAATGCGAGCCGATCTCTCACGCGCCCTACGAGATACCGGTTCTGCGTCGTCAGTGAGAGTGCCGATACCGGCCGCGCCAGCCCGAACGTCGCCCAAACCGTGGGTTGTGGTCGTGGGCACAGTCGTCGTCCTCGCGCTTGCCGGATCACTGATCTGGCGATTCCGTCAGCCATCGTCCCATCCAGAGTCCAAACAAGGCTCGACGGCCCCGGTCTCAATCGCTGTCCTTCCGTTCCAAAACCTGGGCGCCGACAAGGAAGACGACTTCCTGCGCATGGCCCTGCCTGACGAAATCGCAACGACATTAAGTTCGGTGCGCACCCTCTCGATTCGCCCCTTCTCGACCACCACCAAGTACGCCGCCGCAGAGGTTGACGTGCAGCAGGCCGGAAAGGACATGCATGTCGGTCGCATCGTCATAGGCCACTATCAGAAAATTCGCAACCAGTTCCAACTAACCATGCAAGCCGTCGACGTTGCCGATGACCGCGTGCTTTGGCAGGAGACGATGAATGTCCCCTCCGATGATCTTGTAGCAATGCGCGAGCAGGTAACGTCAAAAGTTCGCCAGGGCCTTATCCAGTCGCTGGGCGCGAACAACGCTCCCGGGGACAGCGGTACCCACCCCACGAACGAAGAGGCCTACGACCTGTACTTGCGCAGCGTAGCGCTGGCGCACGATGGTGAGCGGAATCTTGAGGCTGTCCGAATGCTGGAGCGCTCGGTGGGTCTCGATCCAGGATATGCGCCAGCCTGGTCCGCATTAGGCAAGCGTTACTACTACGAAGAAGAATACGGCGTCGGAGCAACCGGAACGATGTCGCGGACGATGCCGGCATTGCGGCGCGCGCTTTCCTTGGACCCGAATCTTGAAGACGCGGCCCAGCAGGTCGTCAGCCTGGACACCGACGCGGGCAAATTGGCGCAGGCTTATCAGGAAGCCAAGGAGATGGTCGAAAAGCGTCCGCAGAGCGGCTTCGCCCACTTCACCCTGTCATATGTTTTGCGCTATGCGAGTTTAAGCAAGGAGGCCCAGGACGAGTGCAACGCGGCCATGCGCCTCGATCCCGGCAATTACCAGTTCCGCTCCTGCGCGGGCTCGTTTTACCTGGTTGGACAGTATGATCGTGCCATGGACTTTGTAAAACTTGACGCTGGTTCGGAGTGGTCGAACAATGTGGAAGTTTTCACCCTGCTGCGCGAAGGGAAGACGAGCGAGGCAAGCGCACGCCTGCACCAGCTTCCGGACAGCGGATTTTTTCATACGCGGGCCTTGGAGGCTTGTTATTCGTCACCCAAAGCTCCAGCATCCCAAAGGCTTCTGGACCAGTTTCAGAAGGAACTCAGCGCCTACCGCGATCCGGAACCGAGATACACCCAAGCTGGCCTGTTCAACGTGTGCCTGGGAAACGACTTCACCGCTCGCCTGGTGAAATCCGCGATCGACAGCGGGTTTTGTGCCTACGACTACCTCCGCGTCGATCCAGCGATGGCCGCCTTTCGCAGTTCATCTGAATACCCCGCCGTGCTCGCCCAAGCCCAACAGTGCCGCGAGCGATTTCTGGCCGAGCGCGATCGCCCGCCGCGCCAGTAGAAACCCAGCTTGCTCCCTCTCTTTGCTGCATCTCTTTCGCCGCGTCTGACGGAGGCCAGACGCCGGCTCCTGGGAAGCTGCGGTTCAGGTGGTCGGAGAACGGGCAAACCGGAGGTCAATTCATTGAGACTTGGCGACTAGAGCCCAAGTGCTATAACGATTTTGCAACAATCAGTGGGCTTTGGCTTGGGCAGCTCGAATCTGGGCCATCAGAATGTCGCGAACATAATGCCAGTAGGGCACCATCTTGAGGGCGGCCTCTGCGTCCCGCTCGGCTGCGTTCAAATCCGGCGTGGTTCGATTCAGATTCGACCACGCGAGACTCATCAGCAACTCGGGTTCTCCCCACGAGGGCTCGAGCGGATCACTCGCGTCGCGCTTCTGGGTGCGGGCGGCTTCCAAGCCTTTGTTGTAACTTTCGAGCGCCTTGTCCTGCCCCCCTCCCCGCTCTGGGGGCGACGACCAACGAATGGGGCCGAGCACCCAGAGCAACCGAGGATTGTCTGGAGCTGTCGCGATTGCTTCTTTCAAAAGCGGACTCACCTGTTGGAGCAGTTCCTGAACGCGCGTTTGGTCTTTCTTGTTCAAGTACATCAGGTAGCCTAGGCTAGAGACTGCTCCAATCTCAGGTTCGACGAATGCAGAGTCCCGGGCAATGGAGTCTTTGAAATCGGTGACCGCCTGCGTGAGGTCCTCTTCCAGATCAGTTGGAGTTGGAGATTCGTTGAAGCCGTTGATCGCTCTGCGCCACAACGCAAACCCACGCCAGTAGAGCACCCGCGATGCTAGCTTATTGTCTTCTGGGATGGGTGTCAGCTCGTCGTGGAGGCGCTTCAGAGTTGGGCGGTCGCCTTCGTAGTCCGCCCGTTGAATCTGGGTGACGATGCGGGTGATGGAATCGCGTGAAAGCGCAAGGCTGGTCTTATCAGCGGGATGAAGCTCCGTCGCGGCGGCGGACAAGACGAATGCGGTCAACATGAACAAAAGGGCTCTGCCGTTCCGAGTGCTCATACACTCCTCCTTTTGCCATGCACCTAGTTCAAGCCTGCCGCGAGCAGGTCAGGTGTCAGACTGCGGTCTTGCCGCAGGCGCGCCCGATTTTACATCAAGGGATTCGAGGAATTGCACCCAGGTGAACGGGCTACGTACGTAGCTGTTGTTAACAGGCGATCACACTTATTGACCCTGGCCGAGGCTATCCAATTCTCAATGAGTGTAATTGGGACATTTCGTCAATTTACCGCTCTAGCGGCAACAGGTATGCAGGGTTGTTCTTAAACGCACCGCCAAAGACGTGCTGATCTGCCTCGCGCATATCCCACGCGATCACAGAAGCAGGAGCGAGTCGGACTGTAACGTCATCCCATCCAGCAAACACCGGACCCACCTTCGGGTCTGCTAATGCAGCTTCGCTTAGGTACTTGCGATGAATCTCAACGTTGCATCTGCGAGATGGCTCACCGCTAAGTATCTGCGCAGTGCCGGTGACAGTGACTCCGTACGACGCGGCGGGGTCGCGAGCGTCGACCGTTAGAGAGACCTCCCGATTTGCCTGGAGGTTTCGGGCTTTGCGGCTACGCGAAGATGTAGCCACATAAATGTCGGTGCCGTCGAACCAGAACCACACCGCGACCACATGAATTGAACCGTTCGGGTTGTGTGTAGCAAAGGACGCGATATATCGGCTTTCCAGCAGCTGCCTGACGATTGCATCCGACAACGAAGCCATCGAAGGGCTCCTTAGGAAGTGCGGTTTCCACTGCGCGAATCGCATAATCATACAGACTGGCCCTCTTTTAGCAAGAGGGGAATCTTGCTGTCAGAATTCAATTGTTGTGGCTAATAAATCCTGGGTTCATTCACAAACGATCGGGTCCACTGGCGAAGGGGATTTTGGGAAGTTGATGGTATTAGTACAGGTGAAAATTTACATCGATTTCGACCGGGCCGTAACGAACCGGATGGCCATCTTTCATGGATGGCTGGAAGCGCCATTTCTTGACTGCTTCGATTGCCTTCACATCCAGGTCCCTTCCCAAGCTCCTGGACACTTGGATGTTGCTGGGTGTACCGTCGGGCTCGACAATAATGCTCAGCGCGACAAGCCCTTGGAGCCGGGCCTTGCGCGCTTTCTCGGAGTACTCTGGGTCGACTTGAGAAATGAGCTTAGGATCACTCGCTCCTTCTCCCTGGTGATAAAGGGGCTTTCCGCCAGGGCCTGCACTCTCCTCGGGCTTCGGGCTGGGGCCGGCAACTTCGCTCATCTGAGCATCAGGAGCGGCATTTACGGAAGGGGGAGAGTCCGTTGGTGAGAGCGTGAAGTTGACCTGTATCTCCGTATCCACTTCGACCGGTTCGCTGTTCACCAGATATGGCTTGTACTTCCACTGCTTGACGGCGTCGATGGCAGCCTGCACTAGCATTGGGTGTCCGCTCACCGGCGTGAGCTCTTCGATCGAACCCTCCTTGCTGATCACGGCTTTCAACACAACCGTACCCTCGATGCGCGCCTGACGAGCAATCGGCGGGTAGACAGGAAACACTTTAGTGAGCAAAAGACCCTGAGCAACACGCTGTGTTACCTGGACGTGCTGGGGAGCGGCTCTCAGATGAATGGGACAGAGGCCAAACGCAAGACTCAGTGCCGCGCTGGTGTGAAGAATGCGGGAGTAGACCAACTCGCGACGCATGGCTCGGATTGTAGCTCAGTTGCAGCCCCGCAAGCGACTATTCTTAACTATGCGGGTTCTGGGTACGACTCCAGCGTAATTGAGCACAGTACCCGGTCAATCCCCGCTAGTGTTTGCTGCGAAACGGCCAACCATGGCGGCCTCGATCACGTGTTCCCGCTGCGCCGCTCCCCGTAAGGTCTTTCGCCTACCATGCCGACGGGACCACTCAGAAGTCCACTCGTTTGGCCCTTTCCACAAGGGTTCGGCCCCCGCGTTGCGCCGCGTCCAGCGCCCGAAGTAATTCTTTCCCGGCCCAGAGCAATTCCTACAAAGCGGCGCACAGAACGTGCCTGTATTTTGAGCGGTTTAGAGACGGCATGCTATGTGCTTATGTAAAGGCCAGACGAAGTGGCGCGCAACGGGGCGTTCCAACGACGACTTCGGCCAGAGGTTTTCTTGGGCGCCCCTTGCACTTAGTAACTTCCCCCAGTTACTCCCCAAGCCCTCCCCCAAACCCCTCGTCCGCGCTGGCTCTAAGCCAGCGCCACCTGTTCCCGGACATCAACTCCAGCCTGACGCAAGAGTCGAGCCACAGCTTCCGTCTTCAGGCGGGAAGCGTCAAACTCCACGCGTACGGTCCGCTCTGCTTCGTTGAAATCCACCCGCCGTACTCCATAGACCTCGCGCATGCCATCGATGGCCCGCAACTCATTCTCGCCGGGCACTGCGCCGTAGCGAAAAACCACATCCAGATAAGTCATGGGATCATCCTTTGTTGCCAATGAATAATGAAAGCAGACGCCGGGCCTGTCCGCCGGGCCTGAATCCAATATAAAGCATTGTCCATCGAAGCATGTAGGCTGATCCCAGACCTCATGTCCACGAATCCATCAGACCAAGCCTCCGCGCTCGAACGCGATCCGGTCTGCGGAATGAATGTGAATTCCGCAACCGCCAAACATATCTATGGACACGGGGAAAAAAACTACTACTTCTGTTGTGCGGGATGCATAGACAAATTCAAAGCGGAGCCGGCGAAATATCTCAGCCCGTCTGTACCCGCGCGCCCCTCCGGTCTGATGATGATCGGTGCTTCGAAGCCAGCCATCTTCTCAGACCATCACGGCGAAAGCCCAGCCCAGAGCAGTCTGCAGACTGAGGCCTCACCGCGGACGTCAGGCACTGCCTACGTCTGTCCCATGTGCCCTGAGGTCCACGCGAGTAAGCCGGGAGCCTGCCCCTCGTGCGGAATGGCGCTCGAACCGGAAGTCCCGGTCGCCTCCACGCGCACGGACTACACCTGCCCCATGCATCCGGAGATCGTGCGGCCCGCGCCCGGTTCCTGTCCGATCTGCGGCATGGCCCTCGAGCCCCGCACGGTCACCGCATCCGCCGAAGAAAATCCCGAACTGCGCGACATGACCCGCCGTTTCTGGGTGAGCCTCGCCCTGACCGCGCCCCTGATGGCGATCGCGATGGGCAGCATGCTCGGCTACAAATTGACGATCGACCTCGACCTTAACGGCGTTCTGATCAATCTACCCCGGCTTGAGTTCGCCCTAGCCACGCCCGTCGTGCTGTGGGGCGGATGGCCGTTCTTCCAGCGTTTCTGGACATCGCTCGTCAACCGCAGTCCGAACATGTTCACCCTGATCGGCATGGGTATGGGGGTGGCCTACGGATACAGCGTCATCGCCACGCTGGCGCCGCAGATTTTTCCGGACTCGCTGCGCGGTGGATCTGGCAACATGGGAGGCTATCCCGACGTTTACTTCGAAGCTGCGGCCGCCATCACGACTCTCGTCTTGCTCGGGCAGGTCATGGAACTGCGCGCCCGCAGCCGCACCAGCGCGGCCATTCGCGCCCTGCTCGATCTCAGTCCCCTGACCGCACACCTGCTCAACCCCGACGGAAGCGAGAAGAACGTTCCGCTCGAGGAAGTCAAGCCCGGAGACCGTCTGCGAGTACGCCCGGGAGAAAAGATCCCGGTGGACGGCGTTCTGCTCGAAGGCCGCAGCTCGATTGACGAGTCCATGATTACCGGCGAATCCCTCCCGGTCGAGAAATCGCTGGATAATGACAGTAAAGTCATCGGCGCGACCATCAACGGCACCGGCTCGTTCGTGATGCTGGCCGAGCGCGTAGGTAGCGAAACTTTGCTGGCGCGCATCGTGCAACTAGTCGGCCAGGCCCAGCGCAGCCGCGCTCCCGTCCAGCGGCTCGCCGACCGCGTGGCCAAATGGTTTGTGCCTGTAGTAGTCGCAGTTGCGATAATCACTTTCCTGGCGTGGTCGTTGCTGGGTCCGCAACCGCGTCTCGCACACGCGCTCGTGAACGCGGTCGCAGTGCTCATCATCGCCTGCCCCTGCGCCCTGGGACTCGCCACCCCGATGGCGATCATGGTGGGCGTAGGCCGCGGCGCGCGCGCCGGCGTGCTCATCAAGAATGCGGAAGCCCTGGAGATTCTCGAAAAAGTCGACACGTTGGTAGTCGATAAGACCGGAACGCTGACCGAGGGCAGGCCGCAGCTGGTGGGAAGTACGGCTGCAGCAGGACTTGATCCGCGTGAAGTCCTGCGTATGGCCGCCAGCCTGGAACGGGCCAGCGAACATCCATTGGGAATGGCAATCGTGCAAGGCGCGCAGGGTCGCCAACTGAAGCTTTCCGAGCCAGCGGAATTTGTCTACTCAGCGGGAAAAGGTATTCAAGGTATTGTCGACGGCAGGCCAGTGGCAGTTGGCAATCGTGCTCTTATGGTTGAGATCGGAGCCCTCGGGCAACGCAAGACGGCGACCTTCCAAATTGGCTCTCCAGACGCCACACAGATTTTTGTCGCGATTGATAGCAAATACGCCGGAAACATCTCCATCGCCGACCCTGTCAAGCCCTCCACTCCAGACGCAATTAGCGGGCTGCGCGCGCAGGGCATCCACATCGTGATGCTCACCGGGGACAACCGCGCCGTAGCCGAGTCGATTGCGAAGGCCCTCGGCATCGATGAATTCGAAGCCGAAGTGCTGCCGGAAGGGAAGTTAGAAATAATCCGCAGGCTGCAAGGGCAGGGAAGAGTAGTCGCGATGGCGGGCGACGGAATCAACGACGCCCCCGCGCTCGCTCAAGCCGACGTCGGCATCGCCATGGGCACCGGCACCGACGTTGCCATGGAGAGCAGCGGAATCACGCTGGTGAAAGGCGATCTCACCGGCATCCTGCGCGCCCGCAAGCTAAGCCAGGCCACCATGCGCAACATCCGGCAGAATTTATTCTTCGCCTTCGTTTACAACGCAATCGGCGTGCCCATCGCGGCCGGAGTTCTCTATCCATTCTTCGGCCTCCTGCTCAGTCCCATCTTCGCCGCTGCCGCCATGAGCTTCAGCTCAGTGTCAGTGATCGCAAACGCCCTGCGCCTGCGCCACGTGAAGTTGTGACTCGTGTGGGTCGGACACTAATGTTCGACGATTGTGGCTTTGATTGTTTCTCGCAGTTTTCTGCGATGCCGAAGAGATTTGAAGAAAGTTGCGGATGCTTGTGGCGCCAGGGAAGAACCTACAGCTTCCCCAGAAAGTCGATAACCTCCGGCTCCATCCAATCCACCGCGCCAATGAACTTGCGCCGCACGACACCATTGCGGTCGATCACATAGGTCTCGGGGAACTTGAAGGTCCCGTACAGGCTGTTGCTTTTCTGGGCGGCGTCCCGCACAGAAAGCAGATTCACATTGTGGTCACGCAGAAATCGTCGATAGCTGTTCTCGTCCGCGTCGACGCTCACTGCCAGCACGGTCACGCCTTTCGGCCTCATGCGTTCCTGCATCTGCACCAGGGAAGGCATCTCCTCAATGCAGGGCGGGCACCACGTCGCCCAGAAATTCAACACCACCACCTGCCCCTTGAACTGGCTCAGCGTGACCGTCCGGGTGGAATCACGCACCGTGAAATCAGGAGCGGCCGAGCCGATCCGCGACGGCCGCGACCCGCTCCAGCAACCGGATAGCGCCAGCAGAACCACCAGCAGAGCCGCACGCCGATTCGCAAGCAAATCCGCAAGCAAATCAAGGACCGGAGCGACCATGCCGGTAAAACGAAAGATGCATCGCACCCAGCTATAATAATGGATTCGGCGTATGCCTGCGATACACTCAGCTTCCGTTCGGCCCGCCGTGTCGGTGATCGTGCCGGCTCGCAACGAAGAGGCCTGCCTCGCCGCATGCCTTCAATCGCTGGTGTTACAGAGTAACGCCGGGCAGAGTAACGCCGCGCAGAGTAACCTGGCGCAGAACACCGCCGCCGCGTCGACCGGCGTCCCTCTCGAAATCATCGTGGTCGATGATCACTCCACCGATCGAACCCGCGCCATTGCTTCTTCGTTTTCAAGCCAGCAAGTGCGAGTCATCGAAGCCGGCCCACTCCCCGCCGGCTGGACCGGCAAGAACAATGCCGTCACCGCCGGATCAAAAGCAGCCCGCGGCGAATGGCTGCTATTCACCGATGCCGACACCATCCACCTGCCGGGCTCGCTGGCCCGCAGCTTGGAAGAAGCCAAGCGCCGTGGTGCGTCCTTGCTCTCCTACTCCCCTGAGCAGGTTGTGAAAAGCTTCTGGGAGAAAGCCGTCATGCCCGTGATCTTCGGCGAGTTGGCTGCCAGCTTCCGCCCCATCCCAGGTGAGCGACCCCAACTCGCCCGCAGCGGCCGCCAACGGCCAGTACATCCTGATCACGCGCGAAGCCTACGACGCCGTCGGCGGACACGCCGCAATCGCCGGAACCCTGCTCGAAGATGTGGCCC
The DNA here is from genome assembly GCA_963770235.1 of uncultured Acidobacteriaceae bacterium. Classification (GTDB taxonomy): domain Bacteria; phylum Acidobacteriota; class Terriglobia; order Terriglobales; family Acidobacteriaceae; genus Sulfotelmatobacter. Next base: position 104,569 of record CAVYOW010000001.1, on the reverse strand, counting down.
TGGCCCGCGCCGTGAAGCGATCCGGCAGAAAAATATTCTTCCGCTACGGCGGTGACGCCGTCCGCACCCGCATGTATCGCAGCTTCACCCAACTCCGCGAAGGCTGGACCAAGAACCTCGCGCTCTTATTCCCCTCGCCCGTGCGGCTGGCCGCGCTGCGCGGCCATCGAGTTTGTCCTGATCGTAGCCAGCTTCGCCATCAGCCTCGCCACCGCTCTCCGCGGACACTGGCAGCCCGCGGTTCTAGCGGGAACGCTAGGCGTAATCTTGTATGCGTTATTCCTCACACGAATCCGCCACGCGCATTTCGCCTGGAATGCAAATATCCTGGCCTTGTTCGGACTTCCTCTTTTCTCCTATCTGTTGCTACGCTCGGCCAGGGCGCACGCCAACGGTAGTGTCCCCTGGAAGGGCCGCACATATTCTGAGGAAGGGTGCTTACTGGCAACTGGCCACTGACAACTGGCAACTGTTCCTATGGTCTATCTCACGCGCAAAGCCGAATTCTCCGCATCGCACTATTATCACAACCCGGACTTCACTCCGGAGGAAAACCGCCGCATCTTCGGCAAGTGCAATAATCCCAACGGCCACGGCCACAACTACACGCTCGAAGTCACGGTAAAGGGCGAAGTCGACCCGCGCTCCGGTTTCGTAGTCGACCTCAAACAACTCAAGGAGGTCATGCACCGCGAAGTGCTCGATGCCATGGACCACCGTTTTTTGAACAAAGAGGTTCCCGAGTTTCTGCATCAAATCCCCACCACGGAGAATATTGCCATAGCGATCTGGCAGCGCCTGGCCCCAAAGCTCGAGCGCGCGAAACTGCACCGTGTACGGGTTTACGAAACTCCAGATCTATTTGTCGATTTCTACGGAGAAGCATGAAATTGGCCAAAAGCTAAAGCTGGAAGCTAGAAGCTGAATTACATGAAAGCCCACCTCTCACGCCGCTATCTCTTCTCCGCCTCGCACCGCCTGCACAGCGAAGCCATGTCGGAAGAAGAGAACCACTCGACCTACGGCAAATGCAACAATCCGTACGGCCACGGCCACAACTACATAGTCGAAGTAACGGTGAGCGGACCAGTCGACGAGAAAACCGGCATGGTCTGCAACCTGACCGATCTCGACGGTTTCATCGAAAGGGAAGTGCTCGCCCGCTACGGCCACGAGAACCTGAATACGATGAAAGAATTCACCAAAGAAGTGCCCACCACCGAAAATCTCTGCATCCAGATTTACGAAATAGTGCACCGTGGCTTCCACTTCGCGCATCTGGAAAGAGTAAGGCTGGAAGAAACCATGATGAATTCGTTCGAGTACGCAGGCGAGTCACAGTCACTCAGATAATTGCTCGAGACGAAATTCGATCGGATAAATACGCATGAAAACCTCAACCGAACAGCCAACCCTAACCAGCGCCAGCTTCGAAGACCTGGTCCAGGAAATGCTAGTCCGCCTCGGCGAAGATCCCGCAACGCGAAGGCCTCCAGCAAACTCCCGCAGCGCGTTCGCAAGTCGCTGCAGTTCCTCACCCGCGGCTACACCGAAGATCCCGAAGCCCTGCTCAAAGGCGCGCTCTTCACCGTCACCTACGACGAGATGGTCATCGTCAAAGACATAGAAATGTTCAGCCTCTGCGAGCACCACCTGCTGCCGTTCTTCGGCAAAGTGCACGTAGCCTACATCCCCAACGGCAAGGTGATCGGCCTGAGCAAGGTCCCGCGCCTGGTCGAACTCTTCTCCCGCCGCCTGCAGATTCAGGAACGCCTCACCACGCAAATCGCCGAAACCATTCAGAAAGTAATCGAGCCGCAAGGCGTAGGCGTGGTCATCGAAGCCCGCCATCTCTGCATGATGATGCGCGGCGTAGAAAAGCAGCATTCCGCCGCCGTAACGTCCTCCATGCTGGGCTGCTTCCGCAACGAAGAAGAAACGCGCTCCGAATTCCTGTCCCTGATCCGCCAGCGCCCCAACGGGATATAAGCGGCCGTACGCGAAGCGTGTGGGTAGCCGATCGTGTGGGACGGACATTCCAGTCCGTCGCTTTTGACTTTAGGGTTGATTCATCTTGCATTCTGCAACGCTGCGGGTGCCCATTTCTCGCGTCTTTTGCGAGAAGTGGGCTAGTGTGGAGCGCCTCCGTCCAGATATGAAGCCATAACAAACACGCAGCCTCTGTCTTCTCTGTGTTTAAGGTTTCCTTGCGCGTCCTGCCAGACGCCGTTTACACCGAACCAGTTTCCGGCTAAGATTGCGCCTCGCCCATCCCAGATCATCCCGGAGGAACCGTCATGAACAAAGGCAGCATTTCTCGCCGCAGCATTCCTTGCCGTATCGATCCTTACTTTCCCCGTCCACGCGCAAGATGCCGAAAAAAAGGCCGCCGTAAAGCCCGCTGACAGCCCTTCGCAGGCCGTACTAGCAGTCCTGGAACGACATTGGCCGCAAGCTCATCGCCATGGCCGAAGATTTCCCCGAGGACAAATACGACTTCAAGCCCACGCCCGCCCAGCGCAGCTTCGCCGAGCAACTGCTCCACGCCGCCAACGCAAACTATTTCTTCACCAATCTCGCCCTGGGCCAGAAGCCACCCGGCTGAGGAAGATCCCAAGCGCGACCGATACAAGACCAAGGCCGACGTGGTTGCCTTCGTGAAAAAAGCCTTTGCCGACGGCGCCGCCGCCATCAAAAGCAAAGGCGACAAAGGAATGTCCGACCTGGTCGTCGACCCCTTCGCCAACCAGCAGATCCGCGTCTCCGACTATGGCCTACGGCATCATCGAGCACTCCGGCGAACACTACGGCCAGCTAGTCGTCTACTACCGCGCTGTCAGGGCTAGTCCCCCCGGAGTCGCGTCCCAAGAAGTAGTAAGCTTCGCTCAGCGAGCTGTCAGAGCTCGTCGTCCTGAGGACCGCTCTACTTGTGCGGGCCGAACTGATCCTGTCGAAGGCCGTTGCACCGTCTGGCCTTGACTTTGTCTCTGAACCTTTGACGTGCAGCATTCCGGCCCTTCTGAGCAGCCTCACTGGTACGCATACGGATACCGCCGCGTCCGCTCAGGGAAGAGCTTGACCATCAGCGCCCCAGAGATAAATCCGCCCACGTGCGCCCAGAACGCCACTCCTCCCATGTTCTGCCTGTGGACGGCAAGCATCGTCGCCGTCCCGCTCAGAAAATTCAAGAACAAACCAGTAGATCAGAATGATCCACGCCGGCACCCACACCACGAGAATCAGAACTCAAAGAACCACGTCAGCACTCGCGCCCGTGGATACAGAACGAAATAAGCTCCCAGCACCCCCGCGATCGCTCCGCTCGCTCCCACCGTCGGTGCCGTCGAGTGCAGATTCACCGCAACCTGCGTGCTCATCGCAATCAATCCGGTAAGCAGGTAAAACACCAGGTACTTGAAGTGCCCCAGGTAGTCCTCCACATTGTCGCCAAAAATGTAGAGAAACCACATGTTCCCGATCACGTGCATCCACGATCCGTGCAGAAACATCGAGGTGAAGAAGGGAAGCAGGATCGCCGCCAGCGGATACCGGTGCGAGCCCGACAGAAACAAAGCCAGATGCGACGGCACCACCCCAAACTGACGAATCAGCAGCTCCAGGCTCCGAGGATCCAGGGTGAACTCAAAGAGAAAAATCACCAGATTCAGCCCAATCAAAAAGTAATTCACCCAGGGAGTGCTGTACCGAGGCTGGTCGTCACGGAGAGGAAGCATAAGAAATCTGTTAATTTAGTGATTGAGCGATCGAGCCATTGCGAAATTGAAAACCAAGCCAGGCCCCGCAGATTTTCAATCGCCCAATGACCCGATGGCTCAATCACTCAATCACACAATCCTCTCATGAATGGCGTAATCATCGTCGACAAGCCCGCCGGTTGGACCTCGCACGACGTGGTCAACCGCATGCGCCGCATTCTCGGGCAGCGCTCCGTCGGCCATCTCGGCACCCTCGACCCGCTCGCCACCGGCGTCCTCCCGCTCGTCACCGGCAGCCTAACCCGCCTGGCGCAGTTCTACACCGCATCCGAGAAAACCTACGAAGGCGTGATCCGCTTCGGCTTCGCCACCAACACCTATGACGCCGATGGCGAACCCGCTAAGCGACCCGCGCCCCGTCACCCCCAGCCTAGAGCATCTCCAGAAGCTAGCCGCCGGATTTCTCGGCATAATCGAGCAAGTCCCGCCACCATTCTCGGCCAAGAAAATCCACGGCGTCCCAGCCTACAAACTGGCAAGAAAGCAAAAAGAGGTAGTCCTGAAGCCGGTCCAGGTGGAGATCAAGGAATTCGTCATCCTCGCAGTCGAAGGCGACCGCGCCCACTTCCGGGCCCGTGTATCCTCAGGAACCTACATGCGTTCCGTAGCCCACGAAATGGGCCAGCGCCTCGGCTCCGGAGCCCATCTCGAATCCCTCCGCCGCACCGCCGTAGCCGAATTCGATATCAGGCAAGTCCACACCCTCGAAGAAATCGAAGGACAATTAAAAGAGGGAGTAATTACGAACTGTCATTCCGACGCGGAGCTTCGCTTTCCCGAAGGGAAAGGGAAGCGGAGTGGAGGAACCTGCTGGTGCGGACGGTGGCAATACTTTGGACGAGCCTTCCCGCTCGCGGCTCTCGCCAGGGATAGCGGCCTTCTTCATCCACCCCCGCCAACTCCTACCTCATCTTCCGTCCGTCACCGCCGACGAAGCCACCGCCGCCCGCATCCGCAGCGGCCGCACCGTCAACCTTCCCGACGTCTCCCGCGCCCGCCAGGTAAAGGTCTTCCAGGGCCAAAGCGACCTGATCGCCATAGCCACCCGCATAGCCGGCACCCTCTTCCACCCCAAAATCGTGTTCGCGCCCGACCCATCCTCCCAGCATGGACCAACCAAAAGTGTCTTGTCATCCTGAGGGAAGCGAAAGGCTGCCCTGAGCAAAAGCCCAAGGACGCATGCAATGTCCGATAACAGGTATTATGTAAAGTGCAAGAAATAGCTTGCGGTTGGGTCATCCTACGAAGTTTGCTTGATCACTGAGAGCGGAGAGCCCTCATCCAGCCCTACATCTTGTACTTCCCCAGATCCTCGTCGTTCAGCCCTTCCAGATACTTGCGCAGCTCCTCGGCGGTCACGCGATCCGACATATTCGCCGCCTGCTTCGAGTTCTTCAGCACCACTTCATCCACAAATATCGGACAATCCACCCGCAGCGCCAGCGCCAGCGCATCCGACGGCCGCGAGTCGATGCTGATCACCTCGCCGCTCCGCTCCAGCCAAATCACCGCATAAAACGTATCTTCCTTCAGTTCAGTGACCACGACTTTATGCACCTGCGTTTCCAGCCCAGTCAGCACATTCTTGATCAAATCATGCGTCATCGGCCGCGGCGTATTCACCTTCTCCATCTCCAAAGCAATCGCATTAGCCTCATAAACCCCCACCCAAATCGGCAGCACACTCTCCCCCGCCACATCCTTAAGGATCACAATCGGCATATTGCTTACGGGGTCCATCAAAAGGCCACGGATTGTCATCTCTACTTCCATATGGAACTCCTTCAACGGCGCCGCCCTTGCGCCGCCGTTCTTCGCCTCTTATACCACCATTTCGCCCACAAGGGAGTTCGGAAAGCTGGCCGTCGCCCTCACTGGGACATACGTTCCCACCTTGGGAGCCGCCGTCTCGGGAGCAGTAAAGTTCAGGGTCTTGTTCTGCGAGGTGCGCCCGATCCATTGGCCGCGGGATTCGTTTCGTCCTTCAACCATCACTTCGGAGATTGTCCCTATGTATTTCTTGTAGCGTGCGATCTGGATCTCCCTCTGCCTTGCCATCAATACTTCCAGACGGCGCGCTTTTTCTTCATCCGGGATGGCATCCTCCAGCGCCAGCGACGGCGTGTTCGGGCGCGGAGAATACTTGAATGTAAAGACGGAGTCGTAGCCCACTTCGTCCAGCAACGACAGCGTCTCGGCGAAGTCTTCTTCCGTTTCTCCCGGAAAGCCGACGATCACGTCGCTGGTGATGCTGATCTCCCGCCTCGCCGCCTTCATCCAGGCGACGCGTTCCATGTACTGTTCGCGGGTGTAGAGGCGCTGCATGGCGTTGAGCACGCGATCTGATCCGCTTTGCACCGGCAGGTGGACGTGGTCGCAGAGGGTAGGCACAGCGTCGATGGCCTCGATGATGTCGCGTCCGAAGTCCCGGGGATGAGAAGTGGTGAAGCGCACTCTACGAATCCCCGGCACTTCGCCCACTGCCGCCAGCAATTCGGCGAAAGACCGCTTCCCTGCCGGATCTTTATATGAATTGACATTCTGGCCGAGGAGTTGAATCTCCGAGTAGCCGAGATCGGCCATCTGGCGGGCTTCAGCGAGCACCGACTCCGAAGTTCGGCTGCGCTCTTTGCCGCGCGTAAACGGCACCACGCAGTAGGCGCAGAACTTGTCGCAGCCTTCGATGATCGTGATGTATCCCCGATGCGGATTCGTGCGCGCCGTAAACTCCGTCTCAAAGCACTCGTCGGTCTCGCGATCATCAAGCCCGGTAATGCGTACTAACGTGGACGGAGTTGCGGCGCGGGAGATCCCCTTCGGCAAGCTCAGGGCAGGCTCTCGCCCCGCTGGTGAAAGAGCGGGGCTTCGGGATGACGCCTCCTCTGAGAACTCCAGCTGCATCAACATCTGGGGCAACTTGCGATAACTCGCCGATCCGCAGACGAGAGACACATGCGGCGCGCGCTCGAAAATCTTTTCGCCCTCCTGCTGCGCCACGCAGCCGAGCACGCCAAACTTCTTGCCCCGGGCCAGCAACTTCTTGTAGTCCGCCAACCGATGGAATACTTTCTGCTCCGCCTTATCCCGAATCGAGCACGTGTTGTAGAGAATCAGGTCAGCCTGCTCGACCGAGTCCACCTGCCGGTAGCCTTCATGCACCAGCGTGCCAATGACTTTCTCGGAGTCATGCACGTTCATCTGGCAGCCAAAGGTTTCGAGGTAGAAGGTCTTGTTGGAATCCCCAGACATATTCACAAGTATAACCGCCTTGCCATCCTGAGGCCCGCGTTCTTTGCGGGCCGAAGAGCCTATGCATTTCGCTGGGGGCGGCAATGAATGGTGGCGGCGAAATGCATAGGTCCTTCGTTGGGAGTTCCCCGCCTCAGGGCGTGGAACTCCGCTACCTCCGGATGACACACGTGGGGTGCGACACGGTCAGGTCGGCCACGCCCTTGAGCTTATCGAAGGGAAAGCCCGCCCATCCGTCTTACTTCTTTAACTCGACGACGATGCCCTCGATGGACTTGTCGCCCACGTTCTCTGGAAGGTGAACCTGAGCGGGGGTGAACTGGGTGTCGCCCGCCTTACCGGAGGCGTCCTGAGTCTTGCCATCGGGAAAACTAAATTTGACTTTGCCATCGCTCAGAAACACCACCACCGAATTGGGATGGCTGTGCATGACTGACTTCTCGTGCGGTCCATAGTGAAAGCGGAGAATCCGCACTTGGTCATTCTCGACCTCGACCTTGTAGTGGGCAGGATCGACCTTCGCGGCATCCTGAGCGAACCCAACGGCGGCACAGAAAAACAACAGGGCACAGCAACAACAAAGAGAGAAACGGTTTCTCACAGGGCTCCTCCGAGCAGATGGAATGAAAGACGCGGCAGTGTACGCTGCGCGATATGCGATGTCAAAACGCAGCCCTTGACCCCTAGCCGTTCAAGACCAGGTCGAGGAAGGCCCGATGCACCCGCGTGTCGTCGGAGAGTTCAGGATGGAAGGTTGCAGCCAGCACTCTTCCCTGCCGGACCGCGACCGGAGCTTTATCAGTGCCTTCGGTGGCGATTACTTCTACACCTGCGCCGAGCCGCTCGATCTTGGGGGCGCGGATGAAGACCATTTCGAGCACTGAGCCCGGCTTATGGTTGAGAGAGCTCTGAACCAGCTGGCCTTCGCGGATGGAGCTATCGATCTGGCGTCCGTAGGCGTTGCGGCGAATGCGGATGTCGATGGCGCCCAGGCCAACCTGCTTCGGGTTCTCAACCTCGCTCGCTAACAAAATTGCGCCGGCGCAGGTGCCGAATGTCGGCTTCAGGTGCACGAATTGCTTCAGCTTTTCGAATCCTTCTTGGCCCAGCAATTTCAGGAACGTTCCACTCTCGCCGCCGGGGATGATCAGGCCATCGATTTCGTCTAGCTGTTCGGGCTTTTTTACGAGCACAACTTCGGCGCCCAGCTCTTCGAGCCGGCGGCGGTGGGCGTCGAAATCGCCTTGCAGGGCCAGGACTCCGATGGTCATACTGACTTGATTTTACCGGATGAATGTCCCCGAACTCTGCCCCAGCGGACCTTGAGGGATAACGCAAGCAACAAAGACTCAAAGGTGGGTCAGCCCCCCAAAGCTGGCCTGATTGATTTTGATGGATCAGGAAGCAAACGGCATAATAGCGGTTGAAGGAGAAGCGTCCATGCAAAAGATCACGCCGTTCTTATGGTTCGACGCGAATGCGGAAGAGGCGATGAATTTTTACACGTCCATTTTCAAGAATTCGAGGATTGGAGAGATCCGGCGGTATGGGGACGCCGGACCGGGGCCGAAGGGATCGGTGATGACGGTGCAGATTTCAGATCGAGGGTCAGGAATTCATGGCGCTGAACGGCGGTCCACACTTTAAGTTCACGCCGGCGATATCGTTTTTTGTGGATTGTGAAACGCAGAAAGAAGTCGACGAGTTGTGGGAGAAACTCTCAGCTGGCGGAACCTTCATGCAATGCGGATGGCTGACGGATAAATTCGGAATTTCGTGGCAGATCATTCCGAAGGCTTTGGGCGAGTTGCTGGGCGATAAGGATCCGGAGAAGTCGCAGAGAGTGCTGAAGGCCATGATGAAGATGGTCAAGATCGATGTGGAGGGGCTGAAGCGGGCGTATGAGGGGAAGGAGTAGGCGCGCAAAGGGGGCAATGAGTTGTAACGAGCGCGTTACTGGTCCTACTCTGTGCTGCGTCTTACTCCGTGCTACAATGTAAGCATGATACGACAGATTACATCGGTAAGCACAAAAGGCCAATTCGTTATCCCTTCGGAGATGAGAGAGTCGCTGGGAATCAAGCCGGGGACACGCATCGCAGTGACGCAAGAGGGATCGCGCATTGTTCTCGAACCGGTGTCGGAAGAACTGGTCGACAGGACGCGCGGGCTTTTTTCGGGCAAGCCTTCCCTTTCCGAAGCACTGAAGCGCGAGCGGCGCAAGGAAAAGGATGGAGATAAATGGTAACCTACGTCGTCGATTCGAGCGCAATCTTGCGCTACCTCGATGACGAGGCGGGCGCTGCGCGGGTCGCGGAAATCATCAAGTCCCATCTGGCGGGAAGGTGCGCGGCGATGATTGCGGCGCCGCACTGGGGCGAAGTGGCCGGGATTACCGGCAAGGTCCATGGCCGGGACGCGATGGAGTTGGTGCTCTCGCGACTCAGCGCGTTCGGATTTGAGGTAGTTCCGGCGGACGGGGAGCGGGCAGTTCGCGCGGCGATGATCAAACTGAAGCGACAGATCCCCTACGTGGATGCTTTTGGAGTGGAACTTGCGGCGGAGTCGGGCGACCGGGTTTTTGTGACAGCGGACTTTCGACTTCAAGCCTGCCAGCCGCGACGTGAAGATAGAGTTTCTGCCGGCGAAGTAGCGGGTCAAGCCAGCGGCGGGCTTGAGTGGGCCACCCGCCCGTCTTCAAGCCTCACCACCCTCGGGTCTGCAGCATGTGGGCTTCGTCCAAGCCGGCTACGGCCAGGCCCTTCATCGCTCCCGCCAGGTCTTCGCTGACTTCAAGTAATACTTTAGGGTCGTTGAAGTGGGTCGCGGCTTTGACGATGGCTCGGGCTCGCTTTTCGGCTTCTATCGGGTCGGCGAAGGTGGTGCGAGTCTTTCATGAAGATGCCGCTGCCTACGAAGACGGCTTCGGCGCCTAGCTGCATTACCAGGCGAGGCGTCGGCGGGCGTGGCTATGCCTCCGGCGGAGAAATTCGGCACGGGCAGCTTCCCTGCTTTCGCCACCATGCGGATCAACTCGTAAGGGGCGCCGTGTTCTTTGGCTTTGGCGTAGAGTTCTTCCTCGCCTAGCACCGTGAGGATTTTCATTTCCTGCACGATCTGGCGGATGTGCTTGACGGCGTGGACTACGTCGCCAGTGCCGGCTTCACCCTTGGTGCGGATCATGGCTGCGCCTTCGGCGATGCGGCGCAGGGCTTCGCCCAGATTGCGCGCGCCGCAGACAAAGGGGACCTTGAAGGCATGCTTGTCGACGTGGTGAGCTTCGTCGGCAGGCGTGAGCACTTCGGATTCGTCAATGTAGTCGACGCCGAGTTCCTGCAGAATCTGCGCCTCAGCAAAATGCCCGATGCGGCACTTGGCCATCACCGGGATCGACACCGTGGCCATGATCTCGCGAATCTTTTTAGGCGAGGCCATGCGGGCCACCCCGCCTTCAGCACGGATCTGCGCAGGGACTCGCTCCAGCGCCATTACAGCCACGGCCCCGGCCTTTTCTGCTATGGAGGCCTGTTCGGCGTTGGTCACGTCCATGATTACTCCGCCTTTTAGCATTTCGGCGAGGCCGGTTTTTAAGCGGAGACTGGTGGAGCTACCGTTGTTTTGGGACATGGTGGACTCTTTTCTGGATGCGGCTTCGGGTTTCGGCTGTCGGGCTTCGGCGAAGCTGGGTTTATTTTACAGCGCGTTTGCGATTCGCGGTACCCCCGGGGATGTCAGTTATCAGCCGACGGCACAGGCTGCCGGTCTGCGGCCGGCGGGCAGCCGAGGGCGGCTGTCCCCACTTGACTGATTAGGGCTATCTTTCTACGTACTTGGCGAACATTTTTGCCGGGTCGATGGCTATGAAGGTTCCGCGGCTGCGGGCCAGGACTTCGATCCTTTTCGTTTAGGATCTCGGCGGCGTTGATGTGGGTTCTGCCTTCTACTTTGATTTCGCGGCCTTCCACGCGCAGGGGTTTGTGCAGAGGGACTGGCTTGAGGTACTCGACTGTCATTTCACGGGTTAGTGCGATTACGTGATGGAGCTTGTTTACCTTGCCCATGGCATCGTCGAGAATGCAGGCGATGATGCCGCCGTGGCAGTGGCCGGGGGGTCCGGTGTAGCGCTTGCCCAGGCGGAAGCGGCAGATGAAGGTCTGACGGGCTTCGTCGAGGATGAATTTGAGGCGCATGCCGTCGGGATTGTTCATGCCGCAGACGAAGCAGTTGTTTTTTTGCATTTTGACGTAGCGGGTGTCGTGGCCTTGGGGCTTGGCTGGCATGGGAATGATTTTAACCCGCGGAAGGCAGGCTGATGGCCGGAAGAGATGGTGCCGTCCATTCGGAACTCGTTCTTTCCGTCCTTGCCCCTCGGACTTACGTCCGGGGCTAATGAATGGCGTCGCTTCGCGACTCATCCGATTAGATTCCTGCTTCTAACTCTGGGCGGAATCCTGTATACATATCAGTTTTGAAAAACTTTGGATTGGAGCCCTTCGTGAAATCGCGCCTGGCTATTGTTCTCGCAACCGTTTGCTTCGCATTCACCACTTTGATGGCAGCTCCGCAGGATAAGGATGCGGACAAGAAACCGCGCCCGCCGCGGACAAGAAAGCGCAGAAGAAAGACGAAGAAGAGAAAAGGACGACGCCAAGGAAGAAAAGAAGGGCGGGATGACGGCGGACACTTTTTCGGGGCTGAAGTTTCGGCTGATTGGGCCGGCTGTGGCTTCCGGGCGGGTGATGGCGATTGCGGTGAATCCCAAGAACAAGTTTGAGTATTACGTGGGCGTGGCTTCGGGCGGAGTTTGGAAGACGGTGAACGATGGCACGACTTGGACTCCGGTGTTCGATAAGGAAGGATCGTATTCCATTGGCTGGGTGACCCTTGATCCTAATGATCCGGCGGTGGTTTGGGTGGGGACTGGCGAGAGTAACAGCCAGCGCAGCGTGTCTTACGGCGACGGGATCTACCGGTCGGATGACGGCGGCAAGAACTGGACGAACCTTGGACTGAAGAAGTCGGAGCACATTGGGCGGGTGGTGGTCGATCCGCGGGACTCGAAAGTGGTTTATGTGGCGGCGGAAGGGCCGTTGTGGGGGCCCGGCGGCGATCGCGGGCTTTATAAATCGGTGGACGGAGGAAAGACGTGGAAGGCAGTGCTGACTATCAGCGAGAACACCGGCGTGGTGGATGTCGCGATTGATCCGTCGAATCCTGACACTGTTTATGCGGCGGCTTACCAGCGGCGGCGGCATGTCTTTACTTTGATCGATGGCGGGCCGGAGAGTGCGATTTACAAGTCGACTGACGCCGGGGCTACGTGGAACAAACTGAAGTCCGGGCTGCCCGAGGTTGATATGGGACGCATCGGGCTGGCGGTTTCTCCGGCTGATCCCAGCGTGGTGTATGCCACGATTGAGGCGGCCGATGGCAAGGGCGGCGTTTTCCGCTCGAATGACCGGGGCGCCACCTGGGAGCGGCGGAATGAATTCGATGCGGGCGCGATGTATTACGCCCGGGTGGTGGCCGATCCGAAGAACGTGGATCGCATTTTTGTGATGAATGTGACTATGCGGGAATCGCTCGACGGTGGGAAGACTTTGCATAAGATCGAGGAGACGAATCATCACGGGGACGATCACGCGCTTTGGATTGATCCGGACGATACCAAGCACTGGGTCTTTGGGTCGGATGGCGGGATGTACGAAACCTGGGATGACGCCAAGAACTGGGAATTCAAGGCAAACCTGCCTACGGTGCAGTTCTACGATGTCGCGGTGGACAACGCGCTTCCCTTCTACAACGTGTGCGGCGGGACGCAGGATAATTTTTCGTGGTGCGGGCCGGAGCGGACGCGCAACCTCAACGGGATTGTGAATTCGGATTGGTACGTCACCACCGGGGGCGATGGGTTCCACTCTCAAGTCGATCCGGAGGATGCGAACACGGTTTATTCGGAATCGCAATACGGCGTGCTGGTGCGCTACGACAAGCCTACGGGCCAGGAGTTGGTGCTGCAGCCGCAGGAAGGCAAGGGTGAGCCTCCGCTGCGGTGGAATTGGGATTCGCCGGTGATTATCAGTCCGCACTCGCATACGCGGCTGTACTTTGCGGCCAACAAGCTTTTTCGCAGCGATGACCGGGGCGACACGTGGAAGGCGATCAGCGGCGACCTTACGCGGCAGACTGACCGCAACAAGCTGCCGGTGATGGGGAAAGTGTGGGAACCGGACGCGGTGGCTAAGAATCAGTCGACTTCGCTCTACGGGAATATTGTTGCCTTGTCGGAGTCGCCGAAAAAAGAAGGGCTGATCTATGTGGGCACCGACGATGGCCTGATTCAAGTCACGGCGGACGGCGGGCAGAGTTGGACGAAGTATGAGAAGTTCGCCTCGGTTCCGGATACGACTTATGTTAGCCGGCTGGCGGCTTCGCGGCACGATGCCAACACGGTTTACGCCGCGTTCGATAATCACAAGAACGAAGACTTCAAACCTTATCTGCTGCGATCAACTGACGCGGGCAAGACCTGGACTTCAATTGCGGGGAATCTGCCGGAAAACGGAGCGGTGCTGGCTTTTGCGGAAGACACAGTGAATGCCAACCTGCTGTTTGCGGGGACTGAATTCGGCGCATTCTTTACCGTCGATGGCGGGCAGCATTGGGTGCAGCTGAAGGGCGGACTGCCGACGATCGCGGTGCGCGACATGGTCATACAGGCACGCGAGGGCGATCTGGTGATTGCTACTTTTGGGCGCGGCTTTTACGTGCTGGACGATATTTCCGCGTTGCGGCAGATCAAGGCGGAATCGCTGGAACAGCCTGCGGGACTTTTTCCGGTGAAGGATTCGTTGTTGTACATCCAGCGGCATCCGCTGGGCGCTCCTAAGAAGGCGTTTCAGGGAGACGCTTTTTATACGGCGGACAATCCGCCTTATGGGGCGGTGTTTACGGCATACCTGAAAGAGAAGCTGAAGACGAAGAAAGAGAAGCGACAGGACGCCGAAAAAGAAGCCGCCAAGAAGAACCAGACGGTGCCTTATCCGACTAACGACGAACTGCGGGCCGAGGCGGAAGAGGCGAAGCCCGAGGTTTACTTCGTGGTCTATGACGAATCGGGCGCGGCGACTCCGGCGGGTGGAAGGCAGCATCGATTCGGGCTTTCAGCGGGCGGCGTGGGACTTGCGGTATTCGGCACCTTCTTTGCGCGAGAAGCACGGAGGAAGGCGAAGATTTTGCGCCGGCTGGAACGCAAGGGCCGCTGGTGATTTCCGGGACTTACTCGGTGCGATTGTTCCAGAAGGTGGATGGAGCGGTTACCGAGCTGGCTGGGGCGCAGAACTTCAAAGTGGTGGCTGACGGGGCGTCTGCGCTGAGTGCGGCCGACCGGGCGGCGCAGGAGGAGTTTCAGCGCAAGGTAGCTCGCCTTTACCGGGCGGTCTCGGGCGCGCTGCACACGGCGGACGACGTAGAAGCGCGGCTCAAGTCGATTCGCGCGGCGCTGCGGGAAACGCCGGCGGCGGAGAAACAGCTGGGCGCCACGGCGGATGCGATCGAGCAGACGAATCGCGGGATCCTGCGGGCGCTGCGGGGAGATCGCGGAGCTGCAGAAGCGTAACGAGCCGATGCCGTCGTCGATCAATGATCGTGTGGACGCTAATCCTGGAGGGCGAACGCTTCGCTCTCACCAAGCCGACCCAGACTCATATTGACGATTACAACATTGCTGCGGGTGAGTTCGCCGAGGAACTTGGGAAGCTTCGAGCGCTGGTTGAGGTTGATCTGGCTAAGCTGGAGAAAGATATGGAGGCTGCTGGAGCGCCTTGGACTCCGGGGAGGGTGCCGGAGTGGAGTGAGAAGTAGAATCTGCAACCAGAAACCTTGATCCCTCGCTTCGCTCGGGATGACAAGCTGCGATGGGAGTGAGGGCGTTGGTATCCTGACATGAAGCGCATTCTCTTATCTTGGAGCAGCGGGAAGGACAGCGCCTGGAGTCTGCATGTGCTCCGGCAGCGTGGCGAGTATGAGGTCGTCGGGCTGCTTACCACCTTTAACGAAGTGGCGGATCGGGTTGCGATGCATGCGGTGCGGCGCGAGTTGGTCGAGCGGCAGGCGGCGGCCGCCGGACTTCCGCTGTGGGCCAGTGCCGCTGCCCTGGCCGTGCTCGAATGAACAGTACGAGTTGTTAATGGCGCAGACCTGCGCCCGGGCGGTCGCTGAGGGAATTGAAGGAGTTGCGTTTGGCGATCTGTTCCTCGAAGATGTGCGCTCTTACCGTGAAAAGCAGATGAAGGATACGGGACTGCAGCCGGTATTTCCGGTGTGGGGGATGCCGACGCGCGCTTTGGCGGAGGAGATGATTGCGTCTGGCACGCGAGCGAAGTTGACTTGTATCGACACGGGAAAACTTGACCGGTCTTTTGCTGGCCGCGAGTTTGATGAGGCGTTGCTCTCGGCGCTGCCCGAAGAAGTGGACCCCTGCGGCGAACGCGGCGAATTTCATTCCTTTGTTTACGCCGGGCCCATGCTGAACGCCGTTCTGCCGGTTTCGGTGGGGGAGACTGTGGTTCGCGATCAGTTTGTGTTTGCGGATCTGATTGCGGCGTGAGCGTTTCTCATTTCTTATTTTGGTTCCATCTGCGGGAAATTTGTAAAGTCCGCGGCGATTTTTTCTTGGTTGAGAAACTCGATTGCAATATCCTCAAGTGGCTGTGGTAAACTCGCCGCCGACTGTTGCTCTCGCTGTTGAGCGCGGCAACCGTCGGCGGAGAAATCGTTTCGCGCGGTTTTGTGCCGGGAGGACTGGGGAATGGGTCTCGCGTTAATGGTCGTTATCTGGCTGATCACTCTGGTCAGCACGTACTTCTTTGTCGCGAAGACCTGGTGGCTGCCGGTGGGAGCTGCCGAAGCCGCGGGCTTTATCGACGGACAATTCGCCCTCACATTTGTGCTGATGGGAATTGTTTTTCTGGCGGCACAGCTGTCGCTGGGTTACTTCGCGTGGCGATACCGGGAACAGCCCTCCTCGCCGCCGGTGAGTTATTCGCACGGCAATGTGAAGCTGGAAGTGGTGTGGACGGCGCTGACCACGGTTCTGTTCATCGGGTTAAATCTGATGGGCAGCAGCGTTTGGGCCAGCCAGCGCTTCGACCAGGCGGGGCCGGGCGCGGTGCAGGTTGAGGTTACCGGGATGCAGTTTGCCTGGTACTTCCGCTATCCAGGACCGGACGGAAGATACGGCGGGACCAGCGTAAAGCTGATGGATCCCTCCGCCGGTGGTGAGGCCGCGGTGGGGCTGAACACTTCCGATCCGGCGGCGAAGGATGATGTGGTCACGGGGACGATGTTTCTTCCCGTCGATCGCGAGGTCGATCTGAGTTTGCGATCGGTGGACGTGATTCACAGCTTCTTTGTGCCTTCGTTGCGCTTCAAGCAGGATGCGGTGCCTGGGCTCAACATTCACATGCACTTCAAGCCGACGGCGATTGGCGAGTACGAGATTGCTTGCGCCGAACTTTGCGGCCTTGGTCATTACAAGATGCACGGCATGGTTCACGTCGTCAGCCAGGAGGATTTCGACAAGTGGCTGGCGGCACGGGAGGCGGAGAAACAATAAATGGCGACCGCAGCTACAGTTCACGCGCACGCTCCTCAGGGTTTTATTCGGAAATACATTTTCAGCCTCGATCACAAAGTGATTGGGATCCAGTATTTCTTTCTGGCGCTCACCGCGGTGTTTGTTGGGATGTTTCTGTCGCTGCTGATGCGCATCCACCTGGTGTGGCCGACCGCCGTGCTGCCGCTGGTGGGCGAGATCAAGCCGGAGACTTATCTCAGCCTGCTGACCATGCACGGCACCATCATGGTGTTCTTCGTGCTGACCACGGCGCCGCAGGGGGGATTTGGAAATTACTTTCTGCCGATTCAGATTGGGGCGCCGGATATGGCGTTTCCGGTGCTGAACATGCTTTCGTTCTGGACTACGTTTTTGGCCTTCGTGACGATCATCGCGGCATTCTTTGTTTCGGGAGGAGCGCCGCTGCACGGGTGGACGGGGTATCCGCCGCTGAGCGCGATCCCGCAAGCTGGTCCGGGTGAAGGGCTGGGGGCTGATCTGTGGATTACCAGCATTGCGATCTTCTGTCTCGCGTCGCTGATGGGCGCGTTGAATTTTCTTACCACCACGCTTGATATGCGGGCCAAGGGCATGACCATGATGCGCATGCCGTTGACCGTGTGGTCTTGGTTCATCACGGCGATTCTTGGACTGCTGGCGTTCGGCGTGCTGCTCTCGGCGGGGATCCTGTTGCTGATGGATCGCAACCTCGGGACCAGTTTTTATGTGCCGCTGGTGGTGGTGAACGGACAGATCATGGGGCACAAGGGCGGTTCGCCTTTGCTGTGGCAGCATCTGTTCTGGTTCTTCGGACATCCCGAGGTTTACATCGCGATTCTGCCGGGCATGGGCGTGACCTCGCAGATTCTGTCGACGTTCTCGCGCAAGCCGATCTTCGGCTACAAGGCGATGGTCTATGCCATGCTCGCCATCGGATTCTTCGGGTTCATGGTGTGGGGCCACCACATGTTCATGAGCGGCATGAGCCCGTACTCGGCGTTTGCCTTTTCGCTGCTGACCATGTGCATCGGGGTGCCCTCGGCGATCAAGACGTTTAACTGGCTGGGCACCATGTATAAGGCTCGAATTCGCTTCCAAACACCGATGCTGTATGCCATCGGCTTCGTTTCCCTGTTCGTTTCGGGCGGATTGAGCGGGCCGTTCCTGGCGCAGCCGGTGCTCGACATTCAATTGCACGATACTTACTTCGTGGTCGGGCACTTTCACCTGATCATGGGTGTGGCTGCGATCTTTGGCATGTTTGCGGCGACGTATTACTGGGTCCCGAAAATGTTTGGGCGGATGATGAACGAAACCTGGGGACGGGTGCACTTCTTCATCACGCTGCTCGGAACCTACGCCATCTTCATGCCGATGCACTACCTGGGGATTGCCGGAGGGACGCGGCGGTACTCGCAATATACGGAAGTGGCGTACCTGACGAAGCTGATGCCGCTGCACCAATTCATGACCTACGCGGCGATTATCACCATTGCGGCGCAGTTCATTTTTGTGATCAACCTGTTCTGGAGCATGTTCAAAGGGCCGAAGGCGAGCGACAATCCGTGGGAGGCGACGACCTTGGAATGGACCACGGCAACGCCTCCGCCGCATGACAACTTTGGCGGCGTGACTCCGGTGGTTTATCACGGTCCTTATGAGTATGGAGTTCCGGGTGCACCCAAGGATTATGTGATGCAAACAGATCCGGTGAGCGTTCCAGCGGCGCACTGAGAAGACGGACGATTCATGGCAACTTATACCCCAACTCGTCCGGTTGATCATCTTGGTGAAGATCGGAAGCCTCCACTGCCGCCTGCTGGAGGCGGAGGGGACGAGGGGCGTGGGGATGGCGCTCCGAATTACGGGGCGCGCTTGCGGCGGGCGCGGCTGGGACTGATTTGCGCGATCGTGACGGTCGGCATGGTTTTTGTTTCGCTGACCAGTGCTTACGTTGTGCGGCGCGGGTTGCCGACCTTCGATGACTCGAGCCGGACATACTTTCGCGACTGGGGCGAAGTGCAGTTGCCCTGGGTGCTGCTGGTGATCAACACGGGGATCCTGTTGATCAGCAGTTTGACCATGGAGGGCGCACGACGCGCGATTGCGCGGCGCGCGGCGCTGGCTCCGGTGCAGTCGATCCCGGGAGTTTCGCTGGGAGAGGAACGGCATTTTCCCTGGCTGGGCCTGACGGTGATTCTTGGTTTTGGATTTCTGGTGGGACAGTGGCTGGCATGGGGCGAACTGAGGGCACGCGGATTCCTCGTCAGCACGAATCCGGATAGTTCTTTCATTTACTTGTTGACTGGCGGCGCATGCAGTGCATCTGGCAGGGGGAATTATTGCGTTGCTGTGGGCGGGCATCACTTCCCTGCAGCACAAGCCCATCGAGGGACGGCGGATTGTGGTCGATGTTGCGGCCTGGTACTGGCATTTCATGGCAGTGCTGTGGATTTATGTTTTTGCTCTCTTAGCATTTGCGCGATAACTGGAAAGGGGAAATTCGGGAATGGCTGACGCCACGCTGCAACATAACGCCGCTGCCGGGCACGGGCTGGCGGGCGAGTACGAGGCTCCGCTGTTTGGGGCGTATTCGAAGAAGGTTGGGATGTGGCTGTTTCTGGCCTCGGACTCGCTGACGTTCGGGGCGCTGCTGTTTGCCTTCAGCTACAACCGCATCTACACCGCGTGGCCCACGCCGTTTGGCAAGGACAGCATCATCAACGCGACCGTAATGACGGCCTGCCTGCTCTCGAGTTCGCTGACCATGGTGCTGGGCGTGTTTGCGGCGCAGCGGGGCGACCGGGCGTGGACGCGCAACTGGCTGCTGGCCACCATGGCGTTCGGGACGGCGTTCATCGTGCTGCACGGCATGGAGTGGACCAAGTTGATCCACGAAGGGTTGAGCTTGCCGGGATTTCCGAAGCCCGCGGGGCAGGAAGCCGGTGAGTTCGCGAAGATTTCGACGGGCGTACCGCAGTTCGCGGCGACGTTCTTCGGCCTGACTGCGATGCACATGCTGCACGTGACTATCGGCGTGATCTACCTGGGCGTGGTGGCGCTTCGCAAGTGGTTCCTGCCGATTCTGGGAGTGATCTGGCTGGCGGCTTACTTTCTGATTCCGTCGGACAATGTTTTTCATTACGGCGTCCACGCGCTGCTGATCGGCCTGATCGTTGCCAGCGTCATTGTTTTTCTGAAGCCTAAAGACTACGACGCGCATGATGTTGAGGTCGCTGGACTGTATTGGCACTTTGTCGACCTGGTGTGGATGTTTATCTTCCCGCTGGTGTATTTGATGTCGACGAAGGTTTAGTGCCGCCGCGAGGATGGAAACTACAGCGCTGGGACGGCGCCAGCAAGTTGCATAGGTCCTTCGCGCAGAGAACGCGCTCAGGATGACAAGGTTAGAAGAGGGAAAATCCAATGCACGATGTGGCTAAGCACGACGACAGCAAAGGGCAGTATTTCTGGGTGTGGGGCGCGCTGCTGTTTCTGACCGGAGTGGAAGTGTGGCTCGGTTACCGGCAGGTGTTCGAGCCGGTGCGCATGCTGGAAGTGCTGCTGGTGCTGTCGGTGATCAAGTCGGCGCTGATTATTGCCTACTTTATGCACTTGAAGTTTGAAAAGGCGATCATGCGCTGGCTGCTGGTGATCGCGGTGAGCGCGTGCTTCGTGATTATGTATTGCTTCTTTTTTCCGGACGCGGACAGGATTCTGCCGCCGCCGAGCGGGTTGGGAGTGCAGTGAGACGGTCAGTGAGACGGTATAGGCTTCGCCAGGAGCGGAGATGAAGGTCTTGGTTATGAAGTCGCGCATGTTCGTGTTGTTGCTTCTAATTGGCCTTTGGAGCGCGCCCGCGCTGGGTCAGGGCTGCGCGATGTGTAATGCGAATGCCCGGAGCACGCCCAAGGAGGGCCAGCAGGCGCTGAACCGGGCGGTGCTGGTGCTGCTGCTTCCTCCGATTGGGATTATGGTGCTTGGGGTTGGATTGGCTTTCCGGTACGGGAAGCGGCGCGATCAGGAGCAGGATTAGAGTTCCGCATCAGGCGCCCGCGAACCTGTCTTGGCCCCTCCGGGGGCTTGGTTTTCTCCCACTCTCTTACCCACGGCTTATGCCCCTTTGACCTCGCTGGGCGCAAGCTGTGGGTTGCATGCTGCCGCCGCTTCGCGGCCATGCTTACTCTTCCTATCTCTGCTTTATAATAAAAGATTCGGCAGAGCTCGTTGAGGTCGCTGGGAACACTCCCGACGGCAATGAGTCTTGCTGCCAGACCAACTTACCCGATGTCTGACTCACTACCCACGGAAAGCATTATTGTTCGCGGCGCGCGCGTTCATAACCTCAAGAACATCGATTTTGAAGTTGCGCATAACACCTTGACGGTGGTCACCGGGGTCTCCGGTTCTGGCAAGTCTTCCCTTGCTTTTGACACGATTTATGCCGAGGGGCAGCGGCGGTATGTGGAATCGCTTTCGGCTTATGCGCGGCAGTTTCTGGAACGGATTGAGAAGCCGGACGCGGACTCGATCGATGGCATCGCCCCGGCGGTCGCGATCCGGCAGAAGAATACGACGCGGAATCCACGCTCGACGGTGGCGACTGCAACCGAGATTTACGACTATCTGCGCTTGCTGTTTCGCCCGTGTCGGGCGCACTTATTGCGCGAACTGCGGGCGCGAAGTGAAGAAAGACACGGTGGACGAAATTGCGGACGCGGTACTGGCGCTGGATCCGGAAACGCGGGTGCAAGTGGTTTTTCCTCTGCACCCGGCCGTGGCCGCGCCGCAAGAAGCCGAGAAGAAGGTTGGCCGCACGCGCAAATCTGCCAAGAAAGCCGCGCCAGACCCGGGGCTGACCGACCAGATTAAGGCCCGCCTGTTCGATTTGCGCAAGTCGGGCTTCAATCGGCTGTATCAGGCGGGGCAGGTGTTTGAGTTTTCGACGCCGGAATCTCTGCTGGATATTCGCTTTGACCAGCCGGTTTTCGTTTTGGTGGACCGGCTTACGGTTTCTGCGGAGTCGCGATCGCGCATCGTGGATGCGGTGGAAACCGCGTACCGGGAAGCGGGGGAAGTAATTTTCGAGCTTCCCGCGAGAGTTGATGCCCTAGCTTCCGCGGGCGAGGGCGCCCGCGCCACACGAGTTTTGCGGTTTGCCCAGCGCTTTGAGTGCAAGAGTTGCAATCTCCGCTACGAGGAGCCCGAGCCGCGCCTGTTCTCTTTCAACAATCCTTACGGGGCGTGTCCGCGATGCCAGGGATTCGGCAACACGATTGACTTCGACCTCGACCTGGTCATTCCGGACAAAACGAAATCGCTGGGGGAGGGCGCGGTCGATCCGTGGAACAAACCTAAGTACCGGCCGGTGTTTACGGACATGAAACGGTTTGCCAAGCAGGAAGGCATTCCACTCGACGTGCCTTGGGCGGAGCTTGGCGCCGCCGAGCAGGAGCTCATTCTAGATGGGGATGGAAAGTTCCTGGGCGTGCGCGGATTTTTTAAGTATCTGGAGCGGAAGAAGTACAAGCTGCACATCCGGGTGTTTTTGAGCCGATATCGCGGATATTCGACTTGTCCGGAGTGCCGGGGTACGCGGCTACGGCTGGAAGCCCGGCAAGTGAAGATCAACGGGAAAGACATTTGTGACGTCTGCGCTATGACGGTGGAGGACTCGGCGAAGTTTTTCGCCAGCGTCCAGTTGAGCCCGGAGGAAGCGGACATTGCGGAGCGGCTGCTGCAGGAAATCCGCGAGCGTTTGCGCTTCCTCAACGATGTGGGTCTGGAATATCTGACGCTGGACCGGTTGTCGTCGACTCTTTCCGGAGGCGAAGCCCAGCGCATCCAACTGGCTACATCGCTCGGATCGCGGCTGGTGGGGACGCTCTATGTGCTGGACGAGCCCTCGATCGGGTTGCACAGCCGCGACACGCACCGGCTGATCAAGATATTGCAGGACCTGCGCGATTTGGGAAACACGATCCTGGTGGTGGAGCATGATCCGGACATCATGCGAACGGCGGACAGGATTCTCGACCTTGGTCCGGGGGCGGGCGAAAACGGGGGCAAGCTGGTGGCGGCGGGAACTTATGAAGAGATTCTGCGGAATCCGGCTTCGCTTACGGGCCGCTACCTGGCTGAGGATTTGCGCATCCAGATCCCGGTGGTGCGGCGCCAGCCGGGAGCGCAGCAGATCAGGATCAAGGGCGTGCGCGCGAACAACCTGAAGGGCGTGGACATTTGCATTCCGTTGGGGATGCTGGTGGCGATCACGGGAGTGTCGGGGTCGGGCAAGTCTACTTTGCTGCATCAGGTTCTTTATCAGGCGCTCGGAGAAGCCAAGAAGCAGCAAAGCCTGGGCGCACCGCGCGGTACGGCGACCTGGGAAAGCTTGGAGGGCGATCAGTTCATTGACGAAGTGGTGCTGGTCGATCAATCTCCTATCGGGAGGACGCCGCGGTCGAATCCGGTGACCTACATCAAGGCGTTTGACGCCATTCGCGAACTTTTTGCCGGTTTGCCTGAGGCCAAGAAGCATGGCTTCACCTCCGGCCACTTTTCCTTCAATATTCCCGGCGGACGGTGCGAGACCTGCCAGGGCGACGGCACGGTTACGGTGGAGATGCAGTTTCTCGCAGATGTTGAACTGATCTGCGAAGAGTGCAAAGGCACGCGCTATAAGGCGCAAGTGCTCGACGTGCGCTACCGCGGCAAGAATATTCACGAAGTGTTAAACCTCACGGTGAAAGAGGCGCTCAAGTTCTTTGCGGAAGTGCCCAAGGTGACTGAGAAGCTGCGCGTGCTCGACGAGGTTGGGCTGGGATACCTGCGGCTGGGGCAATCGGCAACAACGTTGTCGGGAGGTGAAGCGCAGCGCATGAAGCTGGCAGCACATCTACAGCCTGCGGCGCGCGAGATTGGGCGCCCCGGGGCGACACGCGGGGATGAAACTCGGCGACGCCGGCGTCTGCTCTATATCTTTGACGAGCCCACGACAGGGCTGCATTTCGATGATGTCAGCAAACTTCTGGCAGCCTTCCGCCGTCTTATTGATGCAGGAGGTTCGATCCTGGTGATCGAACACAATCTGGAAGTGATCAAGACGGCTGACTGGGTGATCGACCTGGGGCCGGAAGGTGGAGCGCGGGGCGGGAGAATTGTGGGCGTAGGTTCGCCGGAAGTGATCGCCAAGCTGCCGGGCTCTTACACCGGCAAGTATCTGGCTCGCCTGCTGAATGGGAATAGCGCGGGCAATGGCAAAGGAGCGTCGCGTTCCAATGGGAGCAAGTAGGGTTCTCGCGGGCTGCCTGCTGGTGTTGACGGCGGGCGTGTGCCCGGTGGCACAGGATACCAACCCGCCTTCCGGAGGCTCGCCGCAGCCTTCCTCGCAATCTTCATCACAGTCCTCGTCACAATCTCAAGCTCACCGATCGGTTCATCACATCCAGGTGGAGGATGAAGATTCTCCGGCTCAACCCGCCGAACTTACCGAGGCGGAGACCGCGATTGAAAAACGGGACTACGCTGCCGCCGAACCTCTGCTTCGCAAGTTACTCGAGCGAGAGCCTGCGAGCTATGTGGGCTGGTTCGATCTGGGCTTCGTAGAAAATGCTCTGGGCAAGCTGGATGAGTCGATTGCGGCTTACCGCAAATCGGTGGCGGCGAAGCCCGACGTTTTCGAATCGAATCTGAATCTTGGGCTGCAACTGGCCAAGACCGGCCAACCCGATGCGCAGCAATTTCTGCGGGCCGCGACTCAGTCTGAAGCCCACCAGCCACATCGCCGAGGGTCAATACCGGGCGTGGCTCTCACTGGCGGAGACGACGGAGAAGTCGAAGCCGGAAGAGGCTCTTGCCGCCTACCAGCACGCGGCAGCGCTGCAACCGAAAGAGGCTGAACCGCATCTTGCCGCCGGTCAACTTCTCGACCGGGAAAATGAGTACGGCGCCGGCTGAGCAGGAATACAAGCAGGCGCTGGCAGGTCGACTCGCGATCGACCGATGCAGTCATTGGCTTGGCCAACATCTACATGCGCGGGCACCGTCTTCCTGAAGCGGAGGAATATTTGCGAAAGTTGCTTGCGGCAGGTGCGGACTCTGCTCCGGTGCACATCCAGTTGGGGCGAGTGCTCGCGGCCGAGGGCAAGGCTGACGCTGCGATCGCCGAACTGCAGGCGGGACTGAAACTGGCGCCGGGTGACGATGCCGCCCAGCGCGATCTGGCGGAGGTGTATGTGGCCTCGGGGAAAAACGATCTGGCCGAGGCGGCCTACCGAGCGTTGCTGGTTGCGCACCCCAACGAGGCGGAGCTGCATGATGGACTCGGCAAGGCTCTGCTGTGGCAGAAGAAATCGACGGAAGCCCAGCAGGAGTTCCTCACAGCAGTGAAGCTGAAGCCCGACTTCGGAGGCGCATACTACGATCTTGCATTTGCCGCCAACGACAACAAGGATTACCCGTCATAATTCGTGCGCTGGATGCCCGAGCCAAACTGCTGACGGAGACTCCGATGACCTATTTCCTGCGGGCCTCGGCCTACGATCACCTGCGGGACTTCAAGAAGGCTGCCGCCAACTATCACCTCTTCCTTAACAACGCTGATGGGAAGTATCCTGATCAGGAGTGGCAGGCGAAACATCGGCTGATTGCCATCGAGCCGAGAACGGTAGCCTGTGGAAAGCCAATGTTGTTCGGGACGAGACATTCGCGATTCATGGCTGTAGCGGCGGCTTCGCGCTGCTTCGCGTTGATCGCGCCTTCCTCTGATGAGCGGCCGCCAGGAACCTTCGGTCGAAGAACTGAAGGAGCGCGTGGCCAATGCGCCGGTCGCCGATCGTCCCGCACTGTGCATTCGCATATCCGAGCGGCAACTGGGTGATGCAGACAGGTTGTATATTGCTGGCGACAGCGAGAAGGCGCGGGCGGCCCTGGCCGACGTAGTCGCATATGCTGAGTTGGCTCGCGACTATGCGATTCAGTCGCACAAGCACGAAAAGCAGAGCGAGATCGCCATCCGCAAGATGGTGCGCAAGCTCAACGACATGAGTCATGCCGTCTCCCACGAGGACCAGGCGCAGATACAGAACACGATTGACCGACTGCAAAAGCATTCGTGACGATCTGCTGGTGGCTATGTTTCCGAAAGTTGACAAGAAATGAGCATCTGCCGATTTCGAGTTTGCGCTGGTTTGGGCTTGTTCTTGATGATTGCTGCGCTGGCCGTGGCCCAGCGACACCGGGATCCTTTCACCCAGGCGGAGATTGACCAGATCCGCGATGCCAGTTGGGAGCCTCAGCAACGGCTTTCTCTTTACGTAAAGTTTGCCCGCGCGCGCCTGGTCGCTCTCGAGCAAATGCGCAGCGATCCCAAGACGAAGGACCGGCCGCAGCAAACGCATGACAAGCTGGATGACTTTCTGCTGATCTATGACGAACTGAACGACAACATCGAGACTTATGTCGATCGCAAGAATGACATTCGCAAGCCGTTGAAGGTGATCATCGACGCCGACACTGAATTCCAGGCCAAGCTGCTTGCGCTGAGGGACGCGGCCGGGGTCTCTGCGGAGGAAGCCAAGCAATACGAATTCGTTCTAACCGAGGCTCTCGATACGCTTGATGGTTCGGTGGAAGACCATCGTAAGCTGCTGGCGGATCAGGAAGACGCGGCGAAACACAAGAAGAAGTTTGCCTCGAAGCCTCGGCTGCGGACAAGTCTGAGTAAACGTCGACCCGACCACTTCGCCCCAATCAGTTGCTGCTAATCAGTTTCCATTTAATCCGTTTCCGTTAAACCTTTTTCATTAATCAGTTTCCGCTAAACCGTATCGTGCTAATCTAGGCTCACTGTGCGTGAGGGACTGCTCGAAATCTTTCATGAGGAACACCGGCAGTTGCGGCCCGGCGCGTTGCCGCCTGAGCTGAAGATTGAGTTTTTCGCTTTCGCGAACGTCAACAATACGATTCGCCTGCGCGAAGGCAGACTTCTGGTGAGGCTCTCCGATCTGCTGGAAGGCGCGCCGGATGCGGTGGTACGAGCCATCGCCCACATTCTGCTGGCCAAGATGTACCGCAAGCCCATCGATCGAGGCCACGCGGCTCGTTATCGAAAATATGTGGCCAGCCATGAAGTTGTGAGTAAGGCACATCTGGTGCGGCAGATGCGCGGACGCAAGCGGCTGCATTCTCCTCAAGGGCCACGTCTACGATCTGGACGCTGTGTTTGAGGATCTGAACCGGCGCTTCTTTCACGGACTGCTGGGCCGGCCGCGCATGAGTTGGAGCCCGACGAAGACCCGACGCATCCTCGGGCATTACGATCCGGCGCACAATGCGATTGTCATCAGCCGCATCTTTGACCAGGTAGCCGTGCCCCGCTACGCCGTGGAGTACATCGTCTACCACGAGATGCTGCATCTGAAGCATCCGGTCAGGCTGCGCGGGAGCCGGCGGTGCGTGCACTCGGCGGAGTTTCAGGCGGAGGAGAAGTTGTTTCCGCGGTTGGAGGAGGCGGAGGCGTTCTTGAAGAGATTGTGAACGTTGGCGTGACATCGCTTTCACCAGCTAACCGCGCCGTTAGACCCGTTTAATCCCAGATTTCCCCGTGTGATGCACGATCACGCCCGTTTGTGACGCTGCGGATTGACGCCCCCGCCGCTGGCGGCATATCCTTGAAATTGAAATTGAAATTCATTTTCAAGATCATTTTCAGGAACCTTTGAAAGCTCAGGTCACTATAAATGCTTCAGGCTTTCATCATCACGCTGCGCGAAGGGGTCGAGGCTGCCCTGATCGTCGGCATCACGCTGGCTTATCTGGCCAAGATTGGCCGGAATGATCTGCGCAAGACCGTTTACGCCGCGCTGGGCGCTGCTTTCCTCGGCAGCATCGGCGTGGCGGTCGTGATTTCCCGGCTGAACTGGAACGAAGACGTGTTCGAAGGCTGGATCATGCTGGCCGCCGCCTTCTTCGTCATCACCATGGTTATTTTCATGATGAAGACGGGCGCAAACTGAAAGGCCAGATCGAGGGCAAGGTTGGCCTGCTGGCGGGTAACGACGCATGGATCGGCCTGTTCTTCTTTGTGTTTCTGATGGTGCTGCGCGAAGGCGCGGAGACCGTGCTGATTCTTTCTGCCGTCTCGCTGAACTCCACCGAACTGATGAGCTTTCTGGGCACGCTGCTGGGCGTGCTGGCGGCCATTGCTTTCGGCGTGATGTTCGTAAAAGGCAGCGTGCGGATTAACCTGCAGAAATTCTTCCGGGTGACGACGGCGATCCTGTTCCTGGTGGCGTTGCAGTTGGTGGTGGCCGGCCTGCATGAGTTGTCGGAGAGCGGTGTGATTGCCTCTTCCAAGCGCGAGATGGCGATCATCGGACCCATCGTGCGCAACGATCTTTTCTTCTTCGTCACGATTTTCGCTCTGGCTGCGCTGATGGTGTTGTTCGATGCCAAACGGCGCGAGCCCGCTGCCGGAATCCGCTTCAGCGGCGGAGCGACGCAAGGCCGCCTGGACGGCTCGCAAGGAACGCTTGTGGATGGCTTCGGTCTATGGCTTCTCGTTCGTCTTCATCGCGCTGGTTACGGCGGAATTTATCTATGCCAAGAGCGTGAGCGCGCTGTCACCGGCCACCGAAGTCAGTTTCGCGAACGGTCAGGTGAAGATTCCGCTGGCGCAGGTTTCCGATGGCGACTTGCACCGCTATCCAGGCGCAGGAGAATGGCACGGCGATTCGCTTCTGGCTCTATCAAAAGCCGGACGGCAAGATCGCCACGGTCTTCGATGCCTGCGAAATCTGCGGCGCGGTCGGCTTCTACAAGTCGGGCAACGGAGTCGTCTGCAAGAACTGCGCCGCGCCCATCAATCCGCAGTCGGTGGGCTCGAAGGGCGGCTGCAACCCGGTGCCGCTCAAGGCGACCCAGACTGCTGACTCCGTGATTATTCAGGAGGCGGACATCGCGGCCGGTAGCCGCATGTTCGAGAAGCAGTAGAGGATGTTCGCCCGGCTCGTCTACGAATCCTTCCGCCGCCAGAAGCGGCGCAAATTGCTGGCCGGCGCCGCCATCACACTGGGCGTGACTGTGGCTACGGCGATGATTGCGGTCGCCACCGACATCGGCGACAAGATCAATCGCGAGCTGCGCACCATCGGCGCCAACCTGCTAGTCACTCCCCAGGAAGATACGCTGGACGTGGAAATTGGCGGCGTCAATCTGAAGCCGCCGAGCGACGGCGCTTTTCTGAACGAAGCCGACCTGCCGAAGATCAAAGGTACTTTCTGGCATAACAACATCACCGGGTTTGCGCCGATGTTGCCGGTGAATGTTACGTTACGGCGGAGACACGGTCGCACGGAAAATCTCACCCTTGCTCGGGACCTACTTCGCGAAGCAAGCTTTCCTTTGGCAAGGAAGAGTTCACGACCGGGGTGCGATCCGACGCATCCCTGGTGGAAGGTTTCGGGCGCTTGGCCCGATGACGGTTCGCGCGACGTTCTAGTGGGAGAACGGCTGCGCGGCGGCGGCTTTCGGCGAAGGTCTGGCGACGAAGTCTATCCGGTTCTCAGGCCGGCCAGTTGCACGTCAGCGGAATTCTTTCTACCGGCGGCAGCGAAGACGACCAGATCGTCGCGCCGATCGCCCTTGGCCCAGGAAATTCTCGGCAAACCCGGTGCGGTTCGCCGTGTCTACGTCAGCGCGCTCACCAAGCCCGAAGACGCTTTCGCGCGCCGCGACCCCAAGAGCATGTCTGGGCCCGATCTATGACCGCTGGTACTGCTCGCCGTATCCGCAGTCGATTGCCTTTCAGTTGCAGGAAGCGATTCCGCACTCCCACGCCGAACAGATTCGCCAGGTCGCGCAGAACGAAGGCGCGGTGCTGACGCGCATCGAGGGGCTGATCTTTCTGATCACGCTGGCTGCGCTGTTTGCCTCGGCGCTGGCGGTTTCTGCCGCCATGGCGACGGCTATTTTCGAGCGCCGCGCGGAAGTCGGATCTGATGAAGGCTCTGGGCGCGGGAAAGCTGGCGGTCGCGTCCGTCTTCTTTGCCGAAGCGACGCTGCTGGCTTTGATCGGCGGCTTGGTGGGTTTCGCTGCCGGCGGATTGCTCGCCCGGCAGATCGGCCGGTCCATCTTCGATTCGCAGATCACGATTCCGCCGGTGCTCTCTGCCCGTGATTCTGGCGATCGCGGTGAGTCGTTACGTTTGCGGGAAGCGCCGCCGCCATCCGCCAAGCGGTAAGGCTTGGACCCGGTGTTCGCCCTGCGAGGTGAACTGTGAACCTCTCGCATTCTGCGCAGGACGTGGCCGCCAGCCGTGCGCAGTCGCCGCACACTTCCATGTTTCTTCGGATGCTGGTGCGCGCCGCCGTGCTGCGCCGCGGACGCGCTCTCTCGGCACTGTTTGCCATGGTCGTGGCCGCTGCTGTCGCCACTGCGATGCTGAATCTCTACGTCGATGTGCAGGCCAAGCTGCGGCGCGAGTTCCGCAACTACGGCGCGAACATCATCCTCGTCGGGCAAGGACGGCGCTTCCCTTCCCGCTGATGCGCTCTGCGCATGTGGAATCCGTTCTCGCCGGCCGCGGTGTGGTCGCGCCGTTCGCGCTGGTCGTGGCGCGAACCAGCGACGGTCAGCCGATCGTGGTTGCCGGCACAGACTTCGATCGCGTCCGGCAACTCGATCGCTGGTGGTCGGTGAGCAACTGGCCTTCTGCGCCGCAACAGGCGCTGATCGGCGTGCGCGCGCTTTCTGTCGTGTCGCCGAAGAACCAGCCCTTCGATCTCAGCTTTCAGGGACACACCATTCACCTCACGCCCGCCGGAACGGTGCGGACCGGCGCCGCCGAAGACAGCCGCGTCTATCTTTCCCTGGCAGACTTCGTTTCCTGGACGGGCGTTCAGCCTTCCACGATCGAGGTCGCCGCCAGCGGGTCGCCGGAAGAAATCTCCGCCATCATGCATCAGCTTGAGCAGGCGATTCCGGCCGCCGATGTGCGCCCGGTGCGGCAAATCATGGAAGGCGAAGCGCGCGTTCTGGGCAAGACTCGGGCCACGCTGCTGGCCGCCGCTGCGCTCATTATTCTGACCGCTGCGCTGTGTGTGCTCTCCACTCTGATGGGATGGGTTTTCGATCGTCGCCGCGACTTCGCCATCATGAAGGCCCTGGGTGCTTCCGACCGCCTGCTGAATGGCTTTTTCGCCGCCGAAGCAGCAGCGCTGGGCGCGACCGGCGCGCTGATCGGATTTGTTCTGGGCATCGGCATCGCGGCCTGGATCGGCCGGGTTAACTTCCACGCTCCCGTGGTGCCACGTTTCAGTGTGCTGCCCTTTGTTCTGGCTGGTAGCATAGTGGTGACGTTGCTTTCGGCGATCCTCCCGATCTGGCTGTTGCGCCGGGTGCAGCCGGCGGTCATCCTGCGGGGAGAGTGAAATGATTCAGATCAAGAACGTGACCAAGCTCTATCCCGCCAAGGACGCGGGACACGAGCGCGCGAATGGCAAGGGAGAGCAGAACGGCGCGATTCATGCGCTCGATCACATCTCTCTGCACGTCGGCGCAGGGCGAATGGCTCTCCATCATGGGTCCGTCGGGGTCGGGTAAATCGACGCTGGTGAATCTGATCGGCTGCCTCGATCGCCCGACGTCCGGCGAGATCTGGCTCGACGGTCAGAACGTGGCCGGCATCTCCTCGGCCGACTTGAACCGGGTGCGCGCGGAGAAGATTGGATTCATCTTCCAGCAGTTTCATCTCATTCCATTTCTTACCGCAGTCGAGAACGTCATGCTGGCGCAGTACTTCCACAGCATGACCGATGAGAAAGAGGCGACTGAGGCTCTAGACCCGAGTCGGGCTGGGCGACCGCGCCCATCACCTGCCGTCGCAGCTTTCCGGCGGCGAGCAGCAGCGTGTCTGCATTGCGCGGGCCCTGATCAATGATCCGAAGATTATTCTGGCCGACGAGCCTACGGGCAACCTCGACGCGCAGAACGAAGAGATCGTGCTGCGCCTGCTGCGCGAGTTTCACCAGCAGGGGCGGACCATCGTGATGGTCACGCACGATCCCGTCGTGGCGCGCCTGGCCGACCGCCGCATCGAGTTCCATCACGGCAAGATCGCTTCGCAGGAAGTTTTTGCCATGGCCGACGAAGAGCAGTTCGACGAAGTGCTCGAAGAACTCTGGGTGCTGGCCGAGCACGGCGAGATCGCGGAAGTCGAGCGCATGGAAGTCCACGGCGCGCTGCCCGTGAGCCTGGCGATTGAGAAGATGATTCAGATGGGACTCGTGGTTTCGGCGCCGCATCCACCGCATCCCCACGATCACAAGCCGTTCGTCAATCCCTGCCACGATGCGCTCAAGCCCGTGGCCGCGTCGCTCGGCGATGGCACGTTGATCGTCGAACTCACGCCGCGCGGCCGCGAACGCGCCGGCAGCATCATTCGCCGCCACCGCCTGGCCGAGCGCCTCTTTACCGACAGCCTGGCCATGGACAGCGAATCGGAAATCGAGCAGCAGGCCTGCAAGTTCGAGCACATCCTTTCGCCCGAAGCGACCGACAAGATCTGCACCTTCCTCGGACATCCCCGTACCTGCCCGCATGGTGCGCCGATCCCGCCGGGGGCTATGCTGCGGAAGAAGCTCTGAGTTCGCCGACTTCTACGGTTTCCAGTTCGACCGTCGCGAAGCGCTCCTAGCTTCCTTCCGAGGAACAACTCTGGTCATCTCTGATTCTCAATTCCGACCCTTCCGCGCTGCTATGATCGGAGTGCGGTTCCAGCGACCATGACCCAGCGTCGTCCCACCATCGGCGTATTCGATTCCGGCTTCGGCGGCCTCACC
This sequence comes from uncultured Acidobacteriaceae bacterium, assembly GCA_963770235.1. Taxonomy (GTDB): domain Bacteria; phylum Acidobacteriota; class Terriglobia; order Terriglobales; family Acidobacteriaceae; genus Sulfotelmatobacter. Next base: position 72,088 of record CAVYOW010000001.1, on the reverse strand, counting down.
GTCCTTAAAGCTTTACTTGAACTTATTCCCGACGCCGATTACCTCTACTTCGGCGATACCGCCCGCCTTCCCTACGGCTCCAAGTCGGTCGAAACCGTGGCGCGTTATGCCGTCGAAGCCGCCCACTACCTCGAGGCTCACGGAGCCCAGTTGCTGGTGATCGCCTGCAACACTGCAACTGCGCTTGCGCTCGACCGCATTACGGCGGCAGCGCATGTGCCGGTCGTGGGGGTGGTCGAGCCCGGGGCCGAGGCCGCCGCTTCTGTCAGCAAGAACAGGAAAGTCGTTGTCATGGGCACCGAGGCCACGGTCAGCAGCCACGCTTACCGCAAGGCTCTTGAGGCGCGGGGGCTCGAGGCGCGGGAGAAGGCTTGTCCGCTGCTGGTTCCGCTGGTGGAGGAGGGATGGGTCGAGCATCCTGTCACCGAGCAGGTCGCGCGCATTTATCTGGGTGAGGCCTTTGCTGACGGCTTCCGCGACGCGGACGCTCTGGTCCTCGGCTGCACTCACTACCCGCTGCTCAAGCCGCTGCTGCATCGCGTGGCGCCGGCCGCATGTGAGCATCGTGGATTCCGCCGAATCTACTGCCCGGGCGGTCGCCGACTGTCTGGAGAGGCTCCTGCCGCTGACCCGGGCCGTCCATGAAGAACGCCGGAAGCTTCCGCGCCTGAAGTTCTTCGCCACCGATTCGGTGGAGAAATTCCGGCGCCTGGGCGAGCGCTTCCTCGGGCATGCGATTGAAGACGTCCAGCACGTGGATTTGAAGGAATAAACAAAAGCGGACGATTCGTCTTTGCCCGCAAGGTTCGGATAGCGCGATCCCGCGTCGCAGAATTACTGTGTCCGAGCAGCCTCTCCGATCAGCTCAAATCAGAATGTCTGACCCTACAGCGAATGCATCCCCTCGACAACATCATCTGGAAGGCCCTGACCACGCGGCAGGCTGAGTTCGCCGAGTCCTTCAACCAGGCCCGCAGGTTCATGCCGGAGGTCTCACCGCTGGCCGCTTTTCGTGAGCCCACCCCGGAGGGCTACGAATCGCTCGCGGGATTGGTGGGCCCGCGGTGAGACAATTGGACTCTTCCTGGAGGCGCCTTACCAGCCGCACGCCGGGCTGGAGTTTTGTCGCCGGCGCTCCGATGCCGGAAATGGTTTACGAGGGCAACGGCGTCCCGCTCCCGAGATCGTCCTCCGATCTGGAAATCGTCGAACTCGAGCGCTGCAGACGTGCCTGACATGATGGCGCTTACGGCGCTCACCAAGCCCGGTCCGTTCGGCAAACGCACGCACGAACTGGGCACCTACCTGGGAATTCGCCGCGACGGAAAACTTGTTGCCATGGCCGGCGAGCGCTTGAAGATTCCCGGCTACACCGAAGTGAGCGCGGTCTGCACGCATCCTGAACACACCGGCCACGGTTACGCGCGCATCCTGATGGCCGAGGTGATGCGGCGCATCCTGCAGCCGCGGGGAAACGCCGTTTCTGCATGTTCGGGAAGACAATGTGCGCGCGATTGAGCTGTATCAGAGGCTGGGGTTCAGACTACGCGTGCTGCTGCACTTTGCCGTGCTGCGGAAGGAGTAGGTTTTGATCGAAAGCCGGAGCTGAGAACTGAGCGCCTCAGTACAAGTGGAAATCGACTTCCACCGCCATCTCGACCGTTCACCGGGTGGCCATCTTTCATGCCCGGCTCGAAGCGCCAGGTCTTGACCGTCTCGATGGCCTTCTCGTCCAGTCCCATGCCCAGCGAGTTCACCACGCGAATGTTGGTGGGCCGGCCGTCGGTGTCAACCACAATCATCAGAGTGCAAGTTCCCTGGTACTTGGCCTTGCGAGCTTCCTCGGAGAACTCGGGATCAGGCGAGTAGATCGGCCGCGGCGGAGTCACTCCCTTGCCGGAGCGGTAAACACCGCCGCCTATACCCATGCCTTCACCCGGCCCTACGCCGCGCCCGTTTCCGGGACCAACGCCACCCCCGTAGCCTTCGCCAATGCCGCTGCCGCCTCCGGTACCGTTGGACGGAATGACGGCGGAGGATTTCGGATCGCCAAGGTTCGGCATGCTGTTCATCGCCACCTTGATATCAGGCGGCACCATCACGGTGGGTTCAACCGCTAACTTGGGGTTCAGGTTCCGGATTACAGCAGCTGGCGGCGTGATCTGCGCCTTCATCGAGAACTTCGGCAAGTGTCCCTGCGAGGCCTTTAGCACATCGTGGTCGCCACCACCGCCACCGCCACCGGCCTGCGTCTTCGCCGGCTTCAGCGGGATGAAATCACCGGGATCAACCAGTTCGGTCACCGGCGGTTTGGCTTCGACCTTGGTCACAATCCGCTCCGTGAAGCGTGACTGCCGATAATCAATGCGATCACGATCACGTGGGCCACGGTCGAACCCAGAGCGCCATCTTTCTTGTAGTTGTAGAAGCCCCAAATATCCTTCACCGGGACGGGCTTCGATTCCAGCTTCAGCGGGGGAAGCTTCTTGGGGAAGAAGAATTCGTCCAGGCCGCGGAAAAGCGACTTCCACAGAGGCTCAAAGATCTCGGGAGCCAACAGGAGGTCAAGTTCCGGCTCGTTGTCGGCCTTCGGAGCGACGTTCGGATTGACTTCAGTGGATGCCATTGTTCCCGGGTTCGATTCTCACGCGCAGTAGTGCACGGCTAGCTTTGTTGGAGACGCGCCTCCTACACAGATGAGCCGTCTTTCCAACAAGTTGCCTCTTTTAATCGTTCTCTGTTTCTTCTCTAGTTTCCAGATTTCGGACCTGGCTCCCCCACGGACGGGATGAAACTCCCCGAGCGCTAGGTCTCTACTGAAATTGTACCCCTTCTATCCCTCTTTACGAAGTGTATTTCAAGTTCCCCTGGGCAGTGTACTTCTTCGTGGGACGCTGCCGCAAACGAACTGGTTTCCCGGGTTATTTGCCTGGTTCCGGGCGCATGGACGTTCCCGGCGGCTCTCCCTATAATGAAAAGATTCAATCATTTGGGAGAATCCAACCGAGTGCCGTTCGACCTGAAAGCCACCATCAACCTGCCTAAAACCGCCTTCCCCATGAAGGCCAACCTGCCCCAGAACGAGCCCAAAATGCTGGCCCGCTGGGAGCAGATGCGGCATCTACGAGCGCATCCGGGAGGCCCGCAAAGGCTCGCCTACCTACATTCTGCACGATGGCCCGCCCTACACCAGCGGCCCCATCCACCTGGGCACGGCGCTGAACAAGTGTCTGAAAGATTTCATCGTCAAGTCGAAGACCATGGCGGGATTCGACGCGCCCTACGTGCCCGGTTGGGATTGCCACGGCCTGCCCATCGAGATCAAGGTCGACAAGGAACTCGGCGGCAAGAAGCTGCAGATGCGTCCCATCGACGTGCGCGCGGAATGCCGCAAGTACGCGCAGAAGTTTCTCGACCTGCAGCGCCAGCAGTTCAAGCGCATCGGCGTCTTCGGCCGCTTCGACCGGCCTTACGCCACGATGAATCCGCAGTACGAGTCGGTCGTGCTGTCGACATTTTTTCTCCTTCTACGAGAACGGATTCGTCTACAAAGGCCTGCGCGCCGTCTACTGGTGCATGCACGACGAAACCGCGCTGGCCGAAGCCGAAGTCGAATACGAAAACCACACCAGCCCGACGGTTTGGGTGAAGTACGCGTTGCTCGACGATCCCGCGAAGATTGATGCGGCGCTGGCAGGAAAGAAAGTTTCAACCATCATCTGGACCACCACCCCGTGGACGCTGCCCGCGTCCATGGCGGTGGCCTTTCATCCCGACGAAGAATATGTCGCGCTCGAATCCGGCGGCGAAGTCTACATCGTTGCCTCGAAGCTGGCGAAAGATGTCGCGGAGAAGTGCAATCTTGCGAATCCGCGCGAACTCGCCCATTTCCCCGGCCGCGAAGCTGGAGCACCTGAACTTCCAGCATCCGTTTCCTCGACCGCAAGATTCTCGGCGTGCTCGCCGACTACGTCACCATGGACACGGGCACCGGCGTGGTCCACACCGCTCCCTCGCACGGCGCGGAGGACTTTCTCACCGGCGTGAAGTACGGTCTCGACGCCACCAGCAACGTCGACGAAAAAGGCATCCTGCGCAACGGCCTGCCGGAGTACACCGGCAAGCGCGTCTGGGAAGCGAATCAGCCGATCATCGACCTGCTCAAGAGCCGCGGCGCTCTGCTGCACGCGGAAAAGACTGAGCACTCCTACCCGCACTGCTGGCGCTGCCACAATCCCGTGATCTTCCGCGCCACCGAGCAGTGGTTCATCTCCATGGAAACGCCCATGCCCGGCGGGTCTGGCAGTCGAGGCGGAAAACGACACTCTGCGCACGCGCACGCTCGAAGAAATCAAGCACGTGAAATGGGATCCAGCCTGGGGCGAAGAGCGCCTCTCGAACATGATCGCGACCCGCCCCGACTGGTGCATCTCGCGGCAGCGCGTCTGGGGCGTGCCCATCGCCGTTTTCCTTTGCGAGGGCTGCGGCAAGCCGCTCAACGATCACGCCGTCAATCGCAAAGTCGTCGAGCTCTTCGCCCGCTCCGGAGCCGACGCCTGGTTCACGTCCGAATCCGACACGATTCTTCCCGCGGGAACAAAGTGCCCGCACTGCGGCAGCACCAAGTTCGAGAAGGAAACCGACATCTTCGACGTGTGGCTGGAATCCGGCGCGAGCTATCTCGCGCTGATCGCGGATGAGCCCGGCTTATCCCTGGCCCTCCGATCTTTACCTCGAAGGCGGCGACCAATACCGCGGCTGGTTCCAGTCATCCCTGCTCTGCGCCATGGGCACGCACGGCACGCCGCCCTACAAAGGCGTAGTCACGCCGGGATGGACGCTCGACGAAAAAGGCCAGGCCATGTCGAAGTCGCGCGGCAACGACGTCGACCCGGTCGACATCGCCGATCGCATGGGCGCCGAAATCGTGCGCCTCTGGGTGGCGTCGGTCGACTTCCGCGAAGACGTGGTCGGCTCCGAGCAGTTGATGCAGCGCGTCGCGGAAAACTACCGCAAGATCCGCAACAACTTATCCGCTACGTCCTGGGCAACCTCTACGACTTCGATCCGCAGGCCGACGCGGTCCCGTTCGAAAAGCTCGAAGGCTCGACCAGTACATGCTGCGCCAGACCGCGCCCTGGCTGCAGACGTGCGGCGCTGGTATCGACGAATTTGCTTTCCACAAGATCTACCACCGCGTGAATCATTTCTGCGTCGTCGAGCTGAGCGCCTTTTATTTCGACGTGCTCAAAGACCGCCTGTACATCTCCGCGCCCAAGTCGCAGGCCCGCCGCAGCGCGCAGACCGCGATCTGGCGCATCGGCGAAGCCATGTCCCGGCTGCTCGCTCCCATCATGAGCTTCACCTGCGAAGAAGTCTGGGGACACCTGCCCAAGCTTCCGGATCGTCTGGAAAGCGTGCACCTGGCGCTGTTCCCTTCGGCCTCCGATCTACTCGGCGAAGGCACTGCGGTGGACGATCCCGCTCAGCGCCAGGACTGGAGCGCATTGCTCGCGATCCGCGAAGAAGTGATGAAGGCGCTGGACAACGCGCGCAACGCCAAACTGATCGGCAAGCCTCTGGAGGCCCAGCTCACCATCACGGCTCCCGATCCCGCCTACTCCGTCCTGGCGCGCTATAAGGATCAGCTTCGCTACCTCTTCATTGTCTCCGCCGTCACGCTTACGCAGGGCTCGGGCAACGGCACCGGGCAGGTCCACGTCGAGGTGAAGAAGGCAGATGGAGCCAAGTGCGAGCGCTGCTGGAATTACTCGATCCACGTCGGCGAGGACAAGACGTACCCCACAGTCTGCGAGCGTTGCAGCGCGGTGCTGAAGGAACTCGAAGAATCCCGCTAATCAACATTCGCCCAGCAGCGAAAGACTGCATTTGAAGACTGTATAATCGCACCGGGTCGTGTGCCCTGTGAACTGGCGAAAGCTACGAACGTTCTTGCTTACCGTGCTGGTTCTGTGCCTGATCCCGGCCACTCGCTACTATCAGATCGACGTTCCCCTGTTGCGTTTTCTGCAGAGGCTCGCGCCACGTCGATCCTCTGTCGCTTCACCTGTCTGGAGAGTTTGTCGAGAATAATCTTGGAACCGAGCAGGAACCGGATGGCTCGGTCACGGTGCGAATGATCGCGCAGCAATACCTGTTCGTTCCGCATTGCATTCTGGTTCCGGCTGGAGTTCCGGTTCATCTTCGCATCACCAGTGCCGACGCGGTCCATTCGCTCACCTTCAACGGCACCGACTATGCCGTGAAGGTCCTGCCGGGCACGATCAGCGAGGCTCAACTTCAGTTTCCGCGTCCGGGGGAATACAAAATGCCTTGCCGCGAGTTTTGCGGGGCGGGACACTACGCCATGCGGTCCGAATTGAAAGTCGTTCCTCGCGAACAATTCCCCGCTTTACGGCCGGAGAAAGGGGGACCTGTGCGGCGCAATAGACGGCGATCTGATCGAACGCTCACTGGTCGGCAGTCGTTGGTGGCGGGTTCGCTCCTTCTTTTGGCAAGTGACAATCCACCGGATCGAATCCCTTCCTATGTGGCATGGACGCCCGGAGACGATAGCGGCGGCCTCGCGCGGAGATGCTTTTCGGGGAATGCTCCTCGCCAGGCGCTGCGATCACTGCCACGGTGCGGAAGGCTTCAGCGCCGTCGCTTCAACCCCCAACCTGGCAGGCATGGACAAACTGGCAATCTGGAAACAACTGGAAGATTTCCGAACTCATAAGCGGCAGTCACGCCCGATGAATGCCATCGCGGAATCGCTTTCGTCTCGGGACGTGGCGGACGTGGTCGCCTATTATCGCAAAGCTGCCCGCCTTCGACGATCCCGAAGACAAACGAATCTTTCCTCAGTCCCGACCTGATCCCAGTCACACGGCAATCGCATCGCGTCTGATTTCGTTTGGAGACGGAGAGCGCGGCATTCCGCCCTGCCAGGCCTGTCATGGTCCGGTTGCCTATCGTCCCGGAGTTCCGTCGCTGGCGAACCAGAACGCCGAATACGTGTTGAACCAGCTCGAAGCGTTCGCGAACGGGAGCTCGCGCCAACGACATCAACATGCCGATGCGCACCATCGCGGCGCTGCTCACCGAAGAAGAACGACAGGCTCTGGCGGAGTATTACGGTTCGGGCCTGGGGCTTGAGCCGGCTAGCTCGACAAGCGCGACCGAAGTCCACGGATCTTCGCCGAATGACAAGGGTTTGCAAGCCCGGGGCCGAAAGCCGCCTTATCTGAGTTCCTCCATCGCCGCCTCCAGCGCTTCCCTGCCCGGCCGCGTCAGCGATTCCGGCAGCGTGGCCAGCGGCTCATCGACCATATTCAGCATGTCGAGGAAGCTGGGCGCCTTGGTGTTCACGTAAAACAGTCCCGTCAGCACTTCGCCCTTATCGTGCGCTTCGGACAGGCGGGTCATGGCCGCGATCCGGTCGGTCGGGTCGTAGTCTTCTTCCAGCTTGCGCAGCCGCAGGTGAGAACCATCGTGCATGGTGACGTTGACCGTCGTTCCCGGATCGTACTCCACGTCGATTTCTTCGAAGTGCGGCACGAAGCTCATCTCCTGCAAGGTCTCTTCGTGATCCTTCACGTATTTGTAGGACTTGGTCGAACCCTCGTGATCGTTGAAGGTGACGCAGGGCGAGACCACGTCGAGCATCACAGTGCCGTGGTGCGCGATCGCGGCTTTCAGCATGGTGCTCAACTGCCTCTTGTCGCCGGAGAACGACCGGCCGACAAACGTCGCGCCCAGTTCGATGGCCAGCCCGCAGGTATCGATCGGCGGCAGATCGTTGATCACGCCCGACTTCAGCTTCGACCCCAGATCGGCAGTGGCCGAGAACTGGCCCTTGGTCAGGCCGTACACACCGTTGTCCTCGATGATGTAGATGAGGGGAAGATTGCGGCGCATGAGGTGAACGAACTGTCCGATGCCGATCGAAGCCGTGTCGCCATCGCCGCTCACGCCCAGCGCAATCAGATTGCGGTTGGCCAGCATCGCGCCGGTGGCTACAGAAGGCATGCGTCCGTGCACGGAGTTGAAGCTGTGCGAACGGTTCATGAAATAAGCCGGACTCTTCGACGAGCAGCCGATTCCGCTCAGCTTCGCGACCCGCTCCGGCTGCACTCCCATGTCATACATGGCTTCGATGATGCGCTCGGAAATGGCGTTGTGGCCGCAGCCGGCGCACAGCGTGGTCTTGCCGCCCTTGTAGTCGATTACGGTCAGGCCGATGCGGTTTGTCTTTGGTTCGGAGATCTGGTTCAGCAGGCGTGGTCGCCATTACTTGCCCTCCATGGTGCTCAATTCGTCGGTGACGGAGCGCGCATCGAGCGGCAGCCCGTCGAGATGGCTGATGCTGCGCAGCCGCGTAATCAGTTCCGGTTTCAGGTCGAGCTTGAGCAGGCTGAGCATCTGCGCGTCGCGGTTCTGCTCGACCACGTAAACCCGGTCGTGCTGCTCGATGAACTCATGCACTTCCCGGGTAAAGGGATAAGCCCGCAGCCGCAAGTAGTCGGTCTCAATCGCGTACTCGTTGCGCAACTGGTCGCGGCTTTCGATGATCCCCCAATGCGACGTTCCATAGGCGATGATCCCGATCTTTGCGTTCGTGCCTTTGAGAATCTCCGGCCGCGGCACGAAGGAGCGTGCGGTTTCGAACTTGCGGTTGAGCCGCTCCATATTGTTTTCGTAATCGTCAGGCCGCTCGCTGTAGTTGGATTTATCGTTGTGACCGCTGCCCCGCGTGAAGTAGGCGGCGGCAGGATGGTCCGTTCCCGGCAGCGTGCGGTATCCCACGCCGTCGCCATCCAAATCTTTGTAGCGGGCAAAACCGCCCAGCTTCTCGAGATCTGCCTTGCTCAGAACCTTGCCGCGCTTGATCGGCGTAGTCGGATACTCGAAAGGATCGGACATCCAGTTGTTCATCCCGAGATCCAGATCGGACATGACGAAAACCAGCGTCTGGAACTGCTCGGCCAGATTGAAGGCCTCCGAGGCCATGCTGAAGCACTCCGCCACCGAGCACGGAATCAGCATGATGTGTTTGGTATCGCCGTGCGAAAGAAAAGCCGTGGAAAGAATGTCGCCCTGCGAAGTGCGCGTGGGCAGGCCGGTCGAAGGACCGACGCGCTGAATGTCCCAGATCACGCCCGGAATTTCCGCGTAATAAGCCAAGCCGGCAAACTCCGACATCAGCGAAATGCCCGGACCCGCGGTCGCAGTCATGCTGCGCGCGCCCGCCCAACCGGCGCCAATCACCATGCCGATTGCAGCCAGTTCATCCTCGGCCTGCACAATCGCAAAGGTCGCCTTGCCGTCGGGACCGATGCGGTATTCCTTCATGTATTCGATCATCGTCTCCACCAGCGAAGACGACGGCGTGATCGGATACCACGTCACCACCGTGCATCCGGCAAACATGCAGCCGAGAGCCGCAGCCGAGTTGCCGTCGATGATGATCTTGCCCGCGGTCTTGTCCATGCGCTCGATGTAGAACACTCCGCGCTTCTGCAGACTGGCTTTGGCATAGTCGAATCCAGCCTGCGCCGCGGCCAGATTCAGGTTGGCCGCCTTCACCTTCGTGGCAAACTGCTTGCGGATCGCCTTCTCCACCTCGCCCATCTCGATGGTGAGCAGCTGCGCCACCACGCCCACGTACACCATGTTCTTGACCAGCTTGCGCAGCTTCGCCTCAGGGCAAACAGTCGCGACCAGTTTGTCGTAGGGAACCGAATAGAAAATCAGGTCGTCGCGCAGCTTGTCGAGCGCCAGCGGCTCGTCGTACAGCACCGAAGCGCCCGGCGCCAGCGACATCACGTCGTCCTGCGCGGTCTCGGCATTCATGGCAACCAGGAAATCAATTTCCTTCTTGCGGCCGATGTAGCCATCCTTGTTGGCGCGAATCGTGTACCAGGTCGGCAGACCGGCGATGTTTGAAGGAAACAGATTCTTGCCCGAAACCGGCACGCCCATCTGGAAGATGGCACGCAACAACACCGTGTTTGAACTTTGCGAGCCTGAGCCATTCACCGTTGCAACCTGAATGCTCATGTCATTGACGATGCGCTTGCGTCCCAATTGCCCGCCCGTACCCTGGGGCGCAACATCCGTAGTGGCCATCCCTACACCTTCCTTATGATTAGGGCGGCGGAGTGATCCGCCCGAAGTTCCAACTTGGGGGAAACAGATTATTATACGGCGGCTGCGCTCCCTCGGCACGCCAAATCGCCCGCCCGAAGCCGGGAGGAACCTATTTGGGAACGAGAAGCAGGAAAAAAGATCACTGCGGACTCACTACTCGGTCTTGAAGAACTGGGCAATGGTGCGGAACTTATTATATCGTGACACGATTAACTCTGCCGGCGGGATTTTCTTCAGCTCCGAGAAGTGCTTCTGCAGGCTGACATCGAGCAAGTTCGCCGCCGCTTCGTAATCCCGGTGAGCTCCACCTTCGGGTTCAGGCACGATATCGTCGATGCAACCCAGTTCGCTGAGATCCGTGGCCGTAATGCGCATGGCTTCCGCCGCCAACTCCTTCTTGGTGGAGTCCCGCCACATGATGGCGGCACAACCCTCGGGCGAAATCACCGAATAAATCGAGTTCTCCATCATCAGCACGCGGTCGGCCACGGCGATCGCCAATGCTCCGCCGCTGCCGCCAACGCCAATCACCGTCGCGATGATGGGCACTTCGCAGCCGCGCCATTTCGCGCAAGTTGTAGGCAATCGCCTCGGCCTGCCCGCGCTCCTCCGCGTGAATTCCAGGGTAGGCGCCGTCCGTATCCACCAGCGTGAAAATCGGCCTGCGAAACTTCTCCGCGACCTGCATCACGCGCAGCGCCTTGCGATAACCCTCCGGGATGAGGCGTGCCGAAATTGCGGTACACGCGCTGCTTCATGTCCCGCCCTTTCTGCGTGCCGACCACCAGAACTTCCTCGCCATGAAAGCGGGCCATCCCGCAGACAATCGCCGGATCGTCGCCGAACCCGCGGTCGCCGTGAATCTCGCTCCAATCGGTGAACACGCGCTCGATATAGTCGAGCGTCTGCGGACGCTGCGGATGCCGCGCCAGTTCCGTTTTCTGCCAGGCGGTCTGCAACGCCTTCATCTCCTGCCTGAGGGTGTGGACGCGCTCCTGCAGCTTCGCCAGCTGGCGGTGAGTCTCCTCATTCTGCCCGGCGGTGGCCTCGATCAGCGCCACCTGCCGCTCGATCTGCTCCAGTTCCTGCTGCGCCTTTTGGGTTGCTTCCATGGTTGACTGATCGGTTGAACTGATCGATTAAACGATTACGACTCAACTGATCACGCGGACACTGCCCCGCCCGCACAACTGTTCCACTCGCGCGATGAAGTTGCGATCTGGCAGCACATTATAACCTTCCGCTTCCATCACCACCATGAAATCCCCGGCGCGTTCCACGTCAAACAACACCCGCGCCTCGCCCTTGCGCTCCCTGAAAAGCGTGTGAAGATCGTCCACCGTGGTCTCACCCGCGGTCTCCAGCGGCACTCGAATGCGAATCGCACGCGGCAGCGGAACTTTGGCGTCTTCCAGCGGCATAATCTCGGCCGCCGTAATCTTGGGATTCGCTCCTTCTTCGATTCGCACTCCGGCCCTCACCAGCACCGGAACTTCCAGCTTCACCTTGTCGCCCAGACGCTTGTAGGCCTCCGGGAAAACGATCATATCGATCGAGCCCGACATGTCCTCGAGCGTGGCCTGGGCATAGAACTCCCCGCGCTTGGACTTCTGCACGCGCACGTTGCGCGATGATCCCGGCCGTCGCGATGGTCTCGTCCTTGCCGGTGGATCTCGTCATCGCGCCAATTTCCTCGATGCTCAGCGCCTGCAGATCCGCCAGCTTGTCTTTGATATTTCTCCAGCGGATGCCCGCTGATGAAGAAGCCGAGGATTTCCTTCTCCGCCGCCAGCCGCGCCTGCTCATCCCAGTCGGGAATGTTCGGCAGCTTGTCGTTGTTCGCCTCGGACTCTTCCTGCTGAAACACTCCGAACAGCCCGTGCTGTCCTGATTCCGCGTCGCGCTGCGCCTTCTGCGCGCGCTCCATGGCGCGGTCCAGCACCGCCATCACTTGCGCGCGGCGGCCCAGCGAATCCATCGCCCCGCTCTTGATCAACGACTCCAGCACGCGCTTGTTGAGCAGCCGCAGATCGACGTTCTCGCAGAATTCGTAAATCGACTTGAAGCGGCCCAGCTTCTTCCGCGCCGCCACAATCGATTCAATCGCATTGCCGCCGACATTCTTCACCGCCGCCAGCCCGAAGCGAATCGCTTCTCCATGCGGCGTGAAGTTCGCATCCGAAACGTTGATGTCCGGCGCCTCGACCGCAATGCCCATCTCGCGGCACTCGTTGATGTACTTCACCACGTCATCGGTACTGCCCGTGACCGAGGTCAGCAGCGCCGCCATGAACTCGACCGGATAATGCGTCTTCAAATACGCCGTGTGATAGGCCAGCAGCGCGTAGGCCGCCGAATGCGACTTGTTGAATCCGTATCCCGCAAACTGCGCCATGAGATCGAAAATCTTCTCGATCTTCTTCGGCGGAAACTTGCGCTGCGCCGCGCCCTCCACAAAGCGCTCGCGCTGCTGCGCCATCTCCTCGGCGTTCTTCTTGCCCATGGCGCGCCGCAGCAGGTCGGCTTCACCCAGCGAGTAGCCCGCCAGCCGGTTCGCGATCTGCATCACCTGCTCCTGATACACGATCACGCCCAGCGTCTCTTCCAGAATCTCTTTCAGCTCCGGCAGTTCGTACTCCACTCTCTTGCGCCCGTGCTTGCGGTCGACGAAGTCGTCGATCATTCCGCCCTGGATCGGTCCCGGCCGGTAGAGCGCATTCAGCGCCGTCAGATCCTCGATCGAATTCGGCTGGTACTTGCGCAGCACGTCGCGCATGCCGTGCGATTCAAACTGGAACACGCCGGAGGTCAACCCCTTGTGAAAGACCTTCTCGTAAGTCTCCGCATCCTCCAGCGGAATCTGCTCGAGCGTAATCGGCGTTCCGCGTGTCTGCGCGATCAGCTTCAGCGTGTCGGTGAGAATCGTCAGCGTGGTCAGCCCGAGAAAGTCCATCTTCAGCAGGCCCATCTTCTCGATGGCGACCATGTCGAAGGCGGTCACGATTTCGTCGTTCTTGGTCCGGTGCAGCGGCACGAGTTCGGTCAGCGGACGCGGCGAAATCACCACGCCGGCAGCATGAACTCCGGAGTTGCGCACCATCCCTTCCAGCTTCTTCGCCGTCTGGATCAACTCGCGAATCTGCCCATCCTTCTCCATCGCCTCGCGCAGTTGCGGCGAGTCTTCGATCGCCTGGTCGAGCGTGATGTTGAGCTGCGTGGGAATCATCTTGGCGATGCGATCCACATCGCTGTAAGGAATGTCCATCGCGCGGCCCACGTCTTTGATCGCCGCCTTGGCCGCCATCGTGCCGAAGGTGATGATCTGCGCCACGTTGTCGCGGCCGTATTTCTGCGTGACGTAGTTGATCACCTCGCCGCGCCGGTTCATGCAGAAATCGATGTCGATATCCGGCATCGAAACGCGCTCGGGATTCAGGAAGCGCTCAAACAGCAACTCGTGCTGCAGCGGATCGAGATCGGTAATGCCCAGCGCGTAGGAAACCAGCGACCCGGCCGCCGATCCGCGCCCCGGCCCCACCGGAATGTCATGCTCCTTCGCGTAGCGGATGAAGTCCCACACGATCAGGAAATATCCCGGAAACTTCATCTGCTGGATGATCGCCAACTCCCGCTCCAGCCGCTGCTCGTAATCGGAAATCGGGTGCTTCAGCTTGCCCTGCTCGTGCAGCGGCCGCAGCGCTGCCATTCGCCGCGCGAAGCCCTCGCGCGTAACGTGCACAAAATAGCTGTCAATCGTGTAGCCCGGCGGAACCTCGAACTGCGGGAACGGCGTCGCGACCTTTTCCAGCCGCAGGCTGCAGCGCTCGGCGATATCGAGCGTGCGCGTCAAAACCTCGGGCGAATCCTTGAACACGCGGTACATCTCGTCGTGGCTCTTGACGAAGAACTGCGTGCCATCAAACTTCATCCGCGCCGGTATCGTGAATCGACTTGCCGGTCTGGATGCACAGCATCACGTCCTGCGCGTGCGCGTCGTCCTCGCAGAAGTAGTGGCTGTCGTTGGTCGCCACCAGCGGCAGTCCCAGCTCTTTTTCCAACTGGAACAGGCCGGGATGGATCTGGTGCTCCATCGCCAGGCCCTGGTCCTGAATCTCGAGATAGAAATTGTCCTTGCCGAAAATGTCGCCAAACGTCCCGGCGGCCGCGCGCGCGGCGTCGTACTTCCCTTCCATCAACCGCTCCGCGACTTCACCTTTCAGGCATCCCGAAAGTCCGATCAGTCCGCGCGAATGCTCCGCCAGAAATTTCTTGCTCACCCGCGGCTTGTAATAAAAGCCGTGCAGCGAAGCTTCCGACGTAATCTTCACCAGATTGCGGTAGCCCTCTTCATTCTCCGCCAGCACCAGCAGGTGGTTGTAGGTATCGCCCTCGGGCGGCGTGCGCTCGATGTTGTGATCGTCTTTCTTGCAGATGTAAAGTTCGCAGCCCACGATCGGCTTCACGCCCGCGTGATTCGCCGCGTTCACAAAATGCACCGCGCCAAAGATGTTTCCGTGGTCGGTCATGGCCACGGCAGGCATGCCCAGCTCTTTCACGCGTTGGCAAAGTTTTTCGACGTCGCAGGCGCCATCCAGCAGGGAGTAATCGGTATGCAGGTGCAGGTGGACGAATTGGGACATAGGCTCAGCTTGATTACGTTGGTGTCATTCTAACGGGAAGCGCAGATTAAGAAGCCTCAGTTCGCCCCCGTCGACGTCCTTTCAATCGGAAACCGAGCTACCTCGTTGCCAAAGTCTTAGTATCGATTGACCAGCGGTAAATCTGGTCTCAGATCTTTGGATTTCTTCGCCTTACCGCCATCGAAGGTCAATTCTACTGTCCACCCATCGCCTGCATCGACGTTAAGAAGACCCTGCTTCTGTAGATATGTCAGCGATGCGATGGGTTCGTACGTCTTGGCGATAGTACTCGAACTGCGGTTATCCGGTGGATACCGATAGGATGGTGGTAGACAGATGCACGCGCCGCTTGCTCCCCGGCGACCGACAAGCGCGCGGTTCGATATAAGCGCCGGACTGCGGGTGTCATCGCGAGGAGTAAGCATCTCCATTACCGAGCCCTTCGGCATCCAGTCTGCGTCCACGACCATGTCGGAAACGGCAAGGGCTCGTTCGACGGAGTGGTGTGCCGAAACATCCGCAGGCGAAGGTCCAGGACTTTAGGCTCGCCAGCTTCGCGCGCTACTGCCCTCGTGCGCCGGGAACTGGAAATCCACACCGCGCTCGTCGTTGGCCTTGGTGGTGGCCGGAAGGTCGAGATCAGAGAGCGGAATCTTCTGCGTATGCTGCGGATTGAAGTTCCACAGCGTCTGGCCCACGATGGCGTAATTCTGCACTTCCTGTTTGTGCTCATCGCGGAAAACCAGCACCGTGGCCGGTGCGGCTTCGTTGAGTTCCTCGTGCTCGCTTTGTTCGCGCGGCGGCGAAGGCGCCAACTGCGCATAAACATCCTGATCGCCCTGTTCGCGCATCCTCTGCTCGTCGAGGCTCTGCTGGTTCATCTCGTTCGCCAGGCCAGTCTGGTATTGCTGATCGTAGTCGTACGACGAACCAGAATCCCACCACCAGTACGGATCGTAAGCACCCCCGTACCCCCACGGATACCCGTAAGCGCCCAGACATCCGTAGCCGTAGTAATAGCAGTCGCTTCCGACGCCGTAAGTTCCGAATCGTACCCACGCCAGAACGGTTGAAGCCGCGGTTGAAGCCCCGAGAGGAGAATGACGGACGGGAAGCAGAGCCACGCGCGAAAGAACGTGCCGCGAAACCAGAACCGGAGCGCGCCCCACTGAAGGCCGGGCGACTCGAATGGCGGCAAACCCACCGTGCGAAGCAAACCCGCCATGTCCGCCACCGGACGCATGGCCTCCGCCGTGCTGCGCCGAAAGCGGTACAGACGCCAGCAGCAGCACGAACGCCGCACTGAGAAGCGGTCGATGCATACCCCTATTATATGCCCGTCTCAGGCTGGGCGAGCGCAGAAATTGGTACCTGTCCGAAGACGAATTAGGACACTACCCGGGACTGCAGCGACCTGGAGGCTCTTACCGCTTCTTGCTCTTCGCCTTTTGCTTTTGTGAGCCGGTTTCTTCGATTTTGCAGGATGTTTCGCGGCTGGTTTGGCAGCATGTTTCGCAGGTTTGCCCTTAGCTTCTGGCTGGTACCGGCTTCCCCTTGGGCTTCGCCTTGGACTCGGTTTTGCCTTCGCCGGCGCTGGCGGGAGCCGGAGCCACAGCCGCCGCAGCCGCACCTTTCCCCTTTCCCTTTGCCACTTCGCCCTTTTTGCCCGCCACAGCCGCAGCCGGCGCAGCCGCCGCCGCTTTAGGCCCACGCCCGCGCCGGGGTGGCGGAGGCGGAGGCGGTGGAGGCGGCGCAAACGGCTTCAGGAACTTCAACGTCTCCGTCCGCGAACGCAGTTTTCCGTCGAGCAGCAGCATGAACACATCGCGCGCAATCTTCGGATACTCCGGCAGCTGCGGCGTGATCAGCAACTCCGTCATCTCCGGCAGCGGAATGCGCTGCTGCACCTGCCGCCACTTGGTCAGGAAGTTCTTGATCTTCTGCGCCACAGTCTGATGCCGCGCCGTCACCGCCAGAAACAGAATCATCTCCGGCCGCGCCGACGACAGCAGATTCCAGGTGCGCGAAGGCGTCGCCGCTTCCTTCCCGGTCAACCGCTTCGCCAATTCCTTGGCATGATCCTCAATGTCGCGCCAGGCTTCGATCAAATCCTTGCGCGGAATCTGCCGCCGCAAATCAGAGATGTCTTTGTCGGAAAGCCGCGCCGTCAGAAAGTGCATCACCGCCGGCGATGGATCGACCGTATAGCCCAGGTCCACCATCTGCTGCCGCGTCTTCATCAACTGCGCCGAGCCCGTTCGTATCCACCTTGGCCGACGACCAGTGCGGATGCAGCACCTTCAGCCAGTCTTCTTTTTCCAGCGCCCGCACCACATTCAGCGGATCGTCTTCATGCGCCAGCTGCGCAATCTCATGCCCCACCGCGCTGCGCGAGATGTGCTCGATGTATTTGTTTTCCTTGGCCGCGTCGTAGCGCTGCTGCGTGCGCTCCTCCAGCGGCCAGTGAAAGCGCGCCGCAAACCGCGTAGCCCGAATCAACCGCGAGGGATCTTCCACGAACGAATAGTTGTGCAGAATCCGCAGCAGCTTCGCCTCAATATCGGCCACGCCGTTGAACGGATCAAGCAGCAGCCCGCGCGACCCCTCATTCAGCGACAGCGCCATCGCGTTCACCGTAAAGTCGCGCCGCCGCAGATCTTCCTGAATGCTGGCCGGCGTAATCACCGGCGCCCTGCCCACCTTCTCATAGTGTTCGGTACGCGCCATGCCAATCTCGGCGCGCACATTCCCCGGCAGCACCAGAAACAGCGTGCGCACGTCTTCGTCGTGGCCGGCCACTTGCGCGCCCGCCCGCTCGAAGTCCTTCTGCAGTTTGAGGGGATTGCCCTGAACCGTGAAGTCCAGGTCGCGGATCGTAAACCCGCTGATGATGTCCCGAATCGCCCCGCCAGTAAGGTAGAGAGTGATTCCCGCGGCGCGGGCTATGTCTTGCACCAGATTGACGCCTTTCATCTGATCCGGCGTCAACCGGATTTCCATCGTGTAAATGTAATCAGCCATTCGTCTTCAGACAACCGACTTCAAGCAGTCCCGCAAGCCGCAATCGCGGCACATCCGGGATGCGGCCGGACCGAACAACATCCAACGCTTTTCCACAGGATTTCCACAGACTGCTGGGGCCCAGACCCGTCCCTTCAAGACCGATCTATACTCAAGCCATTAAATACAAAGCACTTAAACAGAGTTTAGTCGAGACAAGGCAACTTAAAGGAATAACACAAGGTTTATAATTTGGCTACTGCCAACGTGGATTCGCGGGATTTCTTCCCATTTAGTGCGAGAATGAGGCGGCTGTCGTGTGTGTAAGAACTGAACCTTGAGAACTGAACTTAGGGAAAGGCCTACCGCGAGCAGTCAACAGACTCCAGTCCCGTTAGGGACGGAATTCATTAGCCCCGGACGTAAGTCCGGGGTCAAGCAGCGGAAAGGAACAAGTCCCGAAGGGACGGCACCCCGCCGAAGACTAGGCCCGAAGCCCGACCATGCCCTCGACCCATAAGAAAGTAATCGTCCGCAAGATGGACCGGGATTCCGTCTCCGGCTACGTCTCCCAGGCGCAATTCATCACCGAAGGCAAACTCGAATTGCTCAACACCTCCGGCACCGTGGTCGCCATCGACCTGCGCGAGATCAAGGGCGTCTACTTCGTCCGCGAATTCGGCGACTCCGAATCGCTAACCCGCAAGACCTTCACCACCCGTCCCCGCTCCGAAGGCCTGTGGGTGCGCCTGCGCTTCAAGGACAACGAAATCCTCGAAGGCCTCATGCCCTCCGATCTAACCCAGAACCTGCCGGAAGGCTACCTGGTAAACCCTCCAGACCAGCGCTCGAACACGCAACGCATCTTCGTCCCCCGCACCGCCCTCGATTCGCTAACGGTCCTAGCCGTAATCGGCGCCACCCGCCGCCCCCGCCGCGGCCCCACCGACGACCAACGCCAAGTCCCAATGTTCGAAGAGTAGTAACGCCGGATGCCCCATTCTTGCGCGTTCTTTGCACAAGAGTGGGATTCCACGAATACTGATCCTTTTGGATTTGACCTGCACAGATTCTCCACAGCCTACCCTTGTGACATCCGACCTTGCGCCGCACAAGAAATTCCTTCACCATTGCCCCAGCAGAGGCAGTACCGATCACCGGACGCAACCGGCCCGCAACTCCTTTGTTCTCTAAATTATGACCTCTAAGCCCTTTGTTATGCGGATTTTGCCGGGAATTTCGTGCTAACCCCATGATTCCATTAGACCCAGGGGGGAGGGGGTACCCTGTTAGGAAAAGGTAAACATCAGCCGATGGAACACTTTGGGACTGGTGTACGATTTACCCGCGTCCTATTCATCGACCATGAAACTTTCCCAGATCGCATCCGCCCTCAACGCGCGCCTCGAAAACGGCTCTGCCGACACCGAGATCACCGGCCTCAACGGCATCGAGCAAGCCGGGCCCGCAGAACTCACCTTCGTCGCCAACCCCAAGTACGCCGCCGCAGCCCGGCTCACCAAGGCCGCAGCCGTAATCGTCGCCGAGAACTTTCCCGTCATCCCGGCAGCCACATTGCGCGTCGAGGATCCCTATCTCAGTTTCGCGCATGCCCTCGAACTCTTCCACCAGCCGCTGCGCTATGCCCCGGGAGTGCATCCCACGGCGGTCGTCCATCCCACAGCGAAGATCGGACGCGACGCCCACATCGGCCCTTATGTAGTCGTCGACGAGAACGTCGAGATCGGCGACCACGCCGTACTGCTGGCGCACGTGGTCATCTATCGCGGGGCAAAGATCGGCGACAATTTCTTTGCCCACGCCCACGCCGTGGTGCGCGAGAACTGCCGCATCGGCAACAATGTCCTGCTGCAGAACGGCGTCGTGATCGGCTCCGACGGCTTCGGCTTCGCCAAGACTCCCGACGGACACTGGCACAAGATTCCCCAGCCCGCCCCGGTCGTCATCGAAGACGACGTCGAAGTGCAGGCGAACTCCTGCATCGACCGCGCCAGCGTAGGCGAAACCCGCATCGGCCGCGGAGTCAAGATCGACAATCTCGTGCAAGTCGGACACGGATCGCAGGTCGGCGAAGATGCTCTGCTCTGCTCGCAAGTCGGCCTCGCCGGCTCCACGGAAATCGGCAAGCGCGTGATTCTGACGGGCCAGGTCGGCGTAGTCGGCCACTGCAAGGTGGGCGAGGCAGCCATCGTCACTCCGCAGAGCGGTGTAGCCCACGACATTCCTGCAGGAGCGCTGGTCAGCGGCGCACCCGCGGTAGATCACAAACTCTGGCTGAAGTATTCCGCTCTGTTACCGAAGCTGCCGGAAATGGCGCGAGCTCTTCGGGCCAAGACTGCCAAAACCGAGGGACTCACGCTGACGCGCTTCCCTACTGCACCTTCGTTTCTTTCGCGCTTGATTCGGTCGTCCTTGGTTCGACCTGGCGATACTGCTCCGGAAGTCCACTCTCAATCACCGCTCGCACTTTTTCCATCAAACATTCCCGGCTGCCGAAACTGCCGGGCTCGATCGGAGGATGAAAGATCACAGTCGCCACTCCCGGCTTGATCGCGAACCTTCCCTTCGGCATCAGGTAATGCGTGCCCGCGATGGTCACCGGAACCACCGGCAACACCGCACTCCATCGCCAGATAGAACGGTCCCTTCTTGAACGGCAGCAGCTTGCCATCGAACGAGCGATGGCCTTCCACGTAGATGGTCATGTTGAGCCCTTGCTGCACGACCTGCTTCGCGATCCGCACCGACTCAATCCCAGCGTCGCGATTGCCGCGATCGACTGGCACTAGCGACCCGATGCGCATCGCGCGGCCCAGGATCGGAACGCTGAACAACTCCTTCTTCACCATCACCGACGTGCGTCTCGGAATCAAAGGAATCGTAATCGGCGGATCCAGGTTCGACACGTGATTCGACATGAAGATATAAGTGCGCGATGGGTCGAGTTTGTCGAGTCCGACGGTCTGCACTCGCACTCCGGTCAGCCGCACCCCGTTCCAGGCGCCAAACATGAACATGCGATACAGCAGGCTGACGTCGCCCGAAATGAACGTCCAGGGGAATCCGATCACCGCCGCCACGGGCGCGGCCAGCCCCCAGAAAACCAGCATCGCAATGGTGCGGATCATATTGAGTGCGCCTCTAGGGTGCCTGTGCCCCTAGTGTGGCTGTGTTTCGTGCGGAATCTGCGCCTCACCCTTCAGCCACGCTGCCCGGCGCGCCTGTTGTTCCGCCGTAACATTCTCCACGTTTTCAAAGTTCGTATGAGATTTCTTCGCGGCTTCCCACCTTCCAGGTCAACTCGCGATCGACACCGCGCCGGCTTCGTACTTTCACCGTAATCGTGTCGCCTGGATTGAGCCGTGCCATTTCCTGGGAAGATTCCTGTCCCGCCATCTTGCCGTTGATTTCCAGAATCGTATCGCCGGTTTGCAGACCGGATCGCTCGGCTTCGCTGCCCGCAGTGACTTCCGAGACAGCCATGGGACCGTCAAAGTTTCGCGACGCGATAAATCCCGCATCCGCTGTGGTGCTTTTTCCCTCGACCAGTCGCAGTCCCACGCCGCGAAAGAAATCATCCCACGGAATCTCCTCCGTCCCGGCGACGTACTTCGCGAAAAACCATCCCAGATCGGCATGAGTTACCGCCTCGGCGGCCTCGCGTACGCCATCGGAATCAGGAAAGAACCATCCTTTCTTCGCGTAATTCTGATTCATCCACTGAAAGACCTCGCGCAGGGAGGCTTGTCCGTGGCTGGCTTCGCGCACTGCCAAATCCAGCGTGATGCCCAACAGTTCGCCCTTGTTGTAATAGGAAATGCTGCGCTCCGGACGCCGGTAATAGGCGTCACCCTCCAGCCACGCGTCCATGCTCGACTCTTCCACCGACTGCGTCAGGTGGGCGGGACGCCGTTCGAGTTCGCTGATCGCTGATGCCAGCTCTTGCTCGAAGTGGCGCTCGTCGAGAAGCCCGCTGCGCAACTGGATGATGTCCGCCGCCGTGCTGGTGCAGCCCTCACTGAACCAAAGGGCTCGCGTGTAATTCTCTCGCTTGTAATCGACTGGCTCAAGCGTCCGCGGACGGATCCGCTTCACGTTCCAGAGATGGAAGAACTCATGCGCCGTCACCGAAGCGAGCACCTCGGGAGCGTGCGTGACCACATCCGCATTCACTGCGATCGCGGTCGAGTAGGAGTGCTCCATGCCGCCACCGGCCGGTCCTCGGGGGAAGTGATAAAGAAACATGTAGCTGTCGAAAGGACGATCGTCCATCCAGTTCGTCGCGGCGGCCACGATCTTGCGCAGCATGGTGGCGATTTGTTCCATGTTGTAGTCGCCAGACTCAGCGTCAACCACCACTCGATAGTGTGCGCCACCTTCGTCGAAATCAGATTCCCTGAAGTCTCCGATCTCGACCGGAGAATCGACCAGGCGGTCATAGCTTTCCGCGCTGAACCCGCCCTCGGGAGCTGAAGCAAGCGGCGTGGCGATGTGCCATCCTTCGGGAACCTGGTTGAAGCGTACGACCATCGGGGCGCTCCGCGCGTCCACCGGATACATGAGAACCTGAGCCAGATTGAAGAAGCCATGATGCGAATTGAACTGTGCCCCGAACGGCCCGGGCGAATCGAGATAGATCTGATACTCCACCACGGCGCCGGCCTCCGCGCCTGTGATCTGCCATCGGCTCTTATCCAATTGGCGCACTGAGAGCGCGCGGCCCGCGCGGTCTTTCGCACGCACCCAGTTCACGTATTGCGCGAAGTCACGCACCTGATACAGCGCGTTCCAAACTGGAAGCTGCAACTCTCGTCGCGCTGACCCTACTGGCAGTATGATTTGCACCTCCACAAGGTGCTGCTCGGGATTTGCCAGGGAAATGGTGTAGTTGGTTGCGGCGTGGGAGGGCGCCAGGGCGATACAACAAAGCAGAGTCAAGAAGAGCAATCTGGCGCGCCGGCTTTCGGATCATGAAGGATTGCCTCATCGCGAGCCTGCCGCATTCGCCGAATTGACGCTCGCGGCGCCCTCCGCTAACGCTCGCAACCGCGCCGGCAGCTTCTCGTAGATTCCCCCGAATCCGCCGTTGGAAAGAATAGCCACCACATCGCCGCTTCGCATCTCCGGGGCGATCGTCTGCACGATTTCGTCGGCATCGCCAATCAACCGCGCACGGCTGCCATGTCGCTGAACATCCACCGCCAGTTCCGGCAAATCGAGACGTTCGTTCTCGGGCAATGCCTCCGAGCGGAATACGCCCGCCACGATCACTTCGTCCGCCAGCGCCAGACTACGCGCCAGATCGGCCTGCAGCACGCGCCGCCGCAGAGTATTCGACCTAGGCTCGAGAATTGCCCACAACCGCGCCCCGGCATAACGCGCCCGCAACGCTTTAAGAGTGCCCGCAATCGCCGTTGGATGATGCGCGAAGTCGTCAATGATGGTGATGCCATTCACCTGCGCCTTCACTTCCAAACGGCGCTTGACACTCTTGAATGTCTTCAGCGCCGCCGCAGTCTCCTCTTTCGAGATGCCGTAGGCCACCGCCATCGCCGCCGCCGCGGTTGCGTTCCACACGTTGTATTCGCCCGCGAGCGGGAACTCAAAAGTCGCCCAGGCCTTCCCCTCGCGCATCACCGACCATGAAGTCCGCCCCGCCTCGAATTTCAGATCCGTGATTCGCCAGCCTGCACGCGGCCCAACGCCATACCGCTCGACCGGGCAAAACGATTTGCTCAAGCAGCGTTCGAGGCTCGCACTTTCAGCAGCCCCACCTGCCACGCCGTCGAAAGCGACAATCCGACCCCGCCGTGGAATCAGATTCACCAGCCGCTTGAATGCCGTCTCCACAGCGTCCAGATCTTTATAGATATCGGCATGATCAAACTCGACGGATGTCAGGATCACGGCATCGGGAAAATAATGCATAAACTTCGGTCCCTTATCGAAGAATGCAGTGTCGTACTCGTCACCTTCCAGAATGAAATGCTTTCCCTGGCCGAGATGAAAGCTGGAACCGAAGTTTTCCGCAATGCCGCCGATCAGAAAGGAAGGCTGCATCCCGGCCGTGTGAAAAATCCACGCCAGCATTGAAGTCGTAGTGGTCTTTCCGTGGGTTCCCGCCACCACCAGCACTTCCTTGCCACGCAAGAATTCCTCATGCAGCAATTGCGGCAGCGAGCAAAAGGGAATGTGCTGGTCGAGCAGCTGTTCCAGCTCAAGATTTCCACGCGAAATCGCGTTCCCGACGACCACCAGATCAGGGCGAGGTTCCAGATTTCGCGGATCGAAGGGCTGCGCCACCGGAATCCCCAGCTCGCCCAAGAAGTCCGACATGGGAGGATATGCCGCCGCGTCCGACCCGGTCACGCGAAACCCGCGCTGCTTGAGCATCCCCGCCAGCGACGCCATCGCTGTGCCGCAGATGCCAACCAGATGAATATGTTTTTTTTCGTCCATGATCCCTGCCGGGCTAGTCCTTCCCTGACACTGTTACAGCCGATTCCAGAATCTTCAGCGTCACTTCTCCATCGCGCACGGTCAACCCGGCTCGCACGCCAATCGGCAGCGTAATATTCCCTGCCGTCACATGTCCCGAACGCAAGCCATAAGCTACCGGCACTCCCAACTCTCCCACAATTCGCAGTACCGCTTCTTCCAGCGTGTATCCCTGGTTCGCAGTCTGCACGCAGTCCCGCATCTCACCAAACACAATCCCCTGCACCTCGTCTAGCTTGCCGGCGAGCTTCAACTGCATCAGCATGCGATCAATCTGAAACGGTTTCGCCGCCACGTCTTCAAGAAACAGAATCCTGCCCGCTGTCTCGATCTCGTAGGGAGTCCCGAGCGAGGCAACCAGAAGCGAAAGGCAGCCTCCGTAGAGAGTTCCTTCTCCTGCACCTTCCACCAATCCACTTACTCCAGAGCCTGCGCCAAGATCGGGCTCCCAAGCCGTCGTGCCCGCCAGCGCCGCCCGCCAGGAAATCAGATCCACACCATTTTCGTGCGCCCAATCTTTCGCCACCATGGGCCCGTGGAACGCGACTAATCCAGCCGCGTCGGAAAAATAAGTCAGGAGCGTAGTCACATCGCTATAGCCGACGAAAATCTTGGGATGCGACTTGATCGTCTCCAAGTCCAGCTCTTCAAGCAGATAGTTCGTGCCGTACCCACCGCGCGCGCAAACAACCGCCCGCACATCCGCGCGCGCAAACATTTCTTCCAGTTCGCGGGCCCGGCGTTCCACCGATCCGGCGAAGTAAAGATCCTGATCAAGAATGGCATCGGAATAGAGCGGCCGGTAACCCGCACGGCGCAACCCTTCGCAGCCAGCCTCCAGATCGCCGCGCTTGACGTTGCTGGCGGGCGCCACAATGCCGACCGTATCACCCGGTCGAAGGGCAGGCGGCTTGATCCGATGAGTGGTTGAAAAAGACATGCTTCGAGAAGCCTGTTATGAGACAAGAGACGCGACCAATACTGATGGGGTTGCAAATCACCAAGCTGCATGCCAGCGAAGTCAGTAGTCTAATCGAGAAAAAACTCGCCTCGCAGTACCAACCGCGCCGCCCCGCGAAGAAACACTTGCTTCCCTTCCTGGCGAACTGTTTGTAAACCTCCTGGAGCATGGACCCGAACCGGCGATTCTGCTTTATCCGTCGCCACCGCCGCCGCCGCCGCCGCGCAGGAACCGGTCCCGGACGATTGTGTCTCTCCCACCCCGCGCTCAAAAAAACGAACTCTCATGTCATGTTTTCCATCAATCGCCACCAGCTCAACATTTACCCCGCGCTTGAACTCAAAACTACGCTGAATCTTAGCCGCGTGCTGCTGCCAGTCTTCGGAAAACTCATCCACGAACACAACGTAATGCGGATTGCCCATCGAAACTGGGATTCCACGCACCTCGCCCGGGCTGAGATTCACCGCCAGTTCGACACCCACCACGGCCTTGCCCATTTGGATCTCAAATTCGTATTCTCCTTCGCTCCGTCCCGTCAGTACGCAAGTCTTCAATCCCGCCCCAGTTTGGACCGTGATCTTCTCCTTTCCCCGCTCGGCGCAGACATACGCCGCCACGCAGCGCGTACCATTGCCGGAAATCTCCGCCGTGGAGCCGTCAGCGTTGATTAAGCGAATCTCCAAGTCCGCCGCTGCGTGCGGATACATCCACTCAACTCCGTCCGCCCCCACACCCTCGTGCCGGTCGCACATGCGTCGGGTAAGGGCCGCCAAGTCCGCGGGAGCCACAGCGTCTTCGATGACCAAAGAATCGATTAGCAGAAAGTCATTTCCGCACGCGCTGGCCTTCACGAACGGAATCACCAAGGACGTTATGCTCACTCCAATTCCACCGGCCCCAACGAAACCGCGTTGCCGAGCACAGAGGATGCCTGCAGTTCGCGAAGCAACTCCTTCTGATCACGGTTACACCCAGCTACGTCAAACTGCAGCCGGACATGCTGAGCCGTGCTGCCGCTCACTACATTTTGCATCATGTGATGCCGATGCTCCAGGATGCGGTTAACCTCCTGGGTGATCTCTTCCACGCTGGCGCCGGTCACTTCGTAGGTGATCAGCAACGTCTTCAGGTTGAAGGTCAGTTCCACGTTGCCCAGCGAAAACAGCGCGATGAGGACCACTCCCGTGGCAAAAATTGCGGTCAGGTAAAGGCCTCCGCCTGTGGCCATTCCCACCGATGCGACTACGAACAGAGTCGAGGCCGTGGTCAGGCCAGTCGTCAGCCCCCGCGTGTGCAGAATCGAGCCCGCACCGATAAACCCAATGCCGGGGATGATCTGCGCCGAAATGCGAGTATGGTCACCGAGGTATCTCACCGCGAGAGCATCCGAAAGGATGGTGAACATCGCTGCGCCAAAACAGATGAACATGTTGGTGCGCAGCCCTGCCGGCCGGTGTCTCAGTTCCCGCTCCAGCCCAATGATCCCACCGAGAATCGCCGCCAACACCAGACGGACCAAGGAGGACGCGACAATCCCGCTCGCCATCTCACCGCGCAGCAAATCGACGACGTGTTGCCAGTTCATTGGCTCGATCCCTGCCAAATGGATTTCAGATGGCCGGATTCTACCACCGGAGCCTGCGGTCTTCGGCGCCCTTGCGCGTTAACCCGTCTGATTACCGCGTCTGCGCTTATCTGGCCTTCTGTGCTCGTCCTTGAAAGATCGCCGCACGCGGCTGCCCCGTGGTATGGATTTCAACCAGGGCCGTCAAACGCTGATTCTTCGCCGCCGTCCACACTGGGTCACCATCGAATCCCACGGGGTAATCCGCGTACCCCGCTGGATCTGCCAGCGCACGCTCCCACATTCCTTCAGGATCGAGGGGTCGCTTCCACACCCGATGATTGCCTTCGTTGATGACCCGTCGCAATGGAATTCCCGCCTGCTCCAGCGCGCCCACGTGCTCGCCCAGATACATCAACAGGGTGGAATCCGGCGGCAGTGACTTGATCCAGGTCGCCAACTGCCCATCCAGCGCGACTCGCCCGCGCATGTTGTTCGCAGCTTCGCGATAACAGATCGGGTCCGCGCGCCAGATCGCACTGTAGCTCGCGACTGCCAGCGCCAGGATGGTCAAGAATGTTGCGATATCTTTCCAACGGCTCCAGAAAACCGCAATGCTCGGGATCTGCGTTGCGGATTGGACGAGAGAAGAGATGCCCAACGGCACGAACACGGCGAACGCTGGAAGCAGTTGCAGCCCGTAGCGAAGGTTGTACTCGGAAAATGGCCACCACGTCGGCACGAAAATCGGCACGCTGCCATAAGCGATAGACAACGCATGAAACGGCAGCGGCGTCCACAGCAACAACGCTGCCCGTCCACGGCCGCCGAACCCGGCCGCCAGACTGCCGACCAGCGCCAGCCACAGCCACAGCCGTCCCTGCCAGTCCGCATTGCCCACATTCAGTTCCGCCGCCTTTAGAAAATACGAGCCGGCGGCCAGCAAATTCTCTTTCGCGGGATTCACTGTTGCAGTCTTCTGCTCGATCGCCTTCGCAGAGTAAGGGCCGTTCGCGAACTCCAGCGGATTCCGATAAACAACGGCGTTGTAGGTGAGCCACAGCAGCGGGCCCGCCGCCGCCAGCAAAACAAACTTCAACAGCCCTGTCCGTGGTGATGCGACCAAGAACCTGGGTGATCCATCCTCGCGCACCTTGCGAGGGCGGGAGCCTGCTATCACGACTGCAACCACGATCGTTCCAGCCAGAAACCAGCCGTCGTACCGGGTCAAGCACGCTGCGGCCAAACACAACCCGCACTTTGTCAGAGATCGACCTGCCTTCTCTGGATACTCTGCCCGCGCGAACTCGGCGAAATACACTACGGACCAGATGAACAATGCCAGATACAGCGATTCACCCATCGCCGTCGCCTGCATGTAAATCAGATTCGGGTTCGCGCCATACAAGATCGCTGCGGCCCACGCTCCCACCTTCGCCGTGACGTCCACTTCGCCATCGCGGCTGAACGCTGAACGCACCAGCCGAAACATTCCCAGCGCGCCAAGCACGAACCCGGCCATCGAGGGAATCGAGCCTCCCGCGCCAGTCTGCCACATTTGCTTCGATACGATAAATGGGATGATCAGCAAGTGCGGCAGCGGCAACCACACGGTTCCCAACTGGAGCAGCCCGGGAGTTTTCGAATCAAACACGCGGCGCGCGATGTTGATATGCGCTACAGCATCGCCGTACAACAGTACATCGCCAGACCGATAGTAGAAGAGGAAGGAAAAAACCGAGACGAAGATCGCCAGCCACACCAGGCGCACGATCTCATGTTCGGAGTATGCCTTCGGCGGCGCCTTTTGCGGCTTCATTCGAGGTGGGTAAGTTCGCGAAAAATCTCAAAACGCTCGTCGATCTCTTCCCGGGTCAGCGATTGCAGCCGCTCCGTGCCGAAGCTTTCCACGGCGAACGATCCCATCACTCCACCGTAGAACAAGGCCCTCTTCAGCACTTCGCGATTCAATTCTTCCTGCGACGCCACGTAACCCATAAATCCTCCGGCAAACGAATCGCCCGCCCCCGTCGGATCCTTCACTTCATCGAGCGGCAAGGTCGGCGCACGGAAGGGATGCCGCCCAATGCCAAACGCCCCTTCGCGAAAGAAAATCGTCGCTCCGTATTCACCGTGCTTGATCACCAGTGCCTGCGGACCCATAGCCAGCACCTTCTGCGCCGCGCGCGGCAGGTTCTTTTCATTCGCCAGCATCTTCGTCTCGGTGTCGTTGATCAGCAGCACGTTCACCAGCTTCAGGGTTTCTGCCAGTTCCTGGCGCGCGCCCTGGATCCAGTAATTCATGGTGTCGCAACCGGTCAGCCGCACGCCGTTCATCTTCCGCCGCACGTTGGCCTGCAACGTTGGCTGGATGTTAGCCAGAAACAGAAACTCCGTGTCCTCGTACTCCTTCGGAATCCGCGGCTGAAACTTCTCAAATACGTTGAGATCAGTGAAGGTCGTCTTGGCCTCGTTCAGGTTCTCACCGTAGGTCCCGCCCCAGCGAAATGTCTTACCCGCGGCGCGCTCGATGCCACGCGTATCCACCCCGCGCTTCTTCAGAACATTTTCATGCTCCGCGCCGAAATCCTCGCCCACCACCGCGACCATGCGTACTTGAGTGAAATAGCTGGCGGCCAGCGAAAAGTAAGTCGCCGCTCCGCCCAGAATGCCCTTTACGCTGCCCGAAGGCGACGCGATGTCATCAAACGCAACCGAACCCACCACGACAATGCTCATTTTTGGGCGCGTGCTCCCTCTCTTAGTGGTCAGTGGCCAGTGATCAGTGACCAGTAAAATCCACCCTGTCGAGGGTGTTACTGGCCACTGACCACTGATCACTGGCCACGGACTTTCACATATTTCCCAATGATCAGCTTCAACTTCTTCCTCGTCGCAGCCGGGATCTTCTTGGGATCCGTCAAAATCGCGTGCGCGAGCGCCGACCCGCATTTGCAGGACCGCGCCCGCGGCATAGCCGCAACAGTTTCGCGTATAACTTTCGTCGCATTTTCGGCATTCTTCATGAGTACGGCGATAATCTGATCCACCGTCACCGAATCGTGATGCGGATGCCAGCAGTCATAGTCCGTCACCATCGCCACGGTGACGTAGCATAGCTCAGCCTCCCGCGCCAGTTTCGCCTCCTGCAGGTTGGTCATGCCGATCACATCCATCCCCAGCCCGCGATACACATTCGACTCCGCCCTGGTCGAGAATTGCGGGCCTTCCATGCATAAGTAAGTTCCGCCGCGCTTGCCGGTCACCCCGATCTTCTTGCAGGCATCCTCGACGACGCCCGCCAGCTCGCCACATACTGGATCGGCAAAAGCGATGTGTGCCACTACTCCACCACCGAAAAACGTATCCACGCGATGGCGCGTGCGATCGAAGAACTGGTCTGGAATCACGAAATCCAGCGGCTTATGTTCTTCCTTCAGGGAGCCTACTGCTGAAACTGAAACGATCTTCTCGACTCCAAGCTGCTTGAACCCGTGAATATTGGCGCGAAAGTTCAGCTCGCTCGGAAGAATGCGGTGCCCGCGCCCGTGCCGAGCCAGGAACGCCACCTTGCGCCCTTCCAACACGCCGCAAACGTAGGCGTCGGAGGGCGCGCCGAACGGGGTCTTCACCCGCACTTCCTTCACTTTGCTCAGCCCCGGCATGGCGTAAAGCCCGCTGCCGCCGATAATCCCAATCTCCGCCTGTCCCACCCATCCTCCAGAGTTTGCGCCTACAGAAGTCTTCCACGAGTGCGAGCCAAACCGGTGATTATAACAAGACTCTCCGCGCGTCTCTGTATCCGCCGTGGTTCAAGGTTTCCCAAGCCGCTACAATCTTTCTATGCGCTTCACGGCGGCCCTCCCCGTCCTCATTTTCATCGCGGCCCTCGGACAGGACAGAACCTCCCCTGCTCCCCAGCCCGAGCCCAGGTCGGTCACCGTTCCTCTCACGCTGAGCCATAATCGCGTCATCATCGACGTTAGTCTTCGACTCTCCGATGGGACAACGCAGCGAGTTCACGCGTGGGTCGACAACGGAACCCCCGATCTCTACATGTCGCAGCGCCTGGCCGTAGGGGGCGTCTCCTGTGACGCGCAACTCTGTTCTGCCACTCCACCGGCCGAGATGCGCATCGGCGGCATGACGATCCCTATCGGCGGACGAAATTCCGGGGCCGGGATCAAAGAAGCCAAAGTTCCAGCCGGTGGCGCTCCGATCGCTCCCGGACTGGACGCCGAGATCAACATCCCTTCCGCCGTACTAAGCGGCTACGACGTTCTGATCAATTTTCCCGACCATCAATTCACCATCGCCCAACCCGGCAGCCTGGAGTTCAAGGGCGTAAAGACGAAGGTAATCGTGAACCCCCAGAATGGCCTCGTCCAGGTCCCCAGCCAAATTGAAAACAAGAAATACAATCTCGCCCTCGACGTTGGCGCATCCATCAGCTTTCTTTCAGAAGAAGTATTCGACAAGCTGTCCGGCACTCACCCCGGCTGGCCGCACATGACAGGCGCGATCGGTCCCGCCAGTACCTGGGGATCTGATGACGAAACGAAGTGGAAACTGATGCGCATCGACCGCGTGCAATATGGTCCGCTCTTCCTCACTGATCTGCCTGTGGCCAATCTCCCCATGGATCGGATAGCCTTCTTCGAAAAACGGGCCGGTGTCTCCACTGCCGGGCTGCTCGGCGCCGAAGCCCTGCTCAACTACCGCATCGGTATTGACTACGCTCACTCCACCGTCTATTTCGACATCGGCCGCTTGTTCAAATTCCCTGACTTCGACGTCATCGGCCTGATCCTGCACCCCGAAGAGGACGGACGGTTTACCATCCTCGGCATCGCCGATTACGACGGCAAACCCTCTGTGATCCAAGGGCAGGATGGAGTGCAGGCGGGCGACCACCTCCTAGCCGTCGACGGCATTCCCGTCCCTGGCTCCACTCTGGGACAAGTCTGGTCCATGCTCGGGGGTTCGCCTGGCAACGAACGCACGCTGACCGTTGAGCGTGGCGGCAAGCAATTCAACGTCGTCGCGAAGGTGCAGCACTTTTTGGGTGATGCTCCGCAGGAAGGTCAAACTGGGGGTGCGTCTACAAAGAAGAAATGAGATTGTGCGAGGTTGACCTATTTCGCAAATACTTCCTTTTCCAGCATCTCCGTAGTGGCCGAATCCAAACTCTCGCTCACCAGTACAGTATCGCCCTGCTCCTCGATCACCACGGCGCCTTCTTCCGTAGACCACGCGTGCCGCCCCTGCAACAACTCGACTTTGCGTTCCTGACGTCTCTCTTCACTTCGATCCGCGGGGTGAGACGAATCCCTTACCTCCTCCGCCTTCTTGTACCGCTGCCCCAGCGAGCGTGCATAAATCCCGGCAAACTCTGCGGCTTTCTCTGCGCTCGACCACCGTGACACGTAGAGCAGCCCAAGCGGCGCCGCCGTATCGTTTTTCAGTCGAGCAGCATAGTAGTAGCCACCCCGCCAGTCCGGATACAGCCGCTTTGATAATTCTTTTCCCGCGTATTGCTCGATTAATACCGCGACATCGAACTCGCCCATCGCTCCGATATCAAACTTAATGTAATCCTTGAAGTCACGCTTAAACTCGGGCAAGCGCATGGGCTCAATTCTTTCGCCCGAGAGGTAGGTCTCCGGTTGCATAATCTGTCGCGTCGTATGCGGCGGATTCGCCAGGACGGACGCAAAGGCCTTCTCCTTGCCGCCATTCGCCATCAGTTTCACCACAAAGTCCATCCCGTAGGTGTAGGGGAACGTCAGCGACTCCTTCATGAAAATGGGAGCGTCGTTGAACACCTTGGTGTTCGGTGTTCCGGTCATTGTTTCCGCTTCCATCCCTTCCACCAAGTCCGGAGAATCGGCGATGGAGCGTCCTGCCGGGGCCAGGGCATATTGGAACATCATGGCTTGCGCCTGCCCTTCGACCACCGCCTCGCGTGCGTCGTCGATTTCGTCGTTATCGATATCCGCGGGAGTGGGGTCTTTCTTGATTTCGCCCAGATCTTTATCCCCCTTCTTCATCCACTTATCGAGGCCTATCGCCTGGTCTTGCAGGGCGTGCGTTAGTTCGTGCGCCAGCACCGGCTCCTGCTCTTCCAGTGGAACCCAGTCCAGCAGGTTCACCGTTTTCGTCCTGGGATCGTAATAACCCGCCACTTCTTCGCGCAGCAGATCGACCAGCAGTTTTTCCATATCGAACTCGCGCGGGAGCAGACCAAATTTCTTCAATACGAGCTCCGACCGCTGCAGCCTTTTCACGTCTTCGTCCTTCATATGCTTGGCGAGATAGGCAACCACTTCGTCGCGGCTGGTCAGCCGGCGCTTGACGTGCTTCTTGATGGGCAGTCCGCTCTGTTTGCTGTCGAAGATTAGAATTTCATCGACGGAGTGAAACAATTCCTCCGCTTCCCGCGGCGTGATCTTGACTTCTTTTTCTTCGGGCGCCGTTGCGGGAGGTGCTTGTGCGGGGTGGACACTCTTGTCCGCCGGCTTCTGACTTTGATCTTGCTGACTCTGGTTTTGCGATTCCTGCGCGGGAGCCTGGGCAGACCGATCCTGCGCTGCCCAAACCGCCCCGCCGAAACCCAAAAGCAGCACAACCGCAAAAAGCGGCCTAAGAATCCTCACGCCACGCAGCTTGACGGTATCCATTAGGAACGAGTCTACCCTGTTTGCCTATACTCTCTTCAAGGACAAACATGACCACGAAGACACCCGTCAACCTCTGGACTTCCTCAGGGCACGTCCGCGACTACCTCGACCGCGCCGATTCCATCCTGCACCGTACCGAAGGCGAATCGACCCTGCTGGAGTTTATCCCGAAGACCGCACGCCGTATTCTTGATCTCGGCACCGGTGACGGCCGACTGCTGGCGCTGGTCAAGTCTGAGTTGGCCCCAACCAATGTGGAGGCCGTAGCCGTCGACTTCTCGCCGACAATGCTAGAAGCTGTCGGCAAACGATTTGCCGATGATTCTTCCGTCACAATCGTCACTCACAATCTTGACCATCCGCTACCGGCTCTTGGCAGGTTCGATGCGGTCGTTTCCTGCTTCGCGATTCATCATGTCGCGCACGAACGCAAGCGCGCGCTCTATGCCGAGATTTACGGCCTGCTCAACCCCGGCGGCGTCTTCTGCAACCTGGAGCACGTCGCGTCGCCAACGCCTCGCCTGCACGAAGAGTTCCTGCACCACATCGGCTACACAGTCGAAACCGAAGATCCTTCGAACAAGCTGCTGGATCTGGAAACGCAGCTGCGATGGCTGCGCGAGATCGGATTCGTGGACGTGGATTGTCACTGGAAGTGGCGGGAGTTGGCGCTGCTGGTGGGCGGCAGAACCTAGGGGGCACGACCGAGCACCGCCTTCGGTTCGTCCCGGGTTCAGCGCTAAGATGCTCTCAAACCCGGAAATCTGGACTCATCCGTGGCCGACTCTTGCAGCCACCCAATCTCCCGTTTCGCGTGTTCCAAGTGTGCCGCCGATGTCCTGCGTGGTCTTCTTTTGCCGCACGGCTTCGAGCACCCCAGCCTCGATCTTCTCGGCTTCTTTCGTCAATCCCAAATGACCCAGCATCATGGCCGCGGTCAGAATCGCGCCGAACGGATTTGCCACATTCTTCCCCGCGATCGGTGGTGCCGAGCCGTGTACCGGCTCGAACATCGACGTCTTGCCGGGATGAATATTTCCGCTGGCTGCCATGCCCAGCCCGCCCTGCAGTCCGGCGGCGAGGTCGGTGATGATGTCGCCAAACATGTTATTGGTCACGATCACATCGAACCCGCGCGGATCGCGCACCATCTGCATGCAAAGTGCGTCCACGTACATGTGCTGTGCCGCGATCTGTGGATGCTCGCCGCTCACCTCCTTGAACACGCGCTGCCACAAGCCGCCCGCGTGCGTCATAGCATTCGACTTGTCACACATGAGTACTCGCCCGCGCGGTGAGCCGTCGAGCTTGGTGTGGCGTCTCGCAATACTCGAACGCGTAGCGGATGATGCGCTCCACACCCTTGCGCGTATTGATGTCTTCCTGAATCGCAATCTCATCCGGAGTGCCCTGCTTGAAGACTCCGCCCGCATCGGTATAGACGCCCTCGGTGTTCTCGCGGATGACGACGAAATCGACATCCTTGGGCTCCATCCCCTTGAGCGGACACAAGGCTGCATCGAGCAGCCGCACCGGCCGCACGTTGGCGTAGAGGTCCATCTTGAAGCGCATGCCGAGGAGGATCTCTTTGGCGTGGATGTTCGTGGGGACGCGTGGATCGCCGAAGGCGCCAGCCAGGATGGCGTCGAAGTCGCGCTCGAGCATGGCGAAGCCGTCGGGAGGAACCGTCATCCCGTCGCGAAGATAGCGGTCTGCGCCCCAGTCAAATTCGCTTAGCTCAACGTCAGCTCCCGATGCCCGGATGACCTTGAGAGCTTGCAGGATCACTTCCTGGCCAATCCCGTCTCCGGGGATGACGGCAATGCGTTTCTTCGAAGGCTGTTGCGGGTCCACGGCAGAAAAGCTAACACAAGCCGAGGAGATTGAGCCAATCGAGGAATGAATCGCGAAGGTGTTCGCTATAATCAATATTCCGATGTTAATTGCGATGTTACGTACCCCACTCCAAGACGCACTGTGCGCGCGACCGGAGACCCAGGCGCAGCCGCTGCCCGAGGCAGAATACCGTGGCGCTGTGACTGCGGCACGTTTTGCCGATCCCCAACTGGAGTTTGCCGCTCTGCTCAATGGTTGCGGAGTTTATGACCTGGGTTTCCGCGCCCGGATTTCGCTGACCGGCAGCGACCGCGTGCGCTGGCTAAACGGCATGGTCACGAACAACATTCGCGATCTCGCCCTCGGGCGCGGCGTATATGCCTTCCTGCTCAACCCGCAGGGCCGCATTCTCGGCGATATGTCGGTTTACAACCTGGGTGAGACGCTAGTGGTGGAAACCGATCGCAGTCAGGTCGAAAAGATCGTTGCTACTTTCGACCATTACATCATCATGGACGACGTGGAAGTCACGGATATCAGCGAAAAGCAGACCGCTCTGGGCCTGGCGGGACCGAAGGCTCGCGCTATTCTGAACGCCGCCGGGATCGAAGTTCCAGAGCTGCAGCCCTTGCAGATGATCACTCCGCAATGCGACTGCGACTGTGGCTGCGCGGGGTGTACGGTGGTGCGCGGCGACGATGCGCGGCACGAATCCTACGAGATCTGGCTCGCGCCCAAGGATGTTTATAAGACGTGGCAGGCGCTGCTCGCGGCCGGGGGAGCTCCGGTGGGCACCGAGGCGTTGGAAATGCAGCGCATCATGGCCGGGATTCCCCTGTATAGCGTCGACATTCGCGAGCGCGACCTGCCCCAGGAGACCGAACAGATGCGCGCGCTCAATTTCAACAAAGGCTGCTACGTGGGGCAGGAGATTGTGGAGCGCATTCGCTCGCGCGGCAACGTGCATCGCAAGTTTACCGGCTTCGTAGTGGAAGGCAAGGCGGCAATCCCGACGGGGGCTAAGATCATCTGCGACGAGAAGGAAGTCGGTGAAATCACCAGCATCTCGGTGCTGAGCAAGCCATCTGGCGAACGGACTATTGCCCTGGGATACATTCGGCGCGAAGTGGGAATTCCGGGACGCGAAGTGATGATTGGAGCCTCAAGGGCCACCGTGAGTCAGTTGCCGCTGGACAGCATTGCGCTGGGACAGGCGGAGGATTCGTTGCTCCACCGGGCGTAGGAAAGCCACATTAAGATTCTGGCAAAGAAATCTACAGGGACATACGCTATGGCTGAGAAGAGACAAGAGTCCGGTTTCACTGTAACCGACCGTCGCTTGTTCACAGAAGACGGAGAGTTGCGCAAAGATGTTCCCGAGGAAGCAGAGGCCGCGAAGGCTGCGACGCCTCCAGCCTCGGCTGCAACGGCGGCCAAGGAAACTGCGCCCGCTGGCAACCCTGTGGCGGCCTTTCCCGCGGAGGCGGACGGAATCGCGGGGCAAGCCATACCTGCGGCCCCTACAGCGGCCGAGCAGCAGGTGCAAGCCGACGCCTACCGGGAATCATCCCGGGAACTGGACTCGCGGGTGGAGCTCAGCGGCCGCTCTGCCAAAGAGTTTGAGATGACATTCGAGCGCTTCCTGGCGTCGCTCTACATGACGGCGATGCTGCAGCTGGGGTTGATGCATCAGCAGGATGAGCAGCCACGCATTGACATCATCGGGGCGCGACAAACCATCGACACGCTAGCTCTGATGGCGGAAAAGACCAAAGGCAACCTCACGCCCACGGAAGAGAACTTTCTGCAGAACAGCCTCTACGAAGTTCGCATGGCCTACGTGGAAGTGACCAACGCGCTGTCGCGTCCGCCGCAGCCCGGATCTGCCACAGGAACCGGCGGACGGTGACGATCGAATCAGGCATTCCAGTCATGGCAGCCCAGACATGAAGGTTAGCCGATGAAGGCGACGCTCACGGTGCTGGGCAGTGGCACATCCATGGGCGTGCCGACGCTCGGCTGCGACTGTGTGGTCTGTCGTTCCAGTGATCCGCACGACCGCCGTACCCGCCCCTCCATCATGATCCAGTATGCGGGCAAGGTTGTGCTCGTCGACACCTCGCCGGATTTCTACACGCAGGCCATCCGTGAACGAATCACGCAAGTAGATGCAGTTCTTTATACTCACACGCACGCCGATCATATTCTGGGCATCGACGACCTGCGGCCACTCAGTTTCCGTCACAAGCCGGCGAAGTTGCCGCTCTACGCGCGCCCGGATGCAGCGGCCTTTCTGCGCAGGATGTTCAGCTACATCTTTGACTCCGATTACAAATTTGGCAGCTTGCCCCAACTCGAGTTGCGGCCGATTGACGGTCCGGTGGAGCTTTTTGGGGCGCGCTTCGAGCCGGTGCGCTTGATTCACGGCGAGGCGGAGATTTACGGCTTCCGCTTTGGCAACGCGGCTTATCTCACCGACCACAGCGAAATTCCGGAAACATCGTTCCATCAGCTGGAAGGGCTGGACATTCTCTTTCTGGATGCGTTGCGGCACAAACCTCACCCTACGCACTCGACGGTGGAGAATTCGCTGCGCATTGTGGAACGCGTGAAGGCGAAGCGGGCCTTCTTTACCCACATCTGCCATGATCTGGCGCATGAAGCCACCAACGCAGCTCTTCCTTCGCACGTGCGACTGGCTTACGACGGAATGAAGCTGGAGTTTGAAATTTAAAGTTTAGTGTTCGGTGGCCAGTGATCAGTGGTCAGTGAAGCCTTTCGGCACACTGGCTTTCTGATCACTGGCCACTAATCACTAGTTAGGGCTATGCAGATCTTCCACAAACTCGAGGACGTTCCGGCGGGTTTCGGGCCTTCGCTGGTAAGCGTGGGTAACTTCGACGGAGTGCATCGAGCCCACGCGCGCGTGCTGGGCGAGATTGTGCGCCGGGCACGGGAGAGCGGGGCTAAAGCGGTTGCGGTAACCTTTGAGCCACATCCGGCGCGCATTCTGAGACCCGATTCGGAGCTGAAGCTGCTTACTCCGCTGCCGGAAAAACTACGCTTGCTCGAAGGCACGGGCATCGATGCCCTAATGATCCTGCCCTTTGGGCGTGATCTTTCGCTGATGACGCCACGCCAGTTCGCCGAACGCATCTTGAAGAAGAAACTGCACGTACGCGAGGTGCATGAGGGCTACAACTTCCGCTTCGGGCACAAGGCTGCAGGTGATGTGAATCTGCTGGCGCAACTCGGGCAGGAGATGGGCTTTGAAGTGAAGGTCTACCCGGAACAGACTTTGCGGGGCGAACCCGTTTCCAGCAGTCATATCAGGAAATTGATCCGAGAGGGGTGCGTGAGCCGGGCGCGCCATCTGTTGGCGCGTCCTTTCTGCATCCTGGGTACGCCTGGGCGAGGGCGCGGCCTAGGATCGAAGTACACCGTGCCCACCATCAATCTGGCCCGCTACGAAGAACTCGTGCCGAAAGACGGCGTCTACATCACCTGGACGCGCATAGGCGCCGAACGCTTTGATTCCGTCACTAACGTGGGCAATCGACCGACGTTTGGGACAGAGTCGTTTGCGGTCGAAACACACCTGTTGAGTTTTCATCCGATTGAGCTGACCCCGGAGAGCGAAGTCGAAATCTGCTTCCTCGACCGGGTGCGCGATGAGATCAAGTTTCCGACAGTGGAGGCATTGCGTGAGCAAATCGCGCGCGATGTAAAGAAGGCGCGGAGATATTTCCATCTCCTGGGACTCAGATAACACGCTACGGACGATCTTGTAAATCCTCCATCACCCCCTTCGCACTCTGGTTTAGAATGTTGCCACCGCAAAGTACTACATTCGCCTGGAGACGAACCAATGATCCAGCTTAAGGTGAACGGTGTCCCCCGCTCCTTCGATGGCGAACCCGATATGCCCCTGCTTTGGTACCTACGGGACATACTCGCCTTAACCGGAACCAAGTTCGGCTGCGGCATGGCGCTGTGTGGCGCCTGCACTGTGCATCAGAATGGCAAGGCAATCCGCTCCTGCGTCACGACCATGCAGAGAGCTGCCGGCAGTGAGATTCGTACGATTGAAGATCTTGGCGCGAACGGTCTGCAGCCGGTGCAGAAGGCGTGGATGGAGGTCAACGTCCCGCAGTGCGGCTATTGCCAGTCCGGACAGATCATGCAGGCGGCCGCGTTACTAAGCCAGAAGCCGAAGCCTACTGACGAAGACATTGACAACATCATGTCGGGAAACATCTGCCGCTGTGGCACCTATCAGCGCATTCGCGCGGCCATCAAAGCTGCGGCTGGAGAGCGCGCATGAACAGCCTCACTAACGTCAGCCGCCGTGGTTTTCTGCAAGGCGTTCTCTCTACCGGAGCCCTGGTTCTCAGCGTGCGTTTTGTCCCAGAAACTCTCTGGGGAGCCAAAGCGACCACCGGCTCCAGCGCCGATGATGCGGTTTTACACCCCGGCGTGTACCTAGGCGTCGACACGGACGGAACCGTCTACATCATCGCCCACCGCTCCGAGATGGGCACCACCAGCCGCACTTCCCTTCCACTCGTGTTGGCCGAGGAGCTCGATGCCGACTGGGGCCGCGTGAAAGTGCAGCAGGCGATCGGCGATGCACGCTACGGCTCGCAGGATACTGATGGCTCCCACTCGATTCGAGAATTCTATGAACCCATGAGACAGGCCGGGGCAACCGCCCGCTTGATGCTGATCCGCGCTGCCGCTCAGCAGTGGGGTGTGCCGGAAGCCGAATGTTCAACCGACCCGCACGTGGTGGTGCACAAAGCTAGCGGCAAGAAAGCCGGTTACGGAGATCTGGCCGCGGCCGCCGCCAAGCTGCCTGTGCCAAAGAAAGAAGAACTCAAGTTCAAGCCGCCGTCCGCCTGGCGATACGTGGGCAAGGGCCAGACCAGCTACGACCTTGAAGATCTCTGCACTGGCAAGGCGAAATTTGGCATGGACGCCCGAATTGAAGGCATGGTCTACGCCTCCATCGAGCACCCACCGGTCCTCGGGGGCAAATTGAAGTCGTTTGATGAGAAGGCTCCGCTGCAGGTGAAAGGCGTACGCCAGACGCTGACCATTGACACCTTCACGCCGCCCCATCATTTCCAGCCGTTGGGTGGAATTGCCGTCATCGCCGACAACACCTGGTCTGCGATGAAAGGACGAAAAAAGCTCAACCCGGTCTGGGACAACGGTCCACACGCCGTTTATAACTCCGACCAGTACAAGAAAGAGCTGCAGGAGACCGCGCGCAAGCCGGCCAAGGCCGCGCGCAATCAGGGAGACGTAGACGCCGCATTTGCGCAGGGCGGCAAGATGATCGAAGCCGAGTACTACGTTCCGCACCTGGCACATGCTTCGATGGAGCCGCCCGTCGCGTTGGCGGATTATCGCGAAGGTAAGGTTACAGTCTGGGCTTCCACCCAGAATCCGCAGGCCGTGCAACAAGTCATCTCTGAGAAACTGGGCATCCCCAAAGAGGCAGTCACTTGCCACGTCCCGTTACTGGGCGGAGGCTTCGGCCGCAAATCGAAGCCGGACTACGCCGCCGAAGCGGCGATCCTGTCCAAGGCAGTGGGCCGACCGGTGAAAGTTGTCTGGAGCCGTGAAGACGACATCGGTTTCGACTACTACCACACCGTCTCTGCCATGTACATGAAAGCGGCTCTGGGCGCCGACGGTCTTCCCACTGCCTGGCTGCAGCGTTCCGTTTTCCCAAGCATTGGGTCAACCTTTGACGTGAACGCGACTGCCGCGGGAGCCGGTGAACTGCAGCAGGGCTGGACGGACCTGCCTTTCAACATTCCTAACATGCGCGCCGAAAACAGCGGCGCTGCGGCACATCTGCGCATCGGATGGCTGCGCTCGGTTGCCAACATCTATCATGCGTTCGCGGCGCAGTCTTTCGCCAACGAATGCGCCCACGCTGCGGGCCGCGACTCGCTCGAATACCTGATGGCCTTGATCGGACCACCTCGCATCGTCGATGTGAAGAAATCCGCGCCTGACTATCCCAACTACGGTGGATCGCTCGAGGCCTACCCGATCGACACAGCGCGTTACCGCCGCGTAATCGAGCTGGCTGCGGAGAAATCGGGCTGGGGAAAACAGAAACTCGGCAAGGGTCAAGGCATGGGCATCGCCGTCCACCGGAGTTTTCTCACCTACGTAGCCACGGTTGTCCAGGTGGAAGTAAACGATCAGGGCGAACTGCGCATCCCGCGGGTCGACACCGCGGTGGACGCCGGCCTGGTCGTCAACCCGGAGGCGACGCGGTCGCAGTTCGAAGGCGCCGCGGTCTTCGGCACCAGTCTGGCCCGCTTCGGGGAGATCACAGCGACCAACGGAGTCGTCGATCAGTCCAACTTCGATACCTATCCTGTCACGCGGATGAACGAGGCGCCCTACCAGACCAACGTCTACATCGTTGAGAGCAGCGCACCGCCGGCGGGTGTGGGAGAGCCGGGCGTCCCGCCGTTCGCGCCCGCGCTGTGCAATGCGATCTTTGAGGCGACCGGAAAACGCGTCCGCGAGTTACCCCTATCGCGGAGCAAGCTGGGCGCGTAGAAGTAGAAGATCCAAGCTAATGCGGCAGATAGCCTGATTCCATGGGCAACTTGCCGTCCACCCGCACCACGTTGATGGAGTTGTCTACGGAACGGACATCCACGAAGCCGATCGCGCCGGGGGTGGATTGCACGATCTTGAGCACGTCGGCGTCGGAGTCCGCCATTATGATGGAGTCCTTGTGAGCGGCGATGAGTGCCTTCAATTCCTCGGAGCTCATCTTGATCAAGCGCTGGAGGGTTTCCGTTTCGCCGACAGAATCTTTGTGCAGAACCAGGACGACGGCCTTGCCGTCCGGCCACTTCTTGATCTCCGAGCGGAAAATCTTCGATAGGTGAACGGCAGTGACGTTTTCAACGTTGTTGTCCTTGTTGACCACAACCGCCATATGGTGAGCGAAGCAAGGCGTAAGGAACGTCAGCAGAAAAGCAAGAAGCACACCAACCCGCTGAAATCTCATAAGCACATCCGGTTTCAGGCCGCCGTTCCCTGAAGGTGATATGCCAAGGCTAACCTAGAATCCCGACCTGTGAAGTAAAAACATTGTCAAAACGGGGCCGAGGTATCCGGAGAGCAAACATCCATGCGCGGTGGATTTGCAGATCGCAATGACCCGAGTTGGAAATTGACAATTCCTGAAGGAGCCGTACAATCCCGCCTGCATGACGATTGGGCCCATCCAACTAATTCGGCAAGCAACACCGGGGCAGCGGCGGACGCTGCTGGCGGCGGGACTGGGCTGGGCACTCGATGCGTTCGACGCCATGCTCTACGCGCTGGTGCTGGCACTACTGATGCGCGATCTGGGCATGAGCAAGACGACGGCCGGTCTCCTGGGCACGCTCACGCTCCTGGCCTCAGGCCTGGGTGGCGTGCTGTTTGGTTTTCTCGCCGACCGCATCGGGCGGAAGCAAGCGCTGATGGCGAGCATATTGACATACTCGGTGTGCTCATTCGCGTCCGGCCTGGCGACAAGCATTGCCATGCTGGCGGTAGCGCGCTTTGTCTTGGGCTTGGGCATGGGCGGCGAATGGAATACCGGCGCGACCCTGGTGGCCGAGAGTTGGCCCACAGAGTTTCGCGCCAAGGCGATTTCCGTGGTGCAGAGTTCGTGGGCTTTGGGCTTCGCCGTGGCGGCATTGGTGGCGGGACCGGTGGCTCGGTACTTCGGTTGGCGGGCCGTGTTCTTCCTGGGAATCCTGCCGGCGTTGCTGACGTTGTGGATTCGGCGTGGGGTGCCGGAATCGGCAATGTGGCAGGAGAGGCCGTCGCAAGGACACCGCTATGCGAGTGGCACCAGCTTAGGCGACGCCGGCAGAGACGCAACAAGTTACGCCTCGTTAATGCGAGACATGAAATTCTCGGTGATCTTTCGGCCGCCTTATGTGAAAGCTACGTTCGCTCTGTTGCTGTTTAACTTCTGCGGCATGTTTGCCTGGTGGGGACTGTTTACCTGGCTGCCGCCATATTTGTCGCTCCCCGTATCGCAGGGTGGGCGTGGTTTTGGGGTGATGGGAACTACTACTCTCCTGGTTGTGCTGAATTTGTTTGGGATGTTTCCCGGTTACGCCAGCTTCGGGTGGGTGGCCGATCATCTGGGTCGGCGTAAGGCCTTCCTGGTCTATAGCTTAACCGCAGCACTTCTAATTCCACTTTATGCCGCGGCGCGCTCGCCTGTTGTGCTCATGGTGCTGGGAACCGTGGTGGCCTTCTTCGGAACCGGGATTTTCTCCGGCTCTGGAATCATAGGCAGCGAGATTTTCCCGACCAGCGTGCGGGCCCGTGCACTGGGGTTCACCTACAACGGCGCGCGGACGATGAGTTCGGTTGCTCCGCTGGTGATTGGGCGTGTAGGTCAGATGAAAGGCTTGAGCTGGGCGTTTTATTTGTGTGCGGCTGGATATCTGCTGGCGGCGTTGATGACGACGCAATTGCCGGAGACGCGCGGGAAAAAACTGGAGTAAGAGCCATCCCCAACTCGGCCGAACGCGTGGACTTCTATTCGATGGGCTCGACCACGACGGATCCCTCTGCCAAGCTGCGCCCCGGGCGTTGCACGATCACGATAGCCGCCAGTACAAAGACGATTCCCACGGTCTGGACGGGGCGCAGCACTTCGCCCAAGAGCAAGGCGGCGAGAAGAATGGAGAAGACCGGCTCCAGGCAACTGGCGATGATGGCGCGAGTTGGTTCGAGATGCTGCAGTCCGAGGAAGTAGAGGGAGAACGCTCCGAGCACCGAGATCATCGAGAAAACGAACAAGAACAACCACTGGGCGGGCGCGTAGTGGGCCGCCAGGATTTTCCATGGAGGGTTGACGACGAGCCAGAAGGCAGCGGCCGCGGATCAGCGTCCAGACCAGCAC
The DNA here is from genome assembly GCA_963770235.1 of uncultured Acidobacteriaceae bacterium. Taxonomy (GTDB): domain Bacteria; phylum Acidobacteriota; class Terriglobia; order Terriglobales; family Acidobacteriaceae; genus Sulfotelmatobacter. The sequence goes on along the minus strand of CAVYOW010000001.1, from coordinate 27,780 downwards.
ACGCCAGCGGTCGTAGCGGGCCAGGATGCGATGTCCGCCGACGTTGTAGAAGGCGAAGGAGAACGAGGCCAGCAGCGCGGCAATGAGGCCATAGGAATCGAGGCGAAGAGCTCGTCCGTCAGTTGGCTTTGCTCCGACGATGCCGATGACGAGAGCAATGCCGGTAACCGCCAGCGCCACGGCAACCACTTTTTGCAGCGAGAGCTTTTGCTGGCCGCGGGCTACGACGTAGAAGCAGAACCCATACGGGAGCGGTGTATTGCACGATGATGGCGGTGGCGACATTCGTCCTTTGGATGGCGACGTAATAGAAATAATTCGAGACGGCGACACCGAGCGTACCCAGAAGGAAGCAGTACGCGAGATCGCGCGCGGGCAGCTTGATGCGCTGCCAACCCTGGGAGGCAACGAGAATCGGAAGCAGCACCAGCAGAGAGAATGTGGTGCGAGTCTGCGAGAGAATCAAGCGGATCGATGGGACGGAGCGCAGCGCCCAGCGGCAGCTTCCCAGTAAAAACGGCGCGGCCCAGGGCGGCGGAGACTCCCCAGAGAAACGCCGCCGAGGCAATGAAGAAATAGCCACGCAGAGGATGCGGACGCGCGCTTTGCAGACTTGGGTTCGGGATGGTGAGCCTCGCGAATCGCTTTCGATGATCAGGCAGCAGAGAGGAACCGGTCAAGGCGGTCGGGGTCGAAGCCTTCGATCACTTCGGCGCCGGCTGCGCGTGAGAATCACCAAGGTGGGGGCAGTGTGGCTGTGGTAGGTTTCGAGCAATTCGAGGCGAGCGGCGGAGTCGCTCATGTCACGCTCTTCGAAGACCAGTTCTTTCGCTTCCAGGAAAATCTTCATCACTTCGCAGTTGAGGCAGCCGGGTTGGGTGAAAAGGAAGATTTTCCAGGGCATCGGTTGGCCCGTTCTACGCGTCCACATATTCGATCTCAGCCGTGATCTTCGCGGTCTTCTCGAGCATGGCCGAGACCGAACAATATTTTTCTTTCGAGAGGCGAACTGCGTCCTCGACCGCCTTGTGCGACACTTTACCACCGACGCGGTAGATCAGCTTGATTTCCGTGTAGACCGAGGGTGGAGTCGGCGGCGCGCTCGGCCTGGGCGCGGACCTCGAGGCTGGTGAAGGGCTCGCGCTTCTTCTGCAGAATGGAGACGACGTCGTAGCCGGTGCAGCCGCAGAGACCGATGAGCACGAGTTCCATCGGACTGTTCCCACCGGCTTTGTCGCCATCGACGACGATCGTGTGGCCGCTGGTGGCGATGCCGTTGAAGCGCTGCTTTTCAATCCACGTTGGTTTTGGCTTCGGTCATAAGCTTTCACTCCCTGAGCTTCTACCTGCGGTTGTCCGTGCTGGGTTCAGGATGAATCAGCACCCGGAAAAGTTCGGGCGCGGCCTGCTTGAACCGGATTTCGAGTTCGGTCTGGATGTCATGGACGCGGGCGAGCGAGAGATCGTCGGAGAACGTGCAGTGGCAGGAAACGTAAAGGCGTCCGCGCACTTTCTTGATCTGGACGTCGTGCATGTCGACAATTTCCGGAAACTGGCTGGCCAGCGACTTCAGCCGCCGCTCGAGGTCGGCGTCGCGGACCAATTCGTCGCCGGTTTCGATGGTGGCGGGCTCGCTCTCGATGTGGGTGAGAATGTCGGCGATCTCCGGCACGTCGTGGCGCATGTCGGCTTCCAGTTCGGTGACTTGATCGTGGGCGCTCTTGAGGGTCATGCGCTCGTCGAGTTCGACGTGCTGCTCGACGTGGAGCTGTCCAGCGAGATCCTGCACGCTGATGTCGTGGACGTTGAGGTTGTGACGGGTGGCGACGGCGCGAATGCGGTCGAAGATGTTTTCCGAGCGCTGGGCACGCGGCAGCGGCTGCACGGTGACGTCGGCGTCGGGAAGAATGCCGATGAACCGCCGCGGTCACTGCTTCCACCAACTGTTCGGAACGCTGGAAGGTGACGGTGCGAGCCAGACCGACGGCGAGATCGGCGAAATAGCGATTGCCGGCGCGGCGAATTCGCACGCGCCCGACTTCGAGCACGCCATCCACGCGGGAGACAGCATCGGTGATCTGGGCGCGGACGCCGGCGGGAGCGGCGTCGAGCAGAGCATCGATGGTGCGGCGGGCCAGGCGCCAGCTCACCGAAACGATGACGCCGGCGACGAACAGAGCGGCGATGGGATCGGCAACGCGAAGCCAATCCAGATGATAAACGCGCCCCAGCAGGATGAGCACCAGACCGACCACGACTACGCCCGATGACCAGATGTCGGTGGAGAAGTGGAGGGCGTCGGCTTCGAGAGCCTGGCTTTCGTATTTGGTGGCGATGCGGCCGAGAGCGCGCGAACGCCACCAGTCCACGGCCATGGAGACCAGCATCACGGCGAAGGCCCAGATCGACGGCTCGACGTCGACGTGCCGGTAGAACAAGCGCATGATCGCTTCGTAGATAACCCAGACGCAGGTCAGCAGAAGCAGACCGGTTTCAACGAAGGCCGAAAAGTTTTCAACTTTGCCGTGGCCATATTGATGGTCGGCGTCAGCGGGCTTGTCGGAAACTCCGACAGAGAAATAAGTGAGCAGGGCCGCGATCAAGATCCAGCGCGGAGTGTGCGGCTTCGGAGAGGATTCCCAGGCTGCCCGTGGTGACGCCGACGACGATTTTTCCTCCGGTGATGAGGACGGCGGCGACAACCGAGTTTCCAGCCACCGCGCGTTTCTCCGCGCGCATGGCATTGGGCGAGTAAAGGGCCGGCGTCCCGGACATGATGGGATTATCGCCGCTGGCGGCGGAATTGCGCCAAGAGAATCAGCGAGCGGAGCAGGGTTCTGCGGAAACGGGCTCTATGCTACGATGCTAGGTTCGAGTTGTGCAACTTCCTGATCTACCAATCCTGGAGGAATTTTTTATGCGTAAGAGTTGGTTGCTGTGTGTGCTTTTGGGAGCGCTGGCCTGGGGACAGGCGCAGCCGGGGACGCCGCCGGCGCAGCCGGCCCAGTCTCCGAGCGCTGCCAGAAGGCTCCGGCGCCTGCGGCGGAAGTGCCGGAGAATGCGGTCGTGCTCACCATTAAGGGCGTGTGCGCGGCGGCGCCGAGGACGACTGCGGTGTCCAAGACCGGCGCCAGCAAGACGGCCGCAGCGCCTGCAAAGAAACCGGCGGACTGCAAGACAGAGATCACCCGGGCGCAGTTCGAGAAGATTGCCAGCGCTGTTTCGCCGGCGCCGACCATCACTCCTCAGCTGAAGCGACAACTGGAAGCGGGCGCTTCCCCGGATTATGGCGATGTCGGAAGCCGCGAAAGCGAAGGGACTCGACAAGAGTCCGCGAGTTCTGGAGAGGTTGAAGTTCGACAAAATGCAGGTTCTGGCGCTCGAACTGCAACGCACGGTGCAGGAAGAGGCGGACAAAGTGCCTCCGGAAAAGATTGCCGAGTACTACAAGAATAATCCTGAGGCGTACGAGCAGTTTTCGCTCGACCGGCTGTTCATTCCGCGCTTCAAGCAGGCGGAGGCTGAAGACAAAGGAGAAGCGAAAGAGCCGGAGAAGCTGACCGAAGAACAGCAGAAGGCCAAGGAAGCCGCGGATCAAGCCAAGCGGGAACAAGGCGAGCAGGAGTTGAACAAGTTGGCCGACAGCCTGCGAGAGCGGGCAGCGGCGGTGAAGATTTCGCAAAGCTGCAGAAGGAAGCGTTCGAAGCGGCCGGCACAAAAGTAGCCAATCCGACGGTAAGCCTGCCCAAGGTACGGCGCACGGGACTGCCTCCGGCGCACGCCTCGGTGTTTGATCTGAAAGTGGGCGAAGTATCAGCGGTCATCAGCGACAATGGCGGCCATTACATCTACAAGGTCGTGAGCAAAGAAGTTCTCCCGCTGGACCAGGTGAAGGAGAAATCCATAACAAGCTGAAGAGCGAGCGCTTGAAGGAAATGATGGACAAGTACACGAACTCGTTCCAGGCTACACCGAACGAGGCATATTTTGGACCGGCAGGGCCCGCAGGACCAGGAGGCCGTCCTCCAGGGCAGCTGCCGCCACACATGCCGCGTCCGCAGATGACTCCGCCGCCGACGCAGCCGCAGGGCGCACCGCCAGCTACGAACGCGCCAGCGCAACCTCCGCCACAACAGCCACCGCCGTCAGCCGAACTGATGGCAAGCGCGAAACCTGTCGTCGTGGTCACCGGCATTGCGGGAAACCTGGGCTCCCGGCTGCTCCCGCTGCTGGGGGATTTCTCGGTGATTGGGGTGGACCTGCAGTCCACCCCAAACCGATCTTCCGCTGCAGTTCGAGCGCCTGGATCTGGGCGAGGAATCTTCCACGCGGGTGCTTTACGAGCTGCTGCGCGACACGCAGCCGGTTTCAGTGGTTCATCTTGCGTTCGTGATCGATCCCGTGCGCACGGGTGTGCTCGATGTCGAGCGCATGTGGCAGATCAACGTGGCGGGCACGGCCCGCGTGATGGAAGCCGTCACCGAGGCGAATCGCACGGGGGATTCTCGAATCAAGCAATTCATTTTTCCCAGCAGCGTTTCTGCCTACGGGCCCAGCCTGCCGCGACCGGCGACGGAAGACTCTGCAATGGCGGCCCACACGCTGCCGTACGCGATTCACAAGAAGCAATCCGACGAGGTGGTGCAGCAGCGCGCGCCGGCCCTGCGAGGGTGCAGCGTGTACATTCTGCGTCCCCATATTTTTGCCGGCGCCAGCGTGGAGAATTACCTGCTGGGAGCGTTTCGGGGCACGCCCAACGGCAAGAGTGCGCGGGCGGAGAAAATGCGGAGCGAGGGCAAACGGCTGCCCTGCATGCTGCCGCGCGGGCAACAGTATCTCGACAACAAAATTCAGTTTGTGCACGTGGACGATATGGCGCGGCTGATCGCGCACATTCTGCACCGCGATCCGGAGGCGCAACGGCTGACCATTTTGAACGTGGCGGGACGCGGCGAGCCGCTCACCTTCGGACGCTGCGTTGAGATGGCACAGGCCAAGCTGGTGCGCGTTCCCGGAAAGTGGGCGATGCGGCTGGTGCTGCGATTTCTGTGGAAGCGGCAGATCTCGGCGATTCCGCCGGAGGCACTCCCCTACATGACCGGTGAGTACATCATGAATACAGACCGGCTGCGGAACTTCCTGGGCGGAGAGTATGAGAACGTGATCCGTTACACGATTGCCGACGCTTTCGCGGACAGCTTTAAGACCGCTCCAGCACCGGCGGAGAGCGCGAGCATCAAGTAGATTTCCCACTCGCGCCGATTCTCACTTCCTTCCGCGATACAAACCTGCTATGCCGAAAGTGTAGGGCGTCCAACTCGCCTCGCGGAAGCCGGCGAAGCGCATGCGGGCGAGCATCTCTTGCGGCTCAGGGAAGCGTTCGACCGAATTGGGGAGATAGGCGTAGGGTCCACGAACGCCGGAAAGCATGGTGCCGACGCGCGGCAGGACCTGCTTGAAGTAGAGCCGGTAGAGATGGCCGATGATCCCCTTGGGCTCGCTGAAGTCGAGGATGCCGCACTCGCCGCCGGGCCGCAGGACGCGCGCGATCTCGCGCAGGCCGGCATCGTAGTCGGCGAGATTGCGAAAGCCGAAGGCTGAGGTCACGAGGCTGAAGTGCTGGTCGGGAAACGGAAGGCAGAGGGCGTCGGCTTCGATCCAGTACGGGTAGCGGGGACTTGCCGTTCGGTGAGGCTTTGTCGAGAGACTTCGACCGGGCGCGCTGCAACATGGCATGGGAAAAGTCGGCGCCCAAAACCTGCGGACTGCGGTTGCCTGCTTGCGTGCGCAAGGCGAAAGTCATATCCCCCGTGCCACAGCAGAGATCCAGAATCCGGGCATCCGGCTGCGCGACGATTTGTGCGAACGAGCGCGCGGTACGGCGCCACCACAGGCGATCCACGTTAAACGACAACACGTGGTTGAGCAGGTCATAGCGCGGAGCGATCGAGGTGAACATCTCGCGGACGGCACGCGCCGCGGAACGAGTGTCACTGGCGCCTTCCGGAGCGGCACCCACCACGGTTGACCTTCGGGGCTCAGCCACGGCTTCTCACTTCCCCCATCCGCCGCGGGATAGGCGGCGCAATTCTTCAACGGCGCCGGTCACAACGCTGTCGGGCACATCGGCGGCAATTTCAACTTTCCCAATTTCCCGCGGCAGCACAAAATGCACCACTCCTCCTTGCGTTTTCTTGTCGGCCTGCAGGCGCGCGAGAATCTTGCGGGCGCTTACTTTGAGTTCGGGCAGGCGCCCCAGGCTGAGCACGGCGTCGGCGATGCGGCCGGCCGTCACGCTGTCCGTCCGTCCCACTGTGAGGGCGATATTGGTGGCGGCGATCAGGCCCCAGGCGACGGCCTCGCCGTGAAGCAGGCTGCGGTAACCGGTTTCTGCCTCGAGCGCGTGTCCGATGGTGTGACCGAGGTTGAGGACACGGCGCAAGCCGCCTTCGCGCTCGTCGGCTGAGACGACTTCGGCTTTCAATTTTACGGATTGCGCGATGAGACCCTCGAGTTCCACCGGATCGCGCTTCAGGATCTGGGCTCGTTTCTGTTCGAAGCGCAGAAAAAGATCCCGATCTCCAATAATCCCGCACTTGAGCGCTTCGTACAGGCCCGCCCGAAACTCGCGGTTGGGGAGTGTGCGGAGGACGTCCGGATCGATGAGGACGGCACGGGGATGATGAAATGTTCCAAGCAAGTTCTTCCCTGCCCCGAGATTCACGCCGGTCTTGCCGCCGACAGATGCATCTACCTGGGCAAGAACTGTGGTTGGAATCTGCACCAGTTCCACGCCGCGCATGTAAAGCGACGCCAGCAGTCCGGTGACGTCGCCGACCACGCCGCCACCAAAAGCGATCAGCACAGCTTTGCGGTCGGCGCCCAGCCGGGACAATCGTTCCGCCATGGTCTCGATTGTCCGTAGCTTCTTGGCGGGCTCTCCGTCGGGCATCTGGATTACCTGGGGCCTGAAGCCCGCCGAATTCAGAGAGCGAACCAGCTTTCCACCCCAGCGCCGGCGTACGGGCGGAACGGTGACCACAAACACTTTGCTGGCTTGCGGGAGCAACTCCGCCAGCAAAGACCCAGCCCGCGCCAGCAGGCCGTTTTCAATTCGCGCCTGATAAGGACGCGGCGGGACATGGAAGGTGACCTGCGCCATGGAATTCAATAATAGCCTATGGGCAGTGTAGCGTTGATCGCCCAGACACGAGGAAGTGGTACCATTTGGCGGTTTATGAAAGGTCTTCCAGCCGAGACGGATTTCATCGTGATTGGCGCAGGGGTTGCGGGTTTGCGGGCAGCGATCGAACTGGCGGCCGCGGGACGCGTGCTGGTATTGGCGAAAAAAGAGTCCGCAAATTCCAGCTTCAGCGCGCTTGCACAAGCCGGAATCACGCCTGCACTCAGCGATGAAGATGAGGTCATCCTGCACCTGCAGGACACGCTGATTGCCGGCGACGGCCTGTGCCGTGTGGATGCGGTGAAAACTCTGGTAGAAGAAGGCCCCCAACGCATCGAGGAAGTCATCGCCTGGGGCACACAGCTCGATCGAAACGGAACCAAGCTGGTTTTTGAAACCGAAGCCTCGTACAGTCACAGCCATGTTCTGCGCGCCCCGGGCTACTCGACGGGAGCTGAAATTTTGCGCGCGCTCCATGCCAAGGTCCAGACGCACAAGAACATTTCCGTGCTGGAGTTTGAGCTCTGCACCGAGCTCCTGGCCGAAGACCAGCGGGTGAGTGGCGTTTCGCTGATCAGTGAGAAGGGATTGCCGGAAGAAGTAGTTTGTTCAGCGGTTTTGCTGGCCACAGGAGGTATGGGACAAGTCTATCGAAGCACGACCAATGCCGAAACCGCCACCGGGGACGGCTTAGCCATGGCCTTCCGCGCGGGTGCAGAGGTCGGCGACATGGAGTTCATTCAGTTTTATCCGACGACGCTGTACGCGAAGAAAGCCCCACGTTTTCTGCTCTCGGAAGTGCTGCGCAGAGAGGGCGCCCACCTGCGGAACATCGAAATGGATCGCTTCATGGGGAAATACCATCCGTCTGGCGGAACAAGCTCCGGGCGATGTAGTGGCGCGGGCCATCATGCATGAGATGGAGGTCAGCCGCGCCAAAGACCCGTTCGTCTATCTCGACCTGACGCACCTGAACGCGGCCAAAGTGCAGAAGCGCTTCCCGCGCATCTATGCGACTTGCATGAAGCACAACATTGACATCACCGAGGACGTGATTCCGGTTCGCCCCGCGGCGCACTTCGCGATCGGCGGCGTGCGCACGGATCTGGAGGGCAGGACCAGCCTGGCTGGGCTCTACGCTGCTGGCGAAGCGGCCGCGACCGGCGTTCACGGCGCGAACCGGCTCGCCAGCAATTCCCTGCTGGAGGGCCTGGTATATGGAGCGCGGGCAGGAGAAGCCATGCGAGAGGACCTAAAGCGGGCCCGGAAAGCTACGAGCAGACAAAAGAAAGCGGCGTCACAAAACGGGCCGGTGGATGCGGGAATTGAAGAGTTGATCGGCCAGATCCAAGACATCATGTGGAAAGATGCCGGCATAGTGCGCACCTCGACCGGAATGCAGGACGCGATTCGAATGCTGGAGAAGCTATCACCTAGAGTGGCGCATCCCCGTACGCGGCGGGCCCACGAAGCGGCAAACCTGCACTTGGCTGGGCTTCTCATGGCACGTTCAGCGCTGGCACGGGAGGAAAGCCGAGGTGTGCACTATCGGACTGATCTTCCCAGCCACGACGATAAGCGGTTTCTAAAGCACTCAGTGGTCAAGGGGGAGAGCGTGCGCTTCGTGTAGCACGCTAGGATTGCTTCTTTTCTGGACGCATCACCGAAGCAATCACTGAGACTGCCAGCACTCCTGCCACCACGGCCAGCGTCACCGGCGTCGAAACGGGGAAACGATCTGCGGTAATCATCTTCAGTCCGACCAGGATCAACAGCAGCGCCAGCCCAGTGTGGAGGAACCGGAAAACCTTCATCAATCCTGAGACCGCGAAATACATCGAACGCAGGCCGAGGATGGCGAAAACATTCGAGGTGTAAACGATGAAGGCGTTTAGCGTGACAGCGAGGACGGCCGGGATGGAGTCGACAGCGAATAACACGTCTGTGGTTTCGATTACCGCCAGGACCACCAGCAGCGGCGTGGCATAAAGCCCCGGATTCCCTTTCCATCCGCGGACAAAGAAGCGGCCATCCTGATAGTCATCTGTCACCGGCATCCAGCGGCGGAGAACTCGCACCGCCGGGTTGGTTGCTGGATCGATCTGATGCTCCCCGGTAAACCCCAACCGGACGCCGCTGTAAATCAGCAGTGCTCCAAGGATGTAGAGAATCCAATGGAAACGGTGCACCAGGCCGACCCCGGCAAGAATGAAGAAACCGCGCATCAGGAGCGCACCGAGAATTCCCCAAAACAGCACGCGGTGCTGGTGCTGCTCGGGTACGGAGAAATAGCGGAAGATGACGAGGAAGATGAAGAGATTGTCCACACTAAGTGAGAGTTCGAGAACGTAGCCGGTGACAAATTCGAGAGCAACCTGGCGCCCCTGCCAAAAGAAAACAACACCCGCAAACGCGGCGGCGAGCGCAACCCACAGGGCGCTCCAGGCAAGGGCCTCGCGCGAGCGCACAACGCGGCCGCTGCGATGGAACACGAGGAGGTCCAGCACCAGCATGCCCAGCGCGAACAGATTGAAGAGAATCCAGAAGTAGAGCAAGTCAGATTGCCGATGGTCGTTATTTGATTACCGACTGCCAATTTTCAATCGCAAATGTTGCCTGGGTTCAATTGGCCATCGGAAATTCGGAATTCAACTACTTCTGCCGGCCCAGGCGTCCACTCTCCCAGGCGTCCCACATGCCAGACGCCTTAAGCATTTCGTCGCTATGCGTTTCGCGCAGGCTCTGCTCGATCTGAGGACGAGTGAAACGGGGCCCGATCTTTTCCTGAAGATTGGCCAGCGCGAAGCTAAACTCGGCAGCCTCGGCTACGTTTTTCTTGAGCTGGACGAAGTCAACCTTGTCGTAGGTGTCGGAGACGGCGTGATAGTTTTCCAGGTAGTTCGCCTCCTCCTGATCGGCGACAAACGTCGGGACACCCTCCAGCATGAAATCGAAGTGATCGGTGCCCCATTCCATATCGGTCTTCATTTCGGTCAGGCCGAACTGCTGCAGCGGGGCGATGAGTCGCTTGGCCGTATCGAGAACGTCCTTTCGTCCACCGTCGGCGAAACCCGTCGTTTTGCCCGTGCCGGAATCGTAGATGATGACTCCAGCGGCCTTGTCGAGTTCAGGCCGGTGCGCGACAGCATAAGCCCGCGAGCCGAGCAAGCCTTCCTCTTCACCGGAAAAAAGAATGAAGCGGATGGAGCGGCGGGGCTTCAATCCAGACGCTTTGATCGCACGCAGCGCGTCCACGACCAGCGCGGCGTTACAGCCGTTGTCGAGTGCGCCGGTGCCGAGCTCCCAGGAATCCAGATGCGCACCGAGGATGACGAATTCGTCGGGCTTTTCGCTTCCCTTTATTTCCGCAATCACGTTCGCAGTTTTGATCGGCCCGCCAACTTGGTTGGGGATACTCAGATCGGCCCACACCGGATGCCCTGAGGCCAGCAGACGGCCGATGCGCTCACCATCTTCGCGGGCCACCAGCAACTGCGGAATGCGGTCGATTTCTCCCTCGGAAGAATTCGTGTGCCGGTAAAGGATATCGTGTTCCCGTGTGGCAATGAACGCGACCGCCTTGGCTTTTCCCTTCACGGCCGCAGTGATCACGGGCGGCGCCTTCGAATACTCGGCGAATAGATCGTCCCACGTCTTGAGCACGACCGAATGGACCAATACGACTTTGCCGGAAATGTCGCCGGCTTTGGCGAAGTCTGCCGGAGTTCCGCCCCCCACGTCGACCACCGGCACGTGTTTCACGGGAGCAAGCGCAGGCGCCCAGGCTACCGATACCGCGTGCGCACGGAAAATCGTGGGGAGCAGTCCGCCCACCTTGGCATCACCCACTTCGTAGAACGCGCTCACCGTCATTTCGGTCGCGCCTTCGGACCAGGAGTTCGGGATGATGAAGCCTTCGGTGTGAACCTTGTCGGCTCCGGCAACGGTAAGGGCTTTTACTCCCCACTCGACCGCATGCTGCATGGCAGGCGTGCCGGGCACGCGGCCGCCGATCTCATCGGTCAGGTGGTGCAGGTTGCTTTCGAGCGGGGAGGGTTGAAGAGCGGCCTGAATAATGCGTGCCGCGTCGTCAGTCTCGGTGGGAGGGGTAGCGGCAAGGCCGATAGCGCTCAAGGTGAGGCAGAGCCCAAAAGCTTTCAGCTTTCGCATATCGGGTGCATTAGAAACGAAATACTGGAAAAGAGCAAAGTTCATCGCGAGAGCGCCGGTGCACGTGACTTCATTTCGGCGGCAATGGATCCATCTTGTCGAGGATGCGAACTGTCTCCAGCATGGTGACGCCGACAATTTCCAGGCTCTTGGGACTGAGCTTGTCGACTGTGTCTTGCGTTGTGTGCCAGAAAACATCGTTGTAGCCGTAGTCGAAGTCGATGAAGTCCGCACAGGCGACGCCCTGCTTCACGAAGGGAATGTGATCGTCATCCACTGCCATGGTCCGCGCGAAGAAATGCGACTGATAGCCAACCCGGGTGGCGGCTTCGTACACTACGTCTTCGAGCCACGGAGTCGAGCTCGAATCGTGCTCGATGTTGAGGTCGGCGTCTCCGACCATGTCGGCAAGCAGGAATGCTTTGATTTTCTTCAGAGTTCCGTCGGCTTGCCACCTTTCTGCCAGATGCCTGATGCCGTAGAGGCTGTCTTCCGTAAACGGCATTTCCTGCGGAAGCCCTCCGGATCCATCGGGTTTAATAGCTTCTTCGGCGTCGTCCCATACCAGCCAGATGCTGTAGCCGTCGCGAGGTTTGCCGCGCAGTTGATTCGCGAATTCCAGCAGGAGCGCGCTGGAAGAGCCGCCATCGTTAGCCCCCACGAAGGAGGTTTTCCGGAGCGGGTAATTCGTATCGTAATGGCTGGCGATGACAATGATGCCGTCTTTCTTCCCGGGAAACTTGGCAACGATGTTGTGGACGGGAAACTTGCCTTCGGGCGTGTCGGCGGTGAACGTGTCATTCTCGACCACGTCGCCCTTGAGATGGGCGAGGAAATAATCTTCCACCTTCTTATGGTTGGCACTGCCAAGAGGCCGCGGGCCGAAAGCCACGATCTCTTTCAGGTATTGGAAGGCACGGGCGGAATCGATCGCCGACGGCGGACCGATGTCGGTTGGAAGTGAAAGCTTAGGAAGAGTTGTGTCGGCGGGAGTGCTTGGAGCGGCGGCCTGCGCTCCCACTTGACCGGAATTCCCGTCGTGGCCGCAGGCGACTAATGTGAGGGCGACCCAGAGCAATAGAACCGGAAGAAAACTCGTCGTGCTTATCTTTCTCAAGATCACTCTGTCATCACCTCAGGTTGCCTGCTTTTCAGCCCGCGCCCGCCGTTGCTTGGGATGCACGATCCATGCGATACCGATGCTGGCCGCATATAGCGCGACCATGGGAGCGGCAAAGATGCACATACTCAAAATATCAGGAGTGGGCGTGACGATCGCCGCGACAATGAAAATGAGCAAGATGGCATATCGGAAGTTTTTCCACATGAAACCAGCGCTGACGATTCCCATCAATGACAGAAAAAAGATGAGAATCGGCATCTCGAAGATCAGGCCCATGCCGAGGATGATACTGAGAAACAGCGAGGTGTATTCGGAGATGGTGATCATGGGCTGGAACTGCCTGCCGAAATGAACCAGGAAGCCGAGCGCTTGCGGGTAGACAACTTTGTACCCGAAGTATCCGCCCGTTACAAACAGCGCGATGGTCGACACCATGAACGGTACGACGTAGCGCTTCTCATTGCGGTAGAGACCCGGCGAGATGAACATCCATACCTGGTAGAGCACAAACGGCGAGGTAAGGAACAGACCGGCCAGCGCGGCAATCTTCAAGTAAAGGTTGAAGGGTTCGGTGGGATTCAGGTAGACCAGCTTCTCCGACAAGCCGTTGGCTCGAAGCACGTCCATGATGGGCCGCTGCATGACGTCATAGATGCGCTCCACCTTCCACCAACAGACGAAGAAACCCACGGCCACCGCCGCAATGGAGTAAACCAGGCGGCGGCGCAACTCCTCCAGATGATCGAGAAAGCCCATGGTGGGCATGGCGTCGCGCTTGGGCTCGTCGCCGGAGGCTTCGGTCGCGGTCTCAAACATGCGATTCCTGCGAGGTCGGAGTGGACTCAGCGACGGCTTCGACCGGGGGAGTTGAACTCGGTGGCGCGGCCTGGTCTACCGCAGTGTCTGGGCTGATGGGCGACTCAAGCTGGTGCGGGATGGTATCGCTGGCCGCGGGGTTCGAATTCACGCTAGCCACGGTCCCTTGCGGCGGCGGGCTCGGCGGTAGTACGGTCTGCGTCTTCTCGATCGGCGTCTTATCGGTTTCCAGGTGGGCGATTTCGGTTTCGATCTGCGACTTGAATTCGTTCGAGGCGCGCCGGAGTTCAGCGAGCAGACGTCCGGCTTGACGAGCCATCCCCGGCAACTTCTTCGGCCCGAAAAGAATGAGGGCCAGGAAGAACAGGAAGACCGTGTCGGAAAAACTCATGGCCTCATCATAATGCGGCGGGGCCAAGGCAGCAACGCGGCGCTGCAGCGTCCGGCAGTTTCATGGCTACTCTCGGCCAGCAGCCTCACCGCACTATGCATAACTCATCGACTGGCTTTAACATAGTCGGCCATGCAGCTTTGGTTTGCGCGAGGAAGCGAAGTCAGCATTCGCGAGCAGCTTGTGACGCAGGTCGTACTGGGCATTCTGGGCGACGACCTCGCTCCCGGCCAGCGCCTGCCCAGCACCCGGGAACTGGCGCGACGCTTTCACCTGCATCCCAACACGGTCAGTGCGGGGTACCGGCAATTGGCGCGGGACCGCTGGGTCGAGCACCGGCGGGGAAGCGGCGTTTTTGTGCGGGCCAGCAGGCCTGAAATGGCAGACTCCTCCGGCCTCGTACTGGATCAAATGATAGCCAGCCTCTTCCGCTCCGCGCGAAAGGAAGGAGTCTCTCTGCCGGTTCTGCGGTCGCGTCTCCGCCAATGGCTGGAGTTGCAGCCTCCCGATCATTTTCTGCTGGTCGAACCGGACGAAGAACTCAGGCGAATTGTGGCGGCCGAAATACAGCAGGCCGTCGATATGCCGGTTCGAAGCTGCGGATTGCAGGATTGTCCGAACGCGGTGGACGGCAGCATTCCAGTCGCGCTTCCGAACCGCCTGGCGGCCGTGCGACAAGCGCTGCCGGACGGAACCGAATTGCTCACCCTGCGTTTTCGCTCTGTAGTGTCCTCTTTGGGGCACTGGCTGCCGGCGCCCTCGGGCGCTCTCGTTGGCATTGCGTCAAACTGGCCAGATTTCCTGAAGCTTGCGCGCACCATGCTGAATGCCGCGGGCTTCCACCCTGACAGCCTCGTGTTCCGAGACGCCCGGAAACCAGACTGGCGGCGGGGATCTGAAACAGACTGCCGCGGTCCTGTGTGATTCGGTCACAGCCAAGGAACTGCCCCCGGGTTGCCGCGCAATTCCCTTCTCTTTGCTAGCCGAGTCGTCGATTGACGAGTTGCGGCGGTACGTGGAGTTCGTCCGCCGGCCCCTCGAATCATTGTGACTTCTGCGAAGCCGTTGCGAGCAGACTCCGGAGAACCTAACCGCCTTCCACCGCATCTCACTATTAAAGACGGTCCCCGGGTGGTTACCATGGTGACTATCCCGTTCCGGGGCAGTCTAATGTGGTGATATACTGCGTGTATTCAGCGCGGTTGCTGGGGTGGTCGACAACCCTAACCGAAGGAAAAATTCAAGATGGCACGTAGTTCTCGCCGCTCACTCTTCCTGGTAGTTTTCTTTCTTGTTGCCTGCGGCTTTCTGGGAATTCTTTTCGCCCAGCGCACCGGGCAGCAGTCGTCGCTCGCCGGCGATTCTGACGTCAAAGACAGCCTGAAACAGTTCACCGACGTCTACGCCATCGTCGAGGATAATTACGCCGAGCCAGTCAACCCGGACAAGGCCATCTATAACGGGGCTATCCCGGGAATGCTGCACGCGCTCGACCCGCACTCGAATTTCTTCGATCCCAAGTCTTACGCCCTGATGCGCGAAGATCAGCGCGGCAAGTACTACGGCGTGGGCATGACGGTGGGTCCGCGCAACAACAAAGTCATTGTGATCTTCCCCTTCACGGGCACGCCCGCTTACAAGGCAGGCATTCATCCAGGCGACGTGATCATCGCGGTTGATGGCAAGTCCACGGAGAATATGAGCACCGGCGACGTCGCCGATTTGCTTAAGGGACCCAAGGGAACGACAGTCCACATCAGCATTTCGCGCGAAGGTGTGGAGAAGCCGATGGAGTTCACCCTGGTGCGCGACGAGATTCCGCGTTACAGCGTGGATGTGCACTTCCTGATCCGGCCCGGCATCGGTTACCTGCACGTGACCGGGTTCAACGAGACCACGGAAGAAGAGGTCTCGAAAGCTTTGGATGAGTTTGGCGATCTCAAGGGTCTGATTCTGGATCTGCGGGGAAATCCCGGCGGTTTGTTGAGTGAAGGCGTCGGCGTAGCCGACAAGTTCCTGAAGAAGGGCCAGCTCATCGTTTCCCACCACGGCCGCGCTTCCGCGGAGAAGCGTTATGTGGCGCAGCATGGCAACGGAGGCAAGGATTATCCGCTGGTGGTGCTGGTAAACCGCTTGACCGCCTCGGCGGCAGAGATCGTCTCAGGAGCCATTCAGGATCACGATCGTGGGTTGATCGTGGGTGAAGTGACGTTTGGCAAGGGTTTGGTGCAGACGGTGTATCCGCTGTCGGAGAATACGGGACTGGCTCTCACCACGGCGCACTACTACACGCCGAGCGGACGGCTGATCCAGCGCGACTACAGCAACATTTCGCTCTACGATTATTACTACAATCGCGAGGCTGACCCCGGCAGCAATGCCAATCGGGAAGTAAAGCTGACCGATAGCGGACGCACGGTCTATGGCGGCGGCGGCATCACACCCGATGTTGCCATTCCTCCGCTCAAGAGCAATCACTTTCAGGACACGCTGTTGCAGCACTATGCGTTCTTCAATTTCGCCAAGCGCTACGTGGTGAATCATCATCCCGCGAGAAACCTGGAGGTTGACGATGTCATCCTGCAGGATTTCCGCAAGTCGCTCGACGAGGCGGATATCTCGTACACCCAGGCGGATCTGGTCGATAACAACGACTGGATCAGGTCTAACATCAAGGCTGAGATCCTCGTGGATGCGTACGGTCAGGATGAGGGCATGAAGGTGCGCGCGGAATCCGATCCGGAAGTGCTGAAAGGGCTGGACCTGCTTCCGCAAGCCAAAGCGCTGGCCGATAGCGCCAAGCGCATCGTGGCGGAGCACAACGGAGCGGGAGCGTTCAACCGGTAGGATGGGAAGATTTCCCGGAGGCCCGGACAGGTTCCGGGCCTTTGCTTTTGGTTAGGGACGGACGGTTACTGTCTCCGCTGTCTTTAATTGACTTCGGTATCGAGCTATGTGAAAATCCGCGGCAGAAGGGCGTCTAGCGCGTTTTTGGCGCCCAGGTTTTCGCAACCGGTTTTCTCGGAACCTGTTTTTCTGAACCTGTTTTTCTGAACGAGGAGCAGCCCATTTTCCCCGCGCATAGTCGAGACTCGCAGGACGTGGAGCCTTTGCAATTACTCTGGCACATTGCGGTGGGAAGACGGCGCTCCCGAGGCGAATCGGGGTCGGTTTGAAAGCGGCCGTGCTCGGGTTGGCGGTCGCATTGGCGCTGATTGCCGGGTGGACGGACTGGCGCAGCCGCCGGATTCCAAACTGGCTTACTGTACCAGGGTTCCTGGTCGGAATTTCGGTGAATGTGCTGGCTAACGGGTGGGTCGGGTTGAAGACTTCTCTGCTGGGCGCAGGACTGGGGCTGTTATTGCTCTTGCCGTTCGTTTTTCTGCGCAGCTTGGGTGCGGGAGATTGGAAGCTGGCCGGGGCTTTGGGAGCGTTCGTTGGCTGGGAAGGCATGGTGAGCCTGCTCGTGGGCTCCGTCTTTGTGGCCGGAGTCATGGCTTTGGGATTGGTGATTTACAAGCGGCGATTCAAGGAAACGCTGCGCAATATTGGGAGACTGCTGGCGTCGATGTTGACTCTTCGTATGCCGGGGGCCGAGGTTTCGCTGGATAATCCGCAATCGCTCAAGGTTCCCTATGGCGTAGCATTAGCCTTGACCACTTTGCTTTTCAGCATCGGGAAGATGTGGGGAGCGCGATAGCGATGAAGCGAAGCCGGGATGGACAACGTGGCGTATTTTATCGCGGAACACGCGCGGCTCTGAGATCGCGGAAACTGCCATGATCCTGCCCTTGTTCTTCATGATCTTTCTGGCCATCCTCTGGTTTGGGCAAGCCTTCCGCATTTATGGCACGATCACGCGCGCGGCCCGGGAAGGCGCGCGCGCGGCCGTGGCTCCGGTTTGCACGACGCTGCGGGGCCGCGAACGATCCTTCAGCGAACGCCTGGAGTGCGGTTCAAAGTGCAATGCAGGCTGCCCATCTTGATCCCACTCAGTTGCAGCAGCCCACCATCGCCCCGGCGCTGTGCGCCTGTTCTCCCAACGCCAGCACGACGAGTTGCAGCGTCCACGACTGTGGCGTGTGACAGCAGCCAGACCAATATTTGCGTCCAGGGCGTAAGCCACCCAAACGGCAATGGCAACCCTGCATTCGAGGGTAATATCGAGTTGTCGGCTCCCGGCAACGGGGCGGCGCTGGGGAGTGCGGCGTTTCCGTCAGCTTCCAGTATCCGTACAAATTTTGGCTGCCGTTCAGTTCTCTAAATAATCAAACCATTGAACCTGCGGGCGCAGGCCCAGATGCGGGCGGAAACCCAATGAGCAATCGCTGTTCTTTAGTTGCAGGTCGCGCGCATTCCGGCGGCTCTGGGCCGACGAACACGCTTCCCAGATCGTAGAATTCGCGCTCTCCCTGCCTTTGCTGGTGCTCTTCGTAGTGGGGATTTTTGACTTCAGTGGAGCGATTTCCTTGAAGCAGAAGCTCACCAACGCTGCGCGCGAGGCTGCGCGTGTGGCTGCGGCCGATCCCGCCAATGATCTGGGCAATCCATCGGATGCGCAGCCCGCGTCCGTGATCGATGCATTCTACGTGGTGGACAACTACCTGATATCTGAAAAGCTCAACGATTGCGGCCTGAGCCCCCACCTTCCGACGCAAACAGGTGGCACTCTCACCTGGGTCTCAACCGTCACGGGATGTCCGGGCGGCGGCCCGCGGCACGCTCCGCTCACCATCAACCGAGGCTGCGTCACGCAACAGACAATAAACGGCAACACGGTAAATCTGGTCGGCACCTGTGTCACCATTCTGTACCCGTACAAGTGGCAATACAGCAGCGTGGCCGGTCTGCTGGGCATGACGTTCATCGGTCCGACCGGCATTACTACAGGCGCTACTGCATTTAACGAGAATTGAGGGTTCGCGCATGCTGCCGCCGCTAATCGAGCACCAACGAAGTCACGCGAAGCCGCGCTCGAGGGAGCGTGGCTTCACGATGGCGCTGGTGACGGTGGCGCTGGTCACCATCATTGCCATGGCGGCGCTGTCAATCGACATCGGCACCCTCTACCAGGCCAAGGCCGAGGCTCAGCGCGCCGCGGATGCGGCGGCCCTGACGGCGGCGAGGATGATTTCGATCTCGGGCATCACCGGAGACCCGACGAACGTAAGCAATTCGTGGCAGACGATCTGCGGCGGCACCACCAGCGCCGCCACGTTGGCCGCAATCAACGTGGCTCAACAAAACCTGATCAGCGGTGTCGCGGCTACGAGCGCTAACGTTATCTGTGAAATACGGCGCGGGAAGCGCAGGCGCCACCAGCACGCAATTGCACGGGTGCGGGAGCAGGCTTCGGCGTGAATCCTGTGGTTACGGTGACCGTTACAAGCGGCAAACTGCCGATCTTCTTCGCCCGCGTTTTTACGTTGTTTCCGAACGGCAACTTCTCTAATACCACCGACGAGCGCCACCGCCACCGCCGAGGTATTCAATTCTTCGAATTCGGAGAGTGTATGCTGCCAGCATGATTCCGGTGCAGCCGCGCTGCGTGAAGCCTTTGATCATCCCGAACATCGACCCGACAACCGGCGTGCGCCGTTTGTTAATCTGGCGACCGGCGCCATCAGCAACTCGGGGGTTTATCCGACCGGAGTGATTGGCGAGACCTTCATTTTGACTGCCGACTGTCGCCGCGGCCGACCCAACTGCGACGGCGGGAACCTGATCAACAACCCGCCGCCGAGCGGCACGGGGCACCATCGATTACCTTCCGGCTTTAGTTCAAGGCACGCCCGTCGCAGTTCCCTCCTGCGCGACCGCCGATACCTTCCAGGAAGCAATCGGAGGATGTGATCAGACCACGCTCTATACGTGCGGAACTCCCGAGGCTGCGGGGCAACGCAAGTCGACCTGACGGAAAACCCGATAAATCCCAGTAGTGAAGCGGCGACACCGGCACTGCCGTGCAGTGTTTAATCAATGCTGCGGGACAGGGGCTAGGCAATGGGCAAGACCAGCTCGATACGGGGACCTTCCCGTTTCAAATCCAGGCTGGTTCTGAGCAATCCGCTGGTCCAGAATGGCCTGGTGGCGAATAACGGCATCATCACCAGCCAGTAACTCCATCGTTACATTACCGATCTTCGATAGCACCGTGCCATTGCCGGCGGGAGTGCAGCAACCGAACGTTACGATCGTCGGCTTCTTGCAGGTCTTCATCCAGGAACTCAACGGCAACGGACACCCCGTCGTCTACGTGCTGAACGTCGCTGGCTGCGGAAACGGACAGATCACGACTGTCAGCCCCAACCCTATTTTTGGAACTTCTCCCGTGCCGATCCGGCTGATCACCCCGCCGTAATCGGCTACCGTCTTGATTTCCGCGCAGTCGCGCCGAAATCATCAGAGCAGATCATCAGCGGAAGCGCACCTGAATAACCCGAAGCCTACTCCGGAACATCGCTATAGGGAGGGTCTTCATGTCGGGAGAAGGACGGACATCGGTCGGGAGGTTGGGATTCGCAACGGGTGCCACTGACCGGATTGGGGGTACGGCTCCGGGCTGGGCGTCAGCCTCATCGTCTTCATCAACCAGAGGCTGGAGCTGGGGCAACGGTGACGATATCGGTCCATCCGGGCGCGAGCTGAGAATGACGCGGTCCAGAGCTGCTGGGATCAGTTGGCGAACTCAGGATCAGGAAATTGAATTGCGAACCATTCAGCAGGTGGGCCAGAACCTCCGGCGCCGGTGCCGGGCCGAGGTCGGCCACGACCTTCTCCTGCTCCGCGCCCGCCGGGATGGCGATCTCCGCCCCGGTGCGCTGCTGCACCGCGGAGAGAACTTCGGAGAGACTGGCTTTGTTGGAACTGATCGACAGCAAACCACCCTGAAACAAAACTTCCAGCGGCGGCTTCGCTGGAGGCGGCGCTGGGGCAGAAACCTGCACCGTCTGACGAGCGATAACTCGTATTCACCAGAACTGCTCCGGAGGCAGCACTGAATCCGGCCGTTTCCGCGCCCGCACTTCCTCCGACCTTCACGATCACAGTTCTTCCCGACGGAAAAACCTGGTAATGCTGCGGACCATTCAAATCGAGGACAACCCGCGTGACCGGCGGATTCTGATGAGAACAAACCCACGCGCAGGCTCTTCACTTCTCCGCGGTTTACCGCCTGGTTGCGTAGCTGAGCGCCGGGAACCGCGTTGACAAAATCCACCACCAGGCGGTCGGGACCGGTTAACACGTTGGTCTGTGGAACGACGCGGTCGCTGGTCTCGATCTCGATTTCGACCTGGTTTCGGGTATCAAGCACTTGCACCCGCCGAATCGAGGGCACGGCTGAGCCTGGCCCGCGACGGAGCAGGGAAACACACCGCTGCCCCCAGCAGCAAAACGGCAGCGGCTCTGAGGGAGGGGTACATGAACACCTTAAATACTTGTGTGTAGTGCGCTGAGGCGATTTTAGCAGCGTTGTCGAGGGAGCAAACCCTTACGAAGGGATTACAACCTTGGGTCCCCAAGCGCGGATCAACGCCGAACGCGCGTCGGCAAATTGCCTAGATAGGCGCAGAGTAAGGGACGGCAGCGAGAGTCCTTCCACCTCAACGGTCCAGAGATCACCGCTGGCGGTCGGATGTCCAGCGGTAAGCGTGCCCGAACTAACGATTTCTCCAGCCGCTAAGGGGCTGGGCCGGAAACCGCTTGGCTATGGCCGCGCCGAGTTCTGCCAGGCACAAAGCGGGGCTCTTCAAAGAATTCCTGCCGGATCCTTCTTCTACAAAATCTCCGCCCTTCGACACTCGCACTTTAAACCGCGGCAACTCGTCCACCAGCTTTGCGATGAGGTCGGGTCGCACTTGCAGTCTTTCGCCGACGACGAGTGCCGCGTGAAGTCCAAACGACGCGACGAAATCGCTGGGCTGAAACTTCCATTCCGGAAAAGGACAATCGATAATTTCGAATCCCACCGCCAGCCAATCCGTGGCTGCGAGCGCAGCGGCTGCATCCGGACGTTCGCCAGTGACGGGCTCCTTTAAACCAAAAACAATCTCGGGTTCGACCTTCAGCGAACGGGGATGCGCGAGCGCCAGCGGTGGCGAAGTTGCTGTCACTGATAATGCACCGTGTCGTCGTACATGTGGGCCCACACCAGGGTTTCAAGTTTAAGCACACGCCACATGGCCTTATTGGCATAACCAACCTTGCGGCCGACGGCTCGGTGTCCGCGACCTTCGCGGAACTGCTTGAGTCTTGCTTCAACCTCGTAAGCTGTGTTGAGGTCGAAACCGGGGCGCTCAGAAGGAGGGACTCGCGACCATCTGGCCTGCCTCATGCGCGGATTGCAGTTCACGCGCTAAAGTTTCAACGTCATGATGCGACATACGTCAGTGTGACTTTCGGGTGGTCTTCAGCGAGTCGAAGGTGCACGCGGCACAACGCGATTCGCCCTGTAGGTGAGTGCAGATCTTCCGCATCTTAGCATCAGCCGTTTGTCGACCACGCGCTTGCCCGGCGTCGCTGGGACGAGAGCTCCCGCTCGGCTCGGTTGCGTGGCGTGCACCGTGATTTGGAAGGATGGCCGTTCCTACTCTGACAACAGCTGCCAGATGCTGACGGTTCGGGTTCACTCAAAACGGTGGTAACGTTACAGTCGTGCAGCTGCTTCAGTTCCCCGGCGGCCACAGGACACGTTCGTTCTGACGTGAGTCCAGCTACAACTTCAGGAGGAACACGATGAAGGTACCCGCAAGATCGTCGGCTTCAAGCATCGCGCAACGATGCCCCAGCTTTCGTTTGCTCTCGCCATGCTGCACTGTTGTTCCTTCTTACTCTCGGGCTGTGCAGCCGCTCCCGCCATGGCCCAAAAGGCGGTTGTCCTGGTTGGGATCCGGATCGAGTGTACCGGCGCCTCTTTACAACCGATGGACACAAGAGTACGGCAAGCGCAACCCCAACATGCAGATGCGATACCTTCCGGTCGGCACCAGCGAAGGGATCAAGCAGATCTCTCATGGCGCCGGCGATTTTGCCGCCGGGGAAGCTCAACTTACCGAGAAAGAGCGGAAGGAGGGCGACTTGATCGAACTGCCGGTGGTGCTCATCGGCATCGTTCCCATCTACAACCTGCCCGATGTCCACGAGCAGCTTCGGCTTTCGGGGGAGGTGTTGGCCGAGATATTTCTGGGCAATGTGAAAACGTGGAATGCGCCACAGATCGTGAAGCTCAACCCCGACGTTACCTTGCCGAGTCTTTCGATCCAGGTGGTCAATCGCCCCGCAGGAAAGGGATCCAACTACGTCTTCACGGAGTTTCTCTCGAAAGTGAGTTCCAAGTTTCGCACCCAGGTGGGAGTCAGCCCTTCCCCGAAGTGGCCGGTTGGCGAACCCGCGGAACGCAGTTCCGATATGGCTGACCAGGTGAAAAACAATCCCGGATCCATCGGCTACGTCGAGTATCAATATGCGGTGAAGAACAGCATTTCCCAGGCCGCGGTGGTGAATGCCTCGCGGTAAGTTCGTTACGGCTTCCACTGAAAGTATGGCTGCGGCGTGCAAGGCGGCAGAAGCGCCGCGGTGGAATAGCTTCTCCGCCTCGCTGTCCAACGCATCCGGGAGCCGATTCTTTTCCCATTACCAGTTTCACCTGGATTTACCTGCGAGCAAAATCGACCGATTCGGCTCGTGCGCGCGGCGTTGAGCGATCTCTTGAATTGGATATACACGGATGGCCAGCGGTTTGCCGTTCAAGAAGGCTACTGCCGAACTGCCACCCCAGCTGCTCGCCGCAGTGAGAACCAAAATCAAAGACTTGACGGTAGGGTTCCGTCTGCATGCGCATCTGGCTGCAAGCTATGAACTGATAAGATCGCTGCATTTCGCGTGGAGGAATCTGATGAGAGAGTGCCTTGTCTTCGCTTGTCTTGCGGGGCTCACATCTGTGAGCCCTGGCGCAACAACCCACAACGCCGGCTAAGACTGGCGAGAGCCGGCCATCCAGCAGCGTCTCCGCCGACTCGGCGCTGAAGGATATGTTCGACGCGAAGATCAAAGTTGAATGGGAAGCGCTGAAGCACAAAGACAAGAAAGCGTACGCCGAATTGCTGGCCGACGACTACGAAGGCGTCGAAATCGACGGCCAGGGCGAGCGAACCAAGATTCAAGCCCTAAACGAACTGGCAGACACGAATGTCTTCAACTACACGCTGTGGGGGCTGAAGGTGATTCCGCTGGGGCCGGATGCCGCCTTCGTGATCTATGAAAGCACCATGCAGTTCCCGCCCAAGTCGGCAATACGCTTCTCGCGCGTGTACATCACTGAACTCTGGGTGAAGCGCGCCGGGCAATGGAAGGAATTGCACTATCAGGAAACTCACGTCAAGTAGCCTCTCTTGCGCGCGCAGATTGATTGCAACCGGCGCAGTCGCGTGATCATCCGATTTAATGAGAGGAGAAATCTCCATGAGAACACTATTGTTCGCTCTGCTGCTTTCGAGCAGCTTTCTCCTGGCGCAAGACAGCACTTCCGACAACCCGAACCAGCACAACTCGAAAGATTCCAAAGGACAGGTAACCCTGCAAGGCTGCGTGAGCCGATCCAGCGGCGATTACATCCTGATGAAGCAGAATCCGGCTATCACTTATCAACTTCAGGCCACGGGCAAGATAAGGCTACAGCAACTACCTGGGACAACGAGTGGAAGCAATCGGGAACGAGTCCCCGACCATGAGCACAAGTTCCGACGCGATGAATAAGGTGGGTTCGGCAGCCCCGGTGACCTTGACCATCACCTCAATCAGGACCATCGACAAGGACTGTACGGTCAGCGGCCCAGTGCCTTAGACTTGACAGGCTCTACGACGGCAGGCCCTCAGTCGCAATCCGGCGGCATGGCCATGATCTCTGATTTGAGTCGCAGGGCGGCTTTTTCTTGGCCGGCTCCAGCAGCGACGGATGATTGTAGCGGAGAATCCACAAGCCCTCGTTGTTGGTGAGATAGATCAGGCTATGGCCGCCATCCGGAAGAAGGCTGGTGACTTTGTTGAATGTCTCCAGCGTCTTGGGATTGCGCGGGTCGCTCAAGTCGAGCACGCGAACGGTTTCCGTGGGATGGCTGCTGCTGGTCAGGGTTGTCGGCGTTTTTTCCGGAGCCTCCGCGATGGCCACATCGGGGCTCACCATTTCCAGATTGCCCGAAGTCGACTGGTTCGATTCCGCCGTCTCGTTTCAGGAGGCTGGGCTTCTCCGGATTGGAAACATCCACCACCATGAACCCTTGCTTCCCGGCCTGCTGCACGTAGAGGTAATGTTTGCCGTTCTCTCTCTGCAGCAACATCTGGCTTCCGGTCGCCTGCGGCAACGGCAAGTGGGCGATCACGGTTGCCGGAACATCGGTGGGTTTGGGTGCGGGTTGCTCGCTTGCGCCGGCCAGCGAGGCAGATAACAGCAGCGACAACAAGAGGGCGCTTGTTAGCGGGACGATCTTAGAGAAATTCTCCATAAATCACTTCACGATTTCCGACGCGAACCGACTCTGTGTTCCGCTCCTCGAGCAACTATACCACCGGTCAGCGCCTTCTCACTGTTCCGCTGCGACCCCGACGCAACCGGCGTTGGCCAGCGTCGAACAGACCGTTCCGGCCTGCAGCGGCACAAAGGCATGGTTGGTGCTGGGATCGACCGAGATGCTGTGCGCATTGGATCCGGTCGGCATGTTGTACAACCACTGGTTCGTGCCGGCATCAATGACGCCCATCACCGCAACGGGCAGCATGTCGCGCGCCGCGAGATAGTACTTGTTGTCGCCCGGGTTGTACCAGATCTCGTCCACGCCTCCGACCTGCGTGATTTCCACGCAGTTGCTATTCGGCGGCGCATTCGCTATCCCGGTATTCGGCGGCACGCAGGCCACGTTGCCGCTGGCTGTGTTACTGATTACATATTCATTGGCGGGAAATGTCTCGCCATCATGGTCAGCGCAGCCGACCAGGAGATTGTCTCCCGGTCCGGGCACGATGCTGGTGGGCATACAATCGTACGTGGGAAAACTGTTCACCACCACCGGCCCATTGGCAGTAATTTGAATTTCATCAATGCTGCCAATTTGGGTAGTGGCGACAGAGTTTTCGTTGGTCAGCAACCAGTTGCCGCTGTTCGGATCGTAGGTCATCGCGCCCAATCCAGCCGGCGCTATGGCCCCAGCACAAGTCCCGCAAGGTGTAGTTTGGTTAGCCATTGTGAATACGCCCGACGTGTAGTCAAGGATCGGCCCGTGATGGCAGGGGATCACGTAGGAAACACCGCTGGGAGTTGTGCCAATGCCGGGTAGGCCAGCAGGGCCATCAGCAGCCGCAGATCCCGACACTCCGCTGTAAACGTGCGGGTTCGAAGGGTCTGGGCACGGGAAACTGTTCCCGACAGTATCCACCGGGACGGTAGACGTGAGTCCGAACGACCCGGGTGAACTCGATGAGGAGTTTAGTCCTCCTGCTCCGTCGTAATAGATCTGGCCAATAATGCACCGGGGAGGATTAAACGAGCCCCCGACGCTTGGATCTAACGCGGGCGATGGGAGAGGATTGCCGTCCGGCCCGGTTCCGGTTCCCACGATCCCAGTTCCCGTTCCTTGTAGAGGATAGCCAAAAGGCGCGCCAGCATACGTATAAAAGCCAAAGGTGCCAGTCGTCGCATTAAATGCGGGACTAAATCCGACGGGATACGGACCGTAAGCGAGATTCATGTCAATGGGCAGACAATGCAGATCCCCCAAGCCCATAGGATCGGCGACCGACGTCCTCGGCGGAGTCGCGCCCACGATGTACTCCATGTCGATGAAAGTAATGAATGGCAATCCCGGATCGCCATTGATAATTGCAAGAACATGATGAGTGGGGTCGTAGGCCATTTCGTCAGCACGGTCATCGCCGCAGTCGGCAGCCGAGCCGGCTTCGCCGTTCCATGAAGCGATGCAGCCCGAGATTCCTTGCGGCCCGTCGTAGTCCGCAGACACGCCAGTAGGGATGGTCGCCAGAATGGTTGGTGGAGTGACCGGGTTGGTGCTCAGGTTCATCGAGGTCAGGTCGAAAACTATCACGTTCGAACTACCGTTGCCGACAAAAAGGACCTTGCCGTCAGGTGTGGTGGTGTTGCCATCTGGCCCGGACATCGGATTTACGCCATTGGCGCGCGAGGCACAGCACTGGGCGCCGGGGAACCCTCCGAGATTGCCGCTGGGACCAAAGCCCGTGTTCAGATGGAACCTTGAACCGCTCGCCCAAGTCACATCGGTCCTGCAGGCATACCTGAACGAAATTGCCAAACACGTCAGCCGTCGGCGGAATCACCTCCACGTTGGGAATGGGCGGAGTGGTCACGCCGGGTTGGGGAATTGTGGGGCATGGGCTGGCGCCATTACCAGCATCGGAGACACCATTCTGTCCTTGAATCGAGAAAACCGCGAGGTCCTGCGACGTGTCGATCACCTGCATGGCAATGCCGATGCGGTCGGAAATGTAATCCAGATAAGGCCCTCCCGACCCCGTCGGGTTCGGGGCGATCGTGCTGATGTCGAAAGAGTTGAACGGGCCGCCGGGCTCGCCGGTAGAATTGTGCTCGGGCACGGGAATGACGTTGATGATGGCGTAGGCGCCATTGATCGTGGTGCCGCAAGTGGGGCAATTCGGCGTCGTGCCGCAGCCGCTCAGGATCACAAACAGCGCGGTGAAAAGAATCAGTAAGAAGAATCCTCGGTCTCATCGAATTCCCTCCTGCGATTTCCCTTCAGGACCAGCCTGCGCCAGCCCCGGCCTTTACCGAACTTATTAACCGTTCCGATCCGCAATCGATACCCGAGCGGACTAGAACCTGAACTGTAACTGCTGCAAAACCACGTAATAATTCTGCGGCACCGCGCCGATGGTGCTGGGTATCCTTCAACTGGTCGATACCCAGATTCACTGAATACTTGACCCAATAATTCGGATACCAAGTGACCCCAAACGTGAATTCGTCGGTGTGGTAAATAAACGTGGGCACAAAACCCGGCGTGTAATAGTTCAAGAGATTTGCACCCGGTTCATTGGCCTGGATGCCCATGT